>DS021199.1:444945-449749 GCA_001735895.1 Olavius algarvensis Gamma 3 endosymbiont | reverse complement strand
GTTCAAGCCCCGCGATGATGTCCGGGCCGATGCCGGCAGGTTCACCGCTGGCGATTATTATAGCAGCCTCAGGCATCTGGTTTATCGGGGAACACGACGTAAGCTTCATCCCTGAGGCGACGCTTCCAGAGATCGAATACTTCGCGTTGTTTTTGCTGCAGTAATTGAGAGTAAATTTTTTGACGCCTGGTTTGGGCGGTCTCGTCGACGCTGCGACGACCGGTTACTTCTACCAGGTGCCAGCCGAATTGGCTACGGAAAGGTTCGCTGAGCTCACCCTCTGCTAGCTGATTGGCGACTGTTTGGTACTCTTTGGCGGTGGCTCCCGGATCCATCCAGCCGATATCCCCGCCATTGGAGCCCGATGCGTAATCGACCGAGTAGAGTTGGGCCAGGCGGGTAAAATCCTCGCCCGCGAGAATGCGCTCGCGAAACTCGTGCAACCGCTGTTGCGCATCCTCCTCGGACACCAGTTCGTTCGGTTTGATCAGAATATGGCGGCTGCGAACTTGCTGGCTGATGACCTGTTCCAAATCACGACGCTGTTTCAGATGTACGACGTGAAAACCGCTGGCGCTGCGAATTGGCCCGGCGTGGCCTCCGGGCTCCATCGATAATACCTGGGCGGTAAACAGGCTTGGAATCTCGGCCTTTTTGCGCCAGCCGAGATCGCCGCCCTGCAAGGCGGTATCTCCCGCGGAAAATGTATTAGCCAGCTGATCGAAATTGTCACCCTGATCGAGCCTGGACATGATCTCGAGGGCGGTCTTTTGCGCCAGGTCAACCTGATTCGGAGTGGCGGCATCCGGTAAGGCGATCAATATGTGTGACAGACGATATTCGTAGCTGGCCCCGTCGCCACCGCTTTGTTCGATAAATTCATCGACTTCCGCGTCGCTGATGGATGCGTTGCGTTGGCTGTACTGGCGCTGCAAGGTAGAGATGGTCATTTCGCGGCCCACGGTTTGGCGATACTTTTCGTAGTCGAGTCCGTCGGCGATCAGCGCTTTACGAAATTCCGATAGAGTCATCTTGTTCTGGCGCGCGAGGCGTTGCATTGTCTGGTTGAGTTGGCTGTCTGATATCTTGACGCCGCGGCGCGCCGCTTCCTGCAACAGTAGCGAATCGCTAATCAGAGCCTCTAACACCTGGCGCGCGAGCACATCGTCGGGCGGCAATCTACGCTGGCTTCGCTTGAGGTCGATGGAAATCAACTGGATGCGGTTTGCCAGTTCGCGCTGGGTGATGACGCTCTCGTCGACGATTGCAATAATCGTGTCGAGCGTTGTCTGCGCCGCGGCCAGGTTCAGCATTAGCAGGCTGCCGAGAAGAGTTCCACTTAGTCCGATCAATTTCATAGCTTGTCAACGATTATCAGAATGCCGGGCGGTAGCCAGGTATGGCTTCATGCAGTTGCGCATCAATATCTCTGCCTGCCTTGCTTAGTCCCTTGAGGGTCAGTTCAAAATAGATACTATTGTCGGTTTCGGCGAAGTCTTCGAGTTCATCGCCGCTTTGACCGGCCAATATTTTAAGGCCCCAACAACAGGATTCATAGCTAATACCCAACAAATTCTCGACCGGTTGTTCGAATCTCAGCGAGCGCTGAATTTTAGCCACCAGGGTCCAACGCTCGTTAACCGGGTAGACCAACGAAACCAGCGCCTGTTCCAAATCTTCTTCCTTAAAAAAGTAGCCCAGGTTTGCGGCCAAGCGGGCGTTGGCATAATTGATCGATAAATCGCGCTCGCTGATTTCGCCCATTTCCTGTTCGTAGACCAGTCGCCCTGCGATTCGCGTTCTTGAATTGGGCCGTATATCGAGTTCGGTGATGACGTCGGATTTTGGCGCATCATCCGGGCTGCCGCTGAGACTCACCCGCCGATCCTTGAGGTAGAAGGTCTGACCTACCCGCAGTTGCAGCAATTCATTGCCGCTGTCATTGTCGTAAATTCGGGTGGCGAGGCCCAAGGTAACCTGGCTGGCATCGCCGATTCGATCATTGCCGGTAAATCGGTTGTTCTTGAACAGATTGTTGAAGGTTCTGGCATTTAGCGAGGTATCGAAATCCGGGATATTGGCCTGATCCTCGAACGGGGTATGCAGGAAGTAAAGCCGGGGCTCGAAGGTTTGCAACCATTGCTGCCGCGTGCCCGCCAGGCGTTCGAAGATCAGGCCGCTGTCGATACCGAGGGTGGGCAAACTTCGAGTGATCGAGTCATGCCCCGAATTATTGTCCAGTCGATAGTCGGTGAAACCGAGCTGCAGCTCGGGTTCGAAAAAATACCAGCTATTCGAAGACCGCCAGTTCAGCGAGGTTATAATATTGCTGCGAGTGCCGGTGACGCTTTGATCGCGCTCGAATTCGACCAGCTCCAACTGCACTGCCGGCGCCAAGTTGCCGCGCCATAGCAGCGGATTAGTATCCAGAGTCAGACGTGGCAGGCGATTGTAGGGTCGGCTTGCAACCGCGGTATCGCGGTCCAGCGTTTGATAATTCTGCCACAGTAGCTGACTATTCCAGATTTCTCCGCTGCGTTGCAGGCGCAGGTGACGTTCCAGGTGTCGAGTATTGTTGTACTGCGGCGCTATGTTTTCGAAATCGTCAAATATATCGCCATCCGATGTGTCAACCAGCAACAGGTCGGCCCGGAGACCCTGGCCTAGATTCGTGTAGTGCCGCCATTGCTGAAACCATCGGGTATCGTCTCGCAATTCATCGTCGAGATGGGACAGTTCCAGTTGGCCTTGGTGCGACTCGAACAGATAGCGGTTTTCGGTATTAAGCTGGGTACCGCGATCGCTGAACCAGGCGGGAGTAATCGTCATGTCAAAATTGGGCGCGATATTCCAGTAAATTGGAACAACGATGTTATTGCCGTTGGTTTCGCTGTAGCCATAGCTCGGTGTCAGCAAACCGGAGAGTCGGCGATTGTCTACCGGGAACTGGAAGTACGGCACGTATAGAAACGGAATACCTTGAAAAAACAGCCGCGCATGTTTGGCGTTACCGCGCCCGCTTTCATAGTCGATCGCCATTTCCGCGGCGCGCAGGTGCCAGTCCCGATCCTCGGGATCGCAGGTGGTATACAACAGATTCCGGTAGTGACTGCGGAATTGATCGAGCTTGCGAATTTCATCGGCCTGTCCGCGCGCGTGATTGTCGCGTAATTCGAATTCCGGCAGTCGGATTATGGCGGTATCGTTGCGGTTATCGACTTCGATGGCGGGACTGGAGAGCCGGTAACTGGGGTCTTCGAACCTGACGTCGCCGCTGGCGTTAATTGCTTCGGTGGTTTTATTGATGACGATGTCGTCAGCGCTAATTCGCTGTTGCTGGCGGGTAAGGCTGACATTACCGATAAGGTGTAAGATTTCGCGATCGTCGCTGGCGACGCGCTGTGCTTCGACGCTGGTTTCGGCGGCACCGGTATCTTCGCTCGCGACAAAGGTGAAGCTCGGTATCCGGCACAGATTCCAGTCTTCCGCGGCGAGGCTCGCAGTCGAGTGAATTGAGGCAAGCGCAAGCGCAAGCAGTAAATATCGTAGGCGCAGCAAGACGATCCGGAAAATAAACTGATTTTGTCACATTATCGCGTTTGGGTTAATCCCGGCTGAATAACTTGTGGCTTATATCCTGATGCGAAGTGACGGGGCTTCGAGTTTAGTCCTGTCGGGTTGCATCACGGGAGTCAGAGCAAAATGCCGGGAAAAGCATAAGCTATTAACCCGGAGACAATATATGTGGCGGTATTTTTTGATCCGGTCCCGGCTATCCAGCGTTTGGATACTTACGATGCCGCTGCCTTGAACACTTGGGTATCGGGATGGAATGCAAACCAGGCAAACCAGAATCCCTGGATGCCGGCGACCAGATTACCGGCCGCGTCGGTAATGCTGATGCTGCGGTTTGCCGAATCCCAGTCGAAGTTAAAGCGGGTGCCGTTGAGCGTATCGCTGAATCGCGACTTGCCCTGTTTGTCGAGCTCGATGAATGGGTAAGCTTTGTACACCCCACCGCTGGCGAGCCCGACCACGATCTCCTTGGGATGATAGTTTTCCGGCGCCTGGTTGTTTACCGCGAAATAAGTGTGACGCGATTCCTCGTATCCGGCGTAAGGGTCGCGCCGATAGTCACGCGAGTATCCAGTGTCGTCCGATAACACCAGGGTATCCGGGTGTTTGTCGAGCCAGTCGCGCCAGGTGGTGTGACTAATGGGTATCGCGGTCAGTTTCTTGCCGACGCGTTGGCCCGCAATCGATTGGTTCAGGATTTGCGACCAGAGAGATTCGGTGTCGCGGTCGTAAAGCAGCACGTCGCTGTTGTACAGCAGGCCCGACACGCCGAAATCGGTGGCTTTGCCGTCGATGGTTGCGTCGAACGCGACCGCGGTGCCGCAAAGGGGGCAGTAGGTTACTGCGAATCGCTGGTCCCCGATCCTGTCGTTGACGATTTCGTGCCAGTTCAGGATCGCAATCGGATAAGCCCGCGCTTGCCCTTTTAGCGTGACTCCGACTACCCGATCGGCCGCTTCGAGATATTCCGCGGCCTGCGGTTTGATCAGTTTTGGATTGGACAGTGCGGGAATGCCGTCACGCGGCGGGCCGCCATGCAGAATCTGGTCGCGCGGCAGAATCGAATTTGACAGATCGAAACCGTTGGACGGCCCTGCCGATGCCGCGAACTTGTAAACCAGTATCCCGGCAAGCAATCCGATCAGTGCCAGTATCCTGGTCTTTTTTGACGGAATGAAACGCATTTTAACCTCCCAATCCCCTGATTTGTGTTGGAGGGATATCGCCA
>DS021199.1:426672-439121 GCA_001735895.1 Olavius algarvensis Gamma 3 endosymbiont | reverse complement strand
CAGCTGCGCCTTCTGTAGTTCCGATGAAACCAATCTGTGTCAATCGATCGCCGGTACCGTGTGGACCGGATTCATGCCGGACGGCACGCGCCGGTTTACACATCAGGGTACGGAACTCTATCACTATATGGGTTGCTCGACTTTTGCCGAGTACACCGTGGTGCCCGAAATCGCGCTGGCCAAGATTAACCAGGCGGCGCCGCTCGACAAGGCCTGCCTGCTCGGTTGCGGGGTAACCACCGGCATTGGCGCGGTGCTCAATACCGCCCGCGTCAAGGCCGGCTCCTCGGTAGCGGTTTTCGGTTTGGGCACGGTCGGCCTGTCGGCGATCCAGGGCGCGGTGATGGCCAAGGCCGAGCGGATCCTGGCGGTCGATATCAACCCGGATAAATGGGCCATGGCGCAGGCGCTCGGCGCTACCGATTTCGTCAACCCTAAAGAGGTCGACGGTTCGCTGCCCGAGTATATTCAGGAAATGACCGGCGGCGGTGTGGATTACTCCTTCGAGTGTATCGGCAATGTCAACGTCATGCGCGACGCGCTCGAATGCACCCACATGGGCTGGGGCACCTCGACCATCATCGGCGTCGCCGGCGCCGGTGAGGAAATCAAGACGCGCCCCTTCAACCTGGTGGTCGGACGGCGCTGGATCGGCACCGCATTCGGCGGGGTCAAGGGTCGGACCGAATTGCCCGGCCTGGTCGACCAGTACATGGACGGAACCATCGAGTTAGACAAGCTGGTCACTCACAGCATGCCGTTGGAAGAAATCAATACCGCCTTTGATTTGATGCACGAGGGTAAGAGCATCAAGTCGGTCATATTATTCTGATTATAAAATGAAAGAGATCGAAAGCATCAAGGAAAGCGGCGGCTATCTCAACCGCTATACGCACGATTCGGGCAGCTGTAACTGCGAGATGACTTTCTCGGTCTACCTGCCGCCGAAGTCGAAAACCGAGAAGGTTCCAGCCTTATACTGGCTGTCCGGGTTGACCTGCAGTGACGACAATGCGCGCACCAAGGGCGGTTTCCAGCGCTTTGCCGCCAAGCACGGGATTGCCATCGTGTTTCCCGACACCAGCCCGCGCGGCGACGATGTTGCCGATGAGCCCGAGCGCTACGACCTCGGTCAGGCCGCCGGTTTCTATGTCGATGCGACCCAAGATCCGTGGCGACCCCATTATCAAATGTTCGACTATGTCACCCGCGAGTTACCCGCCCTGATCGAAGCCAACCTGCCGCTGATTCCCGGGGTTAAATCGATTACCGGGCATTCGATGGGAGGGCACGGCGCCCTGATCTGTGCGCTCAAGATGCCTGACGCCTATCGCTCGGTGTCGGCATTTGCGCCGATTACGAATCCGGTTAACTGCGGCTGGGGCCAGGGTTGTTTCGGTGCCTATCTCGGCGACGATGCCACGACCTGGGAGGCTTACGATGCCACTTGCCTGGTACAGGGCGGCGCCCGGTTCGGCGAAATCCTGATCGACCAGGGCGATGCCGACGAATTCCTGCACGAAGGCCAGTTGCTGCCGGACAATTTCCAGACCGCCTGCGACGCTGCCGAACAACCCTGCAGGATACGCCTGCAACCCGGCTACGATCACAGTTACCATTTTATCGCGAGCTTCATCGAAGAGCATTTCGACTTCCACGCCGGATTTTTGAAGTAAGCGCCTCAATGCGTCATCCCCGCATTTACTAGTCATCCCGCGCAAGCGGGGATCTTACTAAAGCGCCGTCATTGCAAGATCCCCGCTTGCGCGCACTGCTGTCCGGAATAAATTAAGTTGGTGTATTTGAAAGTGTTGCAGTGCCCGGGTTTTACGAATAAAACCATAAGCGACAACTTAATTTCAGGACACTGCAACATGTATACAAATACCCGATTTGGCGAACTTTTGAAAGTCCTTCCTAAAAATACTTTCAAACGCTGCGTTGAACAGCATCGGAGCGATAAACATAACAAGGGTTTCGACAGCTGGGGGCAGTTAATCAGTCTGATGTATGCTCAATTGTCCGGTTGTCGGAGCTTGCGCGAGTTGGAGGTGAGCTACAATAGTCATTCCGCGCATCACTATCACCTGGGCTGCGGTCCGATTAAGCGCTCGACTTTATCGGATGCCAATCGCCAACGAGATGCCGGGGTATTTGAATCATTCTGCCAGCAGCTGATGGGCCGGGCTCATCGGCGAGTACGCAATGAGATAAAGGACTTGCTCTATCTGTTGGACTCGACGCCGATCTGTCTGCGCGGCCGGGGTTATGAGTGGACGCCGTAGTATGTCACGCATTCCGGGCCTGAAGATTCACCTGCTGTATTCCCCCGACAAGCAGTTGCCTTGTGACGCTCGGATCACGGCATCGACCCAGAACGATATTGAGTATGGACGCAATGTTGAAATCGAGAAGGGCGCTAAGTATGTGTTTGATAAGGGATATTGCGATTACAATTGGTGGCATCAAATCGACCAGGAGGGTGCTTTCTTTGTGACCCGGTTAAAGCGTAACGCATCGATCAGGGTGCTCAAAAGCCGCTCGACCGAAGGAGATATACTGTCGGATGAGGTCATTGAGTTTAAAAACAAATGGCCTGGCGGCGGCCGGAAAAACAACTACGTCAAACCGTTGCGGCGAATAGTGGTGCATCGAGAGGGTCATGTGGACCCGCTGGTACTGGTAACCAACCTGATGGGGGTCCCGGTTGAAGAAGTTGCAGCGCTGTACAAGCAGCGTTGGGCGATCGAACTCTGGTTCAAGTGGGTCAAGCAGAACCTGAAAATCAAAAAGTTTCTCGGTCAAAGCGAGAATGCGGTCAAAATCCAGATACTGGTGGCATTGATCACGTATCTCATCGCCGATCTATACCGGCAACTTTGTGGATCGAGACGCGGTTTTTATCTGTGGCTGGCGGAACTCAAATCGACTCTATTCCAGCGACCCAGACTCGAATTCGAAGTACTTAAACGACGACGAAAATGGAAATCCGATTTCCAAATACATCAAGCACAGTTGGCATTATGATTTATTCCGGACAGCAGTGCGCTTGCGCGGGGATGACAATTGGTGAGCACGCCGTCATTGCAAGGTCCTCGCCGGGACCCGAGGGCCTAAAGCCGCGCAGGCTTATGCGGGGATGCCAATTCGGCGCAGGGATGCGGGTACGAATACTAGCTACCCTTGCGGGTGACCGCGATGCCGAGCAGGATCATGCCCAGCGATATCAGGGTTTGCAGGTTGATCGCATCGGCGAAGTAAAGACCGCTCCAGATCACGCCGAACAGCGGCACCAGATAACCCACCTGCGACATGAATACCGCGCCGTTGGCGCGAATGATAAAAAATCGTAGCGTAAACCCGAATGCAGTGGCAACTACCCCCAGATAAATCAAGGCAATGACGGACGCGGTTTCGACATCGGCCGGTAGCGGATTTTCGAGCATAAACGCCAGCGGGATCATATATAAACAGGCACTGGCCATGGTCACCGCCGAAGTCGAAATCATCGGCAAATGCGTCAGGCGGCGCGAGACTACCGAAGAGATTGCGTAACTGCAGCCGGCCGCCATCACCGCAAGCTGGCCGGGCAGGTTACCGGTGCCGGATTCGAGCAGCTCCCAGAAAACCAGGATCATCACCCCGATGAAGCCGATGCTGACGCCGATCACCCGCGGCCGGTTAATGCGCTCGTCTTCGCTGGTGAAGTGCGATAACAGTAACGAGACAAATGTGCCCATCGCTACCAGCAGCGCGGATTCGGCACTACTGATGAATTGCTGACCCCAGCTAATCAGGAAAAAAGGTACGGCGCTGTTGAGGAATCCGACGATAAATATCAGGCGCCAGTTGCGCCTGCCGGTGGGCAGTTTTTGACCGATTAGCAAGGCCACGGCAATTAATACCGCGGCGCCCAGCGTTACCCGCCAGGTGGCGAGGCTGATCGGTTCGAAATCGCGCAGCGCGATCGAGATAAACAGGAAGGCGCCGCCCCAGATCGCGCCGACGAAAATCAATTTCGCGACGTCAACCAGGGTAGGGCGTCTGATTGCGGCTAACATGCGCGCAGTTTAATCGTTGCACTTCGCAATGACGACCAATGTCGGTGGAAAGATTTCCGTCGGGGCTGATATTCGAGATCAGATTGAGTAAACTCGCCGTTTCGGACTCTTAAAAGATGATTTAATGCCCGATTTTGACGCCAAAAAAGTTGCCGAGATACATCAACACCTGCATAGTCATTTGCCGTCGGAGTCGGCCTTGCGCGTCAAGGCGCTGGAAACGCTGTTGGTCGACAAAGGCTTGGTCAACCCGCAGACCATCAATGCCTGGGTCGAGGCTTACAGCGAAGAAATAGGCCCCAAGCGCGGTGCCAGAGTGGTCGCGAAGGCCTGGAGCGACCCCGCTTTCCGGCAGCGCCTGCTCGACGATGCGCCCGCCGCGATCGACGAGCTCGGTTATCTCGGCAAGGCGACGGCGCATTTGAAGGTAGTCGAAAACACCGATGCGGTGCACAACCTCGTGGTATGTACCCTCTGTTCCTGTTACCCCTTTTCGATACTCGGCATCGCGCCGGCCTGGTACAAGGCCGCGGCTTATCGCGCGCGCGCGGTGCGCGATCCGCGCGGCGTGCTGGCCGAATTCGGCGTCGATATCGCTGCCGATGTGGAAGTGCGCGTCTGGGACAGCACGGCCGAGCTGCGCTACCTGGTCATACCGCAGCGGCCGGCCGGCACCGATGACATGAGCGAAGCGGAACTCGCCGGCCTGGTGACGCGCAATTCGATGATCGGCACCGATCGCGAACTCGGCAGGGAGTAGCGGGCATGGACGGCATTCACGATCTCGGCGGCAAACAGGGTTACGGACCGATCGAAGTCGGCGACGACGATCGGCCTTTCCACAGCGAATGGGAAGGGCGCGAGTGGGGGATCGCGCAATGCGCACGCGCCCCGGGTATAACTATCGACTGGTGGCGCCATTGCCGCGAATTGATCATGCCGCTCGACTACCTCGAGCGGCCATACTTCGATTCCTGGGCGCAAACCGATTTTGCTACCTATATCGAGGCCGGTTGGATGACGCTGGCGGAAGCCGCTGCCGGTAAAGCGCCGGCGGCCCCGGACAGCACCGATCCGCCGCAGCCGATGTCGCTGCAGCAGGTGCTGCAGGAAGACCGCGCGCACGCGATTCGGTTCGACGGCGAAGTCGAAACGGCAGCGGCGTTTAGCGTGGGTCAGCGGGTGATCACGGCGCAACATGGCCACGCCGGCCATAGCCGTCTGCCGCAGTACGCGCGCGGTCGTAACGCTACCATCCATGCCTACAACGGCGCCCACGTATTCCCAGATCTGTCCGCGCAGGGCACCGAGATTCATCAGCATTGTTATAATGTCGTGTTTGTCGCAGCCGACCTCTGGCCCGAAGCCGCCGGCAGCAAGGACCAGGTGTATCTCGATCTTTGGGAAAGTTACCTGAGCGGCGCCTGACGATGAGCGCGACCGATGACAGGGCGTTAAAACCGCTGGTCGCTGTCGACGGCCAACCGGCCTTCGACGAAGCCTGGCAGGCGCAGGTTCTGGCGCTTGCCGATACGCTGGTGCAAAGCGGCATGTTCAGCGCTGCTGCCTGGTCCGATGCGCTCGGTGCGGCGCTTAAACAGGCGGCCGACGACGCTGCCGACGACAACCAGGAAACCTACTACCGTTGCGCCCTGAGCGCACTCGAATCGCTAGTCGCACAAAACAGTGAAATCGACCGGCGGGCGATGACGGGAAAACGCGAGGCTTGGGAGCAGGCTTATTTGTCGACGCCACACGGGCAGCCGGTCGAGCTGGCTTCGGATTAGCCGCTAATAAAAACGATCAGCGGCGCTTCGATCTGTTCCAGCGTCAGGTAAAGCCCGGCACCGGCAACCATCGCGCCCGCCAGGCGGGTTTGCATTGCGCCCGAGTTGTTGGTCTTCCACAGGGCAACGAATATCGAACCCATCCCGATTGCGATCGCGTACTGGGTAAACCCGAGTCCCAGCAGATAGCCGATTAATATCTCGATCCCGAAAGCGGCTTCCTGGGCGGCCATGGCTGCGCCAAACGCCGCGCCGTGAAACAGCCCGAATCCGGCAAAAACGGCCGCTAGGGTTTTGTTGCCGAAACGGTGTCCGCTGACCAGCATCGATCCCATGACCAGTAACGACAAGGCGATCATAATTTCACTGGCCAGCGCCGCGTCCCACAGCGAGGTGACCAGGCAGCCCGCGAGCATGGTCGCGATATAGGCCAGGGGCGCGCTCAAAGCTCGGCGGATGCAAACTGCCGCAATGCCTACCGCGGCGACAAAAAACAGGTGATCGAAGCCCAGCAGGGGATGACCTATCCCAGATAAAACACCCTGCGTAAAGGTTTCCATTGGCATTCCGCCGAGCGGATGATGCGCCAGTGCCGCTGTGGCGAACAGGCTGATCGGCAGCAATATCGCAATCGAGCGCATCGAAATTCTCTCTCCAGATCCGAAGTTGGGGCCAGTATATATCAGCTATTGCTGGGTATGTAAGCGGGACCGCTGAACGATCCACACCGTTAACAACGGCGCCAGCAATCCGACCAATCCCACCGTGATCAGCAGCCAACCCAGTTCGCTGTAGTCGGCCGCAGTCGTGACCGTGTCGGTTACGCGGTCGCGTACCTCACGCGTCACCAGATATATTTGGTTAAGGTATTTGGTGCCGAGGCTGGAGGCGGACAGGGCCAGGTTGGTAAATGAAGCCATGACCGCAAAAAACGTCGCCTTCAGGTGGGCCGGCGCGTTTTTCGCGATCCAGGCCATCATCGGAATCATCGAGATCTGGCCTAACGGCGATTCGACCGCGGTGTCTATAACCGCGATAAACCGTGCATCGACCACGCCGTCGGTAAGCGCTGCGGTCCACAGATGCAAGCCGTAGTAAAACCCGATGTTGGGCAGTAACAGAATACTGCCGGCGACGGTTAACACGACCATGACGAAGGCAATCGAACGCCGTGCCATCATCGGTCGTAACACCACCATACCGAACAGGGTTAGCAGCCCGGCAATTAGCGACAGCACCGACAGGAAGCGCTGATCGAAGCCGAGCTGATCGATTTCGAACCAGCCATAGCCGGGGCCGGCGGTCGGCGTCGCGCGAAACACGAAAATGATCAGCGCGGTGCCGATCAGCATGTAACGCGAGTCCGGGTCGAGTTCGAGCATCAGCCGATACATCAAGAACAGGACGATGCCCATCGAACCGATAAAAATAATTTCCTGCGCCAGCGGTACCTCGCTAATGCCCATGGTTAGCGTAAAGATGGCGAAAACCAGACTGCCGCCCAGTATCCACCAGTTCGGACGGGTTTCCTGCGCCGGTCCGAACAGCAGTTGGTCGACGCTGGCGTGATCCTGACCCTGTTCGCGCAATTCCCGCGCGCGCCGGCGCAGCAATACGCCGCCGAGGATGACGCCGGTAATCGAAATCAAGGGAATCACCAGCGCCATCAGATAGATGTCGGCATAAATCGCTACCTTCATCTCCTCGGTCATGGCTTCGACGCCTTCGAACATGGTGATGTTGAGTGCGGCTACGGCAACGAGTCCGCCGATGATGGCGAAACGCCCCAGGGTTTGCATCGTGGTATGCATGACCTTGATTTCGGCGTCTGCATAAGCCTTGCCGTGTTCGTCGATGGTCGGTACGGCTTCCACCGTCATCGCATCGGCGACTACGTCCTGCACCACGTAACCGGTGGGTGCCAGCAAAGCCGCGGTAACATACCAGGCCTCGACTTTCATGATTTCCGCCATCGCCTGTGTATGGGCGATGATGCCGTACATGATCAGAATACTCAGCGTAATGAGGCCGGCACCGATATAAACCAACAGCGCCTTGCGGCGCCAAATCAAATCGACCAGGTGCCCGAGCGGCATTTTCAATACCCACGGAATTCCCGCCCAGAAGGCCAGGCCGGCGAGAAAGGCGGCCGAAAGATCGAGGTAATCCTTGATGAAAAAAGTACCGACGATTGCGGTCAATCCCTGCACGCCCGCGGCCAGGTAAACCATTAACGGCGGCAGGTATGACCAGCGGCACTGGCGCCCGAGATCGAGAAAGGTATCGTCGATCCAGCGCCATATCGGATTGTCGGTCATGATGTCTCGTTTTGATTATTAAAACCGAGTGGCATTATCACATGCTAAAAACTTGACGCAAATCAATGATATTGCATGCTGCCGTTTATCGGGGTTTTCGGAATTAAGACAACAGCTATTCAGAGCGCCGAATTTAGCGAGATTTGGTGCGCAAAACCGATTTTGTCAAACGCCCCGCGCCCTGGCGGGTTTAAACCGTTTCAGCAACCTGCCGTCGATTGCGATCAAGCCGCAGCCGATCAAGGCCATGCCGCCCAGATGAATCGGCAGCAGTATTTCTCCGAGCAGCAGCGAGCCCAGCAATATCGCCGACACCGGGACCAGGAAGGTGACCAGCAACAGGTTGGTGGCACCCGCCGCGGCGAGAATTCGGAAGTAGAGAATATAAGCGAGCGCGGTCGAGAAAATGCCGAGCGCGAGTATCGCGGCGATGGAGTTTAAACCGGGCAAGGTCAGATCTTGCGGTTGATCAAAGTAAAAAACCACGGGCAGCAGTATCAACGACGACGCGGTCACCTGGCCCGCGGCGAGCACGATGGGATTAAGCCCCATGGATTTGAAGCGGCGTCCGTAAACTCCGGCAAAGGCGTAGGAAAGGGCGGTTCCGAGGACCGCCAGTTGCGCCAGTACATTACTATTGAACCCATCTAGTGCCTCGGGTCCGATCATCAGTATTACGCCGATTAAACCGAATGCAACACCGGCCAGCTTGGGAATAGTTATGTGTTCGTCGGTCAAAAACACGCCGGCGACAATTACCGTGAAAAGCGGGGTCGTCGCATTTAAAATCGCCGCCAGGCCCGAGGCTATATGGGTTTGACCCCAGACGAGTAACGAAAACGGGATCACGTTGTTTATCATTCCCATGATTAAAAACGCGATCCAGATGCGGGCGCTTGTCGGTGGTCGTAACCCGATTAAACTAGCGATAATCCATAACGCGATTGCCGCCAGCCCAACTCGCAGCAGCACAATAGTCAGCGGTGGTAATTCTGTGACCACTACTTCGACAAAGAAAAATGAACCACCCCAAAGAATAGACAGGGTGATTAACATGATCCATTCCCGAAGCCCCATCGATTGATTGATTGCTGCGTTCACGTCGAGTAGCCGGTGTCATTAAACAGAGTTATAAGGTAACCGATATTATATACGCCGGCCCTCCGAATCTTGCTATTTTAAAAACGGTTTGAATTCATACCGTACAGGGGAGCCGCATCTGCGGGCACTTAATCGGACGCTCGGCTTGCCGCCACCACAAGGGATTGCTGGCCTGGGTCACAATTTCATTATGATCGAGGTATTCCTGGCGCCGGATAAAGCCCCAGGATTTGGCTTTGGGCGCGTGGATAAAGAGGCTCCAGCATTCCGCATTGGCGGGCAGGTTGACCCGATGAAACACTTCACCGGAGATGAAATTCAAGCGTCCGGGACGCAGCCATCGATTCTGCAGGGCGTTGCCGTTGCGCGCATTCAACATGCGCGTCTCTCGATAGCGGCCGCACAGTACCAGCGACAGCGCGTATTTCCAGGGGTGGTTATGCAGGCTGCGGCCCGGATCGCTGGCGACGAAGCGGTGCAGATACGCCTGGTAACCGAATGGCAATCGCAACAGATGGTAGCGTTCGAGATAGGGGTGATCGTCGGGTCCGTTGATCACGCGGCAGCGACAATAGGCGGAAAGTTTGTACAGTAATCGGTTTAGTAGTGACATTGTGTTCTCCCGGCACTCGATCGTGTTATTATGCGAAACCTAGTGGCTCATAAGATGAGCCATAGATTCAGGCAGGGTATTCATTGGACCGCACCGAACGTTTTCACCTCATCGACCAGTTGCTGACCAACCAGCGTGTGGTTAGCCGGGCGCAGTTTCTCGACGCGCTCGAAGTGTCGCCGGCCACCTTTAAACGCGATCTCGAGTATCTGCGCGACCGGCTCATGGCGCCCATCGTCTGGGATCGCGAGCGCCGGGGTTACCGTTATCAACAGGACGCGGGAGCCGAACAGTTCCAGCTGCCCGGCCTGTGGTTTAACACCAGTGAAATTCAGGCGCTGTTGAGCATGGATGCACTGCTCGCCAATCTGCAGCCAGGCGTATTGTCGAATCATATCGAGCCGCTGCGCTCGCGTATCCGCATGCTGCTGGACGAGGGCGATCACAGCGCCGATGAGATAGCGCGCCGCATCCGCATTATTCCACATTCCGCCAAAGCTTACCGCAGCGAGTACTTCCAGGACCTATGCCAGGCTTTGCTGTCGCGCAAGCGCGTCGACCTGACCTACTACAGCCGCCCGACCGATAGCAGCAGCGAGCGCTGCGTGTCGCCGCAGCGATTGATTTATTACCGGGACAATTGGTATCTCGACGCCTGGTGCCACCTGCGTCAAGGCTTGCGCAGTTTTTCGATTGACGCGATCAAGGCGCTCAGCATAACCCCCGATGCGGCGGCCAGGGAAATCGATGAAGCGGTGTTGAATCGCGAGCTCGAGAGCGGATACGGCATCTTTTCCGGTGCCGCCACCCATCAGGCGCTGTTACGTTTCAGCCCGGAAACGGCGCGCTGGGTCTCGCGTGAAACCTGGCATCCGGATCAAACCGGTGAATACGATGTCGACGGGTTTTACCTGCTGCGCGTACCCTATAGCCAGGACCCGGAGCTGGTGATGGATATTCTGAAATACGGCGCCCAGGTCGAAGTGCTGGAACCGGCGGCGCTGCGCGCCAGGGTTAGTCAGCGCGTCGCCGCCATGGCTGCGCTTTACGCCTGTTGAGTTACCACAGCGAAATTTCGATATTGTCGAGCAGGCGGGTCGGACCCATTGCCGCGGTCACCAGCACCACGAGGTCGCGATCGTCGGCGGTTGCCGGTAACAGCGTTTCGGCGTTACATATGACGAAGTAATTGGTATCGAAGCCGGCGTCATTGAGCCGGGCGACCGCCGCATCCTCCAGGGTTTTGAAATCGCGTTCGCCTTGCTCGATCGCGCGCGCGGTCTGCTGCAGCTGTTGATAAATTATCGGGGCGGTTTCAAGCTGCCGGGCGTCGAGATACTGGTTGCGGGAACTGGTGGCCAGCCCCGAGGCTTCGCGCGTGGTTTCCTGGCCGATAATCTGCACCTCGAGATTGAAATCTTCCACCATCTTGCTGACCACCCGGTATTGCTGGTAATCCTTTTTACCGAACACCGAGACATCGGGTTTGACGATGTTGAACAGCTTCAACACCACGGTTGCAACCCCGGTGAAGTGGCCGGGACGGTGTGCCCCTTCATAGTTGTCGCTCAGGTCGGTCACCAACACGTGGCTGATCTTGTCGAGACCCTCCGGGTAGAGCTCGGAGGCGCTCGGCAGGTAAACCAGGTCGCAACCGACCGCCTCGAGTTTTTCGAGATCGGCCTCCAGCGTGCGCGGATAGTGATCCCAGTCTTCATTCGGCCCGAACTGCATCGGGTTGACGAAGATACTGCAGATACTTCGATCGCACAGCGACTGGCCTTTTTCCAGCAGCGAGATATGCCCGTTATGCAGATTGCCCATCGTCGGGACGAAGGCGATCGACTGGCCGTGATCCTTCCAGTGCTGCACGTATTGATGCAGTTCGGTTACGCTGGTGGCCTGGTACACGGATCGAAGCTCAGGAAAAGGTATGCGTTTTATCGGGAAACTTGCCGCGCTTGACTTCGCTGACATAGCGGCCGATGGCGGCCTGGATGCTAGGCTGACCCTGCATGAAGTTTTTGGAAAACTTTGGCTTCTTGCCGGCGGTTATGTTGAGTACATCCTGCAACACCAGTATCTGGCCGTCGACTTCGCCGCCGGCGCCGATGCCGATTACCGGGATTTCCAGTGCCGCGGTAATTTCGGCGGCCAATACCGCCGGTACGCATTCGAGTAGCAGCAAATCGGTACCCGCGGCTTCGAGGTCGCGCGCCGTGATCAGCATTTCCTCGGCCGCGCTCTTGGCCTTGCCCTGCACCCGGTAACCACCCATTTTGTTTACCATTTGCGGTTGCAATCCGAGATGCGAACAGCTGGCGATGCCGAATTCTGCCAGGGTTTCTACCGTTTTCAACTGGGTCTTACCGCCTTCGAGTTTGACTACCTGGGCCTGGGTCTGTTTCAGCAAAGCACTGGCATTGTCGATTGCCTGCTGCGGCGAATTGAGTGAGCCGAAGGGCATATCGAGCATCAGCATGGCGTTTTGCAATCCGGCCGCCACCGCCTTGCCGTGATAACAGATATCTTCCAGCGTCACCGGAATCGTGGTGTCCTGTCCCTGGAA
>DS021199.1:412450-419910 GCA_001735895.1 Olavius algarvensis Gamma 3 endosymbiont | reverse complement strand
GATTGCCACCAGCCATAGTCGCAGTAGCCCTTATCAAAGACGTAGGTTGCATCCGCTTCCAATCGGAGGTGTCGGGCATCGACGACATCGTTCACTGTCGGTGAGGTGATATTGAGATAAACCGGTGTGTGACCCCGCTGTTCAATCATCAGGTGAACCTTGAGCCCCTGATTACGGGAAGTCGCGCTGGCTTCGGCCCAGTCAAATCCATGTCCCTTGAGCTGAATCGGGGTGGAATCCAGTAGATAGGTTAGCTCAGTTAGCTCGCGGCGCTGTTTGCCATGCATAAACGCCATCAATTGTTCTGTCACCGTCTTGAACAAAACCGGATTACGGCGTTGATTGGCATCCGACAGGGTGGAACGCCGGATCGGCCCCGTGCCTAAATGGTAATGATGGGCTGCCTGGGCGTTGAAACCCGTCTCGAGCTCTCTCAGGCTACGGACGCCTGAGATCTGGCCGTATAACAATGCCAATAGGTGGTCATAGGGCTTGAAGGATTTATCGTAACGGCCAGCCTGGAGGCTAGACGAAATTCGATCAATCAAATTACGCGGAAGGGCTTCTAAAAGTTGATGAAATCGAGTATTACTGTACACCTTGTTGTTCCTTTTGTTTTTGAGTTCGCACTCGGGGTTGTAACCCCAAACATTAGGAACAGCAAGACCTTTACTTCCTTCTTCAGTTTTTCCCCGGACAGCTATGCGCGCAAGCGGGGATCTCGAAATGTGCCGTTTGTAGAGCCGGGCACATGGGTAACAGTTGAAACCGGTCACATGGGTAACACTTTAATTCGGTCGGATGACGGATTTCAAGCGTTCATCGATCACGCCCAGTTTCAATCGACCGAAGTACAACTGCCAAAGATCGATACCAATAGGCTCAAGCCCGACATGATCACCGATAATTTGCCGAGAGAGATAGTAGGCGTGGCCGTGCAGTTTGATGTAGCCGCCACATTTCACCTTTCTCACCAGATAACTATCCGGGTAACTCAGCTCAGGAATGCGATCCGGGTAGGGCCTGGTTGAAGGTTGGTAGCGGTCGATCGGACAAATCCCTTTGCCCAGACCCTGATGCGTGCGCACTTCGTTATATTCCCTTCGGAAGTGATTGAAGGCTCGCTGCTGCGCACTCAGGTTACCCCGGGGCGGTGAAGCAGTCTTGGCCTTGTAATTGGGGGACAGACCACGTTTTTCTAAACGTGGTCTGTCCCCTATTGATTGGGTGCCGGGCTGAAGCTTTGCTCGAAGGCGCCGTTCCAGCTGCTGCCGTTGGGGTAACCGAATCCAGGTAAGTGGCAGCGGCGAGGGCAGTTGAACGCCAGTCCATCGGATCGCTGCCCTGGTTTTTTTCCTGGTCGGCAAAGCCGTCGACGAATACCTCGTTGAGCAGCTGGTTGCAATCGTCGTTCAGCTGCGCGCATTTGTTGCCGATGAAATAGTCCGAATCCAGCGCCAGGGCGGCGCTGATCATATCCAGCGATGGGTTGAACGGCAACCAACTGCCGCCGCTGGCGACGGTATTGCGCGCGCCGCGATACTGCGAGCCGGTAACCGTCTTGTTGATGTATTCCCAATCCTGGTCATCTTCGAAAAAATAGATGTCGCGCTTGGTGAAAAGGTATCTGCCGAGATGATTATTCTGAAATATGTTGACGATCAATGGCAGCGCCAGATCCTGGATTTCTTCAATTGCCGCACCGTTGCCCAGCAAATCGGATACCGTGAAAAACTGGATCTGCGGAATTTCGCCGATTCCGGGTAACGGCAGGAATTGCGCGTTCATGTCGATCAAGCCGCGGGCGGTAAATACCCGGCCCAGAGGATTTGCCGTGTCGTCGCGAATCACTTGGATTCTGAAACCGTTGGCCCAGGGGTTATTGTTATCAAAGCGCAGGTACATGTCGGCCTGGCGTTGTTGCGGCGTGAAATCGAAATCCATGCGCATCATATCGGGGTCGTCATCCTTGCGATCGGCCGCATCGATGGCGCGGGCATCGATGATCATTCGGCCCTGGATAAACTCCTCGGCGGTTTTATTCCATGAAATGTAAAACTGCGCAGCGGTTCCAGCATGCGGCGGTGCGCTGCGCGGATAGCCGTAGTACAGGCGCAGCGTTACCTGAGTACCGGTTTCATCGATAACCGAAAAATGCGTCGGTTCATCGGCTTGGTAAGCGGGAGACAGGCTGTCGTTTCCGGTTTCAAGAATAATACCGTCGTGCGGTACCGCATTGGACAGGTCGATTAGCAGGTCGGCAATACAGGTCCAGGTAGCCATAATCGAAATCATGAAGCGGCTGGTTTCATATCCGTTACGAAACGGGTCGTCTTCGTTTTCAGGTCCGAGATAGCTGCAGGATTCGTTGCTAGCATCGCGTTCGGCGACTTCGGCGATCTTACCGGCAATGCGGCGGCTGGCGTTGTTGGTGTTACCGCCCGTCAGACTGTCGGGTAACTCCATCTTGACCGAAAAATCCTCCGCCACAGCGCTGCCGCCGCCGGACGGCGAACTGCCACAGGCCACCAATAGTCCGGCCAGTAGAAAGGCGATAAGCCGTTTAGACGATTTGTTCATGACCTGTCTCCGGACATCTGGATAATCACGGTTATCAAGAGACGATAATTGCGGCGAAATTTGAAAACGGTTATCAATAACGTTTTTTGCCGGGACCGCAGGGCCGGCGATTCGACATTTTTACACTCGGCGGCTATGCTGCTGGCGCTGGCAACATTAGGTCAAACGAATGTCAGATTTAAGTTACTTAAAGGCCATTAATCCGGAGCGTTTTACCTTGCGCGCCGGTCATCAATCGATGCAAGCGGTCGTGACTAGCGGCAATGGCAGCTACGATATGCTCGATTATCGAGAAGTGCCGCGGCCGCGGGCCGGGCCCG
Organism: Olavius algarvensis Gamma 3 endosymbiont; assembly: GCA_001735895.1. Lineage (GTDB taxonomy): Bacteria > Pseudomonadota > Gammaproteobacteria. The sequence continues at coordinate 417,010 of DS021199.1, read as the reverse complement.
GCGAACTGCTGCTAAAAGTGCTCGCCGCCGGCGTTAACAATACCGAGATCAATACGCGCCTTGGCTGGTACTCGTCCGCGGTGAGCGACGGCACCGAGCAAACTGCCATCGCCGCGGGGCAAAATACCGCAGTCGCGGACGGTGGCTGGAACGATACGACACCATTCCCGTTTATCCAGGGAACCGATTGCTGCGGCGAGGTCGTAGATCAGGCCGCCGATGTCGGCGAAACCTGGATCGGGCGGCGCGTGTTGGTGCGAGCCTGTATGCGCCTGCAAGGCTTCGATTCGCTCGAGACTATCTGGATGGCGTCGGATTTCGACGGTGCTTTCGCCCAGTATGTAAAGGTTCCTGCAAGCGAGGTATTCGCCGTCGACTGCGATTGGAGCGATGCCGAACTCGCTACTATACCCTGCGCCTACGGTACCGCTGAAAATATGCTGCATCGGGCCGCGGTCGGCGCCGACGACCATGTGTTGGTAACCGGCGCTTCCGGCGGGGTCGGTTCCGCTACGGTGCAGCTGGCCAGGCGCCGCAGCGCCCGGGTCACGGCGGTAGTCGGCCGCTCCAAATTCGATTCGGTTAAAACAATCGGTGTCGAGCGTATGATCGAGCGCGGCGCCGATCTGGTTGGCGAACTGGGGGCCGGCGGGGTCGATGTGATCATCGATAATGTTGCCGGCCCCGGATTTGGGGCGATGATGCAACTGCTGCGGCGCGGCGGCCGTTACGCCTCATCCGGCGCAATCGCCGGGCCACTGGTTAGCCTCGATATGCGCGAGTTTTATCTAAAGGATTTAAATTTAATCGGTTGTACCGCCTGGGACGAGCCGGTATTCCCGAATCTCATCGGATACATCGAGCGCGGCGAGATCGTGCCGCTGCTGGCAAAGACCTTCGCGCTCGAGGAAATTGCCGCGGCCCAGCAGGAATTTCTCAAGAAAGAACATTTCGGCAATTTCGTCCTGCTGCCATCCTGATTCGCTTATTCGAGCCTTGCCGGATATCGCATTTTTTACGCTGCCAAACTGCCCGGTTGCTGGCCCGGACTGTTAAGCCGTGTACTGATTGCGCAACCGAGCGAGCCGTTGTAGACAGCCGGTGTTTGACGCTTCTAGCCGACCCGGGTCTGTAGTGCGGCGGATAGACCGCCTCAGATGCGTTCGGCAATATAAATAAACAGCGGCAGGGTGAAAAAAGCGACGATGACCTGGAAGGTGACGATGCTCGACATCAATTCGGCGTTGCCGCCCATTTTTCGCGCCATCACGTAGGCCGAGGCCGCGGTCGGCACCGCGCCTGCAATAATTGCGACGCTGCGCGCCAGACCCTCGAGCCCGATCAGCCAAGACATCGCAATGATGATGACCGGCATGCCGATCAGGCGGGTTAAAACGGCGACCGTCGGCAGCAGCTTGTACTGCGCCGCATGACCGAGCTTCATGCCGGAACCGACCGCTAACAGCGCCAGCCCGAGACCTCCGGCGCCGATGATTTCGATCGTATCGAACAGGATATCGTGAACTCCCAGCCAGTTGAACGACAGCCCGATAACGCAGGCGATGATTAGTGGATTGGTCAGGATTTTTTTGACCACGGCCGAGGTCGCGGGTTTGACATCGTTGTGGCCGTAAATCGATAACACGATAACCGAAGTGACGTTCAGCAGCGGCACCATAATCGCGAGCGCCAGCGCAGCGAGGGCGATTCCGGCGTCGCCATAGAGCGGACCGATTACCGCGATCGCGACGAATCCGTGGAAGCGCGTCGCACCCTGAAACAGGCTGCTGAAACTGGGCCCGCTTTGCGGGAAACGTTTTCTGAAAAACCAATGCGTGATAATCAACAATAGCGACATGCCCAGGATCGCGACCACCAGTACCGTCATGAAGTCGACTACCGGTACGCTTAACAAGTTGGCGCGACTGAGTGTGCGGATGATTAGCGCGGGCAACAACAGGTAAAAACAAATGTGTTCGATCGCCGACCAGACCGATTCGCCGACCACGCGAAACCTGAATAGCAGGTGACCGGTGGCAATAATCAGGAAGATCGGGGTGATCGCGTAAAGCGTGGTGAGCAAAATAATCCCATAAGAGCTGGTTGGCCGCAGTCTAACAAAAATGCCTGTCGAGAAGGGCTGGAACCCGCCCGCATCGAAATTTATTTTCAAATAGTGCCGGATCGCCGGTCTGTTATATACCGTGTCAGAGACTACAATAGAATAATGCGAATATTTGCCGCTTTTGTTTGCCTGCTACTTCCCCCCGGCAGCCTGCTGGCCGCCGATGCGCTGAGCCTGCCCGACGACCCGCGCCAATCGATTAGCTACTGGAAGGCCCATACCATTAACGCGGACGAGGACCGGCAGGTTGCGTTGGCGCAGCGCGTGTTCGCCAAGCTGTTACGCGCCTGGGACAGTTCGCGGGTCGAACCGGGTCTTTACGTCGTCAAAACCAGCCATAGCGCCTGGGCCGCGTCGCTTGCGGATGGCAACATCCTGCTGAGCCGAGATGCGATCGATATCAGCCTCGCTTCCGGCCGCCAACGCGGCGAACACCTGCTCGCTTTCGTGCTGGCGCACGAGCTCGCGCACCAGCGCTCCGACGATCTCTGGCACCAGCGATTCTTCCGCAGCCTGCGATTGCAGGGCGAGGCGCAGCGCGCGCGACTGCTCGATGGTTTGCCACTGGACGCCGGACTGGTCAGGGATATCGAACAAATGGAAGCGCAGGCCGATCGCGATGGCCTGGTGCTAATGGCGAGTGTCGGTTTCGATCCCTGGCAGGTACTGGATCAGCAGGACTTCTTCACCAGCTGGGTGGAAAGTATCTGGAGTCTGAACTGCGATCAACAGGGTTCGGCGGAATTTCGTAACGCCTGCGAACAGGCCCGCACACGCGCCTTACGGGCGCAGGTACAGTTGAATTCGGTGGCCGGTCAGGCGGTTATCTATGAGCTTGGCGTGCAGGCAATGGTCGCCCGAAACTATCCGCTGGCGCGGCACTATTTTACGCTCTATGGGCGCGAGTACCCGGGCCGCACGATCATGTCCGCGATTGGCATCAGCTATCTCGCCGAAGCAATGGAGTTGCGGCGTCAAATCGATGCGCTCGGCGCCGCCAAAAAGATCGGATTTTACTTTCCATTATTGTTGGATGCCGGGCTTGAATTCGATGCCGCTAGCGACGCCGCCAAACGCAGCGTGACCGCTATCGAAATCGAGGCCCTCGACTCCCGCCTGAAAAACAGGGTTGAATTTGCCGTCAAGTTTCTGGAACGGGCGATTCGCCTGGACCCCGATCATCGCCCGCTCTACCTGTCGATGGCGATTGCCCACCTGATCGAAAACAACCAGTATCTGGTGCGTGGCGTGCTGCAAGGGCGATATGTGCCACGGTTTGGTAACGATGCGGCGGTGACGATGCTGCTGGCGCTCAACCAGTCGCTCGAAGGCGATTACCGGGGCGCTATCTCCGGGTTGTCGGCATTGCTCGAAGACCCGCCGGCACAGGCTGCGCAAACGGTGTTGGCGCCGGATTTGCTCAGCTATACCGCGGCCTTTAACCTGGCCGAGATTTATCGCTTCCTCGGGCGCGGCGCCGAAATCGAACCGCTGTGGAAGTCGCTCGCCCTGGGCGCTCAGGCGCGCGGGCAGGTCTATTTATTCCGCCTGGCGCTGCAGCAACTGGACTCCGCGCCCCGCATCGAAGCAGAAAAATTAAGCGTTGCCCCCACGGTCAAAGGCGTGCGTCTCGGTGATCGTAAACCGCGTGACGATTCGCCGCACCGGGTGAGCGAGTTATGGATCGAGGGCGAACAGTTTCATGTTTATATTTATCAGGATGGCGCACGCTATATCAGCGCGGCCAGCGGTGAAATCATTAGCGCGAGCCAGATCGGCGGCGAACGCATGCTGGGTGGCTTGATCAAGATTGGAGAAGCCGCCGATCGGCCGTTGAAGACCCTCGGAATTCCGGATCGGCGCCTGCAGCTCACCAGCGGCGAATACCTTGCCTACGATCGTTATGGTCTCGCGCTCAAACTCGACGAAAATCGTGTCCAGGGATGGTTTTTGTACCCGTAATCCCGCGTGGATTACGCTGCTGCAAATTCAGATGAGCCGAGCACGATATGGCCGCCAAGAAAAATACAAAACAACAAACGGATTTGGCGCGCCGCGCCGCGCAAGGCAATCGCCGGGCGCAGCAGGCGGTCAATGAAATCGCAGATCCGGTGATCGAATTCCAGACCAGCCGATTCTGCAAGCGGTTTTGCCGGGAGAATATGCACCTTTATCGCTGCAGCCTGAAACAACCGATCGGCAGCGCGCGCGCCGACGCGGCCTTATGCGAATGGGGTAACGCCAGCTACGCTTGGATGTTGGATGACTTGTGCAAACCCGCACGCTTGCAAAAATACGAGGGCCGCAACCAGGCCAGCCTGTTCGACTATCTCTACAGCATCGCCAATTCGTTGCCGTTTTACGAGCGCTGGAAGGATTGGCGCTTCGGTCGCAGGCTGCAGGTACCGATGTATATCCGCGAGCTCGGTGAACAA
>DS021199.1:401826-411614 GCA_001735895.1 Olavius algarvensis Gamma 3 endosymbiont | reverse complement strand
CAAAGCCAACACGATTATCTATCGCTCAAGTCAGCATGACTGTAAAACCTGCGAACTTAAATCCCGGTGCTGTCCGAATACTAGCCACAGAAAGATCGCCCGTAGTATCTATGAATCATCTCGTGACGTTGCCAGGGATATTTGCGAGACCACGGAATATTTACAATCCAGGAAAGACAGAAAAAAGGTTGAAGTGCTGTTCGCCCATCTTAAGCGAGTAATGAACTTTGACCGTTTACGATTGCGCGGTATCACTGGCGCACATGACGAATTTTTACTGGCAGCCACAGCGCAAAACCTGAAGAAGTTGGCGCAACAACGATTTAAACCGCCTGATTACAGGATAGGTGCGCCTGCTTTATGCTAAATCCGATCAAAAGCAACTAAACCAGAACAAAATCCACGAAAAATGTGGATTACCGAAGTGATCCAATCATCGCCGTGATTTGGTGCGCGGAAATCGGCCATTTAATAACCGAGTTTTTCAACAGAATCTGCCCAAATCGGACTCTTACAGGCTTGATCAGAATCGGCCCATGCCAGGACATCTTTGAATTGGTGAATAGCTATAAATTTACAAGGTTTGTTATCCGAAGATTACCGCCAAACTGGCAGGTAATATCAAGAGAGCTTACGTGTCACGTAAATCGCGCTTTAGCATGGTTCCAAGTTCCGGCCGTAATAAAGTAATAACTTTTCCATTCCGATTAGAAAAATTGGGATTGCCGTGCATTACGTTAGGGGTTCACTTTAAGTGAAGATACTCGTATATTTGATGAAAATAATAACTATGGAGTCTACGTTTTGTCGGCTTTATATAATCGAAATACCGTAAAACCGAGTGCAAGTACCAGAACGAAAAATGCGTTCGAAGAGCGCCGCAGATTGCCGAATCATGAGCTGCCCCGATTCTGGTGGCTATATGTACCCTTGGCTTTCTTTGCCACACGTTATGCAATTCACCTGTTCTCCGATTCGAGAAATGGACTCGAGTCGTGGTTCAGGAATGAGACGGGGGTGGTGGAAAACATGACGGTTTTGCTGTTGATGATTGCGCTCGGGGTGGCGATATGCACCCTGTGTCGCTTTGGCAAGGAATTGCATCTTTGCCCGAAAATCTTTCTCCTGCTCTACTGCCTGGGCTGCATTTACTATGCTGGCGAAGAGGCTAGCTGGGGTCAGCACTGGTTCGGCTGGGAAACCGGCGATTTTTTTCGGAAAATTAACGACCAACAGGAAACCAACTTTCACAATACCTCAGTATTGTTAGACCGACTGCCCAAGGCCATTATATCCCTTCTGATTTTTATTGGGGGGATCGTGGCACCGTTGCATTACATGATGCGCAAACGCCGTATTAATTATCAAAACAGACTCTGGTGGCTGATGCCGACGGCGGTTTGTCTGCCCACTGCGGTGATCGCTTCGATTGCCACTTTGCCATCAAAGATCGGGCGTGCCACTGATCTCAAGTTCTACTTCGATCAGGCTCAGGAAACCAAGGAATTATACATCGCTATCTTTATCTTGCTTTTTATCATTTCGCTGTACGTGCGTATGCTACGGCTGCGACACGCGGGCAGACATTTCTCGCCGTTTTGACCAGGCCAAGCTTTTACAGCCAGTGTCCGTTTCGTGCCGTTGGACTAAACCGCTCTCGCGGTACCGGGCGCCAGCATCGAGCGCATCATCTTTGCCACTGACCGTGGTGTCTTTTACGTTTTGAACCCCGGGGTATTTCGCCCCGCCTCAAAAACGGAGAAGACACCATGGCACAATCGACTCAACCCATCAGCCCGCTGCGCCAACGCATGATCGAAGACATGCATCTGCGTAAACTCGCACCCAAAACCCAGACCGGCTATATCCGCGCCGTCAAGAAGCTCGCCGATTATCTTGGCCACTCGCCTGACCGTGCGAGTGCCGAAGATTTGCGTCAGTTCCAGTTGCACCTGACCGACCAAGGCACCTCCCGCGTCACCATCAATACCACGATTACCACGATTACCGCCCTGCGGTTTTTCTTCGAAGTCACCGTGGGAGATCAATCGATCGCGGGCAAGCTCAAGACCGTACCGGTGCCGCGCAAACTCCCGGTGGTACTCAGTCGCGCGGAAGTCAGCCGACTACTGGAAGCCACGCATAGCCTGAAGTACAAAGCGGCATTCGCCGTCGCCTATGGCGCAGGGTTGCGCATCAGCGAAGTGGTGGCACTCAAGATCCGTGATATCGATGGCGAGCGCAAAACGCTGCACGTGGAACAGGGCAAGGGCCGCAAGGATCGTTATGCGATGCTCTCCCCGGTGTTGCTGGATGTTCTGCGTCGCTGGTGGCGTGAAGGCCACGCCAAGGGCCTGCTACTCGATGGCGGCTGGCTGTTTCCCGGTCAGAACCCGGTCAATCCACTAAGCGCCCGCCAGTTGTCCCGCGCCATTCGAGCGGCCGCCGCCGCGGCCGAGATTGATAAACGCGTCTCGATGCATCTGCTACGACATTCGTTTGCCACCCACCTGCTGGAACAGAAGGTCGATATTCGCCTGATCCAGGTTTTGCTCGGCCACAGCAAACTCGAGAGCACCAGCCTCTATACCCAGGTGGCCACCGATGTGCTGCAGGAGGTAACCGGCCCGCTGGAGATCTTGTCAATACCGACCTAACGGGCCGTGTCCCGTCAGACCCTCGAGGTCGCGGATATCTTCCGTGCTCGGGGCGAGGCGTGGCGTCAGGTGAACCGGGGACACATTAGTCTCGGCCAGTTCAAGGTCATGTCGGCCATCGAGGCTTGCCGCAGCGCGGCGCTCGGTGGTCATGTATGGCATTGCCAGAGCTGCGATCATCGCCAGATTGCCTACAACTCTTGCCGTAACCGCCATTGTCCCCGATGCCAGGGCAGTGCCGCGCAGCGTTGGCTCGAAGCGCGTCAGGCCGATCTGTTGCCGGTCGAGTATTACCACCTGGTATTCACGCTGCCGGCGCCAATCAGCGATCTCGCCTACTACAACAAGTCGGTGATCTACGCCATCCTGTTCCGGGCGGCTGCCGAGACGGTACAAACGATCGCGGCCGACCCGAAGCACCTGGGCGCAAGCACGGGGCTGACGCTGGTATTGCATACCTGGGGTTCGGCGATGACGCACCATCCGCATGTCCACGGCATCGTACCCGGCGGTGGTCTGTCCGTGGACGGTGAACGGTGGATCGGCTGCAAACCGGGGTTCTTCCTTCCGGCGCGCGTCTTGTCACGACTCTTTCGGCGGTTGTTCCTGGAAAGACTCGACCGAGCCTATCGGGCCGGTGACCTCCGTTTCTTCGGTAAGCATCAGCTATTGGCCAATGCAAAGCGCTTTGATCATTGGATCAAGCTGCTGCGAAAAACCGAATGGGTGGTTTATGCCAAGCGTCCATTTGCGGGACCCGAAGCGGTACTGGCTTATCTATCGCGATACACCCACCGGGTGGCTATCTCCAACAGCCGCTTCGCTTCGATGAACAGGGCGTCACCTTCAAGTGGAAAGACTATCGCGGCAATCAGCGGTACCGACATAAAACCATGACACTCGAAACCGATGAGTTCATCCGGCGTTTCCTGATTCATGTGCTGCCGAGTGGTTTTCACCGTATTCGGCATTATGGGTTGCTGGCGAATTCACGACGGCGAGACAACCTCGAGCACGCACGAGAACTGCTGGCGGAAAGCGTTGACGCAGATATCATCGACACCACTCCAGAAGAAGTACCCTTATCCGCCGATACCGCCGATTCGGTGCCCGCGACTTATCTCTGCCCGGATTGCGGCAGTCCCATGGTCATCATCGAATGCTTCGAGCGCGGACACCTGCCGCGTGCGCCGCCATTGAGCATCAGTGCGTGATGGCCGTTGTCGCACAGCATTCACCGATCAGGACTGCTTGTTACCGGCGAAGGCCGGTAATGGTTACTCCTGTCTTGGTTCAGCAGAATCGCCCTTGTGTCCGTCGAACGAGGGCTCGGCGTTCATACATTTCAGTCGCTTTCAACCGGATCGATCGACTTCAGGCCACGGTCCACCCGGGGTTTCCACCGCGACACACGACAGTGTTCAATAAAATCCCCATAGATTGCCGATACGCTGAAACGTATTGCCTGCGCCCCGCGGTTTCGTCCCTCGGGGCTTGTCCGACATCTGCCCACTAATCATTTTGCCAATCTGACTGCTCACTGCTTCGAGGGCAGATATCTGACAACCCTTAAAATTAGCCGGCTATCTTGCATTGACGATGACGGTCTGCTTTTCGGGAAATATCTTATAAGCTCCAGATTACTCGACGCCGATATCGACGCAATCAGCGAGCGCATTAAGGCGAGTTCGGCTGGTTTGCTTGGGCGCGGCGACGCTCAGCCTGCGGCGGTTAATTCGTCTTCGTAGTCGCAGGGAATCGAGCGCGCATGCAGAGAGGTTTCGGGTACACCGATTCGAAGGTGTTGATTTTGCCGGTATGCACATCGTGACGGCCGACCCGAATCAATATGCCGTCGCTGACCAGCGCCCGTACGATTGCAGGGAACTTGATCAGCGTGCCGTCTTTACCCGTGTACAGATAGTACACCTTATCTCCCAGCTTGATTTCGCCCGTGTCGGGAGTCGTCATGTATAAAGGTCCTAGTAGGAATTCATCCAGGCGGTATAGCGCTCGTCGACGGTGATACCGTAATCGCTCCACCATTCGGGATTGGCGACGATGGTGCGCGGCATGACTTCGGGACGGTTAGGCATATGCCCCATAATGTCTTTGCCATTGTGGAACCAGGGTTCGCCCGCGCGCATAATATCGAAGGCCGAGGCCCGCATCGGGCCATTGCTGATGTACTTGGCCTGTCTCGCCTGTTGCGCCGGCGCGGAAGCATGCACCAGGAAACGTTTGGCTTCCTCCGCATTGGGCGCGTCTTTGAGCAACACCAGCCATTCTTCTTCGAGTACCTGTCCATCCCAGATGGTGACGAAGTTTTCGTTTTGCGATAAAACCGCTGCACCGACCCGGCCGCTATAAGCGATCGACATCGATACATCCCCCGATCTGACCAGCTCCAGCGGTTCATCGCCGTAGTTCCAGAACACGGCATGGTCCTTGATACCGTCCAGCTTGGCAAAGGCGCGGTCGATGCCGGCGTCGGTGCTCATGACCTTGTAGACGTCCCTGATGGCGACGCCGTCGGCCACAGCGCCATTTCAATCAGCGCGTTCGGCAGAATGTGAAGCCCGCGTTTACCGGGAAATTTTTCTGTATCGAAAAAATCGGCGATCGAGGTCGGTTGCACACCCTTGAAGGCGCCTTCCTGGTAAAAATAGACATACGACCAAAACACTTGCGGGACCACGCAATCGTTGGGCACCTGCACCATAATGTCGTCATCCATCGCGGTACCGTCCGGGGCCGGTTTGAAAATATCGCGATCCAGTTCCTCGAAAAGACCTTCGTCGCAACCGACGCGGGCATCGTGCGGCTTTTTGTTGCGATTTTTCGTAGTTACCGCCCCAGGAAGTAAAGTTCACTTCCGCCCGAAGATCCGCAATCGATGCGACACTGACGGCGGCCGCCAGCAGCAACCGAATCGGTGTCATGCCCGCCATATTTGTCCATGCCCGATTCATATTTCTTGTAGTATAAATGACTGCAACTAGCCCGATAGACCTATGTTAGGCTGATTCTACCTCGATTTTATAACTGTGTGCGAAAACCTTGGTACCCGATTACCTAATAAAACATTGGCGCGGCGAGTTACCGCTGGCACAGGCCTTTTGGATAAACCTGGTAGTTTTAATGGTTGCTCTGGGGTTGCTGGAACGATTGATGTTCCCACCTTTTATCGAACAGGAACTAGCGGTAACGAGCGCGGTAATCGTTTACTCCGTGGTCGTTAAACTGGTCATTTACCCCTGGCAGGCGGTTGGCGTGCTGCGCAGTTGCGGCCGGCGTATCGAGTCGGATAGCGGCCGGCTGTGGGCGACCATAGCGCAAGTCGAGGTGGTAGTTAGCCTGGCCGTAATCCTGCTAACGACGATAGAAACCTATCAGTCGCTGCAGATTTACAAACGTAATCTGCTGGTCGAGAAAATAATTCCCCCGGAGCCCCAGTACTCGCTCGATCTGATCGAGCATGGATCGCTGGTTCATTTGCGCGGCCCGTTTCAGATTGGCATCACGAGTAAGCTTGCCGACCTGATCGAGCGAAATCCGCAGGTAAGGGGGATTATTCTCGACAGCGAAGGCGGCCAGATTTACGAAGGCAGGGGGCTGGCGCGGCTGATCAGCGAAAACAGGTTGCGGACCTATACCCTCGACCAATGCCTGTCGTCATGCACCACCGCATTTGTCGCCGGGGCAATACGTACGCTGGGTACCCGTGCGAGGCTCGGATTTCATCAATACAAGACCTATAGCCTGATCCCTTCCATCAATGTCGAAAATGAACAGGCCAAAGACATCGCGATCTTCGCGCGCCAGGGCGTTTCTGCTGAATTTCTCGATAAGGTCTTTGTTTATTCCCCGGAAGAAATGTGGTGGCCGGAGATCGACGAGCTGGTCAGCGCCGGTGTGGTCCACCAGACGGGCTTTTCTCTGCCCGATTAAACCTGGCAATCAGTTCGCCGGGTGAATCCTAGTGAGGGGTAATTCCGCGTAAGCGTTCGGTGCGGCGGCGCAGCAGTTCCAGGAAAACCAGCAAGGCGACCGAAACCACAATCAGTATGGTGGCTACCGCCATGATGGTCGGACTGATTTCTTCCCTGATGCCGGAAAACATTTGCCAGGGAATCGTGCGTTGTTTGTAACTGCCGACAAACAGCACGACCACGACTTCGTCGAACGAGGTAATAAATGCAAACAAGGCGCCGGATATTACCCCGGGGGTTATCAACGGCACCGTGATATGGAAGAAGGTATGCGTCGGCGAAGATCCCAGGCTGGCGGCCGCGCGGGTCAGGCTGTGATCGAAGCCGGTCAGGGTCGCGGTAACCGTGATCACCACGAATGGCGTCGCCAACGCGGCATGCGCCAAAATGACGCCGATATGGGTGCCCTGTAAGCCGATTCTCGAGTAAAAGAAAAACATGCCCGCCGCGGAAATGATCAGCGGCACAATCATCGGCGAGATCAGTAGTCCCATTACCGTCGTTCTGAACGGAAAATCGGAGCGGCTCAGGCCCAGCGCCGCCAGGGTGCCGAGGAAGGTGGAAATAATGGTCGAGAATATTGCGATGATAAAACTGTTCTTGACCGCGCCCTGCCAGTTCAGGCTGCCGAAAAATTCCTGGTACCACTTGGTGGAGTAGGCCTCGGGTTGCAGCTGCAGCATTTCCGTGGTGAAAGAGAAGTAGGGCTGCTGATTGAACGACAGCGGTAGTATCACCAGAATTGGAAAAATCAGAAATACGAATATCGATACGCAGATAATAATAAAGCAGTAATGCCAGACGCGTTCCGGCCAAGTGGCGTGTATCGGCAGTGCCATCGGTCTACCCCAGTTTCATATTGTTGATGCCGACTACCTTGTCGTAGAGAATATACAATGCCAGTACCAGCAATAGCAGGATGGTTCCGAGCGCCGCGCCGAGGCCCCAGTTCAGCGAAGTAGAAATATGGTGCGCGATAAAATTGCTGATCAAGGTGCCCTTGGTGCCGCCGACCAGCGCCGGGGTAATGTAGTAGCCGATCGCGATAATGAAAACCAGTATTCCGCCCGCGCCGATTCCCGCGATCGTATTCGGCAGGTAAACTCGCCGGAACGCGGTAAAAGAAGTGGCGCCCATCGATCGCGCCGTGCGCATATAACTCGGTGGAATCGTTTTCATTACGCTGAATAGCGGCAACACCATGAAGGGCAGCAGGATATGGGTCATGGCGATGATCGTACCGTATTCGTTATGGATCATTGCCAGCCGATTATTGTCATCCAGTATTCCTATGCCGACCAGGATATCGTTGATCACGCCTTCTTTTTGCAGGAGCGCAATCCAGGCCGAGGTTCGGACCAGTAACGAGGTCCAAAACGGCAGTAGCACCAGAATGATTAACAAATTGCTGGTTTTGGTCTTGACGATGGCCATCAGAAAGGCGATCGGATAACCCAGTATTATCGTCAGCACGGTTATCATGATGCTCAGTTTGATGGTGCGCCAGAACAGGGTTAAATATATCTGCGCTTCTTCGGGTTTCATCGAAACCGAGCCGTCGGTATTCTTTTTGGCATCGACCGCGGCCAGGATATAGGAACTGGTGAACGCGCCGCTTTCGCGTTTGATTAGCCGCCAGGTCTTGAGTTGGCCCCATTTCTTGTCAAGTTTTATCATCGCGGCCTGCGCCGACTCAGGAGTGTCCAGCCGTTTGATTTTACGCGCGGTTTTTCTGAACAGGCTGGACATGCCCGACAATTCGTAATTAAGGCGCCGGCCCAGGCGGCTGATGGTTTTTTGTTCGGCGCCGGACTTGAAATCCTTGAACAACGCCTGGAAAGCCGCCTCGCCGGGTAATTCCTCGGAATCGAGATCCCAGTCCGCGAGCGCCTTGACGACACCCGGAATTTCAGTCTCGACGATACTGTTGTCGACACTGCGTACCAGCATGTCGAAGATCGGGATCATGAAGGTGATGAGAATGAAAAAGAACAGCGGGGCAACCAACAGCAATGCGGTTTTTTTACGCTGCCAAAGCGCTCGTTTTAGACTTACTTTTAAGGGAACGCCGTCAGCAGTTGTTATCACATCGCCGGTAACTGCCTGATCTTGTGCTGCAGTATCTACCATGTTCTCGTTCCACCTGTCGGTTACTCCGGGGTTCCTGGCGGAACCCCGGAGCAGTTTGTCGATCTATCTGAAGCCTAGCCTTTGGCAAGCCACGCTTCGAAGCGCTCGGTCATTTCTTCCTTGTGATCCGCCCACCATTCGAAGTCATAGAAAAATGCGCCCTTCATATTTTCCGGCGCGGTCGGCATATGCGGTCCCATTTCTATCCCCAGATCGGCATGCTTGCCCACCATCGGTGCCGAAGAGGCGCGCAACGGGCCGTAGGAAATGTACTTGGCCTGGTCGGCCAGCCGTTGGGTATCGGTTGCGAAACGCAAATATTTCATGACCTCGTCTTTGTTGGGAGCGCCCTTGGGCACCACCCAACCGTCAAGCTGAATCGCCTGGCCGTCCCACAGCATCTCAATCGGCTGCTTGTCGACTTCGATCGCCTTGAATAGACGGCCGTTGTAACCGGTGCCGAAAACGACTTCGCCGTCAGCCAGCAATTGCATGGGTTGCGATCCCTTGGTCCACCAGATGACTTGATCCTTGATGGTGTCGAGCTTGGCGAAAGCCCGCTTGACGCCCGCCTCGGTATCCAGCACATCGTAAACGTCTTCAGGAGCGACGCCGTCGGCGATCAGCGCCCATTCGACATTCGGATCCGGTCGTTTTTCCAGCGCGCGCTTACCGGGAAATTTTTTCAGGTTAAACACGTCCGCCATCTTGGTGGGCTTGTTTGTGAGTTTGTCATGACGGTAGCCGAACACGGTGGAATAGGCGATTTGCGGAATAAAACAGGGCGATACGATCGCTTTTCCAAAATCGACGCTGGCCAGGGTTCCATCGGGTGCTGCGGCCAGTTGGACGTCGTGGTCGATTTCCTCGACCAGGCCTTCGTCACACAGGGTAATAGCGCTGGGCGCTTCCGCATCCAGTAAGTCCCAGGTGACGTTGCCGGCTTCTACCTGCGCCCGCAGTTTCGAAGAACCCTCGGAGGCTGAATCGTCGAACACGATCTTAATGC
>DS021199.1:384292-399418 GCA_001735895.1 Olavius algarvensis Gamma 3 endosymbiont | reverse complement strand
ATTCGGTGTCGGTTTTGGCAGCACTCAACGATAGTCCCGAGCGCGCCGGATTACCCCGGCCCACGGTCGATCTGGAGCCTCAGGATGTCGTCAAAATAGTCATTAACGCGCTCTCCAATAACGATCAGCCTTACGCCGATGCGGGAATCGAGACGACCTTTTCGTTCGCCTCACCGGCCAACCGGGTCAATACCGGCCCGTTGGACAGGTTTGCCCAAATGGTAAAGGGGCCACCCTACGGGATCATGGTCGACCACGCCAAAAGCGAATTTAGCGAAGTTGTCCTAGTCGGCGCCAAGGCCTATCAAATGGTGAATTTAACCGCAATGGACGGCCGCGCCGCAGTGTTCGCATTTCGTTTGAGCAAGCAGCTCGATGGCGAGTTCAAGAATATGTGGATGACCGATGCAGTATGGCCGGTCGCGGACGCCGCGGTTCCCCAGCAAGCTTTTTGAAACCGATGTTCTAAGGCCAACGCCTGGCGTCGCGGTTAATTGTCTGGGCGCAGGTTATGCAACTATTTCGACGGTGCGATGCCGCTAACACGATGACCGACAACGAAAATAAAACCGTGCGCGACGAGTCCGCCACGGCCGCTCTGGAAATTTTGACGGGGCCGGCGCGCGGCACCGCGTCCTGGCTTAGCGGCGCAACGCTGGAAGTGTCGCTCAACGACCAGGATATGATTCGCGTCGCCGACGCCGGTGTTAATCCGTTGGAGAACGGTGTCGTGGCGCGCCTGCACCGTTCCGGAGCCAGCTATGAGATTGAAGCACTAGCAGCCACGCCGTTGTGGATTAACGGCGAACTGGTCGAATCGAAGCAGCTGCAACAGCGCGATCTGATCGAATTCGGCGATAAGGGACCGTTGTCGCGTTACCGTATGCACCGCCAGGGTGATCGGGTCAGACGCTCGTTGGGCGACATGCTCGACGATGCGATCGACTACACCCGCGTGAGCCGCCGGCCGCGAATCGCACGGTTGCAGCGGGCCCTAAGCGATTTTTCTCGCGATTTTGCGTTCGAAACCACCTTGTTGTTTCGGCTGACGGTCATTCTTGCATTAGTGATTCTAGGCGTCGTCGCATACCAGCAGTATCGCGCCGGAATCCTGCTGCAAAAACAGGCGGAAACCAGCGCGCATCAAATTGAAAAGTTTGCCCGCAGCCTGACCCGTACCAGCGAAGAAGCGCTGCGCCCGGCAGACCTACAGCGGTTGCGCCAGGAGTTGCGGCACTCCTTGAGTGCCGCCGCGCAAAGACTGGAGTTATTGGAAAAACGCAGCGCGGCAAGCACCCGCGTTATCGCCGAGGCGACTCGATCCATCGTATTTCTGCAGGGCTCCTATGGCTATCGCGACATCGAATCGCAGCGTATGCTGCGTTACCAAACCGATGCAACAGGGCAGCCGTTGTTTTCTCTGCGGGGGCAACCGTTGTTAACCCTCGAGGGTGAGGGTGAAATCGCGCGGCGCGAATTCACCGGTACCGCCTTCCTGGTGCATGGCGATGGGGCGCTGCTGACCAATCGACACGTTGCCCTACCGTGGGAAGACGACCCAGGTCTCGAGGAATTGGTGGCGCAGGGACTTGAGCCTGTGATTATTCGTTTTCTGGGTTATGTGCCGGACATCGAGAACGCATTTCCGGTGGATTTGCACAAGGTTAGCGAGGACACAGATTTAGCGTTGTTGACCTGTAGCGAGGTTGTCGACGATCTGCCTTATATCAAACTCAGCAACCGCTCGCTGCAGGCCGGCGATGAAGTGATCGTCATGGGCTATCCGACCGGGTTGCGTGCCATGCTGGCGCAAACCGGGGACAGTTTTCTCGCTGAATTACAGCAGGACGATAGTCTCGGATTCTGGGAGGTTGCCGAGCGCCTGTCGAAAGCACACTTCATTCGACCGCTGGCAAGCCGCGGCATAGTCGGTCAGTTGTCAACCTCGACCGTGGTCTACGACGCCGATACTACGCATGGCGGCAGCGGCGGGCCGGTACTCACGGTGAGGCGGTTGCGATCAATACCGCCATTATCCCGGAATACGGCGGTTCCAACTTCGGCTTGCCGGTGATTTATACGCCCGCAGCTTACTACTTGAAGCGGGTTATGAAATCGAGTAATGCCTATTTAGCAAAAACGAAATCCATTGTCGGTGGTCCAACGTATATCGGTTATAAATCGACAGGGAAAAACCATGAAAAAGCTTATCGTTCTATTGGCAGGCGGATTTTTAAGTGCCTGCGCGACCGGCTATAATCCGAACTATTATTTCAACGAGCTGCAGGTGGTCAATCTCGCGGGCGCCACGATCGAGGATGTCAACCTGACGGTCGCCGCTTATCCGAATTCACTGAGTTGTCAGGAAGTCGCAAAATTCGCGATCTGCGACGACCGCTTCGGTAAGCGCCGCTATTTACAACAGGGAATCCAGCTAAGCTGGACCCACCCCGACGGCAGTCGGCGATCCGATACTCTGAATCCCCGGGTCCCGGCATTCTATAATGCCGCGTTGCCGCTGCGTATCGTCATCGAGGTGCTGGAAGACGGCAGCGTCAAAGCCTTTTACGAACAGGAAGAACCGGGCCGTGACGGCTTTTTTACAAGCTTAAGATAATCGTATCCGCGGCGGCGTTGCGGCCTCGGCAGGCATGGGGCCGAGATCCCGCATGCACCCCAGGGCAGCGCTAAACCCGGATTTCTACGCCAGAGCTTGACAGCAATAATCGGAGAGTATTCCGCGCTGCGCCGCGCTAACTTAAGCGCCTACCAACAAAGCGGAGTATGATTTAACCCATGTCACAGCAAAACGACAAAACCCTGCAAAAATTTGTCTGCCTGGCGAGATTTATCGCCGCTAACGCCGACACCGGTTTAACCTTGAAAACCTTGGCCGCCCGCGTGCATCTGTCGCCGTCCCGCATGCAACGAGTGTTCAAATCGATCTTCGGTGTGTCGCCGAAAAAATTTCAACAGGCCGCGCGCAGCGAGCGTTTCAAGCAATTGCTGCGCGATGGCGCCGATATCACCGAGGCAATTTTCGAATCGGGTTACGGCTCCACCAGCCGGGTATACGGTCAAACCATGCATAACATCGGCATGACCCCGAAAAGCTATCGCGCCGGCGGCAAGGGCGAGCGTATTTCCTGGGCCTGTCGGGAAACCGTACTCGGGCCGATCCTGATGGCGGCCACCGATCGCGGGGTTTGTTTTGCCCAGTTCGGTGACGATCGCGCCGCGCTGGCCGCACAGCTGCAACGCGAGTTTCCACAGGCGGAGCTGCAGCAATCCGACGGCGCCGGTTCGCACCAACTCGACCGCTGGATTGACGCGCTTAACGGCTACATACAGAATAAGCAGCCGCGCCCCGAGTTGCCGCTGGATCTCAAGGGTACCGCGTTTCAGATCAAGGTCTGGGAGTTTCTGCTGAGCTTGCAGGACGGCGACGTGATTAGCTACTCCGAGGTGGCCCAAGCGATCGACCAACCCAAAGCGGTGCGGGCAGCGGCCTCCGCCTGTGGCGCGAACCGGATCGCAGTACTGGTGCCTTGCCACCGGATACTACGCGGTGACGGCGGGCTGGGAGGATATCGCTGGGGGCTCGAGCGCAAGCGCGCGTTGCTCGATGCCGAGCGCGCGCGTAAATCGTCGGTTCAATAACAATTCAAAGGCTGGGTAGTTCACATGGTGCAAGTTCGGGCCACAAGCGGGACAGTGGGGCGCAGATTTTCGCGGCATGCCGGATTTTCCGGTGCTGATTGATATTCTCGATATCGTCGCCCCGGTGTTTGTCGTCGTCGGCGCGGGCTACCTGGCGGTCAGAAGTGGAGTTTTTAGCGACGAACCCATCGATCAGTTGATGAAATTCGCGATCCAGATCGCGATCCCCTGCCTGTTGTTTCGCGCGACCTCCACCATCGATCTGGTTAGCGCCTTCGATTGGCGCATGCTGCTGGCTTATTACGCCGCCGCCATCGCGAGTTTTGTCATAACCTTTGTCATCGTCAAAAACTATTTCAAACGCCGCCCGGGTGAAGCAGTCGGCGTCGCTTTCGCCGCCCTGTTTTCCAATCTGGTGTTGCTGGGTTTACCCATTTCGGAACGCGCCTGGGGCGCGGACAGCCTGGCGCCCAATTTTGCACTGGTATCGGTAAATGCCCCGATTTGTTACCTGATTGGAATTAGCGCAATGGAAATGCTGCGCGCGGATGGCCGCAACGCGGCGGAGACTGCGCGCATCGTCGTACAAGCGATGTTTCGCAACAGTTTGATGATCGGCATCGGCCTCGGTTTTGCCGTTAATCTGAGCGGGTTGGCATTGCCGGGTCCGGTCGTGGCCGCGGTGGATTTGCTGGCGCGGGCATCCTTGCCGGTGGCGCTGTTTGCGCTGGGCGGCGTTTTAACCCGCTACTCGCTGTCGAAATCCCTCGGGGAGGCCGGTCTGATATCGTTTTTATCGCTGATTATGCAACCGGCAATCACCTTGCTGCTCGGCCGCTTGCTGCAGTTGCCCGAAGGCACAACCCGCTCGATGGTGCTGATGGCGGCGATGGCGCCCGGGTTAAACGCATACCTGTTCGCGAGCATGTACAATCGCGGCCTGGATGCGGCGGCCAGCACCGTGTTGCTGTCGACGGTGTCGTCGGTGTTCAGCGTCAGCGCCTGGCTACTGATTTTGTAGGCCGGGCCTAAGCGGGGGCGATCATGGTAAGCGGCAATCCCGAAGTGATGCGTAAGGCACTGTACGACGCGCTCTCCCTGCCGGCTTTTATCCTGTTGTTTACGATGATGGGCTTCGGCTCGCTGGCGCACGGCGCCGGCTTCGGCGCCGATATGGCGGCGCTGGCGACGGTTTTTATCTGGGGCCTGCCGGGCCAGCTGGCGATGGTCGAACTGAGCGCGACCGGGCAGGGTCTGGTAGCTATCGTATTCGCCTGTTCGCTCGCCAACGCGCGTTTTCTGCCGATGGTGGTGTCGTTCGTGCCGGCGATGTCGAGTGGTCGTACGAACCTGTGCGCCATGCTGCTCGACGCACAGCTATTGTCGATCAATTCATGGGCCATGTGCCTGCGCCAGTTTCCCGAAATCGAGCCGCGATTCCGCCGCCGCTATTACCTGACCTTCGCGAGCTCGATTTTGCTGGCGGCGGTGGCGGGAACCCTGATGGGTTACCACGGCGCGGTACTATTGCCCGCGAGCATGCTGCTGGGCCTGATATTTATCAGCCCGCTGTTTTTCGCGCTGGTGCTGGCCGCGGTGCCGGGGCGTGCGGAACGTTTGTCGATGCTAATCGGCTGCGCAACGATACCGATAGCACATGTCCTGTTGCCATCGATCGATTTGCTAATCACCGGTATTATCGGTGGCAGTCTCGGCTTCGCCGCCGGCAAGTTCCGGCCTAAGCGACATGCTGACTGAAAGCTTATGGTGGATTGTGCTGGGCTGCGGCGCGGCGACCTTGGTCTGGCGTGTGCTCGGAGTCGTCGTGGTCAAGCGCATCGACACCCGCGGCGAATTTTTCCAGTGGATTACCTGTGTTTCCTATGCGATGGTGGCGGGGCTGGTGTTGCGTATGATTCTCTTACCCGAGAGTGAGTTGGCAAACGTATCGCTGCCGTTCCGCGTCGCCGCGCTCGGGATTGCCTTTTGCGCTTATTATCTGTGCCGGCGCCGGTTGGTGGCGGGGGTGCTGGCCGGCGGCTCGAGTCTGACGGCCATGGTGCATTGGTTTGCCTGAACGGCGCCGCCGATGCCGCCGCGAGGGATCGATAAGCGGTCGCTCGACGGCAATCCGAATCGATGATTTATGCGTATTTGACTCAATGACAGTTGTGAGACAATAAGCCGGGATGGATTCAGTCACCCAACTAACGCTCGGTGCGGCGGTTGCCGAGGCGACGCTAGGACGCCGGATAGGCAACCGGGCCCTGTTGTGGGGCGCGATCGCGGGTACCCTGCCGGATCTCGATGTGTACCTGCCGTTGGGCGATGTGGTCAGGGATTTCACCTACCATCGGTCGGCGAGCCATTCATTGTTCGTGCTGGCGCTGGTGACGCCGCTGCTGGTATGGGTAATCACCCGGATTCACGCCGACACACGGCATTTGCGCAAGCGCTGGCTGCTGACGATATACCTGGTTTTTACGACTCACGTGCTGCTCGACAGCCTGACCGCTTACGGTACCCAGATATTCTGGCCCTTGTCGGATACACCGGTGTCGCTGTCGACGATTTTTATTATCGACCCGGTCTATACCCTGCCGCTGGTAATCGGCGTCATCACCGCATTGGTAATGACTCGGCACAGCGACCGCGGGCATATGATCAACCGTTACGGCTTGATCTTGAGCTCGGTTTATCTCGCCTGGACCCTGATTGCCAAGACCATAGTCGGCCATAACATCGAGCAAGCCCTGCATGCACAGGGGATTAGCTACCAGCGGATGTTCAGCACGCCGGCGCCGTTTAATACGTTGCTGTGGCGCGCCGTCGTCAGGGACGAGGGCGGTTATTACGAAGCCTATTACTCGCTGTTCGACGCCGATCATGAGCTTCGCTTCAGTTATTACCCGAGCCGCGAGGACTTGCTGACGGATATTGCCGAACACTGGCCGGTGCAGCGGCTGCAGTGGTTCAGCCGGGGCTTTTACGCGGTCTCCGAGCGCCAGGGGGATATCGTCATCAGCGACCTGAGAATGGGATCCGAGCCCAGTTATGTATTCCAGTTCAAGGTCGGTGAAAGCGGTAACCCGCATCCAATAGCCACCGTGCCCGAACAACTCGAGGCCGAGCGCGATTGGAACCTGTTGCGTCCAATCTGGGATAGAATCTGGGACCCGGGCGTACACTTAAGCCCGCTTACCAAGCTGCGCTGAGCTTCAGGTTGGCTCTGTAAAACGGGGCTCCGATTCGATTTGCGCGGCGCATTTGAATTCGGCATTCCAGCGGGTAAAATTGCGCCTTCCCTTGATACTCAGGTAGTCGACATGGCTAAGCCGGCAGCTCCCACGGCGGCAAATGCAAGCGCCGACGAAAAAGCGCGCGTGACGCAGTTGATCGAGCGCGCGCAGGCTGCGCTGCGGCAATTCGCCGCTGCCGATCAGGCGCGGGTGGATGAAGTCGTGACCGCGGTCGCCTGGTCATTGTACAAACCCGAACATGCGCAGCGCCTGGCTGAACTCGCGGTCGCGGATACCGGTATCGGTAACGTCGCCGACAAGATCGTCAAAAACCAGCGTAAAACCTTTGGCACGCTGCGTGATCTGATGCGGGTGCGCACGGTGGGCGTTATCGAGAACGACACCGGACACGGCGTCATCAAGTACGGCAAGCCGGTCGGTGTGGTCGCCGCGATCACGCCGTCGACCAATCCGTCCGCAACCCCGGTGAACAAAGCCATGATGGCGCTTAAGGGCGCCAACGCGATTGTTATCGCGCCGTCACCGGCGGGCTGGAGCAGTACCCAGGCCACGGTCGAACTGATGCGTAGCGCGCTGCAAAAAGTCGGCGCGCCCGAGGATCTGGTGCAGATTTTACCGCAGCCGGTGTCGCGCGAAATGACGCGGCTGTTGATGGAACAGGCCGATTTGATTGTTGCCACCGGCTCGCAAAACAATGTGCGCGCCGCCTATAGCAGCGGCACTCCGGCGATTGGCGTCGGTGCCGGCAATGTGCCGGTGATTATCGACAGCAATGCCGATCTCAAGGATGCGGCGCAGAAAATCAGGGCCCCGAAAACCTTCGATAACTCGACCTCCTGCTCTTCGGAAAACTCACTGATTATTCTCGACGACCGTTACGAAGAAGCGATGACCGCGCTTAAGAATGAAGGGGCCTATCGTTGCAGCGCCGCGGAGATGGGATTGATCAGGGACAAACTCTGGGTCGACGGCAATCTCAATCGGGAACTGATCGCGCAAGACGCCGCGGTATTTGCCGCGCGCCTCGGTCTTGACGAAACAGCCCGGCAGGCGCGTTTTTTCATGGTGGAGGAAGAATTCGATGCGGAATCCGAATTTACCGGCGAGAAGCTATCGCTGGTGCTGACGGTTTATCGGGCGCGCGACTTCGACCACGCGGTTGAGCTGGTCAGCGGTATTCTCAAGGTGCAGGGTCGGGGGCATTCCTGCGGCATCCATACCCGCCACCTCGATCACCCGCTGCGGCTGGCCGAGGAAATCGACGTCGTGCGCGTGCTGGTCAATCAAGCGCATACTTTCGGCAACGGCGGCAGCTTTCATAATGCGCTGAATTTCACGCTTAGCATGGGCTGCGGC
The DNA here is from genome assembly GCA_001735895.1 of Olavius algarvensis Gamma 3 endosymbiont. Classification (GTDB taxonomy): domain Bacteria; phylum Pseudomonadota; class Gammaproteobacteria. Next base: position 391,142 of record DS021199.1, on the reverse strand, counting down.
ACCTGGGGCGGCAACAGCATCAGTGAAAACCTGAACTACAGGCATTTTATCAACGTTACCCACCTGGTTACCACGGTGGCCGAGGACAAGCCCAGCGAAGCCGACCAGTTCGGCGCCTATCACGCGCGCTACGGTCATGACTGAGCGGTTTCTATTGTCATCCCCGCATTCCTAAGTTATCCCCAGTTCCTAAGTCATCCCCGCGCAAGCGGGGATCTCGAAAAGACGAGGCGTTATAAGATTCCCGCTTGCGCGCACTGCTGTCCGGAATAAATTAAGTTGGTGTATTTGAAAGTGTTGCAGTGCCCGGGTTTTACGAATAAAACCACAAGCGACAACTTAATTTCAGGACACTGCAACATGTATACAAATACCCGATTTGGCGAACTTTTGAAAGTCCTTCCTAAAAATACTTTCAAACGCTGCGTTGAACAGCATCGGAGCGATAAACATAACAAGGGTTTCGACAGCTGGGGGCAGTTAATCAGTCTGATGTATGCTCAATTGTCCGGTTGTCGGAGCTTGCGCGAGTTGGAGGTGAGCTACAATAGTCATTCCGCGCATCACTATCACCTGGGCTGCGGTCCGATTAAGCGCTCGACTTTATCGGATGCCAATTGCCAACGAGATGCCGGGGTATTTGAATCATTCTGCCAGCAGCTGATGGGCCGGGCTCATCGGCGAGTACGCAATGAGATAAAGGACTTGCTCTATCTGTTGGACTCGACGCCGATCTGTCTGCGCGGCCGGGGTTATGAGTGACGCGTAGTATGTCACGCATTCCGGGCCTGAAGATTCACCTGCTGTATTCCCCCGACAAGCAGTTGCCTTGTGACGCTCGGATCACGGCATCGACCCAGAACGATATTGAGTATGGACGCAATGTTGAAATCGAGAAGGGCGCTAAGTATGTGTTTGATAAGGGATATTGCGATTACAATTGGTGGCATCAAATCGACCAGGAGGGTGCTTTCTTTGTGACCCGGTTAAAGCGTAACGCATCGATCAGGGTGCTCAAAAGCCGCTCGACCGAAGGAGATATACTGTCGGATGAGGTCATTGAGTTTAAAAACAAATGGCCTGGCGGCGGCCGGAAAAACAACTACGTCAAACCGTTGCGGCGAATAGTGGTGCATCGAGAGGATCATGTGGACCCGCTGGTACTGGTAACCAACCTGATGGGGGTCCCGGTTGAAGAAGTTGCAGCGCTGTACAAGCAGCGTTGGGCGATCGAACTCTGGTTCAAGTGGGTCAAGCAGAACCTGAAAATCAAAAAGTTTCTCGGTCAAAGCGAGAATGCGGTCAAAATCCAGATACTGGTGGCATTGATCACGTATCTCATCGCCGATCTATACCGGCAACTTTGTGGATCGAGACGCGGTTTTTATCTGTGGCTGGCGGAACTCAAATCGACTCTATTCCAGCGACCCAGACTCGAATTCGAAGTACTTAAACGACGACGAAAATGGAAATCCGATTTCCAAATACATCAAGCACAGTTGGCATTATGATTTATTCCGGACAGCAGTGCGCTTGCGCGGGAATGACTATTAATCAGCGGGGGTCTCGTAAAGCCGCCTGCGGTCGGGAACGACTCAGGGCGCGCTCAGTTCGGGAAGCGTTTGCGCAGTGCCCGCATCAACTGGTCGCGCGCCGGCATGGCTTGCCGGAAAATATCGTCCACGCGATTGAATTCGAGCACGCGCACATCCTCGAGTTCGGGGTGAATGTAAATATGCGGCGGCCGTTGTTGCATCTTTTCCCGCAGGATGCTGGCCTGCATGATCTGCATCGTATTGAACAGGGTTTCGAAATAACCGGGCCCGTCATCGGATTGCGGCCTGCGGGTACCCGCGACGTCGATCGCGACCACGACATCACATTCACCGAACAGTAAATCGTAAGGCATCGGGTTGACCAGTCCGCCGTCCACCAGTACGCGCCCGCAGTGCCGCAACGGGCTGAACAGGCCCGGAATGGCGATACTGGCCTGAATCGCGGTGCCCAGACTGCCGCTTTCGAAAACTACCTGTTCACGCTGCCAGAAATCCGCCGCCACGATCTTGAGCGGGATGCCGAGCTGAGCAAAATCGGAGACGCCGGCGGTTTCCTCGACAAAACCGGCGAAGGCCCTGGTATCGATCAAGCCGCCGCTGCCCAGTTTCAGGTTGATCAAATCCCACCAGCGCCCCAACTCCTGTTCGAACAGGCCGCTGAGCCAGGATTCGTTTTGCGAGACGGTAAGCCGGTCGACCAGGCTGCGAATCTCTCGCCCCGACATGCCTGCCGCATACAGCGCTCCGATGACCGCGCCAATGCTGGTGCCGGCGATATGCCGTGGCCGAATTTCCAGATCATCGAGTACTTCCAGCATCAGGATATGCGCCAGGCCGCGCGCGCCGCCGCCGCCCAGCGCAAGGCCCAGGGTGCCGCCTGATCGCCAGTTATCGCAGCCCGCCAATAGGCTCGTGGCAATCCCGAGTTTGAGAAATTCGCGTCGATTCATAATCAGGCGGATACTATTACTAATTCGCGTTGGGTCTCGAGTCTCGACCGAGGGTGTGCCATGTTATTGATTTTGACGGCCGTCAAACCAAGCCCGGGCCTGTTCCTCCCGCGGGTTGCCGTCAGATGCCGGATTGTCGAATTGGCGGTAGTCGTCAAATCGCAAAGACTCGATTGTCGCTATCTGGCGCGATACATGTCACTCGAGCCCGCCGGCCCTCGGCCAGTCTTTCTCGGAATCGGTCGACGCCATCAGCGCGTCGGTATAGCGGTAACCGGCGACCGTATCTTCGTTGATCAACGCATCGAGTTCGGCCACCGTCGCCGTATCCAGCGAGACCGCATCGCCGCCGGCGTTTTCGAGCATCCACTCCATGTGCTTGGTGCCGGGAATCGGAATGATGTTGTCGCCCTGCGCCAGCAGCCAGGCCAGCGCCAGTTGCGCTCTGGTACAGCCGTTGGATTCGGCGATCTTGCCAAAGGGTCCCAGCAATTTCTGGTTTTGCGCGAAATTCTGCGGCTCGAAACGAGGGCGCGCGATGGTCGCGCGGATATCGTCTTCCAGCACGGCCGTAACATCGGGTGACTTACCGGTCAAAAACTGGCGCGCCAGCGGCGAAAAAGGCACGAAGCTAATTCCCAGCTCGCTGCAGGTCGCGAGCACCTTACGCTCGGGCGTGCGCGTCCACAACGAATATTCGGATTGCACCGCGGTGATCGGATGTACCGCATGCGCGCGCCGCAGGCTATCGGCGCAGATTTCGGACAAGCCGATGGTTTTAATCTTGCCCTGTGCAACCAGTTGCGCCAGCGCACCGACACTTTCCTCGACCGGCACCTGCGGATCGATACGGTGCAGGTAGTAGAGGTCGATAACGTCGGTGTCGAGCCGACGCAGGCTATCCTCGCAGGTTTCTTGCAAGACCGCGGGACGACCGTCCATCACCGTCTTGCCTTCCGCGGTGCGAGAAAAGCCGCATTTGCTCGCCAGCACGTATTCGTCGCGGCGCGAACTCAGGTAGGTACCGATCAGGCTTTCATTGTGCCCGAGGCCGTACAGCGACGCGGTATCGAGAAAACTATAACCCCGGTCGAGCGCGGCGTTAAACAACCGGCCCGCATCGGCGTCGGGAATTCGTGGGCCGTAACCCATCGACACATTCATGCAGCCGAGGCCGCTAGCTGATACGGTGAAAGGCCCTAGATTTCTTTGCTGCATGACGGATCCGGTAGTTGGCGCGGCGCTATGATAACCAAAGATCGATCCGGGATCGATTATTCCAAATCGAACGCCGGCAGCTGATCGCTGTCGAAGCGGCAGACGCGCACCTGGTTTTCGCGCCCGCGCACCTCGATATCGATAACTTCCTCGGCCGGGAAATCGATGGATTCGCGTGCCAGCGTTGCAACCGAGACGATCAGGTCGCAGCCCTGTTCCTTGGTTTGAGCTTCGAGGCGCGCGGCGATATTGATATTGTCGCCGACGGCGGTCAATAACGGTGTTTTCGGCGGGCCCATGGTGCCGACAATAGCCTCGCCGCCGTGAATGCCGATTCCCATTTGCACGGTTTCACCGAATTCGCGCTGTAACTGCTGGTTGAGCCGGCCGATGCGGCGGAACATTTCGCGCGCGCCGGCAAGCGCATCGCGGCAGGCACGCTGTTTGCGTGCCGGATCCAGGCCATACAACGCCATCAGGCCGTCCCCGGCGAATTGGGCGTAGTGCCCGTGGGAATCGCCGAGCGCGCTCGAGAGTTCGGTGAAAAAACGGTTCAGGATGAACACCACATCGTAAGCCAGCACGCGTTCGCCGAGGTTGGTCGAGCCGCGCATATCGACGAACATTGCGATGACGTATTCTTCGTGGCCCTGCACGCCGCCGCTGTGCAGGCTGCCGCTCAGGGTTTGATTCGGCATCACCAGCGGCGTTATCTCGAGATCGGCTTGCGGGTGCAGCTGGCAAGCGAGGCGAATCCCCTTGCCGGCCTTGATGCGTTTTAGCGCCCGCGCTTCCAGTTCGTTCGGCGGGTCTAGCTGATTGAGGCCGCCGCCGACCCGAACCCGGCAGGTGGTGCAGCGCGCCCGCCCGCCGCAGACCGCCGCGTGCGGGATGCGGGCATTGCGCAGCGCTTCGAGCAATGACACGCCCTGCAAAGCCCGCAGTTTGTTACCATCCGCCTGGGTGATGTTATAGCTGCCCCGGCGCGCCTGAATCCAGATTCTGATTTGACGCGCAATCAATACCAGCATCAACAGCGCCAGCATGACGATCCAGGCCTGTGCCTCCAGTCCGCGTAAAAATTCGACGTCGCTGCGGCGCATCGCGTTATTGGCGGCATATATCTGGTCGAGGCGTTGCGGGTCGCCGAGCCAGGCCTTGGCCTGTTGCAGCATGCGAAAAACCCCGACATAGGCGAGTGTCGGAATCAATATCGCCAGCGCGTAGGCGTAGGGCACAAAGCGATGATAGCCGTGCTTGAGCCTGAGCCAGAAATGCAGCCCGATAGTCATGTGCGCCCATATCACCATAATCAGCAAACCCAGCTTCACCAAAAATTCGGGTTTTAGCGAGATCGAGGTGATGACGTAGAAATAATTGGGATCGACGTCACCGAGCAGATCGAAACTGCGGTTGCCGACGGCGTGCCCGACGACTAGCGGCAGGATTGACAGCCCGAGCAATAGTTGCAGCCATTGCCACACCGACATGTGCCAGCTCGAACGCCGGTAAATCGAGCGCAATGCGAGCGCCGCGTGAAACAGTAGCGAACCGTACAACAGAATCAGCCCCGGCAAATTTTGAAACATGAGCCCCACGGTCTTACGGTAAGCTTCGGCCGCCTCGATCGATACGATGCCAAAGGCATGATTGATCAAATGCTGGATCACGTACAAGGCCAGCACCAGCCCGGTAGCGAGCCGCAATTGTGATTCGATGCGTTGCATGGGTCGGAATTAAAACAGAAATTCGGGGTCCGAGATATCACTACCGTAAAAAATAGAGGGGGACAGGACAATGCAACGACTACTCATGACGATTGCCGTGTTGGCGCTGGGGCTGGGAGTGGCTCCGGCACAGGAGGTCAAGCGTGAAATAACGCGTGTAACCGACGATGTGTACCGCTTTCAAAATCGCTTCCATGTGAATATGTTCGTCGTCACCGGCGCCGGCGTGGTGGTTACCGATCCGATCAACGAGGCGGCGGCGGACTGGCTTAGGACCGAAATCGGTAAGATCACCAAGCAGCCGATTACCCACCTGATCTATAGCCATAGCCATGGCGATCATGCTTCCGGCGGTACCGGCTACGGCGAAGTGCCCAACGTGATCATGCATCAAAATGCGCCGGAGGATATCGACCTGGTGGAGCCGACGGTGCGTTTCGTAGATCAGCACCGCTTCAGCGTCGGCAAAAAGACCTTTGAACTGACTTATCTGGGCCCGGGGCACGGCAGCGACTTGATCGCGACCGTGGTGCGTCCGGATAACGTTGCTTTCGTAGTCGATGCGGTTAGCGCCAGGCGCTTGTTTTACCGCGATTTCCCCGGCGCCAATGTCGATCACTGGAGCGATCAGGTCAGGAAGGTCAATGCGCTGGATTTCGACGTTCTGATCGGCGGGCACGGCCCGGTCGGCACTAAAGCCGATGTCGCCGCGGGGTTGGCTTATCTCGAGAATTTACGCGCCGCGGTGCTCGGGGGTCTCAAGGCCGGCAAGACGGTCGAGCAACTGAAAGCCGGTATCAAGATGGAAAAATACAAGAACTGGGGTGCCTACGACAACTGGCGTGCGCTCAATGTCGAGGGCATGGCGCGCCATCTGAAACAGTCGGGCGCGGTCAATTGACGCCCTTTTTAATCTGACCCCGGTAATCTAAACCTTGGGAAACTCGGGGACAGACCTTCAGGTCTGTCCCCCTCGAAGCAACTAGCCTGGTTGCTAATCGAAGGAACTCGGGATTTTGTAACAATGGCCTCCCTATAAGATCCCGGCGCTTCGCATTGGCTACTATTAAAGTAAATCGGATAACAGGATACCGATCCCGATGCGTTCGATGTGCGCGTCGTAGTCGATCAGGCTTTCGCCGTAGCCGTTGAAAAACTGCAGGTAGCCGCGAAAACGCCGCTGCAGCGGGAAGGTCAAGTCAACCTGGATAGCGCCGCGATTGTCTTCACGCTCGAGATTGTTGCGCAACATGACCGAAACCTCGTAGTCATTCTTACGATAGGCGGTAGTGAATTCAAAATTGCCGAGAAAATCTTCGATATCGGGATGGTGGTCACCATCGGAATCCAGTGGATCGTCCTTTTCATCCTGGGGTATGCGCCACCAGGCCTGAACTAA
>DS021199.1:352297-384146 GCA_001735895.1 Olavius algarvensis Gamma 3 endosymbiont | reverse complement strand
GGCCTTGATGCTGAGTTGAAACTGAATTTCAACATTGTCCAGATCTTCGCCAAAATCGCTACTGCCGGCCTCGAACACGTCGTCATTGGGACGAGCGGCGTAGGTTAACGGCAGGAGATAGTTGCGTTTATGCGCCAATAGCACCGAGCGATTATCCTGCACCGCTCGCTCGCGCTCGATGCGGTCGATAACCAGGGAATCGGTTTCAGCCGGACCGGAGTCGGCCATGCCTTCAGCTGCCAGCCCAGGCTGTGCGCTCATAAGCATCAGCAGTAGGCAAATGCGATTAATCATCTCGATTCGTCGGTATCCGGGCGCATTCATCGATAATCCAGGGCGTGGCCCGAATTGCCTGAATTGTCCGGTTGGTTCAGATTTGCCGGGCCCGAATTCTGCCGGGGTGAGATTGAGCCGGCAATCTCGCAGCACTGTAAGCTCATCAGAGAGACCGGCACAGACTAGAGTAGCGGTTCGATCGGTAACAGCCGCATCAGGCTGACTCCCAGACGACGCCAGATACTGGTATTGGGCTCGGTGATGAAGGTCTCTGACCCGTCTTCCCAATCTCGGTGCCAGCGCAGCTGGGTGATGCCGTTGCGATCTTTGCCGAAGGCCAGTCGAAACGCCGCATTTTCGGCGATGTCGTCGAGCCATCCGGTCATCTCGGTAGCGATATTGGGCGATTCGATCATCATTCCCAACTCCGTGTTTTCGATGATCGAACGCGGGTCGAAATTCAGCGAGCCGATGAAAACTCGTTCGCGATCGATCACGAACGATTTGGCGTGCAGACTCGCCTTGGAAGAACCGAGCGGGCCCTTTTTATCGCGTCGTTGTTGGCGCGTCAGCGTGCGATCGACTTCGTAGAGCTCGACCCCGGCACGCAGCAGCGCGCGGCGATAGCGGGCGTAACCGGCGTGTACGACCGCCACGTCGGTCGATGCCAGGGAATTGGTAATGACACGCACGCGCACGCCGCGCTCGCGCATTTTCACCAATTGCGCCACTCCGTTCTTGCCCGGCACGAAGTAGGGCGAAAAGATTAGTAATTCCTGTTTGACCCGGTCGAGATACGGATTCAACTGCGCTGCCAACATCAAGTGATCCTGGTCGCGCTCCGCGGTGATCTTGGCAGGGTCGTCGTAAAGTACCTCGGCCGCACCCCAATGGAAATCGAAGCGCCAGTCACGTACCAGGTTAACGATCGGGCTTTCGCGCACCGCTTTCAGGTAGCCGGAATCGCTATGCCGACGCGCAAACTCAGTGAGATATCGCTGTACCTCCGCCAGATGATCGGGCGTCGAGTTATCTCTGACCAGTTTGGTAATCGGAAAACTCAGCGCGTCGTTCCAATACAGATCGAAGGTCGACGAAACCGCGTCGACCACCGGGCCGATGGCGAGCACGTCGAGATCGCCAAACACGAGATTGTCGTCGAAGGCGAAGTACTCGTTACCAATGTTGCGGCCGCCGATAATCGTCACCTGATTATCGATGGTAAATGATTTGTTGTGCATGCGTCGGGTTACGTCGCCCAGCCGGGAGACATACTGAATCCAGCGCGCCGTGCCGCGGCCGAAGGGATTGAATACACGTATCTCGATGTTCGGATGGGCGTCGAGCGCGGCGACACTCATATCCTTGCCGTCGTCGAGCGCCATGTCGTCAACCAGTAAGCGCACGCGCACCCCCAGGTCGGCTTCCTTCCGCAAAACGTCGAGAAACAGCTTGCCGGTCAGATCATGGTGAAACAGGTAGTACTGGGCATCGATGCTGCTCTCGGCGCGGTAGGCGAGTAGCGCGCGCGCCGCGAACGCGTCCAGGCCGCTCGGCAGCAAATGGAATCCGGATTTCCCGGGATGGGCGCTTAGATTGGCTGCGATCGCCCGTCCGAGAGTCGTACCCGCGGTATCGCGCAGGGTAAACGATTCCTCGCGACTGCCGTTTGGCGGCAGGCTGGCGCAACCCTGGAATACTAATAGCGCCACGCCCAGGACCAGGTGACGCCGGACTGTTTGCCATTTTTTTGAGTAAAAACATGTTCCCATGCGCGCGGATGCTACCATCAAGTATTCCGCAATTGAATCTATCAGGCTTCATATTGAGTGCTTCGAGTCAGGCCAAATCCACCGCGACCGGCCTTTTTAGCAAGGTAAAGGTATGTAACCGAAGTCGCCGGGCGAGCCCGAGTCCCTATTCATGGTCGAACACTCTGTCCCACTGCTCGGCGTCTATAGACAGCCTGAGTAGCTCGCGTAGTTTGATGTTGCGCTGCTGCGAAACGTACCATTCGAGGTTGAGCTCCTCGAGTCTGCGCTGGGTTTGCCGCGAACCGGCGTCGTGATCCAGGTATAGGTCGCGCAGGTCGTTACCCGAGTCGACAAATATCCGCTCGAACTTGGTGACCTCGGTTTCGAGTTCGGACAGGATTTGTTTTACCTGGGACAGCTGCTGCGGATCTTTGATCGCTGCCTCGAGCCGATCTGCGATCGGATAGGTGTCGGACGGAGTCAGCATGGCGCCGCCCAACAATCCGCCGCCGAGTAAAAACACCGTTAACATCGCGTTCAGCATGTCATATGTCTCCCGCTATCCGCCCGAAGAGCTGCCGGCGAGGATCGAAATTGTCGAGCTGGAACTCGGCGATGACGCGCCACTCGGTCGCGCTGGTAGCGGCCTTCATCTGCGTAATCAGCTCGATGAAACGCAGCTGTTTTTGCGCGCGTCCGCGGTTGTAATAATCGACCATTTCGATATGGACTTCGCGACCCGTATCGTATTCGGCATTGATTGCTTTAAATTCGCGCCGATACTGTCGCAACAATGCGCCAGTCTCTTCAATCAGGCGATCGCGCTCCTCGAATAACGCGAGCAGGCGTTCGGCGCGCGCCGCATCGGCCACCGTCGCCTTCACTAGCCGGGTTTCATCGGCTCGAAATTGCTCCGCATCGGGCGCCTGTTTGACACAGCCCGGCGAAACCCAGGCGAGTAGCAGTAAAATGGCGGTTTTTTTCATCTAAAATACCTTGTCGCAGCGATGCTTGCTGCAGTCAGTCGAGCCAGGGTTTGGCGCAGTCATTCCAGTTTCCAGTAGATTTGGTCTTTGTTTTGCACGCGGGTCAGCCCGGGCCGTTTTCGGATCGGTTTTTTCCCGACGATGAGGAATTGCAGGTCGTCGATCACGGCAAAGCTGCTGCGATAATAGGAATGCCCGAGAAAGCTTTGTCTAACCTGCGTCGCATCGATGGTGTCGATTCCGGGGAAGGTATATATCTTATCGCTGGAATCACCTGCGCGCGGATAACCATTCAGGCTGGACGAGGTAATCAGCGCCAGATCGTTGGACGATGCGTAAACGGTAGTCGGAATATCTACCCGGTTGATCGCGGGTACGATATCACGCTGAAATATTCCTAGGTCGATATCGGGCGCCATCAGCACCAGGTTATCGATTACTTGCCATGCGCTCAACCGATCGGTGCCGATTTCCTCGAACAGCGCCTGGGTCAGGGCCTGGGTGCCGAGGCTATGGGCAACCAACACCAGTCGCCGGGCATGCCCGGTTTGCACCAGCTCGGTAATAAACTGCGCAAGATGCTTTTGCGACCAGAGCAGGGTCGTGCGATCGGTCAGGTAACCCGCCGCATTGTCTAGCGACGGCCAGCTCCAGAATACCGTTGCGCCGTTGAAGCCGATGCTAGCGGAAACCAGGGCCGCGTTTTCCGCCGCCGCCCTGAAATTACGCTTGAAACCATGTACGAACAACATGACGTCGCCGGGCTTGCCGTTTCGGGCTGGATCGTGCAGGCGCTTGAAAAAACCGTTTTTGCCGGTTTGATCCGCGCGCGAAAAAGCGGTGTCGATGGTGTTGCTGACAATCTTTCGCACTTCGCCGTCGGCGTTTTCCTCGTCGTGATCGATTGGCCAGACGTCGATTGTCGCGACGCCGTATTGAATTTCATCACCGCGCTTGCTGCCATAGTAAACGCCAGGGTTATCCCACTTCTGCGGCTTTCGATCGGTGGCATAAAATACCTGCATCTGGCCGGCGCCCTGAGTAGGAATTTGCGTGGCGACGCTGACGCAACCCTGGATCGATATTACCAGTAAGAAAAAGCTAATAGGCCGGATCACCAACGGGATACTCACAGCTTGTCGCGGCGTTTAGGGGCGGATTGCAATGACGCGCTGCCGCGCTTTGGCGGCGATAGGTGGGCAGGGTTTACAAACATCAGGGCGTTTCACTGTGAGTTGAGACTATTCTATACGTCGGCCTGTTTCGGTGAAAGCCCGCGCCGGGATGAATTCTGCGCTCGGATTTTACCTCCGGGACCTATCCCGGCTGGCGTGATGCCGGGGCGGGCGCCAGGAACTCGGATCGACTACTTCCGTGTCGGAATTTGCGATATCTAAGGAATCTCTGCAAAAGGCAGAGCTTCCCTAAATGGATTTCGGCGGCTACAAACCTGTCGGTTGCTGCGGCCGCGGCATGTTTATCCAATGTCTTCGGCGCGGCCGACTCCGCTCGAGCAAGCGGTTCGCGATGGCTGTACACGACGTATATTGTCGCCGGGTTGGTAGTCGGACGTTATGCCTGCCAACGCTAGCGGGACTCGACCAAATGACGGGATAAATCGTTGCGATTCAAGCTAAAAAATTCCCCGTGGCCGCTCGAAGTCGGTCCAGGTCTGCGCTAACGCTTACGGTCCCAAACCCCGGGCCCGGAGATCGTTAGGTTAACGGTCCATCGATTGTGCGCAAAGTTCAGTCAAAATATTCTAAACTTGCCTGAATCCTATGAAAAATCTAAACCTGCCAACGGGTAACAGCATACCGACTTTCGGACTCGGCACCTGGCGCATGGGCGAGCACAGCGATCGGTTTCAGCGCGAGACGGACGTAATTCGAGACGCGCTCGATATGGGCGTCAGGCTGATCGATACCGCCGAAATGTACGGCGAGGGCGGCGCCGAACAGGTAATCGGCGAGGCAATCCGCGGCCGCCGCGACGGGTTGTTTCTGGTGAGCAAATTTTACCCGCACAACGCCAGCCGTAATGGCGTCGTCGACGCCTGCGAACGCAGCCTGCGGCGCATGGATTGCGACTGGATCGATTTATACCTGCTGCACTGGCCCGGTAGCATACCGTTGTCGCAAACCTTCGAGGCCTTACATCAACTGCAGGATCAGGGAAAGATTCGCAACTTCGGCGTCAGCAATTTCAATCTCTCCGATTTGCAGGAAATTCCCGCGGCCGCTGGATCGCAGCTCGGCTGCAATCAGGTTTTTTATAATCTGGCGCACCGCGAGGTCGAATGGGAAATATCGGACTGGTGCCATGAGCGAGGCATCCCGATCATGGCCTATTCGCCCCTGGATCAGGGCGGTTCGTTGCTGCGATCCCCCATCATAATCGACCTTGCCGAGCAACATTCGGCGAGCGCCGCGCAGATCGCGCTGGCCTGGTTGCTGCATCAGCCGGGTACCGTCGTGATTCCGAAATCGGCGCGCCCGGCGCGCATCCGGGAAAACCTCGAAGCGGTCGAAATCAAGCTCGGCAGCGAAGATCTGGCCGCGCTCGATAGCGCCTTCCCGCCACCCGATCAGCCGGTGCGGCTGGGCATGCGTTAATGTTGTCGCCGGGTTAATAAATTGTCATCTGATGCGACGCTGCGACGCGCACAGGTAGAATTATCGATGGCGCCATGATTGCAAGTTTTAGTCTGTCGGGGGAATGGCGTTGCACCGGCAAAAATTCTATCGCGAAACCCTCAAGGATGCCGGCAGCCGGCCGATATCTTGCTAGACCAATAATGTAATTGGGTAAGCTAGTACCATGAAATCACCCGAGTTTCCCGAAAACGAAAAGGAACGCCTGCTCGATTTACAATCGTTGAATGTTCTCGATACCGCGCCGGAAGAGCGCTTCGATCGGCTCACACGCATGGCCAAACGGATGTTTGGCGTCGATATCGCGCTGGTCAGCCTGGTGGATGAAAATCGCCAGTGGTTCAAGTCGAAGGCGGGACTCGATGCCGGCGAAACCGGACGCGATATTTCGTTTTGCGGACACGCGATTCTCGGCAGCGATATTTTTGTGATCGAAGATACGCTCGAGGATGAGCGCTTCCACGATAACCCGTTGGTCACCGGTCCGCCGAATATCCGGTTTTACGCCGGCGCGCCGTTGCGCTACATGAACGGCAGCAAGCTCGGAACGCTGTGCATCATCGACTCTGAACCGCGCTCGTTCGGCGACGACGATAGGGTGATGCTGGACGATCTGGCCCAGATGGCCGAGAACGAACTGCACGCGATCCACCTCGCCACGATCGACGAATTGACCAAGATATCCAACCGCCGGGGCTTTACCGCGCTGGCGCACACTAGCCTCAGCCTGTGCGTGCGTCAGAGGTCGTCGGTATCGCTGGTGTTTTTCGATCTCGATCATTTCAAACCGATCAACGATCGCCATGGGCATGCCGAGGGCGATCGCGTGCTGGTCTCCTTTGCCAACCTGATGCGCAAAACCTTTCGCGATTCGGACGTATTGGCCCGTATCGGCGGCGACGAGTTCGCGGTGCTGTTGACCAATACCGGAAAAAAGCGAGCCGCCAAAATTGTGGGGCGTTTTCGCGACCTCGTCGATAACTTCAATGCCGAGGCCGACCGTGAATACGATATCGAGTTTTCCGACGGTATCGTCAGTATCAAACCCGATAAGGAATGCTCGATCGAGGGTCTGTTACATGATGCCGACCTGCTCATGTACGAAACAAAGATGGAGCACACGCAACCCCTTGAACCGCTCAAACAGGCTTGATTGACCTCGATCCTGCGGCGCCACGAATCCAGGCCTGAAACTGCTGCCTTTGCGGGGTTCGCTATGCCGGTCGTAAGTGCGAGTTTCATCTTTCCTTCAGGGATTTTCATTGCAGCCCCCGGGGCGATTGAGTGACAACGGTGAGAATGATGAGCCTGATTATGTGAAGCTCAAATGAAGCTGTTGTGAAGTTTCGAAACTGTCGGTGGGATGCCGGGTGATGCTACTATCGAATCCCGGAATCGCGCTCAGAGCCTTAAAGCAATCATGAATACCCCCAACCGGCGGCAAAAGCTGCGTTATATTTTCAACGGCGATCGTTGCCTGCATCCCGGATCGGTTTACGATCCCATTTCCGCCAGGGTGGCCGAAGACCTGGGATTCGAGGCCGGCATGTTCGCCGGTTCGATCGCCTCCTTCACCATGCTGGGCGCGCCTGATATCATCGTTTTAACCCTGACCGAATTTGCCGAGCAGGCGCGTCGTATTTGCCGTGCGGGCGAACTGCCCTTGATCGTCGACGCCGATCACGGCTACGGCAATGCGCTCAATGTCAAACGCTGCGTCGAGGAACTGGAAACCGCCGGCGTCGCCTGCCTGACGATCGAAGATACACTGCTGCCTAAACGTTTCGGCGCCGCTAGCAGCGAGTTCCTGACGCTCGAAGAAGGGGTCGGCAAGATGAAAGCGGCGCTGGCCGGGCGCCGGGACCCGGACTTGATCGTACTCGGGCGCACCAGCGCGGTTGGCGCCAATGGCGTCGAGGACGGCATTCGTCGAGCGCGCGCATATCTCGATGCCGGCGTCGACGGCATTATGTTCGTCGGCATCAAGACCCGCTCCGAACTGGAGGCAATCGCCGCCGCTATCGACGCCCCGATCATGCTGGGCGGCGCCGGCGCCGAACTGAGCGACCCCGATTATCTGGCAGACTGTGGCGTACGTATTGCATTGCAGGGGCATCAACCGTTTATGGCCGCGGTACAGGCGATGCACGATACGCTCAAAGCGCTGCGCGACGGTACGCCGCCGGCCGAGCTCACAAGCGTGGCCTCGCCCGAACTGATGAAACGGTTGACCCGGGATCGGCAATACCGGGCCTGGCAGGATGAATTTTTATCGTGATAGCCGCATCATGCGCGGCGATTCGACGCTTCGCAATGACTGGAGTGGTTGTCATCCCCCGCGCAAGCGGGGATCTCTGGTCACGCCGCCATCGCAAGATCCCGGCTCGAGCGGGCCGCGCAGGTGCCGGGATGACATGAATCTGAGTCACCCCCGCGCAAGCGCACTGCTGTCCGGAATAAATCATAATGCCAACTGTGCTTGATGTATTTGGAAATCGGATTTCCATTTTCGTCGTCGTTTAAGTACTTCGAATTCGAGTCTGGGTCGCTGGAATAGAGTCGATTTGAGTTCCGCCAGCCACAGATAAAAACCGCGTCTCGATCCACAAAGTTGCCGGTATAGATCGGCGATGAGATACGTGATCAATGCCACCAGTATCTGGATTTTGACCGCATTCTCGCTTTGACCGAGAAACTTTTTGATTTTCAGGTTCTGCTTGACCCACTTGAACCAGAGTTCGATCGCCCAACGCTGCTTGTACAGCGCTGCAACTTCTTCAACCGGGACCCCCATCAGGTTGGTTACCAGTACCAGCGGGTCCACATGATCCTCTCGATGCACCACTATTCGCCGCAACGGTTTGACGTAGTTGTTTTTCCGGCCGCCGCCAGGCCATTTGTTTTTAAACTCAATGACCTCATCCGACAGTATATCTCCTTCGGTCGAGCGGCTTTTGAGCACCCTGATCGATGCGTTACGCTTTAACCGGGTCACAAAGAAAGCACCCTCCTGGTCGATTTGATGCCACCAATTGTAATCGCAATATCCCTTATCAAACACATACTCAGCGCCCTTCTCGATTTCAACATTGCATCCATACTCAATATCGTTCTGGGTCGGCAACTGCTTGTCGGGGGAATACAGCAGGTGAATCTTCAGGCCCGGAATGCGTGACATACTACGCGCTTGCGTCCACTCATAACCCCGGCCGCGCAGACAGATCGGCGTCGAGTCCAACAGATAGAGCAAGTCCTTTATCTCATTGCGTACTCGCCGATGAGCCCGGCCCATCAGCTGCTGGCAGAATGATTCAAATACCCCGGCATCTCGTTGGCGATTGGCATCCGATAAAGTCGAGCGCTTAATCGGACCGCAGCCCAGGTGATAGTGATGCGCGGAATGACTATTGTAGCTCACCTCCAACTCGCGCAAGCTCCGACAACCGGACAATTGAGCATACATCAGACTGATTAACTGCCCCCAGCTGTCGAAACCCTTGTTATGTTTATCGCTCCGATGCTGTTCAACGCAGCGTTTGAAAGTATTTTTAGGAAGGACTTTCAAAAGTTCGCCAAATCGGGTATTTGTATACATGTTGCAGTGTCCTGAAATTAAGTTGTTGCTTATGGTTTTATTCGTAAAACCCGGGCACGTCAACACTTTCAAATACACCAACTTAATTTATTCCGGACAGCAGTGCGCGCAAGCGGGGATCTTTCAGTAGTGCCGCGTTTATAATTTTTGCTGCCGTCGCGGTTCGTCGCAGCGGGCTGTCCCGTAATTAGCGCTCAGCTCTGGGCAAAGTAGTGTTGCAGGAAGGTTTCGAATGGAATCTCGTCACCGGCCTCGATCGCCTGTTGTTGTTCGATAGAGTCGCGCGCCGTCTGTTCGAAACGCGATAGTTTCGCGGCATCGAGCGGGCGCTCGACGAAGCGTTGCTGATGTTGGCGCGACATGCGCAGCGCGAAGTGATAAAACTCTTCTTTGTTGGCGGCCATGTCGGCCAGCATGCGTGCCGACGGCGTCAGGTCGGGATCGGCGATTTTAGCGTGCTGCTTTTGCAAGGCATCGCAGTAACAATGAATCTCGGCGTTCTTGTCCAGCAGGTCGCAGCCGGCGGCCATTAGATCGATTATTTCGTTGGCCCAATCGCGCAGCAATAGCTCGCCGCCGTTGCGGCGCAAGCACAATTGCGGATCGCGTCCACGCTCGGCGACGGCGTTGATATTGTATTTGATTTCGGCCAGCTCGCGCTCGTCATATGGATCGCTCGGCGCCAGCAGGCTGAATAGCAAAAACGATTCGAGGAAACGCATCTGCTCTTCGCTGATGCCGAGCGGTTCATAGGCATTGACGTCTAGCGAACGCAGTTCGATATAGGCGACGCCGCGGCGAGCTAGCGCCAGCGTCGGTTTTTCTTCGCCCTGCAAAATCTGCTTGGGGCGTACGCTCGAATAATACTCGTTTTCGATCTGCAGAATATTGGCGTTGAGCTGTTGCCACTCGCCGTCGCTAACCATTTCGATTTTTTGGTACTCGGGGTAAGGCGTCGAGATTGCGTGGCTCAGACTGTCGACATAAGCCTGCAGACTGTTGTAGTCGATCTTGATACCGGCCTCGCCTTCTTTGTTGTTCTGGTAGCCGATATCGCCCATGCGCAGGGAGGTCGCATAGGGCGCGTAATAGGAATATTTGAACCACTTTTGCAACGAGGTCGGGGACGCGCCCAGAAAGGAGGCGCAAATCGCGGGTGAGGCACCGAATAAATAGGGCACCAGCCAACCGTAACGCTGCAGGTTACGTACCATGCCGATATAGGATTCCGATACGAAAGTTGCGTGATCGCGCCGATCTCCAAGTTCGGTACGGTATAGCTGCCAGAACTCGTCCGGGTAAGAGTAATTGAAATGCACTCCGGCGATGGCCTGCATCATGCGCCCGTAGCGGTGTCCCAGGCCGCGGCGATAGGCGGTTTTCATTTTCGCCGCATTGGAGCTGCCGTATCGCGCGATCGGGATACTGGCGTCGCCCTCGACCACGCAGGGCATGCTCGTGGCCCACAGGATTTCATTGTCGAGCTGGCCGTAGACGAAACGCTGAGTATCGTCGAGAAATTGCAGGGTATCGCAAAAATGGTTGAACGGCGGCGTTACCAGCTCGAGCAGCGCCTCCGAGTAGTCGGTGGTGATGCTGGGATGGGTTAGCGCCGAACCGAGGCTAAGCGGATGCGGGGTCTGGGCGATACCGCCGTCGACCGCGACGCGCAGACTTTCCTTTTCGAGACCGACCTTGCGGCACTGTAATACTTGTCTGATATCGCTGGTTAGTAACCGCGCGACGCGTTGTTCGATAATGGAGCTCAACGGAAATTCCCTGAATAGTTGTGAAGGTGATTGTGCCTAGGTCATAAGGCGGATGCAAAAGTTTCAGGCAGGGGAGCTCTGAGCAATTCGTTCTGAATTGTCAGAGCACGGCACATTCCTGTGCCGCGGAAACCCTGAACAAATCAGAGTTTTCCTAGCCGCTATTGGCCGGCCTGGTCGCGCTCTAGAATACCGGTCAGGCAACCGACGTT
Source organism: Olavius algarvensis Gamma 3 endosymbiont (assembly GCA_001735895.1). Taxonomy (GTDB): domain Bacteria; phylum Pseudomonadota; class Gammaproteobacteria. Next base: position 372,900 of record DS021199.1, on the reverse strand, counting down.
GCCGGCCGCCTTGGTTAATTCATCGGTCGCCGTGGTCAGGCATTCGATCCCCTTGTCTTCGAAATAGGCCTGAACTTTCGGCAAGCCGGCTACCATCAGGATGCGCCTGGGCCCGAGCGTTACGAAATTGATACCGCGGTAACTTTCCGGATCGTCGGCAAATGGCGGAAATTCAACCCGGTAACCGTGCTCCTGCAAGATGCGTACGGTGCGGTGCGGAGTACGCCGCGGCCAACAGATCGCGAGGTCGCGATCGACGATGCGCAGCAGGCTCATGAAATGCATGATGCCGAACGGTGAATCCACCGCGATCAGATCGATGCCCATCTCCGCCAGCAGGGTTGTCAATTGCCCGATAGCGGCTTCATTGGTGCGCAATCCGCAGCCGACCATGGCGGTTGTTTCGTCGATCCACATCAGATCCGCGCCTTCGAAGGTGCCGCTGCCGGTGAGCGTTTTGAGGATCGGGATGCCGAGCTCGGCGAGTTTGCGCGCTACCCAACGTTCTTCCGCGGCGCGCACCGTCGACGCCGGCCGCGCCAGGATTGCGCCTTGCGGAGTCATCGCGAACAGGTCGGCGCAAAACATCAAGTTCGGCTGACATGCTGTATCGGGTTCGACAAAATGCACGGCGATGCCCTGCGAGCGATAGGTTTCGACCAGAGCTTTATGTTCCTCACGCGCTAGCTCAACGTTTACCGGCGCCAGCATTTGTACGGCCTCGGGGTCGTCCCAGGCCGCGTTCAATTCTTCGCCGGGGCAGTGCAGTAACACCGCTTTGAGCTCGCGCCATTCGGAATCGATACCGCAGGCGCCCCAGATTTCGCCCAGTTCCTGGTGATGCGTGGCCTCGCGTTGCGACCAGTTTTCACCGCCGTAGGCCGCGCTGCCGAAGGTGCTGGGTGGTTTATCTGCTGTCGTCATTGCCTAGCCGGGCTGTAGTTGCGTCTCGACCAGCGCCACCCAGAAATCGGCGCCAATGCTGAGAATGTCGTCGTTAAAATCATAGCTGGGATTATGCAGGCTACAACCGCCAACCCCGTCTTCACCGTTACCCAGCAGCAGATATGCCCCCGGCCGGACCTGTAACATATAGCCAAAATCCTCGGATGTCATTACCGGGCGGCTGTCGCCGATTACGTTTTTCGAGCCGACTACCCGGCTTGCGACCCGAACCGCGATTTCGGCTTCGAGGGGCGTATTAACCGTCGGTACGAAGTTTCGGCGGTAGCTGAATTCATAGCTCGCACCATGCGCGGCGCAGATGCCGCTGACGATGCGTTCCATCGTGGCTTCGATGTGATCCTGTACCGCCGAGGTCAACGAGCGGGTATCCCCCTTGAGCTTTACCCGGCCGGGTACGACGTTGACGGTACCGTTGGTTTCGAACTCGGTGAACGAAATCACCGCGTGTTCCATCGGATCCAGGGTGCGCGCCACCAGCGACTGCATGGCGGTCACGATTTCAGCGCCGATTACGATCGGATCCCGCCCCAAATGAGGCATGGCCGCATGGCAGCCGACGCCGTCTACGGTGATTTCGAAGTTATCTTCGGCGGCCATGATCGAGCCGGCGCGTACCGCGAACTTGCCGACCGCCAGCGATGGAAAGTTATGAATCGCGTATACTGCATCGACCGGAAATCGTTCGAACAAACCATCCTCGATCATCGCGCGGGCGCCCTCGCCATGCTCTTCGGCCGGCTGGAAAATAAACACCACCATACCGTCGAATTTACCCTCGGCGGCGAGATATTGCGCCGCCCCCAGCAGCATCGCGGTATGACCATCATGCCCGCAAGCATGCATCCTGCCTTCGATTTGCGAGCGATGTTCGAAATCATTCAATTCGCTGATCTTGAGCGCATCCATGTCGGCGCGCAGCCCGATTGCGCGCTTGCTATCGCCTTTTTTCAGTAGGCCGACGACGCCGGTTTTGCCGATGGGCGTAACTACCTCGAGTCCAAACCGGGTTAGCAATTTAGCCACTTTTCGTGCCGTGCGCCGCTCTTCGAAGGCCAGTTCCGGGTGGCGGTGAATGTCATGTCGCCAGGCTTTCATGCTGGCCTGGCTGTTCTCGGTATAGGAAGTCAGTTTATTCATGCTGTTAACTGCCGTGACTTTTGCGCATTATATAACCATGTTCCGACAACATTTACAGCAACTGCGCGCAAAACTTGCGCAGGCCGATATCGATCTAGCCATCATTACCGACGCCGATTCGGTGTATTACTATTGCGGATATTGCGATTACCTCCACATGGAGTTTGGCCGGCCGACCCTGTTGCTCGTCCCCAGCGCCGGTGAAAGCCTGCTGATTACCCCGGTAATCGATTTGAAAATGGCGCAGGCACGTGCCGAGGTGGATCGCATCGAAGCCTGGAACGATGGCCTCGGCAAGGAATGGCGCGAGCACCTTGCGAGGCAATTGAAGCAAGCCTCGAGAATCGCGCTCGATGCGCGGCAAATGCCGCCGCCGGTGCGCGCCTATATCGATTCGCTGGTGGATGCGGCAAAACTTACGGATATCGCGCCACTGGTTGCCGCAATGCGAATGATCAAATCGCCCCAAGAATTACAGTTGGCGCGGCATGCCGGCGAAGTCGCCAATGCGATGATGGCGGCCGGGCGCGCGGCGATAAACGCCGGAGTCGCCGAATATGAGGTTGCCTTGGCGACCTCGCAGGCCGGCACTCGCAAATCTGCCGAACTGCTGGCCCTGCACTATGGCGACAGCGAAATGTCGCCCAATACCCATTTCCTGCAGATAATGGCATCCGGCGCAGATATCGTGAAAACCCATCATCGCGCCTCCAATCGAGTCATGTCGCACGGCGAACCGGTATTCCTGTGTTTTTGCGGCATGACCAATTTCCACAAATTCAAACTCGGCTTCGATCGCACTTTCTGGATCGGCGAAATTCGCGACGATTCGCAGCGGGAAATTTATCAAATTGCACTCGACAGCCAGGCGGCGGCACTGGCGGCGCTGCGCCCCGGCGTCCTGGCGCAAGACCTGCATGCGGCCTATGCCGAAGTGATACGGTCGGCGGGCTACGACTATCCGTTTCGTTGCGGTCGCGGCACCGGATTCAGTTTTCTGGAAAGCCCTCAACTGGTAGCCGGCGACCGGACCGAGTTAAAACCCAATATGGTGTTGGCGGTGGACGGTTCGGTCAGCAGCGACCGTTTCCGAGCGCAGGTGGGGGACAGTTTTATCGTGACCGAGGATGGCTACGAACCGATTACCGCGCACCCAAAAGCGCTCGAGGACTTGATTATCGATTCGGACTAGACATAAGGCCACAGATCACCGGATTATGACCAGGGCGCCGCTGCCGGGCCGGAATCCGATAATCTGATGTTATCATCTGACTCCCGCCATGTGAGAGTAGGCCTGTGATTGTAAAAACCCTCGACGATTTAATCGATACGCCGCGCGACGTGCGCGGCCCGGTATGGGCCAGTCGGCGATTTTTACTGGCCGCCGACGGCGTCGACTTCACGCTGACCGAAACCACTACCGAGGCCGGTGCGGAACAGATTCTCTGGTATAAACACCACGTCGAGGCGAACTACATCATCGAAGGCCGGGGTGAGGTCGAAAACCTGACCACCGGCGAAGTCTTCCCGCTGGGCCCGGGGTCGATGTACCTGCTCGATCAGCACGAGAAACACTGCCTCCGGTCGTTTACCCGGATGCGTCTGGTGTGCGTCTTCACACCGGCCTTAACCGGCTGTGAAACTCACGACGAAGACGGTGCCTACGCAGCGCCGGCAGAGTAGTCCGGATACCTAAGGAACCTCTGCAAAATGCAGGGGTTCCTGCGGCACAAGGATGTGCCGCCATTTTTTAATCACGTAAGTGATTGAAAAACGAAGACAAACACAAAATCGCATTTTGTGTTTGTCGTGCTCTGCTAAGTCAGGATGACTTATGCAGAGCTTCCCTAAGTGAGCGTTTCTACCAGGCGCCGGCCGGCGGTGAAGCTGGCTCCAGCCCGCCGGCGGTAGTCACCTTCGGCGGCGCCTACGCCGTACCGGCTTATCTCGGTCAGGATGTCGTCGGGCATCCCGGTTCACTTGACTGGCGCGTTATCCGGTTGCCGTTGCTAGTGACGCTGCAGCTGTTCAAGTTTCACTGGGGAATTACGCGCGTACTGGCGCTAGCCTCGATCGGCGGTATCCTGTTGGCTATTAACCCGGCGACAATCTAGTTCGCTCCGGATTTGGCAGCCGGTGGCGCAAACGAGATCGGATTTAACCGCTCCGGATGAAAATAGTCCAAATACCTAATCTGCGCCCCGTGATCTATTTCAAAAAAGACAGTTGGATTAATCAACCAGTGTCTCAAATTGCGCTATAAATAGCTGAGTACATAGGTTTTGCCGCCGCCGATGAGACCATGAAAAAATTATTCTTGATTGTCACAGTTTCGCTATTTCACCTGGTTTCGATGCCTGTCGGTGCCGAAGTATTTAAATACCAGGACAAAAACGGCAAATGGCACTTCACCGATAAACCGCCGAAAGATAAGAACGCCAGCACGGTCGTTTCCACCGCCGGCACGCAAGCGGTCAAGTCCGATTTGAAAGAGGATTTGCATAAGGCTTTTAATCCGGATTCGAATACCGGCATCGCTTCGCTATCGGTGGTCACGGTGAAGACCGGTAGCGGTTCCGGCTCGGGATTTTTCGTGACCGCCGATGGTTACATCATTACCAATCGGCACGTTGTCCGGCCCGCAACCTCGAGCCAGTGGAAAAATAGCGAGGTTAAATTTGACGAGTGGAAACAGCGGCTCGATGACTACAAGATCGATCTCAAGGATGACGAAGAGCGGCTTACCGATGCCAAACGCAACATCGCCGAAAACCGCGAATACATGGAGTCGAGTCGAGCCTCGGATTCGGAGAAATTGCGCTACGAGCGCTACGTTAAACGGTATTTGAAAAACAAGGACCGCCATCAAGATAGGGTCAGCGAGTACCGCAGGCTTAAAGACGAGTACCGTAAGGAAAAATCCGAATTCGGCTTTAACAGCAGTATGAGTAACTTTTCCAAAAAGTTCACCATCATTCTGAAAAGCGGCAAGAAACTAAAAGCGAAATTGGTCAAGGTCAGCAAGGAGTACGATTTGGCGTTGTTGAAACTCGATAAATACAGCACGCCATACCTGACTCTTTCGAGTCAACAGTATCCGCGACAGGGAACCCGGGTCTTCGCCATCGGCAGCCCGCTCGGCATTACCGACTCGTTAACCTCCGGAATTATTACCAAGTCCAGCAAGCATCACTTGTTTACCGATACACAGATTCTGCCGGGAAATAGCGGCGGTCCGTTAATCGATGCCGACGGCAAGGTGCTGGGCGTCAATACTGCGATTTTGGCGAAGAACCGGAATGCGGACGGGCTCGGGATGGCGATCTATGCCGCGCGTATCCGCAGCGAATTTGCGCGCGAATTAGGCGGTAAGCTATAGCCCGCTTGGTCGGCCGCGATCAGGCCAGCAGCACCGCCACAATGCCCGTCAGAAAAATACCGTCGAAGGTACCGGCGCCGCCGATCGAGGCCACCGCGATACCGATTTTCCGAATATCGTTCAACCGCAGCAAGTCGGCACCCAGCAGCACTCCGAGAGTTCCGCAGATATAAGCCAACGGGGCACTGCTGGCGGGTGCTAACAGCAAAGCTGTCAGGGCCGCGGTAATCGGCGCGACCAATATCGGCATGCCGATGCCCAGGCCGCGCACCGGCCGGCTGGTGAAGTAGCAGACCGTTGCGACGAGCGCGATGGCCAGCAAGATTCGCAGCGGCGCCAACGGATTGATGCTGGCGAGATAAATTGAAAAGCTGATTGGGATCAGGGCGCCGCCGACATTGATGGCGACGATCGTCTTGCCGTCGAAGCTCAGTGGCCGGCCAAATACTAAGCCTGGCAGGCTTCGGATGGCTTCATCCGGCGATGCCTGCGCAGAAATCCGGAACAGCGGTATATTGATACCGCTGCCGATTAGCGTACAGGCCAGCAGCAGTATAGCCGAGTGGGTCGATAACCCGAGTTTGTCGAGCGCCAGCGTGAATATCCCCAGGTAGATGATAGTCACCGCCAGTACCAGGATGAATATCAGCAATAAAAACTGCATTGCGGAAGGAGGCGGGCGCATGAATAAGTCGGCTTACAAGTCGAGATCAGGCGCCGGCAGGCAGACGTCCCGTTCAGGCATTGACGACGTAGGTCAGAATTTCGACGACCTGTTCGGGGGTCTCGGCCCAGGCCATTGCGGCGGCGTCGACTTCTTTTAACGGGTGCACGATTTCTTGGTCGTGCAACGTGATATAGGGTTTGCCGCTCGCCGCGCAATAACCGGCGTCGAAGGCCGCGTTCCACTGCTTGTACTGGTCGCCGAAACGCACGATTGCGAGGTCGCATTTTTGCAGCAGCGTCTGGCTGCGAATGGCGTTCACTTTCGAAGATTTATGATCGCGCCAGAAACCGCTAGCCTGCGGTCCCAGCATATCGCCGGCGGCGTCGCTGGCTGCGTGATCGGTGACCGCCGAAGTGAATTCGATCGGCAGATCGAGTTTGCCGGCGCCGGCGATTATCTGCTCGCGCCAGTCGGTATGTATTTCTCCGGATAAATATACGCTCCAGGTCATGATTTGCTCCTGTCGGGTTAGGGGCCCGGTTAACGCGGGCGGTGAGGCGAAACTTTGCGCAAACCCATTATTTAACAATTCCCGGCGGAAAGACAATGCTAAGATGGCGCCGTTAAAAATCTTGCATAAAGAGTTCAACGTGTCGTTTAACCGGACCACATTGATATCTTCACTGCTGGCCTGCATTTGCCTGCTGCCTGCGGTGACCGTGGCGCAGAGCGAGCTGTCCGCCGAGCCGGTCGTTACCATCGAGATGCTTGAAAGCCGCCTGCGGGAGGCGCAAGCGTCGAGCGAATACGAAGCAACCGGCAAATCCGCGCTGGTCGATCTGTATCGCAGGTCGATCCGGTTTGCCGAGCAGCGGCGCAGCTTCGAAACCGCCACGGCGAAGTTCGTTCAGGCGCGCGAAAGCGCGTCGCAGCAATCGGCCGCATTGCGCAAACAATTGGAAAAACTCGAATCCAGGGGATCGCCTAAATTGCGGGATTCGCTGGCGCGCAAGGCATTACCCGCCCTCGAACAGCAATTGCTCAGCGAGAAGGCCGATTTGACCACTCTGGCAAATTCGCTGGGAGAGCTGGAGGAGCGGTTGGAAACACAGCCGCTGCGCGCGCAGCAGGCGCGTGACCGCCTGACCGAAGCCAAGCAGCGCCAACCCGAGCTCGCCGACGCATTACAGTTGTCGGTTCCCGACGGTCAGTTACCCGTTTTGACCGAGGCTCAACGTTGGGCGTTGGAGCTCGAGGCCCGCGCGCTCGCCGGCGAAATCGAAATGCTGGACCAGGAATTACTGAGTCAGCCGATGCGCATCGAATTGCTCGGGGTTCAACGCGACAAGGCGACCCTGGAATTGAATCGACAGCGGCAATACGTCGAATTGCTGGAAGCCCTGGTGGTGGAACGGCGTTTGGGCGATGCCGAAAGCGTCAGGGAGAAAGCCGAGGAAACGGAACGCAAGACTTTCGGCAAGCATGAATTGGTACAGGACTTCGCGCAAGGCAATCGGGTGCTCGGCGAAGAGTTAAATGCGCTTGCCACCGAACTGGAGCGGGTAACCCGTGAAGAAAATACCGCCACCGCTTGGGCCAAACGTTTCGCCGACGATTTTCGCCTGGCGCGCCAGAAACTTGAGATTGCAGGCTTGAGCGAAGCGCTTGGGCAGGTGTTGCTCCAGCAGCGCCGTGAATTACCCGAAGCGGGAGATTTCAGGACCGCCGAGGAGCACCGCCGCCAACTCGTCATCGATTCCAGCCTGCGCCAGATCCGCAATCAGCAGGAACGCGTCCGCATGCGCGATATCAATGTCTACGTCGATGACCTCTTGGCGCCGCTGTCGGAGACCTGGCGCGGGTTATTGCGCGCGGAGATTCTGCAGCTCGCCGGGGTGCGGCGCGACTTGCTGGATAAGGCGATCGCCGCCGACGATACCTATTTGCAGGCGCTCGGTGAACTCGATTTCGCACAGCGGCAGTTGTCGGAGACGGTAACCGCCTATAACGAATTTCTCGATGAACGCTTGCTGTGGATTCGGACCGGCAAACTGCCGTCCTGGGAGACGCTGCAATCGATCTCGCAGAACGTTGCGATTTTTATGTCGCCGAGCCACTGGCTGGAACTGGGCATGGCGCTGGTAATGCCGGCCAGGTTTCCCTGGCTGCTGTTGCTGGGGCTGTTGCTGTTCGGTTTCCTCCAGAGAAATACCGGCAGGCTGCGTCAATCGCTCGAAAGAAGTAGCCGCAATGTCGGCCAGCTGCGTCACGACCGCTATATCGCCACGCTCAGGGCGTTAGCCCTGACGCTAGTGCTGGCCTTGCCCTGGCCGATTCTGTTCGCCGCCTTGGGATTGCACCTGCAGTTTGTGCAAACGATCAATCCACTCGAACTCGAAACTCATCTCAGCCAGCCCGCCGTTTGGACCGGTCAGTTCGTGCCCGCGATCGGCGCCGCGTTCTACTCGCTCGCGCTGTATCATTTCTATTTCGTTGCGTTTCGAATTTTCTGCGAACCGCGCGGTCTCGCGGTCGCTCATTTTAAATGGAGTCCGCCGACGGCGGCCAAGCTGCGCCATCAGACCCGTCGACTGATGTCGGTGTTTTTGCCGACGGCTTTCATATTGATTGCATCGGTATCCTTTGATCCAGCGGCCCTGGCCGGTGGGTTAAGCCGCTTGTTTTTTGTCATCGTCATGCTGGCCCTGGCCTGGTTTTTCGGGCGAATCCTGGCGCCGGATAAAGGCGCGCTGCGAAAATTCTACGCCGCCAATCCGGGCAATCCGATCACCTGGTTCCGCTATCTGTGGCTGGCGCTCGGATTGACCTTGCCGGTTCTGTTAGGGATGCTTGCCGCGGTTGGATACGTTTATACCGCGGCACAGTTCGGGGCGCGCCTGGTCGATACGCTGTGGCTGATTGTCGCGATTATTTTAATCCATCAACTCGTGGTGCGCTGGGTTATGCTGACCGAACGCCGGCTCGCGTTTCTCGATGCACTGGTGAGGCATCGGGCGCAACGCGCCGCCAGGGACGCCGGCGAGGGTGAGGGCGCCGCCGGCGAGGTCGACCCGATGCAGCCCGACGAGCCGGAGATCGACTACGAAGCCCTGAGCGAGGATACCACCAAGCTGATCAATACCGCCTTGCTGCTGGTCGCCGCACTTGGGCTCTGGGTGATCTGGTCCGACGTGTTGCCGGCCTTCGGTATTCTCGACGACATTTCCTTATGGCAGCGCAGCGCGCTGGTCGACGGCGCGGAACAGCTGGTTCCCGTGACTCTAAAAGACGTTATCCTCGGTACCCTGGCGATTCTGATCATTTTCGCCGGCGCGCGCCGCTTACCGGCCCTGCTCGAGATAGTGCTGCTGGCGCGTCTCAATATCTCGGCCGGCAGCCGCTACGCGATAACGACGCTGACGCAGTATGCGATTGTCGCCATCGGCGTGGTAGTCGTATTCAACCTGCTCGGCGGCAAGTGGTCGGAGATCCAGTGGTTGATCGCCGCGCTGGGCGTCGGTATCGGTTTCGGCTTGCAGGAAATCGTGGCTAATTTCATCAGCGGATTGATTTTACTGTTCGAACGCCCGATCCGCATCGGTGACGTCGTCACGGTCGGCGACACCGACGGGGTTGTCACCAAGATCCGTATTCGCTCCACCACGATCCGTGGCTGGGACCAGAAGGAATTGCTGGTGCCCAATAAAGAGTTTATTACGGGCCGGCTGCTGAACTGGACGCTTACCGACCCGGTTACGCGTATTGTCATTCCAGTTGGTATCGCCTACGGCAGCGACGTGACACGCGCGATCCAACTGGTGCAGGAAGTGGCCGACGAACACGAACGCGTGCTCGATGATCCGCCGACGCTGGTCGCTTTCGAGAGTTTCGGCGACAGTTCGCTGACGATCGTGTTGCGTTGTTTCATCGGCTCGATGGACTATTGGCGGCAAACCATGAGCGAGCTGCATCTGGCCATCCATAATAAATTCAACGCGGCCGGCATTAATATCGCCTTCCCGCAACGCGATGTGCATCTGGATACCTCGCAGCCGCTCGAGCTGCGAATTCACAAGCTGCAACCCGCGAACGAATAATTTAATCATCCCTGATTCCGCAGGGCTTAATCTTGCTCCAGCCATTTTTTCCAGGATGCGATTCGTTCGGCGATCATCGCGTAGCCGTCGTCGCCCGGATGCACTCGGTCACCCGCGGCTAGCGCCGCTTGGTAGCGAGGGCTCGATAAAAATTCGGGGAATAGTTGCAGGTAGTCGACTCCGATATCGCTCGCGAGCGCCGCGTAAGCCTGGTCGTAAGTCTCGATATCGGCATTGCGCATAACCCAGGACGCGTCATCAGTTTGCATCGGATTGACCGATTCGTCCAGTGGCGTCGGGCCGATCCACAACACTTGAGAGATCGATTGCGCCGCGCTCATGATACGGTCCGCGGTTGCAACCGAGGTCGCGAGGTCAACCTGAACATCGTTGCCGTCGGCTTTGGCGGCATCGTTGAAGCCGAAAGCGAACAGCAGTAGCCCCGGCGAATTTCGGCTGCGCGCCTCGGCCTCCGCGCGCCAGCGCAGTTCGATATCCCGCGAGGTATCGCCGTTGACGCCAAGATTGTAACCGGCTACTTCGTCGTCGCCGTGCTTCAATCCGCGACAGAGTCGCCCCGGCCATCCCAGTCCCTGGCTATCGTTGCAGCCGAGAGTGATGCTGTCGCCAAAGCAGAAGATCCGTTCAAATTTCATCGGCGGCCCTTGTTTGGTAAAACAGGGCTGGATTGTAAAAGGGGAGGCGCTCGATTGACAGCCACGCCCCATTCGAGTGCCGCTCATTGCGTTCGCATCAAGCGCCAGGCAAAGTGTTAAAATTGCCCGACAGGCGAACTTATTGAGATTTCAGACGAACTAAAGTATATGAAAACCACGTTGCTCGTTTTATTGGCGGCGCTGCTCGCGGCCTGCGCCAGCAAGCCGCCGCCGGCGATAGCCAAGATCCCGCCGCAAGACTTGTCGCTTACCCAGGTGCGTATCGACATTGACCGCTATCTCGGTTCCGAGGTTCGCTGGGGCGGGATTATTAGCAAGGTCGAAAACAAGACCGACCGTACTTGGATCGAAATAGTGCGGCACGAGCTGGGCGCCGACGGCCGGCCGCTAACCGGTGGCAAGAGCGACGGCCGCTTCGTCGCCAGTTTCGGGAAATTCGTCGACCCGCTGGTATATGAAACCGGCCGCTCGCTAACCGTGGTCGGAGCTATCGAAGCGAAAACTAGCCGCCCGATTGGTGAATTCGAATACCAGTTTCCAATCGTTGCGGTCGAAGGTTCGTTTCTGTCGTGCTGCGGCAGTCTATCCGCCGCCGTACTTTTACTACAGCCCCTGGCATTATCATTCCTGGCCTCATTACCGGCATCCCCGCAAAAAAAACCGCCGTTTGGGAGCCGCTCTTGAGGAGTATCGGCGCAGCCGCTCGTGGCCGTACCAAATGCGGCTCGGTGCGTCTCTAGTCGCGCGCCCAACGCGGTCTTTCCCGCCGCGACAGCTACCAATATAAACAGGTCGCAGCAGGCCCGCGCTATGGTCGTTTCAAGCATCGGTCTTTTAATCCGTGATTCATTGCCCGGTGGAACTGTTACAAATCAAGTGCCAGTCGATCTCCCCGTGCGCGTGACACACAGGGGCAGAATAATTTTTCCTGCTCGCGTTCGGCTTCCGTCAAGGCCTGGTCACGGTGGTCTGGTTCGCCTTCGAGCAGCCGCAGCGCGCAGGTCTTGCAGCTACCGTTGCGGCAGCTGTAGTTGGCGTCGATGCCCGCTGCGAGCATGGCGTCGAGGATGCTTTGGTCCGCCGCTACCTCGATTTGCCGCCGTGAACGCCGCAAATCGAGTCGGATGGGTTTGGCATTGGCGATCGCCGCCGCGTCGAAGCGCTCGCAGCGAATGCGATCAGGCGCGATTTCCAGTTGAGCGGCAACCGCGCTCACCGCGTCGATCAGCCGCGCGGGTCCGCAGACATAGAAGACGGCACCATCGCTTGCCGTGGTTAATATATGCTCGATATCCAGACGCCTGTCCTCTGCGGTAAGGTAAAGTTGAATATTGGCGCCAAACTCGCGTTGCAGCCGGTCGCCAAAGGCCATCGCTCCGCGGCTGCGCGCAGCGTAGTGAATCTGTAGCGGGTTGGCGCGAGCCTGCAGTGCCTGGGCCAGCGGTTTGATCGCTGTGATGCCGATACCGCCTGCGATCAGTACCGCCGGGCGGCTATCGCTATGTAGCCTGAAGTTATTTTGCGGCAGGCCGCAGTTGAGCCTCGTGCCGAGATCGAAACTCCGATGCAGCGCCAGCGATCCACCGCTGCCCGATGAGTCGCGCAGTATCGCAATTTCATAGATATCCCGACGTTCGGGATTCGAACAAATGGAGTAATGCCGCAATGCCGTCTTGCCGTCCTCGAGTGGTATCGGCACCTGCAAATGTGCGCCTGCCTGCACTGCGGGCAGCAGGCCGCCGGCGGGATCGCGCAGCTCGTAGGCGCGGATTGCGGCCGTCAACTGCCGTACCCCGGTAATAACCAGCGGCAACGGCCCCGCACCGAATTGCCGCGGTTCATGCTTGCGCCTAGCGGAACCCTTTAGATCATTTAGCTCCTGGCGCAAGGGCGCGACCACCGACTCGATCTCCGACTCGGCATAGCGCGGGGTGATATGTTGCGGGCAGTTCCAGTCGAAGGCTTCGACATGGATCAGGAAACCACGTTCGACGATGGCGCCGTAGTCATCCGTATTCAGTTGGGACAGTAGTTCCGACTCATCGTCGCCCACCAGGCGCACGCGCCCCAGCAATTTCAGGCGACGCCGATTCGGGTAGTCCATCAAGAACAGCGCCACTCGACCGTCCTGGCGCAGGTTACCGACGCTGAGGTACTGGCGATTGCCGCTGAAATCCGCAAATCCGATGGTTTGTGCATCGATAATGCGCAGGAAACCGACCGGACCACCGCGATGCTGCAAGTAAGGCCAGCCGGTCTCGCTAACGCTTGCCATGTAGAAACTGTCACGCGCGCCGATGAATTCCACCTCGCGCTTACTCAGTAGGTGGTTGAAATCTTGGCCCTCGTCGAAATCCGCATAGGCGCCGCGGCTACCGAGCTGTTGTTGAACTTCGCGTACCGAGTCGGTAAAGGCTATCTTGGCAAATCGGTGTCCCATGTTATTTACCTGCTGTTGGCTGTGGTTGCGTTTGGTTTCTGCCGTGCCCGCTATAGTATTCGGCCGGCGGGTAAGGGCACTATATTTAATTCCGTTTGAAATAAGAATATCTAATAATTACAATATATTCTTACCAAGAATGGAATAATTAATGGATCGATTCCACTTGATGAGCGTTTATGTCGCGGTTGCCGAAGAACAGGGCTTTGCCAGCGCTGCCCGGCGTCTGGGATTGTCACCGCCGGCGGTCACCCGCGCCGTCGCCGCGCTGGAACGGCGTCTCGGTGTGAAGCTGTTGAATCGCACCACGCGTTATGTGCGCACTAGCGAGGCAGGACAGCGCTATCTCGCCGATGCGCGCCGGGTGCTGGCAGCAGCGGATGCTATCGATGAAGCCGTCAGCGGTGCCAACGCAACGCCGCGAGGGTCGCTGACGGTGACCGCGCCGGTGATGTTCGGGCGTATGTTCGTCATGCCCGGCATCGTGGAATATCTGCAAACCTTTGCGGATATCGAAATCAGCGCGCTGTTTCTGGATCGCGATGTAAATCTGCTCGAAGAGGGCGTCGATGTCGCGGTGCGCATCGGCGATTTGCCGGATTCCAGCCTGCGCGCATTGTCGGTGGGAACTGTTCGGCAGGTCGTCTGCGCAGCGCCCGAATATCTGCGCAAACATGAGCCGCCATCCAGCCCCAGGGATTTGGCTGGGCACTGCTTGATAGCATCGAGCGCTGCCGGCGCTTCCCTGAATTGGCGTTTCAACAGTGATCGGGGCGAACGCAGTCCGCGGCTCAAACCGCGTCTTACGGTAACTTCGAATGACGCCGCGATCGAAGCCGCCTTGCGCGGTTTCGGCATAACTCGGCTGCTGTCTTATCAGGTTGCGCGCCATGTCGCCGCGGGCGAGCTGCAACTATTGCTGGAGCCTTTTGAACCCGCCGCATGGCCGATTCATGTGGTGCATCACCAGGGGCGCCAGGCGTCTGCGACGGTGCGCAGTTTTATCGACTTCATCGCCGCGAAAATGCGGGCCGACGAAATGCTTAAGTGAGCGTCGATGGTAGTATCGTTCTGGCTGAATCATTGCCGCAGCCTGAGCGAATGAGAAACGCCGGCCGGGTGACGCAGAGCCTAGCCTGCATGGATGCAATCAGCAGTCACCGTCATTTTGTCTGAGCGGCGTTTGCGGCAGCTTGGCGAACGCTTCCCGGCGGCACACCGAACACGCGTTTGAAAGCCCGGCAAAATGCCGCCTCGGACTGATAGCCGAGACCTTCGGCGAGCCGCATAAGCGAAACTGAAGACTCCTGCAGCTGCGCTCGGGCGAGTTGCATCCGCCACTGGGTCAGATAGCGCTTGGCGGATTGGCCTACTAATTGGGTAAATTTGGCGGAAAATCCCGATCGCGACATACCGACTTCCCTGGCAAGCGAGGCCACGGTCCAGTCTTTTTCGGGTTGCCGGTGGATTGCCGCGAGCGCTCTGCCCACATGATTGTCACGCAGGGCGGCCAGCCAGCCCCGGTTGGCTTCGGGCGCCGTATCGATCCAGCTGCGGATAGCCTGGATGATAAGGATATCAGCCAGATGCGTGATCACCGTTTCGCCGCCGGGCCGTAGCTCCCTGGCTTCTCGCGCGATGAAGCGCAAGGAGCTTTGCAGCCAACTGTCGTCTTCATCGTTGAGGCTGTCAATCTGCAATAAACCGGGTAACTGAGCAATCAATTGTTGCCCTGCCTGGTGATCGAAGCTCACCACGCCGCATGTCAACTGGGTCGGAGCGCCGCCGCCGCCGTAACGCATGACTTCGTAGCGCTCACTGACCCGCTCGACCGGTATCTCGAACAACGGCTCGACCGTTACCTCCGGGCTGCTGCGAATCCGGTGCCCGTTGCCACGAGGTACCAACGTCAGACTGCCTTGTTGCAGCAGACGGGGTGCTTCGCCTTCGACCTCGAGCCAGCAGTGACCCGCAGTGACGATATGAAACATCATGTATCCGTCGAATGCGGGCATTTCGACACCCCAGGGCGCAGTCAGCTCGGAGCGACAGTAAAAACTGCCATTGAGCCGCAGCAAATGCAGGGTTTCGCCGAGTGGATCGGTAAGCGTCGGTATTTCTCTCGGGCGCGTCGTCATGGCTTGAATAGTGGCAAACGATTGATTAAGTGTCCAATGATTTGGACGAAAAGATAATAATAATGGACTAATAGTGATTTTTAATCCGAATAATATTTTGCATAATTATTTTCCTGACAAGCGAGACGTTTGTGCAGTCTTCCTACCAACCAGCACAGGAAATAGTAATCATGCAACAATCACCCATGCTCATCATCGGTAAAAACGGTAAAACCGGCGCGCGTGTAAACCAGCGCCTGCAGGCATTCGGATATGAAACGCGCGCGCTCTCGAGATCGACCACCCCGTCATTCGACTGGGATAACCCAGCGACCTGGCTTGCCGCCATCGAAGGCACCCGCGCCGCCTATATCACCTATCAGCCGGATCTTGCGGTTCCGCAGGCGTTACCCGCCGTCCAAAAATTCGTAGACCTGGCTACCGCGGTTGGACTCGAACACATCGTACTGCTTTCGGGTCGGGGCGAGGAAGGAGCGCAACGCGCAGAGCAGGTACTTATGGATAGCGGTCTTTCGTGGAACATCGTCAGGTCCAGCTGGTTCGCGCAGAATTTCAGCGAAAGCTTTATGCTGGAAGGTATTCTTGCCGGAGAGCTGGTGCTGCCTGCTGGAGACGAGGTCGAACCGTTCATCGACATCGACGATATCGCCGATGTGGCGGTGGCGGCCTTAACCAAATCGGAGCTTCGCAATAAACTGTTCGAAGTCACCGGTCCGCGCGCGCTGACCTTCGCGCAGTGCATACGGGAGATTTCCGAGGCGCTTGGCAAGCCCGTGGAATACACTCAGGTACCGGTCGATGCCTATATCGACGCGTTGCAGGAACAGGGCGTGTCGCAAGACCTGCAATGGTTATTGCGTCATTTGTTCACCGAGGTATTCGACGGCAGAAACCGCGCGCCTACGACAGGGGTTGAACAAGCACTGGGCCGACCGGCGACAGATTTCAGGACCTATGTGCAAAAGACCATCGAGTCCGGCAGCTGGAATCCCCTGGCACAGGGGAAATCCGCTTGAAGTCTGAGTTCAAACGAGTCCCCGCGCATTCGCGGGGACTCGTTTACAATAATATATTCAAGCGTATTTAAGCAATGAGGATCGCTAGTCGATGAAGAAAATCCTGTTCGTATGTATCGAAAACTCCTGTCGCAGCCAGATGGCGGAGGCATTCGGAAAAATTCATGGCAAGGGTATTGTCGAATCTTTTTCGAGTGGTTCGCGTCCATCCGGGGTAGTCAACGAAAAAGCCGTCGCTGCGATGCAAGATATCGGTTACGACCTGTCCACGCATACGTCCAAATCGCTGGATCGAATTCCCCAGGTCGAATTTGATTATCTGGTCACCATGGGTTGCGGTGACGAATGTCCCTACGTGCGGACCAGGCAGCGAGCGGATTGGGAGATACCGGACCCGAAAAATATGGATACCCAAGAGTTTCAGCAGGTTCGGGATAGGATAGAGGAAAAGGTAATCGGGCTTGTCGAAGCAATAAAAAACACCTGACCGATGCCATCGCTAGAGAATTGCTCTTCAAACTAGGGCGCCGGATTCGAGTCCGCACACCCGGGAGATTTAGGTAGTGCTGGAAATAACGCTTGAAAATTAAGACGACCGGTCATATATTGTTCGAATGAGCAAACGCGAATCAAAAAAAGAGCATATTCTGCGGGCCGGCCTCAAGGTGATGGAGACCCATGGTTACAACGGTACCAGCGTCAAGGACATTGTCGATGCGGCCGGCGTACCTAAGGGTTCGTTTTACAATTACTTCGATAGCAAGCAATCGTTTGCCGTCGAGGCGCTGGAGGCGGTCGCGGCTGAAAGCCTATTGGCCAGCCGTAAACTGCTGGCGTCAGGTGGCGAGCCTCCACTGCGGCGCCTGCAGCATTACTTCGAGCAGAATGCATTGCAAGCTTGTGAGGATGATTTCAAGGTGGGCTGTTTTTTCGGCAATATGTGCCAGGAAATGTCGGCCAGCAACGAAGTCATACGCGGCAAGGTTCGCCAGATCCTGGCCCGCAATACCGAGCTTTTTCGGCAACTGCTCGAAGAGGCCCGGGCGACCGGTGAGATAAAACGCGACGCCGACACCGGCGCGATAGCGGAATTCATCATGAATGCCTGGGAAGGTACCCTTATGAGGATGAAGGCGTCCAAGTCTCGCGCACCTCTCGATGCCTTCCTGAATGTGCTACCGCAGCTGCTGCGGTAGTTTTTTTGACTCATTAATAAGACGACCGGTCGTATATAAAATGAATATTAGCCAACTGTTTGAAATTCTACGCCCAGCACTGTTGCTTGCTGTGACTGTCACGTTGCTCCTGGCCAGCCGTACGGCGCTTGCCGAGCGCGATGAATACGCGGATCTCAACGCACCGCCCGCATCGAGCAAGCTTGTCGATATATCCAGCTGGTCGATAGCGTTCGACAACGACGTTCTGGTTCCCGGGTCGCGCGATCAGGATTACACCTACGGCATCAATTTCACTTACGCGGGCAAGCAGGCGGAAAATCAATGGGCCTCGCTGCACGATTCGCTGGACTGGATAAATCTAAAGCTGGATCTGGAAGGTTTTACAGGATCCGGTATCGCGGCTAGCAAGATAGAGTACGGGATGTTTGGCTTTACCCCGGAAGATATCAGCCTGGCGTTTGCCAATCCCGACGATCGGCCCTACGCCAGCCTGATTTATGTCTCCAGTACCCGAGAATCATTTTATCCGGCACTTAATGTTTCCTGGCAAAGCAGCTTAACCGTTGGCGTATTGGGTCTGGCATTGGTTGGCGATGTACAAAACCTGGTGCATTCGATTTACAACGGCAATCGGGCCCAGGGCTGGGATAACCAGATCTCGGACGGAGGCGAGCCGACCGCGCGTTATAGCCTTGCTCGGCAGGCCTTGTTGTTTAAGCTTGATCCCGGGTTCGAAATCAAAAGCACCTGGCAAGCGTCGGTTGGATATATTACCGAGACCAGCTGGAGTCTGGGCTTGCGCGCCGGTAAGATTCATACGCCCTGGGTATCGTTCAATCCGGAATTGACCAACTACGCGGAAAAATCGGTTCCCAATTCGCTGGCGGCGATTTCGGAGCGTTATTTCTGGGCGGGCATGTCACTCAAGTATCGTGCTTACAATGCATTCCTCGAGGGCCAGTTGCGCGACAGCGCGGTAACTTACGAGCGCGATGAAATCAATCGAGGTATCGTCGAAGCCTGGCTGGGTTACACCGTTGTATTAAGTAATGGCTACAGCTTTACCTACTCGCTGCGAGGCCATACTTCGGAACTCAAACGCGGGATCGCCGATCGCAACGTAATCTGGGGCGGTATTCTGATTTCCCGAGGCATAGGATGACTCTATATTCAATCGGTCGATCAGGCGGCGATGCAGGTCTGGTTGCGGCCCCTATTTTTGGCCTGGTAGAGCGCCGCATCGGCCTTTTCAAACCAGGTTCTGGCGTCATCGGCCGCATCGCATTCGGCAACCCCCAGTGAAATCGTGACCTTCATTGCCGGTACCAGATCGCTGGTTTCGACCAGCTCGCGTAACTCCTCGGCCAGGCCCAGCGCCATTGCCTGATCTGCCTGGTTGGCGACGATCGCGAATTCTTCACCCCCCAGCCGGTACAGGCCGTCACCTTTACGCAAGCGTTCTCGTAATAGGCCGGCCAGATTGATCAAGACTTCGTCGCCGCGGATGTGCCCGAATCGATCATTGATTGTTTTAAAGTTATCGATATCCAGAATGACCAGCGAAGTTGGCGTTTTGTCACGGTCTTGCATTGCAATCAGCTCAAGAACCTTTTCGTCGAACAACCTGCGATTGCCGGCGCCGGTGAGTGAATCCCGGGTTGCCTGCTGTGCCAGTTCATGCGCGTTCAATTGCATATTACGCGCCACGACGTATGAAAAAATATTGTTGAGCGTCAGCGCTACCAGAATACCGACCTGTTCGACGCTCGCCACGCTAGCGATCATTATGGGTTGCAACGCGATCAGGGCGACGAGGCTGATGAATGCGGCTTCCCTGGGTTTAACTAGAAAATAGGCCGCAGTCGTCGTTGGAAACGCCCAGTAAATCAGCGCGGCATCGCTGGCGTAAACCGCGGCTACCATACCGCACATGTAAAAAACGGTCAGCAAAATGCCCGTCACGCGCACCTGGCGGGTCACCCATACGTGCAGGCCGATGCCGATAACGCCGATAACGATCGCGGTATCGATGGCGGCCAATAGCATTTGCCCCTGCATAAACCGCCATCCGGCAAAAGGTGAAATCCCGAGAATTCCCGCAATACATAACGAAATCAGCGTGTACTCTTGCGCGCTACGCTTCACTGTGAGAAGTTTGATTGAAAGCTCCTGGTGGTTCGCCGTATTATTTTCAAGATCATTGCCAGCGTTATGCGATCGGCCTTCCCCAAGCTTATGTCAGGAGTTGCCTAATGTATTGAGTATAGTGATTATTGCGGACTTGCAGCAAGGCGGATCTCGAATCGAAAAACGGTTGCCGCAATTACAGCCGGTAGCTTGCCGCCGAAGGCGCTAGTTCGCAAAATGCAAGTTAAATGTCCAAGGTATAAGTCAGGATCCCATCTTCTATTTTCGATTTGACCGGCAGGCCGGTGTGATGCAGCAGCTTTGTCATACGCGAATTTTGCGGCAGCACGGAAGCGTCGAGATGGTGGACTCCGAGTCGCCGCGCACAGTGTATTAGCTGCTTCAGCAACAGTTTTCCGATTCCCTGACCGGCCATTTCGTCGCTTACGGTTATCGCAAACTCGGAATGATCGGGAGCGTCCTGTTTACGCAGATTCTGTTGAAAAACTCTCGATTATGACTCGGCCATGAGATAATCGAGTTCGGTATCCACTTCATTAGGAAGTCTCCCATGATGGGACAACTACCGGCGCAGCAGAACGCATTGTTTTACGAGTTTTGCCTGGAAAAGCACATTCCAGACGAGCATCTTCTCCGCCAGATAGATCAGTTTCTCGACTTTGATCAAACCCGTGTCCACCTTGACCCCTTTTATAGCCATACCGGCAGGCCGTCGATTGATCCTGAGCTCATGATTCGGATGTTATTGGTCGGCTATTGT
>DS021199.1:317839-352048 GCA_001735895.1 Olavius algarvensis Gamma 3 endosymbiont | reverse complement strand
CCGGTTTGGGATAAGTCTCACGGTAAACCGGGCATGTTTGGTCGGGCTGCATTCACCTGGGATAACGAAGCCGATTGTTATTATTGCCCGGCGAACAAGCTACTGAGATGCAGAAATCGCCCATTCAAAAACCGCGTTCACCCGTTACCAAAGCCAACACGATTATCTATCGCTCAAGTCAGCATGACTGTAAAACCTGCGAACTTAAATCCCGGTGCTGTCCGAATACTAGCCACAGAAAGATCGCCCGTAGTATCTATGAATCATCTCGTGACGTTGCCAGGGATATTTGCGAGACCACGGAATATTTACAATCCAGGAAAGACAGAAAAAAGGTTGAAGTGCTGTTCGCCCATCTTAAGCGAGTAATGAACTTTGACCGTTTACGATTGCGCGGTATCACTGGCGCACATGACGAATTTTTACTGGCAGCCACAGCGCAAAACCTGAAGAAGTTGGCGCAACAACGATTTAAACCGCCTGATTACAGGATAGGTGCGCCTGCTTTATGCTAAATCCGATCAAAAGCAACTAAACCAGAACAAAATCCACGAAAAATGTGGATTACCGAAGTGATCCAATCATCGCCGTGATTTGGTGCGCGGAAATCGGCCATTTAATAACCGAGTTTTTCAACAGAATCCGCACGAAGCGCCCCACGTCGACCGGGCGCCGTCCCGAACCGATTTCCAGTTCCGCCACCAGGGCGACGTGCATTGAAAAATCGACTTCGGTGAAAAAAGTCAGTTCCTGCGGGGTAAGATCCAGCTTCACATTGAAGAAACGATCGCGCACCGATGCTGCGCTCAGCTTGTGGAATTCATCGTGCAGCCGTTTCCGGTCGCTGGGCCGAATCGCGCGTATGTACAGGCAGCGCCCGTCCGGCAAGGTTTCCCTGGCACTGTATGATGAAGAGATTCTGCGCATGTTCGGGATATTAGACCATTTTATGCTGCACTGCAACATAGATCGACCTTACGCCACATCCCGCCGGCATCGGGTCGTAATTAAGCACCCGTAACTCAAGCTCCGACTGCTGCCGGCTGCGGGTCAGTTCTCAGTTTTTACGAAACTTATGACAACCGACACAGCTACCCGAAAGCCGACCGAGGGCGAAGTAATTGGGAGGGTTGGCGCTGGCATTGTGGATCGCGACGTAGACATCGTTTGTGAACTGATCGATACGACTGTCGATCAACAGGTGGTTGGTCCTGACGCTGCCGGCGCCGAGCTTCGAGGCGCTGGTTTCGATTTTGGACAAGATGGCGAGAATTCGGCGCTGCTGTTCGCTGCTGATGGTCGAGTCGTCTAATAGTATGCGGTCGAGTTGCCGCATGTAGAGGCTGAGCGAGGCCATTTCCGTTGTGATTTGTTTTTGTTCGAGATAAACGAAATCACTGGGATAGGTGGCTTTGCGAATCTGTGCGCAGCCGGCGAGTAAGCCGGCGCCGAGCAGCGCGAGTAATATCAACCTTAGCGATTTGTTAGCCGGCCGGTTACTGAATACTGCTGGTTTCGGATCGTTGTTTATCATCATGGTTCGCTAGCATCGCGATTATCGGTTCGGGGCGGCTGCGCGCCTGGCGAGTGCTTGCCCGGCTTCGCATCGGACTCAGTAAATCACCGCGCAGGGATCGGGGCATTGACCTGCATCATGATCTCGCAGTTCGGCATGCCAATTCGATCGCGGTCGCGACTCATGCTGCAAGCACTAACCCGCGGTCGCAAAGTCGCGCAGCAGCAGCGGATTCATCCGCTGTTACCGACGGGCCAGGGCCGGTGACCCTCGGCGACGATCCACTCGTTAACCCATTGCGGAATGTCATGTCCCCAGTCGTCGCGTCCCGCCGCGGTCAAGACCTCGGGCGCAGGCACCAAGCCCGAGCGGCAAACGGCGCCGGCCTTGATCAGGGCCGAGGAACAGATTTGCTCGTCACGCAGAATTTCCTGCAGGAAGTAAAACCAGCGGCTGTCATGGCAAATCGGTTTGGTGGTGACGCTAAAAGTTTTCCAAAAAGGGATCCGGCGCCGGTAGCGAATACTGATGCCGCCGACGGTCAGACCCCAGTTATTGCGTTTCAAGAGCGCAATGAAACCGGCGCGGGCGGAATAGTCCCAGCGCCCCAGCTCCATGTACATGATCTGGCGCGCGTGATTGAGTTCCATAAACGGATCGATATCGGTGATGCCGACCCGGTGATGCAGAATACCGGTTTCCTCCAGTTCCAGTTGCGGCCGATATCTGGCCCTGAGCAAGGTCGTGGCGAGTTTCAGGTATGGATACATTTTTTGTGTTCCTGTTACAGGTGGCAGGCCGTGCTGCCGTGAAGTGCGAACCGCCGATTGAAACAGCGGATTCTTTCCGCCGGGAGAATGATATCGATTCAATCGAGCCGGGCAACCGCTTATCGACGCCGCTTAACGCAACTCGTTTCGCCAATGTAAATATTTGGTAAATATCAGGCCCGCATCTTTACCATTCCCGGTCTAATTTTGCGGCGGCAAGCGGTCTAATCTCTAGCCTGAATTAGCAACCAATCAACTCAGCTCAGGAGCCGATCATGCAAGTTAAATCAAAATCCAGTAATCATCCGTGCGTAACCACCCGGCGCGCCCTGTTGAGCACCGCGATTCTGGCGGCGCTGTTAACACCGCTCGCCGAATCCGTACCGGCCGGCCCGATTGCCGAATATACCAAGCCGCCGCTGTCGGCACAGCTTGGCATGCAGGGCAATGCGTCCGCCGCCGGCCATGTCGTCGCGTTACCCAAAATCCAAGTGGCGATCCTGCTCGATACCAGCAATAGCATGGATGGTTTGATCGACCAGACGCGCAATCAACTGTGGCAAGTGGTTAACGAGTTTTCCACGGCACGGCGTAACGGTGTAACCCCGACACTGGAAATCGCGTTATTCGAATATGGTAATGATGCCAATGCCAGTAGCGCAGGCTATGTGCGCATGCTGAATGGCTTTACCCGCGAACTGGATGCGGTTTCGGCCGGATTGTTTTCACTGACCACCAACGGCGGTAGCGAGTATTGCGGCTACGCCATAGAAACCGCCGTCGAAAGCCTGCAGTGGAGCCAGTCCGACAGCGATATCAAAACCATTTTTATTGCCGGTAACGAATCCTTCGCTCAGGGGCCGATCGACTTCCGGGAGGCCGTCAAAACGGCTGATCGTCACGGGATTTCGATCAATACCATTCACGCCGGGGGATTCGAGGAAGGCATCAGTCATCAATGGCAGTCCGCTGCGCTGCTTGCCGGCGGCGATTATATGAGTATCGATGCCAATCAACAGGTAGTGCATATCGTGGCGCCGCAGGATGACAGGATCGCCGAACTCAATCTCAAGCTGAATCAGACCTATGTGCCCTACGGCGACACGGGTGCCGCCAGCGCCGAGCGTCAACTGGAGCAGGATTCGTTGAGTAGCGGTATTTCGGCGGGCCTGTTGGCGAAAAGGGCCAAATCCAAGGCTTCCAGTTTCTATAATAACGCCAACTGGGATCTGGTCGACGCGCTGCAGGAAGGCAAGGTGGCCGAAGATGAGTTGATACTTATGGAAGACGATCAGCTGCCCGAGCCCATGCTGGGAATGTCGGCCCAGGAAAAACTGGATTATGTGCTGGAGCAAACGCGGGAACGCGGCCGCATCAAGCAGGAAATCAACGAGCTCAGCAAATCCAGGGCGGCCTATGTCGCAGAGAAGCAACGTGAGCAGCTGGCCGCCGCGCCGAGCATGAGCGATGCCCTGACCGGCGCGATCAAGAAACAGGCGCAGCAAAAGAACTTTGCCTTCGACCGATAGATCACGCCAAAGCGCTTGTTTTCAAAGGAAAAGAGGAGGGCCTCTTTTCCTTTTTTTCGGCCGGGCCGCGCTTGGCCGTAGGCGATAGAATGTTCTATTAAACCATAGCTCGGATAGCCGGCGAAAATTCTATGACCCGGGTTAATAGTACCAGATACAAATTTGTATCTTGATACATGTCAATTACAGCCGCGCTGGCGAGTTTAAACTGGTGGCTGATAAAAAACAGCAGAGGACATCATGAAAAGGCAATTATTGGCTTTAATGGGCATTTTCGCGTTGCTGGTTGCAGCCATGGCGACGACGGTTTCCGCCAAGGAAAGAGTCGTTTTCAGCGGAGGTCCCGCCGGCGGTACCTTCCAGGTAGTCGCCAACGCAATCCAGGTATACAAACCGATCAAGGCTTCCGCAGATTTCCGCGTGCGGGCCCAGTCATCGGCGGGCTCGGTCGAAAACCTGCGTAAGGTGAATTCGGGTAAGGCGCAGATGGGCGTGGTTTATTCGGGTCATGTTTACCTCGGCCGTAACGGTCAGATGAAAAACGATACGAGGAAGTATGAAGACGTAATGGCGGTTGCCTGGCTGTACGGTGCGCCGGCGCAACTCGTGGTGCGCAAGGGTTCCGGTATCAAGAGCGCCAAGGATTTGGTCGGCAAGAAGGTAGGTGTCGGTAACGCGGGATCCGGCGCCTTCGCCAACAGCGAATTGTTTTTTACGCACCTCGATATCTGGGACAAGATCGAACGCAACGCCATGGGTTATAACGACGCGGCTCAGGCCTTCGGCAACAAGCAACTGGATGCGTTTTGGTTGTTCACCGCTTTTCCCAGCGGTGCCGTCATCATGGCGGCACAGACTAACGACATCGACTTGATCGATCTCAGTGCCGACGCAAAAAATAGCGGTTTTATCGAAAAGTATCCTTACTTCTCGAAGATCTCGGTGCCGGGCGAGACTTACCGCGGCGTCAAATCCGAGAGCCCTTCGTTTCAGGATTCGGCGCTGTGGGTTGCCAATGCCAAGGTAGCCGACGATACCGTATACAACATGCTGTCGATGATTTATACTGATGAAGGTCTGGCGCATATGAAACAACAGAAAAAGACCTTTAAAAATATGAGTCTCGATACCGGCACTCAGGGCGTGGTTACCCCGTGGCATCCCGGAGCGATCAAATTCTGGAAAGAAAAGGGCATGATGTAAGCCACCGTTGAGGGCGGGTAATGCCTGCCCTCGCTTGTTAATGCATAAGCCAGGCTTAGGAGGCCGGGCCAGGGAAGCCCGCTTAAACAAGCCGGAGGGGGTAGTCATGCGCGTTGACGAAATGAGCAAGGCCGAACAGATGCTGTTCGACGCACTCGCCCTGGGGCTGGTGCTGTTTTACTCTTATTCCGCGGTAATCGCGCCGGCCGCGACCCAGTACCACCGCGGCATCTACGTCATCATCACCTATATACTGGTGTTCCTGGTTTACCGTTCACGGCATCCGGTCGCCCGGGTCGGCGATTTTTTATTGATCGCCGTGTCGGTGGCGACCCTGGGTTACTGGATTCTCAATTTCGAAGCCATCAATTACCGCGCCGGCGCCGAAACCGAAATCGACAAGTGGATTGCGGTGGCGGGCGTGCTGGTCGGCGTCGAGGTGGCGCGCCGCGTGGTCGGACTCGTGTTTGTCGTCATGGGTGCGATCATGCTGACCTACGGCGTGTTCGGCGAGTATGCGCCCGAGCTCATTTCGCACGCGGGCGATACCTTTCCCGACCTCTGCACCAGTATCTTTTACAAGAGCGACGGCGTGTTCGGCATCATGGCCAATGTGTTGGCAACCTATATCATCCTGTTTGTTATCTTCGGCGCCTTCCTCGAAAAAAGCGGGGCGCAGCGTTTTTTCATCGATTTTCCGCTGGCCGCCGTCGGGCACAAGATTGGCGGCCCCGGCAAGGTATCGGTTATCGCCAGCGGATTGTTTGGGTCGATCTCCGGCAGCGCGATCGCCAATACCGTGTCCACCGGTGCGTTTACCATCCCGATGATGAAAAAAGCGGGTTTCGAGAAACACGTGGC
The DNA here is from genome assembly GCA_001735895.1 of Olavius algarvensis Gamma 3 endosymbiont. Taxonomy (GTDB): domain Bacteria; phylum Pseudomonadota; class Gammaproteobacteria. Next base: position 346,169 of record DS021199.1, on the reverse strand, counting down.
GGGCGGTATCGAACCGGCCGCATCGCTGGGCGGTATGTTCATGCCGCCGATTATGGGCGCGGGCGGATTCATCATGGCGGAGATGACGGGCTTGCCGTATTCGCACATCATGCTGGTGGCGATTTTCCCGGCGCTGATGTATTTCTTCAGTGTGTTTGTCATGGTGCATTACCACGCCAAGCGGCATAACATCGTCGGTGAAAAAAGCGAGCGCAGCGCGCGGGAAATTTTCAAAAAGGAATGGTTTTACATCCTGCCGTTGGTGGTGATTACTATTTTGATGCTGATGGGCTACTCGCCCGGTTACTCGGCGATCATCGGCATCGTCACCTGTATCGCGGTCAGCTGGTTTCGCAAGGAAACGCGGGTCGACCTGCGCGGTTTTGTCGCCGCTTCGCGCGCCGGCGCCGAAGCCAGCCTCAAGATCGGCGCCACGGTCGGCGTCATCGGCATCATCATCGGGGTGCTCACCTATAGCGGGCTGGTATTGACCTTTGCCGATATCGTCATCGAACTCGCCGACGGTAAACTCTATCTGACGATTCTGTTTATCGCGCTGGCTTCGTTGATTCTCGGCATGGGCGTGCCGGTAACCGCGGCCTATCTGATCACCGCGGTGGTGGCGGTACCGGCGCTGACTCACCTTGGCGTCAACGTGATCGCGGCGCATATGATCGTCTACTGGCTGTCGCAGGATTCCAATATCACCCCGCCGGTCTGTATCGCGGCCTTTGCCGGCGCCACCATCGCCAAGGCCAACATGTGGGCGACCGCCTGGATGGCCTTCAAGTTCGCCAAGTTTCTTTATCTGGCGCCGTTTATTTTCGGTTATGTGCCGGCGTTTTCACTTAATGGCAGCGGTTCCGATATTGCGATTACCTTCGTGCTGGTTTTTTTCGGCACCTGGTTATACAGCTGGTTGCTGAGCGGCATCTGGATGGATTGGTTCAAAAAGGACTCCACAACGGCCTAGGATTCTTTACCGCCGGCAGGATTCGAAACTATTACCGCGCTCCGGCATTGTAAAAATGCGTTTCCCGTGTGCAATTTTATGATATTGACGGCTGTCCCCGGGAATCTTAGAGTGGTTTTGCTGGCGGTCGACAAACCAGTACTCGGGATCACGGCCGGCAGCATTCGCAAATCACAGCCACGGAGGTCGGACATGAACATTTTCAGAATCAGTAGGTTTCCCGCATTTGCATTCTTGTTGTTAAGCGTTTCAACTGCCCAGGCGGCCGGCGAACATCCAATGGGATTTTTCGTTACCAGTAAAAGCATCGGCAAGGGTGCGGACCTCGGAGGACTAGCGGGCGCCGACGCGCATTGCGCCAGTCTGGCAAAAGCCGCCGGCAGCACCAAGCGGACCTGGCGCGCCTACTTGAGCACTCAATCCACCGACGGCAAGACGCGCGGAAAATCCGCACGCGACAGAATCGGCAAAGGCCCATGGTACAACGCCCGCGGTGAGCTCATCGCCAGCGACCTCGATCAGTTACATCTGAATCCGAACATCATCAAGCGCACCGCCCTCGATGAAAACGGTAATCCAATCAAAGGGCGCGGTGACAAGCCCAATGAGCATGACATTCTGACTGGATCGAAAAACGATGGCACTGCCTACTTCCCATGGGAAACGGGGGATCATACCTGCAGCAACTGGACCAGCTCGGCGGACGGTAGCGGCAGCGCGCAGGTCGGTCACCATGATCGTCACGGCGGCGGCAACACGTCCTGGAATTCGGCCCATGGTTCTCGTGGTTGCAGCCAGAAAAACCTGCAGGGCACCGGTGGCGCCGGGTTTCTATATTGCTTCGCTGCCGATTAGGCGGTCGTGATTTCGAATTCGACCGATTACGGCATGATGCGGGGTCATGACAGTACGCCGCTGACGTCAACCTACCATTCAAGCGCCGGGGCTTCCGGAATATCGATCACGGTGGGTTGCGCGGCGGCGGCCGCCTGTTGCAGTGCCTCGATAAATTCGCTGCGGGTTGCGACCCGTATCGCCCCGCAGCCAAACCCTTTGGCGATGGCGATGAAGTCGGGCGTGTAAATGTCGACCCCGATGGTTGGAATGTCGCGTTCGATCATGAAGCGTTTGATTTCGCCGTAGCCATTATTGTTCCAGACCAGAATCGGTACCGCCAGATTCAATTCAACCGCCGTCGCTAGTTCACTCAGCGTGAACTGCAAACCACCGTCGCCAATCAGGGAGACTACCGGCCGTTGCGGCTGCGCCAGTTTCGCACCCAACGCGGCCGGCAAGCCGTAACCCAGCGTGCCGTAACCGGTGGAAGAATTGAAATAGCTGCGCGCCGCGGCGGCTTCGTAAAACAAATTGCCGCCGTAAACCGGTTGGGTCGAATCGCCGGCGATAATGACTCCGGGCAGAGATGCTGCGATCAGATCGAGAAACTTGCCGTGCTTGCGATAGGTTGCGGGACCTAATTCGTCGGCTTTGCTGCGTAGCTCCGATACTTCCGCCTGATGCTCGAATGCTTCGAAGTCCGGTATCGCATCGAATAATGCCTGCATGGTTAAACCCGCATCGGCGCAAATTGAAATGTAAGGCAGTACATTGCGCGACAATTGTTCGGGTTCGATATCCACTCGAATGACTTTACCGCCGAGCCGCAGTTGGTCGTCGAAAAGCAGGGTGTCGGTTTCACCGAGCTCGGTGCCGATGGCCAGCACTACGTCGGCCGCCTGTAGTGCATCGAGCACCGGCTGTTGTGGCATGCGGCTGCCCAGGCTCAACGGGTGAGCTGGTGGCAATACACCCTTGGCATTGACGGTGAGCACCGTGCGGATACCGAGCCGGTCGACCAGTTGGCAGGCCTCCTGCGACGCGTCCTGGGTGCCGCCGCCGAGCACGATAAACGGATTCGAGGCATGCTGCAGTAGCGCCGCCACGTCGGCAACCGCCCGGCTGCCAGGGCCGGAGCGGTAGCGTGCGCCGACGGGATGGGCGGTTATCGAGGTCGCGGAGGCGGTTATGACATCCAGCGGCAACTCGATGTGCACCGGGCCGGGCCGGGCGCTGTCGAACACCGCGAAGGCGCGCGCCAGGACTTCTTCCAGCTCGTTGGGACGGGCTACTGTGTGGCTGAACACCGAAACCCCGGCGACCAGTTGACGTTGGCTGGGCAGTTCATGCAGCCGCCCCTGGCCCAGCGCGAGTTCATGCGAATTGTTGACGCTGGAGATGACCAGCATCGGCACCGAATCGGAGTAAGCCTGCGCCATGGCGGTGACAATATTGGTCATACCCGGACCCGAAATGATGAAACAGGCGGCCGGCTTGCCGGTGACGCGCGCATAACCGTCGGCCATAAATCCGGCGCCTTGCTCATGTCTGGGTGTAATATGGCGGATCTTGGTAGCCGGCAAGCCGCGATACAGCTCGACCGTGTGAACTCCGGGTATACCGAACACGATTTCGATACCGTAGTCTTGTAGGAGCTCTACCAGTACTTCGCCACAGGTTTTAGTCATTCGATTCATCCTGGTTTGCTTACCCGACGCTGGGAGACGGGGCAAGCGATTAACGTGGCGCAATAATAGCATCGGAGCCGTCTTCACCAGTACGAAAATTGACGCAGACAATCGTCTTTTTGTAAAAATATACCTACAGGCACTTGGTATTGACACGGGGGCGTAGCTGGCCGGTTGTCGTCCCCCAACCGGAATCCGTTCCCGCTGACGCGCAATCGCCCTCGCTGACCAGAGCGTCGATATGACATAATAAAAAACGACTATCCCAGCTGAGTAGAAGCTTGAACGGAAGTATGCACCCACGCGCCCTGATGGCCGCAGTTATCGCCCTACTTGTATTGTCGACGGCCTCCGCGCAAACCGGCAAGCCGGATGATGCGGCGCTGGAAACAGCGCCGCAAACGACGTCAAGCAGCGCGGCGGATCGCCGGCAGACGATGCGCAAACTCCAGACTATCCGGGCCGCGCTGGAAGAGCGGCGTGAGCAGGTTCGAAACTTGCTGGAACAAATCGCGACGGCCGATGAAATCGAGCGGAAGAAGCTTGACCAGCAGATCGCCGAGCTCCAGCAGCGCATCCGGGAATTGACCGAAGCGTTTGAAAAGACTGCCGCCGACGGTATCAGCCTGCGCAGCCTGGAGGTTGCCGATGACTCCGAGTTCGACTGGCGTGCGGAGCTGGCCCAGATCGCTCGGCCGGTGCTCGATAGTCTCAGAGATGCGACCGATAAGCCTCGCCGGATCGCCGAATTACGCACCTCCATCGAACTGCACCAACGGCAACTCCTGGTCGCGGCCAGAGCGCTCGATTCCCTGGCGCAACTCGACCAGCAAGAAGCGCCGCCGGCGGTTGTCGAAAGGCTGGCCGGGGTCGCGGCATCCTGGCGTCAGCGCCACGATGAAATAAAACACGCCCTCGAAGCCTCGCGCGACGAATTGCGGTTTCTCGAAGCAGAAAAAAGCCGGCTGTTGAAGACTATGGGAGCCAGTGCCTATGAATTTATTCTGGGACGCGGTCTCACCTTGCTGAGCGCCCTCGTCGCCGGTGTTTTTCTGTGGTATGTCTTGCGCATGCTGCGGCGCCTGGTCAGCGGGCGTCGCCGGTCTGCCCCGGGGCTCGCGCGCGCTGCCCGGACCCGGCTGTTGCTCTATGGCTACCATTTATTGAGCATTGTGCTGGTGACGCTAGCGGTCTTGTCGGTATTCTATGTCCGCGGCGACGTGTTGCTGCTGTCACTGGCAATCATCGCGCTAATCATGCTCGCGCTCGGTGTCTGGCGTTTTCTGCCGGGGTACATCCTGGAAGTACGATTGCTGCTCAACGCCGGCGCCGCGCGGCAAGGGGAGCGTTTGATTTACCAGGGCCTGCCATTCACTATCGATTCGCTCAATCTTTACTCGGAGTTACGCAATCCCGACCTGGAAGGCATTGTTCGTTTGCCGCTGGCGGCGCTGGCGCAATTGGCATCGCGCCCCGATACCGGCGAGCCCTGGTTTCCCTGCCGTGTCGGTGATTACCTGCTGCTGTCCAACGGCGATTTCGGACAGGTCTTGCAACAGACGGTCGAGCGGGTACGAGTCAAGGTGCTTGGCAGCCCGGTGGAGTTTGCCACGGCTGACTTTTTACAACTCAATCCGCGTAATCTTTCGCGCGACGGTTTTGGCGTCATCGTCGTGTTCGGGATCGACTATCGACATCAGGAAATTTCCCTGGAGCATGTGCCTGAAACATTCAGGACCGCCCTGGAAGACGCTTTCTCGGACGCCGGTTTTGGAGACGATCTGAAAAATCTGCTGGTGGAATTCAAGGCGGCGGGCAGTAGTTCGCTCGACTACCTGATATTCGCCTCCATGGACGGCAATAGCGCCGCCGCGTACTTTGCGATTGAGCGACTTATTCAGCGAACCTGCGTCGCGGTATGCGAGGCGCAAGGCTGGGTGATACCGTTTCCGCAACTCAGCGTGCATCGCGCCGAGACGGCATTGGCGGAAGATATCCCAGCCGGCTAGCCGCTTAACCTTGACCTTTGGTCTTGCGCGTTGCACGCGCAACCAGCGGATCGTCCGGCCAGGGGTGTTTGGGGTATCGTCCTTTCATTTCTTTTTTGACATCGTGGTAAGACGAGCGCCAAAAACCGGCCAGGTCCTGAGTAATCTGTAACGGTCTGCCGGCCGGCGACAGCAGATGTACCAGCAGAGCGACTTTGCCATTGGCGACCGTCGGAGTTTGCTCGCAGCCAAACATCTCTTGCAGCTTGACCGCCAGTACCGGCGGCGATCGCGTATAGTCGATCGCGATCGACGAACCCGAGGGCACGGTCAAGCGGGTGGGCGCCAGCTGGTTCAATCGTTGTTGCTGTTGCCAGGACAGCGAGCCTGCGAGAATCGCTGTTAAATCAAGCTTCTTGAAATCCTGTAACGAATTGACTTGATCGAGATAGGGCGCCAGCCAGGCATCCAGCGTGGCGAGTAAAAAATCGTGACTGACGTCGGGCCAGTCGACCGCGTTATCGATCGAGCGCAGCAGGCAAACCCTGGCGCACCACTGGCGCTGTTCGGCGTTCCAGGGCAGCGGCTTGAGCTCCCGCTCGCGCAGAAATTGAATCAAGGCCTGTTGCCTGGCTGCCTCCGGGACCTCGTCCAGGGTCTTTTTTTGCAACACCAGAGCGCCGATTTTGCGTCGCGCTTCGGCGATGAAGCGACCGGCCTTGTTATCCCATTCGGCAATGGTTTCAGCGTGCACCATCTCAGCCAGTGCGGTCTCAAAAAGCCTTTCGTCAAGCGTCGCGGCCGAGCGGATGATATCGCCCTTGCCGCCCGCGACGCCGCTTACTTCGGCTACGGCGAGCCAGCGATTTTTGCTGAGATTGTGCGTCCCGGCGAGACTGGCGCTGCGGCCGTTGACGAGTTGGAAACTGCCGGAGTGTCGGCGACGCGCCACCCGATCCGGGTAGGCGCAAGCGAGTAATAGACCCGGTAGCTGCTCGGCCCGAATCAAAAAACGGGAGCCCGGCGGCGGTCGCTTCAATCGGCTAGCCTGAGATTCCAGTTGACGCGCCAGTTGGCGTGTCCTGTCCGCCCAAGCCCGGTGTTGCCTGGGGCAGGGCGATTCTCCGGTTAGCATATCGAGCCGGTCGCCGAGATCCGGGTTGCTTGCGCTTAACGGGTCGCGTTCGGATAACAGGCTTGCCAGCAACGCGGCCGGCTCGAGGCACCCGATTTCGGCGCCCCGCAGCAGTAAATGTGCGAGTCTGGGGTGCAGCGGTAAAGCCGTCATGGCCTGTCCGTGGGGGCTGAGCACGCGCGTGCCGTTTTTGTGGTCTAGCGCGCCGAGTAACGCGAGCAAGTCCAGCGCCTGCAGCCAGTGCCCCTGCGGTGGCGGATCCAGCCAGGTCAACTCGGTGGGGTCGTCTATCCCCCATTGCAGTACTTGTAAAGCCAGCGGTGCGAGATCGGCCTGCAGTATTTCAGCCGCGCTCTGGCGCGCCAGTTGTCGCTGCTGGTCGGCAGACCAGAGCCGATAACATGTCCCCGGCGCCAGTCGGCCGGCGCGACCCGCGCGTTGCAGGCTGGATGCGCTAGAAATTCTCTCGGTATGTAAACCGGTCATGCCCGTGGCCGGATTGAAGCGGGGCACGCGCGCCAGGCCCGAATCGATGACGACATCGACGCCTTCGATGGTGAGACTGGTTTCGGCGATATTGGTTGCCAGTACGACCTTTTGATCCCGCGATTCCTTGCCGGACAGCGGGGCGATCGCTTGTTGCTGCGCTTCGATCGATAGATTGCCATACAGCGGGCGCAGGTGGATGTCGTTAATATGGTTCGAGCGCAACCAGTCGGCCAGCGCCTCGGCGCAGCGTCGGATTTCCCCCTGGCCCGGCAGAAAGGCGAGCAGGCTGCTGGCGGGGTTGTCCTTCAGCGCCTGTTTTGTCGTGGCGACTACACGCTCGACAATATTTTCGTTGGGCCGGCGGGCGCCGCCGTAAATAATGTCCACCGGATGGAGCCTGCCTTCGCTTTTTACAATCGGCGCATTCCCGAGCAACTGTGCAATATTTTGACTGTCGAGCGTGGCCGACATCAACAGAATTTTCAACGCGGGAGGATCGTTTCCGCTATTGTTGCGAAACAGCGCCCGTCCTTTCAGGCACAGCGCCAGTGCCAGGTCCGAATCGAGATTGCGTTCATGGAATTCATCGAATATCACCAACCCGACCTCTTCCAGCGCGGGATCCTGTTGCAGCATTCGGGTCAATATACCCTCGGTGATGATTTCTATGCGCGTGCTAGCACCGATCTTCGAGTCCAGCCGCATGCGATAACCGACAGTTTGGCCCGGGACTTCGTTTAACAGGCTGGCCATTCTAAAAGCGGCGGAGCGGGTCGCAATTCGTCTTGGCTCGAGCATTAGAATTTTTTTACCGGCAAGCCAGGGTTGCGTCAGCAGCGCTAGCGGTACCAGGGTGGTTTTACCGGCGCCCGGCGGCGCTTCCAGCAATACTTCGTCGCGCTCTAACAAACCGAGTTTCAGGGCATCGAGACAGTCTTCGACGGGAAGGGAGAATCGGGGCAAGGTTTTTGGCCTTATGGCTGCCTGGGTCAGGGAGCCAAAATCTTAACCCGAGTCCGGGTGGATACGAAATTATTTGGGGACTATTGAAACAGTTCCGGAGGCGCCATGTTCGCGCTTTAAATCGGAATATATTGAGCACTACTTTGGGCAAAGGCCACAGAAAACCGAAATATTCCACTAGAAAAATGATTGCCTTGATGTAATCTTAGGTCCTACTTGGCTAAGAATCCGGTTCTGCGAATCTTTACCCGCGGGCCTGATGAGAAAGATTGGCGCCGGGTCGACACAATGAGATCAAATAGATGAAAAATAACCTGAGCGAAAAACTAGAGCGCATGGACGGCCGGACGTACACACTGGGGCGTGAGGGTCATATTTATATGGATTCGCCCACCGTCAGCAAGCAGCATGCTGAAATCAGTATAGCCGACGGGAAAATATTCCTGCGAGACTTGAATTCCACCAACGGTACTTTCCTTAAGAAAAATAAGACCTTGGTGAAATTCGATCAAGGATTCGTGAATCCTTTACAGCCGATCGTGATCGGTGAGCAAACCTACGTGATCCAGGATTTGCTGGCGGTCGCCAGTGACTTTGTGGCGGTAGACGATAACGAGACCTTGATTGAACATACGGACGACACCGGGCAGCGCTTGAACCACGGATGACCTTAAAGTTAGCCGGCGGATTTGCACGCGCTTGATTCCTGCCGGGTTCCAGCCCGCTTATCGGAGCTGGTTCGAGGCGGCCTACGGCATATCCGCCCGGCCTCAGAGACCGGGTTTTGCGATTCCGGCGCCAGTGCTTTGGAGGGCCGGTAGGGAATTTAATTCGATGCCTGCTGTCTCAAAAGATACTTATCTATTAGGAGATCGCTTTGTGGACAGGCGACTATTTATTACCGGCGCGCTCGCTGGTGTGGCAAGCATTGCGACCAGCAGGGCTGTTTTCGCCGTCTCGGAGGCCGAGGCGATGAATGGCAAATTCACGCCCATCGACAAAACCCTGGAAGAATGGCGCCAGTTATTGGATGCCGAGCAATTCGAGGTGTTGTTCGAAGAGGCCACCGAACGCCCCTGGAGCAGTCCGTTAAATGATGAAAAACGCGACGGTACCTATGTTTGCAGCGCCTGTTATCTGCCCCTGTTTGTTTCCGATACCAAGTTTGACAGCGGTACCGGCTGGCCCAGTTTTTATCAAGCCATCGAAAGCAATACCGGCACTAGACGAGACTGGAAGCTGATTATTCCACGCACCGAATATCATTGCGCCCGTTGCGGGGGGCATCAGGGCCATGTATTCGGGGATGGACCCAAGCCCACCGGGCAACGCTGGTGTAATAATGGCCTGGCCCTGCGTTTCGTGCCCGCAGCGGAAACGCTCCCCGAATTGCGCATTTAAGCTGCGTGACGTCAGTCGGATCGCGCTTTGCTGCAATCCGGTCGTCTGTAGTCTGCCGCTGTAGCGCGTAACGGCGGCTAAACTACCCCACTCCTCAAAGGCTTATCCCTTATAGATTCAAAGCGAGAGGCCCGATCCCGAAGTCGAGATCTCCCTGAGCACCACGTTGGTTTGAGCGCTGCGTATGGCCGGTAGTTGAAATAGAAAGTCATCCTGAAACTGATTGAAGCTTTCAATACTTTTGCACTTGATCAATAGGTGGTAATCCGCTTGTCCGGTTGTCGCATAACAGGCTTGGACTTCCCTGCGAGACGCGACCCCTTCGATAAAAGCCTGCAATGCATCGGGGTCATGACGCGTCAATTGAACATGGACCACCGCTTGAAACGTCAGGCCCAGTCTTGCCGAAGATAATACCGCTTTATAGCGTTCGATAACGCCCGCCTCTTCCAGTGCGCGCACGCGTCTCCAGCAAGCCGATGACGACATGCCGACTTTTTCCGCCAGTTCGGCGTTGGGAATACGGCAGTCACTTTGCAACAGCGCGAGTAGTTGCTGATCCTTATTGCTTAGTTCCATTTGGAAAAATTAGTCGATAACTTCTAAAAATAGAAATGATATTCCAATAATAATGCAGTTATTTGAAAAAAAGAAAGATTATTTCGGTTATTGATCGGTAAAATATACCAACAGGCCCAAAGTCCGGAATGCATGATGCCCACGCCAAAATCGAATTTCGACTACCAGCTGCTGGACCGTTACGACTACTCCAGCGGCCGGGTATTCTTGACCGGTACCCAGGCGCTGGTACGTATCATGCTCGAACAAGCGCGGCGCGACCGTAGCACGGGATTAAATACAGCGGGATTCGTATCCGGCTATCGCGGTTCTCCCCTGGGTGCGCTAGACCTCGAATTGTGGCGCATCAACGATCGACTAAAACAGGATCGGATCGATTTTATGCCCGCGGTCAATGAAGATTTGGCTGCGGCCGCCGTCCTGGGTGCGCAGCAAGCGGTGCTCGATCCCGATTGTGAAGTCGAGGGCGTGTTTTCGATGTGGTACGGCAAGGGGCCCGGGGTCGATCGCTCCGGGGACGCCCTCCGGCATGGTAACGCCTACGGTTCATCGCCAAATGGCGGCGTATTGGTTGTCGCGGGCGACGATCACGGCTGCGTTTCGTCTTCCATGCCGCACCAGTCCGATGTGGCATTCATGACCTGGTTTATGCCGACGCTGAATCCCGCTTCGGTTGGAGAATACCTGCAGTTCGGTGAATTCGGCCTAGCCTTATCTCGCTACAGCGGCGCCTGGGTGGGGTTCAAAGCGATATCCGAGACGGTGGAATCTGGCCGTTCGGTAGACCTGCACCCGGACCGACAATTTCACCTGCCCGCTATCGAGTTGCCGCCCGCCGGTTTGCATGTGCGCAAGGCGGATCTGCCCAGCCTGGAAATAGAAACCAGAATCGGATTTAAACTCAAAGCGGTCGAGGCCTTTGTCGAGGCTAATCCGATCGATCGGCAACTCTACGCCATTCCGGCGGCGATATACGGGATCGTGACCACCGGCAAGAGCCATCTCGACTTACTGGAAGCCCTGCGGCTGTTGGGTTTGGATGAGGATAATTGCCGGCGCCTCGGGATCGATATCTACAAAGTCGGAATGGTCTGGCCGCTAGCCCGTCGCGACGCGCTGAATTTCGTTCGCGGCAAAGCTGAAGTCTTGGTGATCGAGGAAAAACGCCGCATCATCGAGAGCCAGTTCAAGGAATATTTTTATGACTGGCCAGGCGACAAGCCTGAAAAAATGGTGGGCAAGTACGATGCCCAGGAAACACATTTGAATATCCCCTGGACCGGCGAGTTAAGTCCGCTCGGCTTAGTCCCGATTATCGCCACCCGCCTGGCTCGGTTTTTCCCGGCGGAGCGGCTGGTCGAAAAAGCCCAGAAGCTGACCAGCCCGACACCGGATATTCTCAATGTCCCGGGCGCCACGCGCACTCCCTATTTCTGTTCCGGCTGCCCCCACAATACCTCCACCAAAATTCCCGCAGGCAGTCAGGCGGCTTCCGGCATTGGATGTCACGTCATGGCGAGTTGGATGGACCGAAATACCGAAGGTTATGCGCAAATGGGCGGCGAGGGGGTGCCCTGGGTGGTGCGCTCCAAATTCAACGGCGGCAAGCACATGTTCCAGAATCTGGGCGAAGGCACCTGGTATCACTCGGGATCGCTGGCTATTCGTCAGGCCGTGGCTGCCGGTACCAATATTACCTATAAAATTCTGTATAACGATGCGGTGGCGATGACCGGCGGTCAGCCGGTTGACGGGCCGATCAGCGTATCGGGTATCGCTTACACTTGCCGTGCCGAGGGAATCGATCGCATTGCCATCGTATCCGACGATATCGACAAGTTTAAACCGCGTGATTTTCCGTCGCGGGTCAGTTTTCATGACCGCTCCCAACTCGATCCACTGCAGCGTGAATTGCGTGAGGTCGAAGGGGTCAGCGTTTTGATTTTCGAGCAAGCCTGCGCGACCGAAAAACGGCGTCGCCGCAAACGCGGAGAAGTGACTGAATCACGGCGTTTCGCCTATATTAATTCCCTCGTATGCGAAGGCTGTGGCGATTGTTCGGTCGAGAGCAACTGTCTTAGCGTCGAACCCCGTGAAACCGAGTTCGGGCGCAAGCGCAGGATTAATCTTTCTTCCTGCAACAAGGACTTTTCCTGCCTCAATGGCTTTTGCCCGAGCTTCGTTACCGTCGAGGGCGCCGAGCGCAGCAAACCCGATACGCCCGATCTCGATCTGGACTCGCTGTCCGGGGCGCTTAGAGAACCGGAAATCCCGTCATTGGAACAACCCTATAATTTATTGATACCCGGTGTCGGTGGGACCGGGATTGTCACCCTCGGGGCTCTGATTACAATGGCAGCGCACCTGGACGGGCTTAGCGCCAGCGTGCTCGATTTCACCGGATTTTCCCAAAAGTTCGGTACCGTGGTTAGCTATATCAGAATTGCATCCGCGCCGGGCGAGTTAAACCAGGTTCGCATCGAGAAAGCCGCCACCGACGCCGTAATCGGCTGCGACATCGTGGTCTGCTCAGCCCCTAAGGCATCGCTGCATTACGCTAGGAAAACCCGTATGGTTTTGAATACGGCGGAAATGCCAACCGGTGATCTGGTGCTCAGCCGTGATGCCGATTTGCGCGTCAGCGAGCGTTTGGCAGGTATTGGTCGTGCCATCGGTAGTGAAAATCTGGCGACGCTTGACGCCAACCGAATTGCGGAAAAGCTGCTTGGCGATTCCGTCTTCGGTAACATTATTATGCTCGGATACGCCTGGCAACAGGGACTGGTCCCGGTTTCGCTAACCGCATTGGAAAGGGCGCTCGAATTAAACGGCGTGGAGCCCGCAAAGAATTGGCGGGCGATTACCATCGGCAGGTTAATGCAGTCATCTCCCGCCAGTATTCAGTCTCTGCTGGGCCCGTCCGTCGCGCCGGAGCCCACGATTGCAGAATTAATTGAAAAACATGCGGCATTCCTTGGCGCCTATCAGGACCAGGCCTACGCCGATCGCTACCGCCGCAGCATCGACGCGTTTCGATCGACCTTACCCGTAACAATACGCGACGAATTTGCAATGCTCGCGGCAAAATCCCTGTTTAAGTTGTTGGCTTACAAGGATGAATACGAAGTCGCGCGGTTACACATCAAAATGGGATTTGACGAGGAATTGCGACAAAATTTTAGCGGTGACTACCGCATTCGCTATCATCTTTCACCTCCGTTTCTGCCATTGCGTCGGGATGCGCGCGGCCGCCCGGAAAAACATGAATTTGGAGCCTGGATTCGACCGGTTTTGAGATTAATTGCCGCGCTGAAAGGCCTGCGCGGCACCTGGTTCGATCCTTTCGGTTACACCCGGGAGAGACGCATTAATCGCGAACTGATCGCATGGTATGAGAATATTCTGAATACCCTGGTGGTACGCAATAATGCCGGAGATCACCAGCGTTATCGAAATTTACTCAAAGCACCGCTTGAAATGCGCGGTTTCGGCCCGGTTTTTCTGGAGGCAGTTGTCAGGGAGAAAAAAAAGGCGGAGCGAGAAATGGCCGATTTGGTGAATGCTTAGTTCGAAGTGGAGCCGGAACCCTTCCGGTTGATTTTCTAACCGGATCCGGTTTTATGCGGTTGTCCTCGGGCCAGGCTCGAATAATGAACGATTTCCCTGTTAAGCGCCCGAGCAGGGTGGTTCGCCACCCTGTTCCGATTAAAGAATGCGCTAATGCAACCGATATCTTGGGGATACCACACCCGCCGGGCATTAGCGGCCTGCCCGGTCGGCCGGGCGGAATCGGATCCTGCCCGGGACTGGACGTAGTTTCTGTGCCAGCTTGAGGTTTTAAACCACAATGACGGTGGATTTACCCGGTAACTACTCGATCTTGCCAGGACTTCCGATACTTGTTACCGTCATTAGTCTCGATTTCGAGGAGGCCTGGGATGGCGTTTGGGATTGTGGTCAGGTGAAGACGAAGCGCTTGTTACGGAGATTGCCAATTATCCGGATTTCGCCCGTGTCGGCGCTTGTTGCCGGCCTGCTGTCCCTGTGTCCGCCCTTGCTTGTTAGCTTCGACTCCTGCGGCGAGGCTACGGCTTGTATAATAAAAAGGGTCAGATTCATACCCGTAGTGCTATTGACAAAGGCGCGCGAGCTTGTGACTAGTCACGGCATGCTAAGCATCGATCCTGCGCCGGCCTCCGCGCTTAAACTCTTCTGTCAAGGCGAGCTGGATCATTCATGGATTGCAAGTAAACACCGTCCCGTTTTATTGCCACCGTTTTCATTGCCGTTGGCTCGCGGGTAGGCGCGATGAAAACTATCGGCAATCGCAGTAAAAACCTGGCGCATGAGCCCGCCGAAAAAGCTGACGAAATTCAGCTGACGGTGCAGGCGCTAAAAGAAAAGCTGGGGATGCTGGAAGCGGCCGTGGAGTACATGGATCAAGGTATTAGCGTCACCGACTCCAATCTGATTTGTGTCGTCTGCAACCAACGCTTTCTGGATTTGCTCGATTTTCCGGCAGACCAGTTTCGCCAGGGCATGCCCTTCGAGGCATTCATCCGCTACAACGCCGAGCACGGCGAGTATGGTCCCGGGGATCCGGAACAGCAGGTTAGTGAGCGGATGGCGCTGGCCGCTAAGTTCGTACCCCACCGATTCAACCGTATCAAGAAGGACGGCACGGTGCTGGAAATCGTCGGGAACATCATGGATGACGGTGGTTTTGTCACAACCTATACCGACATTACCGCGCGCGAACAATCGGAACAGGCGCTGCGTAACAGCGAACAGCGCTTTCGCGCACTTTATGACAATAATCCATCGATGTTTTTTACGCTAGATGTCGCGGGAGAAATTCTGTCGGTGAATCGCTTCGGGGCAAATCAATTGGGTTATTCGGTGGAAGAATTGGTTGGTATGACGGTGTTCGATCTGAGTTCGCCGGCGGAGACCCTGCGACTCAAGGAGAATATCAAGCGCTGTCTGGATTCTCCGGACGCCGTTGTTCGCTGGGAAATCGCCAAGCATTTAAAAGGTGGTGGCGATATGTGGGTCCGGGAAGTGGTCAGGGCGGTAACCGATGCCGAGAATCAAGTCTGCATTATGAGCGTGTGCCAAGACATAACCGATGCGCGCGAGTTATCCGATCAACTCAGTTATCATGCTAACCACGATGCGCTGACCGGATTGCTCAACCGCTGGGCTTTCGAGAATCGCATGGAAGCGGCGTTGGTGAGCTGTCACCAGCAGCAAATCGAACATGCCATTTGTTATCTCGACCTCGATCAGTTCAAGGTTATCAACGATACCTGCGGGCATGTCGCCGGCGACGAGCTGCTGCGCCAGCTGGGTATCCTGCTGCCGCAGCATGTGCGTAGAAACGATACGCTAGCGCGTCTCGGCGGTGACGAGTTTGGGGTCTTGCTGGAAAATTGCACCCTGCGCCAGGCTTGTCGGGTCGCCAATGATTTACGCAAGAGTATCGAGGAGTTTCGTTTCGTCTGGGGTGCCAAGACTTTCAGCTTGGGTGCGAGTATCGGACTCGTGCTGGTCACCGGCCAGGATCAGAGCCTGGTGGAAATTCTGGCAGCCGCGGACGCTGCCTGTTACGTTGCCAAGGACAGCGGCCGCAATCGCATCCATGTCTACCACGAAGAAGATTCCGAACTGTCCGCGCGCAAAGGCGAAATGCAATGGTTGAACCGCACTCAGCAGGCGCTCAGCGAAGATCGATTTTGTTTGTATTATCAACCAATCGATGCGAGTACCGATTCCGATAACACACTGCATTACGAAGTGCTGTTACGGATGCTCGATGAGCAAGGCGAGATAATATTGCCCGGCGCTTTTCTGCCCGCGGCCGAACGTTATGACTTGATGCCGCGCCTCGATCGCTGGGTGCTGGAAAAGACCCTGTCACTGCTGGGCGCCAACCCGCGACATCTCGCCCGATTGTCGCAATGTGCGATCAACCTGTCGGGACAATCCGTGACCGATCACGGTTTTACCGATTTCGTCATCGAAACGCTGCAAGCCAATTCGGTGCCGGCGGATAAAATCTGCTTCGAGATAACCGAGACCACGGCCATCGGAAATCTGGTCGGTGCGATTCAGTTCATCAACACGCTGAAAGCTTTGGGATGCCGTTTTGCCCTGGATGATTTCGGCAGCGGCATGTCGTCTTTCGCCTACCTGAAAACGCTACCGGTGGATTATCTGAAAATCGACGGCGTCTTCATCAGTGACATGATGGACGATCCGATCAATCTTGCCATGGTGCAGTCAATCAACAGCATCGCTCAGGTGATGGGTAAGGCCACCATCGCGGAATTCGTCGAGTCGGAGGCAATTTACGATTGCCTGGTCGACGTGGGTGTCGACTATCTACAGGGGTATCATATTTCCCGGCCGCAACCCTTGGCGCAATTACTGGGAAACCAAACAACAGAGGTCGATTGAGCTGCATTCATCGGCGCCTCTTTAGTTTGCCTGTCCAAGGTCAAGCGATAAAAAATCTAAGGAAGCTCCGAACAATTCATCCTGAATTGTGGGAACACGGAGAAACGAAAATTGTATTTTCGTTTCTCCTTCATTTTTCAACGATTTGCAGTCATCGAAAAATGGCGGCACATCCCTGCGCCGCGAAAACACCATTTAATTGGGTTAGCTCGGATCGATCGGGTTAAAGCGATTTCAGATACTCGATCAGATCCGACTTATCGCCTTCGCTTAGGCCCAAGCCGAAGTTGCCGTCGTAGTGTTCGACGACCTCCAGCAGGCTGGCAAAGCGGCCATCGTGATAGTAACCGCCGCTGGCGTGAGTCCACAGACCTTTCAACGGCGCCGTACGATAGCGGTCTTCCGGCCCGCGCTTAGCCTGGAAGTCGTCGATTCCTAGTTCCGCCGGAGTATGCAGATTCCAGCCGGGCTCGGTGAACAGCGGCGGCACATGACAGCGCGCGCAATCCGCTTGCCGATTGAATACCGTTTCGCCGCGACGGGCGGCGGCACTGTCGAAGCTGTGACGCGGCGGCCGCGGCGCTTCGAGTGCCAGTTGATATAGCTGCAGCTGCGCGAGCTTGGCGGTGATGCGGTCGTTTTCGGGTCGAACGTCACCAAAGCCGTTAGCCGCGGCAATCGGGAATTTGCTCGCATCGTCGAGCCTGGGATCGTAGAAAGTACCCTGGCCTCCCATTTCGAGGTTTGCGACCAGGGCGTTCCAGTGCGAAACCGAGCCCCAGCCGGTCCAGGTATGGAGGTTGAAACCGGCGAGGCCAAACGCCGGCGGAATGAGTACCGCGGCCGCGCCGCCATCGGGTCGGAATGCCTTGCCGTCGAGTAGCAGCGAGGCATCGAATTTTCCGGGGCCCCAGCTTCGCAACACCAGTTTGACAGTTGCCTCGTCAACCCCGAGCAGGGCCGTAAATACGCTCAAGTCGGGCGCCAGCGAAATAATCAGTCCCGAATCCAGGTCGCGATTGGCCCAACCGTCCAGGCGTCGTCCGATGCCCGGCGCGAAGGAATCGTCTACGCTGCTGTGACACAACGCGCAGGTGATGCCGACCGAAGCCAGGCCGCCGTCGGCATCGACCTTACCCTTTAATCCCAGCACGGCGTCGAGTCGCAGTAGTTCCAGTGTCGTGGCTGGACTCGTCAAATCGACCTGTCCTCTTCTGAGCGCCCGCTTTAGCTTGCGCGGCAAGGCGGCGACATCGACTTTCAGGCCGACCGCGAGTGCGGTGGCCGGGTCTACCCCGGGGCCTACACCACCTAAATCGGCACCGGCAATCGCCTGGTGTAGCCGCAACCGATCGGTCCAGAAGGCTTCGTCGCCGAAGCTGTCGTGACGGAAAGTTTCACGGCCCTTGCGGATTGCGGAGAAGGCATCGTAGAACACTTTAGAATTCGCTGAAATGGCGTTCGGATGCCTGGCTGGGTGAAACCGATACCGATAATAATAAGAATGCGCCGAGGGTAATCCTGAGCAGGTTTGGGATGGCGATTTTCATTGGCTTACCTTTAATGGTGAGATGTGGATCCGAGCCGGCTAAAGACATGCTCGACAATAGCGTCGCAGCGTTCGCCGGCGAAGTTGTAGACTTGAGCGCCGAGCTTTTCTGCGGATAAATCGATGCGGCTGCGCAACAGGTTTTTTGCGCGGTGCAGGCGGGTTTTCACGGTTGCCGGTTTAATTCCAAGCACGGCCGCGGTTTCCCCGATGTTCATGCCTTCGAGTTCGCGTAACATGAAAACTACGCGAAAGTCCTGCGGCAGGCGATCGATGGCGCGCTCGGCCTTACTAATCATTTCGGCATGAATGGCGGTCGTTTCCGGCCCGTATGTCTCGTCCGCCGGCAGCTGATCGGGATCCTGTATTGTGTCGACCAGGCGCATGCGCGCCTCCTTGCGGCCGATTTTGATCGCGCTGCGGGAGGCGATGCGCATCAACCAAGCGCCTAAGCCGTCCGGGCCGCGAAACTGATCCAGGTATCGGAAGGCGTTCAAATAGGCCTCCTGTAACGCGTCCTGCGCGAGGCAATCATCGTTTAATATGGCGCGCAGGTAGCGAAACAGGCGGCGGTTGTAGCGGCGCATAATCAGTTCGAACAAGGGGAGGTCGCCCGCCCGAATTCGGTTGACGACTTCGCCGTCGCTGAGCGTTTCGTAGACGCGCAGATTCGCATTCAGATTGTTTGCTGTCATAACTTAAAAGAGACGGCAGGACCGGGAAAGGTTCCGGTTTTTTCGCGTGATACGACCGGGACGGGATTGCGGAGGCGGCGAGAGGCGCTTTATTTTGTCGCCTGGTGGATCAGGCCGAGCCGCGTCGGTGTTGCCGCTGGCGTTTGTTTGCAACCCCGGACCGGGCAACAACTTCCAGCTCAGGTTGATCGAGATCGATAGTTCCTTTTTGTCCGCTGAGTTTGAAATCGATGTCGAGTCGCTTACGGACCTGTGCCGGGTTTAGTTCCAATTGATCGGTTAAAACCGTGACCAGCAGGGTAAACAATCGGCGTAAAGATATTTTCCAGGTACTGCCGGCGAGTTGGTACAGGCCGTCGCTCAACCGCAGAAACCGCTCGAACGGATGTTGTCCCAGAATCAGGGGCAAGCTGTTGCTAAAGCGGCCCGAGTTGCCGATCATGTCCCAGAAGCGGGCAAAGCGATTGACGCGCTGCATGGTTTGAAAATCGATGTCGCGCGTACTCAGGATGTTATAGGGCGCCGCGGGATTGTAACGCAGTTGATACTCGTCCGTATGCCGGTTGATCGGCGCACCGCGCAAGCGTTTCAAAATACCGAGCTGTATCTCCTGCGGTTGCAGACTCACCAGCCGATCGAAACTTTGGGCAAAATTTTCAAGGGTATCGCCCGGCAGGCCGAAGATCAGGTCGGCATGGATATGCGCTGCGGTGTGCGCGCGCAGCCAGCGCAGGTTGTCACAAGTATTTTGGTTGTTTTGTTTGCGGCTGATGATTTGCTGGATTGCGGTATCGAAAGTTTGCACGCCAATTTCGAACTGCAGCGAGCCGGGTGGGAATCTGGCCAGCACTTGTCTGAGTTTGAGCGGCAGGTGATCGGGGATGACTTCGAAATGCAGGTACAGGTCGTCGTCCATGCGGGCCAGAAAAAATTCCAGGATCGCGACACTGGCGCTGGCTTTCAGGTTGAAGGTTCGATCGATGAACTTGAAGTTACGCGCACCGCGGCGATACAGGTCTTCCATCGCATCGAGAAATCGCTCCAGCTCGAAGGGCTTCGCCGTCTGGTCGAGGGATGAAAGGCAGAATTCGCACTTGAAGGGGCAGCCGCGCGAGGCTTCGACATATATGAGCCGGTTACGCAAGTCCTCATCGTTGTAATAGGCGTAGGGTAATTCGAGTTCATCGAGACTGGTGCTTCGACCGGCGATAAGTCTCGACGCCATGGGGCGATGCCGGATCAGATCCTGGCACAATTGACGGAAACTGATTTCTCCCGGGCCCGTTATGACGAAATCGGCCCGCTCGGCCAGCGCCGGCAAATCGGTGACAAAACTCACTTCGGGACCGCCTACCACCACCGTGGTTTGCGGTGAAACCTGTTTTAACAGCGCGATTACCGCGCCGGTTTCGGTCACATTCCAGATATAGACGCTGAAACCGATGATCTTTGGGCTGCGTGCGAGTAGTTGCTCGACGATATCGATGGGGCGCTGCTGGATGGTAAATTCAATTATCTCCGATTGGCGCTGTAAATCTCCGAGGTTCGCATACAGATAACGCAACGCAAACGCGGAGTGCATGTAGCGTGCGTTGAGCGTGGTCAAGAGAATTCTGCTATTCATCCGGTGGATTTGTTTTGTCATGAAGGCGGCAGGAAACTCAATGATAACCGACTGTGAGCCCACGCCATAACAAGTGCCGCAAGATCCTGTGAGATACCGAGCGGGCAGGGCGCTGTCGGACGACCTATCTCGATACACGGGATATTATGTCCCTTGAAAGCAAGGGCGGGCGCATTCAGACCGCCCTTCACCGGAATTTTGCGCTTGTCCCTATCCGATCCATTGACTCGCTGCAGCGGGCGTGATGTTAGATTCGCTCGTCGGTCGAGTGTAATGGCTGCCGGCATATTCCCTGAAACATAACATGCGGCCAGTTGCCGATGGTTTTTCGACACGATGCTGTTAGACTGCCCAGCTCGAAAATCCTCACAACTTCTGATTCGGGAAAATTCTCATCCATGTGGTTCAAGAACCTGCAGCTCTATCGCTTCACCAAACCTTTCGAATTGGACGCGGAAACCTTGGGGCTGCAACTTGCGCAGCACAGTTTCGTGCCCTGCGGCAGCCAAGAGGCGACTCGCTCGGGATGGGTACCGCCGCTGGGGCGCCACGGCAGCGAATACGTGCATGTGACCAATGGCTACCTGATGGTTTGTGAGAAACGCCAGGACAAATTGCTGCCCGCGGCGGTGGTCAACGAGGCGCTGGAAGAGAAGGTTTTACAAATCGAAGAACGCGAGGCGCGTAAATTACCCGCCAAACAGCGGCGTTCGCTGAAAGACGAGGTGGTTTTCAACCTGCTGCCCAAGGCCTTTGCGCGTTCCTCGTTGCAGTACGCCTATATCTCGCCGCGCGACAATCTGTTGGTGGTCAACGCCGCCTCCGCTAACCGCGCCGAAGCAATGCTCGATGGTTTACGCGCGGCACTGGGATCCCTGTCGGTTGTTCCGCTGGCCTCGAACAGCCAGCCGACCGAGGTTATGACCCAATGGATCAGCAGCGCTCAACCCGCGTCGGGTTTTGTCTTGGGCGAAGAGTGCGAACTACGCGACAATGCCGATATCAGTTGCGTGATACGCTGCAAGAATCAGGATCTGGGGGCGGCCGAGATTATCAGTCATTTGAAAACCGGCATGCACGTTAGCAAACTGGCGCTGAGCTGGCAGGATCGCATCGAGTTTGTGCTGGACGAGAAATTAATCATCAAACGGCTGCGCTTTTCAGACCTGGTTCAGGAGCAGGCTGACGAGATCGAGGCAGATGATGTCGCGACACGGTTCGACGTGGATTTCGCCATCATGGCGCTGGAGTTGTCCGGTTTTTTCAAGGCCCTGATGCAGGCGTTCGGCGGCGAAGACTTGAGCCAGGCGGCGCACGCCACCCCAGCCTGAATCGGAACCAGGTACGGCGGTAGGCGTTCTGTAGAACAGAAACCGGGCCGACGGAAATTAATTTTCCGGCAACCGCGAATTGAATAAGCGGTGTAATAGTAGTTTATTCAAACATGAACATGCTTTATCGATTTGTTCGAAATTGCAGTCGTCAGTCTATTCGTTTCCACCGCATAATAAAAATTTGAATGTTTGCCGCGCGTCAAAAATTCGACGTTTCATTGGGTTTGTGAGCGATACCAACCGTTACACTGTTGGTTGTCATAAGTATCAGTTGTCAAAAGAAAAATTGGGCTTCGGCATAAAGCGCATAGCCATTTCCAAGCGGTTTATATTGTCGTAATATGACGACAAGAAATTTATCAGGTCGGTGAATTTGTCAGGTGGTTTGAATCAATGACTTGGAATTTTGGTTCCCTTATCGCGCCGACCTTAATCCCTGGCGCAAAGCTGCAGTCTTTGTGATTATTGTCTCAATCCGGAAAATGCGTTTAAGTTTTTCCCTGAATGGGTCGATACACGCAGAGACTACACAGGACCCCGACAAGGAGGTTCGAACAATGGCAATTGATCCGCGCAGCAATGCGCAGTCCGCATCAGCCGTTAACAAAAGTTTCGCCGTCCGCCTCATCACTGCAATCTGCGAATTATTAACGCCTCTGTCCGAGCGCGATAAAAAAGCTCGCAGGCGCGAACGCATCCGGCAGGATCTGGTGCAGGCGCAGTTCCACAACGGTCCGGCCGAACAGACGTTCGCCAGACCGGGATTGGCAAGCCATTTATGCGGTTTTCTGAAACTTCGCCGGACCTCGGAAGGGGTTTATCCGGCGCGCTCGAAAACTGTTATGAATAGACCGTAAACCCAAGTGATAAGGATTAGCTAATGACCGGTTTTATTGAAGAAAGGCGCGCCAATCCGCGCATAGAAATCAACGGCGAAATGACCTATCAGACAGAAAGTTCCAAAGAGCCCCTGCGGGGCAGGGTGGAAAATCTAAGTCTTGGGGGCGCCCGTATATGGATAGAAAAGGAACTGCCCGCCGCCAGCCAAGTGCATTTCCGCGTCGAATCCGAAGTGGAGGAGCTTTCGGTAGAGTTTGTTGCAACCCTGCTACATACCCTGCCATGCCAAAAAAAGTCATTGTATGGTTATGGTTGCAAAATCGAGGAAGCGGAAGAATCTTCCAACTAGCCCGCCAGGGTGCGCTTAGCGGTGTCCACAACGGGAAATCGGTGAGATCAGCGGGTTAAACCCCATTCCGTATTACGGCCGGAGCAGTAACTTAAGGATGGCAATTGCCGGAGAGTTTAAGCCGCAAAATCCGGCGGGTTGAATTAATTCGCCAAGTTATCAATGGCATCTATGAGATGGGTTGCGGGTAGTCACGGCGCTGGTGGGCATAAATTGATGAACGCCGAGTCAATCGAGGCACAGGCTCCGGCAGTCCGGTCAAGTCAAACTTGCGATAAACTGAACCGGCTTAAGTCTTTCCCGTACTTAAAAACCTGCGTCCATGAACCGAATTACATGCTCCATGGACGCAGAAGGTCTTACGCTCGGAGAAAATTCATTAGCGTTTGAGGAACTCCAATTCGCGCTTGTCTTCGACATCGGGATGCGGAAAGTCTTCGTGCAAAGACTTGGCGATGCCGTAACACATCATAATGAGCATTACTGCAATCGGAAGCCCGGCAACGATCGAAGCGGTCTGCAAGGGTCCCAGACCGCCGGCCAGCATCAATACGCCGGCAACGACACCCGAAGTGATGCCCCAGAAAACCCGGAACTTGATCGGCGGGTGCTCGGCGCCCATCGACATCATGGTTGCCATAACCAGGGTGCCCGAATCCGACGAGGTTACGAACCAGGAAATCAACAGTAAGGTAGTCAGCACGGTGATCGGGTATAGCAGCGAGTCGAATCCAAACCCGGCAAGCGTGGTGAAAACGCCACCCGCATAATTATTGTTCACCGCTTCGACCACGCCACCGACGCCATAGAGTTCGGTGAAGGTTGCCGCGCCGCCGAAAGCCGACATCCATAAAACCACCACGGAGGTCGGAATCAATAGAACCGCAAAGCAGAATTCGCGGATGGTGCGCCCCTTGGAGACGCGCGCGATGAAGAGTCCGACGAATGGGCACCAGGAAATCCACCATCCCCAATAGAAGATCGTCCACCAGCTCTGCCACTGGTTCTCCGGATCACCGTTCATCCAGAAACCCATCGGAATGACGTTCCAGATGTAGTCGCCGAATCCGGTGAGCACCATGGCCAGCATAAAAGTGGTCGGCCCGAGAGTGAAAAATAGCAGCAACAAGACGATACTTGCCCAAATATTGCATTCGCTCAGTATCCGCACGCCCTTGCCGACCCCGGTTGCCGCCGAAGTCGTGCCGAGCATCGTAATAATGCCCACCAGGATCAACTGATTGGTCTGAGTGTCCTGCATAATCCCGAGGTTCGCCAGACCCGCCGAAATCGGCTTGACGCCAAGACCCAGCGAAGTGGCCAGGCCGAAAATAGTACCGAAAACGCAGAGCAGGTCGACCAGATGCCCCCAGAAGCCGTAGATTTTGTCGCCCAAGATCGGGTACAGAGTGGTGCGCATCGAAAGCGGCAAGTCCTTGCGGTAGGAGAAATACGCCAGCGCGAGGCCGACGACCACAAACACGCCCCAGCCGTGCAAGCCCCAGTGGAAATTCGTCACCAGGTTGGCGGAAGCACCGGCGGCAACGGTTAGCGGTTCGGTACCTGCCATTTCCATAAAGGGATTGCCCTGGATGTGATACATCGGCTCCGCAATGCCCCAATAGATCAGACCGGAGCCAAGTCCGGCGCTGAACAGCATGCAGATCCAGGAAAAAGTGGAAAAATCCGGATCTTCATCGTCATGACCCAGCTTCACATCGCCAAATCTGCAAAATAACAGCCAGAAGGTGAAGAACAGCGTGACGTTGACCACCAGCACGTATAACCATCCCATCGCTTCAATTGCGATTTTCTTGCCCGCGGCGAAAATTTCGTTGGAGGCTTCGACGTCCCACACGGTAAAAATGACAAATGCGATGATCATGACCATCGATGCTATTGCCATGCCCGGGCTAGACCCGGCGAAGATCCCGGTCTTTGCGACGTGATCGCCAAATTTGTTTAATTCTTGTTCACTCATTATTCATCTCCTCCACTTTGTTATTAAAATTCAGCGAACTGTGCCAGCTGCGCCCTGGCGGGCGGATTTGACCAGCCAGGCGTTGAATTTCTCTTCCAGTGCCGCGTGGTGTTGTGACCACCAGACAACATCCGTCTTGATTGTCGTCAAGTCGCCTGTGGCAGGATTGTTCGGCAATTGGGCCAGCACGTCGTCGGAAAGCAACGCGAGCGACGATTTCCTTGCGGGTCCATTGGGATGGATGCTCGCCATGCGCGCCAGCGATTCCGTGCTGCTGCTGAATTTGATGAATTCTTTGGCGGCCTCCAGATTACGGCTGCCCTTGGGAATGCCAAACAGTTCGACTTCGATGACGCGGCCGTCCCAGCCGACACTGAAGTTAGCCCCTTTCTCTTCGGCCGCAACTGCGCCGGTGGTCGCCCAGACCGAAGTCATGACGACGTCGTTATTACGTAGCAGCCGCACCGGTTCACGGCCGTTGTTCCATAATTGAAGATTCGGCTTGATCTTGTCCATGACGGCAAACGCCCGTTCCACGCCTGCCTCGGTTTCCAGGGTCTGGTAGACATCCGCCGGCGCGACACCGTCGGCAATCAGCGCCCATTCCATGACCACCGTGGGATCTTTGCGGATCCCGCGGGCACCGGGGAAGCGGTCGGTATCGAAAAAGTCGGCAATTTTACTCGGAGACTTGCCGAGGAAGGCATCGTTGTCGTAGGCAAACGCCGTCGCCCACACGATCATGCCGACACCGCACTTGTGGCGTGAGCCAGCGACGAAATCCTGACTGGCGGGAGTACCGTCTTTGCCGGGCGGCAGTGCTATACCCTGGAGGTCTTCCAGCAGACCTTCGTCGCAGGCGCGCAGCATGTCTGACTCGATCATGTCGACAACGTCCCAGACCACATTTGCCGATTCCACCTGGTCTCGAATCTCATTGATGCCACCGGCGTAATGTTCGACGAACACCCGCTTGCCGGTCTGTTCTTCGTACGGACGGACGAAGCCGAGCATTTGGCTGCGCATATAAGGTCCGGTGAAAGATGTGAATGTCAGATCGGCATTTCTTCCACCCTGCTGCGCCAGAGCGCTGCTCGATGAAGCCGCAATTCCGAGTAGTGTGGTAACGAATACAGCGCTGAGTATTGGGTATATTTTGGTTTTCACAAGATTTCCTCCCTCCTAAATGCTTTTTATGTGCAGCTGGCGATGAATGCCGGCCTTTGATCTGGTTCTGTTCGATCGAGCGTTAAGCTGCGGCTACTGACGTGTTTAACGGTGCAGTATAAAGATTATTTAAGGTTTCAATAATCTTTATTATTTCCACATAAATTGCATAATTATGCAACCATTAGATTGTCGGAGTTTTTATAGATGGCAAAACGCGCAATAATTCGGCAAATCGGGAACGCCGACATTCGCTTGCTGCAGGTGTTTATGACTGTCTGCGAATGCCGGGGCCTGGCCGCCTCCGAGTTCGAACTGAATATCGGACGCTCGACTATTTCGAAATACTTATCCGATCTCGAGACCCGAGTGGCGCTTAAGCTGTGCCACCGCGGGCCCAGCGGCTTCCGCCTGACCGATGCCGGCGAACGCGTTCTGGAGGCGGCCAAAAGATTGACCGGCGCGCTCGATACCTTCAGCAGCGAGGTGGACGAAATCCACAATCGCTTACGAGGCACCCTCAGTCTGGGTTTGTTCGATCAGTCAACCACCAATCCGCGCGCGCATATAGATAGCGCCTTGAGGCAGTTTGACGCCCTGGCGCCGGAGGTCGATATTTCGATTTCGATTGAACCACCCAACATCATCGAAGCCCGTGTTATCGAAGGCAGCATCGATATCGGAATCGTGCCGCTGCATCGGAAGTCGGAATCGCTGGATTATTTATCGCTCTACGATGAAGACATGACGCTTTACTGCGGGCGCGGTCATCCATTGTTTGACGTCGATAGTCAACGTAAACTCGGCATTTCCAAAATCAGAAAGTACAAATATGCGGGTTTCGGATTTAATTCGCCGAATATGGCTGCCGGCAAGCGACTGGGTCTGGCGCGCGCCGCTCGCGTCCAGGACGAGGAGGCCCTGTCGTTACTGATCCAGTCCGGCGTCTACCTGGGCTTTCTCGCGGATCATGTGGCTGAAGGTTTTCTAATTCGTGGCAAGGTGGCCCCGGTCGCCCCGAAAAGGACCAAATATGTCAGCCAGTTTGCGGCGATTACGCGTAAAAGCCCGCCACCCGGGCGTAAAACACAACTGATGCTCGAGGAGTTAAAGGCGGCGCACGCCGACCAGAAATAGGTCCGCGCAAACCGCTAGCCTCAGCGTTGCTTGACCATGCGTTTTTTCAGTTTCTGCAAAACTTCCGCATTCTTGTCCGCCACAATTCGCGCGTCGTGCAGCATTTTCTCCTCGTCGCCCCGGTAAAATTTGAACCAGATTAACCAGCCCGCAAGCGGCAGCCCGAAAGCGATGAGCAAGCCTATCGGGCTTAGCAGGAACCACCTGTCAAATACCAATATCCAAAACAGGGGCCAGGCGATGGAAACGCTAATCCAGATTCGCATTGTCGTCATTTTGATCATGACAAGCTCCGATGATTTTCATCACACTTAATAATAGTAGATCGCTTTTACGGAAAATGGGTTCGAAATGTGAAATTATTAACTCTAGGTTAGTGGAATATTGCCATTTGTGAAAACAACGAACCTGTCGAAATAACCCCGTTTTGATTCGATATGCGGCGCAAACACGCGGGGCGGAACAGATTTCTGGTAACAGATCTATGCCCCTCTTTAAACTGGGAGCAGTACACTCCTCCGCATCGATAAAGCAAGTGCCGACCTTACTTTACTGCTTGAGATAATCGGCGGCTAGCGTGTCGCGTGCCAGGGCTCGACCGCCCAATACAACCCAGCGAATCCGGTCATAGGCTTCGACTGTTTCCAGCGGGTTTGCCTCCAGCAACAACAGGTTGGCGGTTTTTCCGGATTCGATACTGCCGTAGCGATCTGCGAGCCCGAACTTTTCTGCGTTGTTGATTGTGGCGGCTTCGAATATGCTCTTTAAGGGCACACCGAGCGCGGCCATGCGCACGAGTTCCTGGTAGGTGCTTAAACCGGGATGATTGGCGTGGCCGGGTGTCGCCGGGTGATCGCTGGCCAGCAGCAGGTCGTGACCGGTTTGCGCGAGGTAGCGCAGGCTGCGTTCACCGCGCCCGATTGTCTCGCCAAGCAGCGGTGGGATACGGTGGTCGGGTAGCCCGTCGAAATCGTCGCGCACCAATTCTCTTTTGAATGCATGCGCCGGTGCAGTGCGATACCAGTCGAGTAATGCCTGCGGGACAACTTTTTTCAGAGCGGGGTCATCCAGCGTTGCGGGTAAAAACAACTCGCGCATGCTGTCCATCACCCGCAGTGTCGGCTGGTAGGCTATGCCGGCCT
>DS021199.1:308460-317415 GCA_001735895.1 Olavius algarvensis Gamma 3 endosymbiont | reverse complement strand
GGGGTGTCGTTTTCCGGGGTGATCGGCTGAGCGGAGACCTTTTCAATTTTGCCGTTACGAATGCTTACCGTCGCATGTCGCAGCGCCGCGGAACGTTCGGGTGATATCAATGTGGCGTTTTGAATGATTAAATCGGCGGCAAATACTTCACCGGCTCCGACAGCGGTAAACGAGACTGATACAATCGCGATTAAAAATGTACCCATGGGTTTTGCAAAACAGGTTTTCATAAAATACCCTCACACGAATTCATAAGGGCTGTGCGCGTCACGCCGCTGCGGGGAGAGTCTCGCCATGAAGCCTGCACTAGCCTGGGATCGAGTGTGGTGTCTGTTGTCGATGTGGGCGACCTGAATCGCGATTCAGGTCGTAGCCGATCGCGATCCAGTACCTAAATAGACTCAGAATTGAGGTGAGGCTACCTGCAATGCCGATGATTCCACTACCCGTTGTTCTGGCCCTGCTGCTGGGATATTTCCTATTGATTGAACTGACGCGGCCGCCGCCGCGTAACCGCTTTGCCTGTGCCTTTTTGATTTTGTTGATCGTACAGCTGACTATTGTCGGTATGCGTTTTGGTTACGGGGTCGAAAGACTCGGGATGGTTTTTCCGTTAACGGCTTCACTGCTTGGGCCACTGGCGTTTCTAAGCTTCCAGAATCCGGTGGGGTTTAGCGGCAAACGGCCATGGCCCGCATTGCTACACCTCTTGCCATTGGCCGTTGCCTTGCTGTTGTCTCGTTTTGCACCCACCTATATCGATTTCGCGCAGGGCCTGTTTTCCTTGTTTTACGGCCTAGCCTTGACGCTGTTGGGCTTGCGCGAACACGATACTTTTCCGTGGGTCGATTTCAATCGACGCGAATACGTGCGTCGCGCGCTGTGGTGCGTAGTGGTGTTGATATTCGTTTCCGCCGCTACCGATTTTGTCATCGCGGTTGACGGTTGGCGTAGCCAGGGCGCTAACATTCCCAATATTGTGGGCGGGACATCAATAGTCGCAGCCCTGTTATTCGTGCTCTTCATTCTGTGGCACAAATTCAATGCAAATGATTGGCAATCCGCTCCCGCTACCCGCGCACAGCAGGCCGATAGCGCAGCGGAAATAGCGTTGCTGGCACGACTCGACAAGCTGGTGGAGACCACTCAACTTCACCTCGACCCGGACCTTAACCTGAATCGAATCGCGCGCAAGCTCGGCGTACCGGCCAGGCAGGTTTCCGCTGCGGTCAACCGGCATCGCGCGCTTAGCGTTTCGCAATTTATCAACAGTCTTCGTATAGACGAAGCCTGCCGGCTACTGCAAAACACCGATCTGCCGGTAACTCGGGTGATGTTGCAGTCCGGGTTTGTGACCAAGTCGAATTTCAATCGAGAGTTTAGTCGTCGCCTGGGGCAAAGTCCGAGCACTTGGCGCAACCATAATAAAGTGGCCTGACTCTTTAATTTTTGATGTCGTTCCGACCGCCGATTTACTATCACGGGAGCGGAATTCATCGCTCCGTTCCACTTTATCGAAGTAGTGGATCCGGGCGATTAAGTATCCGCCGCCGGCCTTTCCGGGCTTCAGATCGCGACAAACGAGCGTTCGACGCCTGCGTTTTGAATTATTTTTGCTATTCCGGGAATAAAATAACGGCACAGGCGTTCTAAGTAACATTGATACCAGTGCAGGGCGGTTTCCGTCCCAGTATGAGTAAATGCGAATTTTTGATCTTTCCGGGAAAATAGCCGATCGTTTTAAACGCGCCGAATTCGAGCGCCAGGTGGAAGCTCAGTTACCCTCGCTGATGCAGGCCGCTCGCGGCTTGGTATATCAGGCGTCGGATGCCGAAGACCTGGTCCACGATGCCTGCGTCAAGGCGCTCGTTTGCTACGATTCGGCCAGTTTCATCAGGCCGGCTTGCGCGCCTGGCTCAAGCAAATACTCGTCAATGTATACCGGGATCAGTATCGCCGGCAGCAGCGTTCCCCGGTTAAATCATCCAAATACCACGCCACTTCGGACGACTATGCCAATGTCGTCGAGTTGGTAGCCGACACAGAACTGTCCCCATTACAGAGCATTGAAAATCGAAATTCCTCAAGTGCGATTCACAGTGCGATTTCTATGCTGCCTCCCGAGGTGCGCGTGGTATCTGTGTTGTATCTGATCAGCGGTTTTTCCTATCAGGAAATCGCTGATATCACCGACTGCCCGATCGGCACGGTGATGTCGCGCCTGTCACGCGGACGGGCGAAGTTGCGCAAGCAGTTGGATGGATACGATCCGCGAGCTGAGCACACGGCGGATGCCGTCAGCGGGAGTGAAGAGAAATGATCGACTGCAAGACTTGTCTTAACGACCTCGATGCCTATCGGGACGGGGCGCTGGAAAAAAAACAGCATAGTGATATCGGTGCTCATCTGGAGCAGTGCGCCGATTGCCGCGCGGCGCGGCAACGCGCCGACGACTTCGATCGGCAACTGCGGGAAGTCGCTTCGACCTGGGTGCCACCGGATGGCTTGTGGGCGCGGATTAAACAAACTGCCGCGATGCAGCAAGAAGCGACTGGTTCACATACAACACGACCGCTATTGCCCGCAGTGGCGGCGGCCATCCTTCTGTTCAGTTTCGCTTTCGTCACTTTGTTGCATATGGGTACGGATCAGGCGGCGCAGTCGGAGTCGACGGCCGCCGCGCTGGTCAACGAGTTTCACACCTTCGTCATCAGCCGCCGCGAGCTCGATTACAGCGAAGCGCGGCCCGACAACCTGCGCGACTGGTTTAGCAACAAAGTGGAATTCCGGGTACCGCTGCCTGTTACCGCTGCCGAATACAGGCTGGCCGGCGGGCGCTTATGCAATATGTTGGAGCAGCGCATCGTGTCTTTTATGTACCGGGTGGACGGCGCCTGGGTTTCTTTGTACATCATGAAATCGATGCCGCAGGATGTGCCGCGGCAAACCGACCGGGAGTTGCTGGTTAACGGTTATGGCTTTATCGGCTGGCAACACCAGGGTCTGCGCTATTCGCTGGTTGGCGATCTGCCCGCGGAGCGGTTGCGCGGGATCGCGAATCATTTGTATCCAGCCGATGGGATGGCCGCGGAATTCGGCGGCGACCGCAAGCTTAATAAATTGTCACAGCCTAACAGTTTTCGTATCTAACCCTGGCCTATAGCCGCGGCCGCCGGTTTTGCGGGGCAGGTTAGGCAAACATCCGTGGAGACAAAATGAAAAAACGAAAAAGACAACGGCAACAAAATCCGCGCGCGTCCAAACAGACAGCGGGAGCGCGCCGGAAACGGCAAAAGCGTGAACTGCTCAAAGTAGCAATTGCAGTGCTGATTGTGGTCCCCATGATCGGCACGGCGCTTGCCGTATTCAAACACAACTACGATATCACGCACGATTTATCGGTCATCGGCGGGGGCTTGCCGACGGTAGTGCAAATACACGATCCCAAGTGTCAGCTGTGCCTGGAATTGCGCCGCAACGCCAGCGCCGCGATCGAAGATATGGATGGTAGCCTGCTATTCCGGGTTGCCGATATCACCACGCCCGCGGGTCGGCGCCTGCAGCGGCAACACGATGTGCCCAACGTAACCTTGCTGTTATTTGACGGCAAGGGTGAGTTGCGCCGGGTGCTCAACGGCGTCAAGAGCGAGGCATTGTTAGAGCATACCTTCAGCAGGCATATCGAGCGTTGGGGCTGAAGACCGGGGTCCTACCCTCCAGCGCACGCCAGTCAGGTGTAAGCTTTCAATTCCAACGATCCAGAAACTCTCGCTTTAAATGGGTATATGGCCGATTGTCGGCGCCGGTTTAATGGTTTTGCGTCGCGGATAATTTGGGATGACGCGATCGGTTTTGATCCCATTGATTTTTTTCAGTCAACCTGATCGGGGTAAAAGCGTTTGGCGTTGTCGGGGTAGGAGCGGCAGAAGTAGTTCCACAACTGGTCGCCGAAGGTCGACGCCTGCAACTCGCCCTGCATGTCCTGCACGCCGGCCTGTGTTGCTTTTATCGGAGCCATGAATCCGGCATCTGAATGCCGGGGGCTGGCCGCAACGGCGGCGACAAATTCATCGGCCAGGGGGATGCGACTGATCGAAGTGTCGAGCGCCGGGCCATGGAAGTAACCGATGGAAAATCTTTGCCTGGATGCGGCCACACGGTGAGGCGTGGCGACAAAGTAGTTGCCGCTCATCGCCTGCAGCATTTCGCCGAGGTTGATGACGAAAGAGTTGTCGATGATCGGCACCGGCAGCCATGAGCCGTCGGGCATCTTGATTTCGAGGCCCGGGGTTTCGCCCGGATTCAGGATGGTCAGAAAGCCGGTGTCCTGGTGGGCGTTGACGCCGAACTCGCCCGCGGGTGTCGGCGGGTAACGAATCAGTTTGGTCAGACTCATGCGGTCTCGGCCGAAGCGTTTGTCGAAAAAATCCGCCGGCAGATCGAGACCGAGAGCCAGCAGACTCATGAGTTGATCGCCTAGTCGATTCATGGCGTCGATGTATTGCTGAATGCTTAGCCTGAAGCCGGGAAGTATGTCTTCGGGCGGCCATTGATTCGGACCCAGTAAATTCAGATAGTGCGGCTGCCCCGGCGTTTTGACTGGCTGATGGTCGGTCCATAAATCGATTTGTTCGCGGATGTCGGCGCGGTTGTTGGTGCTTTCGGCGCCTTCGGCTTCCCAGCCGCGAAAATAGGGCGACTTACGCTTATCGATCAGCAGCTTTTGCTCGAGAGGCAGGGCGAAAAAGCGTTTACTGTAACCGAAGGCCTGATCGACGATGCTGGGCTCTATGCCGTGATTTTCGATCACGAAGAAGCCGACCTGGTGACAGATATCGCGCAGGGATTGCGCCAGCGCCAGCCGTTGTTCGTCGTTACCCTGGCTAGCAGACAAATCGATTACCGGGACTTGGGAAGCTGGAGCGCGGGCCTGATCTGGCATGGATTCTTGTGGATTTCGAAAATCTTAGTTTAATCAAAGGAGCGGCATAGATCTAGAAATACGAGGGTCGGACCTTTCGGCTTGCAGCTGCCGAGGATCAGTCCCGGGGCCGATCGACTGTCGACTTACCGATTGATTTCGTCATCGGGATAAATGACACTGCAGTTTTACGGCTAAGCGAAACTGAAAACTTGCGTTATCGAGAAGGTCAGGAGGTCGATCCCGACAACCCTTATACCGAAAATACCCACATGATGCTGGAGATGGCGTACTGGATGTCGATCCCGGTCGGGCTGGTGCTGTTGTGGATGGCGATCAAGGGCCGCGTGATGTGGCTCATGGTTTGGAGCGTCGGATTGATAGCGCTTGGCGTCGGTATCCTGATCAACGAGCACTTCGGTTTCGTTGACCTTTGAATCGACTCATGACATAAGTTATTCCGGCCTTCGGCAAGAACGACAAACTTATGCGAAAAAAAATGAAAGCCCTGACCATTGTCGTCGTTTTACTAGCGCTGTTGGTAATTGCCCTGTTCTTTACTTTGGGTTTCGTCTCGAAATCCGGCGCGGCAAGCGGCCTGGTTCAAGGTCGGTTGCTGCGCTGCCCCGACAAGCCGAATTGTATTTGCAGCGAATTTGAACAAGATGTCTCTCACTGGATCGAGCCGTTGGTTTATACGGGGAGCGACGTGACGCAGACGCTGGATACGTTAAAACAAACCATTCGCGAAATGGGTGGCCGCATTCAGGCGGAGGATGGCATTTATGTCGCCGCTATTTTCACCACCCCGGTGTTCGGTTTCGTCGACGACCTGGAGATCCGCATCGATGCCGGTGAAAAATTGATTCACCTGCGTTCGTCATCCAGGGTGGGGTATAGCGACCGCGGCGTTAACCGCAAAAGGGTCGAGCGCCTCAAGCGTTTGTTCAGAATCTAAACACACTGTTATCGTCTGGCAGTGATTTATCTCGCTAGGAAAATCGAATGCGATAAACCCTCGGGTCGACGCGCCGATGTGCGCGCTAGCTCGTAACTATTACCGGCAAAACATGAGCATAGGGGCCCGGGCGCAAACCGGCTTTCGGCAAATAGGTATACTGCCCCCGGATTCAACAATTAGTTATTGGTTCACCGTTCCCGATAACTATGATGGCATAGTTAAAACCGTCTTCGCTGCCGGAAAAGAGCGGGGCCAGGAACCCAAAAAAGTATAGGTTTTACAGAGCAGGTTTCTCTGAAATTGGAAACAATTGCTCTCTGACCCCTAATGTCGTATTTTGTTTTTGAACCGAGCGTTAGCGAAATGTTATCCAGGGCCGGTATATTTCGCTTTCAACTACCAGGCTAGAGCGGAGATAAATCATGAGAGCCAATGCGCTTTTTCTATTAGTAACAACGACAGCCATATCGTTCAACCTGGTTGCAGCCGGCACGGATGCCAATAATCACGAACAAGTGCCCGATGGAGTAATAGCCGAGCAACGACAGAAACTGGCAATGAACACTGAAGGCAAGGGGTTTGGACCCCAATCACCGCGTGATATCGAATCCGTGAAGGGAGACAACCGCATTTCATTCGGCGCTGCGCCCGCAAGCAACGAGATGAATTTATGCAACATTCATTTTCACAAGAATGCAGAGCACGCGGGCGGCGAGTTTTCGAAGTATGCCGGCAATGGTGATGGTCACGGATATCTAAGCGGATATCAATACTCGGGTCAATTGACCAAGGCCGAGATGTCACCTATCGAGGCCGAGCTGTGTTCGAGCAAGCACGGCGGACTTTATCCCGGAGACACGATCGAAGTCCATTACGTCCATACCACCGCGCAGATAAAACCCGGACCGACCCTGGGTGCCTGTCTCAGTGAGTCGATCAAGAATCCGCAATTGCGCGTAGAAGCTCAGGTTTATGTCCTGGTTAATGACAGTACTGCTTTGGATTTCGGCGAGTTGACCAGGCATGGACGGAAAAATGGGTTACACCAGGCCTTGAATATCCCCGCCGATACGGGGACTCCTGTGGAATATGCGGGTTCAACCACCGGCCCCGGTTACAATGAGGACGGCTCACCGTTCCAGGTAACTTGGAGTGTCCGCCCTGGAGTTATCAAGGTCGACATTGCTAGCGTTGGCAAGTGGTGCAAGGGAAACATTTTTAACGAAGGTCACGCGCATGGCGTAAGAAACCTCGTCGCTAATCCGGAGCTGCTGTCCACCATCGCCGAATAACAGTCGCCGGGTTAATAATATCGCAGGTACGTCTACAGGGAACCGGTGTTTGTAAGCAAACTTGAAACTACCGGCGAGGAATTAGTGCTGAAACGGCCTGGGGCAATTCGGCCCCCAATAAATAGGTTTACTATCACCGGAACTTACTATTCCGTTCTCGGCAATGAAAACCGAAAACTGCTACCTTCCCCGATACCATCCGATTCAACCCAGACCCTGCCGCCATGGGCTTCCAAGATTCCGCGCACCAGTGCAAGCCCCACTCCGTGCCTTCGACATTTTGATCGAGCCGCTCGAACATATTGAAAACTCTTTCATGGTATTCCGGGTTGATCCCCTTGCCATTGTCACGCACAGAGCAAATTATTTCGTTGTTGTCTTGAACGGCGTCGATAGTAATTCGGGGCTCCGACTGTTCGGCACTAAATTTTGCATTTTCCACCAGATTTTGCAGGACTTCGAGCAATCTGACCCGATCGGCCATGACCACCGGCATATCGGGCGCGATATCGATTTTGATATTTTCCCTGGCAATGTGGTAGCGAAGTTGGTCCGTAGTTTTGGTTGCCAGTTCGCTCAATGAAACGGGCTCAAGTTTTTTTTCAATGTACCCCAGACGCGCAAGCTTTAACAAATCGTCTAGTAGCATGGACATGTCTGCAATTGCCACCTCAATCCGTTTAAAGTGTGCGTCTACCTGTTCAGTCTTCCCTTGCGAGCAGTCGTTGCGCAGCATTCCGGTAAATCCGGCGATTGTCACCAGCGGTGTTTTCAGTTCATGCGATATCGTATATACAAAACGTTCGAGACGAATATTTTTGTCTTGCAGTTCATTGATTAAACGTTCGCGCTCCTGTTCTACAAGCTTGCGTTTGGTGATATCGGTAAAAATACCGACATAGTTGATAATCTTGCCTGTACTGTCTTTCACTACATTAATGGACAGCAGCTGATTCTGAACAGAACCCGATTCCTGGGAAATCAAAACTTCTCCCTGCCAGCTGTCATTTTTTAATAGTCCTTTTTGCATCGCGCTATAGAATGACATGGTCCAATAGATTGATACCACCCAGTTAAGAGATAATGAAACTTAACTGAGGTAACGATAGATGACAACGAGAAAGAAATATACGAAAGAATTCAAACTGGATGCAGTGAGCCTGGTAACTGATCAGGGCTACAGCCGGGCGGAAGCAGCGCGAAGCCTGGGCATCAATGCCAATATGCTGTGCCGATGGGTGCAAGAGGAACAATCGGGTGATGGCCAGGCTTTCCGTGGGAACGGCAAGCTGACACCGGATCAGGAAGAGAACCGTCGACTTAAAGCTGAAATCAAACGCCTGAAGATGGAGAAAGAAATCTTAAAAAAGGCGACGGTATTCTTTGCAGCAGAAACGAAATGAAATACTCGTTTATCACCCAACACAAGAATACCTTTCCCGTTCGCCTGATGTGTCAGGTGCTGGGTGTGGACCGGTCATGTTATTACCACTACCGGCGCCAGATGGACACAAGACCGCCTGATCCCGAGCATGAGGAAATGCTGGAGTGGGTTCAGCGGGTTGATGATGCGAGTGATCATACCTACGGCAGCCGACGTATGAAACGGGCCCTGAACTGTCTGGGTTATCCGGTGAGCCGGAATAAGGCGCGGAATTTGATGCGGGAGGCCGGAGTTCAGGTACGTCATCGCAAGAAATTCAAGGTGACCACGAACAGCAATCACAAACAACCGGTGTACGACAATCTGCTTCAGCGGCAATTTGATGTGCCCCAGCCTA
>DS021199.1:273234-304805 GCA_001735895.1 Olavius algarvensis Gamma 3 endosymbiont | reverse complement strand
GATATACCGGGCGAATACATCGATGATGAAGGCCACTTGGACCATTCCTGACCAGGTGGCTACGAAGGTGATATCGGCGACCCACAACTGATTCGGCCGCGTCGCGCTGAATTCGCGATTCACCAAATCAGCAGGCCGTGCATGTACGAACGATAAGGGGACGCATTTATTTTTCCGATTTTCAGCATGCGTTTGAACGCTTGAAAATAAATGCGTCTATTTGTAGGAGGCCATTAAAGCTTGTAGCGCGCGCTCAGGATCGGCCTCTACTATACGTAGCAAAGATCGAGCAGGACCTGTTGGATGTCGGCGACCTTGCTCCCAGTTTTCTACGGTGCGTTTACTTACACCGAGGATAATTGCAAACTTTTCCTGAGAAACACCCAGCCGATCACGAATTGCTTTAACTTCAGGATCAGGATACTCAAATATGCGCGAGGCATCTTTCTTGCCCAGCACGATTCCATCCATTTCTTGAACGCTCTCAAGGAGTTCACTAAACATTTCTTTATTCATCTTCACCACCTTTCAACTAAGGCTCTTAACTGGGCAATCTGAGTTTTAGTCAGATTATCCTGCCTACCTTTTGGGTAGACATACAACATTCGAATATGTTGGTCATCGACTACCCAGTAATAAATAATTCGGACACCACCACTTTTACCAGTTCCTTTTAAATTCCATCGAACTTTACGTAATCCCCCCGAGCCCTGGATTAAATCCCCTAAATCGGGACGAATTACCAAGGCTTCCTGCAGATCCTTGTAATTGTCATCATCCATCAATTCCTGGATGAGTTTGGTAAAAACACTAGTTTCTACAATAACCATTAATTAGTAGATTATACGCCAATGGCGTATATATTCCAGTTGTATTCAATTATTATGTGCTGCAGGGTGCGCCTCATAGTAAAACCGATTCAAATCAGTGATCGTCACATGCGCATAGTTTGAGTTGATGAAATATCACTGTACCCCAGTGTAATCCTCCCGAAAAATAACCGGAGTCATAAGTAGAGGATTTTTGTAGACTGAAAACAGAGGTTCTCGATGAAAATTTTAGTCGTAGGTTATGATGTCGATTTAAATGAAATTGAAAAACAGCTTGATGTAGAGTTTTCGGAAGGCGTATTTTTTAAATCTATCACTTTCCCTGCAGCTATTTATGATCCGAATGTCTTGTTCGAAGACGTCACTAAAGTGATAGATGCAATAATATTTATCTACTCCGATGCAGGTCATTCCTCGACCCAGCTACGTATTTATTACGGATTAGTCCGATCAAATTTTACTGCCGAAAATAAATACTATTAACCCGGCAATCATTTAGTTGTTGTCAAGCAGCATACTGAATCTTCCGATGCTGGAAATATTTGGCTACCCGAGCCGGGGTCTTCTGTAATTTCCGCATGTGCGATATCACTTTCTTTTTCAATTGAGGCTTGCTTCGAGCGGGCTTGCCACTATGAACACCGGCCTTTAAATCACAATTCAAATACTCATCCGGATTCAATTCGGGTGAGTAAGACGGCAGATAGTAAACCTCAATCTTATCCGCATTGTCCGCAAGCCAGGCCTTGAATAGTTTTGCATGATGTACCCGGCGGTTATCCAGGATCAGATAGACCTTGCGTTTGGCGGTCTTGATGAGCCGTTTGCAAAAATCAATCAGAATATCGGTGTTCATCGTGCCATCGAATACTCGAAACCTGACTTTCCCCTGATTCGTAATGGCTGAAATCAGGTTGGTTGAAGTGCGGTTGGCATTGAGTCTAACAACGGGCGTCTTACCCTTGGGCGCATAACCGCGTTCATGCTGACTGTCATTGCGCATGCCCGTCTCATCGCCCCAGTATATCTCGGCCTTTTCACGCTTCGCTTTGGCATGAATCTCCGGGTAGTCCTGATCCAGCCATTGCTGAACCGCTTTCGGGCTTTGCTCATAAGCCTGCTTCACCGGCTTTTGTGGCGTAAAGCCCCAGCGCTTCAAGTACTCGCCAACCGTCCTTATCGGCATATCGAACCCGGTCTCCTGATCAATCAGTTCCATCACCGCTTTGCGAGTCCATAACACGTAGTCCAGTTTCATTTGATCGGGTGTTTTATCCATTATCAATTGCTGTATGCGCCTTTCCTGAACCCGGGACAGATGGCGATTGGTTCCTGACTGAATTCCCCGCTTTCTGGCTTTCAGTCCTGCCAGACCTTCTGCCTCATAACGTTTGATCCAACCACTGACAGCCTGAGAACTGACGCCGGCGAATTCGGCTACGTCTTTGATCCGTTCTCCTTTCTTCCACTGCTTGATCGCGAGCTTTCTTTTTTCCTCTTGTGCCGAGGGCGGCAATTTGCGAGCATCTTCTCTATTCATACTCGACATTTTATCACAACTATTTTATTGCCGGGTTAATATTACTGTTTTGAATCATTTAAAGAAAAGCATAAACTCGATAAGGATATAACCGAAATCAATTTCGGCCAACTTCAAAGTATGACTTCAGCAAGGGGTCAGCAAAATCAATAAACCCAGGGGTCAACTATTAGCCGGCCCCAGTCAATAGACAATACGAGCCCTTGCCGAAAACTCTAGTTTTGAACTGTCGCCTTAATGAGGAAGCTTACGCAATGACATCAATCCGGCGTATCCGAACAGCATTGCCCGACGATTCCGCCCGTCTCAAAGTATGTATGGAGTCGGCCTATATTACTTATCAGCAGCGGTTGGACGGAATCCGGCTGCCGCCGATGGATGCGGACTATTCATCCGAGATCGAAAACTATCCCACCTGGGTTGTCGAGTCGGATGGTGATATTTTGGGCGGGTTAATTATGGAGTTCGACGAGGAGCGCGCCCTGATCGCAAATATTGCCGTCGACCCCAGATTCCAGGGCCAAGGTATCGGTGGCGAGCTAATGAAGTTTGCCGAAGCGAAAGCCAGAGAAAAAAACTATACTGAACTGCAGCTCGCAACCCATGTTTTACTGCATGAAAATATTTCTTTATACCGCCATCTTGGGTGGCGGGAAATAGCTAGAGAAGATAACCGAGTCATGATGCGGAAAATCATATGAGCCTGATGCAACCGAACTGGAGCGTTGTATGTATAACCCACCCATAGTGCCCGATGATTTCGAAATCCCCCAAGTTCTTGAAACCGCGCGCCTGCGCCTGCGCCCGCTAACAATAAGCGACGCGGTTAAAGATTACGATGCGGTAATGACCTCCGAACAACGCCTGCGCACGATTTTCCGTCCGAATGGCGAATGGCCGTTCGGGTTGACGCTGACACAGAATATTATCGAACTCGGCTGGCACCAGGCCGAGTTCCAGATGCGTAGCTCGTTCGCCTATACGGTCGTCAGCCTCGATGAATCGGAGGTGCTGGGCTGCGTCTATATCTATCCGGCGCGGAAGCCGGGCTACGATGTCGAAATCACCATGTGGGTGCGCCAGTCGCGCGTCGACGAAGGGCTCGATCAGCATCTGTTCGAAACCGTGGAAACCTGGATCGGCGATTGTTGGCCGTTTGCCAACCCCGCGTATCCGGGTCGACGCATTGCCTTCGACGAATGGGATGCGCTATCCGATGGCTAAGCCTTGATAAACGCGCCGCATTACAAGATTTCTGGCGCTTTCCCCGTCATTCCAGCGCAAGCGCACTGCTGTCCGGAATAAATCATAATGCCAACTGTGCTTGATGTATTTGGAAATCGGATTTCCATTTTCGTCGTCGTTTAAGTACTTCGAATTCGAGTCTGGGTCGCTGGAATAGAGTCGATTTGAGTTCCGCCAGCCACAGATAAAAACCGCGTCTCGATCCACAAAGTTGCCGGTATAGATCGGCGATGAGATACGTGATCAATGCCACCAGTATCTGGATTTTGACCGCATTCTCGCTTTGACCGAGAAACTTTTTGATTTTCAGGTTCTGCTTGACCCACTTGAACCAGAGTTCGATCGCCCAACGCTGCTTGTACAGCGCTGCAACTTCTTCAACCGGGACCCCCATCAGGTTGGTTACCAGTACCAGCGGGTCCACATGATCCTCTCGATGCACCACTATTCGCCGCAACGGTTTGACGTAGTTGTTTTTCCGGCCGCCGCCAGGCCATTTGTTTTTAAACTCAATGACCTCATCCGACAGTATATCTCCTTCGGTCGAGCGGCTTTTGAGCACCCTGATCGATGCGTTACGCTTTAACCGGGTCACAAAGAAAGCACCCTCCTGGTCGATTTGATGCCACCAATTGTAATCGCAATATCCCTTATCAAACACATACTTAGCGCCCTTCTCGATTTCAACGGTCGATGCCGTGATCCGAGCGTCACAAGGCAACTGCTTGTCGGGGGAATACAGCAGGTGAATCTTCAGGCCCGGAATGCGTGACATACTACGCGCTTGCGTCCACTCATAACCCCGGCCGCGCAGACAGATCGGCGTCGAGTCCAACAGATAGAGCAAGTCCTTTATCTCATTGCGTACTCGCCGATGAGCCCGGCCCATCAGCTGCTGGCAGAATGATTCAAATACCCCGGCATCTCGTTGGCGATTGGCATCCGATAAAGTCGAGCGCTTAATCGGACCGCAGCCCAGGTGATAGTGATGCGCGGAATGACTATTGTAGCTCACCTCCAACTCGCGCAAGCTCCGACAACCGGACAATTGAGCATACATCAGACTGATTAACTGCCCCCAGCTGTCGAAACCCTTGTTATGTTTATCGCTCCGATGCTGTTCAACGCAGCGTTTGAAAGTATTTTTAGGAAGGACTTTCAAAAGTTCGCCAAATCGGGTATTTGTATACATGTTGCAGTGTCCTGAAATTAAGTTGTCGCTTATGGTTTTATTCGTAAAACCCGGGCACTGCAACACTTTCAAATACACCAACTTAATTTATTCCGGACAGCAGTGCGCCTACGCGGGAATGACAATTGGGCGCCATATTTACAAAAATCCGAAATACCCGAAATGTCGGGGCGGATGTCCCGCTCCTTCAGCTGACCAGGTTCACCATCGACAACGCCAGCAAGGTCGTGATCGCGGCGCGGCGAAACATTTTTTCGCTCGATTTGCGAAACCCGTGGGAGCCTAGCCAGGTCCCCAGCATATAGGTTGCGGCGCCGGGCAGGGCGGTAACGATGTCGTCCACCCCGGTGGTGCCGCTGACGGCGGAGATCAGCGCGAAGCCGACGACCGTAAAAAACGTCCAGGAAACGATCAGCGTGCGGCCTTCGTTTTTGTCATAAGGCCCGAGCAGGATAAAAACCACGGCTACCAGAGCGAT
This sequence comes from Olavius algarvensis Gamma 3 endosymbiont, assembly GCA_001735895.1. Classification (GTDB taxonomy): domain Bacteria; phylum Pseudomonadota; class Gammaproteobacteria. The sequence continues at coordinate 299,520 of DS021199.1, read as the reverse complement.
ATAGCTGCCCCCGAATACGATCCCGGAACAGATGCCGACAAAGATTAACCAGCCCGTCGTCATGGGGTGTTTGTAGCGAAACCCGATCAGCATCATCAGACAGGCGGCCGCAATAACCAGCGCCATCGCGCGTTTCATCCAGATCGGGTCGAGCTCGACAAGTAACCAGTGGCCGAGCGGCATGAAAATCATGGTCGGGATTACCATGATTAGGGTCGCGCGCCAATTGATTTGGCGGTAACAGGCCTTGAACAGATAGACGTTGCCGAGAAAATCGACCACCAGGATTTTCGACACGATACTGACCGGGGGGAAAAACAATGTCAGGATGGCGATTATGAAGGCGGGGCCGCCGAAGCCGGTAAACCCCCGGATTAGGCCCGCGCCGAAGGCGACCAGCGCGACCGCCAGCATGCCGGGTTCGGTACCCGTCAAGATAAACTCGCGATCCGTAACGGATCAAACCGTGCCGCCGGCGTCTTGCTCCGGTTAGCGGCAAGCGCCTGGCGGAATTCGTGGCGGTCCGAATGAATTGGTGGTTTCATGAAGTTATGTTTTTCTATTAAATATAAGGGTCGCGATGCCGCCCGCGACCAGGCCCCAGAATGCCGCGCCGATGCCGAACAGACTGAGCCCGGACGCGGTGACGACGAAGGTAATTACCGCCGCTTCGCGGGTGCCGCCGTCGGCAACCGCAGTATAGAGGCTGTTGGCGATCGTGGATAGCAATGCGAGGCCGGCGAGTGCCAGGATGAATTCGGTGGGAAAGGCGCTTAACAGGGCCGCGACCGCACTGCCGCCAATGCCGAGCAGCAAGTAAAAAAACCCGGTACTGTAGCCCGCGAGATATCGTTTGCCGGCGTCCGCATGCGCTTCGGGGCCGGCGCAAATAGCCGCGGTTATCGCCGCCAGGTTATAGGCGAATCCGCCGAAGGGGGCCAGCAGCAGGGTCGTGATCCCGGTCCAGCTGATGATCGGTGAGATCGGCGCCGCATATCCCGCGGTGCGTAACACCGCGATCCCGGGAATATTCTGCGACACCATGGTTACCACGAACAGCGGGATTCCGACCCCGATTAATGCGTTCCAGGAAAATTCGGGTACGACGTATTGTGGCGCGGCCAGCGCCGGGTCGAAGCCCGAGAAGTCGAGCAAATCCAGCACCAGGCATAGCAGGAAACCGGCCACCAGCACTGCCAGGATGGTGTAACGCGGAATCAGCTTTTTGGCCGCGAGGTATACCGCGAACATGGCCAGCACGAGGCCGAGGCGCGATTCCATCGCGACAAAGGCGTCGACACCGAATTGAAACAGGATGCCGGATAGCATGGCGGCGGCGATCGACAGTGGAATCCGGTCCATGATGCGCTCGAACCAGCCGCTGAGGCCGCTTAAGGTGATCAGTAGTGCGGAAAACAGGAATGCGCCGACTGCCTCGGGCAGGCTAATACCTTGTAATGAAGTGACCAGCAGGGCGGCGCCGGGGGTAGACCAGGCGGTAATAATCGGCATTTTATATCGCCATGACAGGCCGATGGAGGTCAAACCCAGGCCGATACCGAGCGCGATCATCCACGAGCCGGTTTGCTCGGGCGTGGCGCCGGCGGCGCGCGCGGCCTGAAACACGATCACCGCGGAGCCGCTGTAACCGATTAACACCGCGGCGAAACCGGCCGCGATCGCGGGGGGATGAAAATATTGCTTGAATGACATGGGGCGTGAGTCTAGCCTGTTGTTATTTGGAGCGAAACGCTAAAATGACGCCGAGCATGACGAGCGTCGAGGCCGTCAAAAACCTCAGCGACAACTGTTCCGATAATATAAAAAAGGCGAGAATGACGCCCGACACCGGCTGTAAAAACTGCAACAGGCCAACGCGGGCTATGCCGCCGGTTCCGAGCGCCCAATACCATAGGATATAGGCGACGATGGTCACGCCGATGGCCTGGTAGATTAAACCTGACCAGGCATAGCCGCCGGCAGCCTGTAGGCCTTCGAAATCGAGCAGCAGCGGCGCGACCGGCAGTAACAACAGTGCGAACAGGCCGACGCCCCAGAAGGTTGTACCGCGCGCGGAATAACCGCTGCGCTGCAGGCGTGCGCCGGCAACATATCCCAGCGAGGCGAACAGGGTCGATATCGCGACCAGTAGATCGCCGTCGATACTGGCCAGCGTCGAGTCGGCGCTCGGATCGTATATCAACAGCGTTTCGCCGCTGAAGGCGAGCGCGCAGCCTGACCACCAGATAAGTTTGGGGCGCTGTCGGTCCCAGGCCATCGCGATCGCCCCGGTGAGGACCGGCAGGATGGCCAGGATCATGGTCGCATGGTTGGCGGACGTCAGGCTGACGCCGAGGGTAAACAGTAGCGGGAAGGCGATGAAGCCGCTGAAACCGGATAACGCCAATAGCCATTTCTGCCGTACCCTGTCCGGCAGCCGGATATGCAGCGCAAGCGTCAGTGGTATGGCAACCAGACCGCCGATGATGGTGCGCAAAAGCGCCACATCGATCGCACTAATCGCCGAGACGGCGACCTTGGTGGCAACCGCAGAGCCGCCGAATATTATTACCGCGCCCAGCGCAGCGACGAAAACGATCCAGCTCATTTACCTGATTTACTCTGGCTGTGGGTTTTGACTTTTATTGTTCAGGCAGCGAATGCTGTTCCATGGCCTCGCGCTGTTGGCGAACTTCGCGGCTGAGGTATACGCGGGTGATGAAACGCTGCCAGCGGCGTTGTATTTTTCGTCGTGCCAGGGAAGGGAGGACATCGAACCAGTCCACCAGCACCACGTCGCCCAAGCCGTCGATGGCAACCAGGCGTACCCGCGAAGCGGAAATTTTCTTGACCAGCAGATTGCCGATCGTCATATCGTGGTTGAAGATAATCAGGTTTTCCAGGAATGATTGTTTAAGTTCCTCCAGGCCCGGCTCGAAATCCTCGATCGGGTAACCCTCGGCCAGGTACCAGTTGAGCGGTCGCGATATCTCGCCGTCATAGTTACGAATCAGGTCGACCACAATACCGGTACCGTGATTGGTTTCGCAAAGACCGTGAAATCCGGGGATATGGATGTCGCTTACGCCGCGTTTTTCCAGTTTACGGTAGAACTTGATTTCCCGCCGCGACTGTATGCTGATCTCGCCTCTGGCCACCTTGATTGCCAGTCGCGGGTCTTCGGGATGCACGAAACACATACGCTCCTTGCCCATGCCGATGGGTTTTTTTGTGATTTGTAACATGGGCAACGAAGATTTAGTCGAACACGCGAACCAGGTTCCGCAAAATAGCCGCAAGAATAACACGAAGGCACTCGGCCTTGCGCTCGTCATATTGCCAGAGAGATTGCTCCTGCATGTAGTTACACTGCGCCAGTTCCATCTGGATGGCATGGAAACCGCGCTCGGGTTCGCCGTAGTGACGCGTAGTCCATCCGCCTTTGAAACGTCCGTTGATCACCCTGGTAAAACCCTTGGATTGTTCGCAAGCAGCGCTAACCGCGGTCTCGATCGCGGCATCGCAGCTCTGGCCGTCGTTACTGCCGATGTTGAAATCAGGCAGTCTGCCGTCGAACAAATAGGGCACGACTGAGCGAATCGAGTGGCAATCATAGAGTATGGCATAGCCATGACGTTGATGAATCCGATCCAGCTGCGCGCGCAGGGCGTCGTGGTATGGTTGGTGGTATTGTCGTTGGCGATCGCGGATTTCATCGGCCGAGGGTGCCTGGCCTGCGAGATAAATATCCGCGCCGTCGAAAGTTGTCGTGGGACACAGGCTGGTCGTGTTTTGTCCGGGGTAAAGCGACTGATCCGACGGGTCGCGGTTGGCATCGATGACGTAGCGATGCAGCGAGGTGCCGACGATTGTAACCTCGGGAACCAGGTCGGCATAGAGGCGCGAGATATGCCAATCGGTATCGGCGCGCATCTGGCCCTGCGGGTTGAGGCGCGCGAAAATCGCGTCTGGAATATCGAGACCGCCGTGTGGCTGGGCCAACAGCAGCGGCCCTTGGCCGATCGTCACATCGGGTTTCATGGCTGCAGCTTCGGCAGCAACCCGTCTTCGACCAGGGGTTTGATGATGCTGCGATCCATCACCAATTGTTTGATGGCCGCAATATCGTCGGCGAGATAGCGGTCGCCCGCTAGCGGCGCCACCGCGTTTCTGACGGTTTTCATAACCCGCACCAAGCGCGGGCTGGTCGCAATGGGGGCGCGAAACTCGATGCCCTGCACCGCAACCAGTAACTCGATGGCGATGATGTTTGCCAGGTTATGATTCATTTCGCCGAGCCGCCGCGCCGCGTGACAGGCCATCGAAACGTGATCTTCCTGGTTGGCGCTGGTCGGGGTCGAGTCGATCGAGCAGGGCGCGGCGCGTTGCTTGTTTTCCGCCATCAGGGCGGCCGCCGTTACTTCCGCGATCATGAAACCGGAATTGAGCCCCGGCTCGGGCGACATGAATGCCGGTAGACCGAAATTTTGCGCCGGGTCGACCGTAGTCGCTATGCGGCGTTCGGCGATCGAGCCGATTTCGGCAATCGCCAGCGCGCACTGGTCGGCGCCGAAGGCGACCGGTTCGGCGTGAAAATTACCGCCGGATAGAATCGAGCCGTCTTCTATTATTACGATCGGGTTATCGGTAACCGCGTTGGCTTCGATCTCCAGCATTTGAGCCACTTGGCGGAACTGGTCGAGACAGGCGCCCATCACCTGGGGCTGGCAGCGGATGCTGTAAGGGTCCTGTACGCGCTCGTCGTCTTCGCGGTGCGATTCCCGAATCGCCGAATCTTGCAGCAGGCTACGCAGACAGTGCGCGGCATCGATCTGACCGCGCAGCCCGCGTAGCGCATGAATTTCGGTGCGAAACGGACGGGTCGAACCCATTAAGGCATCGGTAGTCAGCGCGCCGGCAACCAACGCCGCCTGCGTCAGGTTCCAGGCGTCGAACAGGCCGGCGAGCGCGAGCGCGGTCGATACCTGGGTGCCGTTGATCATACCCAGCCCCTCTTTGGGACCCAACTCCAACGGTTCGAGGCCGGCGGCTTTGAGCGCGGCGGCGGCCGGCATCTTGTCGTCGCGGAAGAATACGTGACCTTCACCGATCATGGCGGCGGTCAGATGCGCCAGCGGGGCCAGGTCCCCCGAAGCCCCGACCGAACCCTGCCCGGGGATTAGGGGAATCATGTCGAGCCGCAGCATGGTTTGCAGGCGCTCGATAAGCTCCCAGCGTACCCCCGAGGCGCCGCGTCCGAGCGACAGCATTTTGAGCACGATCACCAGGCGCACCACCGCCCGCGGCAAGGGCTTGCCGACGCCGCAACAGTGCGACAGAATCAGGTTGCGCTGCAGCTGCGAAGTCTGGTCGGCGGGAATGCGGGTCGTGGCGAGTTTGCCGAAGCCGGTATTGATACCGTAAACCGGCGCCTCGGCCTGCGCGGCGCGGGCGACTACCGCGGCGGCGGCGTCGACACGCGCCTTGCAAGTCTCGTCGATGTCGGCGCTCAGGTTTTGGCGGTAGATGTGGCGCAGCTCGGTCAGGCGCGTCGAGCCGGGGGTCAGCAGTAATGCCTTGGTCACGAAATTCTCCTAGCTTGCCAGTCGATCGAGGGTTTCACGGTAATTCTGCGCGATCCGTTCTTCGTCGGCATGATGACCGTCGGCGATCACCCTGGCGCCGCCGACGTAAACATCGCGCACCAGGTTTGTGTTGCCGGAAAATATCCAACTGTCGATCAAATCGTCGCGGCGGCGTCCGTAGAGCCGCGGGTGATTGCACTCCAGCACCAGGAAGTCGGCGCGATAACCCGCTTCGATGCGGCCGCTGGCGCGTCCGCAGGCCTGGGCGCCGCCGGCGAGCGCCATATCGAACAGGTTGCGCCCGGTGTTGCTCGTCGTCGCCGACGCCATCACATTGCGGCGCCGTGTTTGCAGGCGCATGCCATATTCGAGCCAGCGCAGTTCTTCGACCGGATCGATCGAGATATGACTGTCGGAGCCGATCGCCCAGCGACCCTGATGCTCACAGTAGTCGAGCGCATTGAAAAATCCGTCGCCGAGATTGGCTTCGGTGGTCGGGCATAATCCGGCGACACAGCCGCTGGCGGCCATAGCGCTGGTTTCGGCTGCATCCATGTGGGTGGCGTGTATCAGGCACCAATCGGAATTTACGTCGAAGTTATCCAGCAGCCAGGCAACCGGGCGTTGGCCGCTCCACCCGAGGCAATCGTCGACTTCTTTGGTTTGCTCGGCGATATGGATATGAATCGCGGCGAGATCGTTGAGCCCCCCGATGACTTCGTTTAACAATTCCCGGTTAATCGCGCGCAACGAATGGGGTGCGATACCGACCGCTATCCCGGCGTCGCCTGCCGCCGCCTGGTGCAGCGATTCGACGATATCGATAAAACCGTCGGCGTCATTGATGAAACGTTTTTGACCATCGAGCGGTGCAGCGCTGCCGAACCCGCCGTAACGGTACAACACCGGCAGCGCGGTAAAACCGAGGCCGACGCCGCGCGCTGCTTGCAGGCATTGCAGACTCATTTCGGCGCGATTGGCGTAAGGCCGTCCGTCGGTATCATGGTGCAGATACTGGAATTCCCCGACGCAGCTATACCCGGCCTTGAGCATTTCGAGATAAAGCTGGGCCGCGATATGGTGCAGGTCTTCGGGTTGCATTCGTTCGAGGTAGTGGTACATGACCTTGCGCCAGGTCCAAAAACTGTCTGCGTGATTGCCGGCGCGCTCGCCGAGTCCCGCCATCGCTCTTTGATGAGCGTGCGAATGAACGTTCGGAATTGCCGGAATCAGCGCTTCGACCCGGTCCCCGGAGGCATATAGCGTATTGGGCTCGAGCGCCTCGATATAACCATCGGCGGCAATGCTGATCTCGACCGAATCTTGCCAGCCGCTCGCCAGCAATGCCGAAGCCGCCCAGATTTTTGTCGTCATACCCGGTTTCCGTGAAGCCATGTTGCGTTTGTAATAAAACCAGCGTACCATACTTGTATATACAAGTATAGGTCACGACGACTTTAAATGTCCCAGACACTGTTCATCAACGCCACCGTCGCTTCGATGCAAGGCGCATCGGGTTACGGGCTGCGCGAGCAGGCCGCGCTGCTGGTGGACGGCGATAAAATAGCCTGGGTCGGGGACATGAACGCGCGCCCGGCGCCGCTCGATGCCGAAGTCGTCGATTGCCGCCGGCGACTGCTGACCCCGGGTCTAATCGATTGCCATACCCATCTGGTCTATGGCGGCGATCGTGCCGACGAATTCGAGCGGCGGCTCGAGGGCGCGAGTTATGCCGAAATCGCCGCTTCCGGTGGTGGTATCGTCGCGACGGTGAATGCGACCCGGGCCGCCAGCGAAGCGCAACTGTTTGCCGAGGCGCTGCCGCGCGTGCGTGCCTTACTGGCCGAGGGTGTGACCACGCTCGAGATCAAGTCGGGTTATGGGCTCGATAGCGACAGCGAAATTAAAATGCTGCGCGTGGCGGCGAAGCTGGCTGACGAATTCAGACTGCGAATCCAGAAGACTTTTCTCGGCGCGCACGCATTGCCGCCGGAATACGCCGGACGTAGCGATGACTACATCACGCTGGTGTGCGAAGAAATGCTGCCGCGGGCGCAGCGCGAAGGACTGGTCGATGCGGTCGACGTGTTTATCGAGTCGATCGCCTTCGATCCGCTACAGGGTGAAAAGGTGCTGGCCTGCGCTCAAGACCTGGGGTTGCCGGTGAAGGCTCATGCCGAGCAGTTGAGCGACCTCGGGGGTGCCGCCATGGCGGCCCGGCGGGGCGCGCTATCGGTCGATCATCTGGAATACCTGAGCGCGGCCGCGGTCGACGAGCTTGCCGCCAGCGGCACTGTTGCGGTATTGCTGCCGGGTGCGTATTACGTGTTGCGTGAGACTCAACTGCCGCCGATCGCGGCGCTGCGCGCTCGGCAGGTGCCGATCGCACTGGCCAGCGATGCCAACCCCGGCAGTTCACCGGTGCATTCGTTATTACTGATCATGAACCTGGCCTGCACTTTATTTCGCCTGACGCCGGCCGAGGCGCTGCGCGGCGTCACGCTCAACGCGGCCAGGGCGCTCGGCCTGGAACGCGACATCGGTTCGCTCGAAACCGGCAAACAGGCGGATATCGTCATGTGGGACGTCACCCGACCGGCGATGCTGAGTTATCGCCTCGGTCTCAACCCCTGCGCGGCGGTGATGCAGGCCGGTCAATGGCGGATGCCGGCGTGAGCGCACTACTCGACAGTTTCGACGATATCAACAAGGCGGCGCCCGAGCCGATTTATCGCCAAATCAAACATATCATCGAACAGCGCATTAACAGCGGCGAGTGGGACGTAGGTCAAAAGCTGCCCTCCGAAAACGACTTGGTGGCGGCCCTCGATGTCAGCCGCATGACGATTAACCGTGCCCTGCGCGAACTGACCCAGGCCGGCCTGATCAAGCGCGTGCACGGGCTTGGTTCCTTCGTCGCCGAATTACCGCCGCACGCGAGCCTGATCGAATTGCAGGATATCGCGCTTGAAATCGAGCAGGGTGGTAAACACCATCGCTCGCAAGTATTGCAGCTCGAGACGATCGCTGCCGGCCCCGCAATCACCGCACAGATGGAACTGCCGGCAAACGCGCGGGTTTACTACCTGCGCGCGGTGCACTACCAGAACGAGTTACCGATTCAGCTCGAATCGCGTTATGTGAATCCGGCTGCCATGCCGGCGTTCATCGAGCAGGATTTTAGCGCGCGGACCGCCACTGCCTACCTGCTCGGACAATTTAAACCCGATGAAATGGAACACCGGGTCAGCGCGATCTTACCCGATCCGGATACGCAGGCATTATTGTCTATGGACCCGAACCAACCCTGTCTGCAACTGACTCGGCGGACCTGGAAAGACGACCAGGTCGTTACCTGCGTAACCTTGACCTATCCGGGAGATCGCTACGAACTCGGCGCACGCTACGCCACCGACGAATATCAACTGCGTTAAGCAACCCGAATGAGGAATCCAAAATGCCTTTAGACCGAACCGACGACAGCCGCAAAATCCGCGCGCCGCGCGGCAGCGAACTAAACTGCAAGAGCTGGCTCACCGAAGCCCCTTATCGCATGATTCAAAACAATCTCGACCCCGAAGTTGCCGAAAAGCCCGAACAGCTGATCGTGTATGGCGGTATCGGCCGTGCGGCCCGCAACTGGGAATGTTTCGACAAGATTCTCGAATGCCTGAAAACACTCGAAGACGACGAAAGCCTGCTGGTGCAGTCCGGCAAACCGGTCGGCGTGTTCAAGACCCACGCCGACGCGCCGCGGGTGCTGATTGCTAACTCCAACCTGGTTCCGGCCTGGGCCAACTGGGAACACTTTAACGAGCTCGATCGCAAGGGTTTGATGATGTTCGGCCAAATGACCGCGGGTTCGTGGATATATATCGGCAGCCAGGGCATCGTGCAGGGTACCTATGAAACCTTTGTCGAGGCCGGGCGCCAGCATTTCGATGGCGCTACCGGCGGCAAGTGGATTCTGACTTCGGGCCTGGGCGGTATGGGCGGAGCGCAACCGCTGGCCGCCACCATGGCCGGCTACAGCATGCTGTGTATCGAATGCGATGAGGCGCGTATCGACCTTCGCCTGCGCACCAAATATCTCGACCGGCGCGCCGCATCGCTCGACGAAGCCCTGAAAATGATCGACGACGCTTGTGCCAAAGGCGAAGCCTTATCGGTTGGGCTGCTCGGCAACGGTGGTGAAATCCTGCCCGAGCTGGTCAGACGCGGAGTTAAACCGAGCCTCGTTACCGATCAGACATCGGCGCACGATCCGGTCAACGGTTACCTGCCGATCGGCTGGAGCATGCAGCAGTGGGAAATGAAACGCGCCACCGATCCCGAGACGGTTGCCGCCGAAGCGCGTAAATCGATGGCGGTGCACGTCCAGGCGATGCTCGATTTTCACGAGCAGGGTATTCCGACCGTCGACTATGGCAATAACATCCGGCAGGAAGCCTTCGATCAGGGCGTCAAAAACGCTTTCGATTTTCCGGGATTCGTGCCTGCTTATATTCGCCCACTGTTTTGCAAGGGGGTGGGTCCGTTTCGCTGGGTCGCGCTGTCGGGCGATGCGGAAGATATCTACAAGACCGACGCCAAGGTAAAAGAATTGATTCCGGACGACCCGCATCTACACAACTGGCTCGACATGGCGCAGAGCCGTATCAGCTTCCAGGGTTTGCCGGCACGCATCTGCTGGGTCGGGCTCGGCGATCGCGATCGACTCGGTCTGGCGTTCAATGAAATGGTAGCCTCGGGCGAACTCAAGGCGCCCGTCGTAATCGGCCGTGACCATCTCGACTCGGGTTCGGTGGCGAGCCCCAACCGCGAAACCGAAGCGATGCTGGATGGTTCGGATGCGGTTTCCGACTGGGCGCTGCTGAACCTGCTGTTGAGCACGTCGGGCGGTGCGACCTGGGTATCCTTCCACCATGGCGGCGGCGTCGGTATGGGTTACGCCCAGCATGCCGGACTGGTGATATGTTGCGATGGTAGCGACGCCGCGGCTGCGCGCATCAAACGCGTGCTGTGGAACGACCCGGCCAGCGGTGTCATGCGGCATGCCGACTCGGGTTACGAAATTGCCAAGGACTGCGCGCGCGAGCATGGCCTCAATCTCGGAGCCATCGAGTTATGAGCCGGATCTTACTGCTGCTTGCGATATTGTCCTTGCCCGCACACGCGGGCGAGGCCGCTGATCTTACGACGCCGACGCAGCAGCAGCTGGCCGAGTTGCTGACCGGTAATACGATGGAGGGCATCTGGGCGGGGCATCCCTATATTCAGTATTTCGATGCTGGTGGTGCGACTCGTTATCGCGAACAGGGCGGTCAGGAAACCACGGGCCGCTGGCGCGTCGACGAGCGCGGCCGCTACTGCTCGGTATGGCCGCCATCCAACCGCTGGGTGTGTTATCAGGTGCTAGTCAGCGGCAGTAATATTTATTGGAAATCGGGCAACGAGGTTTATCCGGCGGAGGTCAAACCGGGGAAGCTGTTCTAAACAATGGAAAGGTCCCGATTAAAACCGACTCGGAGTAAAAAAATACTTTGTATTTTTTTACTCCGAGTCGAACTTACTTGATTTAAGATATTTCTTGATCGCGTGCGCGGCGGCGGTGAAACCGAAGCCGGCGGTGACGCCGACGAAGGAGCCGATGCCGCTAGCGCAATCGAGCGTCGCGCGCTCGCTCATTTCCGGCTTCGCATGACTGACGGCGCCGTTTTCCGCGGGATAGATCGGTTGTTCGGTCGAAAACACGCAGTCCATCGCGTAGCGGCGCTTCGGGTTGCGGCTGTAATCAAGCTGATGCCGCAGCGTTGAACGGACCTTGGCGAGCAAGGGATCGTTATAGCTCTGAGTCAAGTCCTTGACCACGATCCGGGTCGGGTCCGTGAGGCCGCCCGCGCCGCCGGTGGAGACGCAGCGGATCTTGTTGCGGCGACAGTGGTGCATCAGCGTTAACTTGTGGCTGACGTGATCGATGGCGTCGATCACATAGTCGAACCGTGCAAAATCGAATTTCTCGACATTGCCGCGCGTGACCAGATCGTCGATCGCATTGCAGTCGCATTCGGGATTGATTGCGAGTATGCGCTCACGCAGCACTTCGACTTTGGAGCGCCCGATGCTGTCTACCGTGGTATGTAGCTGGCGGTTGGTATTACTGACGTCGATATCGTCGTGATCGATCAGCGTGATGCTGCCGATGCCGCTGCGCGCGCACGCCTCGGCCGCCCAGGAGCCGACCCCGCCCACGCCGACGATACAGAAATGCGCCCGCTGCAGCGGACCAAGCGCCGCCGCGCCGTAAACCCGGGCGAGCCCGGCAAAACGTTGCCGATATTCTTGACTCAGCATTCGACCATTAATTAGGTTTAGTGACCTAAGTTTATTGGTCTATAGTTGATCTGTCATTACAATAGGCGGCCGCTACAAAGCTAAGCCTGGATTTTCCGAGAACTTTTGTGAGTACTGCTTGCCTGTTTACCGTTTCGGCGCCCTCCGGCGCCGGTAAGACCAGCCTGGTCAAGGCGTTGCTGGAGCAGCGCGCCGACGCGGTCGCGGTCTGCGTTTCGCATTCGACGCGCGCGATACGGCCGGGCGAGGTGGACGGCGACGCTTATCATTTCGTCGGGCTCGAACGCTTCAACCAAATGGTCGAGGACGGCGAGTTTCTCGAATATGCTCAGGTATTCGACAATTTTTACGGTACCGCGCGCAGTTCGGTCGAAACACTGTTGGCTAGCGGCAAACACGTCATCCTCGAAATCGATTGGCAGGGCGCGCGCCAGGTCAAGGCAAAAATGCCTGAAACCGTCGGCATCTTCATTCTGCCGCCATCGCGCGCCGAGCTGGAACAGCGCCTGCGCGCGCGCGGCACCGATGATGAGACCATAATCGCGCGCCGCATGGGCGACGCCGATCGCGAAATGTCGCATTATCACGATGCCGAGTATCTCGTCATCAACGACCGCTTCGAACAGGCGCTGTTCGACCTCGACGCAATTATTCATACCCAGGGTTTGACGCTGGCGCGGCAAAAGTCGAAAAATCGGGCGCTGATGGCCTCAATCCCTGCCGAAATCGAGTAGTTTTTTTTTGGCGCAAAACCTTTAGCTTTAATGCTTTTTTAGCTATGATTGCGAACCTTTTTGACCAAGAGCTTAAGCCATGGCGCGAATTACCGTAGAAGACTGCCTCGAGCATGTCGAAAACCGCTTTGACCTGGTGTTACTGGCGGCGCGCCGTGCCCGGCAAATCGCGCAGGGCGCCGATCCGCTGATCCCGGCTGAAAACGATAAACCTACCGTACTTGCATTGCGCGAAATTGCGGAAAATTTGATCACCGCTTCGTCGATGGACGAAATGGAGGCGCAGGCGGAAATCGATAAAATCGCAACCGACGACGATCTGATCCGCCAGATCGCCCAAGCCAGTCTGCAGGCTGAAGACAGCCCCGAGTAAGCTTTTCCTTGGCGACACTTATTGGCTGGCGGGCCTGTTTGAAGTCCCGCGCAAGGCGCGCCTGCGTCTTGTAAATATGTTATAAAACCCCATAGTTATAACGTTACAGGCTAGATAACAGCGAGATGGGGGCGAACTACGCCAATCTGTTCGAAGTAATCGCCGGCGATGTCAGCGCCAGCGACGATGAAACCCATATTTCCGAGCTTTGTAGCGAACTCGAAGCCTACCTCGAGGCGCCACAGGTCCAGGAAATCTATCGCGCCTATCTGCTCGGCGCCGAAGCCCACGAGGGGCAAAGCCGAGTCTCGGGTGAGCCCTATATCAGTCATCCGGTTGCGGTTGCGCGCATTCTTGCCGAAATGCGCATGGACAGCAAAAGCATCATCGCCGCGATTCTGCACGACGTGATCGAAGATACGCCCACGGTCAAGGAAAATATCGCCGAACAGTTCGGCGAAGAGGTTGCCGAGTTAGTAGACGGCGTTAGTAAGCTGACGAAAATCGATTTTCGCAGCAAAGCCGAGGCGCAGGCGGAAAATTTCCGCAAGATGATGCTGGCCATGGTGAAAGATATCCGCGTCATTATCATCAAGCTCGCCGACCGCCTGCATAACATGCGCACGCTGGAAGTGATGCATCCCGACAAGCGGCGTCGCATTGCCCACGAGACGATGGATATTTACGCGCCGATCGCGAATCGCCTCGGTATCTTCAAGATGCGCCATGAGTTGCTCGATTTGTCGATCAAGGCGGCTTATCCGATGCGCTACCGCGCGCTCGATAGCGCCTGTAAAGAAGTCGTCGGTTATCGCAAGGAAATCTTCAATACCATCGAAGCCGCCATCAAACAGCGGCTCAAGGAAACCAACATTCAGGCTACGGTCAAGTACCGGCAGAAAAACATCCACAGCATTTACCGCAAGATGAAAGAAAAGAAGCTCAGTTTCAAGGAGCTTACCGACGTTTTCGGCGTGCGCATCATGACGCAGTCGGTGGATGACTGCTACCGCGTGCTCGGCGTGATGCACAATCTTTACAAACCCTTGCCGGGCAAGTTCAAGGATTACCTCGCGATTCCGAAAACCAACGGTTACCAGTCGCTGCACAGCAGCCTGTTCGGCCCGCATGGCGTGGCCATCGAGGTGCAGATCCGCACCGAGGACATGGATCATTTCGCCGAGTCGGGCATTGCCGCGCACTGGATCTACAAGGAAGGCGAGGCCAGCACCACGACGGCACAGGGCCGGGCCCTCGAATGGCTTAAAAACCTGCTCGAAATGCAGCAAAAGTCGGGCAGCTCGCAAGAGTTTCTGGAAAGTGTCAAAGTCGACCTGTTTCCGGATGAAATCTATGTGTTTACGCCCAAGGGCGATATCAAGAAGCTGCCGCGCGGCGCCACCGTCGTCGACTTCGCCTATGCGGTGCATACCGACGTCGGCAATACCTGCGTCGCGGCGCGCATCGACCATCAAATGTCGCCGCTCGGCAGCCACCTGTACAATGGCCAAACCATCGAGATTATCGGTTCGGCAGCGAGCCGGCCCCATCCGAGTTGGCTCGATTTCGTCAACACCGCCAAGGCGCGCACCAATATCCGGCATTTCCTCAAGTCGCTGCAGAAGACCGAGGCGATAGCGCTCGGCCAGCGTCTGCTGCAACAATCGGTCAGCCAGATCAAGGGCCGCGATGTGGCGATTCCCCGGACCAAATTCAAAAAAGTGCTCGATCAGTATCACATGGCCGACCAGAAAGAGTTATTGGCCGAAATCGGGCTCGGCAACCGCAATTCCAGCCTGGTGGCGAAGGCCATGTACGATATCGAGGATGACACCACCGCCTTCGATGTTTCCGGCAAGCCGCTGGCGATCAGGGGCACCGAGGGCATGGTGGTCTCTTTTGCTAAATGCTGCCGGCCGGTACCGGGGGATGCGATCTCCGGTTTCATGTCTTTCGGCAAGGGTATCGTCATCCACCAGCGCGGTTGCCCCAACATCCCCGAGCGCGGCAAGGAAGACCGGCAGCTCTCGGTGCAGTGGTCGGAACAGGTTCAGGGCGAATATCTCGCCTATATGCGGGTTCAAGTCGCCAATCAGCGCGGCGTGTTGGCGACCCTGGCGGCCACTATCGCCAACATGTCGTCCAACATCGAGCACGTCAACGTGACCGAAAAGGATGGCCGGATTTCGACCATCGAATTCGTGGTGACCGTGAATGACCGTATTCACCTCGCGCGTATCATGAAAAAGCTGCGCTCGTTGCCGGTGGTAAATCGTATCTGGCGCAAATAAATATTGCGAGCCACGCCAATACCCGCATAATCCGAACTCTTTGAGCTGGAGACTTACCGATGGCTAAAACCATTATTCATACAGACGATGCGCCGCAGGCGATCGGTACTTATTCGCAGGCCGTCAAGGTCGACAACACGGTTTACATTTCGGGCCAGATTCCACTCGATCCGGCCAGCATGGAAGTGGTGCCCGGCGGTGTCGATGCCGAGATTACTCGGGTCTTCGATAACCTCCAGGCGGTGGCCGAGGCCGCCGGCGGTAGCCTTAGCGACGTCGTCAAACTCAATATTTTCCTCACCGATCTCGGCAACTTCCCGACCGTCAATGAAATCATGGCGACTTATTTTCAACAGCCTTATCCCGCGCGCGCCGCGATCGGCGTCGCCGCTTTGCCCAAGGGAGTCGGCGTCGAAATGGATGCGGTGCTGGTTATCGACTAGCCGGCTTGCCATATGCCGGCAAGCGATGGAATGGAGCACTGGTCGGAACAGGGCCTGCGTTACCTGAAAGGGGTTGGCCCCAAGCTTGCCGACAAGCTGCAAAAACTCGGACTGAGTAGCCAGCGCGACCTGTTGTTTCATCTGCCGCTGCGTTATGAGGATCGCACCTTTATCACGCCGGTGGGCTCGTTGCAGCCGGGGCAGCGCTGCCAGATCGAGGCCGAGGTGTTGCACGCCGGGGTGCATTTTCGCCGCGCCGGGCGCTCGCGCCGGGTGCTTGCCACCAAGCTTGCCGATAACAGCGGCGTAATCGCGATACGTTTCTTTTATTTCAACGCCAGTCAGCAAAAACTGTTCGAAAAGGGCAACAGGCTGCGCTGTTTCGGGGAAGTCAGGACGGCCCAGGGTGAGCTTGAAATGATCCATCCGGAAACTGAGTTGATCGATATCGACAATCCTTCGGCGCTGCCGCAAACCCTGACCCCGATTTACCCGACCACCGAGGGTCTGCACCAGCTCTCGATAAAACGCATCCTGCAGCAGGTCATCGATAAACTGAAAACCGATGGCATTGCAGAACCGCTACCGCAGGCCTGGCTCGATAAAAACGACTTTCCCGATTTCAAATCGGCGATGCTGTGTCTGCATAGCCCGCAAAATAAAGCGGATAGCGATCTGATTGCCTACAACCGCCATCCGGCGCAATATCGATTCATCGTCGAGGAACTCGCCGCGCATCGGTTGGCTTTGTTAGAGCGCCGGCGTCAGATTCGCCGCCGCAAGACCCCGGCAATCGCGCCGCAGCGGGACATGCTCGAAAAACTGAGACAATCGCTGCCGTTTGAGTTAACCGGCGCGCAGCGGCGGGTTCTGGATGAATTAATGCAGGATTTCGCCGCCGGCAAGCCGATGATACGACTGGTGCAGGGCGATGTCGGCTCGGGCAAGACCGTAGTTGCGGCGCTCGCCTGTTTACCGGTGATCGAGTCCGGTTACCAGGCGGCGCTGATGGCGCCTACCGAAATTCTGGCCGAGCAGCACTATCGCAATTTCCAACAATGGCTCGAACCCTTAGGCGTTGGTGTGCTCAACCTGATGGGCGCGGACAAGGGTAAAAAACGTAGCGCGAAAACCGATATGATCGCTTCCGGCGAAGCTCAGGTCGTGATCGGCACCCATGCGCTATTCCAGGCGAGTGTCGAGTTCAATCGACTCGGGTTTATCATTTTCGACGAACAGCATCGTTTCGGCGTCGACCAGCGGCTCGCACTGCAGCGTAAAACTCGAGCCGGTGAAATGGCGCACCAGCTAATCATGACCGCAACACCGATCCCGCGTACGCTGGCGATGTCGATTTATGCCGATCTCGATTACTCGCAAATCGACGAACTCCCCCCGGGACGCAAACCGGTGACGACCTCGATTGTTTCCGAGCAGCAACGCGCCAGCCTGATTCAGCGGGTGGCGGGATCCTGTGCCGAGGGTGGCCAGGTTTACTGGGTTTGCACGCTGATCGAGGAGTCCGAGGCGCTGCAGTGCGAAGCTGCCGAGCTGACCTATGAAGCATTATGCCAGCAGCTGCCGCAGTTGGCGGTCGGCCTGGTGCACGGGCGCATGAAACCGGCACAAAAGGAAGCCGCGATTGCCGCTTTCAAACAGGGGGAAACCAAGATCCTGGTGGCTACTACGGTAATCGAAGTCGGCGTCGACGTGCCCAATGCCAGCATCATGATCATCGAAAATCCGGAACGCCTCGGGCTGGCGCAGATACACCAGTTACGCGGCCGGGTCGGGCGCGGTGTGCGCGAGAGTTTCTGTATTCTGCTGGTCAAAAACAGCCTCGGCGAGGCGGCGCGCACCCGCCTCGAAATTATTCGCTCCACCCAGGATGGTTTCACCATCGCGGCCAAGGATCTCGAAATCCGCGGCGCCGGAGAAGTGCTCGGTACCCGCCAAACCGGAGACATGAGTTTCAGGATCGCTGATCTGATACGTGACCAGAAATGGTTTCCCCGGGTGGAGGCCCTGGCGAAAATGATGCAGTTACCGGAGTATGCAAATGCACGCGCCGAGCTGTTGCGTAACTGGATCGGCGAGCGTCAGGATTACACCGATGTCGGTTGAATGCGGCGTCATGATTGGGTTGCCTGAACTTCGGCTGTAGGTTTTAATGAGTGGCTATGACTAGTTGCGATACAACGGCCATGCTGGCCTATGACGATGCGCTGCGACAACTGACCGGCGGAATATCCCCGATCGGCAAGAAAACCGACCTGGAGCTGCGTGCGGCGCTCGGTGCGGTGCTGGCCGAGACGATCGAATCACGGATCGATGTGCCCGGCTGCGCCATGTCTTCGATGGACGGTTATGCCGTCAACACCGCGGATCTTTCCGCTACGGGGACCACCACGCTGCCGTTATCCCAGCGGATTCCCGCGGGCACCGCCGCCGCCGATTTGAGACCGGGGAGCGCTGCCCGTATTTTTACCGGCGCTCCGGTACCCGCCGGCGCCGATGCGGTCATCATGCAAGAACAGGTGCTTGCCGCGGACGGTAGTATTAGCTTCGAAGTGCATCCGCAAAGCGGCAGCAACATCCGCCCCGCCGGTAACGACATTAAAAGCGGCACCCGCATCTTGACCGAGGGCTGCCGTCTGCGAGCCCAGGATATCGGCTTGGCCGCTTCGGTCGGATTGAAGACTTTGTCGGTGTTCGAACCGATTAGAGTAGGTATATTTTTCACCGGTGACGAATTGGTCGAGCCGGGAGAGCAACTGGCGGCGCACCAGATATACGATTCGAATCGCTATACATTGCATGGCCTGCTGACCGCCATGGGTTGCGAAGTCGTCGACCTGGGTCTGGTCGGCGATTCCCTCGATGAAACCAAGGCGGCGATGCAACTGGCCGCAACCCGGGCAGACCTGGTGGTGACCAGCGGCGGCGTTTCGGTGGGCGAAGAAGATTATGTGCGTATCGCCATCGAACAGCTCGGCGAATTGCGCCTGTGGCGTATCGGCATCAAGCCGGGTAAGCCGCTCGCCTATGGGCAGATCGATGCGACTGCATTCATGGGGTTGCCGGGAAATCCGGTTTCCGTATTCGCAACCTTCTGTCTTTTTGTTTGCCCGGTGATTCGCATTCTGCAGGGGCGCGGTTGGCAAAAGCCGTTACCGCTGCCGCTGATCGCCGATTTCGACTGGCCCAAACCCGATAGCCGGCGGGAGTTTCTACGCGCACGACTGACCAGCGCCGACGACGGCCAAACCCGGGTACAGGTTTATCCCAACCAGGATTCAGGCGTACTGACTTCGACGGTATGGGCCGATGGTTTTGTCGAGATTGCCGAAAATCAGACCGTTGCCGCCGGAGACGTTGTAAACTATCTACCCTTTGCGCAATTTTTCGGTTGAACGGCTTAATGATAGTCCGGGTTCAACAACAAGATTTCGATAGCGCCGCGCTGCAGCGTGAATTGGTTGCCGGGCGCAGCGACATTGGCGCGATTGCTAGTTTTACCGGCCTGGTGCGCGATCTGGCGGGCGATCCGCTGCAGGATATGACGCTGGAACACTATCCGGGGATGACCGAAAAGGCGCTCGAAGGCATCGCCCAACGGGCTGCAGAGCGCTGGCAAGTGCTTGATTTGGCCGTTATTCACCGGATCGGCGCGCTTAAACCGGCGGATCAGATCGTACTCGTCATGGTGGCGAGCGCGCATCGCGGCGACGCCTTCGCGGCCTGCGAATTTATCATGGATTATCTTAAGACCGAGGCGCCTTTCTGGAAAAAAGAAACCAGTGATCGCGGTGAAAAGTGGGTTTCAGCCCGAAAAAGTGACATATTTGCCAAAAAGAAATGGGAAGTTTGACCGAAATCGCCAAAAAAATGACATTCTGTTCATATAATCCTCTGCATCTGACCATTTGCTGCGAGCATGATTCGTGAACTACATAGTCACAGCCAAGCCCATTCATTACCCGACCAGCCTCGATAGGCCGGCGACTCGCCCGGTAACCCCGGTCGGCGACGATGCCGCGAGTCTGAGTGATGCCCGGCAGCAGCCTTCCGGTCATATTTACCGGGGTGAGTTGCTTGAAACGGTTGCCGACAAGACTTATAGGCCCGAGTACAATCTGCAAATCAGCCCTGAAAACCGGCGCGCGATCAATACCTACCACAAGATTATCAACCAGGAGCCGTTGGTCGGCAGTTTCCTCGACGGCTATATCTAACACGCCCCATTCCAATTATCCGGATGTCATCACGGCGTATCGAGATGACTTCACAAGCTGTGGTTCCGAACCGCCGGACCGCCGTTTACGCAGGGATGACACCCTCCAAAGTCATTCCCGCGCAAGCCTACGCGGCTTTAGGCCCTATGGGTCCCGGCGGGGATTTTGCGATAGCAGTAAGATCCCCGCTTTCGCGCACAGCTGTCCGGGGAAAGTTAATAGGAAAGAACATACTGTGTTTTCTCGATCAGTTCCGCGCGTTCTCGTCGTCTTCGTCGATACATCTGCTGTACCCCGGTTGGTAAACGAGTAAACAGGGTTTCTCGTATTTCCACCAACAGCAGTGTAACGATGTATTCGGCGCACACCGACGTGATCGATAGAGCCATAACAACAGATAACTGATAATGGCCGCGTAAATTTGCAGGCTGACTGCATTCTGGCTTTTGCCCAGAAAGCGCTTTAGCTTCAAGTTTTGCTTGAGCCACTTGAAAAACAGCTCGATCTGCCAACGCTTGCGATAAAGTTCAGCAATATCCTTGGCTGAACTGTCCATATCGTTGGTCGCCAGGATGAGGGGTGACTTGCCTTCACGATACACGCTGATGCGGCGTAACCGCAGGCCGTGATAGCCATTTTTATGACCTGCTCGGTTACTGCGGTGGCGAAATTCGACCCATTCGTCAGACAGGATGACTTTGCCATCGCATGGATTCTGTGCCACTACCTGGATCGCCGCATTGCGCTTAAACCGGGTCACGAAAGTCGCCCCGGCCTCATCAATCTGTTGCCACCAGCCATAGTCGCAGTAGCCCTTATCAAAGACGTAGGTTGCATCCGCTTCCAATCGGAGGTGTCGGGCATCGACGACATCGTTCACTGTCGGTGAGGTGATATTGAGATAAACCGGTGTGTGACCCCGCTGTTCAATCATCAGGTGAACCTTGAGCCCCTGATTACGGGAAGTCGCGCTGGCTTCGGCCCAGTCAAATCCATGTCCCTGGAGCTGAATCGGGGTGGAATCCAGTAGATAGGTTAGCTCAGTTAGCTCGCGGCGCTGTTTGCCATGCATAAACGCCATCAATTGTTCTGTCACCGTCTTGAACAAAACCGGATTACGGCGTTGATTGGCATCCGACAGGGTGGAACGCCGGATCGGCCCCGTGCCTAAATGGTAATGATGGGCTGCCTGGGCGTTGAAACCCGTCTCGAGCTCTCTCAGGCTACGGACGCCTGAGATCTGGCCGTATAACAATGCCAATAGGTGGTCATAGGGCTTGAAGGATTTATCGTAACGGCCAGCCTGGAGGCTAGACGAAATTCGATCAATCAAATTACGCGGAAGGGCTTCTAAAAGTTGATGAAATCGAGTATTACTGTACACTTTGTTGTTCCTTTTGTTTTTGAGTTCGCACTCGGGGTTGTAACCCCAAACATTAGGAACAGCAAGACCTTTACTTCCTTCTTCAGTTTTTCCCCGGACAGCTATGCGCTTTCGCGGGGATGACAAAAAGTGCGGGGCGACGAGAGGTGCAGGGCGATGAGGAGTGTGGGACGGCGACCTATTTTTGCGCTAACTGCTTACGCGGGATTTGCGAATTGATACAATGCGCGCTCGAGTTTGCCAGCTGCCAACGATGGACGTATCCCACTTAATCGACTCTCTCAACGACCGCCAGCGCGAAGCGGTCAGCGCCGAACCGAACCCAATCCTGGTGCTTGCCGGCGCCGGCAGTGGTAAGACCCGCGTGCTAACCCACCGCATTGCCTGGGCCCGCGAGGTCAACGGTCTATCGCCCTTTAGCGTACTTGCGGTCACCTTTACCAACAAGGCCGCCAGCGAAATGCGCGCCCGGGTGGAAACCTTGCTTGGAATTTCGGCCGCGGCGATGTGGGTCGGCACTTTTCACGGGCTCGCGCACCGCATGCTGCGGCTGCATTACGAGGCCGCGGGGCTGCCGCAGGGATTTCAAATTCTGGACAGCGACGATCAGCTGCGCATGATCAAGCGCGTGGTGCGGCAACTCGATCTGGATGAGGCGCGTTGGCCGCCAAAACAGGCGCAATGGTTCATCAACCACAACAAAGACGAGGGTCTGCGCCCGGCGCATATCGATCCCGGCCAGGATCCGATCCAGCAGCAAATGCTGGAGATTTATCGGTTGTATCAGGACCAGTGCCAGCGCGCCGGCGTGGTCGATTTTGCCGAGTTACTACTGCGCGTACTCGAATTGATTCGCGATAACGACGCAATCCGCGAGCACTACCAGCGCCGCTTTCAGCACATTCTGGTCGATGAATTCCAGGATACCAACGCCATTCAATACGCCTGGGTGCGGCTAATGGCGGGCAGCGAAACCCCGGTATTCGTGGTTGGCGGTGACGATCAGTCGATTTACGGTTGGCGCGGCGCGCGCATCGAGAACATCCACCATTTCGAAAGGGACTTTAGCAATACTCAGGTGATACGGCTGGAGCAAAATTACCGCTCTACCGGCACCATATTAAAAGCCGCCAATGCCTTGATCGATAACAACCATTCGCGCCTGGGTAAGGAGCTATGGACCCAGAGCGACGCTGGCGAAGCGATCATGTTTTATTCGGCTTACAATGAAAAGGACGAGGCGCGTTTCGTCGTCGACCGCATTGAAAACTGGGTTGCCGAGGGGCGCAGCCGTAACGAAGTCGCCGTGTTATACCGCTCCAACGCGCAATCGCGGCAGTTTGAAGATGCATTGATGAATCGAGGGATGCCGTATCGCGTGTATGGCGGATTTCGATTCTACGAGCGGGCCGAGGTCAAGGACACACTCGCCTACCTGCGCATTGCGAGCCCGACCGCGGATAACGCATTCGAGCGCACTGTCAACCATCCGCCCCGCAGCATCGGACAAAAGACGATCGATGAAATCCGACAGCATGCACGCGTGCAATCGGCGACGCTGTGGACCGCGTCGCTCGAGCTAGTGGCTTCCGACCGATTGAGCGCGCGGGCGCGCAGCGCGCTGCAGGCATTTATCGATCTGGTGCGCCGCATGACCGCCGAGCTTGCGGAATTGCCGCTCGGCGAGCAAATCAAATACTGTATAGAAATAAGCGGGCTGGAGGCGCATTTTAGTAAAGATCGAACGGAAAAAGGGCAGTCGCGTATCGAAAACCTGCAGGAATTGGTTGTTGCCGGTGAGAATTACGAACCCGACGAAGTGATCGAGGAGAATATGTCGACACTCGATGCCTTCCTCGCGCACGCGGCGCTGGAAGCCGGCGAAGCCCAGGCCGATGCCTGGGAGGACTGTGTGCAGTTGATGACGATGCACTCGGTCAAGGGGCTCGAATTCCCGCTGGTGTTCCTGGTCGGCATGGAAGAGGGTCTGTTTCCGCATCAGCGCTCCAGCGAAGAGCCGGGCAGAATGGAGGAAGAGCGTCGCCTCTGTTATGTCGGTATTACGCGCGCGCGCGAGCAACTGGTGGTTACCAGTGCCGAGGTACGCCGCCTGTTTGGCGGCGAGAGTTACAATATGTTGTCGCGTTTTGTGCGCGAAATCCCGGATGACTTGATTCAGGAAGTTCGACCCAAGGCTAAATTCACGCGCACGGTCGCGGCGGCGCCGCTGAGTATGCAGCGCGAGCGCGCGGAGGCGGATACCGGGTTGTTCGTCGGGCAGCGGGTCAATCACGCGCGCTTCGGCGATGGCGTTGTGCTGAATCTCGAAGGGCAGGGCCCACAATCCCGAGTGCAGGTTAACTTCGAAGACGCCGGCAGCAAGTGGTTGATAGCGAGCATGGCCAATCTGCAGCCCGCCTGATTAATCGAACTAAAGCGCAGCGGCCGGTGGTGGTGTAAAATCGCCGAGGCAACCATTTTCTGGAGTAATAATGAGAAAAAAAATAGTCGCCTTTATCGGGCTCGGGGTCATGGGTTATCCCATGGCTGGACATCTCGCTGCGGCCGGGTATCAAACCCGAGTATACAATCGAACCACCGAGAAAGCGGAAAAGTGGTGCCGGCAGCACGGAGGTGAATTTGCACTCACGCCACGCGAGGCTGCGCAAGACGCCGACTTCGTATTCATGTGTGTCGGTAACGACGATGATTTGCGCTCGGTGGTGTTCGGCGACGATGCTGCGCTCGCCGGCTGCAAACAGGGCTCGATCTTGATCGATCACACGACGGCATCGGCTAATGTCGCGCGTGAAATTGCCGAGCAGTCGCATGTTCCGTTTCTCGATGCACCGGTTTCGGGCGGGCAGGCTGGCGCCGAGAATGGCGTTCTGACGGTCATGATCGGGGGTGATCCGGCGGCCTTCGAGGCGGCGCGGCCGGTCATCATGAGCTATGCGCGCGCGGCTGAGTTACTCGGTGATGTCGGCGCCGGACAGTTGACCAAGATGGTAAATCAAATCTGTATTGCCGGCCTGGTTCAGGGTTTGTCGGAAGGTCTGGACTTTGCACAGCGCGCGGGTCTCGATGGTCACAAGGTGGTTGAAGTTATTTCCAAGGGAGCGGCCGGTTCCTGGCAAATGGAAAATCGCGGTCAAACCATGCTCGACGATGAGTTTGATTTTGGTTTTGCGGTCGACTGGATGCGCAAGGATCTCGCAATATGCCTCGAGGAAGCCGAATCAAACGGCGCCGAGTTGCCGATTACCCGTATCGTTAGCGATTTTTATGGAGAAGTTCAGCAAATGGGCGGGGGCCGCTGGGATACATCGAGCCTGATCCGGCGGTTGAGGCGAAAATAGGCAAAATCCGAAAATTTTTTAAAAAAATGTTATTTTTTGTGCATCAGGCAATATTGCTATAAAAAACAATGATTTATGGGTCATAAATAACAAAAGAGATCAAATAAGGCCCCCATATATACTGTTTTTTCTACCGTTTATCAAAATATTACTGGCATTTCTAAAAACTTGACCTATATACATAACATCTTAGCGTTTATCCGCTGTGCGGAGCATGGCGAATAAACGTCTGTTGAACTGAGCCGGGATTGGCAGCTTCTTTATATATGGACTTTGTATCGGTTGATCCATGTTGTTGAACGGGCCGGGTGCCCGACTCCCTGGTGATTGTTCTGTGCTCAGTCCTGCTGAACGGTTATTGCACCCCGCTGCCAGTGCCGATTGCGGCGGATTTTGGTTCGTTTTCTGACGACCAACCATAATAGTCCGGTCACCGGTCTCTTGACAAGACCAGCCCAGGGTTTTCGGGCTTGTTCAGTTGGTTAGGGGTTCACGGATAGCACACCTCGTCGTCGTTGTCGTGCTGACAGAATCTCCCCCACGAAGTACAGATACCCCGATTGACATTTTGGACATCGTTCGGGGGATGGCCCGGTCGGTACCGATGCCGGAACGGGTGGGTCAGCTTCGCCGCCAGGGTGCATTGCCAGTTTTAGCCGTATTCTCCTGAGCTGCTTGACCCTGACTCGATTGGCCAGGTATCCATAGTGACGGATACGCATCAATCCCTTCGGTAATACATGCATCAGGAAGCGGCGCAGGAACTCCTCACCCGGCAGCGTCATGATTTTTGTCCGATTATCCCGATAGTCTCTCCAGCGAAAGCGGACCGCGCGTTGGTCGACTGCTTCAATGCGGGATAGACTGATCGCCGTGCGATGCGTGTACCGCGCCAGATAGCGGAGCACGGTGCCCGGCTTGCTGAGGTGGGGCTGGGTATGGATTACCCAGTCCGTTTGCATCAACTGCTCGAGTACGCCATCGACCTGACCTGGCGGTATCCGGTGTAGTTCCCCGGCGTTAAATGCCTGGCGCAGCCGACGCACCAGTTTGCCGCGCAACAGTTTACCCAATACCCGCTGCGGGTAGAGGAAATCGCGCCGGGTTGTCACCCAGTTACCCTGCGCATCGATCGCCCCGCCTGGAATCAGGCAGTGCAGGTGAATGTGCTGGTTGAGGTTTTGCCCCCAGGTGTGCAGCACCGCCGTCATGCCGAGCTTGCCCTCGAGTTGCCGGTTGCATCGACTGTAGGTATCCAGACTTTGCCAGACACAGCGAAACAGCTGCGGGTAAATCACCTCGGGATGACATTGGGCCCAGCCATTGAGAGCATGCGGTAGCGTAAACACCAAGTGGTAGTAGGGCAGCGGTAACAGATCCTGTTCCCGCTGCGCGACCCAGCGCGCGCTGGCGGATGGCTGGCACTGCGGACAATGACGATGGCGGCAACTGTGATAGCGGGGATAATGCGACCCGCAGTCGTGGCAGGCATAGTCCAGACCCCCGATCACCGGGGTATGGCAGTTGA
>DS021199.1:238706-263738 GCA_001735895.1 Olavius algarvensis Gamma 3 endosymbiont | reverse complement strand
TCGAGAAGGGCGCTAAGTATGTGTTTGATAAGGGATATTGCGATTACAATTGGTGGCATCAAATCGACCAGGAGGGTGCTTTCTTTGTGACCCGGTTAAAGCGTAACGCATCGATCAGGGTGCTCAAAAGCCGCTCGACCGAAGGAGATATACTGTCGGATGAGGTCATTGAGTTTAAAAGCAAATGGCCTGGCGGCGGCCGGAAAAACAACTACGTCAAACCGTTGCGGCGAATAGTGGTGCATCGAGAGGATCATGTGGACCCGCTGGTACTGGTAACCAACCTGATGGGGGTCCCGGTTGAAGAAGTTGCAGCGCTGTACAAGCAGCGTTGGGCGATCGAACTCTGGTTCAAGTGGGTCAAGCAGAACCTGAAAATCAAAAAGTTTCTCGGTCAAAGCGAGAATGCGGTCAAAATCCAGATACTGGTGGCATTGATCACGTATCTCATCGCCGATCTATACCGGCAACTTTGTGGATCGAGACGCGGTTTTTATCTGTGGCTGGCGGAACTCAAATCGACTCTATTCCAGCGACCCAGACTCGAATTCGAAGTACTTAAACGACGACGAAAATGGAAATCCGATTTCCAAATACATCAAGCACAGTTGGCATTATGATTTATTCCGGACAGCAGTGCGCGCAAGCGGGGATCTTTTAAGGTGGGCAATTTATATCACGAGCTATTTGGAGATTCCCGCTTGCGCGGGAATGACTAGAGCTGGGATGAGGTTTAGCTAAATCAGGACGATTGGCACGGACCGATAGCCCCCCACTGGGGGGCTTAATTCAAACTACCGGCTATGCCGGTAGTAGGTGAGTTCCCGCGCAAGCCTGCGCGGCGGGAATCTTGGAACGCGCTGACATTGCGAGATCCCGATACGTCGGAGCCCGCCGGGCCGCGCAGGCTTACGCGGGGATGACGATAAGGTGCCGGGTCGACACTATTTCGCGGGAATGACGTAAAACGCGAAGAGTTGCCGGTTATTTGTCATTTCCGGGCGCCTGCGGTTTTGGACCGTGCGAGTTCCACTTCGCGGGGCTCTCAAAATGTGGCTTTGTTAAGCATTGCCGGATAGCTGGGTTCTAGCGGTGTCCTACGCGGCTAATAAAAGGACGGCGCCTGATCCGCTAGTCCGGCGCCATGTCTTTTTCGGTTAGTTCGGCAATGGCTTCATCGCTTTTTCCGAGTTCGTCGAGACCCATTCCGCGCAGCACCTGGCTGGCCTTGGTAAACTGGATTGACGCGTAGTCGACAATCTCGATGCGATTCCCCCAGGGATCGAGAAAATCCATGAATGGACCCGGCAGCAGAGGCACGCCCATGGCATCCAAAGCCTGTTTTACCAGCGCCCGATCATCAACGACCAGTCCAAAGTGACGCTCGTCGTCGGCCGTTTGCGTGCGGCCGGTGGAAAAGTTCAAAAACTGGTCTCCCAGGTCGATAAACGCCATGTCTTCGCTACGACCGCGCAATTCGAATTCGATAAAACCGGCGTAGAATTCAAGTGCCTCGTCGATATTGCCGACTTCAAGCGCAACGTGATTGATGCCGACCGCCCGCGCTTTGTTCGATTCCGTCATATCTGGTTACCCGCGGATTAGTTTAGCCCGCGATCGTCGTCGCTGAGGCGGGCGAGTTGTTCGGCCTGGTATTCATGCATCAACGGGTCGACTACCTGGCCGAGATTGCCCTGCATGATTTCATCGAGCTTATACAGAGTTAGGTTGATACGGTGATCGGTCATTCGTCCCTGCGGAAAATTATAGGTGCGGATGCGTTCCGAGCGATCGCCGCCGCCGACCAGTGATTTGCGCTCGGCCGCCTGTTCGGCGTCCTGCTTCTGTTTTTCGGCGTCGTAAATCCGCGCCTGCAGCAACGACATCGCGCGCGCCTTGTTTTTATGCTGTGAGCGCTCGTCCTGGCATTCGACAACGGTGCCGGTCGGCAGGTGTGTCAGTCGAATCGCCGAATCGGTCTTGTTCACGTGTTGTCCGCCGGCGCCGGAAGCGCGGAAGGTATCGATGCGCAAATCGGCCGGATTGATTTCGATCATCTGCACTGCCTCGCTTTCCGGAATGATTGCTACGGTTGCGGCCGAGGTATGCACGCGACCCTGCGATTCGGTTTCAGGCACACGCTGCACGCGATGGGCGCCGGATTCGAATTTCAGCTGCGAATAAGCGCCTTTGCCGATGATGCGGGCAATAATCTCCTTGTAACCGCCATGTTCGCCTTCGCTACTGTTTAGCACTTCCAGTTGCCATTTTTGCGCTTCCGCGTAGCGGCTGTACATGCGATACAGGTCGCCGGCGAAAATCGCCGCCTCGTCGCCGCCGGTTCCGGCGCGAATCTCGAGGAATACGTTGGCGCTGTCGTTCGGGTCCTGCGGCAATAGCAATTTTTGCAATTCGACCTCGAGCAGCTCGATTTTTTCGCTATTGATAGCGATTTCCTCTTCCGCCAGTTCGCGCATTTCGGCGTCGTCCTCGGCGAGCATTTCACGCGCAGATTCGAGCGCTTGCTGCGCCGTTTGAAAGGCACCGAAGTTTTTTACCAATTCTTCGAGCTGCGCGTATTCCATCGACAGGCTGCGAAATCGATCCTGATCATTGATCACCTCGATATCGGCCAGCAATCCGGCAATCTCTTCATGCCGCGCGCATAGCGCTTCCAGCTTGTTAAGCAGTGATTCTTTCATAGGTTAATGCGGGTCGGGGGTGATCAGAGATTTGAGCAGGCGGATACGTTCTTCGTCTTCGCTTTGCAGCGCCTTGCGCATTTCAATCGTGGGTTTGTGCATCAGTTTGTTGATGATCTCATTGGCGAGGCGATTTATCGCCTGCTCCGGATCGGAGTCGTTTTTTATCTGCGCCAGCGCTTTCTCGATCGCCCGCTGTTTGATTAATTCAGCGCCATCGCGCAGCTGGCGAATCTGATCGGCCGATTGATGCGTTCGCAACCACCGGTTAAAGGCAGTGACTTCGAGGTTGATGATTTCTTGCGCCGCTTCGGCGGCGAGTTCGCGCCCGCGCAGATTCTCGTCGACCACGGATTTGAGATCGTCGACGGTATAAAGATAAATATCCTGCAGGCCGCCGACTTCGGGTTCGATATCGCGCGGCACCGCCAGGTCGACCATGAAAATGGGTCGGTGCTTGCGTTGTTTCAACGCCGATTCGGTTGCGCCTTTGCCGAGAATCGGCAGCTGGCTCGCGGTCGAGGAAATCACGATATCGGCGCGTGCCAGTTGTTCCGGTACGGCATTGATCTGGACCGCATCGGCGCCGATTTGAGCGGCCAATAGCTGGGCCCGATCGACACTGCGATTGGCGATGGTCAGCGAGCCAATTCGCTGGCTCTTCAAATGACGGGATACCAGCTCAATGGTTTCCCCGGCGCCGATCAGCAGCGCGTGCAGCTGATCCAGCTCGCCGAAAATCTGTTTCGACAGGTTGACTGCCGCAAAAGCGACCGAAACCGGGTTGGAACCGATTTCGGTATCGGTGCGTACCCGCTTGGCGACGCTGAAACTGTGCTGAAACAGCCGATCGAGAATCGAATTGACGGAATTCCCGCCGCGCGCCTGATCGTAGGAGTCCTTCAACTGGCCAAGAATCTGCGGTTCGCCGAGCACCATCGAGTCGAGCCCGGAAGCCACGCGGAACAGGTGGCGCGCGACCTCTTGATCGTTGTGGCGATAAATATAGGGAGACAATCCGTCGTCGTTAATGCCGTGATGCGCGGTCAGCCAGTGGGTAATGACTTCGCTGCAATCCGACGACGCGTCGCAGTATATTTCGGTGCGGTTGCAAGTCGATACAATAACCGATTCGTTGATCGCGGGGATCCCCTGCAATTCATGCAATGCCTGATTAACCTGCTCGGGTGCGAACGCGACTTTTTCGCGAATGTCGACCGGCGCGGTTAAATGAGTGATGCCAAGGGACAATAAGGCCATGATTAAGGGAAGGTGTGGAGCCAACAGGAGATTTTCGGGTATAACCCTGCCAAATACAACATCCACGGAACAAATCAGGTTAAATACAATCCTACAGCGAAATGCTACACTCCATTAATCAAGTTTCACGGAGACGAAATTGAGCTCTGTCAGCCACAATTCCCGTTTTATCCTTATCACAGCTTTGTTGCTAGCGGTGGGGTGCACCAGTTTGCAGCGCGCTTCGACGCAGGATAAATCCCTGCTGGGTCAGCAGCAGTCGCCGATAAATCCACTGGTATCGCGCCTGGATCCGATTGCCGATGCCGCCTACGCACTGATGGTGGCCGAAATTGCCCTGAATCAGGGCGACACCGCGCTTGCGGTGAAACATTATCTCGAGGTCGCGCGCTCACAGGAGAGCCCCGAAATTGCCGAACGCGCGGTGCGCGTCGCGGTTTACGGACAAAACCTGGAGGCGGCCGTGGAAGCTGCGCAGCGCTGGATCGAGCTGGAACCAAAGCGTGTCGAAGCGCGCCAGGTAATCGCCGCAATTTATGTGCGCCAGAACAAGGTCGAAGAGGCCTTGACCTATCTTGACGGTTTGATCCGCAGCAGCGAACTGGATGACGCCGAATTATTCCCGCCGCTGCTGGGCATTCTGGCGCGTGAGAAAAGCGCCGAGACGGTGCTCGCGGTGTCGCGGCGTATCGCCGCCGAATATCCAAGGCGGGCTCATGCCCAGTTTCTGCACGGCATGCTTGCTGCGCAAAACGACCGCCCGGAAGAGGCGCTCGAGTTTCTCAATCGCTCATTGGCGATAGCCGAGATCGATGGCGTGCATTCGGCGCGCGCCAAGGTGCTGCTAAGACTGGGCCGCGCCGGAGAAGCGGTTGCCAGTTTGCGCAACGGCGGTGGCAAGCAATCCCGACGACAAGAATCTGCGCCTGACCTACGCGCGGCTGCTGGTTGATGTCAAACAGTATGAAATAGCCAGGACCGAATTTGAAAAACTGCACCAGGACTCGCCGGGAGACGCCGAACTGCTCTATACGCTGGGCCTGCTATCGCTTGAATCGCAGCGTTTGGACGACGCCGAAAAATATATGATGATGTTGGTCAGGCTAAAACAGCGCGAGGGCGAGGCGCAATACTACCTGGGCCGCATCAACGAGAATCGTAAGCGGTACGAGGATGCGATCGAGTGGTACCAGAAAGTATTTGTCGGCGAGTACAAATTCGATGCACGCCTGCGCGTCGCCGATATGCTCGGTGTGCTGGGCCGCACCGACGCGGCGGTGGCCCATCTGGACGACATGCTCAAGGGCAGCCAATCGAATGGATCGCTGGTGCGCATCTATATTAGCAAGGGCGAGCTATTGCGCAGCGCGCGACGCTATCCGCAGGCGATGGAGGTTTTTAATACCGCGCTGGGTATAGTTCCCGGTAACAACGATTTGCTG
Source organism: Olavius algarvensis Gamma 3 endosymbiont (assembly GCA_001735895.1). Classification (GTDB taxonomy): domain Bacteria; phylum Pseudomonadota; class Gammaproteobacteria. Next base: position 258,334 of record DS021199.1, on the reverse strand, counting down.
TACGCGCGCGCACTGGTGGCCGAAAAGCTCGGTCGCATCGATATACTCGAAGCGGATATCCGGGCAATCCTCAAAACCGAACCCGATAATGCGCACGCGCTCAATGCGCTCGGATTTACCCTGGCGGATCAAACCGAACGCTACCAGGAAGCCTATGGCTATATTAAACGCGCCATCGAAATCATGCCCGACGACGCCGCTATCACCGATAGTTGGGGCTGGGTGCATTACCGCCTGGGCGACTACGAGAAAGCGATTAGCCTGTTGCGCAAGGCGTTGTCGCAATTCGACGATGCCGAGATTTCGGCCCATCTGGGCGAAGTGCTGTGGGTAAGTGGTAGCCGGCAGGAAGCGCAACAAATATGGCAGAGGGCGCTTAAAAAATCACCCGATTCGCCAGTGCTGCAAAACGTGATGCAGCGCTTTATCCCCTGAATAATTCCTCACGCTTGTTACGCGTCATTGTCTGCGCCGCCGCGCTGTCGGTTATCGCCGGATGCAGTCAATTCGGCGGTCCAGCCGGCGATGAACAGGCCCAACGACTCTGGGCCGCCCGGCAACAGGCGATGGCCGCGCTCGATACTTGGGATATTCATGCGCGGGCGGTGCTGACGTTAAAAGGCGAGGCCTACAATATCAGCCTCAGCTGGAAACGCGAGGCGGATCGATTCATGCTATTGCTGCAAGCGCCGTTCGGGCAGGGCGTATTCCGTATCGATGGCGTGGTCGGCGACCTCTATCGATTGCGTCTGCCCGACGGGCAGGTTTTCACCGATGCGACGCCGGAAACGCTGCTCGAGAAAGTGATCGGCTGGTCGTTACCGATCGTCGGGCTCGAATACTGGATTCGTGGCATACCGCGACCCGACAGCGATTTTAGCCACCGTATCACCCCTGCCGGGCGGCTACGCTCGATCAGCCAGGACCGTTGGACCATCGACTATCTCGACTATTTTGAAACGCGGCAGGCGGCACAATTACCGCGTCGAATAAAGCTGACTCGCGACGAGATAACCCTGAAGCTAGTGATCGAACGCTGGCAACAACCCGAAGCCGAGCCAACGCCGTCCGACCTGTTCCCCGAATTCAACTGACATGACCGATACGCTCAGTCTGCCGGCCCCGGCGAAGCTTAATCTGATGTTGCAGATTACCGGCCGTCGAGCCGATGGCTACCATCTGCTCGAAACCGTTTTTCAATTTATCGACCTCTGCGACCGGCTCGAATTCGAACTAAACCAGGACGGTCGCCTGAGACGCCGATCAACTAACTCGCCGGTGGCCGAGGGGGACGATATCCTGCTCAGGACCGCGGCATTGCTGCAGACGCGTTTTCAAATTAAGCAAGGGGTCGACATTGCCATCGATAAAAAAATCCCGATCGGCGGCGGGCTCGGCGGCGGCAGTTCGAATGCGGCTACCTGCTTGCTGGCGCTGAATCAGCTCTGGCGGCTCGGGTTGACGCTGGACCAGCTGGCCCGGATCGGTCTTGAAATCGGGGCCGATGTGCCGGTTTTTGTGGCCGGCAGGGCGGCCTGGGCGACCGGTATCGGCGAACAACTGCAGCCGCTTGAACTGGCGCAGCCGATCTACCTCGTAATCGACCCGAAAATCGGTGTTTCGACGGCACAAATTTTTGCCGCGCAAGAATTGACACGTAACTGCGATCCCCTCACAATACGCGCCTTTCTGCGCGGCGCGGGCACTAACGTATGCGAGCCGGTGGTGCGCAACAGGTATCCGCAGGTGGCGTCCGCGCTCGATTGGTTGAGCCGTTTCGCGCCCGCCAGAATGAGCGGTACCGGCGCTTGCGTATTTGCCGCCTTCGATAGCCTTGAGCAGGCAGAAGGGGTAAAATCGCGGGTTCCGGAAAACTGGGACGCATTCGTTGCCGCGGCAATGAACCGCAGCCCGGTTCACCAGCAGCTCGAATTGCTGGTTTAAGTAGGTTTATTGGGCCGTCGCCAAGTGGTAAGGCACCAGGTTTTGATCCTGGCATTCGTTGGTTCGAATCCAGCCGGCCCAGCCATACATGGGGCAATTTGCCGGGATAGTGCAGCGCGTACTGTCCGGCAGATAGCCACCTTAAGTTTAGCAGACGAGAGAGCCCGATGGCTGGCAGCGCAACCTCGAACGACTTAATGGTGTTCACCGGGAATGCCAACGCTGAGTTGACCCGTACCATAGTACGGCATCTGGATATTCCCCTTGGCATTGCTTCGGTGAGTAACTTCAGCGATGGCGAGACCTCGGTTGAAATCGGTGAAAACGTGCGCGGCAAGGATGTCTTTATCGTCCAGCCGACCTGTGCGCCGACCAACGACAATTTGATTGAATTGCTGGTGATGATCGACGCCATCAAGCGGGCATCGTCGGATCGGGTTACCGCGGTGATTCCTTACTTCGGGTATGCGCGCCAGGACCGGCGGGTGCGATCGCAGCGGGTGCCGATTACCGCCAAGGTGATTGCCAACATGCTGACCAGCGTTGGCGTGGACCGGGTGCTGACGATCGATTTGCACGCCGATCAGATCCAGGGGTTTTTCGAATGCCCGGTGGATAACGTTTACGCCTCGCCGATTTTGATGGGCGATATCTGGAAGAAAAAATATCCGGATATGATCGTCGTGTCGCCCGATGTCGGCGGCGTAGTGCGAGCCCGGGCGATCGCCAAACAACTGGATGATTCCGAACTGGCGATCATCGACAAACGGCGGCCGCAACCGAATATGGCGCAGGTGATGAATATCATCGGCGAGGTTAAGGGCCATACCTGTATTATCGTCGACGACATGGTCGACACGGCCGGTACTCTGTGCCAGGCGGCGACCGCGCTCAAGGAACATGGCGCCAAGGGCGTGTTCGCTTATTGCACGCACCCGGTATTGTCGGGCAAGGCATTAGAGAATATCGAGAATTCGACCATGGATGAATTGGTGGTCACCGATACGATACCGCTGTCGGCAGAGGCGTCGCAATGCTCGCGCATTCGCCAGGTGTCGGTAGCGGGGATGCTGGCGGAAACGATCCGCCGCATCCATTACGAAGAATCGGTCAGTTCCTTATACATGGACTGACGATAGCCGCTGAAGCGGCTTTTATAGCCCTGTCTGGTCGCAAGACAGGCCTCCGTCTACGGACGGTTTTTTATTTTTTGGAGTACAGCAATGTCGGACCTTATACATTTGAATGCTGCACTGCGCTCTGACTCGGGGAAAGGTGCGAGCCGCCGCCTGAGACACCAGGGCCTGGTGCCGGCAATCGTTTACGGCGGCGAGAAAGATCCCGCCAAGATTACGATCGCGCATAACGAGTTCATCCATGAACTCGAAAACGACGCGATTTATACGCAGGTTATCGAGCTGCGTGTCGGTGATAGAAGGCAGGAAGTTATTCTGCGCGATCTGCAGCGTCATCCTTACAAGAACAAGGTCATGCACGCCGACTTTTTCCGCATCGACCAGAATACCCCGATCAAGGTCGTGGTGCCGGTCCATGTCGCCAATGCCGAGAATTGCGCCGGGGTGAAACAGGATGGCGGCATGATGACGCAACTGGTAACGGAAATCGAAATCATCGCCTTGCCGAAAGATTTGCCGGAATATCTTGAAATCGATGCCGAGAACCTGCACTTGGGCGAAACTCTGCACCTGACCGATATTCAAATACCTGAAGGCGTCCAGATCGTTTCGCTGACCTACCTCGAAGATGTCGAAGACATCGAGCATGACGACCATAACGTCGGCGTGTTGTCGGTGGTCAAGACACGCGAGGAGATCATCGAAGACGAAGCACCTGAAGCGCCCGATGCGGAAGAGCTTGAAGAAGGTGAAGTCGCTGAAGGTGACGCTGAAGCAGGCGAAGGCGAAGCCGGCGACGACGAGTAGTCTTAGCCTGCATATTGCCCGAAGGCGGCTCTTAATGCCGGAAAGCTACCTAGAATGGTTATTTTGCGATTGTTGAGTTTTTACGTTTTAGGCGACTTATGCCTGAACAAAGTCAGGAAAAATCTGGCGGCCAATCTTGTACGATCCCCCTTGATGCATAGTTATTACTATGCATCGGCGTGCGATCGTACAACCTTGTTTGCCGGATTTCCCCTGAGCTTTGTTCCCTTCGCACACTATGCAGGCTAGATGTGGCTGCGCTGACAGCGGATATTCGTATGATAGTCGGCCTCGGTAATCCCGGGGCCGATTACGTTGATACGCGCCACAACGCGGGCTTCTGGATGATCGACCTGCTGGCGCAGGAACACGCGCTCAGCTTTCGTTTCGACAAGCGCCGCAACGCGGACGAGTGCAAGTTCAGACCGCAGGGCAAGGATGTCTTCCTGCTCAAGCCGCAAACCTTCATGAACCGCAGCGGCCAGGCGGTTGCCGCGGTGGCGCGTTACTATAAGATAAAGCCGCAGCAGATTCTGGTGATTCACGACGAACTCGATTTGCCCCCGGGCACCAATCGCATCAAGCAGTCCGGTGGTCATGGCGGTCATAATGGCTTGCGCGATATCGTCAATCATCTCGGCAGCCGCGATTTTTTTCGTATCCGCGTCGGTATCGGCCACCCGGGAGACAGCAGTCAGGTGATCAACTACGTTTTACACAAACCGTCGAGCGCGGATCTGAACGCCATCGAAGCGGCTAACCGCAACACGCTGGCGGTTTTGCCGCTGGTTTTCGAGGGGCGCATCGACAAGGCGATGCAAGCCCTGCATACCTGAATGAGACAGCACTGAGATGGGATTTAAATGTGGTATCGTCGGTTTGCCCAACGTCGGTAAATCGACCCTGTTCAACTCATTGACCAAGGCCGGTATCGCTGCCGAAAACTATCCGTTTTGCACTATCGATCCGAACGTGGGCGTGGTGGAAGTCCTCGATCCGCGCCTGCAGCAGCTCGGCGCTATCGTCAAGCCTAAAAAAATCATTCCGACGACAATGGAATTCGTCGATATCGCCGGGCTGGTCGCGGGCGCGTCCAAAGGCGAGGGGCTCGGTAACCAGTTTCTCGGGCATATCCGCGAAACCGATGCTATCGCCCAGGTGGTGCGCTGTTTCGAAGACGAGGATATCGCGCATGTCAGTAACCGGATTCATCCGCTGAGCGATATCGAAACGATCAACACCGAACTGTTGCTGGCCGACATGGAATCGATAGCGCGCCAGACCGAGCGCGCCGCCAAGCAGGCCAAATCGAACGACAAGGAGGCCAAGGCCAAATACGAATTCATGCTGGCGGTGCAGGCCCACGTCGAGGGCGGTAATAGTGCCCGCGGCTTCGAGCCGAGCGCGCAGCAAAGGCCCTGGATGAAGGATCTGCACCTGATAACCGCCAAACCGGTGCTTTATATCGCTAATGTTTCCGAAGACGGATTTCAAAACAACCCGCACCTCGATGCGGTGGCGGAATACGCGGCCGGCGAGGGAGCCGAGGTGGTCGCGGTCTGCGCCGCTATCGAAGCGGATATCGCCGAACTCGAAGCCGAAGAAGCAGCCGAATTTTTACAGGAAATGGGGCTCGACGAGCCGGGCCTTAACCGCGTCATCCATGCCGGTTACCAACTGCTGCATTTGCAAACTTTTTTCACCGCCGGCCCGCAGGAAGTGCGCGCCTGGACCATCCGCGTCGGCGATACCGCGCCGCGCGCCGCCGGTAAAATCCACACCGACTTCGAAAAGGGTTTTATCCGCGCCGAAGTGGTCGCATTCGACGACTTCATCGCCGGCAACGGCGAGCAGGGCGCCAAGGACGCCGGCAAATGGCGGCTCGAAGGCAAGGACTACGTCATGCACGAAGGCGATGTGGTGCATTTCCGCTTCAATGTGTAACCGTTTCGCGGCGTAACGGCGACTGCCTGTAACCTGCGAGCCTCGGTTATTTGTAAGCGCGGCCGATAAAACACCGCCATAGGCAGCCAATTAAGTGAACTGGTTCAAGTTTTGGCGCTTTGCGCCAATCTTGACCCGGTTGTTGGGCGTAAGTATCTTAATCCCGCACCGAGGAATCGTCCCATGAAGACAATCTTTCAAGCACTTGCGCTGCTGCTGGCGGCGGCGCTCTCACCCGCGGCCTTCGCGGTGCTCGCAGTCGATAGCATGAATTATCCGGTGTGGGTCGAGCGAAATTCATCGATCCTGCCGGTCGCGCCGGGGGATAGGTTGCGTGACGGTGACGTCGTGCGGACCGGCAAAACCGGTCGCGTCTGGCTGTCGGTCGAGGACGGCAGCGTGATCAAGTTGGGCCAGCGCGCACGTTTTGCGGTCAAGCGTGCCGCATTCAACGAATCCGGTAACGAAACCGTGCTCGACGCGGCCTTCGATCTGTTACAGGGCGCTTTTCGTTTTACCAGCGGATTCTTCGCCGCCGCGCGCCGCGCCAGGCATCAGGTCGACTTCCGGGTCGGTGCGGTGACCGCCGGGGTCAGGGGTACCGATATCTGGGGTTTGTCGGGAGACGAGCGCGATTTTGTCGCCCTGCTCGAAGGCCGCATCGAGGTGAGCTCCGATGGCGACGCACCGCAAATCATGGATCAGGCGCTAACGCTGTACCAGAAAAACCAGGGTCAGCCCGCGGATGCGGTGCAACCGGTCGAACTGGCCGTAGTGCAAAGCCTGGCGCCGCAGACCGAGCTTGACGCCGGCGTCGGAATTGCGAGCGCTGGCGGCGCCTATCAGGTCGTATTGCAATCCTTGCGTACCGATCAATTTGTCGAGACCAGCCTCGAGCGGTTTCGCAGCGCGGGATTTGCGGTTAGCACCCGCTCCGCTGAAGTCGGCGGCGTTAGCTATACGCGGATCGTGTTGCGCGGGCTGGTCGATCGTACCGCCGCCGCCGGTTTGCGCGATCTCGTGGCGCGCGAGTTCGAAATCGTCGACGCCTGGCTTAGCATCGACGGATAAAGAATCGGATAAATTCAGGCAAAAAAAAACCTCTCCCGTTGCCAGGAGAGGTGGAAAGTGCAGAATTGCACTGGGGAGAGTTCGGTTAGTTAGCGTGCCGGTAGCGCTCGCAGTCGCAGCGCGCGGCGCCCTTGATGCTGGAGACCGCATGCCGTGATTCGATGCGCGCTGCGTCGATGGCCTCGATGCGGCCATCTACCCGGCGTAACCCCATATCCTTCAGCAGATAATCGTCGAGGCGCAGCAAATGGCAGGTTTCGCGGTAACGCATTTCCACCCATTGATAATTAATCCACACCGACATCGGCAGTTGAATCAGCAACAACAAACGGTGTCTGGTAAAGCGCATCAATAAATCGAGCATAAGCATTCCCTCCTGGGCGGTTGGGCCGTGGAACTACTCTGCGGGATTGTCGGTGGAAAGTATCGCCGCGGAGAAGGTTCACGGCGATAAAATTACTTTATTCGGCCGTTTCGATCGCCTTTGCGAATACGGTAATTGGTCGGATGTTCACCATTACCATGGACACGCGCCAGCGCAGGGCTGCCGGGGCAGTCACTGGTAGTTGCTGGTATTGTGGATACTGGTGGCTCATGTCGTGGTTTCGATTAAAGTCCCCCGACACTAACAGCCAATCGCCGGCGATGGCAACCCTGCGAGCAAAATATGTGCCGCTAATAGTTTTACCATGCAAATTCGCCATTTATAATAGCGTCGCGCTAAGAATATTCTCCGCGATAGCCCATCCCGCCTCGGGCATTGCGCTTGACAGCACGGCATGTACAGGCGAAAATCGCGCGCTCTTCGCGGTCGGGCGATCCGACCCAGACAAATCTCAATGGCTACGTAGCTCAGTTGGTTAGAGCACATCACTCATAATGATGGGGTCCCCTGTTCAAATCAGGGCGTAGCCACCATTTTTATAAATAAAATCAATAAGATACGAGAAAATAATTAGATCTTTATGTTGTCGAGGTGGATTTGGTTCGGCTATGGGTCGGAGTGCGGACTAGTTGCCATATGCAGGAATATATCGTAATCCATTGGCCTCTGGTTCGAGTCCACCCAGGCCCAAAAATTAAATCAATAGCAACCTTGTAATTGAATCGCCCCGGGATTTCCGGAGGCTGTTTTGTGTGAGTCATGCTGCCTCGAATGACTCTTCCAGTTGCTGATAATACATCAGCTCATACTCGACCGGCGGTATATCGCCGATCGATTCGAGTAATCGTCGATGGTTAAACCAGTCCACCCATTCCAGCGTGGCGTATTCGACATCGTCGAGTGCCTTCCAGGGACCACGCTTTCGGATGACTTCAGTCTTGTATAATCCGTTGATCGTTTCAGCGAGAGCATTGTCGTAAGAATCACCGACGCTACCGACAGAAGCATCAATGCCGGCCTCCGCGAGCTTCTCGGTGTAGTGGATCGACAAGTACTGGCTGCCTCGGTCACTGTGGTGAATCAGATCGCCGGCAATCGCTCTTGACCAGACGGCTTGATCCAGGGCTGCCTTCAGCGAACGACTGACGCGCCAGCCGACGATATATCGAGCGAATACGTCGACGATAAAGGCGACATAGACGAATCCCGACCAGGTCGGCACGAAGGTGATATCGGCAACCCACAGCTGATTGGGCCGAATCGCGCTAAATTCACGATTCACGAGATCAGCAGGCCGGGCAAGGGAATCGTCAGCGATGGTCGTCCAGCAGTTCTTTGGACCTCTTGTTACACCCCTCAGACCCAGTTCTCGCATCAGACGCTCTACCGTACAACGAGCCACAACAAAACACTCCCGCTTCAATTGGCACCAGACTTTGCGAGCGCCGTACACCTCAAAATTCTCTTCCCAGACGCGTTTAATTTCCGCCTTGAGATGTCGATCTCGAGTTGATCGCTTCGAACAGCGATCTGGGTCCAGTTCTCGCGCCTTGTGCTCATGGTAGGTCGACGGAGCAATCGGCAATCGCTTGCAGATTGGCTCGACTCCGTAATCGACCCGGTGATCGTCGATGAACGACACCATTATTTCGGTCGGCGGCCGAGCTCCGCCTGGGCGAAATAGGCAGAAGCCTTGCGCAGAATTTCATTGGTCTGCTTGAGCTCTCGATTTTCGCGTTCCAGTTCCTTCAGTCCGGCTCTTGTTTTTCTACGATAACTGGGCTTAACTTAGTGCCATTCGGGACAGTATACCTATTTACATACTGCCGGCTTTCGCTCTGGAATAGGTATAATGTCCCCTGAACTCTCGCGTGGTGAGCGGTGACGAGAGTTCTAAGCGATGCAGCCCTGGCTTGAAATTTTTGCCACAGCTACCAGACTTGAAGTTTTAAAATTAAAAATTTGCTATCTTGAATCCGAAATCCGCCTTGGCGAATGTCGTTCCCATCGTATTCGTCCTGTCTGGAGCTTCAGCGCTCATGTTCGAAACGGTCTGGTTCCGCGTGACCGGTATCGTCCTCGGCTCGTCGGTGTGGAGTGCGGCGGCGGTGCTGATGGCTTTTATGGCGGGCCTGGCGCTCGGCAATCTTGCGATCGCGCTGCTTGGCGAGCGCATCGGAAACCCGGCTCGACTTTACATCCTGATTGAAATTGTGATCGGGATAGCCGGCGCAGCAACCGTGTTTTTCCTGCCGGAACTGTCGGGTACGATCGCATCCCTGTTGTCGGACGTGATCGATCAACGCCCGCTTTTGAATGCCGCCCGATTCGTCATCGCATTCGCCGTACTGCTGCTGCCGGCAATCGCAATGGGTGCGACCCTGCCGGTCATGCAGAAGGCGTTGCGGGGTATCGATCGCTCCTTTTCCTATTCGATTGCGCGCCTGTATGGCTGGAATACCTTCGGCGCGGTCTGCGGCACTCTGATCGCCGAATTCGGTCTGATCGGCCTGGCAGGGCTTAAAGCAACTGGCCTCGCAGCTTGCGGTCTGAACATTCTTGCGGCTCTGCTGATGATGCGGTTCATCGATCCCGCGCAGCCATTACTGTTGCCGCAACAGAGAAAACGCCCGCTTGTCGTCAGCAAGCGACTGCTGGCAGGCCCTGCGCTGGCGGGGTTTTTCCTGCTCGCACTTGAAGTGATCTGGTTTCGCTACCTGACGTTTATTCATTTCGAGACCAGCACGTTGTTCGCGATCATGCTGGCGGTGGTGCTGGTGGGTATTGCGCTCGGCGGGCTCGTCGTCGCGCGCACCGGTCTCGCTGACGGCTATGTCGACCAGACCTTGTTTAAGCTGGGGCTTGCCGCCGCGCTGACCCTGGTCATAAGTTTCGCCATCTTCCAGGGCCTTTCGGTGATTTACTTCTCCGAACTCATACGCAACCTGTGGACCTTCACTGCCGCCGCGGTAGTGCTGATGTTACCGACCAGTTTCGTGTCGGGTATGCTGTTTCCGTTATTCGGCGAGCGCCTGCGTCGCGGCCTCTCTCTCGACACGCAGGCGTCCGGTCTGCTGACCTTCGCCAATACACTTGGCGCCGCAATCGGATCCGGAGTCGCGACCTTCCTATTGCTGCCACTACTCGGCGTCGACTTTTCTATGCTCCTAATTGCGTTCGGCTATCTTGCGCTCGGTGCGTTGATTCTGACGACAGGGGAGGGCCAGTCGCGAATTGCCCGAGCCGGGATGAAATTCGCGGTCGTTCTGCTGATCGTCACTGTGATTTTCCCCTACGGCGGGCTGCAGCGCACGCTCGAACGGCTCGGCCAGGCTTATTATCCTGCCGACGAACTGATCGAAGTACGCGAGAGTGCCTACGCTACCTTGCACTACTATCGACACGATACCCTGAGGCAGCCGGAATTCTTCCGGCTTGCAACCAATGGATTTTCGATGACGGCGTCGGACTTCCATTCGGAACGGTACATGAAGCTATTCGCCTATTTGCCCGAAGTACTGCACCGGAATCTGCAAGACGTACTCCTGATCAGCTACGGTGTAGGAAATACCGCCGATGCAATCACCAAGCTGGATTCGGTTCGGCGTATCGATGTCGTCGATATTTCGCCGGACGTCATCGAACTCAGCCGACTGGTCGACGCCGCGCGAGACTCGTCCCCGCTCGACGACCCGCGCGTTGCCGTCCACATCGAGGATGGCCGGTTTTTCCTGCAAACCGTGCAGCGGAAATACGACCTGATTACCGGCGAGCCTCCGCCGCCAAAGAACCCATTGGTCGTCAATCTCTACTCCAGAGAATACTTTGCACTGATGCGGGCACGGCTGAAAACGGGCGGTATCGCGAGCTACTGGTTACCGATACACGCTTTACTCGGTACGGATACTGCTGCGATCATCGCAGCCTTTTGTGAGGTGTTCGAAGACTGCAGCCTGTGGAACGGTAATAACCAGGATTTCGTGCTGCTGGGCAGCAACGGCGGTTTGAAACCGACTTCGCGGGCCGAATTGCACCACTACTGGAACGGCCCGCTGGCCACCGAGTTATTCGGTATCGGCATCGAGAATCCGGGCATGCTCGGCAGTCTTTTCATCGCCGACCACGAAATGCTCGCGCGGCTGGTGGAAGATGCACCGCCTTTGACTGACAACTTCCCACAGCGATTGTCGACATCGATCGATGGTATTTTCGATGCATCACCGCTGCACGCGCACTTGGTGAACGTCGACAAGAGGCGCGCCCGGTTCGAATCGAGCGGGTATTTGCCGACTGTTTTGCCGGCGGAGGTGATCGCCGAGTCGGTACCTTATTTCGAACTGGAAAAGTTCTTCCTGCTCCGCGCCCGGAATCCCCATATCGATTTTCAGATGCCGTATATCTGGGAAGCACTGACCGCCCTCCTGACCCAAACAAACCTCGAAACCCTGCCGCTCTACCTGTTGGGAAATTCTCCAAGACAAATGGTCATACTGGACGCGTCCGACGATGTCGACAGTCTCGAATATCAGCGCATAAAATCCCGCCAGTTACTCGTCCGGCGTGAATTTGCGGCGGCGACAGCAGTGCTACTGAAACTGGTCGAACTCGGCAGTAATAACCCTACGAGTTTGCTCGATACCCGCCTGTTAATGATCGCGCGTGCCCTTGCGGGCGAAACCATTCCGGCCGATGTGATCGAGTCCATCCCTGACATCATCGGCGACGCGTTGTTCGAGCAATGGTTCACAACCCGATTTCGATATTTGATCACCGGTTAAGGGTTAACCTGGTTCCCACGTGACCAAGTTCTTTCCGGCCTGCATATAGTGCCGGCAATCCGGTATCCATGAATACCGGAATCAGCCACCACGGCTTACCGGTCAAGTCAACTGGATTGCCGTGGTAAAACGGGAAATCGAACTCTAGACTTGCTTGAAGACGCATAATCGGATCAACACAGAGTTGCCCAGCTGGGCTGTGCTCGACGCCGGCCGTTTGGCGTAGCGGAGTAATTGCAATCTTTACCGACTTGATCAATTGGCAGAATTGGCCCTCAGTTTTCACCACTAAGATTCACGGGGTCGCCTATCATGCGGGCATTTTGTGGCCATCGGTTGTGCTTTGTTATGCTCTGTGGGGATAGTCTTGCAACGAGTGCCCCGGTAAATTATTGGTTAATCTGAAGTTTAACTCGCCTTGCACTCGACGCACTCACGACGCCCAAAACCTGCATGGAGTTGAGGATTTCGGGTTGATGTGCACCGCGATTGCGGCGTTGGATTATTTTGTGCGGCGCACGCGTATTGATTTGATCGAACGAACTCCTTTTCGATTTACAGCGTAAAAACCCACCTTCGTGTACAATGCGCCGCTGAATTAGACTTCCGAACACCGTAATGAGCCAACTTAAATTATCGACAGAACTCGTCAGCCAAATGCACCAGTTTTTGATACAGCACGATGAGAACGCACAAGATCCTGGTGTGGCCTCTCAGTATTTGTGTGCGGTGGTTGGATGCCTGCTCGGAGAGCAGGACATGCCGGAATCGCAAAAAGAGGAAATCCTTGCGCAACTGTTTGCGTTTACCCGCCATGTGACTCAGGACATTGCTCAGCAAATGCATACACCTCCGCCGGAAGCGGTCGTCGGGATATGGAAGCCCGGCATGGGTTAGGCAATCTGAATTTCACCCTGCACGCAAGTCTGTTTTTCGTGCTTCTCCCCACTAGAGGAAATATAACATGGCCAAAGCCAACGCACGCCACATCCTGGTTAGTTCCGAAGAAGAATGTAATAACCTGAAACAGCAAATCACCGACGGTGCTGATTTTGCTGAAATGGCTGCAGCGCATTCCCAATGTCCCTCGGGAAAGCAAGGCGGTGACCTTGGTTCATTTTCGCCAGGACAGATGGTGCCCGAGTTCGATACGGTGGTTTTCAACGAGACAGTCGGTGACGTTCACGGCCCGGTAAAAACCCAGTTTGGTTACCACCTGATCGAGATTACATCGCGGGATAGCTAGGGAGGCGTTGGAACTTCCGGGTCGCGAATGTGTGTGTCCACGAGACTTTTATTACCGATTTCCTGGTGCTCGGTGCCGCGTCGGTGGGGCCAGAACTTTCTGGACGAAACTATCGGCAGAGATCTCGGCGAACCAAACATCGCCGGGCTTGATTCCCCCGAGAGCGAATCGCTTTTCTTGCCCGGCATCGGTTTCGAACTGGATTACGTATTCATCGGCAACCTGCTCGAAGACTATCTGCGCTTCGATTTTCATAAAACAGTTATAGAACCTTGTCGACACCCCGGCCATAAACCTCGGCACAGCGGCCCCGGGAAATCAGGGCCCGGCCTTTGACTCTGCCTCTAGCGCGAGAATTCAAAACCGACTCGAAACTCAGCGCAAACCGACACTGGGTACCTGTTTACCCGGAAGCGCAGCCAGGTTGCCGAAGAATAGCTGCCTTTCCTGCGCTACGATGATGATTGCAACCAGGGTCAAAATTCCCGTTTGAATCACTTTACTGTCGGGATGGGTGGCGAATATCTCGTTGAAGTAGCCAGCGGTTACATGAAATATCGTGGCGGATAATATGCTTCTGCCGGTTTTGTAATACAGCCAGTTCATGATGATCACGAAGGGGAAGAGGCTTAGCAAAAAGTTGACGCCATGAACCCAACCGGTATCGAGCAGGTTGCTATGGTAATAGTCGTTGATGAGGGACAATGGCATGTGCCATACACCCCAGAACAACGCGAAAACCATAGAGGCCTTGAACAGACTGAATCGATTGCACAAACAGTCGGTGCCGTAGCTATGCCAGGCCAGCTCTTCGATGATGGGTGCCGCGATCAGCAAAAACCAGACGGGAAATACACCGGAGGTGAAACTGTAGCTTTCGCTGAAAGCAAATTGTGATGCAGAATGGCCGAACGCCAGCGAAACGAGTTGTGCCATTAGGATACTGGCCGGCATTAGCAACAGGGTCAGCACCCAGTAAACCGGCTTTCCGGAGCTTGGGTTTGCCAACCTTTGCACCATGTCGCCCATCAATCGTTTATTGCGACAGATCAGAAAGAACGCGATCAGCGCCGGCGAAAGTAAACCGGCAAAAGCCAGCAAGCTCGATAAATCACCCGGGTTCGGATAGTCCTTCGAATGACTAATGCTTGCCGCGAGCCCCCAGAAAAACCAGGGGATGGCGGTTGCCAGAAAATAGAATAGATAAGTGTGCTTGTAGTCTCTGATTGCGGTGTTCATTTTTCTCTCTCTGTAAATGTGGTCTCCCTTCAGGGAGTCATGACTTGTTAACTGCTATCGCCATGATGGGCAGAGAGTCGGATTTTTTCGTCCGGTCTTATAAGACCGGAGATTACAACGTCTTTCGGAACTGGGTGGGTGTCATCGAGGTGGCTTTTTTGAAGGCCGTATAAAATGCGGATTTCGAGTTGAATCCCGAATCGAGCGCAATATTGAGGATATTGGCCTTTTCCTTCGCGGTGTCACGCATCAAGCGCATGGCTTCCTCCACCCGGTACCCGTTAACGAAGTCATAGAAATTCACTTTCAGCTGTTCGTTGATGACTTGCGACAGGTAGTTGGCGGAGATGCCGAGCTGCTGCGCCAGTTGAGGCAATACCAGGTCACCCTCCAGATAAGGTTTGTTCGCCACCATGTGATCAGTTAGCTCGTCGAGAAAAATGAGGCTCGTTTTCCGATCCAGCCCGGAGCGACGATATTTTTCCTCCGAGGTGCCGGTATCTTCTCCGGTCGCCGGTTGCGGCGATGCAAGGGTTTCCGTGAAGATTACCGGCTGGCGTAGACCGAGATAACCCATCGCGTAAATTAGGATGACGACTACCACGGTAATCAGATCGCCGAGGATATTCATTCCCAGCAGATCGGGAAAGAACTGATCTCCCAGGTAAAGCAGAAAGATGCAGACCAATCCCACCAGCAGGTTCCTCAACCAGGCGAGATTGATCCTGTCGATATCGGAAAATGCGTTTTTAATCGTTCTGGAGTGCGTGACCAGTTTCTTGATCGAGAGCACAAGATACAAACCGAGCTGAGCAACCGTGCCCAGCATGAACAGCGTAAATCCCCACTGTATGATCGGCGCAACGTCGATTTCCATGACCTCCCCCTTGCGAAGAGCCTCGGTGAATGCCAGTTTTTCCGATCCGTCCATCAGAAAAAACGGAAGCAGCATTAGGATGCCGATTAAGACGGAGAGGAAATGCCGGTAGGCCTTTTTGTCAGCCCCGAGCTTTGCGGGGCTCGTTAACTGTAAAACGTAGAGGTAAATCAGGGGGCCGTAGAGCAGATCGATGGGCGCCAGCACATGTAGCAGGTTAGGTGCCGATCCGAAAAAGCCGGTTTGATACAGATACTCTTCGCCCAGGTCCATTGAAAAAGCGAGGGTCAGCAGCGCCAGGAGGCGATGAGCCCTGGCATCCCCTCTCTTGGTGTTCAAAAGCGCCAGCGCCAGGAACAGGCCCTGGGCCGCACCCAGCAGGGTGAGTGTCGATAGTAGCTTGAATCCAGTATTCATATCCGGAAACCTCAGCATCTCGTTGTTTTCGGGTGTTGGAACAGTTTAATGACGCCTCTAAGGAATACCCCCTGCCATCCAGACCAGCAAGAGGACAAGGATCAGGATACCAATACTATTTGCAATGAAAAGCCAAAATCTAGCCATGATCTGTTCCTGTGATTTTTACGGATAGTAGGCACGGGATATTGAAAAATCGTCGCGACCTGTAAGTCTGGAGGTCTGTGCGAAATCCGTTCCAGGAATCCTGATGCTTTTTCCCGTCTTTCACGTCAGGACGACTTTCCGGGTCAGTCTCGCGATAGTAATCGCATCTTGCAATTAAACGGGTGTACCAATGAACTACAAAACGACTCAGGCAGGGCTCGGCCTTGTACTCTCGCTTCTCACTACGACTATTCATGCTGAAACCTGGCAGGTTGGCATTGTGGCAGAAACCGCTCGATCACCTTTCGCCGGGGACAGTAAGGAAACCAACGCGTTACCCGAGCTCACCTATGAAGGCGACCGATTCAGTTACCTGGGCGGAAAGCTCCAATATAACCTGGGCTCGTTTGACGGCGGAGATACCTACCTGCTGGGCCAGATGCGGCAGCGCCAGTACTATTCGGCGGGTCTGGATTTCGACGACGACCTCGGGCTCGACGGCATGGAAGACCGAGAGTCGGCTTTCGAGTTGGGTCTGGGGTGGGAGAACCGGGCGACCTGGGGCAAGTTGGTTTCCGAGGGTGCATTCGACGTAACCGGTGCGCACGAGGGATTCGAACTGACCGCCTCCTACAGCTACCCGAAGCAATCGGGGCGCTGGATGATCGAGCCTGCAATTGGAATACAACTGCAAAGCAGCGAACTCGTGGACTATTACCACGGTGTGCGGGATTCCGAGGTCCGGGACGGACGGCCCGCTTACGAGGGCGATCGAGCCGTCAATTCACTCGTCTCCCTGACGGTTGGTTATTCAATAAATACCCAGTTACTGGCGGTTGCCGGGGTAGGAAAGCTGGTGCTCGATTCGAATATTACGGACAGCCCGATCGTAGACGAAGAAAATGTAAGAAAGGTGGGTTTGGGTCTGATTTACACCTTTTAGATCACTTCTGCCGAAGATCTGCCGGAGTCGGACTTTACAATGGCGAATCCAAGATCAAAAAATGTAAGGCGTGACCCGAATGGCACTTACTTAACAGATTTAAGCCCATACCCGCGTAAGCGGCGGTCCGACGTATCGGTATCTCCAACTGGAAAGCCCTGGTTATAAGATTCCGATACGTCGGAGCCCAGCGGGACCCACAGGGCTTAAAGCCGCGCAGGCTTGCGCGGGAATGACCACACTACCCATTTGATTCAGTTGCGATAGATGCGGGCATTTTGTGGGCGCCAGTTATGCTTAGTTATGCGCTGTGGGGATATTCCCGCAACGAGTGCCCCGGTAAGTTTTTGATAAATAGAAAGTTAAATTTGCCCGATCATTCTCATAATGATGGGGTCCCCTGTTCAAATCTGAGTTGCTATACAAGAAGTCTGGACTGAGCTTGAAAGTTGGTATCGTCGGTATTCAGTCTATAACCCATCGCTTTATAGCCTTTGCATCGTCTGTTGAACATTCTCTTTAGCATGGGCACCGCGGCATCCACATAGTCGTAAATAACTACCTTCTCCTTACCTTCCGAGATTCTATGGATTCGTCCTGCATATTGTGCCAATGTGCCTTTCCATGAAATGGGAAGCGCCAAGAACAATCTGTCGAGCCTCGGCAGATCGAATCCTTCACCAATGTATTTGCCTGTTGCAATCAATACCTGAGCGGACTGCAACAAAGTTGCGGCTTCCTTCCGTTCCCGTGAACCCATGCCGCCGCGGAGAACAACTGTTTCGAAACCTTGATTGGACAAGCTTTGATTGATTAGCTCGGCGTGTTGCCTCCTTTCGGTCAGCACCAACGGATTGGACCCTTGTTTTATTTCCGAAACGACATCGTCAATAATTTGATGATTACGTTTTTCTGATTTTATCAACCAGCGAAATACGTCTGCGATATGCGGCCTGTCGTTGTCTTCGATCAGAGAAGAGGGTGGTAAATCGGTAAAGTTTCTAACATAGACAAGTTGCTCAAACTGCTTTTTCTTTTCTTCCTTTATCCGGTAGCGAACAGGTCCGGCCTGCATGAAGATAATTGGCTGATGGCCATCCTGCCGCTCAGTAGTTGCCGTCAAACCGAGAACGTATTTTGACCGGATTTCAGATAGCAGGCGATCGTAGTTCGGTGCTGAAATGTGATGGCATTCGTCGATAATGATTTGCCCATACTCCAGAATCGAGGGGTCGACACTGTTGTCCTTTCTGTTTAACAAGCTTTGGTAGGTTGCAATATCGATATGCCCCGATGGTTTTCGTTTGTTTCCGATAATCACGCCGATCCCGACATTCTCCAGGTACGCTGACAGGCGTTCTTTCCACTGGTCAACCAGCTGCCTGGTATGCGCCAGAATCAGCGTGTTAGTTTGGCGCTTGACTATGATGCCGATAGCAGTCACGGTTTTGCCGAAGGCCGTCGGCGCATGAAAGACACCAGCATCATGAGCAGAGAGCTTTTCAACCGCCCTGACCTGGTCGCGTCTCAGTCGTCCCAGAAACCGAATGCCATCCAGCTTGTGTCCAGATTCGCGCCTGTCTTCTACTTCCACCGCAGTTCCCTGTTCAGCCAGCAGGGCAAAAGTGTCGTCCAGGCAACCCCTGGGTATGACAAGGTAACCCTGTTCAATTTCCGCGAGGCTGATGTAACGCGGGATGCCGTAGGTACCGAATCGCATGGCTTGATTCTTGAAGAACACCGGGTTGGCGAATGTCGCCAATCGTTTTAAACGAGCAACCAAACTCGATGGTAGTGTACTAGTCGGAATGTAGATGCGGTTCGCGATTACGATTTTGAGTCTGGACGGACAATTCGGAATGATAGTGTGATTGACGGGAAGGCTGTGCTCCCAGGGTTTCAGTATCGGCGACGAATTTTCGTTATCAAAGTGATTTAGCAGTTCAACGATTTTCGCTTGGGAAAGTCGTTTCAAGTTCGCGAGGAAATACCATTGATCCGGATGGGCGGTAAGATCGTCATCGAGGAAAATCGAGTTACCGCACTGGCGGGCTTGATATTGCAGTGGAAGCGCGATCAGATTTCCGAATCCACCAGCTGGTATGGAATCCTGATTGGGGAATAACCTGTCGTAGGAATCGAATGACAATTCGGGGTAATTCTCCATGGCTCTATCGAGAAGATAAAAACCCAGGCGCCGGGCATCCAGTGCGGTTACTTTTTGTTCAAAAAATATCCAGACATGTGCACCTTCTCCCGACCGAGAGCGCTCCATAGCGTATGGTATGGCATGATCATCGCAAATTTTACTGAAAGCTTTAACAGCCGACTGCCAATCGGATTTATCGAAATCTACGGCTAGCAGGTGGCAAGTACTATCCGGGAACAGGGGATAAATTCCGGCGGTGTGTTTTCCGGACAAATGGTCGAAAATCGCCTTGGCGTCAAGCGACTTGAAGCATTGGTTCGAACACTCGCCGCATTTAACCCGTGGTTTATTACAGACTCCTGGGCGCCATTCGTTGTGGCATGATATGGCGTATCCGCTTTTTCCCGTTCTGTTCTCCCAACGAGTCGCGTACATATCGTCTCTACCGGTAAACAGTTTCCGAAAGAGTGATACTTTTTCGCTTGCCGACAGGCTGGAGACTTCATCAGTGCCGCGTAATCTGCCGGCCTCGATCTCGATTTTAC
>DS021199.1:233058-238656 GCA_001735895.1 Olavius algarvensis Gamma 3 endosymbiont | reverse complement strand
CGACGCCCTCTTCTGTCTAATGTGGCTGAGTCGAATCGTCGCGGATGCGTGGCAAATAATATTGGCGCATATTACTTGACACAAATGCCCTATAAAGGGGATTATATCCCCAATATCCGCAATTTTTAACAAGTTTCAGGCCCATGGAAACCGCCATCTTTTTGCAAACGCATCGAGTATTCAATCTCGATGAAGCCGTACGAATATTGGCGCCTCCCGGTGGGCGCAAGGCTACGCTGGAGCGACTGAAATACGCGGCTGCCCGAAACAAACTGAAAAAGCTGGCGAGAGGAGTCTATGCCTCGGTTCCACCCGGGGTGGACGCTGCGAAATTTCAGCCGGATCGTTTTCTTGTGGCGGCAGCGCTGCGGCCCGATGCGGTCTTTTGCCACCACTCGGCGCTTGAGCTGTTGGGTGCCGCACATTCCGAATGGCGGCTATGCACCGCGTACAGCACCAAACGTTCGCAACCATTCGATCTGGAAGGCATTGAATTACGATTCCTTTTCCATCCAAAATCGCTGGTGCAACATCGCGGTGTTGACCTGGGAATACGGTCCGTTTTCAGACTTGATCGTGAACTGCAGGTTACCGGGCCTGAACGTACACTAATCGACGGTTTTCGCCGACCTGATTTAGTCGGGGGAGTAGCGGAGTTTGTCGAGTCAGCGGCGGGATTTTCTGTGTTGGAGTTACCGTTGTTGTTCAAACTTTTGGATGCTTTCGGGCAGAAGAGCCTGTGGGCGGCGGTCGGCTGGTTTCTCGATACCTACCGCAGCACCTTTTATGTCAGTGATGACGATCTTGCCTTGATAGAAAAACATTTGCCCAAAGCGCCGTTTTATCTTGTCAGGGACCAACGCGGTGGTGTACTGGTTCGGCGCTGGAACCTGATTGTTCCTGACGAACTCGTGACAGGCAGGGAACCGGATGAATCTCGGTAAAGAACACATTGAAGGGCTGGCGGCGGAGACCGGTTTCCGCCCGGAGACACTGGAGAAGGTGATTCGCCTGGGTGAATTCGCAGCAGACGTTGGACGCCATCCGCTGCTTTCAGATGTGCTGGCTTTAAAGGGTGGCACCGCCTTGAATCTGATGTTCGGTTCGCCCGCCCGGCTTTCGGTAGATCTGGATTTCAATTATATCGGGCAGGAGGAGCGTGCAGGTATGCAAGCCGACCGTCCGGAGATTGAACGGGCCATTACGATCATTGGAGAAGGGCAGGGATATCGAGTCCAGCAATCCCGCGATGCCCACGCCGGTCGAAAGGTCTATCTTTCCTACATCAGCTCGGCCGGTACGCCAGATCGGATCGAGGTCGATCTCAACTTTTTGTATCGTATTCCGCTCGGAGAGGTTACAACTCGCTCGCTATGGCAGCCGCCAGGAATCGTATACCCCGAAACTCGTGTCGTTCCTCTTGAAGAATTGTTCACCGGAAAGTTACGAGCCACGCTGGACCGAGCGATGCCTCGCGATCTATTCGATACCATACGCTTGCCTGGATACGCAGGGGACTTGTGGCGTAGCCAGCGCTTGCGTCGGATCCATGTCGCGCTGTCGGTTACGTTGCCGCGTCCGCTCCATCAATACGGGCAAGATCGCTTCGAGCGTGTTACCGACAGAAGCATCAAGGAGCAGCTTGTACCGATGCTTCAAGGTAGTGAGCGACCTTTTACAAGCGAGTTGAGGGAACAGGCATGGTCCGTAGTGGAGTCGCTGGTTTTGCTTGACGAGACTGAGCGGGAATATGTTGATCGTGTACATTTGGGCGACCTACAGCCGGCTTTGCTGTTTCCCGATGACGAGGCACTGGCGGACCGTTTGTTGCGGCATCCGGCATTATTGTGGAAGATCGCAAACGTAAGACGACATCTTTCCCGATAACCCTGCTGGATTTTGGGACCTCTGTGTGGAACATTCGAGAGGCTCAGCTCGGCGTTCTTCCGCATCGTGTTGCGATAATCGATTGAATTCACGGCACATACGCGACGGCTAGGAAAATTTGGGGTCAAGTCTGAATGACACTTACTTAAGGCCGTCATACCCGCGTAAGCGGGGATCTCGCAATGACGGCGCGTTTTAAGATTCCCGCCTACGCGGGAATGACGAAACATCATGACATGGTCCAATAGATTGATACCACCCAGTTAAGAGATAATGAAACTTAACTGAGGTAACGATAGATGACAACGAGAAAGAAATATACGAAAGAATTCAAACTGGATGCAGTGAGCCTGGTAACTGATCAGGGCTACAGCCGGGCGGAAGCAGCGCGAAGCCTGGGCATCAATGCCAATATGCTGTGCCGATGGGTGCAAGAGGAACAATCGGGTGATGGCCAGGCTTTCCGTGGGAACGGCAAGCTGACACCGGATCAGGAAGAGAACCGTCGACTTAAAGCTGAAATCAAACGCCTGAAGATGGAGAAAGAAATCTTAAAAAAGGCGACGGTATTCTTTGCAGCAGAAACGAAATGAAATACTCGTTTATCACCCAACACAAGAATACCTTTCCCGTTCGCCTGATGTGTCAGGTGCTGGGTGTGGACCGGTCTGTTATTACCACTACCGGCGCCAGATGGACACAAGACCGCCTGATCCCGAGCATGAGGAAATGCTGGAGTGGGTTCAGCGGGTTGATGATGCGAGTGATCATACCTACGGCAGCCGACGTATGAAACGGGCCCTGAACTGTCTGGGTTATCCGGTGAGCCGGAATAAGGCGCGGAATTTGATGCGGGAGGCCGGAGTTCAGGTACGTCATCGCAAGAAATTCAAGGTGACCACGAACAGCAATCACAAACAACCGGTGTACGACAATCTGCTTCAGCGGCGATTTGATGTGCCCCAGCCTGATCAGGTCTACGCAGCGGATGTGACTTATGTATGGACCCAGGAGGGCTGGCTTTACCTGGCTGTCGTGATAGATCTGTGTTTGAGAAAGGTTGTGGGCTGGAGCATGAGCCCTCGGATGAAATCGCAGTTGGTCTGTGATGCCTTGAAGATGGCCGCCTGGCAGCGCCGACCCAAGGCAGGTTTAATCCATCACTCGGATCGTGGGTCTCAGTATGCCAGCAAGGCATTCCGAAAATTACTCAGAATCAACGGGTTCCAGGGCAGCATGAGCCGTAAAGGTGACTGTTGGGATAATGCGGTGGTCGAGAGCTTCTTTGGCAGACTGAAGCAGGAGCGGGTGCAATGGCGAAATTATCAGACTCGATATGAAGCACAGCAGGATATTCTGCAGTACATATCCAGCTGGTATAACCCATATCGATTACATTCGACGCTGAATTATGTCAGCCCGAATGATTATGAAAAACGACTACTCGAAACGAAGCATGCCGCTTAACTGGGGTGTATCAAAAAGTTTGACCACGTCATCATCAGCTTCTTTCAGCGCGGCGGTAATCCTCTCGCGCCGCTTTAGGGCTGCTTTTGCTATTGCATCTCGAATATCAACAGGAAAGCCAACGGGCAATGATTCGCAAACGGTCTCGATCGCATCAGGCAGCTTATCGGCAATCTGGTCAATTGCCATGTCGACCAGGCCTTCCGCGAGCCCTGCCCGTTCGGCGGTCTGGAGAAAGTGGCGCGGCAGTATTCCGTGCAGTTGGTAGTGCTTGTTTTTTCCAACTGACATTGCAAGCTGGAAGTCCTTTTTCTGCATTTGTTTTTTATCGTAGAGATGCTGCGCGGACATTACATCGTAGAGCGGCGTCAGATTGAATCCACCGCCGGGAACGAGGAACACGCTGAAGTTTTTAGCATGCCCGTCTGTCGCAGCCAGCAGCCAGAAGGCGATCTGTGCTCGCAAGAACATCGTCTGGTCATAAGTGGGATCATCGCTCGCTTTCAGAAATTCAAAGATGTCGATCATGCCGGGCCCGAGGTCGCTTTGATACTTTCTGGTTGGCGGCACCGAAAGTGCCTGGCAACAATCCTCTTGCGGCACACGCAATAATCGACCGTCCTTGGTCCATTCACGATCAAAGCGTTCGACGACGAGCGCCCTTGTCCCGGCGAAGTCCTCGATTTCAGTATTGGCGACTGGGATCCCGAGTGCGCGGAGAATCTCGAGGCACATGTGCTCGTTCTCGACGCTGTGGTCAGATCGTAGGTTCCGCGCTGACCGATCTGCGGCTTGAAGATATGCGTTGTGGCCGTTGTACCGTGCGGGATGTGCCACTTTCCTTTCCAGCGCAGGAACGCTGTCTTGTCCTGCGCCCCGGCAATCGAGATTCTAAACTCCTTGCTCTTCCCGACGCCGAGCGGCGAGTTGGCAAGGTTTGAGAGAGTATCTGCAATCCCTTTGTCACTTATGGGCGTCGCCTCCAGCTCTCCCATATTTCCGGGTTCGTCACCATCTGGAAGAAACTGCAGTGCACCGACACAGTCGCGGCCGATCGCGGCAAGCAGGCTATAGGCGTCAACGCCATCTGCCTGTGTTCGTTCGGCAACGCGGGCGCGAATATCTTTGTTGTCTGGCAACAGGTTGTCGAATACAGCGATAACCGGATCTCCTATATAGCGGTCTTCACGCAGCGGCAGTGATATTGAGGCCGGGAACGTATGCTCCCAGTCCAGCCAGCTCCGATCGTACTGAAAGTCGATCGCGCCGGATGTCGCACGCCGCAGCTGCCCGACCAGCCGCCCGTTGAGGAAGGCATTCAGGGGTGTGCGGCCCCCTTTTTTGGCCATCAGAAAATTTCCTCGAGTTTGGCAGACCCGGCCTTACCGCGCTTGTCGATTATGATCTCCAGACCAAGCGCCGTGAGCGCATCAAGCAAGGTACCGAGCTGGGTGGCGGTTCCCCCATTCTCGAGCTTTGAGATGGTGGCCTGACGCAGCCCGATTTTTTTACCGAGGTCGGTTTGGGTGAGCCCGGCATTGCGTCGTGCGCGGCGAATGATCGCCCCGATCTGTTTTGATGTTCGAGCGCTTTGCTTCATGGGTAACCTCCTCTTTATCTATTTATACGCGGTTGCGTGACATGGTCCAATAGATTGATACCACCCAGTTAAGAGATAATGAAACTTAACTGAGGTAACGATAGATGACAACGAGAAAGAAATATACGAAAGAATTCAAACTGGATGCAGTGAGCCTGGTAACTGATCAGGGCTACAGCCGGGCGGAAGCAGCGCGAAGCCTGGGCATCAATGCCAATATGCTGTGCCGATGGGTGCAAGAGGAACAATCGGGTGATGGCCAGGCTTTCCGTGGGAACGGCAAGCTGACACCGGATCAGGAAGAGAACCGTCGACTTAAAGCTGAAATCAAACGCCTGAAGATGGAGAAAGAAATCTTAAAAAAGGCGACGGTATTCTTTGCAGCAGAAACGAAATGAAATACTCGTTTATCACCCAACACAAGAATACCTTTCCCGTTCGCCTGATGTGTCAGGTGCTGGGTGTGGACCGGTCATGTTATTACCACTACCGGCGCCAGATGGACACAAGACCGCCTGATCCCGAGCATGAGGAAATGCTGGAGTGGGTTCAGCGGGTTGATGATGCGAGTGATCATACCTACGGCAGCCGACGTATGAAACGGGCCCTGAACTGTCTGGGTTATCCGGTGAGCCGGAATAAGG
>DS021199.1:225038-233008 GCA_001735895.1 Olavius algarvensis Gamma 3 endosymbiont | reverse complement strand
ACATCTGCTTCGCGGCAATTTGATGTGCCCCAGCCTGATCAGGTCTACGCAGCGGATGTGACTTATGTATGGACCCAGGAGGGCTGGCTTTACCTGGCTGTCGTGATAGATCTGTGTTTGAGAAAGGTTGTGGGCTGGAGCATGAGCCCTCGGATGAAATCGCAGTTGGTCTGTGATGCCTTGAAGATGGCCGCCTGGCAGCGCCGACCCAAGGCAGGTTTAATCCATCACTCGGATCGTGGGTCTCAGTATGCCAGCAAGGCATTCCGAAAATTACTCAGAATCAACGGGTTCCAGGGCAGCATGAGCCGTAAAGGTGACTGTTGGGAT
This sequence comes from Olavius algarvensis Gamma 3 endosymbiont, assembly GCA_001735895.1. Classification (GTDB taxonomy): domain Bacteria; phylum Pseudomonadota; class Gammaproteobacteria. Next base: position 232,678 of record DS021199.1, on the reverse strand, counting down.
AATGCGGTGGTCGAGAGCTTCTTTGGCAGTCTGAAGCAGGAGCGGGTGCAATGGCGAAATTATCAGACTCGATATGAAGCACAGCAGGATATTCTGCAGTACATATCCAGCTGGTATAACCCATATCGATTACATTCGACGCTGAATTATGTCAGCCCGAATGATTATGAAAAACGACTACTCGAAACGAAGCATGCCGCTTAACTGGGGTGTATCAAAAAGTTTGACCACGTCAGCGTATAAATAGTCAATATACGCACATGCGTATAATATTGGGGTATACGCTCTAGCGTATAATCTGAAATAATACGCGATCGCGTATAAACTCTAATACTTGCAGATATTGAAAGATTGAATAATCAGCTCCCGGGAGACCGGGGTGACTATCAGGCGTAGTAATGCGTCGTTTCAATTTTCCACGATACGGTTCACTGTCGAGGCAAAGCGGAATCGTGCCGGGTAATCAAAGGGTCAGTGTCGATTGATCCGATATCTGTCCGGTGTCGGAGCGAATTATATCTCTTGCTCCCGCGCCCGGCGTCGATATTCGCCTGGATTTAATCCCAGCACACGTTTGAAGGCTTTGCTGAAAGCGGCAACAGATTCATAGCCGACATGGGTGGCGACGCTTTCCATTGAATGACCGCCATCGCCCAACAATTGTCGCGCATTTTGCATGCGCCACTGGGTGACATACTGCATCGGCGTCAGGCCCAGGTAATGCTTGAAATGTTCCGCGAACAACGAGCGTGACATGCCTGAAATCCGCGCCAGTTTTTCCACACTCCAGTTGCCCGCGGGTTCATCGTGAAACGCTTTCAGACCGCGCGATAATTGAGCGTCGGCAAGCGCAGCGACAAAGCCGGCCGAATCGTCACTACTGGTTTGCCAGAACCGCACTGCCTGAATAAAGATCACCTCCGACAAGCGCTTGAGGATGGCGGCGCTACCGTCACTCTGGTGCTTTGCCGTGTGTGACATAAAGCGTAGGATGTCCTTCACCCAGGAAAATTCCTGCCCGTCATTTTCGTTGCGCACGATACAGACTGGCAAATTATCCACCAGCGGGTGTCGGAACATATCCTCATACTCAAAATGGCCACAGATCAATTGAGTATCGTGGACACTGGTGGTTTCACCGATTTGAAAAAACCCACCTCCGTCATAACCGGCCTCGACATAGGCCTGTTCCAAAGGTGTCGGCACACGATCCGCTGTATCACTCAAAATCTGGCGCGCTCCGTGGGGAATGATAATGATGTCACCGGGCAGCAGCAGTCGAGGTTCGACTCCTTCTATGCGCACCCAGCAGGCACCCTGGGCCACGTAGTGGAACCTGGCGACATTACGGTAGGCCGGGATTTCGACACCCCACGGCGACTGGAAGTTGGTCACGTAATAAAAGGTCGCTTCGAAATGCAACAAGTCGAGGATTCGACTGAGTGTATCCATAAGTCAACCGGGACCCCGTTCGCTCAAGACACTGGGAACTTTGCGCCTATTTGAATAAAAAACCATAAAAACTATCTTTTACGGACGAATGGACAAATATTTTAACTTTTTAGTCATTGTTAGTCCAGGCAACTTGCCTAAAATATCTTTCAATCCGGTCACAATACCGCGATACCAACGGCCCAGGCCATTAACTTTGAATGAGGAATGAAAATGAAATCGTTAAAACTGTCTCTCCTGTCACTCATCGGCGCACTGCTGATGACCCTATCGTTTCAATCAACTGCCGCCGAAGCCGTGAGTATTGTCGGCGTTGGTGGTTATGATCTGGTGTCCTATCACAACGGGAAAAAGCCGCTACAAGGAAACGGTAACCACGTTGTCCGCCACAATGGCGTCGACTACCTGTTTTCCAGTCAGGCCAATGCTGCCGAGTTCTCGAAAGATGCCGATAAATACCTGCCTGCATACGGCGGCCATTGCGCTTACGGTGCGGCAGTGGGCAAGAAATTTATCGCCGATCCGACCGTTTGGGAGATCGTTGACAACCAGCTTTATCTAAACCTCGACAACGGCGTCAAGAAAATTTGGGTACAAGATATTTCGGGTAACATCGCCAAAGCCGATCAGAACTGGAAAAAAATAAAGTCGATTCCGGCAGCTCAGCTATAAATTCGAACCGGATTTTTCCATCAGGCCCCGCAAGGGGCCTTTTCGTTTTTCTACTAACAACATCCGAGTTGAAGCGGAATTGTGCTGAGCACCCTGTTCGAGCCGAATTTTTTGGGTAACCTGGTCCGGCCGGTTTGGCCGACGGTCGGTTTAACTATTCGGGAAGAAGTCGAGCCCGTCGACGTCCGCGTTGACCAGGGTTCCGCTTTCCCCGGCGAGGATTCGTCCCGCATCGCGCAGACTGCCGATCGCTGCCGGGCATCCGGTGGCTTCGAAAAATTCGCAGGCCGCCTGAACCTTTGGCCCCATCGAGCCGGCGGCAAATTCGAGGGCTCGCAGCGCGGACGGGTCGGCACGCCGCATCTTGCGCGCGTTTTCGCTGCCCCAGTCTTTCACCACGGCATCGATGTCGGTTAGCATCATGAAGAAATCGGCGTCAAGCTCCCGTGCGAGCAACGAGCTGGCAAGATCCTTGTCGATGACCGCTTCGATACCGGTCAGTTTGCGCTCAGCGGTGTACATGGTCGGAATGCCCCCGCCGCCGGCGCAGATCACGACCACGTTTTGCTCGACGAGCATTTTTATGATCCGAATCTCGAAGATGTGCCTGGGCCGCGGCGACGGGACGACGCGACGAAAACGATCGCCATCGGGGGCCATGGTCCAACCCCGCTCCGCGGCGATTTCATCCGCCTCTTCGCGGCTATAAACCGGTCCGATAGGTTTCGTCGGATTGTCGAACGCGGGATCTTTCGGATCCACTTCGATCTGTGTCAACAGGGTCGCGAACGGACGCTCGTAGGGAAGCAGGTTACCCAGTTCCTGCATGATGACGTAACCGATCATGCCCTCGGTTTGCGAGCCGAGCACATCGAGCGGATAGCTCGGTAGGTCCTTGTAAGCGGCTGCCTGCAACGCCAGCAGCCCGACTTGCGGCCCGTTGCCGTGGGTAATGACGAGATCGTGTCTTGCTGCGATCGGCGCCAGGGCTTCGCAGGCGATGCGAATGTTCGAACGCTGGTTCTCGGCCGTCATCGGCTCGCCTCGCTTGAGCAGCGCGTTGCCGCCCAGTGCCACCACGATCCGCATCGGTCAGTTCCCGATCGTCGCGACCAGCACGGCCTTGATCGTATGCAGCCGGTTTTCGGCCTGGTCCCAGACCCGGGATGCGGGCGATTCGAAGACTTCATCGGTGACTTCCATCGCCTCGAGGCCGAATTTTTCGTAAATCTCCTTGCCGACTTCGGTTTCGGTGTTGTGGAAAGCGGGCAGGCAGTGCAGGAATTTGGCGTGCCGGTTGCCGGTCAGCTCCATGACTTTTCGCGTGACCTGAAACGGCAGGAGCTGGCTGATTCGCTCTTTCCAGACTTCGTCGGGCTCGCCCATCGATACCCAGACATCCGTGTAGACGTAGTCGCAGCCTTTGATCCCTTCCTCGAGGTCGCCGGTCAGCGTAATTTCGCCGCGCGTGTCGGCACAAATATCACGGCAATGGGCAACGAAGTCGTCTTCCGGCCATAATTCGCGCGGGCCGACGAGACGGACGTTCATGCCGATCTTGGCGGCGCCGAGCATCAGCGACCGGCCCATATTGCCGCGTGTATCGCCGACGAAGGCGAAGTGGATATCGGACAGGTGCTTGTGCGTAAATTCGCTCATGGTCAGGAAATCGGCGAGGATTTGCGTCGGATGAAACTCGTCGGTCAACCCGTTCCAGACCGGTACGTCCGAGTAAGCGGCGAGTTCCTCGACCACTGCCTGGCCGTAACCGCGATACTCGATACCGTCGTAGATACGGCTCAGCACGCGCGCGGTATCCTTGATGCTTTCCTTGTGGCCGATCTGCGTACCGGTCGGACCCAGATAAGTCACATGCGCGCCCTGGTCGTAGGCGGCTACCTCGAAGCCGACGCGGGTACGGGTCGATGTCTTCTCGAAGATCAGCGCGATTTCCTTGCCGGCCAGCAGGGGTTTCTCGTAGCCGCCGAGTTTGGCGGCCTTCAGGTTTTGCGCCAGGCGCAGCAGGTAGCGGATTTCGTCGGGTGAATAATCCTCGAGTGTCAGAAAATCTCGATTCTTCAAGCTGATTGGCATGACATCCTCTTTTTTCTCGGTTTAAATGGGTTCGCGCACCAGCGGACAGCTCATGCAGTGTCCGCCGCCGCGGCCCCGGCCCAGCTCGTTACCCTCGATGGTGATAACTTCGACGCCGGCCTTGCGCAGCAGGGTATTGGTGTAGACATTGCGTTCGTAGGCCACAACCACGCCGGGTTCGAGCGCGAGCACGTTATTGCCATCGTCCCATTGTTCGCGATCCTGGGCATAAGCGTCACCGCCGGTCGTGACGGTGCGCAGCTTTTTCAGCCCCAGTGCCTGTGCCACGACCTTGAGAAACGGGTCCTTCTCCACAGTAACTTCGATTGGGTCCTCGCGGTTGCCCGGGCGCAGACTGAAGGTTTTGATTCCATCGATGACCTCGGGGAACAGATTGACGAGGTCGCGATCGCAAAAGGTGAACACGGTGTCGATATGCATGTAGGACCGGTGTTTCGGCATTTGGCAGCCGATCACGCGTTCGGCGGCGCCGGCCGCGAACAGGCGCCGGGCGATCTGTCCCACGGCCTGCGGGCTAGTCCGCTCGCCCATGCCGAAAAGCACCACGCCATTGGCAAGCGGGATAACGTCGCCGCCTTCGCAGGTGGCGATTCCCCGATCGGTGTCGACATCCCCCCACCAGGTTTCGAATTCCGCGTCTTTGAAAATCGGATGAAAGCGGTAAATCGCCGCCAGGTTCAGGGTTTCGAGTCGTCGCACCGGCCAGTACATATGGTTCAGACTCACACCGTTGAAGATCCAGCATGACGAGTCGCGAGTGAACATCTGGTTCGGCAGCGGCGGCAACACAAATTCGTCGGGCTCGAGCATCTGCGCGAGCATGCCTCGGGGCTCGAACGGCAACTCGGCGCGACTCATGCCGCCGATCAGTACTGCTGACAACCGTTCCGCGTCGAACTCCATCATCGCGGCGTGCAGGTCGGCAGCAAGCCCGACGCCGACTGCATTTTCGTTAATTCGCCGATCGAGAATCCAGCGCCGCGCCTGCGGGTTTTGCAGCACATCCTCGAGCATTTCCCGCACCAACAGGACTTCCGCGCCGCGATAGCGTATGGCGTCTTCGAACTCCCTGTGTTCGAGACGCGCTTTTTTGACCCAGATGACGTCGTCGAACAACAAAGATTCACGGTTTTCGGGTGTCAGCCGGGTGAGCTCGAGTGACGGTCGGTGCACCAGCACCTGCTTCAGTTTGCCGACCTCCGAGTAAACGCCGAACTTCGTATTCATCGTTCCTCCTTGTGGAATCGAAATAGTGGCAGGTTCAGATAAACACTCCGATACTGAGCCCGCCCATGATCAGTATCGTCATCATCAACAGCAGCGGCCAGGTGAAACGCAGCCAGCGCTCATAGGGCACGCGCCCGAGCGCAAGAGCGCCCATGACGACGGCGAAGGTCGGGTTGATGAAATTGACGAGCCCGTTTGCGGTCTGATAAGCGGTAACCGCGAGCGCGCGATCCACGCCGGCGAAATCGGAGAGCGGCGCCATAATCGGCATGGTCAGCACGGCGAGACCCGACGACGACGGCACAAAGAACGACAACCCGACCTGTAGCCAGTACATCGTATTTATAAATAAGACGCTCGACAGGTCTTCGACCGCGAGTTCCGACCAGTGCAGAATCGTCGCCGTGATCTGACCGGCGTCCATGACGACGACGATGCCGCGCGCGACGCCGATGATCAGCGCCACTCCGAGTAACTCGCGCGCGCCATCGACGAAGGTGGCGGTGAAACTTTGCTCGCCGAGCCGGGCAACCAGGCCGACCACGATGGCCGCGACCAGGAAAAGGCCGGACATTTCCGCCATCCACCAGCCACCGGCGGATACGCCCCAGATCATGATCGCGAAAGTGAGCGCGAACACGATCAACACCAGCTTGTGCGTGCCGGTGAAGTCGGGTAATCCCTCGCTCTTGCGCTCGCCGACGAAATAGGCCTCGTTTTCTTCGCGGCGATCGGCGACGATCGAGCGCAACGGATCACGCCGCACGCGCTCGGCGTAGCGCATGACATAGCCGACGCAGAGAAGCCAGCCGAGAATCAGAATGACGACGCGCAGTATCATGCCCTGCGTAAATGGAATCGAGGCCGCGTTCGACGCGATAACGGTGGCGAACGGGTTGATCGTCGATCCCAGCACCCCGACGCCGGCGCCGAGCAGGATGATCGCAACCCCGGTAACCGCATCGTAACCGGCCGCCACCATGATCGGGATGACGATCATGTAAAACGCCAGGGTTTCCTCCGCCATGCCGTAGGTCGTACCGCCCGCGGCGAACAGGGCCATCAAAATCGGAATCATCCATTTTTCGCGTCCCTGGAGTCGGCGCATGGTGCGCGCGATGCCCGCGTCGATCGCTCCGGTTTTAGTCACGACACCGAGAAACCCGCCGATCATCAAGACGAAAACCGCAACGTCTACGGCATTGGCCTCGTAGGAATCGGGGTTGTACAGGCCCGCGATGGGGGCCAGCACGACGGCCTTGAACCCCTGCGGCGTGGGCTCGACTTCGCGGTAGGTTCCCGGCACCGGTACTTCCTTGTCGAGGGCTTCGCTGTAGACGCGTTCGTACTCACCCGCCGGAATTACCCAGGTCAGGCCGGCGACGAGAATAATGAGAATGTAGAGAATGGTAAACGCTGTCGGGAAGGTAAAGTGCTTCTTTTCAGTCATATTTCGGCGTGCTCGATAATGCGCCGCACTTCGCTGGGTGAGAGCAGATAGGGAATCCGATGAGGTCGCTTTGTCATGGTCAGTTCCAATTGACACGATGGCCACTTGAGCACCTGCAAGTAAAAGAAACGAATCGCGTTGAGGTAGAGCCGGCAGGTGGCTGCCGAAAGCTGGCGTTCCTTGACCAGGTATAAAATCCAGTTCTGTAAATCCGCTGGGCTCAGTCGGTCGGGTGATCGACGATAGTACCGGGACAGCAAACTGACGGCATGGACATAACTGGCCTGGGTGCGTGGCGCGTGACCGCGCAGGCGCATCTGATCGAGCATGGCTTCGCGTAGGGGATGCATGGGATGTCTCCTGTATCGTTACTTAGGGACATCCCAGTGTGCGCCTGTCTTAACAAGGCTGGAAAGTGAAAATCAGAAAACTAAAAAGCTACCGCGTAGCGGTTGAGTTCAACGCCTCGCATCAGCGGTTGACAAAAGGCGTAGCCTTTTGTCAACCGCTGATGCGCTTGTTAGAGCGCAATTTGATGCGCTAAATAATTCTGGCATGTAACCAATCTTCAATTTCCCCGATATCCAACTCGCCATTAGCTACAGCTACAGCAAATTCCTCTATCGCGTCAAATAAATCTTCGCCTGGAAGTGCTTGAAGATCATAGCCGCTCCTTTCGAGCAATAAGAGCAGTAGCGTCACGGTGACATGGTCCAATAGATGA
>DS021199.1:221746-222815 GCA_001735895.1 Olavius algarvensis Gamma 3 endosymbiont | reverse complement strand
TCCATCACTCGGATCGTGGGTCTCAGTATGCCAGCAAGGCATTCCGAAAATTACTCAGAATCAACGGGTTCCAGGGCAGCATGAGCCGTAAAGGTGACTGTTGGGATAATGCGGTGGTCGAGAGCTTCTTTGGCAGTCTGAAGCAGGAGCGGGTGCAATGGCGAAATTATCAGACTCGATATGAAGCACAGCAGGATATTCTGCAGTACATATCCAGCTGGTATAACCCATATCGATTACATTCGACGCTGAATTATGTCAGCCCGAATGATTATGAAAAACGACTACTCGAAACGAAGCATGCCGCTTAACTGGGGTGTATCAAAAAGTTTGACCACGTCACGGCTGTTCTTTTGTTGCCATCGGTAAAACCATGGTTGCGGCACAGAGATTCGAATAGAGCAGCCGCTTTTTTCCATATTTGCCTGCAATATCCGTTATATGGCCTTTCAATTGCCGATTGAATGGAGTTTAGATTTATTATTCCGGGCTGGCCGCCACGAAGGAGAGCCCTATCATGCGCCTCTAAGGCGTCGGCGAGTTTAATGCGGTAGTGTTTTTTACCTTTTGGCAAGCCTATCGAGCACTTTTCCGTATTTAACGTTGATGCTCCCTATGACTTTGGCCGATTGTGCGCTAACCCGGCCTTGTTTGGTGATTTTCCCAGGCACAGTGGTCGTTGGCCGGCTTTTCGCTGTCTTGGAAGATACGAATTTACCGGTACGCGCATCGCGGTACACTTTGTAGGATTTGGTAAGTGGTTTGCTCATTCGCCTATTTTAGTTCTTCTGACCAAATTTGGCACTTAATTTGTCATGCGCTCTAACGCCTCGCATCAGCGGTCGACCGAAGACCGCGAAGCGGGCTTTGGGCGATCCGACTGCATGCGCTTGATACTCATTGAGCCTCCTCCCCAGCTCACCGCCGAAGCGGTAAGCTGGAAGGCACCTAAACCAATAAAGGAGAACTTCGATCGATTGAATCGCCCCGGGTTTGTCGGAGGCTCAATTTCTTGAGAGGATTGGGTAATGAAGACAAACAAAAGATTTCCCCGGAAGTCCGGAACGGG
>DS021199.1:207983-209633 GCA_001735895.1 Olavius algarvensis Gamma 3 endosymbiont | reverse complement strand
CCGGCATCAGGTTAACTCGAATTGATTCTAGGGCGGCGGAAGAAAATGCTTCGTCACGGACCCTCTATATGTGTTTAGGCAGAACCTTCACAGAGAATCCAAGCCAGGATCTTAACTTCGATCGATGAAACTGTGCGCTAAAGCTGTCGGGCTTCGGTGATAAATTACTTTTGTGCTTGACGCTCGGGCGGCTCATATGTGTTATGATGCGGTTTTCTTTTGATTTTCGAGGACTTTTCGCAAGGCATCGTTGACAGCCTTAGCATTCGGGAAGGCTTTGGAAAGATCAGGATCAATAACAACCACATTTGTCCCTTTTTGATATTGATCTAGATATTTGCCTCTGACGCTTTTACCTAATGATTTAATGTCGTATTCTTTCTCGAGGTCTTCGTTAGTATTGCTCATAGTCGGATCGTTCCTTTCTGGTCATTTCGCGAGTGGATATAACCCTTATTTTATCATCTCTATCGGTATGTGACACGACCAGGAATTTGCCATTCGAGGTCCTGCCAAATGTTAGTAAGCGATCTTCCTCATCAGAGTGAGCCGGATCAGCAAATGTTAATGCTAAGGGATCTCCAAAAACTGTCGTGGCCTCGTCAAATGAAACTCCATGTTTGCTCATGTTTGAGCTGGCCTTGTTCTGGTCCCATTCAAAATTCATGACTGTTTATCACGCATCATAACGCCTGCCTTCACTGGCCGGAGCAAGCGAAGCTTGCGGAGGTCCAGTGGAAGCACTTGTTATGCGGCACCATCCCAGTTGAACCCTGGCGTGTTGATGGACGAAGTAAAATCAATCCATAAGTTCGGGGCTGAGTTTTTGTGATGAACTGTTTTTCCTTCAACGCCTTCTCCCATGCTTCATTGCATTTTCCGTCTGTTTCGGTTGCCGTTTCTTATTGATGTTTTCTGGCTACTTCGGTTGACTCATATTCTCGGTGATTCGGTCTACTCTATCAAATCCAGTGCTGTTTTACTTTGACACTTTTCCGTGCCGCATAACGCCAGCATGAGCGGCCTGGCTTTAGCCAGGTCCGCTCGATGCACTTGTTAGATTGCGGAAAGGTAATATTTGGCACGGATATGTGAACGAAGCCACCAATCCGACTCGGAGAGTTCGGGTGCTGTGATTTTTGAATCTGACTCATTATGCTGCGGCCTTCCTTCTACAATGTTTCAGATTTCACTGAGATAGCTTTCGATACAATTTTTCTCATTACGTTGTGCAATCTAACGCCCGCATCAGCGGCCAGGGCGCTCGCGTAGCGAGTGACCTGGTCCGGCTGCATGAATCGCCCCGGGAATGCCGGAGGCTGTTTTGTGTGAGTCATGCGGCTTCGGATGACCCTTCCAGTTGCTGATAATACAGCAGCTCGTACTCAGCCGGCGGAATGTTTCCAATCGGCTCCAATAATCTTCGATTATTAAACCAATCCACCCATTCCAGGGTGGCGTACTCGACCTCATCGAGTGCCTTCCAGGGACCACGCTTTCGGATGACTTCGGTCTTGTACAGGCCGTTGATCGTTTCGGCCATTGCGTTGTCGTAGGAATCGCCAACGCTGCCAACGGATGATTCGATACCGGCCTCGGCCAGGCGTTCGGTATAGTGAACCGAAAAGGTACTGGCTGCCGCGATCGCTA
>DS021199.1:175543-207541 GCA_001735895.1 Olavius algarvensis Gamma 3 endosymbiont | reverse complement strand
GTGACGCCTTGCAGGTTTAGCTTTCGCATCAATCGCTCCACTGTGCAGCGTGCAATTACAAACCCTTCCCGTTTCATTTGGCGCCAGACTTTGAAAGCACCGTAGACCTCGAAGTTTTCTTTCCAGACGCGTTCGATCTCGGGCTCCAGGTGCCGATCACGAATGGATCGATTCGATTCTCGATCCGGATCACGCTCCCGGGCTTTGTACTCATGATAGGTCGACGGAGCAATCGGCAACTGCTTGCAGATCGGCTCGATTCCGTAGCGACCTCGATGTGCATCGATATAGCGGACCATTACTTCAGTTTGCGGTCGAGCTCCGCCTGGGCGAAAAAAGCTGAAGCCGTTCGTAAAATTTCATTCGCTCGCTTGAGTTCTCGGTTCTCTCGCTCCAATTCCTTGAGGCGCTCTCGTTCACTGGTTGAGATACCACCTCGCTTGCCCTGATCAATCTCTGATTGTCTCACCCAGCGGCGTAGGGTCTCTGCCGTACATCCAAATTTAGCTGATATGGACTCGATTGTCGCCCACTGGGATTCATGTTCATGCCGATGCTCGAAAACCATGCGGACTGCCCGTTCCCGGACCTCCGGGGAATATCTTTTGTTTGTCTTCATTGCTCAATCCTCTCAAGAAATTGAGCCTCCGACAAACTCGGGGCGATTCAACAATGAACGAAAAGACGACTGAGGACACGGAAAATTCCGGCACCGATAAACCCCATCATCAGCAGACCGAAAAATACGGCGGTGGGCATATCGAGTCTCGGCACGGGCGTGTCGATGACTGGCTATTCGTGGTTTATGTAGTGCTATTTGCCTGGGCGCTTTTTTACGGCTTCACCTATTGGGGTGGTCTGGGCCCCGGGCTGGACTATTGAGACCGATCAATCATAGAGGGCTTTGAACATGGATACCGCTGCGAAAGTATTGATGGCGTATACTTTTTTAAATGGTGCCATCTTGACCTATGAGCTGGTTTACAACTTGTACAACACAATGTTTCCGCTGTAGATGAGAGGTAGCAATGGATAGCATGACAACCTATGAAACCATCAGTTTCATAATTTTCGTGACCATGACAGTCGGATTTTTTGCCTGGATCGCCTATTTGAAATTTACTCGCTAGTGTTGCCGCCGTGACCCCATTCGTAATTGAACATAGGTTGTCGGGCAATGAGTGATGGCGGGATCATTAGTGGTTTTTTAATTATTTTGCTGGCGGGATTCGCCGGGAGTTTCCATTGCGTTGCCATGTGTGGCGGATTTGCCTGTGGTTTATGTTCCGACCCCAATACCAGCGTACCGAAATTAGTTACCCGTCATCTTTTTTATAACCTCGGCCGACTGGCGACCTATCTGTTTATCGGCGCCTTGGCCGGCCAGTTTGGCGCCTTAATTGTCGTCGCGGTTACCCAACAGCCCTCCGCCGCAGTGGCTACGCACGGCCATACCATGATGCCCATAACGCCGTTTTTTCTGATCGGTGAATTAGGCATTCTGCAACGGGTTGTCGCCTGTGTGGCAGGCCTGTTAATGCTGTTGATGGCGTTGCAGTTGCTGGGGCTTTATCGCTCCTCACCGAAATCGTGGCGGGCATTCGGGGGAGTGTTTTTCGTCGATGCAATAGGTTCCTTGATGCGGTCTCGCCGGGGTTCTGCGGCCTTGGCACTCGGGGTGGTCAACGGTTTTTTACCCTGTCCGCTGGTGTATGCGTTTGCGGTCATTGCTGCTGGAACCGGTTCGGTCATCATGGGAGTACTGACTATGGCGGCGTTTGGCCTGGGTACGTTTCCAGCCATGCTGTTTATGGGCGCACTGGGCCGAATCGGGAAGTCAATTAGTCTGAATTCGGGTGCGAGATATGCCGGATATTTTGTATTACTGGTTGGTGTTCTAACTCTGGTTCGCGGCCTGGCGCCCGGGTTGCTGCATTTGGGCGGTCATGCTTGATGTCCATTCACACCCTATGTGAACACTGCGCACTGCCATTGGGTTCGTGGCCAAATATACGCCAAATCGAAGGCGAAGAAAGGCAGTTTTGCTGTTACGGCTGTTTTGTGGGATGGCAGATTGGACGCGGAGGCGGCGAAGAATCGGCAGCTGTCGGACTTTTGATCCGACTGGGTATCGGTGCCTTTCTGGCGATGAATATCATGTTGTTCAGTCTGGCGATCTATTCGGGCGGAATCGATACTTCAGAGCCATGGCTGCGCGACGTGATTCATGTTGTGCTATTGCTGTTTGCTACGCCGGTAATGATTGTGCTGGGTGGCCCGTTCTTCGTCGAGGCCGCGCAAAAAATCGCTCAAGGCCGCGTCAACGCCTCCACGTTAATTGCGATCGGCTCGGGCGCCGCCTACGTTTATTCCGTTGTCGTTATCCTGTCAGGTGGTGAACGAGTCTATTTTGATACTGCGACCATGGTGCTTGGGTTGTTCACCCTGGGACGCTATCTGGAAGCAAACGGCAGAGCGCGGGCTATGCGAAATCTGGAACCCATGATGAGTCCGCGAATGACGGAAGTTACCTTGGTCGAGCATGGCTGCGAGCGCCGTCGCTCATTGAAGCGTGTGAATGCGGGTGATCTGGTTCGATTCCAACCGGGTGAGCGCATATCTGTGGATGGCATAGTAGTGGATGGGGCGGGATTCGCCGATGAATCTTGGCTAAGTGGCGAAAGCCGGCCGATGGAGAAAATTGTCGGCGATACGTTATTGGCAGGCAGCATCAATCTGGATGGCATCATCACGGTAAAAGCGCTTGCCGACGGATTGGATACCCGCTGGGTCCGTATTTGTGCGTCGCTGCGTAAATCACTGCTCGAACCCACGGCTATACAGACGGTAACCGATCGCGTTGCCGCATATTTTATACCAGGGGTATTGGTTGTGAGCCTATTGACGGTGTGGTTCTGGACTACTGTGGGCTCAACCGAACAAGCCCTGATGCATGGGTTGGCGGTATTGGTAGTAGCCTGTCCCTGTGCACTTGGATTGGCCGCGCCTTTGGCGACAGCGATGGCGCTCGAGCGTTTAGCGAGTGTCGGATGTCTGCTACGTTCCGGAGATAGCTGTTATCGACTCGCGGCAGTTTCGAGACTCGCCCTCGACAAGACCGGAACGCTCACCTTCGGTCAAGCCGAAGTCACCGGGATTTTGGCTCAGGGGATCAGCAAGGAAACGCTGATGGTCTATGCTGCCGCCCTCGAATCGGGTTCTTTTCACCCGCTTGCGCGCGGCATTGTGTCGATAACAGAACAACAGGGGGGCACTAAAATCGGCCAAGAATGTTCGTGTCATTCCAGGCAGCGGTATTCTCGGCAATGTCGGCAATCGAATAGTCGCGGTCGGTAATGCCCGCCTGTTCGTCGAAATGGGCTGGCAGATACCTTCGGATTTACAGCATTCCGCGAAGCAAAGCGATACGCAAGGTTTAACTATCGTCTATGTTGGTTGGGATGGTCAAGCCTATGGCGCTGCCTTGTTCGCAGAATGTATTCGCCCCGAAGTGCCGGCCGTAATAAAGCAAATGCACAACATGGGCCTGGAAACCGTCATGTTGTCGGGAGACGCCCCGAAACCTGTCGCCCGAATCGCCAACGAATCGGGTATCACCTTTTACAAGGCGCAGCAAACACCAGAACAAAAGGCCGAATTCATCGAGCACTGGGTAGCGGACGGTGGCGTGGTCGCAATGTTGGGTGATGGCATCAACGATGGGCTTGCATTGCAGGCCGCGGATATCGGTATTGCGGTTGGCGAGGGCGTCGACCTCGCGCGCGAGACGGCCGATATCGTTCTTCCCCGGGGAGGCCTGCAATCATTGCCGGGAATCATCACATTTGCCCGGTCGACTCGACGCCTGGTATGGATCAACCTGGCATGGGCGCTGGGATACAATGTTTTGGCAATTGTGATGGCTGCATTCGGGTTCTTGCAGCCAGTCATCGCCGCGGCTTTAATGGCCGGCTCCAGCTTTATCGTCATCGCCAATTCCATGCGATGACATGGTCCAATAGATTGATACCACCCAGTTAAGAGATAATGAAACTTAACTGAGGTAACGATAGATGACAACGAGAAAGAAATATACGAAAGAATTCAAACTGGATGCAGTGAGCCTGGTAACTGATCAGGGCTACAGCCGGGCGGAAGCAGCGCGAAGCCTGGGCATCAATGCCAATATGCTGTGCCGATGGGTGCAAGAGGAACAATCGGGTGATGGCCAGGCTTTCCGTGGGAACGGCAAGCTGACACCGGATCAGGAAGAGAACCGTCGACTTAAAGCTGAAATCAAACGCCTGAAGATGGAGAAAGAAATCTTAAAAAAGGCGACGGTATTCTTTGCAGCAGAAACGAAATGAAATACTCGTTTATCACCCAACACAAGAATACCTTTCCCGTTCGCCTGATGTGTCAGGTGCTGGGTGTGGACCGGTCATGTTATTACCACTACCGGCGCCAGATGGACACAAGACCGCCTGATCCCGAGCATGAGGAAATGCTGGAGTGGGTTCAGCGGGTTGATGATGCGAGTGATCATACCTACGGCAGCCGACGTATGAAACGGGCCCTGAACTGTCTGGGTTATCCGGTGAGCCGGAATAAGGCGCGGAATTTGATGCGGGAGGCCGGAGTTCAGGTACGTCATCGCAAACAGCAATCACAAACAACCGGTGTACGACAATCTGCTTCAGCGGCAATTTGATGTGCCCCAGCCTGATCAGGTCTACGCAGCGGATGTGACTTATGTATGGACCCAGGAGGGCTGGCTTTACCTGGCTGTCGTGATAGATCTGTGTTTGAGAAAGGTTGTGGGCTGGAGCATGAGCCCTCGGATGAAATCGCAGTTGGTCTGTGATGCCTTGAAGATGGCCGCCTGGCAGCGCCGACCCAAGGCAGGTTTAATCCATCACTCGGATCGTGGGTCTCAGTATGCCAGCAAGGCATTCCGAAAATTACTCAGAATCAACGGGTTCCAGGGCAGCATGAGCCGTAAAGGTGACTGTTGGGATAATGCGGTGGTCGAGAGCTTCTTTGGCAGTCTGAAGCAGGAGCGGGTGCAATGGCGAAATTATCAGACTCGATATGAAGCACAGCAGGATATTCTGCAGTACATATCCAGCTGGTATAACCCATATCGATTACATTCGACGCTGAATTATGTCAGCCCGAATGATTATGAAAAACGACTACTCGAAACGAAGCATGCCGCTTAACTGGGGTGTATCAAAAAGTTTGACCACGTCACGACTGGCCGCTGTTGAAATGCCGCAGGCGCAAAAGATCGATGACGAACTAATATCGCAGAACCAGTCCCGCTCGAGGTCGCTCGGCAAATATAACCCGGTGAAAGTTGCGAGCAGCGACAGCCAAAAACTGGCGATAGACAGGTAATTCCCCGATGCGTCTGCGCATATTAACTACATCTGGCTATTTTTATCGAGACCGCTGACTCAAGCCGGTGCGGTGCGCATCGCGGCCGCCAGCGATAGGGGGTTGGCTAATAGCCATCAGATCTGATTGCTCCGGTTGATTCAATCCATGACAGGCGTATGCAATAGAGGGCGCTTAACAGATTCCAGGGAAATGCCAGTTTTGAGCGCGTTTAGAATGCCCGCTGCTTGCAGGTCATTTTCAGCAAAATGTAGCTGATTTAATTCCCAGGGCAGCTGATTGAGATCATTCCTCAAGATGTTGGTTTTGTCTTTAGATGGCAATGGCCGGTATTCCGTTCTCCAGAGCTGCGAGCGTGGGCAAACCGATACAACGACCTGGCTGAACCAACAAGATATATCCGCCGAAGTGATGATGGGATGAGGCTGCATTCCTGCAGGATCACTTACGATACACGGACTTCGGTGCAGGCCTTTCAAAATACATTGAAGGCAAGTCATTGATACGGCCTCGGCGGTTATTGTCGATTCAACAATACCCAACCCATTCGCCAGACGACTATTGTTGTCGAGCTTTGCCGCCGCCGGCCTTAATAATGGCTCGCGGCTGAAGGTAGAAATATAGAATCCGTCGGCCTGTGTGTATCTAATTATTGGTTGATCGAGGAGGTGGCTTTGATGTTTAAATATTGTAAACCAATAATTTATTGTATATTGTTAAGGTAATTTATAGTATATGGGCTAAGATCTAGTATATATACCTAACGCTAGATTAAGCAGGGATACTCGTGGGCAAACTAATCTTATACGCAATCTCTATACCGATACTTAGGTTATCCGGTGCGGGCTGATATACCCAGGTGTAGTTTTTGAATGCAGATCAACTATATAAGAAGAACAAATTTACGGTTTATTCGGCGTTTTCCGGCTTGAATACTCCGAAGATTCCGCCGAAATGAACTATAGTCCTTATAAGTCTAACCTATTACTTTGGCGAGGATATTATCTTGTTTAATAAGCGCATTAACAGTTTCCATTGGATCAGAAACTAGTTTGCAATTGGAGATTTCGATGATAAACCTTGATTTTACCCGTCCCGTCAGTCGCGTATTAATGACCGGATTGGTGACTTTAGTATTGAGTGCCTGTGGTGGCGATGGGGATTCCTTTCCGGCTAGTACCGGTTCCGGCGCGGCTGGCGGTGGCGCTGGCGGTGGCGGCACTTCAATAGGGCCGTCGGCGCCCACGGGCATTATCACCCATCGCGACTTCGTGATCTTATATGATGATTCGAATCCCGAAATTTTTGACACGAATGGTGCTTACACCCAAAAAACGATTGCTGTCAGCATTCATGCTGACGATATTTTTGATCTGCCGGTTAGTAATGCCACGGTCAATTTTGCCACCGAGTGGGGAACATTTACCAGTTCCGATTCCTGTGTTCTAAGCAATGGTACCTGTTCGGTTAACTGGATCCCCGGGTCGATTTTACCGCATGGGCAGTGGGTGAAGAGCAGTTTGCGGATATAAACGGTAACGGTTTATTTGATATCGGTGAGGCTTTTCTGGATCTGGAAGAACCGTACCTGGATTTAGCAGGCAACAATGTTTACAACGCAGTTTGTAATGCTGACTTTGTTTGTGAACTTATCGATATCGTCAATTTCGACGGCACAACTCCCGGCGTAGGTAATTTTGCTCATGATGTCGCCGATGGTTTTTACAACGGTTCCTTATGCGCCGATGTGGCGGGAAATCCAGTTTGTAATAATGTTACTTCGACGGTAATTCATGCCAGAAGTGATTTAGTGATAAAAGACCAAACCATACCGTCGACTTGCCCCTAATATCCCGGACAGACCGCAACTTTATCGGTTCTTATAGGGTGCTTTTACAAAGACCGGTTAGTACCGCGCCAAGCGAGATTCCCGCAAAGTGTTCTGCTAGCGGCGAAGATGACGGATTTACGGTCACCCCCGCCGCCGTGCCGGGACCCTGCCATGGCGGGAGAATATAAGTTTTGGCCCTCAACCCTAAACTATAACGGCGACTTCCCGGCAACACTTTCGGCGGTCGTTACTTCGCACCGGCGCCGGGAAAAAACGTTTCAATTGGTATAACGCTGCGGCGTCGATTCGAAGGTTGACATCGGTGTTGGCAAAGCTGTCCGGGACTGCATCCGGCGTCGCATTATTCCAGCTTGTCGACCTCGATCTCGATACTGGAATACCACCCGGCAAGCAGTTGAATTTCCTGGTCAGACAGGTTCTTCGCCACGGCCGACATCAGCGGGTGCTGAATTTTACCGGAGCGGTAATCCTCGAGCCTGGCGACGAGATAGCCTTGCTGCTGCGCCGTTAAACGAGGAACGATTTCCGGGCTCGTCGTTAATACGGCCCGGCCGTCCATTCCATGACAGGTTGCACAGACTTGACGTAGCTTGTCGGTAGCGGCATTCGCCCCCTGCGTGGTTATTTCCGGCTCGGGCGGCATTGCGGTGATCCGCATTTTCAGGCTCGAGTACCAGAGCGCGACGTTTTCGATATCCTGTTCAGATATCATTCTCGCGATCAAGGTCATCTGCGGGTGTTCAATTTTGCCGACCCGGTAGTCGTTGAGCCGCGCCACCAGGTAGGCTCGGGGTTGGGCGGTAAGGCTCGGGGACATCGCAGAATTTCCGCCGCCGGCGGCGCTACCATCGAGTCCATGACAATTTGCGCAAACCTGATCCGCCTTTAGTCTTCCCGCTAACAGCTGCTGCTTCGTATCGGCGGCAACCGCCGCCGGTTGCGCGCCAACCGTGATCAACATCAGGCACAGAAAAAACAGGGGATTAACGGTTTTCATGGGATTGCCGATGCGTCTAATTCTAATCACGGTTTAATCGAAGCCCGGTCAGGGCCGAGTGTATGGTTAAATCGAAACCGGGTCGGCGCGCGCCGACCCGGTATTCGTCGCAGGCTTACGGACCTTCGTAGGAAATGCGATAAACCACGCCCGCCTTGTCATCCGAGACCAGCAGGGAACCGTCGATATATTGCTGAACGTCGACCGGTCGACCGAGGTAAGTGCCCATATCGGTGAGCCAGCCTTCGGCGAATGGTTCTGTTTTTGCCGCATTACCCTTGCCGTCGAGATAGGTCACCATTACCCGCGCGCCTCTGGGCTTAATCGCGTTCCAGGAGCCATGCTGTGCGCTGAAGATCGCATTTTTGTATTTTTTCGGGAACATCGAACCCGTATAAAACATCATTCCCAGGTCTGCCGCATGAGCCGCCGTTTCCACCTGGGGTTTACAGTACTTATCTGCATAGGCCTGCGGAATTTTTTGATCTTTATACTCACCGGTTCTGACGCTGCCGCCACCGTAATAAGGATGTCCGTACCAGACGTCGGAGCCCAGCGCGCAGGCCTTGTTCAATTCACCCGGGGGCGTTTCGTCGCCCATGCCGTCAACCTGGTTATCGGTAAACCAGAGCGATCCGTCTTTCGGATTGAAAGCGTGACCGACGGAATTGCGGATGCCGATCGCGACTACCTCCCGGTCTAAATCTCCGGGAAAGCGATTGAACCGAATCATGCCGCCGATACCCACTTCGTCGTAGAGTGGATACTTGTCCGGACCCGCGACATTAAAGGGCTGTCCCATACTGACATAAAGCTTGTTATCCGGGCCAATCGCGCAAACCCTCGCGGTATGATTGTATGATTCTTCTTCGACCGGGATCAGTTCACCCTGGGGAATGATCGGGATCGCCACGGTGTCCGGGCTTTCCATGAAGTACTGGCGGCGGGGAACCACAATACTCGATTTCTCTCGGCGATATATAGATGACCATCGGCCGAATAGCAGGGGCCATTGGGAATATCGAAACTTACCGTTGGCGCGAATTGCTCGACGGTGTCCGCGGCGTTATCCATATCCCTGTCGGTCGCTTGCCAGACCTTGGTTTTTCGGGTACCGATCCAGACCGCACCCTTGTTACGGCTAACGGCCATATTTCTGGCGTCGGGTACGACGGCGAACAAACCGATTTTAAATCCGGAAGGCAGCTTGATATTGGGAATGATATTGCGCTTGATGTTTTGCGCAAACTTCGTGTCCTGAGGAATGACTTCGCCTCGCGATCCCCCGGTGCTCTTGAAGCTACTGAGTTTCTGGATGTTTTCCTCGTCGCCCGCCGAGAAGGCCTGATTGGCGAATATTGCAATGACGAACGCGGATATGGTGACCAACAGCTTGGTTTTCATTGTCGACTCCAGGTTCTATTTTTTTGGACGAGATATTAAATCACAAAGGTCAGACATTAGGAAATTGACCCCACAGACGGATAAATGTAACTGTCCCTTTTATTATTAACCCGGCGACAATGTATGTCGCCGGGTTAGTAAATACTTTCCGCGGCCCGGTAAACGCTTCCGAACTATTCGGTCAGCCACCGTTCAAATTGTTGTTTGAGGCGGGGCAGAGTATGTGCGTACCATTCGTGATCTTTGCTTATCCCGGCCGCGAAATTGGGTTCGAAGGTGGGCAAATGCGGCCGAATATCGATTCCACTGGGGTCATGCTTCCATACCTGCGCCCCCGACGATGCCCTGGCCGGTCCGTAGGAGATATATTTAGCCTGCTGGGCAAGCCTGTCGGTGGCGGACGCGAAACTGATAAACGCCTTAGCCTGCTTCGACATCGGTGCGTTTCGGGGCACCCCCCAGGTCGAGTACTCATAAACTTGACCGTCCCAGATAATCTGAATCGGGTGATTATGATTCACTAACGCATCGAAGAATCGGCCGTTGTAACCGGAAGCCATGACTACTTCTCCCTGAGCCAGTAAGCGGGCCGGTTGCGCGCTATCTTGCCACCACAGGATATGATCCTTGATCAGGTCGAGTTGCTTAAAAGCCAGGCTAATACCGCGATTGGTACTCAATAAATTATAAATTTCCTGTTGTGGCACTCCGTAGGCGCGCAAGGCCCATTCGAGCACCGCGATCGGCTCTCGTTGTAGCGCTCGTTTCCCCGGAAAGCGTTTCAGGTCGAACAGATCGGATACCCTGCTCGGCTTGATTCCTGGAAATGCGCGCCGATCGAAGGCCAGCACGGTGGCGTAGATATTAAGCGAAACCCCGCAATCGGTTAGTGCTCCGGGATAAAAGTCATCTATCGCCGGGGTTCCATCCGGCGCGTCGGGTAGTGTCGAGTGATCGAGTGGTTCAAGCAGGCCGAGGTTACAGGCGGCCAGGTTATCCGCCATGACCAGGTCAATCAAATCGCCGACCGCCGGGTCGGACTCTTGCCGGTTTTTCAAGATTTCGATGCCGCCGTTGTATCGAATCGTCTTTACCTCGATACCGGTTTCTTGTTCGAAGGGGTCAAAGAATGCCTTTTTCTGACTCTGTTCATAAGGCCCGCCCCAGGTCACGACCGTCAGAACCTGTCCGGCGTTAATGACGCCGCCACAAGACATCAGTAACAATGCCAGCAACCAGGCCGTCAGGTATTGTTGCCTATGCCGCCGCATTTTCTTCGGATCTGATTTCATTCAACGCCTTAAGATAGGCCCGCACGATGGAGGCTTCAAACACGACGCCGATCAAGCGCCCCTCATCGACCACCGGAATACTCTCACCGACAAAGTCCTCGAGCTTCACCATTGCATCCCATAGTGAATCGTCCGGGCTCAGTATAAGCGGCCCGGGGGTTGCATAGTCTTCGATCCGGGCGATGGCAACCTCCTTCACCCCGAGCTCCATGAGCTGATTGATGGAAAGCATACCCAGGTAGAGACCTTGGTCGTCAACCGCATAAGCGACGGTTCTGCCGGTATGCAATAGTGAATCCCGAACCGACTGCAACGAAGTATCTGCCGCGGCCCGGGTGAAATCATCACTGACGAAGTCGCCGACCCGGCGGCGTTCGATGATGACCTTGTCACGGCCCAGGCTAAGATCGAAATTGCGCATATGAAGTTGTATGTCAAACAGAGAACGGCCGAATATTCGGTATCCGACCAGATTCGCGAATGCAACGCTGACCATTGCGGCGGTCGCCAGATCATAGTTGCGGGTCAATTCGAATACGATCAGGATAGTGGTCAACGGCGCACCAATAACGGGACTCGTGACCGCGACCATGCCACAAATCGCATAGAGCGCAATATGCGAACGCTGATCAAAAAAGACCGCGTCAACACCATAGCCAACCAGCGTGCCGAATAGAATTCCAATCAACAAGCCGGGAGAAAAAATCCCACCGGCAAAGCCGAAGCCTAGGCACATCGCCGTCAAAATCAGTTTGGCGATCAAGATTAAAACCAGCTCGTAAGCGGTGAAGGTGTTTTCGATAATCGCAAATCGCAATACTTCCTTGCCTATTCCCAATACCTCAGGAATTTGTAACGCGACAATGCCGACCATCAAACCCGCTAACGCGGGTTTGAACGGTGCCGGTAGCGCGAGTGACTTCGCAAGCTTTGCCGCATACAGCACGGCCTTCATGAAAACGGTCGCCAGCACCGCGCCGGCCACACCGATAAGGATAAAACCCAGAAATTCATAGGGACTGACGATGGCAAATTTTTCTACGCGAAACAGGGGCTGTCGATCGAAGGCGAAATTTGCCACCAGATATCCCAATGTGGCCGCGACGGAAATGGGTGCAAATGCGCGCAGCGAATAATGGCGTAGAATGACTTCGTGCGCGAACACCAACCCCGCAATGGGCGCATTGAATGCCGTCGCGATTGCCGCGGCAGCCCCACAGCCGATACCGATGGTGCCCAGGTAACGACTATTGCCGAAGGCTCGACTAAGCCAGGAACCCACCGAAGCGCCAATATGGGCGAGCGGCCCATACTGCCCGACCGAGGCTCCGGCGCCCAACGAAATGCCGGCCGCCAGCGCGGAGACCGCCCCGGCCTTGACCGGCATAGCCCCGTCCAGACTCTGCGCGGCCTGGATCGCGTCGGGTGGCCCATGGGGTCGGCGTTCCGGAATTAGCAAACATAACAGACCGACCAGCAATCCGCCAATCGTCGGCACTGCAATAGTAGCTGTCGTCAGCCAGACGGTATCTCCCTCGATCATTCTGCTGCGGGGAGATATCAACAATATTTCATTTGACCATTCTACAACCTCGACAAACCCCACGGCCAACAAGGCGACGCAGGTGCCCACTGCCATACCTAGCAAGGTCATTGTGAGTACGCGTAAAAGCACCTTCTTAAGCCATACTCCGTATCGAATAAGCAATTGAATCGCCCCGGGAAT
Source organism: Olavius algarvensis Gamma 3 endosymbiont (assembly GCA_001735895.1). Classification (GTDB taxonomy): domain Bacteria; phylum Pseudomonadota; class Gammaproteobacteria. Next base: position 194,870 of record DS021199.1, on the reverse strand, counting down.
GCCGGAGGCTGTTTTGTGTGAGTCATGCGGCTTCGGATGACCCTTCCAGTTGCTGATAATACAGCAGCTCGTACTCAGCCGGCGGAATGTTTCCAATCGGCTCCAATAATCTTCGATTATTAAACCAATCCACCCATTCCAGGGTGGCGTACTCGACCTCATCGAGTGCCTTCCAGGGACCACGCTTTCGGATGACATGGTCCAATAGATTGATACCACCCAGTTAAGAGATAATGAAACTTAACTGAGGTAACGATAGATGACAACGAGAAAGAAATATACGAAAGAATTCAAACTGGATGCAGTGAGCCTGGTAACTGATCAGGGCTACAGCCGGGCGGAAGCAGCGCGAAGCCTGGGCATCAATGCCAATATGCTGTGCCGATGGGTGCAAGAGGAACAATCGGGTGATGGCCAGGCTTTCCGTGGGAACGGCAAGCTGACACCGGATCAGGAAGAGAACCGTCGACTTAAAGCTGAAATCAAACGCCTGAAGATGGAGAAAGAAATCTTAAAAAAGGCGACGGTATTCTTTGCAGCAGAAACGAAATGAAATACTCGTTTATCACCCAACACAAGAATACCTTTCCCGTTCGCCTGATGTGTCAGGTGCTGGGTGTGGACCGGTCATGTTATTACCACTACCGGCGCCAGATGGACACAAGACCGCCTGATCCCGAGCATGAGGAAATGCTGGAGTGGGTTCAGCGGGTTGATGATGCGAGTGATCATACCTACGGCAGCCGACGTATGAAACGGGCCCTGAACTGTCTGGGTTATCCGGTGGCGGAATNTGATGCGGGAGGCCGGAGTTCAGGTACGTCATCGCAAGAAATTCAAGGTGACCACGAACAGCAATCACAAACAACCGGTGTACGACAATCTGCTTCAGCGGCAATTTGATGTGCCCCAGCCTGATCAGGTCTACGCAGCGGATGTGACTTATGTATGGACCCAGGAGGGCTGGCTTTACCTGGCTGTCGTGATAGATCTGTGTTTGAGAAAGGTTGTGGGCTGGAGCATGAGCCCTCGGATGAAATCGCAGTTGGTCTGTGATGCCTTGAAGATGGCCGCCTGGCAGCGCCGACCCAAGGCAGGTTTAATCCATCACTCGGATCGTGGGTCTCAGTATGCCAGCAAGGCATTCCGAAAATTACTCAGAATCAACGGGTTCCAGGGCAGCATGAGCCGTAAAGGTGACTGTTGGGATAATGCGGTGGTCGAGAGCTTCTTTGGCAGTCTGAAGCAGGAGCGGGTGCAATGGCGAAATTATCAGACTCGATATGAAGCACAGCAGGATATTCTGCAGTACATATCCAGCTGGTATAACCCATATCGATTACATTCGACGCTGAATTATGTCAGCCCGAATGATTATGAAAAACGACTACTCGAAACGAAGCATGCCGCTTAACTGGGGTGTATCAAAAAGTTTGACCACGTCAGGATGACTTCGGTCTTGTACAGGCCGTTGATCGTTTCGGCCATTGCGTTGTCGTAGGAATCGCCAACGCTGCCAACGGATGATTCGATACCGGCCTCGGCCAGGCGTTCGGTATAGTGAACCGAAAGGTACTGGCTGCCGCGATCGCTATGGTGGATCAGCTCACCGGTTTTGGTTCTGGACCACAGCGCCTGCTCCAAAGCATCGAGCACCAGATCAGTCCTCATCGATCGACTGACACGCCAACCAACGATATACCGGGCGAATACATCGATGATGAAGGCCACATGGACCATTCCTGACCAGGTGGCTACGAAGGTGATATCGGCGACCCACAACTGATTCGGCCGCGTCGCGCTGAATTCGCGATTCACCAAATCAGCAGGCCGCGCCAACGAATCATCGGAGTTCGTTGTCCAGTACTTCTTAGGGCCTCTGGTGACGCCTTGCAGGTTTAGCTTTCGCATCAATCGCTCCACTGTGCAGCGTGCAATTACAAACCCTTCCCGTTTCATTTGGCGCCAGACTTTGAAAGCACCGTAGACCTCGAAGTTTTCTTTCCAGACGCGTTCGATCTCGGGCTCCAGGTGCCGATCACGAATGGATCGATTCGATTCTCGATCCGGATCACGCTCCCGGGCTTTGTACTCATGATAGGTCGACGGAGCAATCGGCAACTGCTTGCAGATCGGCTCGATTCCGTAGCGACCTCGATGTGCATCGATATAGCGGACCATTACTTCAGTTTGCGGTCGAGCTCCGCCTGGGCGAAAAAAGCTGAAGCCGTTCGTAAAATTTCATTCGCTCGCTTGAGTTCTCGGTTCTCTCGCTCCAATTCCTTGAGGCGCTCTCGTTCACTGGTTGAGATACCACCTCGCTTGCCCTGATCAATCTCTGATTGTCTCACCCAGCGGCGTAGGGTCTCTGCCGTACATCCAAATTTAGCTGATATGGACTCGATTGTCGCCCACTGGGATTCATGTTCATGCCGATGCTCGAAAACCATGCGGACTGCCCGTTCCCGGACCTCCGGGGAATATCTTTTGTTTGTCTTCATTGCTCAATCCTCTCAAGAAATTGAGCCTCCGACAAACTCGGGGCGATTCACAATTACCTTAACATAACCCGTTGCGGCGGCGGATTATCAGCCGGTTGATGATTGTCGGTAACCTCGGCCTGGTGACGGTGCTAGCGAGACTGGTGGATATCGACGGAGGTATGCATGCGCGCGTAAGACAATTCGCATGGTTTTTGGACGTCCTGGCGCAACCGAAACAGTTAAAGGCCATGCGCCTGCCGATGCCTTGAGTTCCCGTGACTGCGGAATATTGCAATGGGTGGCTGCGGCGCATTCGAGCGCCCGGATTGGTGGCCGGCTCGGTCTCAGCGAGCGCATCGCAAGCGTATTATGGAAAAATTGGGTATGCGGTTCGAGCAGGCAATACCACGCTCGACAATCAATATTTACAGGATATTCCGCATTCTCAGCGCTTAAATGCGGCTGCCAAAATAGCGCAGATTGCGCGGTTCCATCCCGTTGTAGCCGCATATTCGATCCGTTTTTCACGACCAAGGAAGTCAACGTCGGCACCGGGCTCGGCATGTCGATATCACACCGGATCATCGAGAGCCACGGCGGAGAAATACAGGTCGCCAGCGAACCCGGCGCCGGCACTCGCATCACTCTGACACTCCCGTTGAGGTCTTAAGCCTATGAATCGTTCTAATCTACATTCAATAAACGACGCCACCGGCGGCTTTGCACAATCGTTGCCCCGGAGCAACAATGGCCGCCCCGGGGTGCTCATCGTCGACGACGAACCCCGGGTGTTAAGGGCCTTGCGGGCCGCGCTCAAGGCAGATTTCGAGGTTGAGGTGGCCGCTAGCGCCGACAGCGCGATGACGTTGCGCGGTTCAGGGATTATTGAACCAAATCTGTCTTGATCCAAATGCTTTGATTGCCGCGGCTTTGCGTTGATTTGTAGCCGTCGGCGCCGCTCTGCGAACGCTTGACCTGCTCGGTAGCGCCGCCGATTAACAACCACTCGCCAACCCGTCCGGTAATGGTGGTTTTGGCCCGCTGGGTATCGATTTTGCCGCCGCCGGTTTTACTTTGCGAATTCTTGAACGGGCTGACTTGCAGCGTAACGCTGTCGCCGTGGAGACGCGGCAGCACATAAAAGCCGGTCGTCACTTTCTTGTATTTGATACCGCCCGCGCCGTTGCCGGCGGCGATCCATTGGGCGCCGGAAAAATAGGGAATTTGTGCGCCTGTTTCAATATAAGCTTCGCTGCCTTCGGTGACGCGCAGCTGGTGTATCGGGCTGTCTTCCAGCCGGATGCGGGTGCTGTTACCGCTGATGCCGCCGCTGGCGTTGCCAGTGCCGTATTTAATGCTAGCACCACCGTCCCCGCCCGAATTTCTGTTGGTCCCAGCACCAATGCGGGCGCCATCGCTTTCGACCCGAATACTGCCGCTGAGACCCAATGCTTTCAAGCCCCGAGTATTGCCCTGGAAAACCGATATCTGCAATATTTTTGCAGCGGCATCCAGAGTTTCTATCATGCCTTTTATCTCGGCCAGTGTTGCGGCTGAAGAGCGCAAGAATATCTTGAAACCCTGGCCGGAAATCGCCTCATCTGCACCCAGTATCGGTTTGACAATAGGTATGATTTCCGCAGCCGGGCGGTTACGCAGTTGTATAGTGTTGATGGAATCTGCCTGAACGGTTGATACCAGCAGCATCAGGCCGACCAGCGAAAAAAATAGTTTCATCGGATACGCCGACTCCTGAAATCGGGCTACGCCGGTCGATAATCCCTGACCGTAAATTCGTATGGATAAAAAAGCTCGTTAATCCTAGAGAGTTTAGTTGAAAAAGCGGATGTCGGAAGATTTGGAGCATCGATCGCTTCGGCAATTAAATCGTCATTCCCGCGCAAGCGGGGATCTTGCATAAACGGCGTTTTATAAGATTCCGCCCCATAATGTCATCCCCGCGCAAGCGCATAGCTGTCCGGGGAAAAACTGAAGAAGGAAGTAAAGGTCTTGCTGTTCCTAATGTTTGGGGTTACAACCCCGAGTGCGAACTCAAAAACAAAAGGAACAACAAGGTGTACAGTAATACTCGATTTCATCAACTTTTAGAAGCCCTTCCGCGTAATTTGATTGATCGAATTTCGTCTAGCCTCCAGGCTGGCCGTTACGATAAATCCTTCAAGCCCTATGACCACCTATTGGCATTGTTATACGGCCAGATCTCAGGCGTCCGTAGCCTGAGAGAGCTCGAGACGGGTTTCAACGCCCAGGCAGCCCATCATTACCATTTAGGCACGGGGCCGATCCGGCGTTCCACCCTGTCGGATGCCAATCAACGCCGTAATCCGGTTTTGTTCAAGACGGTGACAGAACAATTGATGGCGTTTATGCATGGCAAACAGCGCCGCGAGCTAACTGAGCTAACCTATCTACTGGATTCCACCCCGATTCAGCTCAAGGGACATGGATTTGACTGGGCCGAAGCCAGCGCGACTTCCCGTAATCAGGGGCTCAAGGTTCACCTGATGATTGAACAGCGGGGTCACACACTGGTTTATCTCAATATCACCTCACCGACAGTGAACGATGTCCGAGACCTCCGATTGGAAGCGGATGCAACCTACGTCTTTGATAAGGGCTACTGCGACTATGGCTGGTGGCAACAGATTGATGAGGCCGGGGCGACTTTCGTGACCCGGTTTAAGCGCAATGCGGCGATCCAGGTAGTGGCACAGAATCCATGCGATGGCAAAGTCATCCTGTCTGACGAATGGGTCGAATTTCGCCACCGCAGTAACCGAGCAGGTCATAAAAATGGCTATCACGGCCTGCGGTTACGCCGCATCAGCGTGTATCGTGAAGGCAAGTCACCCCTCATCCTGGCGACCAACGATATGGACAGTTCAGCCAAGGATATTGCTGAACTTTATCGCAAGCGTTGGCAGATCGAGCTGTTTTTCAAGTGGCTCAAGCAAAACTTGAAGCTAAAGCGCTTTCTGGGCAAAAGCCAGAATGCAGTCAGCCTGCAAATTTACGCGGCCATTATCAGTTATCTGTTGTTATGGCTCTATCGATCACGTCGGTGTGCGCCGAATACATCGTTACACCTGCTGTTGGTGGAAATACGAGAAACCCTGTTTACTCGTTTACCAACCGGGGTACAGCAGATGTATCGACGAAGACGACGAGAACGCGCGGAACTGATCGAGAAAACACAGTATGTTCTTTCCTATTAACTTTCCCCGGACAGCTGTGCGCGCAAGCGGGGATCTTGCACAGACGGCGCTGTTATAAGATTCCGATACGTCGGAGCCCGCCGGGCCGCGTAGGCTTGCGCGGGAATGACTATTGATCACCGGGTATCTCGCAAAGGCGCCGTGGTTTCTAGATTCCGATACGTCGGGGCCCGCCGGGACCCATAGGGCCTAAAGCCGTGCAGTTACGCGGGGAATGACTGCTTAGGTATACGCCATTCGGGTACGACCCCTGATTCTTTTGTCCTGTGTCAAGTCCGCATGGCTTGGCTTTGGCGTAAACGCATGGGAATGTTATTATTGAGAATCCCAATAACAACTAAATATTTTATTGAAATCAAAGCTATATTTAGCGATATTAATGCCGTTTCAATGTTGAGGAGCATGCTGCTTAAATGAGTGAGCACCCCCCCAGGCCAACTAATAAGTAAAATTTTCAATGCAACAGTTACTGCACCATTTAAACCAGTATTGGCAGTCGGTGATCGAGTTTTTCGCGTTCGACGTCGCGCTGCTGTCCGAGCCGGATATGATTGTTCGGCTGCTGGTACAGTTGTTTCTGTTGGTTTGTTCGGCCTTTTTTTCCAGCTCTGAAACCGCGCTTTTTTCCCTCTCCCGACTGGATTTGCAACAGCTCCGCCAGGAGCAGAATCCCCGCTCCGCAACCATCCACGAATTGCTGGATCAGCCCCGCAGGCTAATCATTTCGATATTGAGCGGCAATGAACTGGTCAACATCGCCGCCGCGGCGAACATGGCGTCGATATTATTTGCGCTGTACCAGCCGGACAAAGTGTTCATGATCAATTTGCTGGTGATGGTGCCGCTGTTGCTGCTGTTCGGTGAAGTCACGCCTAAAACCATTGCCGTATCCAATCCGGTTAGATATTCCACGCGCGTCGTCGCCATACCCCTGGCGTTGTGGATCAACCTGATCGCACCGGTACGTTGGGCCATTCGGGGTATTGCCGACTGGATCACGACGCGGGTGGTTGGCGAAATCAAGGCCGCGGACAATATTTTGCAGGTCGACGAATTTCTGACCCTGGTGGAGCAGGTGTCGGAAGAGGGGGGCCTCGACGCCACCGAGCGGGCCTTGATCTACAACCTGCTGGAAGCCAACGAAACAGAAATTGTCGAAGTCATGACGCCGCGCACGCAGATGGCGTTTCTCAACATAGAAATGAGCGTCCCCGAGATGATCGAGAAATTCATCTCCTACCGGCATCCCCGGGTTCCTGTTTTTAAAACCCATCGCGACAACATCGTCGGCTTTGTGCACGCCGAGGATATTTTGCGCCTGGTGCTCGACGATACCGATCAATCCGAGCTGCGCCATGAAGATATCATGCACCCGCCGGTGGTTGTGCCATTGACCAAAAAAGTGGATGAAATGTTCGATTTCTTCCAGGTGAACGAAGTGCGCGCGGCGGTCTGCCTCAACGAATTTGGCGGGGTAGAGGGATTCATCACCATGCGCGGCGTACTGAATTTCATTTTCGGCGATATCAGCGGCGGCTCGCGGGCGACCGCCGGGTTCTACCAAGAAAAGGATTACAACATTTACGAAGTGCCGGGCGATATGAAACTGAACGATTTCGATAATCTGACTAATTTCGGCATTGAAGACCCGCGCATGACGACGATTGCGGGATTCGCATTCCGCCTGCTCGACCGCCTGCCGCGCGAAGGCGACAAGGTGGAGTTCGAAGACATTATCATCCAGATTCTTGAAATGGACGATCATCGAATTTCACGGGTACGCGTGGCCAAGGGTGTCGATGCCGAGGATTTCGACCAGGAAGAAGGGGTCATCCAGGCTGAAAAGGAAGTCGATCCGCAGGCGGAAAGCCGGGAAGAAATCGATGACATCCCGGAAGACGTCGACGATACGGTCGAGCTTGAACCGGAAGACGAAACCGAACTGGTGGAGAAGGTATCATGACTATCCTGTGGCTGGTTTTCGGCATCGTTGTTCTACTGCTGATCAAGGGCTTTTTCTCCGGTTCGGAGATCGCATTGGTCAATTCCGACAAGGTAAAGCTGACCGCCCGGGCCAATCAAGGTCACCGCGGCGCCAAAGAAGTTCTCGAGTTATTCAAGACGCCCGACGTCTTGCTGGGTACTACCCTGGTAGGCACCAATATCGCGACGGTCGCGCTCACCACGCTGGTAACCGTATTGTTTATCGGCCTGTTTGGCGAGCGCGGTGATTTTTACGCGTTTCTGATTTTTACCCCGATTCTGTTGATTCTCGGGGAGATAGTCCCGAAGAGTATCTTTCAGCAAAAATCCGATGTGGTAGCGCCCATTGCCATATTCCCGTTAAAAATCTTCTCGCTGATTTTTTACCCGATTATTTTTGTGTTTTCGCGCGTTGCGCGGCTGCTGGCGCGATTGTTGGGCGGCGGCAAAGTCGAGCAAAACCTGTTCATGACGCGCGAGCAGATTCGTTCGGTGGTCGAGATGACCGAGAGAACCTCGTCGATAGACGCCTTCGACCGCGGCCGCATCCGCCGCGTCATACGCTTCTGCGACACCACCGTGGGGGAAGCGATGATTCCCATCTCCGACGTGACGGCCATTGGCCATACCCGCGGGATCTTGCGCGCAATCGCGACGGTCCGGCGTAAAGGTTATAACCGTTTGCCGGTGTATAAGGGAAATATCAGCAACATCATCGGCATCGCGACGCTGACCACCTGGGATTTAATGCAGGACTCGACCGCCCAGAAAAATCTGGAGGATTTGATCAAACCCGCCCAGTACGTATTGCAGCTGCAAACCATCGATGAGTTGCTGCCGATCCTGCGCCAGCGGGAAGATCATATGGCAATCGTGGTCGATGAGTATGGTTCTGCGATCGGCATCATAACCATGGAAGACATCATCGAAGAAGTGGTCGGCGATATCGACGTCGGTTACGATTTCGAAGAGTATCTGCCGCGCCGCAAAAAGGTATTCGAAACGCTCGACGACGATTCCTACCTGGTCGATTCACGAATGTCCGTATCCGAGGTAAATGATCTGCTGGATATCCATTTGAACACCAAGGTGTCCTACACCATCGGCGGTTTGGTAATGAGCCAACTCGGTCATATTCCGAACTATGGCGAAAGCATGGTCGAGCAGGGTTATAAATTCAGCGTCGAAGAGCGTACCGATAAGGCCATCGTAAAGCTGAAAATAGAGTCGGTTTAACGGGGCGGGACCGGCAACCGGCTCGATTCTGTCGGTTACGGATCGAAAGCCGTCTGGTTCAGGCTTCAATCAATTTTAATAAGATTCCACTCGCTCGCCCCGGAATCCGGGCTTCCGGAAATGATCCAGAAACTCGATAACCCGATGCCGTCATTGCTGATCGTCCATTCGCCCTTCGCATCGTAAAATCCGGTCACCACATTCGAATCGGCATCGAACTTGATCCGATTCCCCTCGAGCCGGCCGGTTATCCGGGTTCTGTTTTCAGGTATAAAAAGGAAGCATTGAAAATATTGCCGACGGATTCGTCGTCGAGCCTAACTGGAAAATAAACACCTGCGATCTGATCCCTGCGAAAAAGATAAATGCCGGCCTCGTTTGCTTCAGGTGTTACAAGCCCGGAAAATCGGGGCCCGGGTGCCGATGCGCAAGCGCTGAGAAGAACAGCAGCTGCGATAAATAACGAAAAGCCGATCAATTTAGCCATCAGCGCCTCCGGATCGAATTATAATCGGAAACGGGATTGAATGGCGGCTACGAATTTGCAAGCATCCGTGAGCTGCCCTGGAATGCATCCCGGCAAGGCAGTCACGCCGACGCGTTGCCGGAATTGCAACATCCTAAATAGTCCACAGGGATTCGGCACGGGGATATAATTTCGCCAACACGCCAGCGAAATCCATGGCGTGAGAGGACCCGCTACCGCCGGGGTCAACGAGGCGGTCGTATTCGGGGGAGGCCCGACAATGAATCGATCTACAGCACAGGCGCCGGCGCGCTCGAATTACGATGTCGTCATCGTCGGCGGCGCAATGTATGGCGCTTCGGTGTCCTGGTTTCTCGCCGATAATCCGGATTTCGACGGCTCCATTCTCGTAGTCGAACGCGAACCGACCTATACGGCCTGCTCGACCACCCACACCAACAGTTGCATGCGCCAACAGTTTTCGCGCGAAATAAACGTGCGGATCTCGCAATTCGCCGCCGATTTCGTCAAAAACCTGCAGCGCTACATGGGTGACGACCCGCGCGTGCCGAATCTGCCGATCCAGAGTTACGGTTATATGTACCTGGCCGACAACGAGCCTTTTGCCGAAGTGTTGCGCGCAAGCCAGCAAGTGCAGGCCGCCTGCGGCGCGGGCACCAGATATTTGACCGCCGAGGAGATCGGCCGCGATTACCCCTTTTATAACCTCGAAGATATCATCGGCGGCAACCACAATCTCGTCGACGAAGGTTATTTCGACGGCGGCACGCTATTCGACTGGTGGCGCCGTTCGGGCAAGGAAAAAGGCGTCGAGTACCTCGGCAACGAGGTCGTCGCGATGGCGCTCAATGCGGGCGGCACCCGGGTCGAGAGCGTCACGCTGAAATCCGGCGAGAGCGTGGCCTGCGGCACGGTGGTCAACGCGTCGGGGCCGCGTGCAGTGTTGACCTCGCGCATGGCGGGAATCGAAGTGCCGGTGGAACCCCGCAAGCGTTATACCTTCATCTTCGACGCGGAACAGCCGCTGGACCGCGATCTGCCGCTGACCATCGATCCGAGCGGCGTGCATATGCGCACCGATGGCGCCTATTACCTCGCCGGTTGCCCGCCCGACGAAGATCCCGCGGTCGACTACGACGACTACCAACAGGACTACGATATCTGGCAGGAAAAAGTCTGGCCGATCGTCGCCACGCGCATTCCGCAGTTCGAAGCGATCAAGCTGGTCAATTCCTGGGCCGGTCATTACGCGTTTAATACCTTCGATCAAAATGCGATCCTCGGGCCGCATACGCGCGTCGAAAATTTTATTTTCGTCAATGGCTTTTCCGGCCACGGCCTGCAACAGTCGCCGGCGATGGGGCGCGGCACGGCGGAGTTGATCGTCTATGGCGAGTACCGCTCGCTGGATTTATCGCCGTTTAATTTCACGCGTATCGAACGCGGCGAGCCCTTCAACGAAAAGGCGATTATATGAAGCTCGCGGCCAATTCCTTTAAGCGGACGCCAGCCTGGCGATAGACCCGGATCGGTGCTGGGATTGAGCGCGGCGCGGGCGGGCCTAAACCTCTGCTGTCCAACGCGGTTTGCGGCCGGCCGAGCAAACCGGGCTGACTCCAGCGGCCATTTGGTTTATACTCCGCGCCGCAACAACAATAACTAAGCACAAAAAAACAACAATTAATCAAAGTAGAGACAGGAGGGGCTCGATGAAGACGTCCATGCCGGAACTCGCCGTAAGCAAGCCACACCGGGGTTTGCGCCAAGCCGTTTTATTCCTTTTCACGTTCGGATTTTCGCTGATGACCGGCTTTGCCGTGCAGGCGCAAACGGTCGAACAGTCGCTAACCGCCTACGGGGCGAACGACGAAATCGTCGTCAAGGTTCACTTTACCGATATCGGCGTCGCACAGCGCATCGCCAAGACCTGGGAGCCACGCGAGTCGAAATACGATCTCGGATATCTGATATTGCAAGAGCAACGCAGCGAAATCGAACGCTTGCTCCAGCTCAAGGACCAGTTGGGTATTACGGTGACGATCGACGAGGACGCCACCGCCACCGAGCGGCTCAAACTTCAGGGCCTGGCCCCGCAAAAAAAAAGCCCGGGACTGAATCAGATCGACCCTGCGGCCAGCAGCCGGATTGAGGCACAGCAAAGCGCGGCGCTGAGTTTCGTCGGCATCCCCGGATTCGCCTGTTACCGTACGGTCGAGGAAACCTACGCCACCGCCGAAGACATCGTACTGAACTACCCCAATCTCGCCAGCTGGACCGATGTCGGCGACTCCTGGGAAAAGACCAACAGTTTTGGCGGTTACGACATGAATGTACTGCGCTTGACCAACCTGTCCATCCCGGGTCCGAAACCGACCATCTTCATTACCAGCTCGATCCATGCGCGCGAATACACCACCGCCGAGTTGATGACCCGTTTCACCGAACTGCTGGTGGCGGAATACGGAGTCGACGCCGATACCACCTGGATTCTGGATCACACCGATGTCCGACTGATGTTGGTGGCCAATCCGGACGGCCGCAAACAGGCGGAAACCGGCATCCTGTGGCGCAAGAACACCAATCAAAATTACTGCGGCGCCACCAGCAATAGCCGCAGCGCCGACTTGAACCGCAACTTCACTTATGAGTGGAGTTGCTGCAACGGCTCCAGCGGCAACCAGTGCAGCAACACTTATCGCGGCTCCTTTGCCGGTTCCGAGCCCGAGACCCAGGCGGTCATCAACCAGCTGTCGTCGATCTTCCCCGATGCACGCGGACCCAACGTCAACGATCCGGCGCCGCTCGACACCAGCGGCATGTATCTGGATATCCACAGTTCGGGCCGTTTGCTGTTGTGGCCCTGGGGCTTCACTTCGAACCCGGCGCCGAACGGCACCCAGTTGCAGACGTTAGGGCGCAAGCTCGCCTTTTTTAACGGGCATACGCCACAGCAGTCTATCGGTTTGTACCCCACCGACGGCACCACCACCTCCTACGGTTACGGCGAGCTCGGCCTGGCATCCTATACCTACGAGCTCGGCACCGAATTTTTCGAATCCTGCAGTTACTTCGAAAATACGCTGCTACCGGACAACATTCCGTCGCTGCGTTACGCGCTCAAGGTAGTGCGCGCACCCTATCAATTGCCGGCCGGGCCCGAGGGCTACGGCATTAGCTTATCGCCCACCGCGACCAGCGGCGTGCCGGCGGGCACCGACGTGACCCTCCAAGTGACGTTTAACGATGGGCGCTACAACAATAGCAACGGCAGCGAGCCGACCCAGAATATCGCGGCGGTCGAATACACCATCGACCAGCCACCCTGGGAGGCCGGCGCCAGCCCGCAAATCATGTCGGCGGCGGATCTTTCCTTCGACAGCAGTGTCGAGGTAGCGCAGGCGGTGATCGATACCAGCGCTCTGGCCGAAGGCCGGCACACGGTTTTCACGCGTGCGCAAGATGCGGCCGGTAACTGGGGCACGGTAACCGCGGTGTTTCTCGATATCGACAATAACGCGACCTTGCCGACCATTCTGTTCGATGACAATTTCGAAACCGATCTCGGTTGGCAGGTCAACCCGAACGCCACCGACACCGCCTCCACCGGCCAGTGGGAGCGCGCCGATCCGCAACCGACCACATCCGGCATTACGATGCAGCTCGGCGATACCGTCAGCGGTAGTTTCGACCTCGTCACCGGACCGCTGGCCGGCAGCAGTGCCGGCACCAACGACATCGACGCCGGTGTGACCTCGATCCGCTCGCCCGATATTGCGATTCCGGCCGGGGCCAGCAATGTCGAGCTCAGCCTGTATTCCTACCTGGCGCACCAGACCAACGGCAGCGCGGACGATTTTCTGCGCGTTACGGTGGTCGGCAGCAGTAGCCCTAACCAGGTCGCGCTGCAGGAAACCGGCGCTGCGAACGAGGACGCCGCGAGCTGGGTGCAGTCGACGATTGCGCTCAACGGTTTCGTCGGCGAAACCATCTACCTGCTGATCGAGGCCGCCGATGCGGCCGGCGGCAGCCTGGTCGAAGCCGCGGTGGATGACGTTCGCGTCAGCGCCGTGGTGCCGGCCGGCGGCAACCAGGCGCCGGCGGTTGACGCAGGGACGCCGATCGCGCTCGATTTTCCGGCCGCGGCCGCATTGAACGGCAGCGTCACCGACGATGGTTTGCCCGATCCGCCGTCCGCGGTCTCCACTAGCTGGAGCCAGGTCTCGGGCCCGGGAACCGTGTCCTTCGCCAATTCGTCGGCGACCGCCACTAGCGCGACTTTTAGCGCCAGCGGGGTTTACACGCTGCGCCTGAGCGCCGATGACGGCGAATTGCAGGCCGCAGACGAGGTGGTGGTCAGCGTCAATGGCGCGCCCGCTGCCGCTGCCGGCGCCGATTTGACGATTACGTTACCGGCTTCAGCCGCGCTCAACGCGAGCGTCAGCGACGATGGCCTGCCTAATCCGCCCGCCGCGCTGACCACTAACTGGACTGCGGTCAGCGGTCCGGGAACGGTCAGTTTCGCCGACGCGGGCGCGGTCGACACCACGGCCAGTTTCTCCGCTGCCGGAACCTACCTGTTGCGGATTACCGCGGACGACGGCAGCCAGTCGGTCAGCGACGATGTCCAGGTGACGGTTAACCCGCCGCCGAATACGGCGCCGAGCGTGAGTGCCGGTGGGGATATTTCGGTCGGTTTGCCGGCCGCGGCCGCGTTGAACGGTAGCGTGAGCGATGACGGCTTGCCCAATCCGCCCGGCACAGTAACGACGGGCTGGAGCCAGATTAGCGGTCCGGGAACCGTGACCTTTGGCGACGCCGCCGCGGTCGCTACCAGCGCCAGTTTTACCAGCGCCGGCACTTATGTGTTGCGCCTAAGCGCGGACGACGGTGAATTTACCGTGAGTGACGATGTGCAGGTAATCGCGAGTAATACACCGCCACCGAACGATCCGCCGGTGGTCGGCGCGGGCGCCGATCAGACGATTACCTTGCCAGCGGCGGCGGCGCTTGCCGGCAGTGTCAGCGACGATGGTCAGCCCAACCCGCCGGGAACTACCACTAGCAATTGGACCGTGGTTAGCGGCCCGGGCAGCGTGACCTTCGGCGATGCGTCCGTGACCGCTACCAGCGCCAGTTTCTCCGCTGCCGGAGTTTACCTGTTGCGTCTGACCGCCGACGATTCCGCGCTGAGCGCGAGCGACGACGTGCAGATTACGGTTAATCCGGCCGCGGGTATCTGTCCGGTCGGCTCGATCGATTTCAACAGCTTCGGACTCGAATCCTATTCCAACCAGGATTTGTCCGGCGGTGCGGCCGCTTCGGCCGATGGCACCGAAGTGACGCTGACCGGCAACGCCTGGAAACGCTCCTTGCAAAGCTACAACCTGACGCCGAACAGCGTGCTCAAGTTCGAATACGCGAGCAGCAACCAGGGTGAGATCCATGGTATCGGCTTCGATGCCGACCAGACGCTGAACGACGCCGCGCGCTTGTTCCAGTTCTGGGGCGACCAAAACTGGACCGGCGGCGGTGCGATCGATTACTCGCCCAAGTACAGTGGCGGCGGCGCATTCCAGGCTTACTCGATTCCGGTGGGTGCATCCTATTCGGGTTCAGGTTTCCGCCTGGTGCTGGTGAACGACAAGGATACCGGCAGCGCCGACAACAACGGCACTTACCGCTGCGTGCGCCTCGAGGAAGAAGTACCCGTGGCCTGCGAGACCGAACAGAACTTCGAAAGCGGGCTCGGAGGCTGGAGCAATAGCGCAGCGAGTAGCTGCAGCACCGGTAGTTACGTGCTCGGTACGCCGACCGTGGTCAATAACGGCGGGGTAGTAACCCAGCTGGCGGGCGATCATACCAGCGGTTCCGGTTCGGCGTTGTTCTCGGCCTTTAATACCACGGCTGGCAGCGACGACATCGACGGCGGCACCTGTATTGCCGAGTCACCGGTTTACAACGTGACGGCCGGTTCCGACCTGTCCATCTGGTATTTCCACGGCCAGCGCGATGCCGGCGACGACAGCGGTGACTTCTTCGATCTCGAACTGTCGCTGGATGGCGGCACCAACTGGACGTCGCTCGCGTCGAATGGCGATCAGACACTGGACGCCGCCTGGACCGAGGCTACCGCCGCGGTGCCGGCGGGTTCCGCGGTCAAGATCAGAATCAGCGCGGCCGACGGCACGGCCGACGGCGATTTGATTGAAGCCGGCGTCGACGATCTGCGCATCTGCGCCATTCCTTAGGCGTATTGTCTCCTACCAGCCGGGGCCGAAGGGCTCCGGCTGGCAGAGGCTTCGATCCCGGTCGAGGCTTACTGCGGTAAGTCCCGCCCCAGCAGCATCGCCAGGAACAAGTCGCGGGCGTTGTCGGGCCGGTCGCGGTAAACCTCGAATTTCGCATGCCGCGATGCCGATCCCACACCCAGATCGATACCCCACATCGGCGTAATGCCGGTGGGCAGCATCGAGTAGCGGATATCGGTCAACACGCTGGCGCGGCCGGGATCGGGTACGACATAACCGTCGGCGAGCTTCGAAAATCGCGCGATGTCGCCCGCCAGCACCGACTCCATGTCGAGTTCCGGACGATCTCGCTCTAGCTTGAATTGTCGCACCGTGTCGCCGGGATAAACACGATCCGGACCCGGGCCGACGCGGATTGCATCGACGTAGAACAGATCGTCGCTCTGGTAAACCGAGCGCCACAAGACCAGGTTCGCCAGCGTGGGTTTGACGATCATGCGCTGCGGCTCGTGCCCGCGTTGTTGCGCGAGTTCGATCGCGGCTTGCAGCGCGTTTTGATGCTGCCACAGGCCGAGCAGCAAGTAGGCCCCGGCCAGCGCCAGGCCGGCGCGCGCCGGCCGCGGTTTGCAATACTTGATTCCCAGGATCAGCGCGATCACCAGCACCAGCGAAAACACCGGGTCGACGATGGCGATGACGCTCCAGGCGATGCGCGTATCGCTGAACGGCCACAGCAGGTGGGTGCCGTAACTGGTACAGGCGTCGAGCAGCCCGCTGGTGGCGTAACCCAACAAGGCGTACCAGTAGATTCTTTTAAATCCCAGGCGATTGCGTAACAACGGCCATAGCAACAAGGCCGCGATCAGCGCGCCCACCGGGATGAATATCAACGCATGCGTAAAGTGCCGGTGAAATTCGAGGTTCAGCAGCGGATCGTCGGCGGCGCCGATAAAGACATCGGCATCGGCCAGCAGGGCGGCGGCAAAACCGATGGCCGCCGCGCCGCGCGACTCTTTCCCGCTTGCCACCGACGACGCCAGTACACCCCCCAGCAATCCCTGAGTTAACAAATCCAAAGCTTAGACTCCAAAGGTAAAATGATGCAGGCGGTTATCATAACGGAATCGAGCAATAGTTGTGCCCGCCAGTCTGAAACGGCGTTGCCCTTTGTCCTGCTTCTATCGAATCCAAGTCTTCAATTCAGGCAGTTCAATCGCGTACTTAGTGTTAAGCCCATCACACTAACCCCGGTATGCCTTTGACAGAGCTAAATTCTGTTGGCTAGGTTGATCACAGTTAATAAGCGACCGCTAGGTGATTCATCGATTAGCCAAGATCGCAACTCGAAACATTAGTCGATAAACGAAAAACAAACACAGGGACCTTAGGAGGGTTTGTGGTTCGTACAAGCGTAGCTCTTATTCAATTTCTGCTCTGGTGTTATGCGCCTTGTCGGCGCCAGTCCTCGCCGAAGCACCCTACCTGCAAGACAACACGCTTTATATTCTCGGCACCGATGGACCGGATTCGATACAGGTTTCCGATGACGGAAATCAATGGAAGATAAAAGTCATCTGCAACGATGGCGAATACGAACAGGAAGTCTGGTTTGCGCAGTCGGACGTCAACATGGTCGTCGCCAAGGCCTGTGCCGGTGACGACCAATTGCAATTTTCGGGCGAGGCCGACATACCGTTTTTCGCCTACGGCGATGCGGGTGACGATCAACTCCAGGGCGGTCCTTCTGCAGACACCATCTTCGGCGGCGCAGGTAACGACCAGATTCAAGGCAACGACGGCAACGATACGCTCATCGGCGGCAGCGGGTCCGACGATATTCAGGGCGGTAACGGCACCAATACAATTACCCAGAAGATCTAACGGAAACGGCACCACCAGCTGCTCGTTTAATCGGTCTCCCGAAGCATTCGACGCCGCATATTCGGTTAACGAAGACTCTCCGCTCAGTATCGAACTACAGGCTTCCGACCCCGAATCGGATCCGCTGACTTATATTATTCAGACCTAGCCCCAGGGTGAAGTTACCCGCGCAAAAATCGCAAAAATCGGGGTCTTGCCTTTTGCCTAATTCTTCTCTAGCTTGCCGCCATGGCGAGGCCACTTCGAATCGAATTCGCAGGGGCACCTTATCATGTCACCTCACGAGGCGATCGGCAGGAAGCAGTATTCGTAACCGATAGCGACAGAATTGCATTTCTCGAAATCCTGGGCCAGTTGGTCGAGAACTACAATTGGCTGATTCATGCCTACTGTTTGAAGGATAATCACTGCCACCTGCTGATCGAAACGCCGGATGGCAATCTCAGCAAAGGCATGCGGCAACTCAATGGCATTTATACTCAAACCCATAATCGGAATACCCATCGAGTAGGGCATGTCTTTCAGGGACGCTACAAGGCAATCTTGGTTCAAAAAGAGTCCTACTTGCTGGAATTGGCCCGGTATATCGTGCTCAACCCGGTACGCGCTCGAATGGTTCGTAAAGCCGGTGACTGGACCTGGGGCAGCTACAGCGACACCGCGGGATTGCGGGAGGCGCCCGTTTGGCTGAACACTGACTGGCTGTTGAGCGCCTTCGGGCGCCGGCTGTCATCCGCCAGGAAAAAGTATCTGCAATTCATGGACGAGGGTAGGAATCAGCCATTTCCCAGGGAGTCTCTGCGAAACCAGGTATTCCTCGGCAGTGACGCTTTTGTTGACAAGATACACCTAAGGATTGATGAAGATCGCGATCTGAACGAGATACCTAAATCACAGCGGCGCGCAAAGCCCCGTTCGCTCGAATACTATGCGCAAACTGCGGTTAGCCGCGATCAGTCGATAATCGCCGCCTATGCGAGCGGTGGATACAGTATGAAGCAAATCGGCGAATTCCATGGATTGCACTACTCCCGAGTCAGCCGGATCATAGCTGCCAAAGAAATAGAGGCCAAAGGCAAGACCTGAACCGAATGGCACATACTTAAGCCATGGCGGTCATTCCCGCGTAAGCCTGCGCGGGAATGACTAGAGCTGGGATGAGGTTTAGCTAAATCAGGACGATTGGCACTGGACCGATAGCCCCCCACTGGAGGCTTAATTCAAACTACCGGCCATGCCGGTAGTAGGTGAGTTCCCTACCGATGGTAAAGTCTGCGTCCCTAGGTAAGATTTACTGATCGAATTTGGGGACTCGGCCGACGTAAGCTTCGAGCTCGCGCAATTCGTCGTCGTCATGGTCGATTACTTTTGCAACGCTCATGCCCATTACCTCGTCGCCGCTAAAATCGATCTGATGCGCATTGTGATGCGTCGCCTCGAAAACCTCGGACATGTTTTTTGCGTGCAGCACCGTTTTGCCATAGCAATTGCAATAATACAGATTGCTTGGCAAAGCCTTCAAAAAGCAGGCTGTCCCGCGTATGCCTATAGTTGCATTGGTAGTGATGATGCTGCGTTTGCGGCCGGTTTGGAATACGCTTAGCAATCTACCGGTTAATAGCCGCAGGGAATCGATAATCGAATCGTCCTTCGATTCGATGATCATCGAGGTATACTCTTTGAGCATGAAAGCATCGCCGTCGATGCTGAAGCTGATGCGGCCATTCCGGCTGGTGGTGACTCGATCGTTGGCCCGAATGGTTGAATCGGGCG
>DS021199.1:152379-175493 GCA_001735895.1 Olavius algarvensis Gamma 3 endosymbiont | reverse complement strand
CATCAACTTGCCATCGCCGTCATCGTCATGGGTTTTGCTGACTAGCTGACCACTGCCGTTATAACCGTATGTAATGATGTAGCGAACCGAGCCGGTAAAGGTATCGAAATCGACATCGTTAAAATCGCCGTCACCATCGTTATCGTATGCCGTGATGGTTTCGGTTTCGGTGGCTAAGAGTCCCGAAAGGTTGTAAGTGTAGATAACGGTAGAAAAAATATGGCTATAAAATGCCGGTGCTTCGCGGGTATAGGTCAATTCGCGTTCTTCGGAAACCAACCTTCCCAAATTGTCGTAGGTATAGCGAAAATCATTGGAATAAGTCGGTGAATCACCGCTCCACTCATAGATATCGTGATACGAATTTAAATCACCATCGGAATTGAAATAGGCTAGCTTTGCATAAAAATCACGTCCCGAAGTAAAAAAATCCGGATTAAATACATGCCCATCAACGCCGATTTTTCCAGCCGGGATAGAGCTGTTATCGGAATCGTCGTTACTTCCCCCGGAGCCGCCACAAGCAGTCGAAAGAATGATGCAAGTCAGTAATGCGAGCTTCTTGAATGGGAAATGCAGACAACTAAACGCCTCGATTTGAAGTTCATTTTTCATGGTGCCTCTCAAGTTTTAGGTAAATCTTTCAGTTCGGTCGTTTGCGCCCGCACGCCTCAATTGATGCAGTAGCAATAGTCTCAGTGGGAGTTGATTTTCGCCGGTTAAGCCGCTGTCACTCCCCATGCCCCCGATACCAATATGAACTTGACGAAAGTGTGGGACAGCAGTGCCGGCACCGGCGATGCTGCGGTGGGCGCGGCCTGGTCATCTCCGCCACTGCAGGCCGCCAGCATCGGGCTCAACAGCACGAGCGGAAAGCGGAAACCTGAAAATCGGCTCGTGCAAATACCCAGTTGTTTGAAAATAATAGCGATGATTGCATCTGCCACGCATTGCATTTGAAACCTAACTGTCTCGCGACCGTTCAGGGCGGCCTTTCGACCGTCGCTGCGCAAGCGGTTTGCGGGAATTATGCTATTTGGATTGCATCGATTCGCTCAACTAGCCAAAAGTCTAGCGGCCCGCTAGCGCGTTCGATAGTAAACTTCGAACCTTGCGTCTAAAGCCGGATTGATCGAAATCGGTTCGTCAAAATATGAATCAGCTGATAACCTGATGCGGACCTGGTCGCGAAGGTTTTGAAAAAATTCAAGAATCGAGTCATGCAAGCCCTGCCCGAGAAAATAAAAAACGAACAGGTAAAGCTGATTTACAAACAGCTGCCCATCATGCTGATTGGCTCGTTTGTCGCGGCCGCGGCGCTGGTGGCTGTCAGCTGGGCCAGGTTGAACAATCCCGCTTGATAATCTGGTCTTGCCTGATCGTCGGCCTGGCGTTGTTACGCGCCGTACTCTGCCGGTTTTACTGGTCAAAAAGTCACTCGCCCGCAGTTCGCCAACCGCGCTGGGACCGGTTGTTTTTACTTGGCTCGGTACTTACGGGTATTCTCTGGGGCGGCGCCGGGGTTGCTTTCTATCTGCCGGGCAATACCGAATACATTCTGTTCGTAATCGTCTTGCTTGCCGGCCTGGTTGCTTCCTGCGCCGCCAGTTCCGGCGCCTATATGCCGGCGTTTTACTATTTTGCCGTGCCGGCCGTGGTTCCGTTTTCGCTCCGCATGCTGCTAGACGGTCGCGGTATTTTTATACTGCTCGGGTTTTTGACGCTTTTCTTCCTCGGCATTTGTTTCATCTTCGTGCGCACCTATCATAAAAATACTTTGCTGTTGATTCGTGCCCAGTTTGAAAATCAGGATCTTCTGGAGCAGGTTCGCGCAGAAAAACAATCCGCCGAAACCAGCCAACGCATCGCCGAACAGGCCATGGTCGAGAAAAACAAGTTTCTTGCCGCGGCCAGCCATGACCTGCGCCAACCCCTGCATGCGCTGGGCTTGTTCGTCGGCGCCTTGCGTAGAGAAACCCCGACTTCTCAGTCGCCGTTGCTCGATAGTATTCAGGGTTCGCTCGGCGCCCTCAATCATTTATTCAACAGCTTACTGGACGTATCGCGTCTCGATGCCGGAGTCGTCAATGTCGCCGCCAAACACACCAGCCTCGACGAGGTCGTCCAACGACTACAGGATCAGTACCAGGCCCAGATATCGGAGCAACAGCTCGAGTTTGAGGTAGATTGCAATAATCTGGTGGTCTACACCGATGCCTTGCTGCTCGAGCGGGTGCTGCGCAACCTGCTCGTCAACGCGATCAATTACACCGACCAGGGCAAGATTTCGATCCATTGCCAGAGTTCCGAGGATGCCGTCGACATCTGTATCGGCGATACCGGTATCGGCATTCCGGCGGACGAAACCGAAGCGATTTTTTCGGAGTATTATCAACTCAACAACCCGGAACGCGATCGTGCCAAGGGTCTGGGTCTCGGCCTTGCAATCGTACGCCGGCTTTGCGATTTGATGGAAATTCCGATTTCCATCGATTCGACCATTGGGCAGGGGACGCGGTTTCATCTGCGCGTCGCCAATGGCCGGCGCGACTTGATCGAGGCTAAAGGCACGACCACGGGGAAGGTTCAGTTTTACAATCTTGCCGTGCTGGTGATCGACGACGAACTCTCTGTGCTGGAAGGAATGGATGAAATTCTATCGGGCTGGGGCTGCCGGACGCTGATGGCGGAATCGGCGGCCGATGCAATCGCGCAGATCGTAAAGCGCGATTTTATCCCGGATATCATTTTTTCGGATTATCGACTGCGCGAAAATAAAACCGGTATCGAAGCCATCGAAGCCGTTTACGAAGAATTGAATTTAAAAATGCCGGCGGTCATTATTACCGGCGATACGTCGGCCGATCTGCTCAAACAGGCCGTCGCAAACGGCTACCATCTGCTGCACAAACCGTTGCTGCCCGCGACACTGAATCAGGCTCTGGCCGAATGGGCGGATCCGGAGCGCCTCGCCGATCGCGTTTGCTAGTAACCCGGCGACATTATATGTCTCCGGGTTAATGGTATTCTTGAGGAATGATATTGCGGGACTGCGCAAAGTTGATGCAGGCGGTCCGATTCTTCACGCCGAGCGCGCGGAATAGTGACGTGGTCAAACTTTTTGATACACCCCAGTTAAGCGGCATGCTTCGTTTCGAGTAGTCGTTTTTCATAATCATTCGGGCTGACATAATTCAGCGTCGAATGTAATCGATATGGGTTATACCAGCTGGATATGTACTGCAGAATATCCTGCTGTGCTTCATATCGAGTCTGATAATTTCGCCATTGCACCCGCTCCTGCTTCAGACTGCCAAAGAAGCTCTCGACCACCGCATTATCCCAACAGTCACCTTTACGGCTCATGCTGCCCTGGAACCCGTTGATTCTGAGTAATTTTCGGAATGCCTTGCTGGCATACTGAGACCCACGATCCGAGTGATGGATTAAACCTGCCTTGGGTCGGCGCTGCCAGGCGGCCATCTTCAAGGCATCACAGACCAACTGCGATTTCATCCGAGGGCTCATGCTCCAGCCCACAACCTTTCTCAAACACAGATCTATCACGACAGCCAGGTAAAGCCAGCCCTCCTGGGTCCATACATAAGTCACATCCGCTGCGTAGACCTGATCAGGCTGGGGCACATCAAATTGCCGCTGAAGCAGATTGTCGTACACCGGTTGTTTGTGATTGCTGTTCGTGGTCACCTTGAATTTCTTGCGATGACGTTCCCGCATCAAATTCCGCGCCTTATTCCGGCTCACCGGATAACCCAGACAGTTCAGGGCCCGTTTCATACGTCGGCTGCCGTAGGTATGATCACTCGCATCATCAACCCGCTGAACCCACTCCAGCATTTCCTCATGCTCGGGATCAGGCGGTCTTGTGTCCATCTGGCGCCGGTAGTGGTAATAACATGACCGGTCCACACCCAGCACCTGACACATCAGGCGAACGGGAAAGGTATTCTTGTGTTGGGTGATAAACGAGTATTTCATTTCGTTTCTGCTGCAAAGAATACCGTCGCCTTTTTTAAGATTTCTTTCTCCATCTTCAGGCGTTTGATTTCAGCTTTAAGTCGACGGTTCTCTTCCTGATCCGGTGTCAGCTTGCCGTTCCCACGGAAAGCCTGGCCATCACCCGATTGTTCCTCTTGCACCCATCGGCACAGCATATTGGCATTGATGCCCAGGCTTCGCGCTGCTTCCGCCCGGCTGTAGCCCTGATCAGTTACCAGGCTCACTGCATCCAGTTTGAATTCTTTCGTATATTTCTTTCTCGTTGTCATCTATCGTTACCTCAGTTAAGTTTCATTATCTCTTAACTGGGTGGTATCAATCTATTGGACCATGTCATA
Source organism: Olavius algarvensis Gamma 3 endosymbiont (assembly GCA_001735895.1). Taxonomy (GTDB): domain Bacteria; phylum Pseudomonadota; class Gammaproteobacteria. The sequence goes on along the minus strand of DS021199.1, from coordinate 171,135 downwards.
GCACCCCGATATGGTACTTAACCGTCGCCTCGCTGATCGCGAGTATGGTTGAAATCTGCTTGTTGGTATTGCCTGCGGCCATTAGTTTCAATACTTCGAGCTGGCGCTCGCCGAGGTTATGGGCCGGGTCGCTCAATTCGGCCGCGCTAAACCTGCCGGAATCCAGAAAGTCCAGCTGCCCCCAAAGTTCGTCCGGCAGGTAGATATCCCCGTTGAGCAAGGTCGTCACGGCCGACAGCATGACTTCGCTACTGACCGATTTGGGAATAAAGCCGATTGCGCCGCTGGCCATCAGCTGATCGATGGTGCGCGTATCGTCGATACTCGAGACGACCGCGATCGGAATCGATAGCCGACGCTCCGCGACCGCGCGCAACATCCCCATGCCGTCGATTCCGGGCATTAGTAAATCGATCAGCATCAAATCGAAACTCGTATTACTGGCGTCCAGCATGTGAATCGCCTGTTGCGCGCTGTAACACTGCCGCATCACTACCGGTCGATCGAGGGTTTCGAGTAAGCGGCTCAAACCCTCGGCAAACAAACGATGATCGTCGACAATCAGGATATTGACTTCTCGAATATCAGGCGCCATCCGCTCCCCAGAATGCCCCGTAGTTACTGCCAGCGCTAACTTTGCCACAAATTCGATGGGGCGACGACTATCCTTTGGTCTAGGAACGACTAAAAGAGCAAATGCGGGCGAGTAAATAGTGGAGCTTTACTGAGAATAATGCGGAATCATCGCACGATAGAGCGGATAAATTCTCGCTGAGCGGATAATCTCGAGCTACCGCCATCCACCCGATCGAGCAGAATCGCGCCTTCCAGTCCGGACATCAACAATTTCGCCAATACCTTCGGCTTGAGCGGGCTTGACAGTTGTTTTTTGTGTTCCTTGAAGACGGTCTTGAGCCAGTCTTCGGCCTGCTGGAAATATTCGGCAAGTAACGCGCGATTGTCATCGTTAAGCACCAGTACTTCTGCGGCCATCATGCCGCAGAGGCAGAATTTATCGGCTTTGATGACTTTTTCAAAAATTCCGAGGAAGGCTTCCAGTTTTTTACGTAGGGTCGCATTTCGTTGGTCTATGCGGGTCAATTGTTCGTTGAATTCGCCGATATAGCGCTGGATCATGGCTGACGCCAGATCCGATTTTTCCGGAAAATAATAGTGAACGCTCGATGACCTTACCCCGACCTGGTCGGCCAGGGTGCGAAAACTGAGGTTTTGCATGCCGACACGTTGCACGGTGTCAATCGCGCTGATTTCGAGCTCTGTCCGTCTGCCTGACATCGAATGAATACCGGTTAATGAGTTAGCATCAAGTTTAACATATTAAATCTATCAGTAGATAGAGATTGACAAAACGGCGCGGGGTCGTCAGTCTACCTATCATTAGATAGATAGAGTCACCCGGCATCGCAAGATCAGTATTGATAAACCGGGAGATTGCCGGGTCTGGGTGTATTAGGCAAACATCGTCTTACCTGGCTTATAAGCTCGATCTTCACTCCCGCGATGAGACGGATTGGTGGACACGAAAGTATTGATTATAGGCGGCGGTTTGAGCGGGCTACATTGCGCTTATCGACTCAGCAAGCTTAAAGTCGACTTCCTGTTGATGGAAGGGCGCGGCCGGTTGGGTGGACGCATATTGTCTTACGACCACGAAGGGAATCCCGCCGGTCGGCATTCGGGCGGATATGACATGGGGCCAACCTGGTTCTGGCCCGGCCAGACCCGCATGGAAAACCTGGTGCGGGAGTTGGACCTGGTCGATAAAGTTTTCCTCCAGTTCGGCGCGGGAGACTCGTTGTATGAAGACGGGAATTCGATTCAACGCGGGATTCCGGGTTTCTCGATGGCGGGCTCTTACCGGGTTTCGGGCGGCCTGCAGCAAATCGTTCTGGCATTGCAGGATAACCTGCCGGCCGAAACTGTTTACCGCGATGCGCAAGCAACTCGGCTGAATCTGGAGTCCGGCAGCGTCGTTGCCGAGTGTCGTCGAAACGGCGAATTAATGGAAATCCGAAGCGAGCTGACGGTGCTGGCATTACCGCCCCGGCTTGCCATGCAGTCAATCGAATTCGCACCGGCGCTAGCCGCTGATAGGGTGGCCGAATTCAGGGCGATACCGACCTGTATGGCGGGGCACGCCAAGCTGTTGGCGATTTACGACCAGCCGTTCTGGCGCGAGCGCGGATTTTCCGGCGACGTTATCAGTCAGACCGGGCCGCTGCGGGAAATCCATGACGCTTCGCCCGAGGTGGGCGGTCCTTATGCACTGTTTGGATTTTTCGGGGTTTCGGCAAAACAACGACAACAGCGGGGTTCGGAAATGATCCCGGCAGCCATCGATCAGTTGACCCGATTGTTCGGTAACGAGGCGCAATCCCCGGCATCGGTGTTCATCAAGGACTGGGCCGAGGATCGCCACACGGCGACGGACGGCGACCGGGAAATGCTGAATTTTCATCCCGCGCCGGCTCTGCGCCGAAGCGCCGAACCCGAGTGGGACCGGCGAGTCCTGTGGGCGGGTAGCGAAGCCTCGAATTCGGCCGAACGCGTCAATGGGTTCTTAGAGGGCGCCATCGAGTCGAGCGAACGCGTCATCGCCGCCATCGAAAGTCATTTAATGCCCGAAACCACCGGCTATGCCGGTGTGAATAACCAGGGTATTGCCGAGTAAGCATTGAATCGAAACGAAAGAGTGACGCCGGGACTTTAAAAAGACTCAAGCTTTCGAGTCGGAACAACTCGCAACCCATAGTCATCCCCGCGCAAGAGGCTGTGTAAAAACCCGGTAGTTTGAGATAATCCCCACCATGTAAATCGAGATGGTATAGCGATGGCTTATATACGTGGAGAAAGTCGGGACCAGATCAGCCTGTTGCCGGAGTCACTGGAAGACTATGTGGCTGCCAATGCCGTGGTGCGGTTTATCGATCGGTTTGTTGAATCACTGGATTTGGGAGAATTAGATTTTACCCGGACCCAACTCGCCCCGACCGGCCGGCCGCCTTATGCGCCGGATTGTTTACTTCGATTGTTTATTTATGGCTACTTACACCAGCACCGTAGCAGCCGGCAACTGGCTCGTCAGACACGCTGTAATATCGAGTTGATGTGGTTACTGGAGAAGCTGACGCCTGAATTCAAAACGATTGCCGACTTTCGCAAGGACAATGGCGCCGCGATTGGGCGGGTGGTGAGCCAGTTCCGGCAGCTCTGCCGTGAACTGGGCCTGTATGGGGAGCAAAGGGTTGCGATCGACGGGAGCTTCTTCAAGGCGAGTAACGGCCCGGATCAAGTACTGAGTCAAAAGCAACTGGATAAGGAACAGGCGCGCATCGAGAAGCAGGTAGAGAAGTACCTGGAGGAAATGGATCAAAATGATGCGCTGGAACAGGATGAAGTAGAGCTGACGGCGGAAGAACTGGAAGCCAAGATCCGGCAGATGGAGGATCGCCTGCGCAAGAACCGGGAGCAGCAGGAAAGCCTGGCAGAATCGGGAGAGCAATACCGTTGTTTAACCGATGCAGATGCGCGCATGCTGAGTAAGGGCGGGCTCGGTGATTGGCTACAACGTGCAGATCGCGGTGGACGACAAGCATCACCTGATTGCGGGCCATGATGTGACGGTGGACGGTAATGACGCCAAGCAGCTCAGTCGAATGGCGCAGCAGGCGAAAGCGAACCTGGCGGCCGAGGCGCTAGAGGTGGTCGCGGATTCCGGGTATCACAGTCGAGCGGAACTACAACACTGCGCGCAGAAGCAGATTACCCCTTATGTCGCCAGTCGGGATACCTCTTCGAGCAAATCGCAGGGACGCTATGGCAAGCAGGATTTCATTTACGATGAGCAGCGGAATGTTTACCGCTGTCCGGCGGGCGAGGAAATGAGTTTTGTGGGGAAGGTCAAATCCAAGACGGGATTAATAATGCACCGTTATCGGGCTCGACAATGTAGAGATTGCCGTTTGAGGTCGCACTGCATCAAGCCAGAGACCGCCTTTAAACAGCAGGATCGCTGGGAGCACGAGTCCCTTGTCGAGGCGAATGCGGCGCGGGTTGATGCGCATCCCGAAATCATGTCACGTCGCAAGGCCCTGGCGGAACATCCGTTTGGGTCATTCAAACACTGGATGGGAGCCCAACACTTTCTGACCCGACGAAAATCGAATGTTCGAACGGAAATGGATCTCACGATACTGAGTTACAACATAAAACGAGCCATGACGTGTTAGGTGTTGAATACCTGATCGAGGCACTGAATAGAAGAACAGTGCTGACGTGAAGGGAAAATATATCCCCTGATATTAAAGCGGTAAAAATATCCAACGACCGGATGGTAAATGAATGTATTTACACAGCCTCTTGCGCGGGAATGACTAATAATCTTAAGGGATGACTACACCGAATGTCGCTTCAGAACTGCAGTGGTCGGTGTGGAATGTCGGGCGACGCGATTCCAAAACCGCAAAAAAAAAAGGAACAGACTCCGTTAGTAAGTCTGTTCCTTCCAAATATGCTCTCTCCAGGAGAGAACAATGCCACTAGTAATTATAGGACAGATTAAAGAAGTTGCAGGGCGGATTGACATCGACACAGATTTTGCAGCGGTGCGCGCCGTGGGGGTGCGACTTGCTCCCTGAATAGGATAGCAAGACCCGGGCAGCGGGCGGACGCGGGTATTAGAATAACGATTAAACCGGAAACAGCAGGCCGCGGGCGTCGGCGGGATCGATGTCGCGCAGATAAACCAGCAATTCCCAGGCGGGCTTGACGTCGACGTTGAGATATTCGTTGGCTGGCTCGAGCGCGCTCTGGTGGGCATTGATGCAGACGCTGGTGCACAGGCGCATACAGATAAAGTCGAATGCCAGCTCAATCTCGGCCGCGCGCAAGGGTAATTCGCGCTGGTATCCGCGCAGCACTGCCGCCGCCAGCGGCAACGGCTCGGCCTGATCCAGCATAACGTAGGTCGCGGCGATCACGGGTTCAAGCACGAGCCAGCTCTCGATCATGTCGCCAAAATCGATGACGCTGAGTACCTCACTGCCCGCTTCGTTTACCAGCACATTGGCGCGATTGGCATCGTTGTGGATGACCGCGCGCCGCAACGCTTGCCGTCGGGGTAGAACGCGCGCGCGGTAGCGGGATGCGAAATACTCGACTATTTCACGCTGCCTGTCACTTGCGAGCAGCGGCGTGAATGACTCGAGCACTTCGAGCGCATTGTCCATGCGCCACAGCAGCGGCCGTTCCAGCGCCGGGTGCGTGAACGATTCCAGCGCACGGTCGAGTCTCGCCAGGGTCAGACCCAGGTCCGTTAGCAGCTCCGGGCAGGGCTTGGCGATATCGGCTAACAGGCGGCCTTCGATAAACGCCAGCGCGCGGCAGGCGTGTTCGGTGCCACTATTACTGCGCAGTATTTCGATCGAATTACCGTTGAGCGATGCGCGCGCGGTTGCGACCCGCGGGAAAGCGCGGGTTTCCATCAGGCGCTGAAACACCTGGTGCTGGCATTCGAGCAGCGCGGGCGACTCCCGTTCATTGGCAATCTTGAAAACGTGGCGCCGACCTGGCTCGCCGATCAGGTAGTTCAGGTCGCGTTCACCATCAAGCTTTTTTATCGGGCCAGTGAGTCCAAACAACCGGCGCGCGATATCGCCGACTTGCGGCAAATCGAATTCGGGTAGCGCACAACTATCAGACATTCTTAAGTTTTACTCAGAGTAAAATTTGAATTGAACCGCCAAATAATAGACATATTGCTGGATTTACTCTGAGTAAAGGTATTGATGACGGGCTATTGTAAGCGATGTCGCAAATGATTAACTAGCGGTCGTAGACTGCTGCAGGCGGTGAATATATAGTCCGCCAAAATACGGGAGTTTTTCATGTCACTGCGCCTCGGGATCGACACCGGCGGTACTTTTACCGATGCGGTGCTGGTCGATGACAACAAAAAAATCATCAATGCCGAAAAGAGTCTGACCACGCGCTTTGACCTGAGTCTCGGTATCGGCGATGTGATCGCGAAACTACCGTCCGCATCGCTTGCCGGGGTCACCATGGTTTCCTTATCGACCACGCTGACGACCAATTCGGTGGTCGAGGATCTCGGCGCACCGGTTTGCGTATTGCTGCCCGGTTACAGCTCGGAGCAGGTCAAGCAAAGCGGGCTACTCGAGATTCTGCCGGCACAGTTCGTCGTCCGGCTCGAGGGCGGTTACGATGCGGTCGGCCGCGAGCATTTGCCGCTGGACGAGGCCGCCGGGCAGGAGGCCATCGAAAAACTGAAAGATCAGGTATCCGCGTTTGCCATTTCCAGCATGTTCGGCACGCGTAACTCCGGCCACGAAAACCGACTCAAACAGCTGGTTAGCGAACTCACCGGCATGCCGGTAATTTGCGGTCACGAGCTGGCATCCAGCCTCGGTGCGCCGCGGCGTGCTCTGACCGCCGCGCTGAATGCGCGCATGGTGCCGCCGATCAAGGAATTAATCGCCTCGGTGCAAAAAATTCTAAGCCGCCATCGAATCGACGCGCCGCTCATGCTGGTCAAGGGCGACGGCTCGTTGGCCAGTCTCGACAACGCGATCGAAAAGCCGATCGGAACCGTGCTCTCCGGTCCCGCGGCCAGCGTCATCGGCGCCTGTCGGTTATCGGGTCTGGATAACGCCATCGTCGCCGACATGGGCGGCACGACCACCGATATCGCCATCGTTAGCAACGGTCAGCCACAGCTTAGCGACGACGGCGCCAACATCGGCGACTGGAAACCGATGGTGGAAGCGGTGCGCGTCAATTCGATCGGTCTCGGCGGCGATAGCGAGGTTCGCTTCGGCGGTCACAAGGGTTTGTCGGTTGGCCCGCGCCGCGTAGTGCCGACCAGCCTACTGGCACATCTCTACCCGGAAGTGATTCCGAAACTCGAAACCCAGCTCGAGGGCATGGCTAGCGCCCGCAGCAATCGGTTCGTGATGCGGTTGGAAAACAACCAGGCACTGCTGCAACAATTGAACAAGGTCGAACTCGCGGCCTGGGAAGCCTTATCCGACAAACCGATCGAACTCGATGCCATAGTGCAGGATAATCGTGCCTACGCGCGCGCGCTGGCCAAGCTGAAACGCCTGGGGTTGGCGATATACAGTGGTTTCACGCCTTCCGATGCGGTCCACGTACTCGGTATCAACTCTCACTGGAACCGGCATGCGGCGGAACTATCGGCGCGTATCTGGATGCGGCAAATGCGCTTTCTTTACGGTTACGGCAAATGGGACAGCGACGATGTCGAAACCGCCTGCCGCCAGGTTTATGATCTGGTGACCGCGTCCATCCGGCGGCTGCTGGTCGAAGTCGGCCTCAACGAATTCGATCTCACGGGTAAATCGCGCAAAGCCGGCGCTCTGGTCGACATCATTACCCGTATGGTCATAGATAGCCATGAGAATCAGGGCCGCAAACCGCTGTTCAATCTGGATTTCGCCAGCGACTACTCGATAGTTGCGGTCGGCGCACCGGCCGCGAGTTACTATAAAGATGTTGCCGACAGTATGTTTATCGGCTTGCATCTGCCCGCACACGGCGATGTCGCCAACGCCTTCGGCGCCGTCATGGGTAGTGTGATTCAACGTGCCCAGGTCACGGTAACCCAGCCCCAGCACGGCACCTTCCGGTTATTTCACGACGATCAGCCGAAAAGCTTTGAATCGCTGGACGCGGCCAAACAGGAAGCGCGCGAAATCGTGGTCCGCATCGCGCAGCAAAAAGCCCTCGACGCCGGCGCCATCGATCCCACGGTGACCCTTGAATATGACGATGTGCACGTCCAGGACGATATCGACGGCGAATTGTTTCTCGAATCGACCGTTATCGCAACCGCCATCGGGCAGGCTTGTAACTGGCGCTCGGAAACGCCGACGTGAGCCTGGCGCAGCGACTGCGGGATCATGGTCTATACCTGCGCGGTATCACCGGCCTGACGCTGCGGGAACTGGAAACTTACGGGTTTCCCACCGAATTCACTGCGCTTGCACTGGTCGGCAACGCAGGTTCGAGCTACTGGCCGGCCTTCAGCAGTTCGGCCGAATATCATGATGGCGCGGCGGACCCACTGGATCGTTGGAGCCGGCGTATCGCCGCATCCATCGCCACCGAGTTTACGCTGCAGCCGGTTTACCCCTTCGAAGGTCCGCCCTATTATCCCTTCCAACAATGGGCGCAGCGCGCCGAATCGCTTGCGCAGTCACCCATCGGCGTCATGATGCATCCACGTTACGGGCTCTGGCATTCTTACCGCTTTGCACTGCTCGGCCGTGAATTCGATACCGAACAAGCGCCGCCAGCGGCAAGTTCGCTCTGTATCGATTGCACCGCTAAACCCTGTCTGCATGCTTGCCCGGTTGGAGCGTTTGACGAATCCGGTTATGACGTCGAGCGCTGTGCCGGTTATTTAACACAGACCCCGTTGGCGGAATGTCATGCCGGCGGTTGCCTGGCGCGCCTGGCTTGCCCGATTGCGCCCGAATTGCGCTATATTCCGGCCCAGGGTCGTTTCCATTTGCAAGCTTTTCTAGGCGCCCGCGGATGAACTAAAAAATTGGCGTATTGACTAATATTGTTTCTAGAGACTCATCTATACTCAATTAGTTATAACAAACTGATCGGACAAGATAGCGGGCCGAGCTGCTCGTGAGGCACTACCGTTCCATATGGCAAAACTCGGAAATCTATTATTCAGCAGAACTCTCAGCCAGTTCCTCGAGTGCAATGACCTCGCCGGCAGCAAGGGTAAGTCGCTGATCGCCAAGTTAAAGGAATCGGCTGGCGATAACCTCGACAAGTTGTTGGCCACTATAACTCAGGTGGACGAACCGCACCGGGAAGCGCTCAAGAATATCTGCCGCGAATCGGTGGAAGGCTTCTCCGAAGAATATTTCATCAACGTTCTGTCGCACGAACAAACCGTATTTCGTACCGCCGCCAGCGATATCCTGTCGCATCGTCCGAGCGTCGATACCGCCAAGTTGTTCCAGCGTTTGCATGAACCCGGGAGCTCACCCTACGAAGTAATCGCCGTGCTCGAGTCGCAAAAACAGCAATTAAAGCCGGAGGATATTATCCACCATTCGATCAAACTGGAAACCGATTACGCGATCCGCCTGCTGAAATTGGTCGAAGGCAGCCAGCAGCCGGTCGACCTGTCGAATCTCAGTTTTCAGTTAAACAAGATCGAGAGTCCGGAGTTCAAGATCAATCTGTTGAACTATTTCGGCTCTGTCAATCAGCCCAAGATTCCGCTGATCGTGGCGCGTTTTCTTGACGACGGCAACAAGGTGGTGGTGCTGGAAGCGTTGAAAACGCTGAGCCGGCTGAAAATTGATTTCGATGTATCCGTGATGCTGCCCTATACCGAAACCATGAGCGGGGTCGAGCTCGAGTATGTCCTCAAAATCATCGCCAAGCAGGCCGATGCCGACCTGGTGCCGCACCTGTCGGCCTACCTGACCACGAAATCCGACGCATTGAACGATTTCTTCGCGCGCATCGTAGTGAAAAATGCCGATGCGATCGGCTTCGAGAAGTTCCTCAAGCGCCTGGAGCTCGAAGACGACTGGACCCAGCGGCAGGCGGTAGCTGGTCTGCAAAAATTTGCCAATGAGAATATCTCGGAAGCCGCGCGTGAATTGACCGGCCACAATCAAGAGTTTGTGCGCAACACCGCGCAGGCGCTGGTAATCAAACTGATCGGCGACGCGGATCTAGGAAAAATCGAGGAATTTGCGCTCAACGACAATTGGCAGGTGCGCGAGCGAGCGGTTCAATCTCTGGCCAGGTCGTCCAATCGCGGCGCGATTCCGATTCTGAAAAAAATGGTAGCAGCCTGGCCGGACGATTACCCGCTGGCGCTGCGCGCCGTTAAACAGCTGGGGTTTAGCAAGGGTCTCGAAATTGCTTTCGAGGGACTCAAGAATTCGCAGGCGAACGTGCAGCGCGCCTCGCTCGAGACGATCGAGGCGATCACCAACGAAAAACACGCATCCGGCGTACGCGACGTTATCCTGTGGAGCCTGCCGGTGCTAACCACCGAAATGCGGGAATTCGCCAAGATGCTGATGGCGCAGATCACCCGGGATTTTGGCTTGGAGGATATACAAGTCGACGAAAATTCGAACACCCGGGGACGGGCGGTCGATCTCCCGCTATTCGAGGCCACCGCGGCCCTCAGACCGGTTGAGAATTACTCGCTGCTGGACGCGCTCGGACCGGGCGAGCTGTGGATGGAGCGTTATCATATCAAGCAGGAAATCGGCCGCGGTGCGATGGGGCGGGTCATGCTGGTCGAAGACGCAATGGTCGACGAGTCTTTGATACTCAAGTTCATGCTGCCCGAACTCACCGTCGATCAGGATTCCGCGGAGCGCTTCAAGCGGGAAGTCAAATATGCCCGCAAGGTGAGCCATCGCAACGTAATTCGTGTGCACGATATACTACTCAAGGAAGGGGTTTGCGCGATATCGATGGAATACTTCAAAAGCCGCGGACTCGAAGCGATAATGAAAGAGGTCAAGAGTTTCGACACCCTCGAGGGCCTCAATATCCTCCACCAGATTGCCAATGGCATGGCGGCCGCGCATGAAGAAAAAGTCATTCACCGCGATTTGAAGCCCAGCAATATTCTGATCGACGACAAATGGCAGGTGAAGATCGTGGATTTTGGAATCGCCTCGGCCGGGACCCAGGCCGAATCCACCCTGACGCAGACCGGTTCGATTATCGGCAGTCCCGCTTATCTAGCGCCGGAGCGCGCCGAGGGCGGCGATGCCGATGAGCGCAGCGATATATACTCGCTGGGGGTTATCGCCTATTACCTGTTCAGCGGCAAGCTGCCCTATGTCGGCAAACCGATGGAAGTTTTGGCCATGCATCGCGACGGTAATGCGCCGCCGATAGTCAAGGTAAAAAAAGGCGCCTCGCCCGAGGTTTCGCGCCTGATCGTAAAAATGATGGCGGTCGATCCCGCCGCGCGTCCGCAGTCGATGGCCGCGTTGAGGGATGAAGTCAAAGCTCTGTGCGAACAGTTCAAAGCGGCGGCAGAGGAATCCTAGGCTAATTTACCAACGATTGCGCCCCAAACGTCATCCCCGCTCATAAAGTCATCCCCGCGCAAGCGGGGTCCTTGCAAAGTCGGCACGTTATAAGATCCCTGTCCCATAACGTCATCCCCGCGCAAGCGCACTGCTGTCCGGAATAAATCATAATGCCAACTGTGCTTGATGTATTTGGAAATCGGATTTCCATTTTCGTCGTCGTTTAAGTACTTCGAATTCGAGTCTGGGTCGCTGGAATAGAGTCGATTTGAGTTCCGCCAGCCACAGATAAAAACCGCGTCTCGATCCACAAAGTTGCCGGTATAGATCGGCGATGAGATACGTGATCAATGCCACCAGTATCTGGATTTTGACCGCATTCTCGCTTTGACCGAGAAACTTTTTGATTTTCAGGTTCTGCTTGACCCACTTGAACCAGAGTTCGATCGCCCAACGCTGCTTGTACACGCTGCAACTTCTTCAACCGGGACCCCCATCAGGTTGGTTACCAGTACCAGCGGGTCCACATGATCCTCTCGATGCACCACTATTCGCCGCAACGGTTTGACGTAGTTGTTTTTCCGGCCGCCGCCAGGCCATTTGTTTTTAAACTCAATGACCTCATCCGACAGTATATCTCCTTCGGTCGAGCGGCTTTTGAGCACCCTGATCGATGCGTTACGCTTTAACCGGGTCACAAAGAAAGCACCCTCCTGGTCGATTTGATGCCACCAATTGTAATCGCAATATCCCTTATCAAACACATACTTAGCGCCCTTCTCGATTTCAACATTGCGTCCATACTCAATATCGTTCTGGGTCGATGCCGTGATCCGAGCGTCACAAGGCAACTGCTTGTCGGGGGAATACAGCAGGTGAATCTTCAGGCCCGGAATGCGTGACATACTACGCGCTTGCGTCCACTCATAACCCCGGCCGCGCAGACAGATCGGCGTCGAGCCCAACAGATAGAGCAAGTCCTTTATCTCATTGCGTACTCGCCGATGAGCCCGGCCCATCAGCTGCTGGCAGAATGATTCAAATACCCCGGCATCTCGTTGGCGATTGGCATCCGATAAAGTCGAGCGCTTAATCGGACCGCAGCCCAGGTGATAGTGATGCGCGGAATGACTATTGTAGCTCACCTCCAACTCGCGCAAGCTCCGACAACCGGACAATTGAGCATACATCAGACTGATTAACTGCCCCCAGCTGTCGAAACCCTTGTTATGTTTATCGCTCCGATGCTGTTCAACGCAGCGTTTGAAAGTATTTTTAGGAAGGACTTTCAAAAGTTCGCCAAATCGGGTATTTGTATACATGTTGCAGTGTCCTGAAATTAAGTTGTCGCTTATGGTTTTATTCGTAAAACCCGGGCACTGCAACACTTTCAAATACACCAACTTAATTTATTCCGGACAGCAGTGCGCTTGCGCGGGGATGACATTATGGGGCCTGGATCTTGTAATGCGCCGGTGACCCCGCCGCTTGCGGCGGGGTAGATTGTTAGAATAATGCCTGCTGCTGGTCGGTGACCGCATCCATGGAAGAACCGATCGCATTCAGGATGGTATCGGCTATCGGCGCTAGTTGCTTGTCGACATAGTGCTCATAGTCCAGCCTGTCATGCTGGCATTCGAGAGTTTGCGCGCCGGCCACCGTTATCACGTATTCGATCCAGCTCTTGTTGCGATAGCGCGAAGGTTGCTGCCGTTGCCTGAATTCGGCTTCCGCCTTGATCGCAGCCTGCGCGTGCGGCGGTATATTTTTCTGATATTCGGACAATTTCTTGCGCAGGCGCTTGCGGTAAATCAACTGTGCGTCGAGTTTACCGTCATGCAGATCGGCCACCACCTGGCGGATATATTCGGTATATTCATCGCCGTCGAAAATCCGCCGATAGAGCGACTGCTGAAAATCCCTGGCGAGTTCCGTCCAGTCGGTACGCACTGTCTCCAATCCCTTGTAGATGATTTCGCGACCACCTTTTTCATCGTCGATCAAGCCGGCATAACGTTTCTTGCTACCCTGCTCCGATCCGCGCATGGTGGGCATGAAAAACTGTTTGAAATGGGTTTCGAATTCCATCTCCAGGCAGGATTCGATACCGTAGTCGGACTGCAAACTATCGCGCCAGTAGGCGTTGACTAATTCAACCAATCGATTGCCCACGACGGCAGCGTCGACATTGCTCTGTTGTCCGTGCAGCGAAACAAATACCGAATCGGTATCGCCATAAATCACTTCATAACCCTGCGCTTCGATCAGTTTGACGGTCTGGATAATAATATCGTGGCCGCGTTTGGTAATCGAACTGGTCAGACGCGAATCATGCAACCGACAGCCGGAGGTGCCGAGCACGCCGTAAAACGAATTCATGATGATCTTGATCGCTTGCGACAGCGCGGCGTTGGCATCGCGCTTGGCCTGGTCGCGCGCCGCCCACAAATTCTCGATGATCTGCGGCAGAATGTGTTCGGTTTTATGAAAACTGGCGCCGTCGTAGCCCGGAATCCGGTCCGCCGCGGTCGCTGTTTTGGCCGCGATGCGGGCATAGGGATCGACACGGAAGGTTCGGATAATGCTCGGATACAGGCTTTTGTAATCGAGCACCAGTACCGATCCCTGCAAACCCGGCTTCGAATCCATGACGTAACCACCCGGCGCGCTCAAATCGCCGCTGTAGTCGCCGATGTTAGGCGCGACGTAGGCCTTGCGATGCAGCCGCGGCAGATAAAGGTTATCGAAGGCGGCGACCGAACCGCCGGCGCGATCCATTTCCAGCCCCGTAAGCCGCGCGCGTTCGATCGAGAAGCTAATCAAATCGGCGCGTTCGAAAATGTCCCACACCAGCTGGCAGTTCCCGAGATTGTATGCCGCCAGGGTCGCTTTTTCTTCGCGGAACTGGCGCTTGATTTCCCGCGCCTTGTATAAAGGGTCGGCGTGAGTGGCATCATGAATCAACTTGCCCCGACCCAGCAGCTCCTGCGCCACCGATTCGAGCGCAAAGCTGGCAAAGTTATAAGTTGCCGCACGCAGCGTGTCGATCCCGTCCAGCACCACCCGCCCCGGGATCAATACGAAGTGCTGGTTACTGTCCATTTGCGACTGCCGCCAGACCGGCACGGCATCGGCGCGTCCGATGCTGAGCGGCAATCCCAGCGAACGAGACTTTTGCTGCATCAATCTGAGATCGAAATTAATCACATTCCAACCGATGAATATATCCGGATCGATTTGTTTTACCCATTCGATCCAACGCTGCAACAGAGCCTTTTCGTCGGCTACATACTCGATAAGATCGGAGTCGTCGCCCGGCCCTATCATAATGACCCGATTGATCTGCGTACTAACGAAGGCAATCGAGAACAATGCATTGGTCTCGTAATCCGACTCGATATCGAGCGACATGATTTCCAGGCGCGGGATGTAGTCCCCCGCCTGCAGGCGTACGTTATGCAGGGTTTCGCTACTATAGTCCGCATCGACGTCTATCGACGCGGTTATAAAACGCTCACACAGGAAACGTTCGGGCGGGCGGATATCCGCTTCGAAACAGGACACACCGCCATCCCTCAGGTTATCGCGTGCGCGGTACAGCTGCTGTTGCGAATTGAAATAAACTGCGCTAACGGGTTCTTGCTTGAAGGTCTTTAATTCCAGCGACTTGATCGACTGGCCGCGCATACCGGCAAGCAAGGCAGCCGCCCGCTCCGCATCCGACTGGCGGATAAAAAACAGGACCTGCTGGCGATGAATCGATACCGATAGCGGTCCTGCGGCGCTGCTCAACCAAAAATCCAGCCGCAAACCGTCGCCTTGATCCACCCATTGCCGCGTTAACAGGAAAGCCGGTGTCATCGCCGTTTTCCATGCCCGGCTATGGCCTCGCCCACTTTTTCGGCCAGCGCCGCGGCGCGATAATAGAGCACGATATCGAGCTCGACATCGCCCAGTAGCGTCGCGTAGGACACCAGCGAGCGGTCGGCCAACTCCTGGTGAATGATATCGCCCGGCAGCCAGGCAATACCCATGTCGGCCAGCGCCATTTCCTTGAGCGATGCCGAAAATGCCGATTCGCAAATCGATTCGACGCGATAATCGCGTATCAGCTCGGGCAGGCGACTGCCGCTTAGGGCTTCCGCTAGAAATCCGCCCTGTTGATACATTAACAATGGAATCGTCATGCCAGGCGACAGTTCGCCCAGCTGCGCCGCCAGTCGAGCCGACACCACCGGAGTCAAACGATCCTTCCCGAGCGCAAGCCGGCGCACGGTCTTGTGCGAGAAATCGAAATGCCGCTGTGCGGTCTGATAACACAGCAACAGGTCCGCCTCGTTGTAAAACAGCGCTTCGCACTCCTCATAGTTTCCCGGCACCACGCGATAACTAGATTCCGGTAAGCGTTTTTTAACCTCGCGAATCAGGATTGGGAAGCGGGTGATGGCGAGTGTGTGCTGCGCCACGAAAGTTACCCGCTCGCTGGATTCATGCACATTATTGCGCATCGCGTAAAATCGGTTGACCAAGCCCCGGACCTCGTCTTCCAGCGCGAGCGCGGTGTTGCGGAGCTTGATCGGCTTGCAACTGCGATCGACCAGCTCCACGCCGAGCCATTGTTCCAGCTGCCGGATTCGACGCGAATACGCGGGTTGGGTGACATGCCGGCGCCGCGCCGCGCGCGAAATCGACTGCTCTTCGAGCAGCATCAGTAAGTCTTCAAGCCATTTCAGCTCCATGTCGACTACTCAATTCTTTAATATTAAATTATTTAATTTTACCTGAAAAATTATGCATTATCGCGGCATGAATATCTATGTAATCATGCACAGTATTAATATTGGAGGCTATAATGCATCTTTCCCGTTACCCCCGGTTACATTTCGCCCATCTGCCGACGCCGCTGGAGGCGATGCCGCGTATATCCGCAGAACTCGGCGGCCCCAACCTCTGGATCAAGCGCGACGATTGCACCGGCCTGTCGTCGGGCGGCAACAAGACGCGCAAGCTCGAATTCCTGATGGCGGATGCAGTCGAGCGGGGCGCCGACACGATTATCACCCAGGGCGCGACCCAATCGAATCACGCGCGCCAGACCTGTGCCATTGCCGCCAAACTCGGTCTCGATTGTCATATTCTGCTCGAAGACCGGACCGGTTATCACGACGAAGCTTATGCACTTAACGGTAACGTGCTGCTCGACCAGCTGCACGGCGCCGGTATTTCCATGCGACCGGCCGACAGCGATATGAACGCCGAAATGGAGCAGCTATCGATGCAGCTGCGTGACGACGGTAAGAAGCCCTACCTCATCCCCGGCGGCGGCTCCAACGAGATTGGCGCGCTCGGCTACGTCAACGCGGCTTTCGAACTGACCCACCAGGCGAACGAGCGTTCGCTGCACATCGATCACCTGCTGCACGCCACCGGCAGCGCCGGCACCCAGGCCGGGCTGGTGCTGGGCATGGAGGCGATGAACAGCGGCATCCCCGTCTACGGCGTCAGTGTGCGCGCCGAACAGCGAAAGCAGGAAGAAAACGTTTACCGCTTGATCCAACGCACCGCCGAATTCATGGGCTACAGCCCCGACCTGGTAGCGCGTGAAAAAGTAGTCGCCAATAGCGATTACGTCGGTCCCGGCTACGGCCTGCCGACCGACGCCATGGTCGAAGCGGTAAAAATGCTGGCTTGCTACGAGGGTATCCTGCTGGACCCGGTTTATGCGGGCAAGGGCTTTGCCGGATTGATCGACCTGGTGCGTAAGGGCCATTTCAAAAAAGGCGAAAACGTGGTCTTCCTGCATACCGGCGGCAGCGTTTCCTTGTTTGCCTACCCCAACATTTTCGGCCTGCCGGGATACCAGTGAGGGATCATCATGCTACAGCTTAAAAAACCGAAACAACAAGCGGAAGCTTCGGATCGCCAGGTTCGCGCCACGGTGGAAGCGATGCTCGAGGATATCGGGCAACGCGGCGAGACTGCGGTTAGCGAACTGGCGCTGAAATTCGATAACTGGCAAGGCGATTTCGTGCTCTCCGCCCAAAAGAAACAAAAACTGATCGATTCGGTGCCGGACGCGGTTAAACAGGATATCGAGTTTGCCTTCCAACAGGTGTATCGCTTCGCCGAGGCCCAGCGCGACAGCCTGCAGTCATTCGAAGTCGAAACCCATCCCGGGGTCACCCTGGGGCAGCGCGTGTTGCCGGTGCAATGCGCCGGATGTTACGTGCCCGGCGGCCGCTACGCGCACGCCGCCTCGGCCATCATGAGCGTGGCCACCGCCAAGGCTGCCGGCGTACCTTCTGTGGTGGCGGCATCGCCGCCGCGCGGCGCGGCAATCGATGCCGCGGTCTGTTATGCGATGGACCTGGCGGGCGCCGATATGATTCTCGAAATGGGCGGGGTACACGCGGTCGCATCGATGGCGCTGGGTCTATTTACCGGTAAGCCGGCCGATATTATTGTGGGTCCGGGCAATGCCTACGTGGCCGAGGCAAAGCGTATTTTGTTCGGCCAGGTCGGCATCGACGTATTCGCGGGCCCCACCGAATCCGCCATCATCGCCGACGATAGCGCCGATGCCATGACCATCGCCGTCGATCTGACTTCGCAGGCGGAGCATGGCGTCAATTCGCCGGTATGGCTGTTCACCACCTCGCAGGCGCTGGCCGAACATGTCGCCGAACTGATGCCTAAAGTCGCGGCTGACATGCCCAATGCCGACGTGGTCAATCAGGCCTGGCGCGATTACGGTGAAACTATCGTTTGCGATTCCCGCGAAGAAGTGGTCGCCGTCAGCGACCGTTACGCCAGTGAACACCTGCAGGTGATGGCGGCGGATTTGGAATGGTGGAAACAACATCTGAACAACTACGGTTCCTTGTTTCTCGGTGAGGGCAGCACCGTTACCCACGGCGACAAGTGTTCCGGCACCAATCATATCCTGCCGACCAAACGCGCCGGACTGACGTGGTCAAACTTTTTGATACACCCCAGTTAAGCGGCATGCTTCGTTTCGAGTAGTCGTTTTTCATAATCATTCGGGCTGACATAATTCAGCGTCGAATGTAATCGATATGGGTTATACCAGCTGGATATGTACTGCAGAATATCCTGCTGTGCTTCATATCGAGTCTGATAATTTCGCCATTGCACCCGCTCCTGCTTCAGACTGCCAAAGAAGCTCTCGACCACCGCATTATCCCAACAGTCACCTTTACGGCTCATGCTGCCCTGGAACCCGTTGATTCTGAGTAATTTTCGGAATGCCTTGCTGGCATACTGAGACCCACGATCCGAGTGATGGATTAAACCTGCCTTGGGTCGGCGCTGCCAGGCGGCCATCTTCAAGGCATCACAGACCAACTGCGATTTCATCCGAGGGCTCATGCTCCAGCCCACAACCTTTCTCAAACACAGATCTATCACGACAGCCAGGTAAAGCCAGCCCTCCTGGGTCCATACATAAGTCACATCCGCTGCGTAGACCTGATCAGGCTGGGGCACATCAAATTGCCGCTGAAGCAGATTGTCGTACACCGGTTGTTTGTGATTGCTGTTCGTGGTCACCTTGAATTTCTTGCGATGACGTACCTGAACTCCGGCCTCCCGCATCAAATTCCGCGCCTTATTCCGGCTCACCGGATACCCAGAC
>DS021199.1:129894-152260 GCA_001735895.1 Olavius algarvensis Gamma 3 endosymbiont | reverse complement strand
GTTTACTGACCACCGATGACGATGAGATCATGGCGCGGGCTATCATCTATTCAGGCTCGTATATGTTATACGAACGCCACGGCACGCTGCCGGCAGCCGCAGCGTTTGCCGACATCAAGCTCGACACGCCCAATTACAGCGGCCGCATGGACAATCTGCGGGCGGCCATCCTACTAGCGCAACTGCCGCTGCTCGATGGCAATTGCACCCGCTGGAATGCGCGTTACCAGACCCTGGAAAAATGCCTGCGACATAATCCGCAAATTCAGTTGGCGCAGCGCCCTCCACAGGAAGACTTCGTCGGCAGTTCGCTGCAGTTTCGCGTCGAAGATCTGGAGCCGCAACAGGTAGCGACTTTTATCATCAACTGCGCGGCACGCGGGGTCGAGTTAAAATGGTTCGGCGCCAGCGAACCGCAGGGTTTTACCAGTCGTTACGACAGTTGGCGCTATCTCGGGGAGGCCTCCCCGTTACCGCAAACGCTGGCTATCCTGGCAACCACTTTCGATCTGCGAATCCCGTTGACATTTTCAGTCGAAGATATGGAACTGATCGGCGGCATTATTGCCGACGAAGTCGGCGCGATTCTGGGCTGACAACCCGGACATGGTCGCGGGCAGCGACTTCGCGGTCCCATGGTTTTCTTCGCCTTACCAAGGTTCGCGACGAGACCCGTAAGACGCAAGGCCGCGTTGACCTGCGTGGCGGCGCGGGGTGACGACTCGTTACAGGAGGTTCCTTAAATATTATTAACCCGGCGACAATATATGTCGCCGGGTTAATATCATTCGGTGGCGGCGTTACTGTTGCTGTAACTGTTGCGGCATGTTTTCCAACTGCTCCATTTGCTGCTTCATCTCGGGCGACGCTGCTCCACCCTGCGCTTGTAGCTGCTGCATCAACTGGCTCATTTCGGGCATGTTTTGCAGCTGCTGGACTGCCCGGTTCATGGTTTCATTCATGCCGACGACTTGCATGCCCGCGGGCAGCTGGTAACTGGCGGCCGCAACCTTGCTGTCGGTATCGACCGACACCACTTCGGATATAAGCTTGCCGGCGGCATCGAGCACCCGCAGCGGCGCGCCGGCCGCGTCCATCGCCGCCGCAAGCTGCAGAGTGGCACGCCGGCATACCGGCATAAACCCGGAAATCCCGGCTGTCATGCCGCTGACGAGAGCTTGCAAACCGCGCATCGATTCGAACATGCTGCGTATGACAGAGTTTTTAAGCAACTTTCGCGAGGCATAAACCGTACCGCAATGCTCGCCATCTGCAACGATTTCATGCTTACGGGTCAAATAGCCGGCGATTTTCCGGCCGCCTCCCTTGTCCTTGAGACTAACGCCGAGTTGCGTCCCGCCTCCGGCCGCTACCTGACCGGCCAAACCCAAACGGGTTACCTGATTGCGTTCCGTATCGACCACCATGATTTCGCCGCTGCCGTGATCGACGATGGCGTAACCCGACATTTGCGGCGTTTCGATGCGCGATGACCCGCCATTACTATAAATCGTGCTCGATTTACCGCTGAAATCCCTGATCACAAGCTTTACGTCGGCTACCGCCGGGACACAGACGACCAGCGCCAGCAGCGCTGCAAATAACAATCTCATCTCGGCTCTCCTTTTGTTGGCAGATTATCCTGATATCAAATACTAGCAGCTCGGCGTCAAAGCGCAGCGGAAGCATTTCTCAAACCTGGGCGATGAGCCATTTTCGCAAAGCCAGCGCGTTCTGGCTGACAAAACGTCCGGGATAGGCCTGGATTGCATAACCGTAACCCTCGAGTCGATGCCTGAACGGCGCCACCAGTGCGCCGCTATCCAGTTCACGCTGCATTAACGCATCCGCCATGGTCCAGCCTTGACCATCGATCGCGGCCTGAGCGCGAACGTTGGAGTCGGCAATAGTGCGGCGTTGATTGGCCAACGGCCGGGCCTGTTTTCCATACCAGAGCTGCCACAGGTCAAGCGGGCGGTCCTCGCATAGTAGCGGCGTCGAGGCTAACGCCGATGCGGCTAAATCAATGGTATCGAGACTTTCGGGTACCACCGGGCAATCGTGGCGCAGCAGCAATTGCGGGCTGCAAACCGGCGACAGCGCCATCGGCAACTCCAGCAACAGGCCGCGTTTACTGCGACCGGTCATGCGGTCCCAGCGGATCACGAAATCCACGTCCTGAATCCTGAATTCTTCGAAATTCACCGAATGCTGCAACAGTATCGTGACGTCGGGATAGCGCTCGTTGAAACTCGAGATGCGTGGCGACAACCACCGCAGGGCCACGTAGGTGGTAGCCCCGATCACTACGTCGTGACTCGAATCCGTGGGCTTGATCCGGTCGATCGTGTGTCTCAACTCGGAAAACAGCCGCTGGGTCGTCTGCAGCAATTGCTGGCCGGTTTTAGTCAGGTAAACCTGCCTAATCGAACGCTTGAAGAGCGCGCAGTCGAGGCTTTCCTCGAGTTTTCGAATCTGATAACTGACCGCGCCCTTGGTCAGACACAATTCCTGCGCCGCCAGGCTGAAACTCAAATGCCGGGCCGCTGATTCGAATACCTTAAGCGCATCGAGTGAGGGTAAATCATGCTTCATAGATCAATTTAATGAACTGGCAAACGCTACGCCCATTGAGTTTATCGTCAAATCAAAGACAAATGGTTTAGAATAATTAAACCATAACGACATATATTAGCATTGTCAAAAATTGACAAAAGAGCATAATCGAGAATAACCACAAAAAGCTTCATGTAATCGCCAGGCGAACAAACTGCTTTTAGAAAAATATAATGGCCGGATCGATGGAACGTATCTAAATCACCATGGCAAGCTCATCCGTCGGCGGAGGGATTTCTATCGTGATGCAAACAGTGGGTTTAAATTCGACAAACCTAAAGATAAATAGGACCTGAGGAGAAATACTAATGTCAGAATTCGACAAGCTGCATTTAAAACTAACGCGAAACCAAATTACGCGCCGCGAATTTCTTTCCCGAATGGCGGCACTCGGCCGATTCTGTTGAAAAACTCTCGATTATGACTCGGCCATGAGATAATCGAGTTCGGTATCCACTTCATTAGGAAGTCTCCCATGATGGGACAACTACCGGCGCAGCAGAACGCATTGTTTTACGAGTTTTGCCTGGAAAAGCACATTCCAGACGAGCATCTTCTCCGCCAGATAGATCAGTTTCTCGACTTTGATCAAACCCGTGTCCACCTTGACCCCTTTTATAGCCATACCGGCAGGCCGTCGATTGATCCTGAGCTCATGATTCGGATGTTATT
Organism: Olavius algarvensis Gamma 3 endosymbiont; assembly: GCA_001735895.1. Classification (GTDB taxonomy): domain Bacteria; phylum Pseudomonadota; class Gammaproteobacteria. The sequence continues at coordinate 148,972 of DS021199.1, read as the reverse complement.
GGTCGGCTATTGTTACGGCATCCGGTCAGAGCGACGGTTATGTGACGAGATCCGATACAACCTGGCCTACCGTTGGTTCTGTCGTTTGGGTTTGGAAGATAAAGTACCGGATCATTCAACATTTTCCAAGAGCCGGCATGGCCGCTTCCGGGATGCTGACCTGCTGAGACTGGTCTTTGATACGGTGGTGCAGCGCTGTAACGATGAAGGGCTCATCAAAGGCGAAGGCTTCGCCACCGATGCCAGCTATATCAAAGCCGATGCTTCCCGGCAGCGTATGGCCGATGGTCCGGTTGACTGGCAACCATCACCCACACAGTCACGGGCGGTAAGAGAATATCTGGATGCGCTAGACAACGATCCTTCAGCAACAAGAACACAGAAGAAAGTGTCTACCACCGATCCGATGGCACAGTGGGCGGGCGACAAAGGACCAGGCCAGTTTTATTACAGCACCAATTACCTGATCGATATTGAACACAATGTCATCATGGATGTCGAGCCTACACCGGCTTATCGAATCGCTGAGGTCAGTAGCACTCGAACCATGATTGACCGGGTCGAAGAGAAACTGGCAATCAAACCTGAACGACTCATAGCCGATACCTCTTATGGCTCTGCGGAGATGCTGGATTGGGTGGTGGAGCAAAAACAGATAGAGCCGCATATTCCGGTTTGGGATAAGTCTCACGGTAAACCGGGCATGTTTGGTCGGGCTGCATTCACCTATTGTTATTATTGCCCGGCGAACAAGCTACTGAGATGCAGAAATCGCCCATTCAAAAAACCGCGTTCACCCGTTACCAAAGCCAACACGATTATCTATCGCTCAAGTCAGCATGACTGTAAAACCTGCGAACTTAAATCCCGGTGCTGTCCGAATACTAGCCACAGAAAGATCGCCCGTAGTATCTATGAATCATCTCGTGACGTTGCCAGGGATATTTGCGAGACCACGGAATATTTACAATCCAGGAAAGACAGAAAAAAGGTTGAAGTGCTGTTCGCCCATCTTAAGCGAGTAATGAACTTTGACCGTTTACGATTGCGCGGTATCACTGGCGCACATGACGAATTTTTACTGGCAGCCACAGCGCAAAACCTGAAGAAGTTGGCGCAACAACGATTTAAACCGCCTGATTACAGGATAGGTGCGCCTGCTTTATGCTAAATCCGATCAAAAGCAACTAAACCAGAACAAAATCCACGAAAAATGTGGATTACCGAAGTGATCCAATCATCGCCGTGATTTGGTGCGCGGAAATCGGCCATTTAATAACCGAGTTTTTCAACAGAATCGGCATTGCCACGACGGCGACCAGCGCACTGCTGTCGGGCCCGGCGATGGCGATGCAGAAAAAAGGCGGCCACTTCCGCGTCGGCAAGGGCCATGGTCAAACCACCGACACCTTAAACCCCGGCACCTGGGAGAACGGGTTTACCATCGCAATGAGCTTCGCATTCAACGGCTACTTGACTGAAATCGGTAAGGATGGTTCCGTGCAACCCGGGGTCGCCGAAAGCTGGGATTCTTCGGTTGACGCCGCTACCTGGTCCTTCAAGCTGCGCAAGGGCGTAAGCTTCCACGACGGCAAGGCGTTGACTCCCGCCGACGTCATCGCATCGATCAACTTCCATCGCGGCGAGGGCTCGACTTCCGCGGCCGGCCCGCTGGTTGCCGAGATTAAGGATATCAAGGCCGACGGCGCGGACACCGTGGTGGTCTCGCTCGAGGGCGGCAACGCCGATTTCCCGTTCACGCTTTCCGACTACCACATCCCTGTCCTGCCGGCGAAGGGCGACAGCATCGATTGGGGTGCGGGTATCGGTTGCGGCACTTACCGCCTCGACAAATTCACGCCCGGCGTTAGCGCGAGAATGTCGCGCAACCCCAACCACTGGGCTAACGACCGGGGTTTCTTCGATTCGATCGAAATGCTGGCGTTGACCGACCCCAATGCGCGCACCACCGCACTGTTGACCGGCGACGTGGACGCTATCGATCGCGTCGATCTGAAGACCGTCAATATGCTGAAGCGAAAGTCAGGAGTTACCGTGCATTCGGTCGCGGGCACGCAGCACTTTACTTTCGCGATGTCCTGCAACCAGGATCCATTCACCGATGTCAACGTGCGCCTGGCGCTAAAACACGCGGTCAACCGCCAGGAGCTGGTCGACAAAATCCTGCTGGGATACGGCGTAGTCGGTAACGACCACCCGATCGGCCGCGGCCAGCGCTTCTTCAACAAGGACCTGGCGCAAACCCCGTATGACCCCGACAAAGCGAAATTTTATATGAAGAAGTCAGGGCTCAGTTCGCTCAAGGTTAGTCTGTCTGCGGCCGATGCCGCTTTCCCCGGCGCCGTCGATGCCGCAGTGCTGTATCAGAACAGCGCCAAGCAGTCAGGCATCGAACTCAATGTATTGCGCGAGCCGAACGATGGCTACTGGTCCGACGTGTGGATGAAAAAGCCGTTTACGGCCGTGTACTGGAGCGGACGACCAACCGAAGACGCCATGTTTTCCACCGCCTACAAAACAGGCGTTTCATGGAACGACAGCTTCTGGTCGAACGCACGCTTCGACGAATTGCTGATTAAGGCCCGCGCCGAACTCGACGAAGGCAAGCGTCGCGCAATGTACTACGAAATGCAGCAAATCGTCAACCAGGACGGCGGCGTGGTTGTGCCGATGTTCGCGTCTTACGTGTTCTCGACTTCGAACAAGGTCAATACCGGCGGCGACTTCGGCTCCAACTGGGATATGGACGGCGAGCGCTGGGCTGAACGGTGGTCCTTCGCCTGAGCGGCAAAATGAATGACCGGACACAGGGACGTGTCCCGGCTTCACTCGCCGCTAGCGCTGCATCCGCGGCGAGCATGTTATGGCCGAGACCATAAAAACACAGGCTCGCATCGTAATTATCGGCGGCGGCATCGCCGGCTGTTCCACGCTTTATCACTTGACCCGCGAAGGCTGGACCGACGTGGTGCTGGTGGAACGCGACGAGCTGACCTCGGGTTCTACCTGGCATGCGGCGGCGCAAGTCACCCAGTTCGGCGCCAACCAGACCATGGTCGGACTCAAACGCCACAGCATCGATCTATACCGCGAACTCGCGGCTGACCCCGACAATCCGATTTCCTACCATATCACCGGCGGCATGCGCCTGGCGCATACGCCCGCCCAGGTCGATACCTACAAACATTACATCGGCATGGCGGCCGGCATGGGTGTCGACATGGAGTTCATCGACGCCGCGGAAGTCGCTAAGCGCCATCCGCTAATCAATTCCGACGGCTTGCTAGGCGCCTGGTGGGATCCGCTCGATGGCGACATCGATCCCGCGGGCATCACCTTTGCCATGGGCGCGCAAGGCACGCGAAGCCGGTGCCGATGTTTATCGTTTCAATCCGGTCGACGGCATTACGCGCAAGCCCAACGGCGAATTTATCGTGCACACGCTGAAAGGCGACATTAGCTGCGAAAAAGTGGTCAACGCAACCGGCTACCGCGTCAACGAAGTCGGCAACATGCTCGGCGTCAGCCATCCCGTGACATCGATGGAGCATATGTATTTTTTAACCGACACCATGCCCGAGCTCGAAGCGCTCGACTTTCGCGTGCCCATAATCCGCGATCCCGGCGACGATTTTTACAGCCGCCAGGAAAAAATGGGGTTGCTGGTCGGCGTTTACGAACAGGGCTGCCATAGTTTCGGCATGGACGGTATCGACCCCGACTTCACCCAGGCGCTATGCCCGTCGGATCTCGACCGCTGCCTGGATAACATGGAGCGTATTTTCGAGCGTATGCCGGCGCTGGCCGAGGCCGGCATTCATACGATTATCAACGGCCCGATCACCTATACCATCGACGGCGCGCCGTTAATCGGTCCAATTCCGGGGGTAGAAAACGCCTACTGCGCCATCGGCCTGCGCGCCGGCATCGGCGAAGCCGGCGGCCATGGCAAGCTGCTGGCCCAAATCATCGTACACGGCGAATGCGAATGGGACGCCTGGTTTCTCGACCCCCGGCGCTTTACCCGGTACGCCAATACCGAACATACCTGTCTGAAGGCGATCGAGGATTACCAGAACGAGTTTCACTACCACATGCCGCACGAGCAGCGCCCCGCCGCGCGTCAGGCTCGTACCACGCCGCTGTATCCGGTGTTCGAACGGATGAATGCCGCCTGGGGCGTGGTGAATGGCTGGGAGCGCGTGCTGTTTTTCAAACCCGAGTCCGATTTTGTCGATGAGCAAAGTTATCGCTTTACCCCGACCAAGGCGGTGGTGGCGCGCGAAGTCGAACACTTACAGCAGCATGTCGGCCTGATGGAAGTGTCCGGCTTCAATCGCTATGAAATCAGCGGCGCGGGCGTGACCGAATTCCTCGACCACATGATCTGCGGGCGCCTGCCGCGGGAAATCGGCAAGCTCGGCCTGTGCTACCTGCTCACCGAAAAAGGCAATATCCTAAGCGAGGCGACGCTGGTCAAACTGGCGGAAGATCGCTACTGGTGGGGTTCGGCGGCGGCGGCGGAATGGCACGATCGCGACTGGCTGAAACGCTTCATGCCGGACTCGGTAACGCTGGTCGAGATGGCTGCAACGCACACCATTCTGGTAGTCGCGGGTCCGCAGGCGCGCGCGCTATTGCAATCGCTGTCGCCGCGCTGCGACTGGTCGGCGCAAGCCTTGCCGTGGCTGCGCGCGCAACAAATGTTCATCGGTCATGCCGGCGTCACCGCCATGGCCTTAAGCTTCTCCGGCGAACCGGCATACGAGCTGCATGTGCCCAACGAACAACTATACCTGGTGTGGCAACTCATCAGCGAGGCCGGCCGCGATTTCGAGCTGGGTTACTTCGGCCTTTACGCGACCGAATCGATGCGCCTCGAAAAGGGTTATCTGCACTGGAAGGCGGATTTGATTTATGAACATAACCCGTTCGAGGCCAGGCTCGAGCGTTTCGTCAAACTCGATAAAGACGACTTTATCGGCAAGACCGCGCTGCTCGAACAAATCGAACGCGGCCCGCGCAAACTGCTGGTTTCGATGACGGTCGATTGCGATATCGCCTGCGCCCACAGCGGCGATCCCGTGTTTGCCGACGAGCGACAGGTCGGCACGGTTACTTCTGCCGGCTACGGCCATCGCGTGCAAAAAAATATCGCCTACGCCTATGTCGATCCCGAAACCGCGGCCGTCGGCACCCGGCTCGAACTCGGAATCCTCGGCGAACGCTACGCGGCCGAGGTGGTGGAGCCGATTCTCTACGACCCCGAAAACCTGCTGATGCGCGCATGAGCACCAGACCACGCCGACGCCGCGGCGGCAGTCGCGAGGCAATGCTGGCCAAACGCAGCAAACCGCCCGCGATCAACCCGGCGCCGGCGGGGCCGATCGGAGGCCAGTACCGGCCACTGACGGATAGTCAGGTACAGCAAATCTACGACACCTCGCTACGGATGCTGGCGGAACTCGGCATGGGCGATGCGCCGCAAAGCCTGGTCGATCAGGCACTCAAATGCGGCGCCACGATCAATGATATGGGGCGTTTGTGTTACTCCCGCGACATGGTCGAAGATATTATCGACGGCGCCTGCAAATCTTTTGTTTTCCACGGACGCGATGAAAAATACAGCTTCGAGGTCGGCGGCGAGCGCGTTTATTTCGGCACCGGCGGGGCGGCGGTGCAGGCGCTGGATCTGGATACGCACCTCTATCGCCCGTCGACACTGGCCGATCTGGAAGCCTTTACCCGGCTGGCGGATAAATTGGCCAACGTGTCCTGGTTTACCCGCTGCTGCGTGGCAACCGACGTTCCCGATATTTTGGAGCTCGATATCAATACCGCCTATTGCCTGATGCGCGGTACGCAAAAACCGGTGGGCACCAATTTCACCCTGGGCGAACACGTCGACCCGATCGTCGACATGTTCGACTGGATCGCCGGCGGCAGCGGTAAGTTTGCCGAAAAACCTTTTTGCAAGGCACATATCAGCCCAATCATCTCGCCGATGCGCTACGGCGAAGACGCCTTCGACGTCGCCCTTGCCAGCATCCGCCGCGGCATGCCGATCAACTCGATTGTCGCCGCGATGTCCGGTGCGACCTCGCCGGCCACGATCGACGGCATGCTGGCCGCATCTTTCGCCGAGACACTGGCGACGCTGGTCATGGTCAATATCTTCGAGCCCGGTTTCCCGATGATTTTTTCCAACTGGCCGTTTGTCATCGATTTGCGCACTGGCGCCTTTTGCGGCGGCGGCGGCGAAATTTCGATCCTGAACGCGGGCGCGGCGCAGCTCGCCAATCATATCGGAGTACCGTCGGGGGTCGCCTCGAGCATGTCGGACGCCAAGGCCGTCGATGCGCAAATGGGAATGGAAAAGGCGCTTTCCGCGCTCGCCTGCGGCCTGTCCGGCGCCAACATGGTGTATGAATCCTCGGGCATGATGGCCAGCCTGCTAGGCGTTTCTTACGAAGCCTTTATGCTCGACAACGAAATGCTGTCGCATATTTACCGCATGATCCGCGGCGTCGAAGTGAGCGAGGATACGCTGGCCTTCGAGGCGATGAAAAACGTTATCACCGGCGAGGGCCATTTCATCGGCGAGACACAAACCATGGAAGCCATGGAACGGGATTACTTTTATCCCAAACTGGGAGATCGCCTGGAGCCGACCACCTGGGCCGAGGTCGGCGCGCAAGACGCCTGGCAACGAGCGAATTCAGAGGTACGAGAAATCTTACAGCAGCACCGGCCTAACTATATCGATTCGAAGGTGGACGCCAGGATTCGTAAGCGTTTCAAAATCCTGATAACCTGACAATCTGCCCAATGCGCAGGACCCGCTCGTAGATCGGGATGACGGCTACAAGCGTCATTCCCGCGCAGGCGCACTGCTGTCCGGAATAAATCATAATGCCAACTGTGCTTGATGTATTTGGAAATCGGATTTCCATTTTCGTCGTCGTTTAAGTACTTCGAATTCGAGTCTGGGTCGCTGGAATAGAGTCGATTTGAGTTCCGCCAGCCACAGATAAAAACCGCGTCTCGATCCACAAAGTTGCCGGTATAGATCGGCGATGAGATACGTGATCAATGCCACCAGTATCTGGATTTTGACCGCATTCTCGCTTTGACCGAGAAACTTTTTGATTTTCAGGTTCTGCTTGACCCACTTGAACCAGAGTTCGATCGCCCAACGCTGCTTGTACAGCGCTGCAACTTCTTCAACCGGGACCCCCATCAGGTTGGTTACCAGTACCAGCGGGTCCACATGATCCTCTCGATGCACCACTATTCGCCGCAACGGTTTGACGTAGTTGTTTTTCCGGCCGCCGCCAGGCCATTTGTTTTTAAACTCAATGACCTCATCCGACAGTATATCTCCTTCGGTCGAGCGGCTTTTGAGCACCCTGATCGATGCGTTACGCTTTAACCGGGTCACAAAGAAAGCACCCTCCTGGTCGATTTGATGCCAGCAATTGTAATCGCAATATCCCTTATCAAACACATACTTAGCGCCCTTCAACATTGCGTCCATACTCAATATCGTTCTGGGTCGATGCCGTGATCCGAGCGTCACAAGGCAACTGCTTGTCGGGGGAATACAGCAGGTGAATCTTCAGGCCCGGAATGCGTGACATACTACGCGCTTGCGTCCACTCATAACCCCGGCCGCGCAGACAGATCGGCGTCGAGTCCAACAGATAGAGCAAGTCCTTTATCTCATTGCGTACTCGCCGATGAGCCCGGCCCATCAGCTGCTGGCAGAATGATTCAAATACCCCGGCATCTCGTTGGCGATTGGCATCCGATAAAGTCGAGCGCTTAATCGGACCGCAGCCCAGGTGATAGTGATGCGCGGAATGACTATTGTAGCTCACCTCCAACTCGCGCAAGCTCCGACAACCGGACAATTGAGCATACATCAGACTGATTAACTGCCCCCAGCTGTCGAAACCCTTGTTATGTTTATCGCTCCGATGCTGTTCAACGCAGCGTTTGAAAGTATTTTTAGGAAGGACTTTCAAAAGTTCGCCAAATCGGGTATTTGTATACATGTTGCAGTGTCCTGAAATTAAGTTGTCGCTTATGGTTTTATTCGTAAAACCCGGGCACGTCAACACTTTCAAATACACCAACTTAATTTATTCCGGACAGCAGTGCGCGCAGGCGGGAATCTTGCACCGCCTTAGCGTTTCGAGATCCCGGCTCGGGGGCCGGGATGACAAACAGTCGAAAAAGTGCACAGGCACTTTTTCGACTGTTTGTCATTTGGCCATTTGCACCAGTGGCGGGAAGAGTTCGTCGTCGCGCAGGCTTTCGGCAAGAATCGCGGTGAAACTGTCTTTCAACCGCTCCTCGGTAAAAACACCCTGAATGTCTATCACGTCGAAATATCGGTGCTCCTCGTACTTGGGATTCCACAATATCAGCGGACATTCCTGCTTCGAGTAAATCGAGGTGCCGATTCCCTTGTGGATCGAACGCACTTCGATTTCACCGGAGGATTCGTTTTCATTGAGGTAAAGACAGGAATTCACTTCGACTTCGAGTATTTTCTCGATCGCCGAGCGCGGGTGTATTTCGCCGATCACGTGCACTACGCGCGTGACGTCGGCATCGAGATCCATCAGATTGAACGGTCCCTGGACATCGTCGCGGGCGAAACTATAGATACCATCCTGATAAATGATTTTTCCTACGGTTAGAACGTTGGCCATGATGTTGGCCGCGTAATACTTGGAAAGGTCGTTAAAAATATGCCCCATTCAGCTCGGGTCCCGATGGTTATCGACGGCTGGAATGACCGTCATGACTGCAAATGAACTCCAGGAATGAGTATAGAACAACACCATGTTTTAACATCTGTTTCGGTCGCTCCGAGACCGTCTTTTATGCGCCGGGCCGCGTTGCGGCAAGACCTGGTTCCGGTGTCTGGAAACCCGCTTGCCGCGCGACACTAACGCGCCGGAAAACCATGGATGATGCCGGGAACGAAAACAATCGTAGCGCCTGTTAGCGCCGTGCCGATAGTATGCGTGTTGCGACTGAGCGGTGCGCTAATTCCACTTGCCGTTCTTGGAAAACTGGGATTTGAGAAAATCCATCTGATCGGCCAGGATGTTTTTATTGGCGAGGTAAAAAAACTCGTGCCGATTGGGCACGAACGGAACCGCCAGCAGTTCCATGCCGGCCTCTTCGGGCGTGTGGTTGGCTTTACGATGGTTACAGCGCTTGCAGGCGGTAACGACATTGGTCCAGCTATCGGTACCGCTGCGCGACACCGGCAAGATATGATCGCGTGACAAATTATCCGCGCCGAATTCACCGCCGCAGTACATGCACAAATACTGGTCGCGGCGGAACAGGTAACCGTTTACCAGCGGCGGCACGAAATCACTGAGTTTTACGCTGCCATCGCTGGCGAGAATGCTGGGCAGGGACAGCACTGACTGACTGCCGAGCCGGTTGATGCCGCCTCTGATTTCGAAAGCGTCCTCGCCAAGCGCCCAGACAACCTGATCCTTGACCACCAGCGTAGCGGCTTCTTCGCGGGTAATCCAGTCGATCGGCGTTCCCGCCTTGTTCAATCTGAGTATCTTTGCGTTCATCATAGTTTTTTATTATGCCTTACATTTTCCGCAGGTAAACCCTTGATTTAATTGAAAACCGGTACCGACGTAAACTATTTCACATTCTGGCGCCGGGTAATGCCTGCGCGAATCGGTATTCGATGCTGACAATCCGATATCTGTATCAATCGGCCCCGGCGATATCCCGGACGCTGCGAACGAATTCGCCGCTTACCGTAGTATAGACTACCGGTTTGACTGCTTCTGGGCGGAGTGCTAACTTTGCGCGCATCTCGCAAATGGTCGATGAAAGCATGTTCAATGCCGCGGGTCCGATCAGTAAAAACAGACTTGAACGCGACGGCAGCGTCGATCTGCCGGCTACCCGTCAAACGCACAAACGATGAAGGCCTTCCCCTTCGCGCTCTACGATGCTTTCAGCGCTTGCGCTTTCGGCGGCAGTCAGGCCGCAGTCGTTACGGATGCCGACTCAATCGAACACAAACAACGGCAGGACATCGCGCGCGAAATCGGTATGCCAGCGACCGCTTTTGTCGAAGCGATCGGCGCGGACTGGATCCGAGCCCAATTCATGTCCAGCGTCATGGAGTTACCGATGTGCGGGCACGGCACCATTTGCCTGTGCAGCCGCCTGCTCGAATCCGGATTATTGAAAATTGACGACGGGGGAACTAGCCGCCTGCAGCTGCGATTGCCGAAAACGACGGCAACGGTCGAATTGAAACGTCGCGACGACGATCGGTTCCAGGTCATGCTGGATATCAGGCCACCGCAGTTCGATCCGCCGCCGCATCTCGGAGCCCTATTACCGCTGCTCGGTCTGCAAGCCGCGGCGCTCGACCCCGAGTTACCTCCCGAAACCGCGCGCGGCGATTTTGTCCACCTCTTGCTGCCGCTGGCCGGGCTCGCCGCGATGCGCGCAATAAAGCCAGACTTCACGGGCATGCTCGAATTTTGCAGGGCCAAGGGGATCGAAACGATTGCCGTATTTTGCCGCGAGGTCGAGCATCCGGATAATAGCGTTCATCTACGCGACTTTTGCCCGGCCGTCGGGGTCAGCGAATCCGCCGCCGCCGGCACTACCAACGCGGCCTTAACCAGTTATCTGCTGCGGCACGGGCTATTGCCGGCAGGCGAAGATATCATCCGCATAAATGCCGAGCAGGGACTCGAACTCGGACGCCCAAGTTCGATACAATCGATTGTTACCCCGGGTGCGAACGGGATAGTGCGGCTACAGGTCGGCGGCGGGGAAGGTTTTCGACGGCCAGGTATTTTTGAGGTAAACAAGGTGGCAAGAGATCTCGAGCAACTGTATCGCGACGCATTGGTGTGGGATGCCCATGCGGGCGTATTCCCGCATCCGGAAGTCGATTTGAACCTGCTCGATGAGTGGCGGCAACAGCGCGCCAGCTATGTCAGTGTTAATGTCGGCTTCGATGTCATGGACTGGCAAGAAACCCTCGCCACGCTCGCGGCCTATCGCCGCTGGGTGCTGGCGCGGGCCGAGCGCTTCGTGCTGGTCGACGACACCGGCGCAATCGAGCGTGCAGCCGCGGCCGGTAAGCTCGCGCTGAGTTTCGATATCGAGGGCATGAATGCGCTCAACAACGACCTCAACATGGTCAGCCTGTACCATAGGCTCGGCGTACGGCAAATGCTGTTCGCCTACAATTTGAATAATGCGGCCGCCGGAGGTTGCCATGACGCGGATACCGGTCTGACCGATTTCGGAGCTCGGGTGGTGCAGGAAATGAATCGCGTCGGCATGATCGTCGATTGCTCGCACGCGGCTTACACCACCACCCTGGAGATCATGCAGGCGTCGCACAAGCCGGTGGTGTTTTCACACTCCAATCCCCGCGCGGTCTGGGATCACCAGCGCAATATCACCGACGAGCAAATCCGGGCCTGCGCCGCCACCGGCGGGGTCGTCGGGCTCAACGGTATGGGCATTTTCCTCGGAGAAAACGACATCGGCATCGAAACCATGGCGCGGCACGTTATCTATGTCAGCGATCTCGTCGGCACGCAACACATCGGTTTCGGCTTCGACTATTCGCCCGACATCGACATCGATGTCGGTGTGATTCTACGCAGCCGTCCCGACTACTGGCCCGCGGGCCAACAATACGATACCCGGCATATCAAACATGCCGGCCCGGCGCAATTACCGGCATTGATCGAGCGGCTCGCCGATTCGGGTTTCAGCGACGGCGATATTCGCGGCTTTCTCGGCGCTAATTTTAAACGCGTTGCCGAGCAATGCTGGAACGGTAACGGAGGTTAACTTAAATGGCGTTAAGCCCGATAAAAAACGAGCTGATCGAGTGGATTGCCGCGAAGCTCGAGGAACTCTCCGACTGGCACCAGGTGATTTTCAACCATGGCGAGACCGCCTGGCGTGAATATCGATCCAGCGCCTGGTACATCGAGCGCCTGCGCGCCGAGGGATTCGCAGTCGAAGCCGGCAGCGGCGGCATGCCAACCGCGTTTTGCGCCGAGTGGCGCAACGGCGACGGCCCGACTATCGCGGGTTACGCCGAGTATGACGCGGTACCCGGTAACTGCCAGGCCGCCGCTACCGAACAGCGTCCGCGCGACGGCTTGAACCAGCATGCGGGCGGGCATACCGACCCGCATTCGGCGCTGGGTATCAGTTCGCTCGGCGGCTTTCTCGCGGCCAAGGCAATCATGCAACGGCATGACATCAAGGGGCGCTTGAAGTATTTCGGTGAACCGGCGGAAAAGCTCCGCGGCTCCAAGCCGATACATGCGGCAAGCGGCTACTACGACGATCTCGACGCCGCGATCAGTTTTCATCCGTTTTACATGCTGCCGCTATGCAACACGACACACTGGAACACTCACTGCGGCGTAGCCTACGCCATGATTTACAGCTTCGAGTGCGAGCGGCCCGAAACTTGGCTGAGCCAGGCCGGCGAGCGCGCGAGCCCAATTGCCGCCGCGCATGCAGCAGCGCGCCCGCCCGGCGCCAACGACGCCTTGCTGCAAATGTACCAGACCTCGAAGGCGCTGAAAGAGCATATGGTGTCGGCCGGCTGCGGCTGGTCGATGAATGAATGCATTTTGACCGCCGGGCAGGCAACGGCGGATAACCTGCCGGCGCAAATCGCACAAATTCAGTACATTTTGCGCGTGCCGACGATCGAGATGGCGCAACGGATTACCGCGGTGCTGGATAACAATGCGGCCGCTGCCGCGTCGATCAGCCACTGCGACTGGCGCCGGGACTGGGTAAGCAAATCGCGCCACGGGCTCGCGAATCACGTGTTGGCGCAGGCCGCCTACGATAATCTGCAGGCAATCGGGGCGCCGGTTTTCAATCGGGGCGCGGCCCGTGATAAGGCGCGCGAAATCCAACGTAAGCTCGGGCTCGAGCCGATGGACGATCCGTTCCTCGCCGCAACCGAACAATTAATCACGCCCCAGGAGGCGGAAGCCGAACTACGCCGGGAATTACCCGCGTGGCAGGAACACTTTACCTCCGATGACTACACCGAGTATTGCTGGCACGCGCCGACGGTGCGCCTGTATATTGCACGACCGACGCTGGCTGCGCCCCCAGGTTACAAATATCCGGCCTGGGCAATGAATGCACTCGGCGGCATTCGCGAAACCATCGAACCGATGATCGCCTGCGCCGCCAAAACCATCGGCTGTACCCTGATCGACCTGCTAACCGACGCGGCAATGCTGAGCGCCGCCCGCCAGGAGTTCGAGCAACGCACCGGCGGTGGCGTTGGCGGTAGCAACTGGCAGGCGCCGCTATGCGACTACCCGCCGCCAGTCGATTTTCGCTGGCCCGAATACGTCACCACCGCGCGCGGCCGCGAATGGTGGATACCCGGCTAGCCCGTCATTGGACAAGATCCGGCCGGAGTTAAACCTGGTCTTGGCTGGGGACGGTTTGCAGCAATTGCTTCAGTTCGGCGATTTCGGTCCGCAACGCGGCTACTTCGCGGTGCAGATCGGCTTCGATGTGATCGCGCGCCGCGCCTAGCGCAGCCTGGGTCTCCTGGGTTTCTTGCTCGGTAAAACTGTGCATTGCATTGACGATAATCGCGATAAACAGGTTCAGCATGGTGAAGGTCGCGATCAAAATGAATAGGATAAAAAAGATCCAGGCATTCGGATGTACTTCCATCACCGGGCGCACGATACCCATCGACCAGCTTTCCAGCGTCATGATCTGGAACAGCGAAAACAGCGATTCGCCGATACTGCCAAACCATTGCGGAAAGTTTGCGCCGAACAGTTTGGTGGCAATGACGGCAAACACGTAATAAAGCAGCATCAACACCAGCGCGATGGAACCCAGACCCGGAATCGATTCCAGCAGCGCACCCACCACGCGGCGCATCGAAGGCACGATGGTCAGAATGCGCAATACGCGCAACACCCGCAGCGCGCGCAGCACGGCAAACGGCCCGCTCGCCGGCACCAGAGCGATGCCGACCACGGCAAAATCGAAGATACTCCAGGGATCGCGAAAGAAAGCGAGCCGATGGACGAACATCCTGAGCAGAATTTCGACCACGAAAACGGCCAGTATCGCGTGGTCGACGGCAACCAGGATTTCACCGTAAGACGCCATAATCGCCGGCACGGTCTCTAGCCCGAGAATAATGGCATTGATCACAATTAACGCCATGATGCCGTTTTGAACCCGCGCCTGCTCGATCCAGGGCAACGCCTCAGATTCGGGTGTTGGTGCAGATGAATCGTCGCTATTTTTCATTGGTTTGATTTCCCGGTTCCCAAGCCCTGTTAATTGTTGTCGCGCCGGACAATTTCAATAGCAGCAGAATACAACAAAAACCGGGCAAGACTATTACCCGGGTTCGGCGCTATTGCGGCAAATTCGACCGGGCCTGCATTAGCGGTATAAACACCGCGCTAATGAATGCCTGCGCCTCGTCCAGGCTAAACAATTCACGCGTGGCCGGAGCCTCATCCCGCCAGCTCGCCCCGGATTCATTGCCGGCGATAAACATCATCTCGGTGCAAAGTGACGCGGCGCAACTCCGCCTGCTATCCCTGGCATTCCAATCAATCGCGCCGAATACCGTCAACTCCGGCTCGATTAGCCGCAGCTCGTCGTCATCTTGTTCAATCACGATAGGGCATGCGGTAATTCGACAGCGGGATTCTATTCGGGTCGGCAACGCGAACATGCTGCTAATCGCGAGCGCATCGAAGGCGCACATTGCATTGACGCCGCCAAACTCGCTAACCACTCTGAATTCGCGCGCTTCGTCAACGAAAGGGTAGGCGCCGGTGATCAGACCCGAGCGGTCGAGCAGGATTATATTGTCGGCCGCCAGGCGTTGTAATGCGGACTTTAGGCAGCCGGCAAATTCGATCTCGTCGGCAGCCGGCGCGCGCCCGTTTTCAAGGTAGTGGCGCAGGATGGACTGGTGCAATTGGCGCAGGGACTGCGGCAGGCGCAATTGGTTATGACGCAAGGGTAGATTCCGCTCAAGGCGCTGAACGGCCCTTTCAATCCGTATCGGTTCCATTATTCGGTCGCTGGCGGGCAAGTCCGACCAAGCCTAGCAAAAAAAGCCTGCCCTTGCCCACCAGCCGACGTCAGGCAGCCGTTGCGGCGTCGATATCATCGTCTTCCAGGTTAACTTCCTCGGCCGCTTCTTCGATAATCTCGGTATGCGTCGACAGCAGCGCCTTGACGCAGTCATACAAATTTTTCATGGTGCCGTCGACGTAATTGAAATCGTTTAACAGCGAGGTCGCCATCGACGCCGTAATCCGCTCGTCCCGTAGCACGGCCGCTACGTGATCGTTTAATTCGGCATGCTTGATCCTGACATCTTTTTTCAGCCTTTTCAGATCTTTGATCGCCAGCGCATGATCGACGCCTTCCTCTTCCCTGACGCGGTAGACTTCCCGCAACAGCATCGCGATCTGATAACGCAGGCGATTATACTCGTCGCGTATGTGCTGGTTATCCGAAAGCAGATATTTAGTCGCATTTTTCCGCAGATGCTTGATATGTTTGACGCTTTCGACGATCTCCGTCGCGGCATTGCGCAGGCGAAACATTTCCTCCGCAAACACCCCCGGAACTTCGGATTGCGAGCGCGAAATAAACTCGACTATCGCGCTATAGAGCACTTTTACCTTGGTTTCGTAGAGTTCGTCGATATCGAAATCGTGCACTTCGCGGTCGCCATCGATGGTTTTTTTGAGATCGCTCGATTCCAGTATCTGGGTACGGTGCAAATTCATACCGTGGGCGATGAGTTCGAAGGCGCAATCGAACAGATGCCAGACTTCGCGCTTGACGGATACCAGCACCGTTTCCGGGAACTCGATAGCGGCATCGCTCAGGTATCTGGGTTCGGCCAAATCCAGCGCTTTCTCCGGAAAAGTCTTGAACAGATAATCGGCGAGCCGATGAATCAGCGGCACCATGACCAACACGCCAGTGACATTGAACAAGGTGTGAAACACCGCCAGTTTCATCGTGTAATTGTCCGCCGCGATGCCGACCTTGCTGCTGACGCTATCCACCGCCCAGACGAACTGGCTGATGAATACGATCGCAATGACCCCCGTAACCATATTAAAAATCAGGTGGGCCCCGGCCAATCTCTTACCCTGCACGTTCGCGCTCAGCGACCCGATAGATTGCCGTGATAGTGGTGCCGACGTTAGCGCCGATGGCGAGCGCCAGCGCGTTTTCGTAAGTGATCTGCCCGGCCGACAGCGCCGTCAATATTAAAACCAGCGTCGCATGGCTGGATTGCATCACCACGGTGGCGGCGGCGCCGATGGCGGCAAACAGAAACAGTCCGGGATATCCGCCAACCGCCAGCGATGCCAGGTCGAAGCTGTCCTTAAAGGCCTCGAAGCCTTCCTTCATGTAGTGGATGCCGAGGAACAGGAAACCGAGACCCGCCAATACCGAGCCGATACCCTTTAAGTATTTCGACTTTTGAAACGCTAACACGATACCGAATACCAGCATCGGCATCGCGTAGGCGGAGATCTTGACCTTGAGCCCAAATGCGGCGACCAGCCAGGCGCCGGTGGTGGTGCCGATGTTGGCGCCGAAAATAATTCCGATGCCCGCAACCAGGGTGACCAGTCCGGCGCTGATGAACGATATCGTGATTACCGAAACCAGCGAGCTCGATTGCATGACCGTGGTCGAGACGACCCCGAATAGCAGGCTTTTCCAGGTTTTGTCGGTCGTCTTTTGTAACAGCTTTTCCAACACGCCGCCGGTAAAGGCCTTGAAGCCATCTTCCAGGAATAACATGCGGAACAGGAATATTGCGACGCCGGCCGCGATTTCCTTGAAATCGGGACTGACCCAGAATCCGTAGGCAAGTATTAGTAGAATGCTTGGTAGAAATATTTTCTTGAGCATCGTGTTCCCCCATCGCTGTAATTACACCAAATTACATTTATTCTTTTGTGCAAATTCCCGCTTATACCCGGTGACCCGTTTTATAACTTTTTATCGATAATAACCACCGCGACCAATGCGAATTTGCACAGGATTCGGATTTTACCATAAATCCAAATCGCCCCCGATTCGCCCGACGGGTTGCCGAGATTATGCAGACCCGACTAAGCCGTTTTTTTTCAAATCTCAACCAATACATCGTCTATTTAATCCCGTGAATACCAAATTTGATAGCGCCCAGCCGGACAGTTTCCTTCGATTGGGAAGATTGAGAACCGAGAGCCCAATTTGCCGTACTTATCCGCTAGGATCCCGACCGCTCAGTTGAGGTCCTCAAAGTATGACGTTTTCGACTAAAACGAGGTAATGCCTGTGTACAAATTATCGACTTTACTCCTGATATTGTGCCTGGCCGCCTGCGGCGGAGGCGGCGACGGTTCCGATGATGCGCCAACCGCACCGCCGGCACAGGGCGCCCGCATTCTAGGGATGGACGTCAAGGAAACTCCGTCGGTGACCTACGCCGTGGCCTACGACGAAGCCGTGGGCCTCGGTGTACGCGAAGTCAGCGTCTCGCTGGACTGGGTGGGACTCGAGCCAACGGTCGGAAACTACGACGATACGTTGCCGGGCCTGATAGAAACGTTTTATCCTACCCAAAACGCCGATCTCACGCTGGTGCTGCGACCCCTCGATACCGCGGGGCCACGGGTGCCGGCGGACCTCGCCGGAATGCCTTTTGATCATCCGGCCGTAATAGCCGCCTTCGAGAATTTCCTGACCCACCTGCATGGGCAACTGTCCAATCTGAACGCGAGCGGCCGGCTGCGGTGGATACATGTCGGTAACGAAATCGACTCGGACCTCGGCAGCGATGGCGCCAAATGGACGCAATGGCAGACTTTTTTCAGCGCCGCAAAAATCCGGATCGAAAATCTCTGGGGCGCCGCTATCGAGGTCAGTAGCGTGGTGCAATTCGGGGGTTTGAAAAATCCGGCTGTGCTGGCCCGTTACAGCAACCTGTTACCGCTGCTCGACAGCGCCGCGGTCACCTACTACCCGCTGGATACGGATCTGACCATGCGGGCGCCCACCGAGGTCGCCGCCGATTTTAACTACCTGGTCAATGCCATCAGCGGCAAACAGATCTTGCTGCAGGAGTGTGGCTACGCGTCGAGTGCGATCAATCTCAGCAGCGAAGACCGGCAAGCGGAATTCGTTACGGCGGTTTTCGACGCCTGGGATACGCATCGCGAGCGTATCGACCTGATCGATTTCGCCTGGCAATACGACGTCTCCGAGGCGACCGTGGATCAGTGGGTAATCGACTACGGCATGAGCGGGCAAGCGAATGAAAACGAATTCAAGCACTACCTGTGGTCGTTGGGGTTAGGCAATTATGACAGCACGGAAAAACTCGCTCTGCAGCGCTTGCGCGATGAACTAGCGGCCCGCGCCTGGATCCAGTAGCCACAATCACAGCAAATTAATTCGGGGCCGCTTGCGTAAATCTCGGGCATTGCGACCGGCTCTCTGCGAGCAGCGAATCAACCCGAACAATCCGCCGTTATTTTTCGCCGATTCGATTTCGGTTCTCGTTAATCTCGATCCATTTTTCGACCGAAATCTTTTGCATCAATTCACCTATTAGCCGAAACGGAATTTTGTTTACGTTTTTAAAACGGACACAGCACTTCCCCATATCCAGCTTATTGCTGCAATGCCTGGGATACTCGGTAACAAACCAGTCAAGGATTTCGGGCATCGCGTAAAGACCTGAATGGTAAAGCGACACATAATTTTTCTGATTGCCGATATTAACGAAAGGCAATGGCAATTCCGGGCCGCAATGATAGCCGTCAGGGTAAAGTGCGTGAGGCACGACGTAACCGATCATGCCATAGCTTAAACATTCCTCGTAGCCGTCGGGAATATTGTCGAGGATTACCTGACGTAGCTGACCAAAAGCGGGCCGACGTTCGAGCGGAACCTGCTGCAGATAATCTTC
>DS021199.1:91214-129309 GCA_001735895.1 Olavius algarvensis Gamma 3 endosymbiont | reverse complement strand
TTCATAATATTGGAAAACAGATGAAATCGGAGGTGGCAAATGGGCACTAGCGTGTTTGATTCAATTCTGTTGAAGGATTTCTGGTCGACCGAAGAAATGAGGAAGGTATTTTCGGACGAGAGCAGGATGCAATCCTGGCTGGACTACGAAGCGGCATTGGCGCGGGTGCAGGCCGACCTGGGAATTATTCCAAAGGAGTCGGCACGGGAAATCGCAGACAAGTCAAAATTCGAGCATCTGGATTTGGACTATATCCAGGCCGAACTGGTTAAAACCAAACACCCGCTGATACCCACGCTCAGAGCCCTGGAAAAAGCCTGCGATCTCGGTCATGGGGAGTTTGTACATTTTGGCGCCACGACCCAGGATGTCATCGATTCCGGCCTCATGTTACAGCTTAAGCAAGCCCACCGGATCGTTAAACGAGACATAAAGGAAATCGGGGTCGCGCTTTACGATTTGAGCAAGGAACATCGAGACACCCCGATGATGGGCCGCACGCTCGCGCTGCAGGCGCTGCCAATCACCTTCGGTCATAAGACCGCGATCTGGCTTTCCGAGATGAACCGGCATCTCGAGCGGCTCGCGCAGCTGGAACAACGCGTGTTCGTCGGCAGTGTCGTCGGTGCGGTCGGCAGCAAGGCGTCGTTCGGTCCGCTATGCGACAAGCTGGAGGCCGGGGTCAACCGGAAACTGGGGCTGGGAACCCCCGATATATCCTGGCAACCCGCACGCGACCGGTTGTACGAGTATGGCGCGGCACTGGGCGGGGTTAACGCGACGCTCAACAAGATCGGCAATCAGATCCTGCTGCTGGCCCACAATGAAATAGACGAGCTTGCCGAACCGCTTACCCCGGGTCAGGTAGGGTCCTCCACCATGCCGCACAAGCGAAACCCCGCGATTACCGAAAATTCGGTCACCGTAAGCACCGCGCTGAAATCGAATATCATGCTGTTGTCGGACATCATGAAACACGAACACGAACGCGATGGGACCGCCTGGAAAATGGAGTGGAAAGTCATTCCGGAAATTTGCCTGATGTTATCCATCGTGCTCGACAACATAAAATTTACCCTGCGGGGTCTTAAAGTGAACAAAGACAGCATGCTCAAGAATCTCCATATTCTGGGTGGTTATGTTCTGGCCGAACGGGTCATGTTCGCCTTGTCGGAAAAACTGGGTAAACAAGCCGCGCATGAAATTATTCATCAAGCCTCCATGCAGGGCATCGACAGCGAGATCAGTTTCAAAGACTCGCTGCTCCGGACCGGCCAGGTAATGGCAGTACTTTCCGAAACGGAACTGGACCAGCTGCTGGATCCGACCAGCTATGTCGGGTATGCGCCCAACGAAGTTGACCGCGCCCTGGCCGCGATCGAAAAAGCCGGTTGGCTGTTCGAATGATTGGCGGAGTTTAGCTGGCACATCGCATCAACTGTGTCGGCTTGATACCGGGTTTTGTCGAGCGCGGCCGGTTCCCCGTATTTCGATTTGCGAAAATAGCAGCCGAGGCCGGGCCTGTTCCGATTTGAATTTTAAACCGACCTAGGCCGTTCCGATGGTTTCAACCCCTAGTCAATTTACCGCCCGATTTACCAAAAGATCTTGACTAACTAGACAGGATTGTTATAGCATCCGAGTCAGCCCGCCAATCAAAGTCGACCAAAATCAAGAATAAGGCGACCACAACCAATATCTGGCTATGCAAATGAATAGCCCGAGATTTGAAGGAGGATTATCCGATGAATAAGCTGGTTTCCGGTTTGATTCAAATGGGTCTGAAGGGTGACGCCGAACAAATGTCTCCCGACCAGATTCGGGATTGCATGCTGGAGGCGCATTTACCGCTGATCGACGAAGCGGCAGCCAAGGGCGTGCAAGTCTTATGTTTCCAGGAAGTTTTCACCCAACCTTACTTCTGTCCCAGCCAGGACAGCAAATGGTATGCGGCCGCGGAAGCCATCCCGGACGGCTATACGACCCAATTAATGCAGGAATATGCGCGCCGCCACAATATGGTCATCATCGTGCCGATCTACGAAGAGACCATGCCGGGGGTTTACTACAACACCGCCGCGGTGATCGACGCCGATGGCAGTTATCTCGGCAAATATCGTAAAACCCACCTACCGCAGGTCGCCGGTTTCTGGGAAAAATTCTTTTTCAAACCCGGCTCATCGAACTGGCCGGTGCTCGAGACCGCCTACGCCAAGCTCGGCGTTTACATTTGCTATGACCGCCATTTTCCCGAAGGCTGGCGCGCCCTGGCGCTGCGCGGCGCCGAAATAATCTACAACCCGTCGGCCACGGTCGCCGGGCTGTCGCAATACCTGTGGGAACTGGAGCAACCGGCTTCGGCCGCGGCCAATGGCATCTATATCGCCGCGATCAATCGTGTCGGCACCGAGGCGCCCTGGAATATCGGCGAATTCTACGGTTCCAGTTATTTTGTCAATCCGCGCGGCGAGATTATCGCCCAGGCGAGTCCGGACAAGGATGAATTGCTGGTGACGGAACTGGATATGGATATGGTCCGGCAGGTGCGCGACACCTGGCAATTTTTCCGCGACCGCCGGCCCGAGGCCTATGGGCCGCTGGTCGAATTATAAACCTACCCGAAGCGAGGAATAGTCATGTCTATATTGATTAAAGGCGGCACAGTGGTAACTGCCGAACAAACCATTCGCGCCGACGTTTATTGCGCCGACGGTAAAATCAAGCAGGTCGGCGATAAGCTCGACGTTCCCACCGGCGCAGAGATCATCGATGCCGGCGGCCAATACGTCATGCCCGGCGGTATCGATCCGCATACCCATATGCAATTGCCGTTTATGGGCACGGTCGCCAGCGAGGATTTTTATACCGGCACCGCGGCCGGCCTCGCCGGAGGTACTACCAGTATCATCGATTTCGTGATTCCGGCGCCGCAACAAAAGCTGATGGACGCCTTTCACCAGTGGCGGGACTGGGCCGAAAAAGCCGTCTCCGACTACAGTTTCCATGTGGCCGTCACCTGGTGGGATGACAGCGTTTACGAAGACATGGGCAAGCTGGTTGCCGACCATGGCGTGAATAGTTTCAAGCACTTCATGGCCTACAAAAATGCAATCATGGCCGACGACGAGATTCTGGTGAACAGCTTTAGCCGGGCGCTCGAGCTAGGGGCCATACCCACGGTGCACGCGGAAAACGGCGAACTGGTGTTTCAATTGCAGCGCAAAATGAAGGAAATGGGAATCACCGGACCGGAAGGGCATCCCATGTCGCGGCCGCCGGAAGTCGAAGCGGAAGCCGCCAATCGCGCGATTCGCATCGCGCAGGCGCTCGAGGTGCCGGTTTATCTGGTCCATGTGTCGACGCAAGAGGCACTGCAAAGTATCACGACTGCGCGTAGCAACAGCCAGCGTGTTTTCGGCGAAGTTCTGGCGGGTCACCTGCTGATCAACGACTCCGTTTATCGCGATCCCGACTGGGAGCGGGCGGCGGCGCATGTCATGAGTCCGCCGTTCAGACCGAAAAACCATCAAGCAGCTTTGTGGCACGGCTTGCAATCGGGCAATTTACAGACCACGGCCACCGATCACTGCTGTTTTTGCGCCGATCAAAAAGCGGCCGGCCGCGACGACTTCTCGCTCATCCCCAATGGCACCGCGGGCATCGAAAACCGCATGGAAGTACTCTGGCATCATGGCGTCAGCAGCGGACGGCTGACCATGAACGAATTCGTCAAAACCACTTCGACCAATGCCGCGCAAATTTTCAATATCTATCCGCGTAAGGGATCGGTGACGATCGGCGCCGACGCCGACCTGGTGGTCTGGGATCCGGAGGCGACTAAAACCATCTCCGCCAAAACACACCACCAGAATATCGACTTCAATATATTCGAAGGCATGGAGGTCAAGGGTGTCGCGTCGCATACGCTAAGCAACGGCAAACTGGTTTACAAGACGGGTGAATTAACCGTCGAACGCGGCGCCGGCAAATATATCGATCGGCCGCCGTTCGCATCCTATTACGACTCCGTCAACAAACGGCGCGAACGAAATCAACCGACCGCCGTGGCGCGCTAATTCGGTTTAACCGGGTTGGGGAAGTCAACGGCAACCCTATAGATCGCGCTCAATCCGGCAACAGAACAGGGTAGAAATCATATGAACAGCAATTTGAACGAGGCAGTTGATGACGATGGCATAGCAAGTCAACCGACCGTCGACGGCGCCCGCCTGTGGGACAGTTTAATGCAGATGGCCAAGATCGGCGCCACCGCGAAAGGAGGTTGCTGCCGACTGGCTCTGACCGATCTGGATCGGGCCGGACGCGATCTTTTCGTGCAATGGTGTGAGGCCGCGAACTGCTCGATCAAGGTCGACAAAATGGGCAATATCTTCGCCCGCCGCGAAGGCACGGAACCGGACCTGCCGCCAATTTTGGTCGGCAGTCACCTCGATACCCAGCCGACGGGAGGACGCTTCGATGGCGTCTATGGCGTGCTAACCGGACTGGAAGTGATCCGTACGCTTAACGATCGAGGTATCGGCACCCGTCACGCGATCGAAGCTTGCGTCTGGACCAACGAGGAAGGCTCGCGCTTCCCGCCGGCGATGGTGGCTTCGGGCGTGTTTGGCGGCGTCTTCGACCTCGGCTATGGATTGAGCCGGGCCGACGCCGACGGTATTACCATGGGTGAAGAACTCCAGCGTATCGGCTATGCCGGCGACCAGGAGGTCGGCGGACGCGAGGTGAAGGCATATTTCGAAGCGCATATCGAGCAGGGACCTATCCTCGAGGCAGAGGAAAAAACCATCGGCATCGTCACCGATGCGCAAGGTCAGCGCTGGTATGAACTGAGCTTGACGGGGGTTGAATCGCACGCCGGGCCGACCCCCATGGATCGCCGCAAGGACGCCTTATTGGGCGCCGCGCAAATCGTTCAGTTGGTGAACCAGGTGGGTCTCGATCACGCACCGCTCGCCTGCGCCACCGTCGGCATGCTCGACGTCTACCCGAATTCCCGCAATGTGATTCCCGGGCAAACCACATTGACGATCGATTTTCGCCACCCCGACGATGAGGTGCTGGCGCAGATGGATCGGCAAATGCGCAACGGGGTGCATAAAATCGCCGACCAAATCGGCCTCGACTGCGGACTCGAGCAAATTTTTTATTATGCCCCTATCGCCTTCGATCGAAGCTGCGTGGCGGCGGTGCGCGCCGGCGCCGCGGCGTTTGGATATTCGTCACGTGAAATCGTGTCCGGCGCGGGTCACGACGCCTGTTATCTGGCGGGAGTCGCGCCGACCTCAATGGTGTTCATTCCCTGTATCGACGGCATTAGCCACAACGAAATCGAGGACGTCAAACCGGAATGGATAACCGCCGGCGCCAACGTCATGTTATCTGCGGTTCTGGAAAAGGCCGAAGCGGTTTGACGCGGGCAGACCGCGTCGAAGCCGGCCGCTAGCAACTGTTTATCTAGATTTATGGAGGCCGATGTAATGAGTGAGCAAGCCGCAGAGGCCGAGCAACCGGATATTAAAAGCGCTCGGCTTAGCGCCGAACAATATGCACGGAATTTCAGCGATATGCATCCGCCGCTCGGGGCCACCGCGGCACTGGTCGAAGCCGACCGCTGTTATTTTTGTTACGACGCACCCTGCACCGAGGCCTGCCCTACCGGGATCGATGTCGCCGGCTTTATCAACATGATCAAATCGGGCAACAATTTCGGCGCCGCGCGTCTCATCCTGCAGGAAAACATCGTCGGCGGCAGCTGCGCGCGCGTATGCCCCACCGAAACCCTGTGCGAACAGGCCTGCGTGCGCAACGACCAGGACCACCGCCCGGTCAGTATCGGCTTACTCCAGCGCCATGCGGTCGACGCGGCGATGGCTGCCGGGCAACAGTTTTTTAGCCGTGCCCCGGACAGCGGCAAAACCGTGGCCATCGTCGGTGCCGGACCCGCCGGCTTGTCTTGTGCGCATGGCCTTGCGCGCCGGGGCCATCAGGTCACAATTTTCGAAGCGCGTGAAAAAAGCGGCGGCCTCAACGAATACGGGCTTGCCACATACAAGATGCTCGACAATTTCGCGGTCAGAGAGATCGACTACATCGTCGCCATCGGCGGCATCGAAATCCGCCACGGTCAACGCCTCGGAGAAGACTTCGATCTCGCCGACCTGCAGCGGCAGTTCGATGCCGTGTTCCTCGGAATCGGGCTCGACGCCGTTAACCGCTTGGGTCTCGCCGGTGAGGATGCCGACGGTGTTATCAGCGCGGTCGACTATATTTCCGAGATTCGGCAATGTCTCGATCTGGCCGAGCTGCCGGTGGGTCGCCGGGCATTGGTCATCGGCGGCGGCATGACGGCCATCGATATCGCCACGCAGGTCAAGTTGTTGGGCGCCGAGGAAGTGACCCTGGTATATCGCCGCGGACCGGAAGCGATGCCGGCCAGCATGGAAGAACAGGAGTTTTGCCAGATCAAGGGGGTGAAGATCCGCTACAACGCGATCCCGGTTCGAATTCATACAACAGGGGGCCATGTCAGCTCGGTCGAGTTCGCGCGTAGCCAGAGCGCCGCCGATGGTTCGTTGAATAATACGGGCGAAGGTTTCAGCCTGCCCGCGGATATGCTGTTTACCGCAATCGGCCAGAAATTCAACGCCGGCATCGATCCGCCGCTCGCCTTCGAGAATGGCCGTATCCAGGTCGACGCCGAGCGCAAAGCATCGGTGTCCGGCGTCTGGGCCGGCGGCGATTGTATCGGCAACGGCGCGGATCTCACGGTGGCCGCGGCCCAGGACGGCAAGCTGGCGGCCAAATCAATCAACGCGTTTTTGCAAAGCAGCGGCAATGAGGAGTAACTCATGGCGGATTTAAGTTCGACCTTTATCGGCATTCAATCTCCTAACCCGTTCTGGTTGGCTTCGGCGCCGCCCACCGACAAGGCCTATAACGTCATCCGCGCATTCGAAGCCGGCTGGGGCGGTGTCGTCTGGAAAACCCTCGGCGAAGACGGCCCTCCGTTGGTGAACGTAAACGGGCCGCGCTATGGCGCCTGGCATTCCGGGGATCGGCGTTTGATGGGTTTTAACAATATCGAACTGATTACCGATCGACCGCTGGCAACCAATTTGCAAGAAATCACCCAGGTCAAAAAAGACTGGCCCGAGCGCGCCATGATCGTATCGCTGATGGTGCCCTGCGAAGAGAAGGCCTGGCTCGACATATTGTTGCGGGTCGAAGATACCGGCGCCGACGGTATCGAGCTGAATTTCGGCTGTCCGCATGGCATGTCTGAACGCGGCATGGGCTCGGCGGTCGGCCAGGTGCCGGAATACGTGGAAATGGTGACGCGCTGGTGTAAGGAATATTCCTCGATGCCGGTCATCGTCAAGCTGACGCCGAACATTACCGACATTCGCCACGCCGCGCGCGCGGCCCAGGCGGGCGGGGCCGATGCCGTGTCGATGATTAATACCATCAATTCGATTATTTCGGTCGACCACGACAACTTTACAATCAATCCTTCGACCGGCGGCAAGGGCACCCACGGGGGTTACTGCGGTCCGGCGGTGAAACCGATCGCGTTGAACATGGTGGCGGAAGTCGCGCGCGACGAAGTCACCCGGGAATTACCGATTTCGGGTATCGGCGGCATTACCGACTGGCGCGACGCGGTGGATTTCATCGCGCTCGGGGCGGGTAACGTTCAGGTTTGCACCGCCGCGATGACCTATGGATTCAAAATCGTCGAAGACTTGAATACCGGGCTCGCCGACTTTATGGATAGCAAGGGTTTTGGGTCGATCGATGAAATCGTCGGCAAAGCGGTCGATCGGCTTACCGACTGGCAATATCTCGATCTCAACTATGTCGTTAAAGCGGAGATCGATCAGGCGCGTTGCATCCAATGTGGACGCTGTCACGTGGTATGTGAAGATACTTCGCACCAGGCGATTTCGAGCCTCAAAGACGGTCTGCGTCATTTCGACGTTATCGAAGAAGAATGCGTGGGTTGCAATCTATGTGTTAGCGTATGTCCGGTCGAGGACTGCATTAGTTTGCGCGAGTTGGCTGCCGGTGAAGTCGACAAACGCACCGGAGAAGTGGTTTCCGGCCAGTATGCCAACTGGACTACGCACGCAAATAACCCCATGCGCGAGGGCCGTAGTTAGCACTAGAAAAACGATAGAATCGAATTAAATCAATAGGAGGAAATTAAAATGACTAGCAGTACTAATTCCGTTGGAGAGTTCGTCGAACTGCAAGCCGGTGACGACGTGCTTTCCAGTCCGCGCTATAACGAAGATATTGCGCCGACGCAAATCAGGCAGCGAACCTGGCAAACCAGGCATATCGCCGCACTCTGGGTCGGGATGTCGATTTGCGTACCGACTTATACCCTGGGCGGCGTGCTGACCGCTTATTTTGGGTTATCGGTCAGCGAAGCCTTGTGGGCTATCTTCCTGGCCAATGTAATCGTGTTGATTCCACTGGTGTTAAACGCCTATCCCGGCACCAAATACGGGATTCCATTCCCGGTGGTACTGCGCTCCTCGTTTGGCATCATCGGTTCCAACGTGCCCTGCCTGGTCCGCGCGCTGGTCGCCTGCGGCTGGTTCGGTATACAAACCATGTTCGGCGGCCTCGCCATCCATTTACTGTTTTCGGCAATCTCGGACGGCTGGGCGAGTCTTGGCGGAACCGGCGAAGTCATCGGTTTTTTCATTTTCTGGGTGCTTAATTTATGGGTCGTCATTCGCGGTTCCGAATCGATAAAACACCTCGAAACCTTCGCCGCTCCCCTGCTCTTGGTGGTGGGCCTGGGCTTGATCGTCTGGGCTTATCCGCAAGCCTCGATCACCGAGCTGCTGGCCAAGCCGCCCAACCGTCCGGAAGATGCTTCTTTCCTCGGCTATTTTTTCGGCGGCCTAACCGCAATGGTCGGCTTTTGGGCAACGCTGTCGCTCAATATTCCCGACTTCAGCCGCTTCGCCGATTCGCAGAAAAGCCAGGTCAGAGGCCAGATTATCGGCTTGCCGGTCACCATGTTCCTGTTCGCCGCGCTGGGCGTCATCTTAACCTCGGCTTCGCAGCAATTAGTCGGCGAAACCATATCCGATCCGATTTCGCTGATCGGTAAAATCGACAGCCCCTTCTGGGTAATCCTGTCGATGTTGATCATCATCATCGCGACCATCTCCACCAACACCGCGGCAAATATCGTATCGCCCACCAACGACTTTCAAAACATCGCACCGAAATATGTGAGCAATACGCGCGGCGTTATTCTGACCGGTCTCGTCGGCATCTTGCTGATGGGTTGGGAATTGCTGAAGAAGCTGGAGTGGATCGCCTCCGAGGTGAGCGTGGAAAGCCTGTATTCCAACTGGCTGATCGGTTATTCGAGTCTGCTGGGGCCGATTGCCGGCATTATGATCGTCGATTATTTTCTAATCAGGAACCAAACGCTCGATTTACCGGCACTGCATAAAGATCACAGCACCTACCCAGCCTGGAACACGAGCGGTTTCGTTGCCTTCCTGGTACCGGTCGGGTTGACGCTGATCGCAGTCACCACCGGCGCGCTCAGCTGGTTTTACAGCTATGGCTGGTTTACCGGATCGCTACTCGGCGGCCTGATTTACTACGCGATGAATATCAAGGCATCCGCGCAGGCCGCCGTATCAAACGCCTGAATTCCTCGGTTCGGGCGTAGCGATAAACTACCGCCTGGCCCGGTCGGCCAGGCGGTTTTTCGATGACGGTTTTATTCATATTACTGGCAATTCTTGCGGGCAGCATGCTGCCGCTGCAGGGCGTGGTCAACAGCCAGCTGGGGCGTGCGCTCGACAACGTTATCCTCGCCACCCTGATTTCCTTTATCACCGGCGCATTGACACTGCTGCCAATATTTCTGTTACGCAACAACGCCGGCGCGGGCAGCGGCCTGCAATACTTAACGCAAGTATCGCCGGTGTTGTATATCGGCGGCATACTCGGTGCGTTTTATGTCACTCTGGTGGCGATACTGGTTCCGAAGATCGGCGTCGCCAATACCATGATTGCGATAATCTTCGGTCAGATCCTGTTATCCCTAATGCTCGATCATTTCGGGGTATTGGGAATCGAGATACGCGCGTTCAACGGCTTGCGGCTGCTAGGCGCCGGACTGGTGCTCGGCGGGCTGGTGCTAGTGGTCAAAAACTAATTGGAACTCCCCTACTACCGGCATAGCCGATAGTTTGAATTAAGCCCCCCAGTGGAGGGCTATCGGTCCAGTGCCAATCGTCCTGACTTAGCTAAACCTCATCCCAGCTCTAGTCATTCCCGCGTAAGCCTACGCGGCTTTAGGCCCTATGGGTCCCGGCGGGCTCCGACGTATCGGAATATCCAAATAGCTCGTGATATAAATTGTCGACACTGCAAGATCCCCAAATATTATTTGTCATTCCCGCGCAAGCGCACTGCTGTCCGGAATAAATTAAGTTGGTGTATTTGAAAGTGTTGCAGTGCCCGGGTTTTACGAATAAAACCATAAGCGACAACTTAATTTCAGGACACTGCAACATGTATACAAATACCCGATTTGGCGAACTTTTGAAAGTCCTTCCTAAAAATACTTTCAAACGCTGCGTTGAACAGCATCGGAGCGATAAACATAACAAGGGTTTCGACAGCTGGGGGCAGTTAATCAGTCTGATGTATGCTCAATTGTCCGGTTGTCGGAGCTTGCGCGAGTTGGAGGTGAGCTACAATAGTCATTCCGCGCATCACTATCACCTGGGCTGCGGTCCGATTAAGCGCTCGACTTTATCGGATGCCAATCGCCAACGAGATGCCGGGGTATTTGAATCATTCTGCCAGCAGCTGATGGGCCGGGCTCATCGGCGAGTACGCAATGAGATAAAGGACTTGCTCTATCTGTTGGACTCGACGCCGATCTGTCTGCGCGGCCGGGGTTATGAGTGGACGCAAGCGCGTAGTATGTCACGCATTCCGGGCCTGAAGATTCACCTGCTGTATTCCCCCGACAAGCAGTTGCCTTGTGACGCTCGGATCACCAATGTTGAAATCGAGAAGGGCGCTAAGTATGTGTTTGATAAGGGATATTGCGATTACAATTGGTGGCATCAAATCGACCAGGAGGGTGCTTTCTTTGTGACCCGGTTAAAGCGTAACGCATCGATCAGGGTGCTCAAAAGCCGCTCGACCGAAGGAGATATACTGTCGGATGAGGTCATTGAGTTTAAAAACAAATGGCCTGGCGGCGGCCGGAAAAACAACTACGTCAAACCGTTGCGGCGAATAGTGGTGCATCGAGAGGATCATGTGGACCCGCTGGTACTGGTAACCAACCTGATGGGGGTCCCGGTTGAAGAAGTTGCAGCGCTGTACAAGCAGCGTTGGGCGATCGAACTCTGGTTCAAGTGGGTCAAGCAGAACCTGAAAATCAAAAAGTTTCTCGGCCAAAGCGAGAATGCGGTCAAAATCCAGATACTGGTGGCATTGATCACGTATCTCATCGCCGATCTATACCGGCAACTTTGTGGATCGAGACGCGGTTTTTATCTGTGGCTGGCGGAACTCAAATCGACTCTATTCCAGCGACCCAGACTCGAATTCGAAGTACTTAAACGACGACGAAAATGGAAATCCGATTTCCAAATACATCAAGCACAGTTGGCATTATGATTTATTCCGGACAGCAGTGCGCGCAAGCGGGGATGACTCGGACAGTTGGGATGACTCCAAAAATGATTTCCTAAGATTTCACCTAGTTGCGCAGGAACATGAAGTCGCCGCCGGGCGCGGCACTGTGGCAGGCGATGCAACCTTTGGGCTTGCCCTTGGCCACCTTACCGGCGAGCATCATGCCCTTTGGATTGGTGTCGAGGCTGCCGTCGGCTTTGAACTTGGCCCAAAACCAGTCTTTGGTTTCCGGATCGTAGCCGGGGCGTTTCAGCATCACGGTTACCGCCTTGAGATATTTTGCCGGGTCGTTGGCGACATTCGCGATGCTGACGCCTTCTCCCCGCCGAACGGGGCTTCCATGGCGCCGGCGCTACCGATAAAAAATGCTACGATTACAAAGCTGACTATTCTTAATGATTTCATAAAATCTCCCCCTGGTTTATTTGCAGATTGCCTTAGTTTCGACAAGCCTTATGCCGGGAGGTTGCATTTGTTTTTGAAAATGGACGATGGTGCGGAAATCGGTCTGGATCGGAAGATTCCAGTTGCCCTGTATTTGCATGCGGCAGCCCGCGTCGTTTTTGGCGAGGTCTAACAGGATTAACTCACGGTCCCGGTCGCTGGCCAGCAAATACCCCGGCTGCGACGGATGCAGGATTAAATCCTGCGCCGTCAGCGATTTACGCCAGCGCAGATCGAGGCTGACGCGGTCGAAAGCGGCCAGCGTACCGTCGCGGTGGCTGCGATAAACCATGTCACGGTAATATTGCAGGTTGTTGGGTTGTAAGTTACCCGTGAAAGACCCGAGCACCTTGCCGCTACCGGCGGCGATCACCAGCGTGCTGCCGTCGAACAGGTTGAACGCTACCCGGCTGTTCCCGATATCCACCGGGCTGAAGACCGTTTCCTGGGTGGTCGGTATTTCGTGTCGCAGGCTGCCGTCGATTGCCGCTAAGCCATAGGCGCGATGCGCTTGCCCGCCGGTCCACAGCAGTGCGGAATTCGATGTGACGGCAGGCGAGTAAACCCATCCGGGGAATTGCCGGCGCCAGTTAACTCTGCCATGCGCTGGATCGATGGCGTATAGCTCACCGTGCACGCTACCGGCATAAGCCTGGTCGGATATCCCGGGGGTAAACAAGGTCCTGGATTTTTCGATGCGCCAGACGACGCGACCGTCCTCTGCCGCGAGGGCGTATAGACCCTGCGTGCTGCCGACCAGGATCAAATCCGCAAACGCGACGGGTTCGAAGGTTTCGACTCCGGCTAGACTGGACCACAGGGTTTTGCCGGATGTTAAATCGAAACGGTAAACGCCCTGTTGCGAAACGAAAATTGAATCGTCGACCAATAGCGGATTTGCGGGCACCGCCGCCGGCGCCGCAAGGGGTACCAGCCATAGGCAGTTAACTAGCAATAATCTCAGCATGAATCGGATCATGGCGGTGAGCCCTTTATTTGTTGCTGCGCGGCGGTAACTCATTGTGCTGCGGCAGTGCGCTCACTTCCTCTCGCCAGGGCGCGCGCGAGTCCCAATAAATGTTTTGCGTCGGTTTGATTTCGGGATCTTGATCGAGCGTACCGGCGGGAATGACCATTGCGGTACCGCTTTGTGACTGCCAGGGCAGGGATGACCCACATTGCTTGCAGAAACTGGTGGCGAAGTGTTTGGCCTGCAGTGGTTCGAAGCGTCCGACCATATCTTCTCCGCTAAGCCATTCGAAATTCTTCGGATCGATGATGATATTCGTCGCGTGGGCGCTGCCGGTGAATTTGCGGCAGCGTGAACAGTGGCAATACTGGAACAGGTGCGCGGGTCCGTGATACCGGTAAGTGACCGTCTGGCAAAGGCAGCTGCCGTTTATGGATTTGCTCATGCATCGACTCCGGCCAAAGCGGCAGTTTAGCCCAGGCCCTGTCAGCGCAGCAAATCGGGCGCTAGTTGCGTGATAATTTCCCGCAGGTTTTCATCGCCCAGGTTTTGCGCTAGGAGCGCTGCATCGATGACTTCAAAGCTGCCGGCACGAATCGCGAGGTATGCCGCAGCGGTATCGATGTCGACAAATTCGATCAGCTTTATTTTAGCGATACACTGGCGCAGGAAGCCGAGATTGTTTGCAACCGTCAATTCCCCGGCCGCAGCCGCCACCTGTTCCGGCGCGCCAGCGAGCACATTAATGCGCTGGTAGCGTTCGATATCGATAAACGGGCCGGGGCGATAAATCCGCATCGATCCCTGGGTGCCGCGGGCGATCAGTTCGGGGTAGGTTCCCTTGGGCACGCTATTGTCGAGGAATTCGAAAATGTAACGCGGGCTGCTGTTGGCGAGCCATTTGAACAACAGTTTCGGCATCCCCGCATAGGCCTCGATACAATGACCCAAGAAATCCTCGACTGCTTTGTAACGGCCGCGCTGTTGACCTCGCTCCCAGCCGCGCTCGACGGTCGCCGCAGGCGGCGTTACGATAAAATACATATACATGGTATCGATATAACGCACATAGGTCTTATGCAGGACATTGGTGATTTTTTCACTGGCGAAGCTGTCGAAGCGGAAGCGATCGACCATCAAATGCGGGATCGAGTGCCGCCGTTCGGCCTTGGCGCGAATATAGTGGTCGAGCTTGGTATCGATGATATTGACTTCGTGGCTGGTGAAGCGGCCGGCATACTTATAGCCAGCGCCGAGCGCGTCGTAGTCGAGTAATAAGCGGCGCCAGATATCGGGACTAATCGTGCCGTAACCCTGATCCTCGATTCCCAGTTGCGCCATCATTTCGCGCAGCATCGGGCGCAGTGAGCTTTTGCCGGCGGCGGACGCGCCCTTGAGGCTGATCAGCACCGGTCTGTCGGCGTCGGGGATCAAGTCGTAACCTTCTCCCGCGATCGCTGCTTTTACCAGTTCGCCCACCTTGCGGCCGATGTCGCGACTGCCCAGGTAATTACAGGCGTGCCGCACGCAGATGCCGGTTAAGTACTCGGGGTCGTTGCCGATGAAACCGCGCGTGGTCGCGATCGCACCGAGCACCCGGTACAGGCTGCGATACACGGCCGCGGCGAGGGGATCGTCGGCCGCCAGACCGCTGGCTTTGTAAGCGTTGATTAATTCGAATTCGCGTTCCTGCCTGCTTTGGGCCGGGGCCGCCGGTTTCGGCCTGGCGCCGGTCAGGCGCGCCCATAACGACGGCCGCGCGGCCCGGGCCGGACGGTCTTGGCGCAGTGCCGCCGCGAGCTCGCGCTTAGTCATGTCTTCGATTTTGGTGCGCATGGTGTCGAAACCATGCTCGATCTGCATTAGCCCGGGAATCACGTATTTGCTGAAAATATTGCGCGCGATATTGCGGAAATTGATGCCCAGATCTTCTTCGTTTTCGCCTTCGAGTACGACGATATCGGCGTTGATTCGTACGATTAGCTCGTGCAGCACCAACCGATGCGGCCGGAAGCTGGTCAATTCCTCGGGGCTGAGGCCGGTTTCGGTGGCGAGTTCGTTGACCTCGGCGAGCGAGGTAAAGACATTGGCCGGGTCGTAGATTGTCTCGAGTTCGCGCAAAGCCGGCGGAATTTCCGACTCGATGCCCGGATTCCACGCCGAGTGGGACATGGATGCTGCGGGATCAGCCACGGAGACGACACATCAGATCGACCGGGCGGCGAAGACCGCCGCCCGGCGGCGGTCCTGCAGGCAGCCCCGGGATGTCCCGCGGCAACTTAGCGGGGCGCGCTGAAATGAAGCGATGGATCATCGATGTGTTTTAAAGTTATGTCTCGGGTTATTATCGGCCACTGT
The DNA here is from genome assembly GCA_001735895.1 of Olavius algarvensis Gamma 3 endosymbiont. Classification (GTDB taxonomy): domain Bacteria; phylum Pseudomonadota; class Gammaproteobacteria. The sequence continues at coordinate 113,816 of DS021199.1, read as the reverse complement.
CGGCGCCGAAATCCGGGTAACAATAGAAAGAAATGAAGTCTGGAGTCAAGCTAGAACTGCTGAGCTGGATCGAGGCCGAGGCGTGTTTTGCCGTCGATCCGGTCGTCGTTATTCCGCTGGGCGCGGCCGCCAAGGAGCACGGTCCGCACTTGCCGCTCAACAACGATGCAATCATCGCGGGCTGGCTCGCCGATGAAATCATGCAACGATTGCCGGTCGTGGTGGCGCCGCTGGTCAATGTTTCCTTTTACCCCGCTTTTACCGAATACCCGGGCTCGATTAGTCTGCGCCTGGAAACCGCGCGCGATCTTATCGTCGATATCTGCGGCAGCCTGTCGGACCATGGCTTGTCGCGTTTTTACGTGCTCAATACGGGTCTGTCGACCCTGCGCCCGCTGGCCGAGGTCGGGCCATCGCTGCAAGCGGCCGTCCATTTCGACTATTTGAATCTCGAGGCTGCATTGCAAAGCCTGCCGCCGGATTTGCTGCAGCAACGTTACGGCTCGCATGCCGACGAACACGAAACTTCGCTGATGCTGCATATCGCGCCGCAGGTGGTCGATATGAGCCGCGCGGTCGACGATTGCGCCGACGGGGAGGGGCGTTTGAGCCGTAACCCGGGACAGGGCACCTGGTCGGCATCGGGGGTTTATGGGCAGGCGACGCTGGCGACCGCGGCCAAAGGCCGCGTCATCGCCGACACGCTGCTGTCTCATTGCCTCGACGCGATCGGCGATCTCAGTCGGCGTTAGCCCGGATATTTCACGAAGGCGGTACAAACTCTTGAGAAATGAAATGAATTTCAATAACTTGAACGGTTTTTTCAAGAATGTTAGCGGGTACAGTTTGTACCTGAACGAAATCAGGATAAATCTGGCTGCCAATCTCGGCCGACCTTGTTTGCCAGATTTCCCCTGATTTCGTTCCCTTCATGAAATATTCGGGTTAGCTGCGTTCGGCGATCTGCGACTGTATCTCGCGGTAAAGTACCCGCAGTAATTCGGCCGGGGCTTTGCTGCTGCGCTGAACCAGCACCACCTGGCGCTGCACCTGCGGCTCGCCAAACGGGAAAATTCTCAGGCTGCGGGCCGCTTCGGCGGACACGCGCCCCATCGGGACCACGCCGCTGCCGAGTCCCGCCAGTGTCATTTGCACCAACGAATCGGTGGAGTCGAGCTCCATGGCTTCATCGACTCGAACCCTGAAACGTTTAAGCGAATCGGCGATCAGGCTGCCCAAACCCGAGGCAGTATTAATTTTCAGGAAAGGATCTCGCTGCAGGACTTCGCGCCATGATCTCGCCTCGCTTGCCTGGTTTTCGATGACGACCAGCGGCTCACTGAAGAGCGGAAGTTTTTCCATCGAATCAGGCAAATTTTTGATATCGCTGATAATAGCCGCGTCGAGTTCGCGGCGTTTGACGCGGCGTGCCAATTGCCTTGACGACCCTTCTTCGATACGCACCCGAACTTCGGGATAGCGCCGCGTTAGCGAGCGCAGCGTTTCCGGCAGCAGGCTGGCGGTAATGCCGTTAACCGAACCGATCGATAGGCGACCTCGTAGCCGGCTTTCGAGGGCGCTGGTTTTGAAATCGTTGAACTGTTCGACCAACTCGCGCGCGCGGCCTACCAGGACCTCGGCTTGGGCGTTGAGCCTGGGTGGGCGCAGCGCCCGATCGAATAGCTGTATCCCGAGTTCCGCTTCAAGCTGCCGGATTTGCTGGCTGACGGCGGCCGGGGTAACAAACAATTGCTCAGCCGCGCTGGCAAAGGAATCCGCGTCCGCCACGGTCGCCAGGGTGCGTAAATGCCGTATCTCCATAGATTAAGTAAAATTTAATTAAAACTCAATAATATATCATTTGATTAAATCTATTGCAGGCCTAAAATCATTCGTAATTCACTTTTTGACATTCGGAGAAACCCATGCGAGAGCTAACCCCTTATATATTAATCATCACCGCGATTACGCTTTTCAATTTCCCGTTTTTACTAGTTTAAAATTCCACTGACACCCCGGGCGGGTAATTTTCCGCCTGATTGCCCGGCAAAATGGAGCCTGTAGTCAAGTTGTCGGGGCTTGCTTACTTTTTAATCGAGCAACTGATCGCAGGCCGCCAGGAATTTTTGGAAACGCTGGTGGGCATAGGGAATGAAGCGGATTTTTTGAATCGGGTTGAGGGCCAGCGGCAGCGCGGCCATCGCGTATTTGTAGTCGGCCATTATCAGCATGCGTTTGCTGGCGGACAGTAGCCGGTCAAATTCCTCCTTCCTTTGCTGCGGGTCCGCGAACGAATCGTTATCGAGGTAATAGTTGATCAGCAGGCTCAGTTCGCGCTCGCCGTATTCCGGTTCGGCAATGCGGAAATAGGGATATTCAGGTTGCCGATGGCGCATCACGGTTTCGGCGAACGGGCTGGCGAAATCGTAAGCCTTGTGGTTGAGGCAGGAAAATTCGAAATCGACCAGCTTGATGCGGCCGTCGTCGAGTTTCATGATATTGCCGTGATAAGTGTCGTTATGACAAAAGCATAATTCACCCTCGGGCAGGCACCGGCGGACTTTTTCGCGGACTTCGTCGCTATAGATTGCGCGCAGCGCGGCGCACAGCGCACGTTCGTTGGGTGGAAAGGCTTGCGTCTCCCGTTCGAGCACCTGCTTTGCCATAGATCCCCATTTGTCGCGTATCAATTCGAACAGACCTTGTTGCGGCAGGCCGGCGGGCTTGAGCCGGTGCAGACGGTGCAGCTGGCCGGCAATCTGGCGCAGGTTTTGCGGCTCGAACAAATCCCCGGCCTGTAGACTGCGCCCCTGATAAAATGCCTCGACGCGGCAGGTTTCGTCGTAATATTAACCCGGCGACAATATATGCCGTATTCAGGGTCCCAAGAAAGCGTCAGATCAAGGCGCGACTCGCCGCCAATGGTTATTCCATTGGCAAGAGTTGCAACGCGGAGCTGACGCTTTCTTGGGACCCCTAACTAATTGATATTAAACAAGATAGGCCATCGCGTGTCTGCCCACAGACGGCGTTATCAGAACTTGCTGCAGAATAACTGCAGCGGCGTTCTGATGCCTTGCTGTGAACAGACACGCGATGGCTGAATGCGACATATATTGTCGCCGGGTTAATAGTAGCAGTGGGCGGCGATATCGTTTGCGCCGAGGGTCAGAAATACTTCCTTTTCGGTGGCAAAATCGAGAATTGCATTGTCCTTGCCTGCTAGCCGGCGATATAAAATCGCATTCGGTTGCAGCGGCCGACGCGACCGAATTCCCATCGTGAACGAAGAAAAACCCTTGGGATCGTCAAACTCGAAATCCGCCATGGCAAGCCCGGCCCACTGCGGAAACAGGGATTGACACAGGCGCAATATTTGGTCTTTCACCGGAGATTGCATCATCGCTATTCAGTCGGGGATGCGGCAAAGTATAACCCGTCCCTCGTCGCGGCGAATCGCCGCGCGCGGATTTTTATTTTTCCGGTATTTCGCGGCTGCGACGGGCGATAAATTCCAGCAACGCTTCGTCGAGAGCGGCGTCGATCGGCGGCGCCTCGTACTTTTGCAGCCATTTTTTTGCCTTGAGAACGCCTACCGACTCGCTGTCGAGGCGGCCCTCGATATCCCATTGTTCGTAGGAATTGTTGTGCTGTGAACCGAAGATGAACAGGTTGCTATTGAGGGTGTGGGTTTCGCCGAGGAAGTGTCCGCCGGGACCGACGCGCCTGGTGGCCTCGAAGACTTCTTCGATGTCGTGAAAATCCGGTCCCTGCAGGAAGTGATAAAATGCGTCGAGCTGCTCGAAGTCGATCATGGTTTTGCCGTAGCCGACGGTGAGCGCGCCTTCCAGCATGCCGCCGCCCATGGTCAACCAGTCGGCGCCGGAAAGCATGCTCGGAAACAGACCCCACATCGAATCGTAGGCGGCCTGCATGTCGCCCGATTTTGAGGTCGCGACATTCAGGATCGCGCGGTGCGGCAGGCGGTAGTGACGCGCCATCGCGTTGGACAGGAATTGCACCATCGCCGAATCCGGCGAGCCGTGCACCGGCGCGCCGCTGTTGAGCGCTACTGTCATCGCCGGCACGCCGAACAGCATCGGCGCTCCGGGCCGGATGATTTGCGTCAGCGCCATCGCCATCAATGCCTCGGCCAGCACCACGCCGACCGTGCCGACGTTGCTCGCCGGAGTGCTCGCCGCCGCCATCGAAAACGGCGAACACATCACCGCCTGATTATTCAGCGCGTAAACCTTGAGCGAATCGAGCATGGTTTCGTCCCAGACCAGCGGCGAATTGGCATTGATCAACGACGTGGTCACGGTATTGTTGGCGGCGAAATCATCGCCGAACACGAGTTTGAGCATGGCGAGCGTGTCCTCCGCGCGCGCGCGGTCACGTTACCGATGATGGGTTTGTCGGAGTATTTGAGGCCGCTGTAGGCCATGTGCAAATGCCGGTGCGGCACCGGGACGTCGACCGGCTCGACGATGGTACCGCCGGCGATATGCACCGTCGATGCCATGTGATTGAGTTTTTGCAGATTGTCGAGATCTTCGAGCGTGGAGTAACGCCGCACGCCTTCCAGGTCGCGTACGAAGGGTGCCCCGTAAGACGGAGAGACCACGGCGTGCCCGTCGCCGACGCGCACCGTGCGCTCGGAGTTGCGCGCATGGTGAACGTAAGAGGAGGGGATCTTGCCGATCAGGTCGAGTAACTCGTCGCGCCCGATACGAACGCGTTCGCCGTCGATTTCGGCGCCGGTCTGGCGCCAAAGGCTAAGCGATTCTTCGTCCTGAAAATCGCAACCGATTTGCTCGGCGACGCGCATCGCGAAGTCATGGATCAGCTCCACTCCCTCCTGATTGGTGACTTCCATCAGCGGGATGCCGCGTTTAATTTCGGGATGATGCACGATTTGGGCGCTTTGCCAACGCGGCGCGGCGGGCGGCGCTGCCGCCCTGGCGTCTGCGCCGGCCGTTCATCGGTTGTTCACTCCAGTGCTCGGGTCAATTTGCGAGTTCATCTGTTAACGACTCCGTTTAAAGCGCCAGGCCGATCTTGCGGCCATCGTGAAACGCGTAGGGCGCTTGTCGCGGCGCGGCGGCATCGCCGACGACATGGAAGCGGATATCGCTCCCCGCCAGTGCCAGCTCGATACTGTTGTCGACGCGGTTGGTGGTGGCGGTGACGATCGCCGAGGCGTCGACACTCGTCAAGGTCCCATCCAGTAGTGAGCGGATCTCGGCCCGATCGCCGTGCCAGTGGGCGATTACCGCCTCGAGCATGAATCTAGCCCCGAGTTTCGCCAGGTTGGAGCGGATTCGAAAATCCGACGTGGTGCGCGTCAATTCCTTGCCGATCATCGCATCGGGGGTGACGATGATGACGTCGTGACCTTTGTCCGCCAGATACCAGGCGGTACCGGTGCCGCGCCAGTTGCCGCCTTCATCCAGTACGATGACCGCTGTGCCGAGTTCGGCCTGGCCGCGCAACACCTCTTCGCAGGCGAAGACCTTGCCGTTTTCCAGTCCGGGCAGTTCGGCCGCCTGCGGCAGCCAGCGCTGGCTAGCCCTGTCGTCGGGCATGGAGCCGGTGGCGAGCACGACCTCGTCGGCGCCGAACTCGACAATGTCCAGCTCGTCCATGGGCGAGAAATAACGCACTTCGACTCCAAGCTGTTCGAACTGGCGCAAATACCAGCCGATCAATTCGGTAATCTGGCCGCGCCGCGGCGCGAGACCGGCGAGGCGGAATTGACCGCCGAGATCGCCCAGCGCTTCCGCCAGCGTAACCCGGTGGCCGCGTTCGGCGGCGACACGCGCGGCTTCCATGCCGGCCGGTCCGCCCCCGACCACGAGCACATTTTTGATGGTCTCCGCGCGGCTGAAGCGATCGCCGCCCCACTCGAACTCGCGCCCGGCGGACGGATTGATCAGGCAGGATATCCAGTAATCGCGCGCGCCGCCCCCAGCACATCTGGTTGCAGGAAATGCAGCCGCGGATATCGTCGTGGCGGTTAGCGCGGGTTTTATTGACCCAATGCGGATCCGCGATTTGCCCGCGCACGATCGAAACCAGATCCGAATCGCCGCTTGTAACCGTATAGTCGGCGTTTTCAGGGGTGCGAATATGACACTCGGCGGTAATGCAGGCATGACTGACCACGGACTTCAGCGCAGCGGCCAGCGGTACCCCCTGCTTTTCACCGTAGACGAAGGTCGCCATGAGGCGATCGTAATCGATGTAATTACCGGCACCGCAGGAGACATAGTCGAGATTGCCCGAATTGTCGTGGGCGACGATGACTTCTTGCAGTTGCTCCAGCGTCATCACGTAAGCTGTTTCGTCGGAGTGGCTGATCGACATGCCGATGATGAAATCCTCGCCGCAGGCTGCGCGAATCGAGTTGATGATCGACAGCGACAGGCGGCAGCGATTCTCCAGCGATCCACCCCAGCGATCGTCGCGCCGGTTCGACCAAGGCGTCCAGAACTGGTCGAGCAGGGCGTTATAGGCGGCGAACAGATCGACGCCGTCGAAGCCCGCCGCCTGGCAGCGCTGTGCCGCGCGGGTAAAACATTCGATGACTTCGAGAATTTCGCTTTCGCGCATGGCGTGACTGCCGTCGGAATCATGGTAGGAGGCGAGCCCCGAGGGCGACCAGTGCGGCATGAACGACAAATCGGAGTCGCCATGCTGGCCGACGTGGTAGAGCTGCTGCACAATAGTGGTGCCGTGTGCATGCACGGTATCGGTAAGCTTGCGAAAAGAGGGGATGACTTCGTCGTCGCAATGGCGAAAGTTACCGCGCGTCAATACCGCGGTTGGGTGCACCGGCATCGGCTCGACCACTATCATCGCCGCGCCGCCGATAGCGCGTTCTTCGTAGTAAGCGCGATGGCGTTCTCCAGGTAGCCCCAGGTCGGACATATTCGCGGTGTGAGCGCCGAATACAACCCGGTTGTCGAGTCGACGATGGCGCAGATCCAACGGCTGGAACAAATTTTTGTACAGGGTCATGGTTAGCTTTGGGAAACGTCGGCGCAATGAATATACCGATTGAGTCTTTATGAACAAAACGATATATTTTCATGAACTCCATCGAATTTCGTCATAATGCCCAAGTTTGATATCGAAACCATGCGCGCGTTGACGGCCATCGCTGATATCGGCGGCATTACGCGTGCGGCTAAAAAGCTGAATCTGTCGCAATCGGCGATCAGCCACAAGATGAAACGCCTCGAAAACAGCCTCAAACGTAACCTGTTTTCCCGCATCGACGGCAAAATCAATTTCAGCCGCGATGGCGAAAAACTGCTCGACTATGCGCGCCGCATTGTGCGCCTGCACGATGAAGCCATGGCGAGTTTTCAGCAGAGCGACCTCGCCGGCGAGTTACACCTCGGGATTACCGAAGATGTAACCGCTTCCGATATGGCTCGGATTTTGTCCAATTTCTCCAACAATTTTCCCAACGTTGCGTTGACCTTGCGCGTGGCGCATACGCCCGAACTGGTCAGGCGGCTGGAACGGGGAGAAATTGATATGGCGCTAATCGAAGTATTCGAATCGCAACTGCTCAGCGAAGATCATCCGCTGGGGCGTCAGCAGGTCGTATGGTTGCAGGCGGAAGACTTCGTGCTCGAAGACGGACCGATTCCCTATGTCACCTACCACGACGAGTGTTTTTACATGGCCTGGGCCGAGCAGGCGCTGGCCGGTATCGATCGCAAGCTGCGCGTGGTGTTCGAATGCCCGAGCCTCGAGGGGATGGTCAACGCGGTGCGCAACGGTCTCGGCATTTGCCTGGTAAACTACAACGTATTCGAACAGCGCCAGGCGGGTCGCCGCGATAAAGGGCTGGGTTTGACCGTCGGGCGCACGGCCTTGCCTCAACCGCCGCCGATCCAGCAGGTAGCGCGATTTTCCTCGGGCATTCCGACTCAACAGATGGACAAGTTACTGGAATTGATCAAACAAGAGTTAATTCCGGTTTCGTAAGCTGGCGCTTTGCAGTAACTTAACGGGGATTCTCGAAGTCGGGTAGCAACATGATTCTGAAGGATATTAAAACCTGGGTTACGGTCCCTCCCAGCGGTCTCGGCGGCTCGTTCTGGGTGATCGTCAAGATTACCACCGACAACGGCATCGAGGGCATAGGCGAGTGTTATGGCATTCCGGTGTCGGGCGATATTGCCTGCGCGATGGTCGAAGATACCTTCGAACGATTTATCGCCGGTGAAGATCCGCATCATGTCGAAACCCTGTTTCGCCGGGTTTACTCGGCCGGATTCACGCAGCGCCCGGACATAAGCATGATGGCCGTGTTCAGCGGCATCGAAATCGCGCTCTGGGACATTCTCGGCAAGGCCCACGATGTGCCGGTTTATCAGCTGTTGGGCGGAGGCTTCCACGAACGCATCCGCACCTATACCTACCTATATCCCGAAGCGGTCAACGATGACGGCAACCCGGACGCTGGCGCGCCCGATGTCTATCACGACGGCGACGCCGCCGCCGCGCGCGCACTCGACTATGTCGACATGGGTTTCACCGCGATCAAGCAGGACCCCGCCGGGCCCTATGATTTTCAGGGCGGGCGCGAACTGTCGCTGACCGAGTTGTCGCGCTGCGAGGATAACCTGCGCAAAATTCGCGCGGCGGTAGGCGACCGCGCCGATATCCTGTTCGGCACCCACGGGCAAATGACAACCTCGTCCGCGATTCGGCTGGCGCGCCGACTCGAACCCTATGATCCGCTTTGGTTTGAAGAGCCTTGTCCGCCGGACCAGATGGATGCGATCGCCAGGGTCGCCGCCGCGACCTCGATCCCGGTGGCGGTCGGTGAGCGCCTGACCACGCGAGTCGAGTTTTATCAGGCGCTCAAGGCCGGCGTTTCGATTCTGCAACCCGATGTCGGGCGTAGCGGCGGGATCTGGGAAACCAAAAAAATCGTGCAACTGGCGGAACTGTTCAACGCCCAGCTCGCGCCGCATATTTACTGTGGCCCTATCGCGCACGCGGCGGCGGCACATGTCGCCTTCAGCTGTCCTAATTTTCTGATCCTGGAGACGATCCAAACCGAGTTTCACGATGCGGTTTTGCAAAAACCGTTGGCCTGGGAAGCCGGTTACATGCCGGCGCCCGGCGAACCCGGTCTCGGCATCGTGCTCAACGAAACCGTGGTCGAATCGCACCCCTACAGCAGCGGCGGGCGCCTGCACCTGGAAATGTGTCAGACTGTGCTCGACTCCAATAATCAAAAAACCATTACCGAGCTCGACGAGTGACCGATCGACCCGCCAGCCTGAATCTCGCCAACTGGCGTCAACCGCCGCACAATCGCTGGGCTTTCCAGCACGTGCGTGAAATTATTCCGACCTCGCCTATATATCGCGGTAACGATTGCGAGAGATTTACCTCGGCGCCGGGAGCCGCGATCGGTGAAATCATGTTCGCCGGTCTCGAAGCGGCGCAATGGTCGCTCGATCGCTGGCTCGCGGAGTCCAGCAGCGATGCGCTACTGGTCGCGCATCGCGGCCGGTTGGTGCACGAATGGTATGTCGACGATGCGGTCGAGCAGAATCCGCATATCGTCTTTTCGGTGAGTAAGTCGATCGCCGCGATCCTGGCCGGGGTGCTGGTCGATCAAGGCAAGCTCGATCCGTCGAAACCGGTGGTCGACTATATCCCGGAGCTTGCCGCTTCGGGCTATCGGGACGCGAGTCTGCAGCAGGTTCTCGATATGGCGGTCAGGATCGATTTCGACGAGGATTATCTCGCCACATCGGGTAAATTTATCGAGTATCGAACGGCCACCGCATGGCACCCCTGCGCGCGCGACGAGATCGACTGCAATCTGCAGGATTTTTTGTGCGGGTTGGAGCGCGCGGACGGCGCCCATGGCCAAGTCTGGCAGTACAAGTCACCCAACTCGGATCTGCTCGGCTGGGTACTGGAGCGGGTTGGCGGAGAGTCGTTGGCGCATACGATGAGCCACTATCTGTGGCAACCCATGGGCGCGGAAAAAAACGCCTATATCACCGTCGATCGCAAGGGCGCCGCGCGTACCGCCGGCGGGATATGCGTGATCCCGCGCGATCTGCTGCGTTTCGGCGAACTGGTACGCAACCGGGGCGTCGCGGGCGGCCGGCAAATCATCCCGGAGTGGTGGATCGACGATTGTAGTCAGGGCGGCGACCGCGCAGCCTGGCAACGCGGTGAGTCATCCAAAGACTTTCCGGACGGGCGCTATCGCAACAAGTGGTATCAGACCGGAAACGAGCATCAAGTTATGCTAGCCATCGGGATTCATAGTCAGTGGATTTACATCAACCCGGTAACCGAGGTAACTATTGTCAAGCTGTCGTCGCAGGATCAACCCTTGCGGCCTGAACTCGACGCTATCAACCTGCAGGCGTTTACTCGAATCAGCTCGGTGGTCGCGGCTTGATACCGTCGGCCGATCGGGCAACGGAGCCGATGCAGTCGAATCATAAAGACTTGGCGCCAAGCGTCGCCCTTGCCTTTGGCGCCGCCCTATGGGGCCTTTACTGGATCCCGGTACGGGGTATCGAGCAAGCCGGGGTGCATGCCTTCTGGACCGGTCCGGTTATCTTCGGCGCCAGCGCAATATTATTTATCCCGCTTATTTTGATCCGCTACCGCCAGTTTGCCGAACACTGGAAGCACACACTGATTCCCGGTCTGTTGGCGGGATTTGCGTTTTCTCTCTATATCGCCAGCCTCAATTTAACCGACGTGGTGCGCGCCATTCTGCTGTTTTACATGAGTCCGTTATGGAGCACTTTACTCGGGATTCTGATCCTAAAGGAGCGTTTGACGGCAAATCGATTGTTTGCACTGCTGCTGGCTTTCGGCGGGCTTTATATTGTGCTCGTGGTCGAGAGCGGGTTGCCGGTGCCGCGCAATACCGGCGACTGGTTTGCGCTGATTTCAGGGCTGTGCTGGTCGGTCGCATCGGTAAAGCTGTTTCAGGACGGCGCCAGATTCATTATAGAAAAGGTAACCATTTTCATCATCTTTGCATTATTGCTGTCACTGTTGCTAATCATCTGGCAGCAGGGGAATCTCGACGGCATGCCGCGGCCCGCCAGTTTGATAAATAGCTGGCACTGGGTATTGCTGATGGCCTTGTTGATGTTGCCGGTTACCTATGTGACCGTTTGGCCCGCCACCGTGTTAAGTCCCGGGCGGGTTGGCATGCTGTTGATGGTCGAGGTTCTGGTCGGCGTCGCTTCTGCCGCGATATTGATCGACGAGCCGTTCGGCCTGCGTGAGTTATTGGGCGCCGCCTTGATCGTTTCGGCGGGCATCGTCGAAGTGTTGCGGCCGCAAAAAATCAAAGCGGTCGATGCGGCGGATAGTCCGGCCCCATAATCGGTTTATGGAATTATAAGCCGGTGCTATAGTCAAAACCCTATTGCCAATGAAATTGATGTTTCGAATGAATCTGAAATTTTTGTCGTATGTCCTTGCTCCGGTCAGCGCGATTCTGCTGCTATCCGCCGCAACCGTTCATGCCGACTGCTATGACAGGCGCGCTCCCGGAATAGACTGGTCGGGTTGTAAAAAAACCAACAAAATGCTTGATGACAGCGATTTTAGCGGTTCCAACATGACTAAAACCGACATGACGCGCAGCAGCGCGACCTCCAGTAGTTTCCGCAATGCCGATCTGACCAAGGCGGTAGGTTATCGAGCCAATTTTGATCGCGTCGATTTGACCAACACGATTCTGACCAAGTCTGAGTTTTCGCGCGCCAGTTTCAAAAATGCAATAATCAAGAATGTGGATTGGTCCAAGGCTGAGCTGGGTCGCATCGACTTCAGCGGAGCGAAGCTCGACAACGTCAATTTCAGCTACACCAATCTCTCGCGCGCCGAATTCGATAATGCCGAGCTATCGGAGGTCGATTTCAAGGGCGCTTATACCTACCTGACGCATTTCGAGGGTGTCGACCTGCGCCGGGTGAAAAATCTTTCCCAGATGCAACTCGACCTCGCCTGCGGCAATAGCGAAACCCGGTTACTGCCGGCATTCTGGATGCCGGACAGCTGGCCCTGCACCGAATAGGTCGCCGGCATATTAGTGTTACGGTGGGAGAAATTGGCCAGAGTCGAAGCGACCGGCTGCGTGCCGGTTTTTGCCAGGCTTCGCCCCGGTTGCCGGGAGTCGCCCCAAAATAGCCCGGAAATACCATCGCCCTGATCAATGCCGGCTCGACGATCGCGAGGCGGCGTCCGCAGCAGGAAATCGATGAGATATGCGGCTAGAGGGTGATCGGGAACCCCATTTTTTGCACCATGCGCACCCAGAGTTTGCGCCAGCCGCCTTTCTCGTCGAGGGTGTCTAGGGCGTACATCGTGACCTGCGCGCCGAGCCAGCGAAACGGCTCGGGCGGGATGTAGTTCGGCACGGTCAGGGCAAACTGCATTTTGGTCTCCGGGATATCGAGGCGATCGAGGATCGCGAGTCCGACGCGCGCGCCGAAGCGCGATGCCGTCACGCCGAAACCCGAGTAGCCTCCGGCAAATACCATATCGCCGTCGTGGTATTTCTGATAGTGCACCGCCATACGCGTGGTAAGCCCGATGGGTCCGCTCCAGGCGTGCGAGAATCCGATTTCCGCCGCGAGTTGCGGGAAGGTGCGATAAAACGACTGCACCAGTCGGATATAGGGTTGCGGCGTCTTGTCGCGTTGCGGATCGGTATCGTTGCCGAAGAAGTAGGCCAGCCGTCCGCCGAATAGAATTCGATTGTCGGCGGTCAGGCGCATATAGTTGAGCTGGGTACGGGTATCGTAGACCCCCTGGCGGTTGTGCCAACCGATCTGCTCCATTTGCTCCGGCGTCAGCGGTTCGGTAACGATAATACGGTCGCGAATCGCGGCCACGCGCCGGCTGATATGCCGGTGACCGGCCGCCCATGCGTTAGTAGCAGCAATACTTTGTTTGCGGTTATGGCGCCTCCGGGGGTTTCCACCACGATACCGGCGGCGGTCTTTTGATTCTCCAGATGCGGCGTGTTTTCGAACAGGCGCACACCCAGCCCAAGCGCTGCCCGTTTCAGACCTCGTACCAGTTTTCCCGGATGTACGGTGCCGCTGCGCTGCCGTGACCAGGTGGCGCCATGAAATATCGGCGACTTGATTTCGGCCTGAAGGCCCGCCCGGTCGAGCCTGACCGCGTCGTGGCCATACTTGAGGTAGAGTTCGTGGTCTTCGTCGACGGTGGCGAGTCCGGCATCACCGATCGAAACCTTCATTTCGCCGCCCCATTCGATATCGCAGTCGATCCGGTAGCGCTCGACGGTTTGTTTGAACTCATCCATGTTTTCGCGGCCGAGGCGCTCCAGTTTGGCGACATCGTCGGGAAATATACGTTCGGTATTATCGATGCCATGCATTACCGAAGTTGACATGATCGCAGCCGGTCGCCCGCTGGCGCCGTTGGCGACACTTTTGGCTTCGATCAGTACGACATCGCGCGCCGGATCCCGTTCTTTCGCCTGAATTGCGGCCCACAACCCACAGAAACCGCCGCCGACGATCAGCAGGTCGCAGTCGATGTGCTGCTGCAGCGCAGCTTCGTCGTCTACCGCATCGAGGCTGTCGAGCCAATAGGTCGTGAAACGCGTATTCGCAAGTGCTCGCAGGGCTTGTCGGGAAGAGTCGTTCATGGATCGGGTTTTATTGTTGTGCCAGCGCGATACTAGCATTATTTGGCAGCGCAAACCCGGCGCTAAAGGGCGGAGTCGCCACGTTGATAGACTCGCAGCATGCCGTTTCAGCCGCTCGAATAGGCAGCCGCGCTAGCCCCGGGATCGCGCTCGCAACCATATCGCCGGCAGGTTCACGTTCAACTTGCCCCAAACTCGAACGGTCGTGGTCGCACTGCTTTTGCATAGCCTAGATCGGATTCCGAAATGACTACCCAGGCCAGTCTTCGCCGTCGGTATAGCGAGTGCCGCGATGCCCCTTTTTCGGTAGCGGGGTCGGCAGGCGCTCGCCAGGTGCCGCGACGACGATCAGTATTCTGGGTTTGCCCGAGGCGGGATTGGTGGCGCCGGTGATGAATTTGTTGATCTTGAGACGGCCATGCAGTTGATCGTTGAAAATCGTGTAGACATAGTCGCCGACTTTGAGCCGTTTGGGCTCGAGACCCGCCATGTGGAATTCGTATTCGCTGCGACTGCCGTCGTAGAGCGAGTCGAGCATCGCTACCCCGGCTTTGGCGGGTATCGTTTTGGTAATTCCGAAACTCATGGCGAGATTCTCCTCCAGGGAAAGGCTGAAATCCAGTGTATTTTTAAATGCAAATAAGAATCATTTACATTTAAAAATAAAAATGATCTAATTAAGCTCTCATCGCCGCAGAACATGGATTCTATCAATGAGCAACAAGACCGATACTGCTGTAAAACCAGTTATATCAAGGCAACCGATCATATTAGACACCGATAAAATCTTTGGAGAGAGCAAAAAAATACATATTCGTCACCACAACAAAATTTACCAACTAACGATTACGCGCCATAACAAGTTAATTCTGACGTGTTAATTGGAGCCGATAAAATCATCCATCAATAACTCAATCTACAAGCGAGCCACAGCTTTGCAGCCAGCGAAAATCAGGTACAGGAGCACAGAGTGGAACTCAAAAAATTTTTAACCTCGCTAAACAAAGACAGTTGCAATGACATCGATGACCCCGGAATCGAAGAATCGATTCAATATATTGAGTGGCTGATGACCTGGTATTGCAATAAACCTTCCTTGCTCATCGCAAACATCATCGTATCTCGCCTCGAAGCCTTACGCCAGCTGGAACAGAACGGTGACCGGGCGGATCCCGAGTGGGCTTGTCAGCGCCTGCTGCGAAACTGGAAATACATTGCCTCGCACCAGCGTCCGAGGTTTGAACGATGACGCATCGCTATTGGTGTATGCACTTGTTGATTGTGTTTGCAGCCACCGCCTGGATGTTGGGAATTTTGTAACCGAGCCCTGCGGCAATAACCGGCAAGAGGCTTGATTTTTATCAATGAGTGACAGGCAAGGTGAAACTAGAATAATTACACAAAATTCTAAATACGAATGATTTACACTTGTATTCTCATTTAGAATTTGATATTTTGCCGTTCTCTATCGATTTTGCTACAGGAGTATTCGCAGATGTCTCGCAGTTTAACCGGCCCGAAATTGTATATTACGCTGACAGTTTGCCTGGCAATGATGTTTGCCCAGACCGTCGCATCTGCTCAGGAAGTCAACGTTTATTCAGCCCGCAAAGAAGCGCTGATATTGCCGTTGCTGGAAAAGTTCGAGGCGGCAACCGGAATCGGCTTCAACCTGATTACCGGCAAGGCGGACGCGCTATTGAAACGGCTGGAGTCGGAAGGGCGGTCGAGCCCGGCCGATGTATTCATTACCACCGACGCCGGTCGCCTGCAGCGTGCCAAGGAAGCCGGCGTGTTACGAGCGGTCGATAATCAAGTTTTAAACTCGTCGATTCCCGCAAACATGCGCGATCAGGAGAATTACTGGTTTGGTTTGTCGAAACGCGCGCGGGTCATCTTTTATGTCAAAGACAAAGTAAATCCCGGCGAGTTATCGTCTTATGAAGACTTGGCCGACCCCAAATGGAAACAAAAAATCTGCATCCGCTCATCGGGCAATATTTATAACCAGTCGTTGGTGGCGTCGATGATTGAGGCGCATGGCAACGCCGTAACCGAGGCCTGGGCCAAAGGTTTGGTGGCCAATTTGGCGCGTAAACCGGCCGGCGGCGATACCGACCAGCTGCGCGCCGCCGCCGCCGGGTTATGCGATATCGCGATCGCCAATACTTATTATTATGGCCGGCTGGTGAACAGCAGCAAGGCGCAAGACCGCGAAGTTGCCGCCAGCCTCGGCTTGTTTTGGGCCAACCAGGGCGAGCGCGGTGCGCATATCAACGTCAGCGGCGGGGCCGTCACCAAATACGCCGAACATCCCGCCGCCGCCGAACGCCTGCTGGAGTTCATGGTCAATGAAGATTCACAGTCCTGGTATGCCGAGGTCAACAATGAGTACCCGGTTGTCGCCGGCGCGAAAATTCCACCAACCTTGCAGGCATTTGGCGATTTCAAGGGCGACAGCCTGAACCTGACCCGGCTCGGCGAAAACAACCGTGAAGCGGTAATGTTGATGGATCGCGCCGGCTGGCGTTAAGCGACCGGGTTGCAATCAGGCTCCGTTAGGAGTGCCGGCGCTCCATCCATTACCCGTGTGAAGCTTGATATCTGCCGATTAAGACGTCAAACCAGATCCGTGAAGCATCGTTCGAGGATATCCAGGCCCTCATTCATCAACTCCGCACCGATATTCAACGCCGGCAGGAATCGAATGACATTGCCGCGCGCGCCGCAGCTGAGCAGCGCCAGGCCATTTTCATAGGCGCGTCCGATTAGCGCCTTGGTCAGCTCCGCGTCCGGCTGCCCGGCGTCGCCCTGTTTGACCAGTTCCATCGCCATCATCGCGCCGTGCTCGGTGCGCAGCTGACCGATATTGGCGGGAAATCTGGCCTGCAAGGCTTCGAGGCGCCGGCGAAAAACCGCGCCCACTTGAAGCGCGGCCGCGGTCAGGTTTTCTTGCTCGATCACGTCGAGCATCGCCAGCGCCGCGATACAGCCCAGCGGCGATCCGGCGTAGGTGCCGCCGAGACCGCCGGGAAGCGGCGCATCCATGATATCGGCCTTGCCGACCACCGCGGCGATCGGAAAGCCGTTGGCCATGCCCTTGGCGAGCGTCATCAGGTCGGCTTCGACGCCGGCGTATTCACTGCAAAACATTTTGCCGGTGCGCGCAAACCCGGTCTGGATTTCATCCACCACCAGCAGGATACCGTGGCTGTCGCACAGCGACCGCAGAGCCTGTAAAAATTCTACCGGCGCCGGGTAAAATCCGCCTTCACCCTGCACCGGCTCGACGATAATTGCGGCCACATCGCTGGGTGCGATATCCACCTGAAACAGGTTGTCCAGCGCCTGCAGCGAATCCGCCACGGAAATGCCGTGATATTCGATCGGGAAGGGTGCATGGTAAATCTCCGCCGGGAACGGGCCGAACAGGTTCTTATAAGGCGTGATCTTGCCGGTAAGACCCATCGCGAGCATGGTGCGGCCGTGAAAACCGCCGTTAAAGGCGATTACGCCGCGCCGTCCGCTGTGGGCGCGCGCAATTTTGACCGCGTTTTCGATCGCTTCGGCGCCGGTGGTGACGAAGATCGATTTTTTCTTGCTCGGTCCGGGCGCCAGCAGGTTCAATTGTTCCGCCAGGCGCACCGAACTGTCGTAAGGGGTCACCATGACGCAGGTATGGCTGAACTTATTCAATTGTTCGGCGACCGCCGCGGTGATTGCCGGATGACAATGACCGGCCGAGCAAACGGCGATACCGGTACCGAAATCGATGTAGCGCTTGCCTTCGACGTCCCACAGTTCGGAGCCGAGCGCGCGTTCGACATAAACCGGCGCGATATTTCCCTGACCGCGAGCGACCGCCTCTACTTTCCGCGCCTGCCAGTCCGCATTAGACAGCCCGGCGGAATCGGTCACCTTCAATTCCGCGTTACTCATTTGTCGATGCCTCCGACACACATGTACTTGATTTCAAGATAATCGTCGAGGCCGTATTTCGAACCCTCGCGACCCTGACCCGATTCCTTGACCCCGCCGAAGGGCGCCATTTCGTTCGAGATGATGCCTTCGTTAATCCCGACGATGCCGTACTCGAGCGCTTCGGCAACACGCCAGATACGCCCGATATCGCGCGAATAGAAATAACAGGCCAGCCCGAATTCGGTGTCGTTGGCCATCTGTACCGCTTCTTCCTCGGTGCTGAATTTGAACAAGGGCGCGATCGGGCCGAAAATCTCTTCGCGGAATACCCGCATTTCACCGCTGACATTGGTCAGGATGGTGGGTTCGAAAAATTGGCTGCCGAGGTCGGAACGATTACCGCCGACTACCTTGGTTGCGCCCTTGGCGACCGCATCTTCGACGAAGGCTTGCATGTCGTTGGCCGCTTGCTCGGTAATCAACGGGCCGACGTTGACCCCTTCTTCGGTGCCGTCACCCAGTTTGAGCCCTGCCACCGCCGCGGCCAGTTTTTCGGCGAAGGCGTCGTAACAGCCTTCCTGCACCAGGATGCGATTGGCGCAAACGCAGGTTTGCCCGGCGTTGCGGTACTTGCTGACCATGGCCCCGGCAACTGCGGCATCGAGGTCGGCATCGTCGAACACGATGAAAGGCGCATTGCCGCCGAGTTCCATCGAAGTGCGTTTTACGGTTTGCGCGCACTCGGCCATCAACTGTTTGCCGACCGGGGTGGATCCGGTGAAGGTGAGCTTGCGCACGATCGGGTTCGAGGTCATTTCCTTGCCGATGGCCGCCGTTTCGCCGGTGACCATATTGATTACTCCGGCCGGGATACCGGCGCGTTCCGCCAGTTCGACAAAGGCGTAAGCGGATAACGGGGTTGCGTTGGCGGGTTTGCAGACCACGGTGCAACCCGCGGCCAGCGCCGGCGCAATCTTGCGCGTTAACATCGCGTTGGGGAAGTTCCATGGGGTGATACAGGCCACCACGCCTACCGGTTGCTTGATGCAGACGATACGCTTGTCGTTCGATGGTTGCGGAATAGTGTCGCCGTAGATGCGCTTGCCTTCTTCGGCAAACCACTCGATGTAGTTGGCGCCGTATGCGATTTCTCCGCGTGCCTCGGCCAGCGGTTTGCCCTGTTCCAGGGTCATGATCAAGGCCAGGTCTTCCTGCGCCTCCATCATCAAATTGAACCACTTGCGCATGCAGGCGCCGCGTTCCTTGGCGGTGCGCTGACGCCATTCGAGCTGCGCGTCGGCCGCCGCTTCGATCGCGCGGCGCGTTTCTGCGGTGCTGCATTTGGCGACTTCGGCGATTACCTCGCCGTTGGCGGGATTGGTAACCGCAACCGTTGTGCCGCTATCGGCATCGACCCAACAACCGTTGATATATGCCTGTGTTTTGAGCAGTGCCGGATCGGAAAGTTGAATGGTCATATCGGTAGTCCCAGGTAGTTGCCGCAAAGGCGGGAAGCATAACGATTTAGATGGGTGGCGACAATGAATTTACCATTGCCGCTGAAAAGTTTAATCCCCCCCTGCAGTTTGGCTCTGTTAGAATAATGAAGGCTTGCAAACCCGGAATAAAAATGCCCGATAACGGCGCCATTGCCAAACGCATCCCCCGCACCAACCTGGACTTTTATCACAGTCCGACGCAACTGCGCTTCGATACCTGGAACCGGCTCGAGGAATACACCAGCCGACTCCGGGAAAAGCATATGCGCAAGGCGGATGTGCAGGCCCTGACTAAGAAAATCAAAAACGAGATATCGCAGCTGGAGACGATTGAAAACTATAGCGCGTTTCCATCACAGGAAGATTTTCAACTACTGTGGCAATTATTCGATCAACAGGATTTCGATTTGCTGGCGCGGATTGTCACCCGCATCGTGCGCGCGCTGACTGGCGGTACTTATCGTTCGCGTCATATCAATCTGCGGGTACCGACCGAACTCGAAGACAAGGATGAGGCCACCCAGTATTACGACGTGGAGCGCCAACAACAGCGGCCCTATTTCGAAGTGTTGTTCGTCGATGAGAACGGTCGGGAGGAGGTGAAGCAGCTACGCGAAAATCTGCACTCCCTGCGCCGCCCGGAAGATCAGTTCATCTACGATATCGTCGTGGTGCCCAGTTTCGAGGATGCGCTGATCGCCGTATTGTTCAATTACAATATCCAGGCCGCGGTGATCCGCTACGGATTTCCGCTGCGCTCGGTGAACCACCTCGAAATCCTGCAACGCTACCTCGCCCGCATCGACGAATCCGACTACGAAGACGCGTTGGATATCGAACGCGGTCCATTGCTCGGCAACTGGTTATCGGAACTGCGGCCCGAGCTCGATTTGTACCTGGTAACCGATGCCGCGGTCGAAGACATCGCCGGCAATGTGACGCAAAAGTTCGCACGCATATTTTACCAGCAGGAAGATTACCTGGACCTGCATCTGAACATCCTGCGCGGAATTCAGACCCGCTACCAGACGCCATTTTTCACCGCGCTGCGCAAGTATAGCCGGCAACCGACCGGCGTCTTTCACGCCATGCCGATTTCACGCGGCAAGTCGGTAACCAAGTCGCACTGGATCAAGGATATGGCGCAGTTTTACGGCATGAATATTTTCCTGGCGGAAACTTCGGCCACCTCCGGAGGACTCGATTCGCTACTGCAACCGCATGGGCCGATCAAGAAGGCGCAGGAACTGGCGGCACGGGCATTCGGCGCCAAGCGAACTTATTTTGTCACCAACGGTACTTCGACCGCGAACAAGATTGTGGTGCAGGCGCTGGTCCAGCCGGGCGATATCATTCTGGTCGACCGCGATTGTCACAAGTCGCACCACTACGGCATGGTGCTGGCCGGCGCATTGGTCGCTTATCTCGACTCTTATCCGCTCGACAACTATTCCATGTACGGCGCGGTGCCGCTCAAGGAAATCAAACGCAAGCTGCTCGAATATAAAACAGCGGGCTTGCTGCACAAGGTAAAAATGCTGCTGTTGACCAATTGCACCTTCGATGGCGTGGTCTACAATGTCGAGCGCGTTATGGAAGAATGCCTGGCGATCAAACCCGATCTGATTTTTCTATGGGATGAAGCCTGGTTTGCGTTCGCCGGGTTCACGCCGACCTACCGTCGCCGCACCGCGATGGCAACCGCGAAACGTCTGCAAGCGCGCTACCGCAGCGAAGCATATGCACTCGAGTACGCCGCCTACAAGAAACGAAGCGCCAAACTCGAGGATGGCGATCTGATTGGCGAGCGCATGCTGCCCGATCCCGAAAAGGTTCGAATTCGCAGTTATGCAACGCAATCGACCCACAAGTCGCTGACTTCGCTGCGCCAGGGATCGATGATCCACGTCTATGACCAGGATTTCAATCACAAGGTACAGGAACCATTTGTCGAGGCCTTCATGACGCATACCTCGACCTCACCCAATTACCAGATACTGGCCTCGCTCGATATCGGCCGGCGTCAGGTGGAGCTGGAAGGTTTCGAAATGGTGCAAAAGCAGATCGAATTGGCGATGGCGATCCGTGAGCGCGTCGCCTCGCATCCGCTGCTGAGCCGCTATTTTCAATTCTTATCCGCCAAGGACATGATTCCCGAAGAGTATCGCCCGTCGGGCATCGGCAGTTATTTCGATCCGGAGAAGGGCTGGCGCAATACGCGCATGGAAGAAGCCTGGGCCACCGACGACTTTGTTATCGACCTGTCACGCCTGACGCTGTATCTCGGGCTAACCGGTATCGACGGCGATACTTTCAAGAATGCTTATTTGATGGACAAGTACGGTATCCAGATCAATAAGACTTCGCGCAATACCGTATTGTTTATGACCAATATCGGCACCACCCGCAGCTCGGTCGCATTTTTAATCGAAGTGCTGGTGAAGATCGCCACCGAACGCGAGCAGGGACGCGAGGACGCCAGCCGGGTCGAACGCAGCTTAATCGATAAGCGTATCAAGTCGCTATCCGAGGAGTTGCCGCCGTTACCCGATTTCAGTCATTTTCATGAGGCTTTCTCGCCCGGCGCGAGGAACCAGATCGCAACCGGCGAGGGCGATATTCGCAGCGCGTTTTTCCTGGCTTATGACGACACGAACTGCGAGTACATGACCATCGACGAAGCGACCATCGGCGCCGCCATGAAATCCGGCCGCGAACTGGTTTCGGCGTCCTTTGTCACCCCGTATCCGCCGGGTTTTCCAGTGTTGGTGCCGGGGCAGGTGATCAGCGAGCAGATTCTCGCCTTTATCCGCGCGCTCGACGTCAAGGAGATACACGGCTACGAGCCGGAAATCGGTCTGCAGTTGTTCACCGAAGAAGCCCTGCAGAATCGGCAGGATTAAAACCCGCGCTCGGGACGCATTGCGGGATCGGCTATTCGACGTGATCGAACAGATACCGACCCGACTGAAACACAAAAACATTTCTTAAAATACCGGGCTGTTGCACTCCGCCGCAACAGGCTGTTTGGCTAACGCCCCGAAACTAGGCGGTTCCGCGGCCGGCCACTGTTTTAACAAAAGCTGCGGGGACGGGTTCGGCCGGGTGATCAAGAATGGGCCGCAAGTGACGCTAGCCAAGGCGGGATATGACACGCGCCAGTCGGCAAGAATCGGGAAATTCCGGCACAAGCGCAGGAACTCGGGCGCGATACCCGTGCGTGCCATTGTCGATATCTGCGGATATACGGAAAACCGGTGTTTATGCAACTTAAGCCCTCAATCACCTTGTTGCGACTTATTTGCCAGAGAGGTGAAAATAAATACTATTAGTAATCAATGATGTACTACACTTTGTTGAGAGTCTATGTTAGGTTGCGCCGAGGGCTGTAGTATGGATCGGAACGGCGTGGCCAATTGTTTATTATTTTTAACCGGGAGTTAGCAGTTATGAGGAAAAATCTTACTATTGTTTTCC
>DS021199.1:78114-82194 GCA_001735895.1 Olavius algarvensis Gamma 3 endosymbiont | reverse complement strand
GCAAGAGGCTTGATCAGGCACGGACGAGTTCTCCTGCGGGATCGATGAAAACGGGATGACATACTTCGACATTAAGCCTTTCGTCATCGAGCGGGAACACCGCTTCGAGCTTTTCGCCATGACGGGAACTGCCGTCGCGCAATAATCCCAGCGCTATTCCACATTCCAGCTGCGGGCTGTAAGTCGTCGCGGTAACGTGTCCCTGCGACTGGCTGACGCTGTCCAGCCGCGTTTTCGCATCGACCAGCTGGGCGCCGATGCGCAGGTTTCTGTTGGGCTCGAGGGATTTCAAGCCAACCACTTGCAGGCGCCCTTCGGCGACCAGCGCCGGACGCGCGGAGTTATGTTTGCCGATGAAATGTTTTTCGCGGTTGGCCATGCCCTCGAGGCCCAGGTCTTGGGCGGTGGTGCGGCCATCGAGCTCGGAGCCGGCGACATGACCCTTTTCGATCCGCATCGTACCCAGCGCTTCGGTACCGTAGACGCCGACTCCCATTTCCTTACCTGCTTCGAGCAACTCCAGCCAGGCCTGTTCGCCGTAGTCGGCCGGCACGTTGACTTCGTAAGCCAGCTCTCCGGAAAATGATATCCGGAACAGGCGCGCCGGGATGTCGTTCAGCCGGCACTCGCCCACCGCCATGAAGGGGAAGGCGTCGTTGGCGAGATCGATATCGATCACCTTCTCCAGCAGTTTGCGGCTATTGGGTCCCGCCACCGCGATGCCGGTCCAGTGCTCGGTCACCGAGCAAAACACGACGTCCAGCTCGGGCCACTCGGTCTGATGGTATTGCTCCATATGCGCCAGCACGCCGGCCGCATTGGCGGTGGTGGTCGTCATGAAGAAGTGATTTTCGGCAAGGCGCGAAGTCGTGCCGTCGTCATAAACCATACCGTCTTCACGCAGCATGACGCCGTAGCGCGCCCTGCCGATCGGCAATTTCAACCAATTGTTGATGTACAGGCGGTTGAGGAATTCGGGTGCGTCCGGACCCTGGATATCGATCTTACCGAGGCTGCTGACGTCGACCAGTGCGACATTGCCGCGCGTCGCCTCGGTCTCCCTGATATAGCAGTCGTTTATCGTGTCACCTGGCTTTTGCGGGTAGTAGCGCGCGCGCAGCCACAGCCCGGCCTCGACGAACACCGCGCCCTGTTTTTCATTCCAGTCGTGGATTGCGGTGCGCCGCAGCGGCATGAAGTCCTGTCCCACGGTATGTCCGGCAAACACGCCCATCGCCACCGGCACATAGGGTGGGCGAAAAGTCGTAATCCCGACTTCCGGGATCGGTTCGCCGCGTTGACAGGCCAGGATTGCGAGCGCGTTGACGTTACTGGTCTTGCCCTGATCGGTGGCCATTCCCTGGGTGGTATAACGTTTCAATAATTCGACCGAATCGTAGCCTTCCTGCGATGCGAGTTCGACATCGCTGGCCTTGACGTCGTTTTGCTGATCGACGAACTGCTTGTAAGGCTTGTTATAAGGCGTCGGTGAAATCCACAAAGCTTCGAGCGCGTACAGGCCTTCATCGTCAGCCTTCGGGGCTTTGCCTTTGTCGGCTTTGAAGCCGGCCAGTTTGGCGGCCTCGTAACCGGCGGCATGACCCTGCTCGAGGCAGTCCTGCAGCGCGAAACTACCGGCGGCCGCACCCGCGGAAGTCTCCGCCTGACGCGACTCGCCGGGTACGAAGGAGAGAATCGATTCGTCGTATACCGGTTTGGCGCCCGATTGGCTGTGTAGATGCAGGTTGGGATTCCAGCCGCCGGAGCAGGCGATCAAATCGCAGTCGATCGCTTCGGGATCGAGAGTATCGCCCAGCGTGCTGACGATTAACGCACGTTTAACCCGCTGTCCCCCTTCGGCAGCGCCGACGGTGCTGCCGGTCATCAGCCGGATCGACAACTTCCTCAGGTTGTCTGCAAGCGGGGCTTGCGGCTGCGCTCGCGAATCGACCACCGCGCTGACGAATACCCCGGCGCGGTGTAAATCAATCGCGCTGCGGTAAGCGTCGTTATTGTTGGTCGCGACGATGACCCGTTTGCCCGGTATAACGCCATAGGCATTGGCATAGCTGCGCGCCGCCGAGGCCAGCATGACGCCGGGTTTGTCATTGTTGCCGAACACCAGCGGTCGCTCGGTGGCGCCGGTTGCGAGCACGACCCGCTGCGGGTAGAACAGCCACATGCGTTGGCGCGGATGGCCTGTCGGCGGCACCGGCAGGTGATCGCTGACTTTTTCCACCGCGCCGATCACGTTGTGATCGTAGTATCCGAAAACCGTGCTGCGTTTGAAAATTTGCACATTGTCCATTTGTGCGAGTTCGGCGGCGATCGTTGCAGCCCATTCATGACCCGACGTGCCTTCGATGCCGAAGTTTTCGCTATTGAGCGATCCGCCCAGCGACGGATGCTCATCGACCAGCACGACGCGGGCCCCGGATCGGGCGGCGGCAAGCGCCGCGCACAACCCGGCGGGTCCGGCACCGACAACCAGGACGTCGCAGTGGGCATGGCATTGGTCGTAGTGATCCGGATCGGCCTCGGTGGGCGCCTTGCCGAGCCCGGCGGCCCGGCGGATGACGTGCTCGTAGACATGGGTCCAGAACGAGGCCGGCCACATAAAGGTCTTGTAGTAAAAACCCGCCGAAAGTAATGGCGATAACAGGTTATTGACCGCCATCACATCGAAGCTTAGCGAGGGCCAGCGGTTCTGGCTGTTGGCGACCAGTCCGTCGAACAGTTCGATCGTGGTGGCGCGCGTATTGGGTTCCCTGCGCGCTCCGCTGCGCAATTCGACGAGCGCGTTCGGTTCTTCGGAACCGGCGGTCTGAATCCCGCGCGGCCGATGATACTTGAAACTGCGACCCAGCAAGTGCACGCCGTTGGCGAGCAGCGCCGAAGCGAGCGTATCGCCTTCATAGCCCTGGTAGGATTTACCGTCGAAGGTGAAGCTGATCATGCGGCCACGATCGATGTGACCGCCGTTGGTGGTACGGAACTGTTGCGCCATATCGGTCAGTCCCCGCTATCGCCGACGGGCAGGTTGGGCGAGGCCGGCGCGCTGCTGAAAATTTCATGGCTGAGGGTATCGCGTTCGACCAGGATCCAGGCGCGGCAACCGTTTACATGATGCCAGTACTCGCGCTGCCGGCCGGCCGGGTTGGCGCGGGTGTAGACATAGTGGTACCAATCGTCCTGCGAGGCATCGTCGGCCGGTCGCTCGACACTGGCGTCGCCGCCGTAGGAAAATTCGTCTTCGTTACGCAGGCCGCACCAGGGGCAGTTAATTCTCAACATTTCATGTTCCTAGTGCGCTTTTGGCGAGGCGCCAACGCCTTTTTCATCGATCAGTTTGCCTTCGCGGAAGCGCTCCAGGGTAAACTCGGCATTCAGTCGGTGCGGTTTGTCCTTGGCGATGGTGTGGGCGAAGACCCAGCCCGATGCCGGCGTCGCCTTGAACCCGCCATAACACCAGCCGCCGTTTATATAGAGGTTGTCGATCGGCGTCTTGCCGATAATCGGGGTGCCATCCATCGACATATCCATCACACCGCCCCATTGGCGCAGAACGCGCAGCCGCGCCAGGCAGGGCATCATGGTAACGCCGCCGGCGACGACGTGGTTGAAAGTGGGCAGGTTGCCGCGTTGGGCGTAGGTATTCCAGCCGTCGATATCGCCGCCGAAAACCAGGCCGCCCTTATCCGACTGGCTGATGTAAAAATGACCCGCGCCGAAAGTGCAAACCGTATCCACCAGCGGTTTAATGCCCTCGGTTACAAAGGCCTGCAGTACATGCGATTCGATTGGCAGTTTCATACCGACCATGTCGAATACGCGGCTCGAGTTGCCCGCAACGGCCACGCCGACCTGACCGGCGCCGATGAAACCGCGCGAAGTCTCGACGCCGAGCAGCTTGTCACCGCTGCGTTTGATGGCGGTGACTTCGCATTTCTGGATGATATCGACTCCGAGGCGGTCGGCGCCGCGGGCGTAACCCCAGGCGACCGCGTCGTGGCGCGCGGTGCCGCCGCGCGGCTGTGCCAGCCCGCCCTGTACCGGGAAGCGCGTGTTGTTCGAAAATCC
>DS021199.1:73930-78064 GCA_001735895.1 Olavius algarvensis Gamma 3 endosymbiont | reverse complement strand
CGCACGATGGTGGTGTTGCGGCCGGTGTTGCCGCCGCCGACGTAGCCCTTTTCAAGCACCGCCACGTTGCTGATACCGTGCAGCTTGGCCAGATAATAGGCCGTCGCGAGGCCGTGTCCGCCGCCACCGATGATGACGACATCATACTGCTTTTTGGGCTCCGGATTACGCCAGGCCCGGGTCCAGCCGCGATTGCCGGTAAGCGCCTGTTTCACCAGGCTTAAAGCTGAATAATGCATATGCGCCGATTCGAATGGATCCGGGGAGGGCGGCAGCCGTTCCCGCAGATCGGGTTTTAGTTCGTAATTTGCAGCAAGTTTAAACAGAATGCGGCTAACGCAGTCAACCGGTAAACGACTTGCCAGGGTGCGTAAACGACATCGGGGTATTCACCTAAAGCGGATGGGTCGGTAAATATACATCGTATTATCGGGTCCTAGCGGGGTGGCCCTTCGATCGAATAGATGACGAAGCCGTCGGGGCCGCCGGTCAGTTTGTCATAGAGTCCGCGCGCCACTGAATTATGGTGCTGGGTTTGCCAGTAAACTTCGGCCCATTGCCGGCGCCCGGCCTCTTCGACGACGGCTTCGATCAGCATTTTACCGATGCCGCAACCGCGGGTGTCGGGCAACACGTACAGGTCGTTGATATAACATATCGGGTTGGCATACCAGGTATGGGCATGGGGGAAAAAATGAACCAGTCCGACCAGGTTACCACCC
Source organism: Olavius algarvensis Gamma 3 endosymbiont (assembly GCA_001735895.1). Classification (GTDB taxonomy): domain Bacteria; phylum Pseudomonadota; class Gammaproteobacteria. Next base: position 77,342 of record DS021199.1, on the reverse strand, counting down.
GGGGCCGCCGCCAGTAGGCACTGGATTTCATGCGCCGGATCGAGCAGTCGTTGCCACAGCAGATCGGTAACTTGCTGCGTCAGACTCGATTGATAAAATTCCAGGTAAGCCCGCCACAGGGGGATCCCATTGCGCGCGATCTTTATTGCCGGCGGGCCTGATCGAGTAGTCTGTTGTCGTCATTTTTGCTGTCTCCCGCAGTTGGTAAGCGGGCTGAATTATAGCTTGCTTGAGATTCGGGTCGCCGCTAAAATCGCTGCCCGTTGACAGCGATGGCGTCGCTGTATGTAAAGCGGATAATTTTTATCCTGTACGCCCGGATTTCTACCCGGGTGATTCGTCACTCGGTATTTTCGGAGTGATTATCATGTCTCAAGTTCAACGTCCCGATTTTTTCGAACTACAGAATGGAGCCAAGGCCAGGCTGCCCTTCAGCGCGGCCGAATATGACAATCGGCTGGGCAAGCTGCGGGCCTTGATGGCGCAGGTCGGCGTCGATGCGCTGCTGCTTTCGTCGATGCATAACGTTGCCTACTATTCCGGTTTTCTCTATTGTTCCTTCGGTCGTCCCTACGCCTGTGTGGTCACCGCCGATCGCTGCGTCACCGTATCGGCCAACATCGACCTCGGCCAGCCCTGGCGGCGCAGCTACGGCGAAAATCTGATTTACACCGACTGGCAGCGCAACAACTATTGGCGTGCGGTCGCCTCGATCGTCCCGCAAGCCTCGCGTATCGGCATCGAGGGCGATCATATGACGCTCGCGGCGCGCGCACTGATGGCCGAATTCATCGGCGGCGCCGAGGCCTGCGATCTGAATCGCGAAATTATGGGCTTGCGCATGATCAAATCGGCGGAGGAGATCGAACTGATCAAGGGCGGCGCTCGCACCGCCGACATCGGTGGCGAAGCAATTCGTGATGCGATCCGCGTCGACCGGCGTGAAATCGATGTCGCCATGGCCGGCCGCGACGCGATGGAGCTGGAGATAGCGCGCGCTTATCCCGACAGCGAAATACGCGATTCCTGGGTTTGGTTTCAATCGGGTATTAACACCGACGGCGCGCATAACCCGGTCACCACGCGCCGGCTGACGGCTGGCGATATCCTCAGTCTTAATACCTTCCCGATGATTTCCGGTTACTACACCGCGCTCGAACGTACCCTGTTTATCGGCGAACCGGATGCCGCTTCACTGAAAATCTGGCAAGCCAATGTCGGCGCGCACGAGTTGGGATTGTCGTTGATCAAACCCGGCGCCAGCTGTTCCGGCATTTGCGCGGAAATCAATCGCTATTTTGCGGAGCTTGACCTGTTGCAATACCGGACCTTCGGTTACGGTCATTCTTTCGGCCTGCTGTCGCATTATTACGGACGCGAAGCCGGGCTCGAGTTGCGCGAAGACATCGATACCGTGCTGCAGCCGGGCATGGTGGTGTCGATGGAGCCGATGCTGACCATCCCTCAGGGCCTGCCGGGTGCCGGCGGTTACCGCGAACACGATATTCTGGTAGTAGGCGAGGACGGCGCCGAAAACATAACCGGCTTCCCCTACGGGCCCGAGCACAATATTATTGCGGCTTAGCGCTATCCCCGCGGCTGGGGATGACGAAACCAATTCCTGGATTGCGCCATGCCCGAAAATCGTTCACTACCGGAAGTCAGAGACGCGGTCGCACGCCTGTGTGCCGATTACCCCGATACGTATTGGCGTGACAAGGATCGCGACAAGGCTTATCCCGGCGAGTTTGTGCAGGCACTTACCGACGCCGGTTATCTTGCGGTATTGATTCCGGAGGAATACGGCGGCGCCGGCCTGGACCTGGCCGCGGCCTGCGCCGTGCTCGAGGAAATCCAGCGCAGTGGCGCCAATGGCGCCGCCTGCCACGCACAAATGTACATCATGGCTAGCTTGCTGCGTCACGGTAGTGCGGCGCAAAAACAGAAATACCTGCCCGATATTGCTGCGGGGGCATTGCGCTTGCAGGCCTTCGGCGTAACCGAGCCCGGCAGCGGCACCGATACCACGCGCATCACGACGCGCGCGCGGCGCGACGGCGACGAATACGTGATCAGCGGGCAAAAGGTTTTTATCTCGCGCGCCGAACATTCCGATCTGTTGCTACTGCTGGTGCGCACCACGCCGCGGGACGAAGTCGACAAGCCCACGCAAGGGATGTCCGTGTTGTTGGTTGATTTGCGAGACGCGGTGGGTAACGGATTAACCATAAGACCGCTAGCAACCATGCTTAACCATGCCACCACCGAGTTGTATTTCGATCAGTTGCGGGTGCCGGCGGAAAACCTGATCGGTGAGGAAGGTCAGGGCTTCGGATACATTCTCGATGGCATGAACGCCGAGCGTATCCTGATCGCCGCCGAATGTATCGGCGATGCACGCTGGTTTATCGAGCGCGCCAGCAACTATGCGCGTGAGCGCGAAGTTTTCGGTGCCGCGATCGGCAAGAACCAGGGCATACAATTCCCGCTGGCGCGCTCCCACGTGCAAACCGAGGCGGCCGCGCTGATGGTCGACAAGGCTTGCCGCATGTTCGATGCCGGCGCGGTCTGCGGCGCGCAAGCCAATATGGCGAAATTGCTGGCCGCCGACGCATCCTGGGCCGCGGCCGACATGTGCTTGCAAACCCACGGCGGTTACGGCTTTACCGTCGAGTACGATATCGAACGCAAGTTTCGCGAAACCCGGCTCTACCAGGTGGCGCCGATATCCACCAATCTGATTCTGTCGAATATCGCAACCCATGTACTCGGGCTCCCCAAGTCATTCTAATGCTCGACCTGAATGACATCCTGGTGGTTTCACTCGAGCATGCGGTAGCCGCGCCTTTTTGCTCCAACCGGCTCGCGCATGCGGGCGCGCGCGTGATCAAGATCGAGCGCGAAGAAGGTGATTTTGCGCGCGCTTACGACAGCGTGGTGCAGGGTGAATCGGCTTATTTCGTTTGGCTCAATCAGGGTAAGGAATCGCTGGTTCTGGATATCGGCGATAGTGCCGACGCGGCCCTGCTGCAGCGTATGCTCGCCCGCGCCGACGTGTTTATTCAGAATCTGGCGCCGGGTGCGGCCGCGCGCGCGGGTTTGGGCAGCGAAGATCTACGGCAGCGCTATCCGCGCCTGATCTGTTGCGACATCACGGGTTACGGTGAGCGTGGTGAATACCGCAAAATGAAAGCTTACGACTTGCTGGTGCAGTGCGAATCCGGCGTGGCGTCGATTACCGGCACCCCGGACGCGCCCGGGCGTATCGGTGTCTCGGCCTGCGACATTAATTGCGGACAGCAGGCCTATGCCGCAATTCTCGAAGCCCTGATTGCCCGCGAGAAAAGCGAGCCATGGCGCCATTGTCAAGGTTTCGCTGTTCGATGCCATGGCGGAGTGGCTGGCGGTGCCG
>DS021199.1:67001-73880 GCA_001735895.1 Olavius algarvensis Gamma 3 endosymbiont | reverse complement strand
GTTGAAGCGACTTCGTGTCCGTGGCCTACGTGTGGGGATTCGAGTAATAATCCAAGGCCCGTCGGACGTTCTGACTCAAGGCGCTCCATTTACCCATTGCCCACTGGAATGCATGTTTGTGGGCCATTGAAAATGACAATTATTACTATCGATGGGTTTGTCGGGCGACGACAACGGCTCCGAGAGAGAACGCAATCGAGTTAAAACTGTAACACGGGCAGAGGCTTGCTGGTGTAGATCTCGCTGTAAGCCTCGCAATTCTCGGGATATCCTTCCGGATCGATAAAAGCGATTTGATATTCGCGGTCGCTGAAGTTTTCGAAGTCAAACTCCCACAGATTGTGTGGCCAGAAGTATTCGCAGGCGCCGCGCCGCGGATAGAAAGCGGCGTTGTAGAGGGTGCCGAAACCACGCGCAAAGCGGTGATGATAAAGCGGAAATTGCAGGAATTCGCGGGCAAAGGACCAGGCAGTATGCGTATGGCCGGCGATTGCATTGTGGAGATGCCGAAAGCGTTCATGGGTAAACACTTTCTCTTCATACAATGGCCAGTTGCTGCCTGCCTGGTGATTGGTGGCGACACGATTGCCGGTGAAATGCGGCTCGCTGCCGGCGGCGATTTCAACCGTCTCGTGCCGGGCTTCGCGATCGAGTAGCATGATGTTGTAGGCGCCCTGAACCGGGACTCGCCGCAGCAACTCGCAGGCCTGGCCGACGTCGCCGGCGAACTCGAGCAGATAGCGCAATAGTATAGATACCCCGAAACCCCGACCGAACTCCTCGCGCCCACCGAAAGACATCGACACCGCCAACCCGTCATCGTTGATGCCGTCCAATACGCCCGACATGCAGTCGAGCATGGCGATCACCTGACGCCCGCCGAACCTGGTGCGCATCAGCAAGCCATCGAATACGTAAGGTGAATAATCGTAACTGCGCACCAGCACCGATTCCTCGGCGTCGTAGATCGCCTGCGAACAGCCGCGAAACAATGGCGGCGGGCAATACTGCGCCAGGAAACGCGCGGCGTGATCGCCGCCTCCGGCCAGATCGACCATGGCTTCGTAAATTGGTTCGAACTCGGGCATGTGACGCCGGAGCGCCTGTACGGACTCGTGATAAGTCGGCCGGTCCGCTTCGCCGAAACGCAGGAACCAGCGTTTATAAGCCGGCCACAACGATTTGAACTGTTGTTGCCAGGTCAGTCCGGGCGTCTCTTCCGTGAAAGCGCGAAAAGTGAAATCCATATGCGAGGGCAAAGCCATCAGAACGGCGAAAACGGCGGATCGACGAAGGCCGGTACCGGGGTTTCACTGATTTCCTCCTCTTCGGCAATCGCGTTGCCAATCGGTTCCAGATCGTTGCGGGTCCACCAGTACCAGAATCCCTGCTCGCGTAACCAGGCGGCGAGTTTGTCGATGCTGTTCCATTCCCGACCGGCACTGCGTGCGTTGTAAACGCGGCACAGTTGGTTGTCGACATACACCGCAACCGCCCAGGCCAGTGGATGTTTGTCCGAATCACCATAACCACCGCCCTGATGCATTCTTGCGACGCGGTAAACCACGGCAAATTCTCCCAGCCTGGCGCCGTCGCGTAACGGCGCCAGATCGGCTTGAGTGACCGATCCGGTTATACCCAATTCTACATCTTGACTCATGATGTTGACATTGATTGATTAGTTGACTACATTATGGTTCATGATGTCATTCATATCAAATGATCCTGACTGCATTCTTGAAATTGACAAACTGTGTTCATCTATTAACCCAGCCACACTATGGAGCATATTGTGAGTAAGAAAGTATCCCCGATTCCACGCGGTTACCGCACCGCGACCCCTTGCCTGACCGTTTTCGATATCGACAGCGCCGTCGCATTTTATCAGGCCGCTTTCGGCGCGGAGCTGTTGAGCCGGCAGGCCGGCGCCGATGAAGCAGTGGCGGTTCACGCCACTATTAAAATCGGTAACAGTATTATAGCGTTAAATCGCGAAGCCCCTGAATTGGGGATTCTGTCTCCGGCGAGCCTAGGCGCCAGCGTTAGCCAAGTCCATCTCTATGTCGATAACGTCGATACCAGCTGGGAGCGTGCGCTCGAAGCCGGCGCGGTGGTTCGAACCGAGTTATTCGACGCCTATTGGGGTGACCGCAGCGGAACAGTGATTGACGGTAACGGCCATCTTTGGTCGATCGCCAGCAAGATCGAAAATGTTTCCCAGGACGAGGTAGCCCGGCGCGCCAAAGCCTGGTACTCGACCGAAGTCGAAACTCCGGTTGCAGCTGAATTACCGGTTGAAATTGTAGTGCCGGAGGAAACGCTTGCAGACGATTACGCTGCTGTCTAAGCTACGGTCCTTGGTTTCAATCCTGACAGGGCCGGGACAGTTCCCGGCCCTTTACTAATCCGGCCATCGTATGCAAGAAATATCGCTGACCGCCTCCCTACAATTGGCCGCTCTCGACTCCGGTCAAATTAGCGCTGCCGAGCTACTCGAGCAAACCATTGCACGCGCCGAAGAACTCGGACCAATACTCAATCCAATCGCTCTGAAACTCTATGGTCGCGCCCGGCAGGCGGCGGAAGAGGCGGATCGAAAGCTTGCCGCCGGCAATGGCGGCCGCTTATGCGGTCTGCCCATTACGATCAAGGATTCTCAGTTTCTGGCGGGTTACCCCTGCGCTAACGGGTCACAACTGTTGAGCGATTTTATCCCGATCGAAACCTGTCGCGCGATCGAGCTACTGGAACAGCAGGGCGCTGTCATTTTTGCCAAAACCACTTGCCCCGAGTTCAGTCTTACCGGCGTGACCCACTCGGAAATGTATGGCTTGACCTCGAACCCCTGGAATCCCGAGCGCACCTGCGGTGGATCATCCGGTGGCGCCGCGGTCGCGGTTGCGTCCGGAATTGGCGCATTTTCACTGGGTGGGGATGGCGGAGGATCGATTCGCATACCCGCCGGGTTCTGCGGCATAGTCGGTTTCAAGCCCAGCTTCGGAGCGGTTCCCCGCGAGCCCTGTTTCCCCTCCTGGCAATCGATCGTAAGTTATGGGCCGATGACTCGAAGCGTCGCCGACGCGCGCCTGTTTTTCGATATCATCGGAGAAAATTTCCAGGGAAATACCAATCCGCGCTTAAACAAACACGGCATTATATTCTCCGAAGATCTTGGCTTTGCACCGGTCAATAGCGATGTGCGCGCGGCATTTCGCAGTGCATTGGAAAGAATGCGACAGGCGGGTTTTCAATTAATCGAGGATAATCCGGGCTTGACTTCGTCGGTCGAGACCTGGGCGATTACCGCCTGCTACGACGCGGCCGAAAACGCCCGCGGCAGCGCCTATAATATCGATTATCTCGGTGAGGTCGCGAAAGGATTTATCGATTTCGGCGAGCAGTTCAGTGCGGATGATTTCGAGCAGGCGCAGCACCAGCGCCAGGTTATCCGTGAACATTACGATCAAATGTTCGCGCGCCACGATGCGCGCATTCTGATCACTCCAACGCTGGGCTGCGAAGCCTTTCCGCACGGCACGATACATCCGCACAAGATCGACGATACCCATATTCAGCTGCCATGGCTGGACTGGGCCAGTTTCCTGTATGACGCCAATCTGACCGGCATGCCGGCCTGCACGATTCCCATGGGGTTGGGCGATGAGGGTTTGCCGCTGTCGCTGCAGATCCTGGGTCCGGTCGGCAGCGACTACGAAGTGTTACGAATAGCGCAGGAAATCGAGAAACTGTTGGCTTGGGACAATTCGATTGTTACTCCTTCCGGCGGCACACTCGAGCAAACCGCCTAGCCCGGATATTTCGTTCGGGAACAAACTGTACCCGTTAACATTCTTGAAAAAGCCGTTCAAGTTATTGAAATTCAATTTGTTTCTCAAGAGTTTGTGCCGCCTTTGTGAAATATTCGGGCTAGCGCCCTTCTCTCAGCTATTACCTCTGCGGGCGCCGTAACAGAGGCGCGCCCCGCCCGCGTGAGGTAAAACGGCGGGAATTGCGAGCTAGAACAATTTAGAGCGATAAGGGTCCTGGTAGATGTCCGGAATCGCGCCAGGTTCCTCACCATGAAACTCGGCATTGATGGCCGCAGTCCAGAGTTTGGCGCGTTCGCGCAGTTCGCGTTGCTCGGTTTGCATGCGCCCGCGCGAAACGATAATGCCCAGGTCGGCGCCTTTGTAGGTGTAGTCGCCTTCGCGATAAACCCGCAGGTAATAGGCTTCGTCGTTATCGATAACGTTGGTCCAGTCCAGATCGAGTCGATCGAAGTTAATGCCGCCATACTTGTCCATGCTCCAGACACCGCTGCGCGGGGCGTGGGTCAACCGTTTCACCCGATCCTCGGTTTGTTTTAGCACCAACTGACTCCAGAAATCGTATTCATTCCATCGATTTTGCACCTTGCGCAGGTTGATTTCGTAATCGACATCGAGATACTCCAGCAGGTGAAACAGGAACAAGGGCACTCCGCCGTAGTGGGCGGTAATCAAATTGGTTAAAGGGCTGGCGCCGCTGATTCGCGGATTGACCTCGCCGAGATAAGGCGTACCGTCGTCCGTGTCGAGCAGGAAATCCATGCAAAACACGCCTTTGTAACCCTCCTTGAAAAGTCTGTCTCCGAGCGCCGACGCCATGTGGCGCAGTTCGCGTCGAATTTTGGCATTGAAAATTTTTGGCCAGACGTCGTTACCGCACCAGCCGCCTTTGTAAGGGGTAATTTCCTCGAAGCCGGTAATATCGGTTTGAATCGGACCCGACAAGCTGCCGTGCCGGGTAACGCAGACTTCCATGGTGCCGGGCATGTGATTGATGCGTTTCATGATCTTGAGTTGTTCGTCCTTCATGTCCTCGGCGTACTTGTTGTAGTCGGCCTCCGATTTGATGAAAAACGTAGTGCGTCCCGAATCCCCGTAAGGCGTTTGCACCACCAGATCCTTGCCCAGCCGCGCTTTGTCCGCCGCGGCCATCAGCTCGCTAAAACTGTTGGCTTGCTTTACCAGCACATTGGGTGCGCTGTCGATGCCGGCTTCGCTGGCGAGGCGCGTCAGTTCGATCTTGGAATCGAGACGCTTACGCATTTCCACCGGCGGCAGGGCGATTTTAACGCCCAGTTCATCGCAGATTTGTTCGGTCTTTTCGTCGAGCATTACAAACAGCAGGCGCGCCGGACCCTTGCCGGCCTTCTTGATGCGGTCGATGACCTCCTTGTGCATCAACATGTAATTGCATACGTCTTCCATCGATTCGAATTCGGCATGGCTCTTTTCGGTGGGTACGAACACCCGCGGGTGGTTGCCATCGAAAGAATCGAAATAATTGATATGAAAGAATCGATTGACGAACTTCTCCAGACCCAGCAGGTTGAAAGCGGTCGGGGATACGAAAAATATCGGAGTCTCGTTGCGACGGAAATAAGTCAGGATGTCGGATAAACCGCGTATATTGGCGCTGCTGGCCATACTGGAGCCCCCGGGACGTGAAATCATTGTTATCGATTATGCCCAATCGATCATATAAGATTCATTTGCCGAGTGCATCCAGTTAATTCGAACGCCTGGGGACGGATCTCTAGATCTGTCCCCTCCGAAGCCGTTTACAACAGTTTTTCTTCGAAGGGATATTTGATCAGGTTTTCGTAACCGTCCTCGGTGATCAATACCTGGTCTTCGAGTTTGACGCCTTCGCGGCCGCCTTTCTCGCCGAGGTAAACCTCGACGCAAATGACCATGCCGGGCTCGAATACGCCATCGTAGCCGTAGGCTTCGTAATCCTCGCGATAACGAATCGCCGGATACTCGTCGCACAGGCCGACCCCGTGCATGACTACGCCGTAGCGGTTGGGGATGCACAGATCGGGCAGGCGATGGGCCTTGGCGGTGATTTCGCTGAAACGAACCCCGGGTTTGAGCAAGGCCATGTTGGTCATGATGTGCTCATGGGCAATGCGGTATAGCCGTTTTTGCTCGGGGCTCGGCTCGACGTCGCCGCACAGCCAGGTGCGCGAAATATCGCAACACATGCCGTAGTTCCCGATCATGTCGGTATCGAGCGCCAGTAACTCTCCGTCGCCGATAATTCTCGGACCGGACTCTTGGAACCAGGGATTGGTGCGTGGTCCCGACGAAAATATACGTGTTTCCAGCCATTCGCCGCCGCGTTTGATATTGCCGGCATGCAGTACCGACCAGATTTCGTTTTCGCTCTTGCCGGCCGCGATCGAATCCTGCATCTCGTGCATCGCGGCTTCGCAGGCCGCTATCGCGCAGCGCATCGCCTTGATCTCATCCGGACCCTTGATCACGCGCGCGATTTCGGTGACGGCCTGGCCTTCGAACACTTGTAAGCCGGTTCTTTCGAGTGCGCGTAATCCGGCGATTTCGATCTTGTCCACCGCCAGGCGACGATTGTCGCCGGCGTGGTCGCGCATCAGTTCATCGATTTGTTCGGCGAATTTCGTCGCGTGCTCCCCGCCGCGCTCGCCCGACTCGAAGTAAAAGAATGATGCGCCGCCGCGCATCTCCTTGACCAGCGGCAGGTGGTCGGATAGATGATCGCAGCTGTGAAAATCGAACAATACGATATAACCGCCGGCCGAGACAAAACAGGCGCGCGCCGGGTTGTGCGTGATCCACAGCTGCATATTGGTGGAATCGGTGGCGTATCGGATGTTGAGCGGGTCGAATAATACGATACCGCCGTAATCCTTGCGTTGCAGTTCCTGCACCAGCCGCTGCAAACGGAATTCGCGCATGCTGGCCAGATGCGGCGCTTCCAGCCCTAGCGCCGCCCATTCCTCGAAGGCGAGTGCGGTCGGGCCGATTTCCACCCGATCGTTGTCGTCGGGGGTGCCATCCGGTTTCAGCGCGG
>DS021199.1:41995-49390 GCA_001735895.1 Olavius algarvensis Gamma 3 endosymbiont | reverse complement strand
TTCCGCTGGCGTGGCGCGCATTATGGGGTTGCAGCAACAGGGATATGCCTATATCCGCCCCTGACATCCGCTGAGGCGCATACTATTCCGCGCGCGGCACGATGACAGTATCCGCCAATCCTCGCGGCGGGCATCTTCGCGCGGCGTGCCTGGACGCGGCACCGCGTCGGCGGCGATGTGGCGCCGGTGGATGTATCGTCATTGTTGCATAAACCCGGGCGATAGTGTTCCAATCGAAACCATGCCGCAACAATCAAATTTACAAGGCTGCATATGGATGCTGGCCGGAGGTCTGCTATTCGTCGCCGTCACCGTGCTGGTGCGCCATCTGGGCTCGGATATGCCGGCGATCGAAGCCGCATTCATCCGTTACCTGATCGGGGTCGGGCTGGTGCTGCCGTTAATCTGGCGTATGCGTTGGCGCGGCATCAGGCCGGGTAGTATCAAGCTGTTTTGCTGGCGCGGCCTGGTGCATGGCGTCGCCGTGATGTTGTGGTTTTTCGCGATGGCGCGAATTCCGCTAGCGGAAGTGACCGCGATCGGCTTTTCGACTCCGGTGTTCACCGCGCTCGGCGCTATTCTGTTTTTTCACGAGCAGGTCAAGGCGCGGCGCATGCTGGCAATTGCTGCCGGATTTGTCGGTACCCTGATTATATTAAGGCCGGGTTTTCAAACGATCGAGGCCGGATCCCTGGCGCAGTTGATCGCGGCTTTCCTTTTTGCCGGCTCTTTTTTACTGGCCAAAAAAATGACCCAGCGCGAGAGCTCGGGCGATATCCTGGTGATGTTGACCATTTTCTGTACCTTGGCGCTGCTGCCCGGCGCCATTTACTACTGGCGGCAACCGACAGTGGTCGAGGTCGGCTGGCTCGCGCTGGTCGCGATCTTTGCCACCACCGGGCATTATGCGATTACGCGCGCGATCTCGCATGCGCCGCTGACGGTGACGCAACCATTGTCGTTTCTGCAGCTGGTATGGGCCATTCTGTTCGGTTACTGGTTGTTCGATGAAGTTCCGGACAGCTGGGTCGTTATCGGCGCATCGATGATCGTGATCGCGGTCAGCTATCTGGCCCACCGCGAAGCGATGGCCGCCCGCCGCAGCAAGATCCAGGCTGCGGCTTCATCGCCGGTTTAGTACTAACCCGGACTTATCGATCGACGGCGGTCCGCCCGCCGGTCTATCCAAGTGCCGAATCCAGCGCCTGTAATATCCGGCCGACGTCATTCTGGCTGCCGTAGTGCACCAGCGACAGGCGTACCACGCCATCCTCCGGATCGATGCCGAGATCGGTAATGAGCCGATGTGCGTAAAAATTGCCATGCTCGGCGCCGATGCCCGCATCTTGCAGCTTGTGCGTCAGCGACTCCGCAGTTTGTTTGAGCACTTGGAAAGCGATCGTAGGGGCGCGATCATTGTCCCGGGCGTGGGACTTGCCAAGCAGGCGCACCCCCCGCATGTTGCTGCAAAAAATCCAGAATCGGCGCTACCAGTTCGTTTTCGTGCTGCAGGATCAATTGATAAATTTCTTCCAGTCGAGCTTGGCCCTTATTGCCGTTATCGCCGAAATGATGCTGGTGCAGCAGGTCGAAATAATCCATCACGCCGGCGCAAGCGGCGACCTGGGCATGCTGCGGGCCGGCGGGATTGAAATCCTTGGTCGGGTTTCCGCTGTTGAAATAATGCGCCTGCGATGTCAGATCACCATGGATGTCACCGTTGATATACATTAGGCCTTGATGCGGTCCGTACACCTTGTACAGGCTGAACGCATAGCCATCGACGCCTAAAGCCTTCAGGTCCGATATATGATGCGGCGCATAGGCAACCGCATCGACGAAGACCCTGGCGCCGCTGCCCGACTTGATGGTTTTGACGATTTCGGGAACCGGGTTTACGGTGCCGACGACGTTTGAACAATGCGAGAAAAATACCCAGCGGGTATTGTCGCGTAATAGCGGGAACAGGGATTCGATATCCAGTAATCCACTATCGCGCTCGACCTCCCACTGGCGAATAGTGACGCCCTTCTCGTGCGCTTTGCGCCGCCAGACACCGCTGTTGGCTTCGTGATCCTGGTTGGTGACGACGATTTCGTCGCCTGGCATCCACAGATCGCCTATGGCCTGGGCCATGACGTAGGTATTTATCGATGTCGAAGGTCCGATGGTCAGCTCGTTGCGATCGATGTTGAGAGCATCGGCCCAGCCCTGATACGCGCGATCCATGGCTTTACCCGCCTCGGCCGAGCTTTTGAAGCGCGAATAGGGTTGTACCCGCGTGTGTCGATTATAGTGTTCCAGTACTTCGTTGGCCTGATTACAGACATAGCTGCCGCCGGCATTGCTGGCGAACACGAATTCGGGGTCGTCATCCAACTGGGTAAACTGCGATCTGACAAAGTCGATGTCGAGTTTCATAAATTACTCCCTTCGATTGGTTTAATGGTAGTTGTTTTTTAACCCGGGATAAACCGATTCGATCACGTTTGGCTGGTTCTGGATTTCGATCGGGGCATGATAGCATCGACCTCATGATGCGCAATCACGCCCAACACTTCTTTAACCGCGGCTGGTGCCGGTTTGCCTTCGATCCGCAACTTTATGGCTGGGTTGAGGCCGCGCGTGCGGCCGCGCGCGCGACCCGTACCAATCCTCGACATGCGCAATGGTTGCGCTATCAGGGGACCTGGTTTGCCGGCGTCAATGTCTTGCCCAACGATGCCAGCGGCGCAGTCGGCGCTAGTGGGCCGTTGCGCGGGGCGGTGCTGGAGTTTATTGGCGATGAGCTCGGCTTGCGCGATTTTGCCTGGGATGCGGCGCAGGTTTCGATCTGTTACCCGGGATATCCGTTACCGATGGCGAACGAAAGTCAGGCTAAGGCGCGTTACCGGCGTGAGTTCGATGCCGCGCATGTCGATGGATTGTTGCCCGAAGGTGTGGATCGGCGGCGTTATCTGCGCGAATATCACGGTTTTATCCTCGGCATTCCAATGGTCGAATTCGATGCCGATGCCTCGCCTTTCGTGGTCTGGGAAGGTTCGCATGAAATCATGCGCAGCGCCTTTGCACGGCGATTAGAGGGACTGGCGCCCGAGCTGTGGGGGGAAGAGGATATCACCGACGCTTATCATGCTGCACGCCAGCAGGCTTTCGCCGAATGTGCACGGGTGGAGCTGCATGCCGGGCCCGGTGAAGCCTTCATCGCGCATCGTTTGGTGCTACACGGTACGGCGCCGTGGCGCGCTGCCGCGGCCGCCGGCGCCGATGGCCGCATGATATGTTACTTTCGGCCGGATCCGTTTGGTCCCTACGAGTGGCTGAATGATCCTTAAGTTGGGGACAGATCTTCAGATCTGTCCCCGATCTTCGCGGGTTCAAGTTAAGTTAATCAATCCGGTGGGGGTTTCGATTTCGGCTTCGAGGTAGGGTGACTGGTCATCCGCCAGGGTTTCGATTTGTACCAGATGGCCGGCGCCCATGGCGTCGAGTTGTTCGGCAACCCAGTGCGGGCGATTGTGGTAAATCGTCAGCGCGTGCAATATGCAGTCGAGGTTCGCCATATCGCGCGACGGGTGTGGCGTACTATGCCATTGAATGCAATGAGGCAGCATGCCGCCGCCAAGCAGGTGTCCGTCACCGGTTAAGGCAAATTCCCATTTCAGATTGTCGCGGCTGAGCCCGGTTGGGATGCCGATATCGAAGCCGGTGCCGGCGGCCAGTTGATGAATGTCGGATGTATTCATGACCCAGGTTATCAGTCGCGGTTGCTGTTTCAGTGTTGCCCGCATCGATGCATCGTCAAGCCCGAACCACCGCGGATGCCGCGGTGGGCTGGCTTGCGGATCGATTGCGATGAGTTCGAGGTAGGCGTCGTTGGCCAGTTGCATCAGATGATTGTGAGTCCCCATGGTTTGATGGAATCCGCCCGCGGGAATATCGACCCCCACAGTGTGACGCAGGTATTCCACGCCCTGTTGTAACGAATCAGCGGCCATAACGATGTGATCGAGTTGATTCATGTCAGCATGTTAAATCACGGCGCTACCTGTTAACAGGTTTCCAGGTAGAATTTCGCTATTTCAGGCAGCAGCGAGGTGACGGAGATGAATATTCTGACCAATCGCATCGAGTACGCGGCGGGTGACGCCAACCACCAGGGTTACCTGGCTTATGGCAATGAAAATAGCGAGGCGCGCCCCGGAATACTGATTGTGCACGAGTGGTGGGGGCTCAACGAATATATCGTGCGCCGCACCCACATGCTGGCCGAACTGGGGTACGTCGCGCTCGCGCTCGATATGTATGGCGATGGACGCATCGCTACCGCCCCCGATCAAGCCGGAGAACTGATGAGCGGTGTTTTAAGCGATATGGCGGCCGGTACCGAGGCACTGCGGGCGGGCTATGACCTGTTGCTCGATCAGGTCGGTGTGGATCGTACCCGCAGCGGCGCGATCGGTTACTGTTTTGGTGGCGCTATGGTGCTGCACATGGCGCGCATCGGCTTGCCGCTATCCGCGGTCGCCAGTTTTCACGGTGCCTTGGGATCGTTTCATAGCGCCGATCCCGGCAGCATTCAGGCCAAAATACTAGTCTGTCACGGCGCCGACGACTCGATGGTGAGCCTGGATGAACTCGACGGTTTCAAGCAGGAAATGGATACCGCGCAGGCCGACTATGAAGTGCTGCTGCTCGATGGAGCCAAGCATGGTTTTACCAATCCGCAGGCTGATGTCAACGCCGAAAAGTACGGTATTGATTTGGGCTACCAGCAAGCGGCCGACGAGAAATCGTGGGCCGCGATGCAGACTCTGTTTAACGAGGTATTCTGATGACGATTGAGATGGACTTGAGCGACGTGCGTCGCGACTACGAAGCGCATGGCATTTCCCGCAAAGACATGGACCCCGATCCCTTTCTGCAGTTTGGTCAGTGGCTGCAGCGTGCGCGCGACCTCGAACTGCTCGATGCCACCGCGATGACGTTGGCGACGGCGGATGCCGCGGGTCAGCCCTCGGCCCGCATCGTGCTGCTCAAGCATTTCGATGCCGAGGGATTTTGTTGGTACACCGACTCGCGCAGCCTCAAGGGTAGGGATCTCGAAATCAATCCGAATGCCGCCCTGTTGTTTCACTGGCGCGATCTCAGTCGCCAGGTGCGGGTGCACGGCCAGGCGCGGGCGATGCCCAGCGAAGACGCCGAAAAATACTTTTTGATGCGGCCCGAAGGCAGCCGTTTCAGCGCCGCGGCTTCCAACCAGTCGAGCGCAATCGAGAGTCGTTCGCTGCTGGAAGACGAGGTATTGCGCCTGCGCGCTGCCTATCCGGATGGCGATGTGCCGCGCCCCGAGGCGTGGATTGGTTATCGTCTGGTGCCCGAGTACTTCGAGTTCTGGCAGGGGCAGGACGATCGATTGCACGATCGTATCATCTATCAGGCGATCGAGAGCGGCTGGACAATGTCGCGCATCGCACCCTGATGCTAGCGCCGGCGCTGATTGCCTTCGGGCACTTTCTGGCATTTTTCGCACTGTCCGCCACGCTCGTGCTGGAACTAGCGCTGCTCACCGAATCCCTCAGCATGGAGACAGCGCGTCGAATCCAGCGCGCCGATCGGGTGCTGGGGATGGCGGCGGTGTTGCTACTGGTGTTCGGTTTTTTGCGGGTCATCTATTTCGAAAAAGGTAGCGCCTACTACTTCGACAATACTTTTTTCCAGCTCAAGCTTACCCTGTTTGTGATTGCCGGGGCCATTTCGCTGTACCCGAGCGCGGTGTACCGGCGCTGGAGCAGCGAATTGAAGCAGGGGATCGAACCCGAACTCGACAGCGCCATGTTGACGCGCTTGAAAAAGATTATTCATTGGGAGCTGGTTTTGATCGGCGCGATCCTGCTATGCGCGTCATTGATGGCCAAGGGATTCGGCAGTTGATTTCAATCCCGGGCGCATCGTGTTAACAGACCCTCAGGAGCAACCATGAATTTTACTTCACGCCTGCGGCAAAACGACTTGTTAATCGGCACCATGCTGACGATTCCCGCACCCGAGGTCGCGGAAATGATCGCCAAGTGCGGTTTCGACTGGTTATTCATGGATGGCGAGCATGGCGCGCTGTCGATTCTCGAGTGGCAGCGCATGATGCAGGCCGTCGGCGGCCGTTGCCCCAACGTGCTGCGCGTTCCCGGCTGCACCGAACAGGACATCAAGAAAGCGCTCGATATCGGTGCCGATGGCATCATCGTGCCGATGGTGAATGACGCCGGCCAAGCGCAACAAGCGGTCGACTGGAGTAAGTATCCACCCCGCGGCAGGCGCGGTATCGGCCTGGCTCGCGCACAGGGATACGGACTCGATTTCGGCGATTACATGGCCACGGCCGATGACGGGATCGCGCTGATTGTCCAGGCCGAACACATCGACGCGGTCGATAATATCGAAGCGATTACGCAGGTCGACGGCATCGATGCGGTTTTTATCGGGCCCTATGACTTATCGGCGAGCATGGGCAAAACCGGTGAAGTCGAAGACCCGGAGGTAGTTGCGGCGATCGACCGGGTTACTCTAGCCTGTCGGCAGAACAATATGGCGCTCGGATATTTCGGTGTCAGCGCCGCCAGCGTGCGGCCGTATATCGACCAGGGTTATAACCTGATTTGCGCCGGGGTAGACGCCGGTTTCGTTACCGCCGGCGCCAGCGCCGTGATCGAGACTTTCGAGGCTTGATCGGGAAACCGGTCGGGGATGGGCAAAAGAGTCGTCAACCCGGCCATCGAGCGGGTATTTTGGATTGGAGTTGCGTTGTAAGATCCCCGCTTGCGCGCACTGCTGTCCGGAATAAATCATAATGCCAACTGTGCTTGATGTATTTGGAAATCGGATTTCCATTTTCGTCGTCGTTTAAGTACTTCGAATTCGAGTCTGGGTCGCTGGAATAGAGTCGATTTGAGTTCCGCCAGCCACAGATAAAAACCGCGTCTCGATCCACAAAGTTGCCGGTATAGATCGGCGATGAGATACGTGATCAATGCCACCAGTATCTGGATTTTGACCGCATTCTCGCTTTGACCGAGAAACTTTTTGATTTTCAGGTTCTGCTTGACCCACTTGAACCAGAGTTCGATCGCCCAACGCTGCTTGTACAGCGCTGCAACTTCTTCAACCGGGACCCCCATCAGGTTGGTTACCAGTACCAGCGGGTCCACATGATCCTCTCGATGCACCACTATTCGCCGCAACGGTTTGACGTAGTTGTTTTTCCGGCCGCCGCCAGGCCATTTGTTTTTAAACTCAATGACCTCATCCGACAGTATATCTCCTTCGGTCGAGCGGCTTTTGAGCACCCTGATCGATGCGTTACGCTTTAACCGGGTCACAAAGAAAGCACCCTCCTGG
>DS021199.1:36101-41945 GCA_001735895.1 Olavius algarvensis Gamma 3 endosymbiont | reverse complement strand
ATTGTAGCTCACCTCCAACTCGCGCAAGCTCCGACAACCGGACAATTGAGCATACATCAGACTGATTAACTGCCCCCAGCTGTCGAAACCCTTGTTATGTTTATCGCTCCGATGCTGTTCAACGCAGCGTTTGAAAGTATTTTTAGGAAGGACTTTCAAAAGTTCGCCAAATCGGGTATTTGTATACATGTTGCAGTGTCCTGAAATTAAGTTGTCGCTTATGGTTTTATTCGTAAAACCCGGGCACTGCAACACTTTCAAATACACCAACTTAATTTATTCCGGACAGCAGTGCGCTTGCGCGGGGATGACAATAAAAATCTAGGGATGACAATAAAAACGCGGGATGACAATAAAAATCCAGGGATGCCAATAAAAACGCGGGGATGACAAAAACGCGGGGATGACGGATAGAGGCGCGGGATGACAGATAAACAAGAGCCGATGAAAACGGAGGAACCGCTATGACCGACCAAACGCAAACCCTGACTCTGACCCAGGTAGAAGACTTGACGCGGCGCTCGCTCGCCGGATGTGGTGCCTATGGCCGACAACTGGAGCTGGCGGTGCAGTCGATCGTCGATGCCGAATGTGATGGTATTCGTACTGTCGGGCTGGGTTATTTGCCGCTTTACTGCGGTCATTTGCAGGTGGGTAAGATCAATCGCGATGCCTGCCCCCAACACGCCCAGATTGCACCCTCGGCCCTGCGTTCAATGGCGGATAGCGGTTTCGCGCACGCGGCTTTTGCCGAGGCCGAGCAGGCGTTTTACGTATTGGCCCGGCAACAGGGTATTGCGGCACTGTCGATCGTCGATTCCTACTCGGCCGGCGTCGTTGGCTGGTTCGTGCAACGCCTGGCGGCGGCTGGATTGATCGGAATCGGTTTCGCCAATTCGCCGTCGGCGGTGGCGCCGGCGCCGGGCGCGAGTCCTTTTTTTGGCACTAACCCGATGGCGTTTGCCATTCCGCGCGGCGAAAAACAGCCGATCATCGCCGATATGGCTACCAGCCAGGTAGCCCTGGTGACCATCAAAAAGGCCGCTGCCGAAGGCAGGCCGATACCGCTCGGATGGGGTTACGATGCGAACGGCGGGGATACCACCGACGCCGCCGCGGTGATCAACGGCGGCGCGCTGGCGCCTGCCGGCGGTTACAAGGGCATGCTGCTGGGATTGCTGGTCGATTTGTTGGCCGGAGTCCTAAGCGGGCCGAATTGCTCGTTCCAGGCGCCGGTGTTCAAGGATAATAGTGGCGGTGAGCCCAAGGTGGGACAGTTTTTCATCGCGCTTTCGCCGGGAGGTCTGGCCCCGGGTGGCGATCACGCTTATGCCGACCGGCTCGAAACCATGCTCGCCGCGCTCGCCGCCGAGCCGGGCGTGCGGCTGCCGGGCGCCCGGCGTCACGAGGCCAGGCTCAGGGCCGAAACACAGGGTGTCGAAGTCGCCTCGGAGTTGCTCGAGCGGCTCGAGGGCTTCGCCGCCGCAAGCTAGTCAAATCGAGCTTTCACGGGCGTAATCGATATAGATCTGGCGCAGTTGGCGGCTGAGTTTTCCGGGCTTGCCGCCGCTGATTTGCCGCTGGTCGATTTTCACCACGGGTAAAACATAGCTGGAGGCGGCGCTGATGAAGGCTTCGTCGGCGTTAAGCGCCTGCTCCAGCGTAAACTTGTGTTCCTGCAGGTCCAGGTCATGAATGGCGCACAGCGCAAGCACCGCGCGCCGCGTTACGCCGGGCAGGATATCGTTGCTCAGCGGCCGCGTCTGAATTGAATTGCCCGCGACGATAAAAAAGCTGGTGCTGCCGCATTCGGTCACATAACCGTCGGCATCGATCATCAGCGCTTCATCGGCGCCGGCCTCGGCGGCCGCCTTTTTCGCCAGCACCTGGGCCAGCAGGTTGACCGATTTGATATCGCGCCGCGCCCAGCGGATATCGGCGCTGCTGGCCAGGGTAACGCCGCGCTCGGCGGCCTGGTTCTCGATCGAGGACTTGGGCTGGGTAAACATGAAAACAGTGGGTTCGATCGCAACGGGCCATAGAAAATCACGCTCGGCAACGCCGCGGGTCACCTGCATGTAAACCAGGCCTTCATCGATTCGGTTGAGTTTGACCAGCTTGCGAAAAGCCTCGAGAATTTGCTGCTGTTCGAGTGGAGACTCGATCTCGATTTTTTCGAGTGAGTTGAAATAACGCTGCATATGATGCTCAAAATCGACCAGTTGGCCGTCGAGCACGCCGGCCACTTCGTAGATGGCGTCGCCGAAATTGACCGCGCGGTCGAAAATGGAAATTTTGGCTTGATCGGCCGGCAGGTAGTCGCCATTTAAAGATACAATACGGCTCATTCGTATAGGCAGCTTATTAATATTCGAACTAAATGTTAGCATACTTCGAATGTCAACAATCCGCCGCCAACAACTTGCCGGCCGCTTTCGGGAATTCCTGCCGGCCGCCAGCGTCATCGACCAGCCGACTTCGCTGGCCGCCTATGAGTGCGACGGCCTGAGCGCCTACTGCGAGCAACCGCTGCTGGTGCTGTTGCCGGACAATACCGAGCAGGTGCAGCAAATCATGCGCCTGTGCCATCAACTGCGCCTGCCGGTGGTCAGCCGCGGCGCCGGCACCAGCCTGTCCGGTGGCGCCTTGCCGCATGCCGAGGGCGTAGTGCTAAGCCTCGCCAAGATGAGCCGTATTTTGCAAATCGACGAGCTGGCGCGCAGTGCCGTGGTCGAACCGGGGGTCCGTAATCTGGCGATTTCCGAAGCCGTCCAGTCGATGGGTTTATACTATGCCCCGGACCCCTCATCCCAGATCGCCTGTTCGATCGGCGGCAACGTCGCCGAAAATGCCGGCGGGGTGCATTGCCTCAAATACGGCCTGACCCTGCACAATATTCTCGCGCTCAAGGTGGTCGGCGCCGACGGTGAGTTATTCGAAATCGATCAGCGCGCGCTGTACAGCGATGGTTACGATTTGCTGCCGCTGCTGGTGGGTTCCGAAGGCATGCTCGGGATCGTAGTCGAAGTCACCGTCAAACTATTGCCGATACCGCTGTGCGCGCGCGTGGTCATGGGGGTTTACGACTCGGTGGAAAAAGCGGGCGCCAGCGTCGCCTCGATTATCGCCGAGGGCATTATTCCTGCCGGTGTCGAAATGATGGATAACCCGGCGATACGCGCCGCCGAAGATTTCGTGCATGCCGGCTATCCGGTCGATGCCGCAGCGATTCTGATTTGCGAACTCGATGGCACCGAGCAGGAAGTGGCGGCGCAGATCGAGCTGGTCGAGCGGGTGCTGGTCGAGGGAGGTGCGGTGGAAACCCGCCTCGCCAGAGACGAGGCCGAGCGCCTGCTGTTCTGGTCCGGGCGCAAGGCCGCGTTTCCCGCGGTCGGCAGGATATCACCCGATTATTACTGCATCGACGGCACCATCCCGCGTAAGGCGCTGGCAGCGGTTCTCACCGGGGTGTCTGAACTCTCGCAACAATACGGCCTGCGGGTGGCCAATGTGTTTCACGCGGGCGACGGCAACCTGCACCCGCTGATTCTTTACGACTCCAATAACCCGGGCGAACTCGAAAAGACCGAAGAGCTGGGCGGCAAGATCCTGCAGTTGTGTATCCAGCATGGCGGTACGATTACCGGCGAGCATGGCGTCGGCGTCGAAAAACTCGGCGCGATGTGCGAACAGTTCAGCGAAGCGGAGC
Source organism: Olavius algarvensis Gamma 3 endosymbiont (assembly GCA_001735895.1). Lineage (GTDB taxonomy): Bacteria > Pseudomonadota > Gammaproteobacteria. The sequence continues at coordinate 38,236 of DS021199.1, read as the reverse complement.
GTAATCAGTTTCACGCCTTGCGGGAATGTTTCGACCCGCTGAANATTCTGAACCCGGAAGGCGATACCGACCCTGGCGCGTTGCGCCGAGCACAATGCGATGCATGTGCACGACGGTAAGCTGCCGTTTCNCGATCTGGAACGATTTTAATGCGCCGCGGAATGTCGAAGCGGCCGGCACTGGCAAAGCCCGGCAATCTGCGCAGGGCGATGGTGCGACGTGGCGGCTGAAATCGACAACCTCAGCGTCGAAGACGAACTCCGTACCCAGATCGCTGCCGTGGCCGCGGGCGGCGGCGAAATTGAAATTATCGGCGGTGGCAGCAAGCGTTTTTACGGTCGACCCATCGAGGCATTGTCGATCGATGTTTCCGGGCATAGCGGCGTCATCGACTACGATCCCGCGGAACTCGTCATTACCTTACGCGCCGGCTGCAAACTACGTGAGGTAGAGGCGCTGCTTGCGCAGAACCGCCAGATGTTTGGCTTCGAGCCGCCCTGTTTTGGCGAAGCCGCAACCATCGGCGGCATGGTGGCGACCGGTTTGGCGGGTCCGCGCCGAGCCTATGCGGGCAGCATTCGGGATTTTGTACTCGGGCTGAAACTGCTCGACGGTCGCGGTGACGTGCTGCAATTCGGCGGCCGCGTGATCAAAAACGTGGCGGGTTTCGATGTTGCGCGCCTGATGGTCGGTGCGCTTGGTACGCTCGGCATAATTCTCGAGGTTTCGATTCGGGTGGTCCCGGTTTACGAAACCGAGTTGACGCTGGGTTACGAACACGCTAGTGCCGATGAGCATATCCGCTGGATTAACGAGCTCGGCTCCGAGCCCTACCCGATATCGGCCTCGTGCTGGCAGGCGGGGCGCAGTCGGCTGCGACTCTCGGGTAGCGAACAGGGTGTGGCGCATGCGGCGCAGCTGCTGGGCGGCGATTCGATGGAGCCGGACTGGCAGGATTTGAAGGAACAGCGGCTGGAATTTTTCGATCCCGAGCAACCGCTTAGCCGAATCTCGTTACCTCCGACGAGTCCGGATTTATTATCGGATAGGCCCCAGTTGATCGAATGGGGCGGTGCGCAACGTTGGTGTTGTGGCGATATCGACATTGTCGCCCTGCGGACCCGAGTCGCGGAGGCGGGTGGCAGCCTGTGCGCGTTCCGGCGGCATGCCGCCGAGCTGCCGATTTTTAACCCGCTACCGGCGGCGATGCTGAAACTGCAGCGCAATATCAAATCCAGCTTCGACCCCGCCGGGATTTTCAATCCCGGCAAGCTTTACTCCGGTTTATAAATGCAAACCCAGCTCGCGCCAAAAATTCAGCAGGGCGGCCATGCCGAAGCGGTGCTGTCGATCCTGCGCAAATGCGTGCACTGCGGCTTTTGCAATGCGACCTGTCCGACCTATCAATTGCTCGGTGACGAACTCGACGGCCCGCGCGGCCGCATTTACCAGATGAAGCAGTATTTCGAGGGCGAGCCCGCCAACCCCGAAATGCTCAAGCACCTCGATCGCTGCCTCACTTGCCGTTCTTGCGAAACCACCTGCCCGTCGGGCGTCAACTACAGCCATCTGCTCGAAATCGGCAAACAGGCGATCGAGCAGGAATTACCGCGTCCGGCATGGGACCGCTTGCGCCGTTGGGGCATAGTGCGTTTTATCAATTCCGGCTGGCTGTTCGCATTGGCGATTCGTGTCGGGCAAAGCTTTGCGCCGATACTACCGGCTAAGCTCAAGCAGTCGGTGCCGCCCCGACAACAGCCGATCATGCGCCGCGAGGCAAAACACGAGCGCAAGGTTTTAATGCTCGCGGGATGCGTGCAGCCGGCGCTGACGCCGAATACCAACAGCTATGCGGCCAACCTATTCGACCGTCTGGGAATCGAAGTCATCGAATTGCCGCAGCGACTCTGTTGTGGCGCCGCGGCAACGCATACCTCCGACGCCGAGTATGGGCTGCGGCAGGTAAAACAGTTGATCGACGCCTGGTGGCCGCATATCGAAGCCGGAGCCGAGGCAATTGTCGTGACCGCGACCGGCTGCGGCGCCAGCGTTAAGGATTACGGGCGCCTGTTGGCGGACGATTCAGGTTATGCCGACAAGGCGGCGCGCGTGAGCGACTTTATTGCGATTGATCG
>DS021199.1:21591-34962 GCA_001735895.1 Olavius algarvensis Gamma 3 endosymbiont | reverse complement strand
TCCATGAAAAAATTACGATATTTACTCTGTATCGGTCTCCTGGCCATGACCGGCAGTGCGTTGGGTGCAAATTGCCCTGCCGTGACTGTCGCCGACATGAAAGGCGTCGGGGCAGGCAAGTTCCCGCAACAGTACGACAAGGCGGAGTTCGAAAAGCTCGCCAATTGTACGATGAAGTTTTCCGAAAACCCGAACATTGCCAAGCTGAACGGCAAAATTCGCGGCAATCCGTCGAAACTGCCGCCGGTCGAGCAACGCCTTCCTGACGAACCGCTGGTGGTAGCACCCTACGCTAGTATCGGTAAATATGGCGGTACCTTTGACGTCATGTCGAACGCGACCGAAGCCGGCACCTCCGATTTCCTCGCGGTTCGCCACGTCAACCTGGTGCGTTATTCGGACGACCTGCAAACCATCGTGCCGAATGTCGCCAGGGACTGGGAATGGAACGATGATTTTACCCAGTTGACTTTCTTCCTGCGCAAGGGCCACAAGTGGTCCGACGGCCATCCGTTTACCGCGGAAGACGTCAAGTACTGGTATGACAGACTGTCGTTGAACCCGAAGGTCTTCGAAAAGCCGAAAAACTACGTGCTGGTCGCCGACAAGCCGATGACGGTCGACGTCATCGATCCACAAACCGTGCGTTTCAACCTGCCGGCACCGAAACCCGGCCTGTTGGTGCATTTCGCCAACTCTTACGCGCAGGGCTTCCAGCCCAAGCACTTCCTCGGCCAGCGGGATCCCGACCTCAGCCCGGACGCCGACAAGAAGGCACAGGCGATGGGCTTCAAGGATGGTTACGAAGTGATCTCGAACTACTACGGCAACTCCGACTGGACCGATACGCCGACGCCGATGCTACGCAGCCCGGACAAGGTCGCAAAAATGCCCAAGGATACGATGCCGACGCTCGAGTCACACATCCTGATCTCGGAAAGCACCGAGGGCCGCCACCTGGTTGCTAACCCTTATTTCCATCAGGTGGACACCGCCGGCAACCAGCTGCCCTACATCAACGAGCAGGACGAAATTTTCGTCAACGAGGACGAGGTGCGTCTACTCAAGCTGGTCAACGCCGAAGTGGACTTCAAGGCACAATCGCTGCAGTTGTCTACCGCGCCGTTGCTGCTGGAAAACCAGGAGAAGGGTGACTACACCGTTCAACTGCGCCCCGAAGTCACGATCGCGGCCTTCGGCATCAACATGACCCACGAGGACTTGGAAAAACGCAAGGTCTTCGCTGATCTGCGCTTCCGCCAGGCGATGTCGGTGGCGATGAATCGCAACGAAATGAACGAGGTTGCCTTCTTCGGCATGGGCGAGCCCAAGCAATATACCGGTTTCACCGATTCGCCCCCGTTCGTCGAGGAAAAATGGAAGCAGTACTACGCCCAGTATGATCCAAAACTCGCCAACAAGCTGTTGGACGACATGGGTCTTAAGGATGTCGACGGCGATGGATTTCGTGAATTGCTTAATGGCGACAAGCTGGTGATCAACCTGCAGTTCTCTGTGCAGGGTGTACCAGCCGCGATGGTCGAACTGATCGGTCAGCACTGGGCCGCGGTCGGCATTCAGACCACGGTCAAGGAAGTCACGCCGGATGAGTACCGCTCAGCGCAATCGGCCAACAAGCTCGATGTCACCATGTGGCGCAACGGTCAGCCACTCGCGATCGTGCTCGGCACCAACCAGATCTGGGTACCGCCGTATCACGATTACTTCACCGTGCGCACCAACATGCTGTGGGCCGAATGGGTGGATTCGAACGGTGCCAGTGGCGTGGAACCGCCGGATTACGCGAAACAGATGATGAAAGACATCACCGCGTTTCAATCCGCCACTGCGGGTAGCGCGGAATCGAACAAGCTGGGTGCTCGCATGGTCAAGAACCTGGTCGAAAACCTGCTGTTTATCGGTACGGTCCAGGTACCGGCGCCGATTTTCCATCGCAACGCGCTGAAGAACATTGTCGAGTACACAACCCACTCGTTCGAATATTATCGTTCTTACCCTTACCGTCCAACCCAGTGGTGGCTGGACGAGTAAGATCGGGATAGTTGACAATAAAGATCGCTGCGGGCCAGGATAGCCCGCAGCCAGATAACGACACTTCCGGGCTGCAGCATGGTTACGGAAGGAAACCAGGGGGACGTTAGAGACAGCTATGTTTCACTTCCTACAGTTTGCCGCTACGCGCGCCGCGCTTGCCGTCATCACTCTGATAATGGTGTCTTTCATCGTTTTCAGCCTGATGGAACTGGTGCCGGGTGACTGTGCCGAACGCTACCTCGCCTTTAAAAACACCCAGGGCAGCCAGATCTCGGTTGCCGATATCGAAGCCGAGCGCATCCGTCTCGGGCTGGATAAACCCTATATCGTGCGCTGGGGAAAGTGGATTGTTAACGCCTTCCGGGGGGAATTTGGCGATAGCTGCATTCTGCGGCTCAACATCTCGCAACTCCTGGGAGAAAAGTTCTGGATCAGCCTGGTTATCTGTCTGACTTCGCTACTGGTAGCCTACCTGATTGCGATACCTGTCGGCATTATCTCGGCGACATCGAAAAGCCCGATCGTCAACAATAGCCTGCGCCTGGTCAGCTACCTTGGCCTGGCGATGCCGAATTTTCTGCTGGCGCTGATGATCATGTTGTTTTCGACAGTGGTTTTTGGCGATAGCCTGACCGGGTTGTTTTCCAAGGAATATCGCGATGCCGCCTGGTCTTACGAACGCGTCATGGATTTCCTGTCGCGCGCCTGGTTACCGGTATTTATACTCGGCTGGTCGGCTACCGCGTTTGCGATTCAGACGGTGCGCGCACTGATGTCCGACGAGGTGGGCAAGCTTTACGTGCTCGCCGCCTCTGCCCGCGGCGTTACCGGGCGTCGCTTACTGTGGCGCTATCCCGCGCGACACTCCCTGGGCCCGATCATCAACTCACTCGGTTTCGATCTGAACCGGATCTTCAACGAGTTGCCTATTGTTGCGTTGATACTAACCCTGACAGAAGCCGGGGCCCTGTTAATCGAGGCGCTGGCGCGCTCGAATGACCAGCAGATGGCGGGTGCGATCATATTCCTGCTCACCGCCAGTATCGTCGGTATTAATTTTGTCACCGATATCATCCTGGCGTTGACCGATCCGCGGGTTCGCCGCAGCATTCTGGGATAAGCGAGATGACCAATACGGCAACCATCGAAGAAACCGGCTCAAACGTAGACCAGAGTCGTAAAGAGGCCTATTTTACCGCCGGTCAGGGGCAGTTGATCTGGTCTCGATTCAAAAAACAGCGCGCCGCCATGATCGGTGCCGCGGTGTTGATTACATTGGTCCTGTCCGGATTTTTCGCGCCTTTCCTGACGCCTTATGATCCGACGATCGAGGGCCGCAATCCGGACTACCAGAACGGCGCGCCGAATATCCCGAAATTTTGGGACGAAAACGGCTTCTCGTTCCGGCCGTTTATTTACTCCTTTGAAAGAACACGTTCGATCGAAACCAATTTTCGTTGGGTAACCAAGGTCAACCGCGACAAACGACGTTATATGACTTTCTTTCCGGAGGGTGACAAATATACCCTGCTGGGTTTGAATTTCAGCACGCATTTATTTGGCGTCGACGAGGGTAAGATCCACCTCTTCGGCACCGACGGCACGGGCAAGGACATCTTTTCCCGCACCTTCCATTCGATTAATACCTCGCTGGCGGTGGGCACCATCGGCGTTCTGATCGCCTTCGTGATGGCGTTAATCATCGGTGGCATTTCCGGCTATTATGGCGGTTGGATCGATTCGTTGTTGCAAATGATTACGGATGCCGTGCGAACCGTCCCCGCAATCCCGTTGTTTATGGCGATTGCGGCCTTCATCCCCGACACCGTGAGTTCCGAGGGACGGTTTTTCATCATTTCGCTAATCCTCGGTTTCATCGGCTGGCCAACGCTCGCGCGGCGGGTGCGCACGCATTTACTGACCGAGCGCAACCAGGAATACGTGCTTGCGGCGCAGCTATGCGGAGCCTCTCCCGGCCACATTATCGGGCGCCATCTGTTGCCGAGTTTTACCAGTTATATCATCGTCGATTTGATTATTTCGTTTCCTTACATGGTGCTCTCCGAAACCGCGCTAAGTTTCATCGGCCTGGGACTTAAGGAGCCGGTCAATTCGCTCGGCGTCATGTTGCAAAACGTGACCAAGGCGGACGTATTGCTCAACTACCAGTGGAATTTTATTCCGGTCATATTTTTTATCACGCTGGTGCTTGCCTTCGTCTTTGTCGGCGACGGCTTGCGTGACGCCGCCGATCCATACTCAGATACCAAGAAATGACGAGTCCGTTGATTTCCGTAAAAGATTTAACCCTGCGTTTCAAAACCGACGAGGGCCTGGTGACCGCGGTCAACAACGTATCCTTCGATATCGCACCGGGCGAGATTCTGGGGCTGGTGGGCGAGAGCGGTTCCGGCAAATCGGTGACCGCCAAGGCCTTGATGATGCTCAACGCCGAAAACTCGGTTTACGACGATGCGAGCCGAATAACGCTGCGGCTCGACGACGAGGAAATCGACGTACTGTCGCTGCGGCGCCCCAAAGACATGATGGTAGTGCGCGGCGGCGCGATCTCGATGATTTTCCAGGAACCGATGGCGAGTTTTGCGCCGGCCATCAGTATCGGCGACCAGATGATCGAACAGTTGATGATTCATTCGGATATGACCAAGGTGCAAGCTAAAGAGGTTTCGATCGAAATGTTGACGCGCGTCGGCATTCCGGAACCGGCGCAGCGCTTCAGTCAGTATGCCTTCGAGTTTTCCGGCGGGATGCGCCAGCGCGCGATGATCGCGATGGCGCTGTCGACCAAGCCGCGCCTGTTGATCGCCGATGAACCGACGACCGCGCTCGACGTGACCATCCAGGCGCAAGTCATCGAATTGATGAAAGACCTGGTGGACGAATTCCACATGTCGATCCTGTTCATCACCCACGATCTCGGGGTTATCGCGCAAACCGCGGACCGGGTGGCAGTGATGTATCTCGGCAACCTGGTCGAGACCGGGACCGTGCGCCAGGTGATCAACTCGCCGGCGCATCCTTATACCCGTGGTTTGTTAAACTCGCTGCCGAAGCTGGATGACCTCGAAGCGCCTTTGACCCCGGTGCCGGGCGATATTCCGTCGCCGCTGGATCGTCCCGGCGGTTGCGTATTCCACACGCGCTGCCAGGAATCCGGTAATCTGGCCGAAAAATGCAAGACGCAAATTCCGCAATACTCGACCGATAGCGCGAATCACCACGTCGCCTGTCATCTCGCAACCGAGGTGGATCAGGCATGAGCGACGATGTTCTGATCACGGCGCGTGACCTGTCGGTGCATTTTCCGCTGCGCGGATTCGTGTTGGGCGAACGCCCCGTGGTGCGTGCCTGCGAGGGAATCAACCTCGAAATCCGCAAGGGCAGTTTTTTTGGACTGGTCGGTGAATCGGGGTCCGGCAAAACCACGCTGGGTCGCGCGCTGCTGAAAGCAGCGCCGATCAGCCACGGTGAAGTCGTTTATTCAGACGGCGAGGTGACATACGATCTCGGCAGCCTGCAGGGAGCCGAACTCAAGGACTACCGTAAACGTGCGCAGTTGATCTTTCAAGATCCCTACGCGGCTTTAAGCCCGCGCATGACGGTGCGCGATATCATCGCCGAACCGCTGCAAGTCATGGGGATCACCAGCAGCCGCGAAGAAACCGACGACAGGGTACGCGGGATCGCGGCCAAGTGCCGGCTCAACTGGAGCATTTACGGCGTTTCCCGCATGCGTTCTCCGGCGGCCAGCGCCAGCGTATTTCGATCGCCCGCGCGCTGGTATCGGATCCGCAATTTATCGTCGCCGACGAAAGCGTTGCGGCGCTCGACGTATCGATCCAGGCCGACGTACTGAACCTGCTGAACTCGATTCAGCAAGAGAGCGGCATCACCTTCCTGTTTATCAGCCATGATTTGAGCGTAATCGCGCATACCTGCGATTTTGTCGCCGTTATGTACCTCGGGCAGATCGTCGAGGCGGCGCCGACACGCAAGCTGTTTTCCGAAACCGCTCATCCCTATACCAAGGCGCTGCTGTCGGCGATTCCGTCGCTGGATCCGGACGATCGGCACCAGGCGCAAAAGCTGGAAGGCGAAATTCCAAGCCCAATCAATCCACCGCCGGGCTGTCGCTTCAATGCCCGCTGCCCGTTTGCCCAGGAACGCTGCCGTAACGAAGTGCCCGAGTGGCGCGAAATGAGTAGCGGTCATCATGTCGCCTGCCATTTCTCCGAGGAACTTGCCTGAGGCGCCCGGGTTAATAGCGTCGGCAATGCAGTATGAACCTTGAACCGATTCATCCCGAGTTTGGCGCCCGGATTACGGGTCTCGATCTGTCGCAACCGCTGGCGGATCCCGACTTCGATCAAATCGATTTAGCGATCAATCGGTATTCGCTGCTGTTGTTTGAAAAACAGCAAATGACCGACGGGGCGCAGCTCGATTTCACCCGACGATTCGGACCGCTAGAGGAAGAGCACGTCAGCTACTACAGTCGCGGAGAGGTAACCTATATCGGGCGGGTGGGCAATATCGATAGCGCAGGCAATAGGGTTTCGGCACGCCGTATCATGGCGTCTACCGGCAACGAGATGTGGCATTCGGATAGTTCGTTTCGCGAAACCCCGGCGCTGTATTCGATCCTGTGCGCCTACGAAGTACCGGAAGAGGCGGGAGAAACCGAGTTCGCCAGCGCACGCGCGGCCTATCGACGGCTGGATCGGGCAACCCGGGAACGCATCGATGACAGGGTCGGGATTCACGATTACATTTATTCGCGCACCAAGGTCGGCGCCGATGCGGTCACCCCGAACCAGCGCACTTACATGCACCCGGTACGCCAGCGTTTGGTGCGGCGGAATCCGGTAACCGGTGACAGAAACGTCTTTGTCGGTTCCCATGTCAAACAAATCGAAGGCATGCCCGAAGCCGAAGCCAGGCTTTTAATCGAACGCCTGATCAACGAGGTAACGCGCGCGGAATCCGTCTATCGTCACCGCTGGCGGGCGGGTGACGTGATGATCTGGGACAATCGCTGCGTGCTGCACCGCGGCTGCGGTTACGATGCCGAAAAATACCACCGGCGCATGCATCAGACGCGGGTGCGGGGCGCCGTTCCGTCAATTGCCGAAAACTTGGATAGCTGAGTAAACCTTGCCTCAGGAGCGGTTTTCCGGCACTTGCCGGGGGCGGCCGTCGACCCCCAGCGCGACAAATTTGAAGTTAGCCTGGGTGACCTTGACGGTGTTACGCGAACGATCGCGCTGTACCCAGGCTTCGACATGAATCTCGATCGAGGTGTTGCCGACCGCCTGGATCTCGGTGTAAACGCACAGGATATCGCCAATTTTGACCGGCCGGATAAAATGCATGCCGTCGAGCGCCACGGTCACGGTGCGGCACTGGGCGCGCTCGCTAGCGCAGATACCCGCGGCTATGTCCATTTGTGATAATACCCATCCGCCGAAGATATCTCCCGCCGGATTGGAATCGGCGGGCATCGCGATGGTGCGGGTGGTGAGATCGCCTTGCGGTTTTTCGGACATGGGCTGTTGCCGTTAATCGATTGCACAGGCCGGCAATCATAGAAAGACCGTGCATGACAGTCAAAGGGTATCAACCGATGTTATTGCGCCTGCGCTGGGCAGATCCCCGGCCCGCCGGTCGAACCCGAGATTAGTTTACTATTCTAAGCTTACGGCCGGTTTAGCCGAGGTCGCATAATCCGCTGCGATTTAAAGCTTCGGGCCAGAGTTCCTGCCAGGCGTTCCAGTTGTGACCGCCGGGACCGCTGACTGACATGGTCCAATAGATTGATACCACCCAGTTAAGAGATAATGAAACTTAACTGAGGTAACGATAGATGACAACGAGAAAGAAATATACGAAAGAATTCAAACTGGATGCAGTGAGCCTGGTAACTGATCAGGGCTACAGCCGGGCGGAAGCAGCGCGAAGCCTGGGCATCAATGCCAATATGCTGTGCCGATGGGTGCAAGAGGAACAATCGGGTGATGGCCAGGCTTTCCGTGGGAACGGCAAGCTGACACCGGATCAGGAAGAGAACCGTCGACTTAAAGCTGAAATCAAACGCCTGAAGATGGAGAAAGAAATCTTAAAAAAGGCGACGGTATTCTTTGCAGCAGAAACGAAATGAAATACTCGTTTATCACCCAACACAAGAATACCTTTCCCGTTCGCCTGATGTGTCAGGTGCTGGGTGTGGACCGGTCATGTTATTACCACTACCGGCGCCAGATGGACACAAGACCGCCTGATCCCGAGCATGAGGAAATGCTGGAGTGGGTTCAGCGGGTTGATGATGCGAGTGATCATACCTACGGCAGCCGACGTATGAAACGGGCCCTGAACTGTCTGGGTTATCCGGTGAGCCGGAATAAGGCGCGGAATTTGATGCGGGAGGCCGGAGTTCAGGTACGTCATCGCAAGAAATTCAAGGTGACCACGAACAGCAATCACAAACAACCGGTGTACGACAATCTGCTTCAGCGGCATTTGATGTGCCCCAGCCTGATCAGGTCTACGCAGCGGATGTGACTTATGTATGGACCCAGGAGGGCTGGCTTTACCTGGCTGTCGTGATAGATCTGTGTTTGAGAAAGGTTGTGGGCTGGAGCATGAGCCCTCGGATGAAATCGCAGTTGGTCTGTGATGCCTTGAAGATGGCCGCCTGGCAGCGCCGACCCAAGGCAGGTTTAATCCATCACTCGGATCGTGGGTCTCAGTATGCCAGCAAGGCATTCCGAAAATTACTCAGAATCAACGGGTTCCAGGGCAGCATGAGCCGTAAAGGTGACTGTTGGGATAATGCGGTGGTCGAGAGCTTCTTTGGCAGTCTGAAGCAGGAGCGGGTGCAATGGCGAAATTATCAGACTCGATATGAAGCACAGCAGGATATTCTGCAGTACATATCCAGCTGGTATAACCCATATCGATTACATTCGACGCTGAATTATGTCAGCCCGAATGATTATGAAAAACGACTACTCGAAACGAAGCATGCCGCTTAACTGGGGTGTATCAAAAAGTTTGACCACGTCATTCCCGCGTCGAGCAGACCGGCGAGCCATCGATGCTGGCTGTTGAAATCATCGTTTTCTCCGAAGGCTAGCGTAATCGCCGGATCATCGGCCGAAGTGGTGCTTAGTGCGTCCCAAATTCCTACGTAGTCGGGGTTGCCGGATTCACGCGCCAGTTGCGGATTTTCCACATAGAGATCGAGTTCATCCCATTTGCCGAGAAAAGGCGCCATCAAGATGACGGCCTCGATATCGTCGGGATAACGTTGGCGGTATACCAGGCTGCCGAGGCCACCCATGGAAATGCCCATTATCCAGACCTGCCGGATGCCGTTGTCGCGGGCGGGTTTGATGATGTCGGTGCGCAAGCGCTCGGTGATGATGCGTTTGCGATAGTAGCCAAAATGGCTATCGACGCCCAGAATATTGGCCCCCGGCTGACAGGCCGCAATCTGTTCGACGGCGCCGTATTTGACAAAATTCGAGGCGGCTCCGCCGCAGCCGTGCAATAGCACTATCAGCGTCGAATTTGACGGCTGGTAGCGATAGTACTCACTGGCTATCGGCACGCTGGTCGGTTTGAGCAGGGCGCAACCCGCCGCCAGTGAAGCCTGCGCTGCGAGTATTATCGGCTTGAACATTTGTCTCTCCTGTATGACCCGGCGCCGGGTCTGTTATTGGCAATCGAACAAGGCCTTTCGCGCGGCGTCGATGGTCTCGCTGAAGTCGGCATGGTCGTGAATCCGGCGTCTGTTGTAGGCTAGTGAGTATGCGTTGACCGGTGCGGCACTTTCGATTCCGAGGTGCCGAAGATCCAGCCGAAGAAAATACCGACGGCAAAATAATCGGTGGTTTCGACCAGCGGGCTGTCATCGAATACCGCGTGATCGAGGTTATCGTAGCGGGCAAAAGCACCCAGCAGATACTTCTTGGTATTGCGGGCGACGGAAAAGGTTATGCGGCTGCCGCTATAGCCGCGATCGGCGTCGTAAGCAGGCCGTTGCGGCGTCACGAATTCGGGGCTTACTTCGTAAAAATACTCGTGGTAGCGACGGTCCGCATAAATCGGGCCGAAGCTGATGTTATAGCGCATCAGCGACTGCGCCCCACGCTGGTGAATCTTGTAGTTGATATAGGGCGATAGCGTCCAGCCCTGGTACTTCAGAATCGGGTCGCCGACGGAATAGACAAAGCGGAAAGGGAGCACGAACTGGAACTTTTGGTCGTCATCCTCGGAGCGCCACATGTTAATCGTCAATTCCGCCCCGGCCTCGACCAATGGATCCAGCCCCGGCATATCCGATCTTGCGCCTTCGTCGGTGTCGGGAACCGGGATGCTGCCGCTCAGGCTAAGGTCGAGATTAAGGTTCGGATTTTCGAACAACTTGCCGCGAATACCTTCTTCCCGGTCAACCCGCAGGAAATCGCCACGATAAATAATGTAAGGAAAGGGCAGGGCGACATCGACATTGGTTTCCGAGCCGCGATAGTGGGGAACATTCAATACGCCGAGACCCGCTCCGATTTCCCACAACGGCAAGTGAAAAGCCATTACGCTTTGCGTCAGCGATAGGCAGCTCGTCAAAATTAACGCACTTAGCGACCATGCCCTCGGATTAAGTCTGAGTTTATTGTTAGTTTTGTTCATGAACCTGTTACCGGATGGGCGTTAAAAAGCCATCGAAAATAGCGATAGTGCGTGCCGTCGCCTCGCCGTCGGGATTGTAAACGCTTCGAGCGAAAATTTATTTTCCGACCAAATGTCCGATCGAATCCTGCCGCCGCGACGTTTAGCGGCGGTTCGGGAAATTAACCTATAATTCAAGCCGAGGTTCCAGTCAGCCGGAATCCCGGGGCCCTAAAAGTGATAGTAATTTTGGTTGAGAAATCCGATAACATCGTCTACTTCATCATCAAACCAGGTTACTCCGAGATTGTCTTTACAGAACCGAACCTGAGTTCCCAGGTTGGGCAGGTTTTGTACTTTTCTGTCGGCGCGCGTGTAAATCGCCGAATCATGGCATCTGGTGCATGATTCCAGATGCAGCTCGCTGCCGTTGCCGATGTCGGCCGCGCTGGACGATGTCGAGAAAGTTATCGCACAAATCAACAAGCTAAACGTTTTCATAGGTATCTCCACTTTATCTGCCGGTAAAAACCGCGCCCGATCAAATAGCCGGATTGCGGTCTCGATACTGTCCGGCTGGCGCGACTCTTACCCGATTTGCGAGCTTCCCAATTACTCCGTCGGCAGGCCGGCATTTAGCAAACTAGCCTGCATATTGCATGAAGGGAACGACACTCAGGGGAAATCTGGCAAACAAGGTCGGACGATCACCCGCCGGGCCATAGCCGTAGCTATGGCTCAAGGGGGATCGTTCGAGATTGGCAGCCAGATTGGTCCTGAGTTCGTTCAGGTACAAACTGTAACCCGCTAGTTTCTGGAAAAATTGACTTAATACTTTGATAACTATGTTATTTCTCCGAAGTTTGTACCGCCTGCGTGCAATATGCAGGCTAAGGCAATCTGCCGCTTCCAGTCAAGGCTAGCATATATTTCCGCCGGGTTAATAGTAACAGCGTCTACCCGGCACTAGCGCCGCTGCAGGTACCAGTCCAGTGTTTCCGTCAGACCGTCGTTGAATAAATGGGTAGGCCGGTATCCCAGCCGGTCCGTCAGTTTCGATACATCGCCAACCGAATGTCTTATCTCGCCGGGCCTGAAGTCGCGGTGAACCGCATCGTGAATCGCTATTTCGAGGCCCTTATCCTCGAAATGCCGTTTGATCAACCGGTAAAGCGCCAGTATCGATATCTGTTCCCCGCCGCAGACGTTGAAAACCTGTCCGAAACATTCGCTGGAATCGGTTAAAGCCGACCGCAGATTGGCCTGAACCACATTCTCTATGTAGCAAAAGTCGCGGCTGGATTTGCCGTCGCCGTAGATCTGAACCGGCGCGTTATTCAAGATTTCGTTTATGAAGCAGGGGATGACTGCCGCGTAGGCGCCCTGCGCGGACTGCCGCGGCCCGAATATATTGAAATATCTCAGACCGATCGTGGGCAGCCGGTAGCAATCAAAGAAATTGCGTGCATAGAGCTCACAGGCATACTTACCGACCGCGTAGGGCGATAATTGACGACCGGTTTTATCTTCCCGATTTGGCAATGTCGTATTGTCGCCATAGACGGCGCTGCTGGACGCGTAGACGAATCTTTTGACCCGTGCCAACTGACTGGCGCGCATCAGATTCAAACTGCCGGTGACGTTCGATGCGTAGGAGTCGAGTGGATTTTCGACGGACAGGGGTACCGAGGAGAGGGCGGCGTGATGGAGCACGTAGTCGACATCCCGGCAGACGGTCTGGCAAGTCTCGAAATGGCGAATGTCGGCTTCGATGAAGCTGAAATGATGCGCGTAACATTCCGCGCCGACCTTGGTTTCGATCGCTACCAGGTTTTGTCGCGAGCCGCTCGAAAAGTTATCGATCCCAATGACCTTTTGATTCAAATGCAGCAAGGATTCGACCAGGTGCGAGCCGATAAAACCCGCCGCCCCCGTTACCAGCCAGGTCTTGCGATCGCTTGCCACCGCCTGCTTGAGATTTTCGAAACTCATGTCACGGCTGCTCCGAGCGGGGTTTTGGAATCGGGGATATTATCATGCCGGACAGAAATCCATATAGCTCGGGCAAGCGTCGGCATTGTTTCTGCAGGCGGCGCAGTCCTGCCGATAATTTCAGGCGGGCTCGGGGTTGGCGGGCGGTACTCGAAGTTAGGCGAGACTAGGGTGAAAACCGGAAGTTATAGGCCACGCCGAAGTAACTGTTGCTGACATCGTAATCGAAGACGTCGTCCTCGCCATCCCATTCCGATACCCGATAACTGACGCTGATCGCGTGGTTTTCGGAAATCAGGATATCTGCGCCGATGCCCCAATAGACGCCTTCCCCGGAAATGGTATCGAGCTCGTCGAACTCGACGCTATTTAGAGTTAAGTCGCCGGCGATATAGGGCTGAACCTGGCTTGAGCTAAAGGAATATTTGGCGCCGATCATCGCATAGGAGTAGAAAGCGAGTTCGTCGGCCCGGTTTTCGTCATGTCCCGAGCTGCCGAGCTGCAGGTCGAGCGAGATACTGCCATGTTGGAAAGCGCCGCTGAAAAAAACGCCGAACCCCCTATCGACATCGTCGAGATCGTCGCCGAAGCCGACCGATTGGCCGCCGCCGCCGAGACGCCAGGCCCCGGCTTGCG
>DS021199.1:5810-21541 GCA_001735895.1 Olavius algarvensis Gamma 3 endosymbiont | reverse complement strand
CCAGGGTATGTCTAACTTACCTTATTCTTTCTGATCGCAGTCAAGTGGGTTCGGGTTAGACAGGCCGCGCCAGGTGAGTTTAACCCGCCATATCCCGGGTTGCCAGCCGGCGGCGGCCGTGGCAAGAGAGGCCGCGACGATACAGTCGTATCCGGGACTATGTTGGTAGGTGCTCGAGTCGATATGCTGAGTCTGATTTCCCGGGCCTATTGCGTTCACCTATCCTCGCCATAGCGACTATTCATGCCTACTGAATGAATTTCAGGGAGTGTTTTTTTATCTTCTTATAAGGGGAATCCTGATTCACCCGAACCAGCAGGTCCCGATAATTACCGCTTTGGCCCAGGGCTTTGACATACCAGGCGCCGGTATCCTGGGCCGCGCCATTTAGGCCCTCCCGCGCATGCATCGCCTTCAGTTTTTCGGCCACCATGCCGAGCAGGTCGGGATCCTTGCGTTTCTCGTGAAAAATGGCGCGCGCCGCGAGGCGTTGCACCAACACATCGTCGACGCCCAGCATTTTCATGTAGTTAGTCACTTCGGCGCTCTTGCCCTCGACCTTGACGTTGCTTGCGGCGATTTGCCGGTTCCAGCGACCGAACCTGTCGAGATCGAGCAGCGCCTTGGCGGCATGGCCGCGCATTTTTCTATTGGCGGCGTTTTGTTTGAGATTCGAAAGGCTAGCGCGATATTTTTCGTTGCCGCTGTAACCCAGCGTGCGAATTTTGTGCGTCGCCTCCTGCAAGGTCGGCTTGTCCAGTTTTTTGATATCGATAACGGCTAAGGGTGCCGCCTCGATCACATCGAACAAGCGCGGATCCGAAAGGCCCGACCATTGCAGCCGTTTTAACATCGCTATCTTAGCGCGCTGATCGGTGCCTTCCAAGATAACCAGATAGTGATCGATTTGGCCGTCAACGGTGTCAAACGCCGCCGTCGGCAGGCTGGCTACTGCCAGCAGCAAAACTGCGACCCAGCTGTGAAATCTCATTGCTATCAAACCTCCATTCAATTTCGATTCCAACGTTTAAAAGTCAGAGAGGTATTTATCCCTCCAAACGCGAAATTATTGCTCATTACATACTCGACTTCGATTTCCCTGCCCTGTTGCGTGATGTAATCGAGGTCCCCGCAATTCGGGTCGACCGCGTCGAGATTAGCGGTTGCATGAAACCAGTTGTTGTTCATCATTTCGATGGTGGTCCAGGCTTCCAGTGCGCCGCAGGCGCCGAGCGTGTGCCCGGTAAAACTCTTGAAGGAGCTGATCGGAACGCCGTCGCCGAAGACCCGGTAAGTCGCCTGGCTTTCGGCGATATCGCCGCGATCCGTGGCGGTGCCGTGCGCGCTGATGTAACCGACCGCCTCGGCGGAAACGGCGGCATCCTCGAGCGACATTCGAATCGCACGCTCCTGGGTTTCGGACGAGGGTTGCGTCACATGGCAACCGTCCGAGTTGGTGCCGAAACCGACCAGCTCGGCATGAATTCTGGCGCCCCTGGCGAGCGCATGTTCGAGTTCCTCGAGAATCAGGGTGCCGGAGCCTTCACCAATTACCAGGCCATCGCGATCCTTGTCGAAAGGCCGCGGCGAAAGATGGGGTTCTTCGTTACGCACGCTGGTGGCGTAAAGCGTGTCGAACACCGCGGCTTCGGTCGGGCACAGGGCTTCGCAACCGCCTGCTACCATGACCTCCTGTTGGCCATGCTTGATTGCTTCATAGGCGTAACCGATACCCATGCTGCCCGAAGTGCAGGCGCTCGAAGTGGTATAAACCCGGCCGCGCAGACCAAAATAAACCCCGATATTGACCGGGGAAGTATGCGCCATCATCTTGATATACGAATTGGCATTCAGGTTACTGGAGGCGCCGTAAATAAGCATATTGGCGAAACTGCGGGTCGCTTCGGTATCGCCGGTCGAAGAGCCGAAAGCGACGCCGGCCATGCCATTGTGCAAAGATTCGGCGCCCAGCAGACCGGCGTCATCAAGCGCGATTTCACTGGTGCGCACCGCCATTTGCGCGACCCGCCCCATGCTGCGTAAATCCTTGCGCCGATAGTGCGCCGGCATTTCGAAATCGGTTACCGGCGCGCCCAGCCGAGTATTCAATTCTTCGAATTGATCCCATTCATCCATGCGTACAATGCCGGTATCGGAGGCTTCCAGCCGGCCTCTGATCGATGGCCAGTCACTGCCGATAGGGGAAATCCCCGCCATTCCTGTTACCACCACTCGTTTCATTAATACATTCCACCGTTAACGGAAATAACCTGACGGGTTATATAGGCCGCATTTTCCGACATTAGAAAACTGACCGTTGCGGCGACTTCCTCTACGCGGCCGACGCGCTGCATCGGCACCATTTTCAAAGCTTCTTCCAGCGGCAAATCCTCAGTCATCTCGGTATCGATCAAACCCGGAGCGACGCAATTAACCGTGATCTTGCGTTTTGCCAGTTCGATCGCCAACGCTTTGCTGGCGCCGATTATACCAGCCTTGGCCGCGCTATAGTTGACCTGACCGCGATTACCCATCACCCCCGAAACCGAGGACAGGGTTACGATACGGCCAGGCTGGCGGCGTCGAATCATCGGCATGATCAGCGGATGCAGAACATTGTAGAATCCGTCCAGATTGGTTCTTAGCACCCGATCCCAGTCTTCCCCCGGTATCGCGGGAAATGCGTTATCGCGCGCAATACCGGCATTACAGACGACGCCGTAGTAGGCACCGTTAGCTTCGATATCCGCTTCGAGAATTTCCCGGCATTGCTCGCGCTCGGAAATATCGAATTGTAGTACCCGGGCTTGTTGCCCGAGTTCCTCAACTTGGGACGCGAGATCCTCGGCCAACTGGCGCTTGCTATGACAGTGAAAAACCAGGTCGTAACCGTCTCGGGCCAGTTGCATAGCAATGCCCGCGCCAATACCGCGACTCGAACCCGTTACCAACACGGTATTACTCACGCGAGCGCCTCCTCGAGAAATTTCTCGGCATCTTCCGGTTGAAATACATTGACCACGGCCGCCGCCCGGGTTTCGTTTCCGGTAATTTCACAGTTAAAAACATTGAGCCCGTTGGCCGCGACTATCTCCAGCTCTGCCTCGATCCGTAATGTCTGACCCTGGGCAAAATAGTCCACGCTGGAAGAATAGTTTCTGGAACCCAGCAACAGCCCAATCTTGGGGACGCCTCCTTTGTTACGCTCCTGCAATCCGGCGTAGGCTGCAATTGTCTGCGCCATATACTCCATTCCTATCCAGGCCGGTACCCCGCGATCGTCGGCAAACATCGATTCGCCGGTAATATCCACTTCCGCCTGCAACCACCCCTCGCCATATCCCATGATCCGACTCAATAGGCTCATTTTGCCGGAATGCGGCACCAAATCTGTGACTTGGTAGGCGCTCTTCACTGAATGCGACCCAGCAGCAACGCAATATTATTACCGCCAAAAGCGAAGTTGTTGCTCAAAACCAGATTCGGCGGGTTGGTCGGAGTGTAATCCTGGTCGACCAGATGGATGTCCGGCAATTCGAGATCCCTGGCGCCATCCCAAAGGTGCATCGGCAGGAAGTTAGATTCGCCGGCTGCCACAGTCAACCAGCAAATGCCGGCTTCGACCGCACCGGCGGCACCCAAGGTATGACCGGTAAAAGGTTTGGTTGAACTGCAGGGGGTGTCGAGCCCGAATACCTGCGCAATCGCGCGCGATTCCATCTGATCGTTGAGCGGCGTTGCGGTTCCATGCAGGTTGACGTAATCCACCTCGCTGGCGTCTATCCCGGCATCTTGCAAGGCTTCGTCCATGACTTGAATCGCGCCGGTCCCCGTAGGCTCCGGCGCGGAAATGTGGTAGGCATCCGAACCCTCACCGATACCCAGCAGTTCCACGCCCGATCGGTACCCGCTTACCAGAAATAATGCGGCGCCTTCACCGATATTGATGCCGTCCCGGTGGCGGCTCATCGGATTAGAACGATTATCGCTGACCGCCTCCAGCGAAGAGAATCCCCGCACGGTGAGCTGGCATAGGGTATCGACGCCGCCGGCGATGACCGCGTCACAAATCCCGGCGCGAATTAGTCGCCTGGCCGAAGCGAGCGCTTTGGCGCCGGAGGAGCAGGCGGTAGAAATCCCGTAACAGGGGCCCGACAGCTCAAGTATGCTGGCGACGAACTGTGCCGGCGCTCCCATCTCCTGCACCGCGTAAGCGTAGCCGGCGGGAGTCGCCCCGGTCTGCAACCACTGCTTGAGCGCGGCTTCGCTTTCCGCGATACCCGAAGTGCTGGTGCCGATCACGACGCCGACCCGGTCCGCGCCATAGGTTTCAATGGCCTGGTCGACGTCGTCGCGGATCTGATTGAGCGCAGCCAGCGCGAATTGATTATTGCGGCTGTGCCATTGTCTATCCGGCAGCGGAATTTCTGGCAGTTCTCCCTGGTATAAGCCCAACGGTAAAGTCTTGTCCTCGGTGTATGCGTCACTGTCGGTCAGCCTGGCAACGCCGGATCGCAGATTCTGTTTGACCGCGTCGGCGCAGTCGCCTGAACTGCAAAGTATGCCCAGCGAATTGAGGTAACAGCCTGGTGAAGTCATAATTCACTTTTCTCTAGCGTTTGAATGATCACCCGATAATCATGCAGGCGGTTGTCAACTACCAGGGCCTCGGATTCACGCGCGATTTTAAGAAGCACTCCCGAAGCGGTCAATAGACTGCGATCCTGCCCGGCGACTGCGATTTGCCAACCGTTCTCCGGCGGGTAGTGCCGCGCCAGCGATATTTCAGGCCAAAGCGCGAATTGCATGCTGGCCAGTATTTCCTTGCCCGGTAACCTGAGTTTAGACTGGTTTTGCTGCAACAGTTGCAGGCCATCGTAGTCGAGCGTCAGTAACGGCTGCCCGGCCGGCAGGAGCAATACCAGTTTCAACCGGTCACGCCGAAATCTGGCGACGACCAAAAATTCCTGGCGGCGGCCGCCGGCCTCGAAACTGATTTTCTGTTTCAGCAAGAGTTCGTTCGAAATTTCCGCCGGCGGCAGCAACACCAGTTCGGTTGGCTCGAGCGGAACCGGTTCCGCTTGTCGGGTACTGCAGGCGGCCAGTATCGATAGCACCAGCAGGATCGATACTTTCAGTGCGCGCGGCATAGTTCGGCCAGGGTGTTCAGGCGTGCAGGTTTTTGTACATAGGGATTGTGCTCGTCCCAAGCATAACCGGCGAGCACCGAGCAGATCATTCGCCTGACATCTTCGCTTTTACCGCTACTGAAGATAATGTCCTGTAGGCGGCCGTCGTACCAGGCGGCGACAAATTCACGGAAGGTTTCTACGCCCTTTTTCAATGGCCGGGCGTATTCCAGTTCCCAATCGGGTTGCGACCCGGTGAGCTGGCGGGTTACGACTTCAGCTGCGAGGCTGGCGGATTTGAGCGCGATGGTTACGCCCGAGGAAAATACCGGATCGAGAAATTCACCGGCATTTCCCAAGAGCGCATAGTTGTCGCCGTAGAGGCGAGTGACGTTGCAGGCATAGCCCTCGATGCTCGCTACCGGAGAATCGTACTCGGCATTGGCCAGCAGCTCCGACTTGGCAGGGGTTTGCGCCAGCAGCCGGCGCAGCCGGGACAAGTCGTCCCCCGGCATATCGGCGAGCTGGGCGGAGGGTGCGATCACGCCTATCGAAGCGCGTCCGCCCGCAAACGGGATTAACCAGTACCAGATATCCCTTTGCGCCGGATCGACGTGCACCAGGATTTTATTACGATCGTACCAGGGCGCGTCGATATTGTCGGTTACGTGGGTAAAAATCGACGTGCGCGGGACAAAATCCGAAGCCTGTTCCAGGTCCAGCAGGCGCGCCAGAACGCGGCCGAAACCGCTCGCGTCGAGTACGAATCTCGCCCCCACCTGGTAAATTTCGCCGGCGGCATTTTCGACTCCCAGCCTGGCCTTACCCGCCGTGGAGTGGAACGAAGTGATGCTGTTGCGGTAACGGATTTCTACGCCTTGGGCGGCGGCCTCGTCGGCCAGAATCTGGTCGAAACGAGCGCGTTCGACCTGGAAGGTAGAATTCCAGCCGGTGCAAGATTTATCGCTGAAATCGAAGCTTTCGCTGTTCTCGCCGAGGCGGAAAGCGGCGCCATTCTTGAACTGAAATCCGGCAGCTTGTACCGCTGCGAGCATGTCGGCCTGGTCGAGAAAATCCATGCAATGG
The DNA here is from genome assembly GCA_001735895.1 of Olavius algarvensis Gamma 3 endosymbiont. Classification (GTDB taxonomy): domain Bacteria; phylum Pseudomonadota; class Gammaproteobacteria. The sequence continues at coordinate 15,326 of DS021199.1, read as the reverse complement.
GGCAACAGGCTTTCGCCGATCGAAAACCGCGGGAACTGTTGTTTCTCCAGCACCAGGACTGACAAGGACCTGCGTTGCAGCAGTGCCGCGGCGACGGCTCCCGACGGCCCCGCGCCGACGATGACGACATCGAACATTTGCCGCTTGCTGCGGTTCAAAGCCGGCTTCCGGGTTCGACCCTGCGCACCATGGGTGCGAGCAGCCATACCAGGCTGAGTCCGATGGCCACCGTGATACCAAAATGATGCAGTACCGGTGTCGCGCTAAGCGCCAGCAAACCAAAAGCCAGCAGGCTGGTGTAGGCGGACAGCGACACCGCCAGCCAGATATGGGGCGCTTCATTCGTTTCGGTCAAAAATATTCCCATATCGAGCCCAATCCCGAGCACCAGTATTAATGCCATCAAGTGGAACAGGTTAATCCCCTGCTCAAGCTGTACCAAAATTGCGAGCGTGAATATCGAAGCCAGCAGCGGCGGCAACACGACCCGCCAAAGATTCCTGCGGTAGCGTAACCCCAATACCGCCAGCACGATCAGGTAAGCGATTATTAACCATTTTCCAATCTGGACACGGTACTTTTTTAGTAGATCTGAAACATTTTGCACCTGATCGACAAAAGTTAAACCCGGCCTGGAGCCGGCCAGCTCGTTCAGCGCGGCTTTTGCCTTGTCATCGAGCAATCCGGTAAAGCGGATAACGGTGACTGCGGTCGGTCCCGAAGCTTCGATGATGAACCCCTGCCGGGTCTTGCTGGCGGCGAGTTGTTGCCAGTTTTCCGGAGTGAGCCGCAGTGAGGCGGCGCGCGCAAGTCGATCCTGCGCCTGATTGTAACGCTCCGGCGGCAGTTTGATGGTCTGGTAAAGGGATTCCAGATGATCCTGGTAAAGCTTTGTTACCAGGGCGTAGTTTTGCGTCTGGCGCTGCAGCGAAGGCAGGCTGCCGGACAGTGCCTGATATCCTTCGAACAGGCCGGCGGCCACCAGCGCATCCAGGGCGGGACGAACGGCCTCTTCCAGTTGCAGGCAGTGTTCCAGGGATGCGGCGCTAATCAACAGGTACTGCGAGCTACTGGCATTGCCCAGCGCCCGATGCACCGCCCGCTCCTGTTGCAGCAGTTCCGGCGGTGAAGTTTGCAGCAGGCGAATATCGTCGCGACCGCTACTGTTCCAGAGGCTCGCGAGCGCCAGCATCAGCGCCAGGGTCAGCGATAACTGTAGCCCGCGATTGTTATCGATGCGCGGAAAGCGGCCGCGTAAGCGCCCCAGTTTTTGCGCAAATTCGACTGGCCGTATTTTCTCGCGGCCAGTCAGGCGCGGAAACCAGAGGATTACCGTGAGCCAGGAGGCAAATAACCCCGCTATCGAAAACAACGCCATCTGACGCAAACCGGGAAAGGGGGTTAACACCATGACGGCATAAGCCATGACGCTGGAAAATAATCCCAGCAACAGCCCGGCGAAGATTTTGGGTAATACCGCGGCGGCGTCCGAATAGCGGCGCTCGCAGAGGAAATGCAGTGCGTAATCGATGGAAACTCCGACCAACCCGGCGCCAAAGGCGAGCGTGATCAAGTGTATTCTGCCGAAAACCAGCGAAGTTATCGCGCTCGCGAAGAGTACGCCGACGGCGACCGGCAACAACATCAACAGCAGTGGACGAGCGCGCCCGAAAACCAGCCAGACGGCGATTGCTATGCCCAACAGGGAACCCAGGCCGATAGTTGAAATCTCGGTCTGTGCCTGCTTTGCGCCGGCGGCGGCATGTATCAGCATGCCCGACAGGCGAATACTGCTACCCTTGGCAAGCCGCGCACGTTGCTGATCGATTTTGGTCAGCAGCATTTGCTGCAATGACGGGGGAAAAGGATCTCCATTCAATGAGACGGTGACCAGGTAGGTCGGTTGTTCGGCATTGCTGACCCGCAGTAGCGAATCCGCCAGTTCTAGATTCAGATTACCGCCGCCATTTTTTTGCAGCGCGAGATAGAGGCCGAATGGATCGTCGATAATGCTGTTGGCGCCGGCGGAAACCGGACCAAACAAATTCAGTAAGGCCTGGCGGGAGATTGTTTGATGCTGATCCGCCAGCAGCAACTGCCTGACACCGGCCTCGATAACGCTGAATCGATAAGCAAACAATTCGTTGCGCAAGTCTTCGATTGCGCTGCTCTCGATGCGCCAGGTCACGGTTTCGACGGCTGACAAGGCTGCCAGCTCGCTGGCCATCGCCGTAACTGCGGCGCGAGTGTCTGCATCGTCTTCGCCGCTAACCAGTATTAGCAGGCCTGCGGAAAACTCCGCGCTAATTTTATCGCCGGCGCGTTGCACCAAAGGTTGCTGTTCGGTCTCGGGCAGCAGGGCTAGAATGCTGGAGTCGAAAGCCAGACCTCGGTTCGCCGCCAGCAGGATGACGGCAACCACCACTAGCAGCCAGCCTGCCGCCAGGGTTGTTAACTCCGGAATTCGATAGGTCATTTAGGTTCGATGCAGTTATTCGAGAACAATCGTGGTGCGATCGCCGCCGCTTTCATGCAACACGATTTTCTCAAGCAGCCCGCTGCCGCTCAGCTCGACCCGCTTAAAAACCAAACCTGCGGTCTGGTCCAGCGGTTCCAGCACCGCATGCCAGTTTTCCCCATCGACGCTGCCGCTGAGTTCGACATGGGATTCGAGCATTTCCCAGTCGGCGGTTAACAATGCGAATAATATTTCACCCAAAGCGGCAGCGGCTGGGTTGGCGCCGGCATCCAGCTGCAGTAGTTGCTCGCCATTTCGTTGATCGCTAACCCCATCCGGGGTCATCAAAAGCTCGCTGCGAATCGGCTCGAGTATTTCCCAGCGAATCGATTTACCGCGTTCGTAGTCGAACACGCCGCTTGATTCGAGACTGGCGTCCACGGCCTGCAGGTATTTTTGCTGCACGAAAGATCCGGCGTGCTTTTGCGGCATGCCGGTAATTTGAGCCAGCTGGCTGAAACTGATTTCGCCGCTGGCGTTGAACGAAAGCATCAGCAGGGCGGCGAGCAATAACCTGCGAATCACGGCTCGATCCCCAGCTTTTGGAATAAAATGTCGGGCGAGGCAAACAGCATTTCCCCGCTCGACATATCCATTGCGACCTGGACCGTGTGTGCCCGGGTCAAGCGTTTTCCGGTTTCGGTATCCCTGATTTCGTAACTGAACTTGAGGCGATTTTCCCATTCTTCGAGTATTGCCTTGACCCGAACTTTTTGTTGAAAATAAAGCGGTTGCGGATAACGAATGCGGACGTCTATGACCGGCCAGGCGTAACCCGAGTCCCGCATCTGCGGATAGTTGTAATCGATATTATCGAGTAGCGCGCAACGCGCGATTTCCAGGTACTTGACATAATGCCCGTGCCAGGCCACGCCCATGACGTCTACGTCATGAAACGGGATTTCGATTTCTACTTCGGCTTCTGTCATCTGCTTGCTCCTATGCCAGCGGTCAAATACGGATATCCGGCTCCCCGGCGGGCAGGGGGTTATCGCCCGGCTGTGACGGGCCATCCCAGTAAGGGAAGAAATTAAACCATTGTAACGGCGCCTTGAGACAGTAGAACTCCAAACGTTGCGCGAATTTCTGTACCGCAAGATCGAGCGCTTCCTGTCGCTTTTTGCGATTGCCATATTCCAGTTGGCGCGCAAACAACTCCACATAAATATGGTAGCGCTCCTGTTGTTTAAGGCAAAACATCAGGTACACCGGGCATTTCAGCAGGCCGGCGAGGACAAAGGCGCCCTGGGGCATGGGCGCGTCCCGCCCCAGAAACCGGACCCGCGACACTCGTTTTTGCCCGGTAACCGGCGTCCGGTCACCGGCGATGACGACGTATCCGCCGGCGGCGATGCGTTCCGATAACTGCATTGCCGTAATCGGGGATATGTCGGTAACCTGCATGATTTCGACATCGGTACTGCCATTGACCCGTTTCATCAATTGGTTGAATTTTTGAGCATGCCGGGTGTAGATCAGAATGGTCAACTTCAGATCCGGCACTTCGTTGGCGAGCGCGCTACAGACTTCGAAATTACCCAGGTGCGATACGATAATAATGCCGCCCTTGCGCTCGGTCTCGATTTCCCGGATGGTGTCCGGCGTTTCGAATTCGACGTCGTCTCTGAGAATTTTGCCCATCCATGCCAACAGCTTGTCCATCAGAATTTCGCCGAACATGACAAAATGCCGGTAAGAAGATAAGCCGCCGCGCTCGGATTCAGGCAGGTAAGCGCTGATTTGCCGCAAATACTGCTGCGACGCGGCGCGGGCCTCGGTTCTCGACAGGTAGTAATAAACCATCACCGGATAAAGGCACAGGCGAAAACCGGTGCGCCCGAAAAAACGAAACATCAACAACAGGAATTTCATTCCCAATACGGTTCCGGATTCGCCTATCCTCGACCAGTGGGTATTGGAATCAGCCATTGAGTCTGCGCCATAAAATCGACGGCAAGCGATACAACATGCCAAAAAAGAGCCTCGTATGCATCCAGGTAATCAACAGGTTATCCTGCCACAGATTAAAATGCGACACGCCGTCCAGCGGGTAACGCACCCGAATCGGCAAATTGATAACCCGCCCGCCGCGCCAGCTCCAGCGCACCATGACTTCGGGATCGAATTCCATGCGGTCGCCGCAGGGTTCCCGTGCCAGCAACGCGCTAACCGCTGCCAGCGGATAGACGCGGAACCCGCACATGCTGTCCTTGATTGCAAAGGAAAGCGTGTTAACCCATACCCACACATGGGTGAGATAGCGCGAGTAGAAACGTATCAGCGGGACATTATTATATTGCGGGAATCCGCTAACCAGACTGTCGGGGTCGGCTTTGCTGGCCGCGAGGAATCGGGGTAGATCCGAAATCTCATGTTGTCCATCGGCGTCCAGTTGGATTGCATGGCTGAAACCTTGCGCCGCCAGCGCCTTCAGCCCCGCCTTCACCGCCGCGCCCTTACCGCCGTTTTTCTCCAGACGCAGCAGGCTGACTTGTCTCGCATTGTCATTGCTGAGTTCGACTAGTCGCGCGCGGCAGGGCTCGCCGCTGCCGTCATCGACCAGTAAAACCGGGCAAGCGTGCCGTAACACCTGGTTTAACGTATCACCGATCGCGTCTTCGTGATCGTATACCGGGATTAGCACCGCGGCGCGATAGGGGCAGTTAGCGGCTGAAGCAGATGCGGCCACTGGAGTGAACCCCCCTGTCGGACTCGAAACGAAAGCTCAGTTTGCCGTTTTTATCGTTGTAAGTCAGCGTTATCGTAATCGGGTATTCAGGCAGGATTACCTGCATGAACTTGACCACTTCGAGGCGCTCAAAATGACCGTGAATCGGGAATAATTCGAGGCCATAGTGTGCCGCCCAATGCACGTGAGCAATACCCGGCACAATCGGTCGCTCCGGCATGTGACCATCGAAGTAGATCAGTTGCGGTGGAATCAGGCATCGCAGGATGACTTGGTTCTCGTCGACTTCCCGCTCGAGTACTTGCGGCCAGAGCGCTTCCGTTTTGGCGAACAGTGCGCGTAGATTCTCCAGCGGCAATTTACCCTGGCGGTTATACGGCATTTCCTCGACGAAGCGCCAGCGGCGCGGTACCACGACGGCTTCGAAATTTTGCAGCAGTTGCTTGCGGAAATCATCGATCAGCACCCGCCGGCCAAGCATTTGCAGACACTCTTGTCCGACCGGGCTGAGTTGCATCACGCAAGCCGTTTCGACGCGCGCCCGCTCGACCGTCAAGGCCTTGACCTGTTTGACCCGATCGCTGGTTATCAAGATGTTTTCGATCGCGGCGAGCGAAACCCGTTTACCTTCGACCTTGGCGATATTGTCGGCGCGTCCCAACAGGCTGAAGCCGCCGTCCGGATCGAATTCAACCCGATCCGGCAATTCGTAACTTTCGACATCGCCCAGGTAGGGAGATCTCAATAACGGCCTATCGCCGGCGCCGAGTTCGAGGCTGACCCCGGGTAAGGTATGCCAGCCGGCATCGGGTTGGTCGGGCTGCTGCAGGCGCCAGGCGATGGCGCCGGTCTCCGAACTGCCGTAAATCTCGCGCACCGGTGCGGCCAGCAGGCGCCCGACTTCAAGGCTGTCTGCACGCGCTAGCGGCGCCGCCGACGAAACCACGTAGTCGCAGCGGCCTTCGATACCGGCCCAATCGATCGAGCTGCTAAATCTGCCCAGATGCGAAGGACTCGAGACCAGCGCGAAGCGCGGATAATGTACCGCCTTGAAACGAATGTCTTCGTTAAACTCGCAACAGCGGGTTTCGAAAGCTCGTCCGGAGCTGAATGGCCAGAACAAGCCAAAGGTCATGCCGAAAATATGCTGATGCGACACCGTCGCCAGAATGACGGAATCGGCCTGGCTCGGCCACAGCGACTCGATCACGGCGGATTCGCATTCCAGCTGACTGATGGTTTTGTGAATCGATTTGGGTGTCCCGGTCGAACCCGAAGTGTAAATTTCAAGCGCGATCGATTCCGCCTGCGGCACAATCCAATCTCGCTCCCGGGAAACGCAGTCTTCCCGTGGCGCGGTTACGGTTTTCGCATCCTCAAATTCTCCCACCAGGCCATCGAGTTCGTGGCGTAGCCGGTCGATGGTTGCGGGGCGATTATCGCTGGGTATGCAGGCGGTGCGCTCCATTTGCCACAGCGCCAGCAAGATGCAGAGAAATTCGAAACTGTCGCTGTGATGCACCGCCCAACGATTACCCGGATGCATTTGCAGGGCGGCGATCCAGCCGAGCACCCGCAGTTCGAGGCTGCGTTGATCGATTGCGCTTCCCAGGTCCGTCGCAACTCGATGGTCTGGCGGCCTTTGTTGCCAGCGGGACAGGACAATTAGCTCGGACATATCAATGGTTGATAAAGCGACGCCGCAGCAGCCACTCGCTACCGGCCAGGATTCCGATCAGCAGGTAGGCGATGAAGCCGTTATACAAAACCCAGATTTCATCCGATCCCCAGATCGCGGTCAGACTAGCGATGCCGCCGTTGACGATAAAAAAAATGATCCAGACCCAGGTCACCTTGTAGGTATAGGCTACCCCCCGGGGAGACAGATCGGGTTCCCGGATGCGAGCCATACGCTCAACAATAGGAGGCGGATAAATAAGACTGCCCGCAAACAGACCTAGAAATCCGAGATTGACCATTACCGGGTAAAATTTCAAACCCAGCTGCTGTCCCCATACCAATACAATGACGATCAGCGCTCCGATGATGGCTATCACGATAGAGCGCTCGAATGACTGGCCGCCGACCACCCAGCGCAGCCCCAATAGCAAAAAAAGCAGAGGTAACAGCTTGCCGGCCGGGTAATGCTGTAATCCCCAGTAGACTAAAAACGGATAGGCGATCGACAGAATTAAAACGGCAAGCTTGAGCGGCTGCTTCATCAACCATCATTGAGGAGTTTTACGACCGCATCGACCACGTCCTGTACCGTGCGCACTGACTTGAAGTCATCCGGCTTGATTTTTTTACCGGTGATTTTTTTTAGTTCTACCACCAGATCGACCGCGTCGATACTGTCGATATCGAGGTCGGTGTAGAGATGCGACTCGAGGCTTACCTGTTGAGGATCGATTTCGAACAAATCCTCCAGGACCGAGGTTATTTTTATAGATTTCTTCCTGATTCTGCATTGGCGTCACTTATTTGCTGCGCTGCGTTTCGACCAGGGCGACGAGCGCATTAATACTGGTAAAATGCTGGCGGGTTTCTTCGGAATCGGCTTTCAGATTGATGCCGTAGGTTACCAGCAGCATCAAGCCGATTTCTAGTGCATCGATTGAATCGAGGCCCAGACCTTCTACGAACAGGGGTTCGCCATCGATAATATCCGCGGGCTCGATGTCTTCGAGCTCGAGAGCGTCGATTATCTTTTGTTTCAATTCGTGGTGCAGGTCACCCATGTGCCCTTAGCTCCTGTTCGAAATATTCGGTTAGATCTCTGGTTAATTTTCGAGCGCCTTTCGACGGATTCATCGTGGTCGAGTATTGCTCAATCGGAATTTGGTTTCTCACCAGGATTCGGTAGTGCATGCGTTTCGGGGGGATCTGGTACCACCGTTCGTTCTTGGTCAGAGTCGTCGGATCGCAATATATCAAAACTGGGGTAATATCGGAACCGGTTCTAATCGCCACGTTGGCGGCACCCCGCTTGAGTTTGAGCGCTTCCGACGGGGTCGTGCGGGTGCCCTCGGGAAATATAATCAGGCATTGTTTGTTGCTGAAGGCTCGTTCGGCATCCGCAATCGCGTCTTCGGCCGTTTCATTGACGATATAACCGGCAGCCTTGACCGGTCCGCGCACGAAAATGTTTCGCGTCAGGTGGCCCTTGACGATGCAGTTTGCATTGGGCAGGAGCGAGATCAGGAAGACGACATCGAGCAGTGAAGGGTGATTCGCCAGTACCAGTCGTGCATTCTTGAGTTTTTCGGCGTTTTTGATTTCGTAGCTGAGTACGCCCAGAAATCGCATCATGTTGATATAAAGCTGGAATAGACGGTGGAATAGACGCTGGGTTCGTCGCGCCCGCGATAGTTCATCCTCCGGCAGGCACCTGAGTATGGGTACCGCGACAACCGTAACCGCGATACCGCCCAGACCGAACAGCACGAAACTCCAGGCAGTGCCGCACAGACGCCAGGCGAAATTGATGCGCGCCCACATCAAACGGATACTCGCGCCATTCTCCAGGCGCCGGCATTTTGCCGTAACCGGGTTTCACCGGTCAGGCCGGACAGTAGGCTCAGTAGCCGCATGGGTTCGCTGTCGCCCGGACCCGGTCCTGCCGGCGCGGCCGGTGCATCTGCTTCGAGGACATATGCCTCGCCGTCGACGCGGCTTAGAATCATTGCTATCGCATAGGGGAATCGGTTTCCCGTGTCGTCGCTGTGCTGGCGATAGTAGTCGGGCAGCGGGATGTCGTAGATCACGCATAAAACCCTTTCCGATTGCTGCAACTGGCCGATTGCCTCGAGCAGAGCTTGTAGCACGAGACCTTCCATTGCGGCAATCGCGGTTACCGCGCTGGTATCCTTGCGCGCGATGCTGAACAGGCCGGCTACCGCATTATGTACCGCGAGACTGAAACTGGTGGGTGACATGGGTTCGTTTTGCCCGATGCTGTGCAGCAGCGAATAAGAGGTTTCGGTGTCACCGTGACGCGATGCAAAAATACTCGGGATGGCTTCGATCTCTTGCACCAACGGCAGGGCGGCCGCCATGGCGCATTTGCCCAGGGTGTTGAATCGGCGGCGCAACATGGCCGGGATGCCCGGCAGCGAAACCTGGCCCAGGGCAGCGTTAATCTCGACCGGATTCCGCAGCCACTGTTGCCAGTCTGCTTTCGATTCCAGGCCCGGGGCCATGGCTCCCCAGGACTCGAGGCGAAATTCCATCACCCGCTGTCGACTCCAAACAGAAAAAATAACTTTAGCATGAGTTAAGCCTATTGCCAGCCAATATCAAGCGCCTG
>DS021199.1:0-5760 GCA_001735895.1 Olavius algarvensis Gamma 3 endosymbiont | reverse complement strand
TGAGCGGACAGGCTTGCCTGGCGGCCATAGAGTCCGGGCAGGCGGACTATTTTTACCGGGTCTGGTCTGCCAAGGAAGCTTATTACAAATGGTTACCTCCAGCGCAGCAATCAGACCTGTTGTTTAGCCAGATTTGCTACTCGGATATGCATGGCAAAGAGGCCCGAGGATATCTATACGAAGGAAGTATCGGTGGACATGTGGTTGCTGCGATGATGGCGGCGAAACCGAATAGCATCAGCAGCAACTACTTTCTGATGGACGCAGAGAAACTGCGGCACAAATAATTCGCAATCATAATCCGGCGCTATTAAAAGTACCCGATCGATGTAGTACTTTTAATAAGAGTTGCCGCCGCTTGATACCAAAGAAAACCCCGAGTTCTCCGGCGGTCGTTGGTCGCAGTTTTGCCGGGATATCCGCGGCGTATCGGCAAAAAACCGGTTACGACCCGCAGCCGGCAGCAGAACTCGATTGCAGCTAGCCTGCATATTGCACGAAGGCGGAACAAATTTCGGAGAAATCACATAGATATCAAAGCATTAAGTCAGTTTTTCCAGAAAATGGTCGGTTACAGTTTGCACCTGAACGAAATCAGGAAAAATCTGGCTGCCAATCTCGAACGATCCCCCTTGAGCCATAGCTATGGCTATGACTCGGCGGGCGATCGTCCGACCTTGTTTGCCAGATTTCCCCTGAGTTTCGTTCCCTTCATGCAATATGCAGGCTAGCCTGCGCAGATTTGCGCGCCGCGCTTCAATCCTCGGTCAGGATCGAAAGATCATGCGCGGCTTCGCGCAGCAAGGGGATATACTTTTCGCTGTTATCCACCGATATCCGTGACACCGGCGCCTGGATCGCGAGCGAACTGTAAAACCGACCCTTCTTGTCCTTGATGGGCACCGCGATGGCAATCACATCGTCGTACAGTTCTTCGTGGTCGATCGAAACCTGCAGCTGTTCGACCTTGTCGAGTTCGGTGAGCAGAATATCCGGGTTGGTAATCGTGTTCTTAGCGCGCCGCGTCAGTTTGAGCTTGTTGACCACGGCCTTGCGCCTGGGCTTCGGCAGGGTGCTCAGATATAGCTTGCCGCTAGCGGTGCAGTACAGCGGCACGCGCATGCCGATTGGAAATTGCAGCCGCAGCGGCGCCGAGGTTTCGACGCGGTCGGAATAAGCCATGTAGAGACCGGCGGGATAGGCGATATTGCAAGTTTCGCCAACCTCCTCGGACAGTGCTGTCAATATTGCATGCCGGGTGGCGCCGAAGCGTGAACTGGCGAGTACCCCGACGGCGATATCGAATAACCGATTGCCGGGCTGGTAGCTTTTGCCGTCGATTCGCTTTAACAGATATCCCTGCGCTTCGAGTTCGGCGCAGAGACGGTGCGCGGTGGCCTTGGGTAGATTCAACTCGCTGTTGATATCGGTAGCGCTTAGCGGTTTGGGCGATGCCGCCACGGTATCGAGAATATCGAGCACGCGTTGAATGGTCGAGCCGCGTTCGCGCTTCATCGCGGGAATTCTCGCAAATTAAAAAGGTATAAAATCACTACCAGGACTCCTGTATTCGCCGACTAATTGTTAAAATGAGAATAATTAATCCATTTTAACAATTAGTCGTATAAATTATCAATGTTTCGTGCTGGACAAAGATATCGTGGATGAATTTGACTATATCGTAGCCGGCGCCGGATTAGCCGGTTGCGTGCTCGCTCATCGCCTCTCGGCCGATCCGTCGAACAAGGTACTATTGCTTGAAGCAGGCGGCAAGGATTTGAATCCCTGGCTGCATATTCCGGTCGGTTATTTCAAGACCATGCACAACCCGGCCTACGATTTGTGTTACCAGACCGAACCCGATCCGGGTACCGCCGAACGCCGCCTGTAGTGGCCGCGGGGCAAGATACTCGGCGGATCGAGCGCAGTCAACGGCCTGCTTTACCTGCGCGGTCAGCCGGCGGATTACGATCGCTGGGTCGAACTCGGTAACCCGGGCTGGAGCTATGACGAAGTCTTGCCGTTTTTCAAAAAATCCGAAGACAACTCGCTAAGGTTAGGCCAGGGTTAATACGATATATATTGTCGACGGGTTAATAATTTATCCACCAGACATGACTTTGGGTAGCCAAAGCACCAGTTGCGGGAAGCTAAACAGCAGGATGAGACCGACGAGTTGAATCATCATGAACTGCATCATGCCGAGGTAAATGTCCTTGAGATCCCAATCCGGCACGACCCCCTTTAGAAAGTAGGCTGACAAGGCCACAGGTGGGGATAGCCATGCTGTCTGCAGGTTCACCGCGACCAGAATGCCAAACCAGACCATCAGGTCGTAGCGATCCAGCCCGTGGATATCCAGCCCCGCGACCGTCGGCAGCAAAATTGGCACAACGATCAGGACAATAGGCACCCACTCCAGTGGCCATCCCAGCAGGAAGATCAGTGCCATTACCAGGATCAGAATGAGGTAAGGCGACATTTCGAGGCCAAGTAGCAGCTCGGTCATCATCCTTGGCGTGCCCAGGGCACTGAATTGAGCGCCGAAGAAGTTCGATGCGGCAACCAGGAACATGATCAAAACCGTGATCTCCAGGGCTTTAACCAGACTGTCAAAGAAACTGGGAAAGGTGAACTTGCCGTAACCAAGAGATAACAAGATGGCACCAAAGGCGCCCATCGCCGCGGCTTCAGCAGGTGTTGCGAAGCCAAGGAGAATCGACCCCAAAGCAAAAGAGATCAGGATCGTGGGCGGCATGAGTCCCTTAAAGAACTCATCCCAGAGATCCGAAAAACGGAACTCACTTGCAGCCACAGCGCTATAAATCGGCCGTCCCAAATACGCCAGCAGCACGGTAAATGCGCCAAAGGTGATCGACCAGGTCGGTAGGCCGCCATCCTCGCCCATATTCGCAGCAATCATATAGAGGTGGAAGATAACCGCGATTGGAAGAACGATCCTGAGTACATTCAAACGACGGTATGCGGCATAGGCTACGGCACAGGTAATGGCAAAAACGATCAGGCCGGCAAATGGAATCACACCGCCAAAGGCACCGGCCATGGCAAGGCCGAATATTCGACAAACGGTCAAAACGCCGAGGCAGATCAACGCCACCTCAGCACCATAAAACGCGGAGGTTTGGGGTTGGTCCTCTTCAGATAAAATGGGCCCGAGGTCCGGATTCAGCCAGCAGCGCCCAAGCGTGTAGATCAGGTAAAGGGATGCCAGCACGGCGCCGGGAATAAAGGCTGCACGGAAGAGGTCGAGGGTTGAGACTTCCAGGACAGGTCCCATTACGATCAGCATAATCGAGGGCGGGATCAGAATGCCCAGGGTGCCGCCGGCGGTGATGGTTCCTGCCGCAAGCTGGACATTATAGCCGGAGCGGCTCATGGCCGCGCCAGCCATGATCCCAAGCAGGGTTACTGAAGCACCCACGATGCCAGTGGCCGCTGCAAAAATCGTGGATACGATCAGTACGGCGATGAACAGCGCCCCACGGACGCGCGACATGATCATCTGGATCGACGCAAACAGCCGGTCCATCAAGCCCGCCGCTTCCATGACGATCCCCATCAGGACGAAGAGCGGCACCGCCATGAGCTGATCGTTCAACATGGTGGAGTTTGTGTTCAGCGTCATCAACAGCGTGGTCAGCTTGAAGTTGGCGCCCCAAATACCGAAGACAAAGGCAAGGAAAATCAACGTGAACGCAATTGGAAAGCCGATAAAGATCACGAATAGCATGGCCGTCAGCATGATCAATCCGATGGTAGCCTTGTCCATGTTCGGGCGGGCAGACATGATGTCGGAAAACCATTCGCCACCGGGGACCATGCCCGGTTGGAACACAGCCAGATTGAGCCATATCAGCCCGATTATATAGACAGGCAAGGCCCGTACGAACCAGCGCTCGCGCTCTTTGCCCATCTTGTGAAATGCGCGGAAAATTTCAGGGAGGCCTTGCAGCATCAAGAGAAAGCCACCGATTGGCATCGCCAGGCGCGCGGGCCACAAAAGCGGACCCCAGGCACTGTCGATCTGCATGGTTTCACCTCTTGAAAAGGCGAGCCACCAGAATTCCGAGGCGATAACGGTAAAGAAGATCATCGAAGGCATAAAGAACAACAGGTACAGTGATGCATCCACTGTCGCCTGTGTCTTTGCCGACCAGTTGCGGTAGAGGAAGTCGGCGCGGATATGTACCCCGCGCATCAGACCATAGCCCGCTGCCGCCATGAAGAGCACCCCGGCTATCATGCGACTGGTGTCATACACCCAGAGCGTGGGGCCAAGTCCAAGGGCTTGGGCGAGATTTTCGAAGCCTGCATCTTGCAAGATCGCAAACGAGTTACGGGAAAGGACTTCGAGCACCACTACTGCAATGAGTGGCACCATGAGCAGGGCAATAGCCTGGCCTGCACGGTAATTGATTACGTCAATGGCTGCCGTAATAGGGCGTTGCCAGGGCGTCATATCCTCTGGCGTCTCACCAGGGGACTCGGCACGACGCTCCGCAATCAGTTCGTCCGCAATCTCGAGATCTTCTGGATTTACCTCTTCTTCAGCCATACCCCTTCTCCCCGGTTATGTCTGTGCCCATTTTGGGCTCTCATTATTTATACAGGACCAAGGCCCTTATGGAAACTTCGAAGCGAGGCCTCGATGGGCCTCGCAACTAAGTCTTTCTTTACTTGAGTGTATCTGCGTGTGCACGACCCAAATTTGCGTTTGAGGTCTGTGCACCAGACCAGAATGGTACCACGGTGTCGGCGAAATCCTTTTGCGACTGCCACACTTCTGCGAAGAACTTGTTTTCTGCCGCAGCCTTTTCAAGCGACTTTTTAGCGGCCGCCATGTACTCGGTGAAGTAATCCGCCGGCGTATCTTCCAGGATAACACCATGATTATCCGTCAGATCTTTCAGCGCCTTACCGTTCTCAAAGATTCGGTAGGACATGGATTTTGACAGCGACGCGGTTGCCGCAACTTCCAGTGCTTTCTTCTCAAGTGCGCTCAGCGAGTCGTAGAAATCGCGATTCACATACATGTCCGCGTTCACGGTCACCTGGTGCAGACCCTGGAGATAGTAGTGCTTGAGCACTTTCTGGAAACCAAAGACGGAGTCTGGCTTGGGGCAGCACCACTCTGCTGCGTCGATCGTGCCTTTCTCAAGTGCTGGCAGGATATCGCCGCCGCCCATCGCAACAGCCGGAACACCGACTTCAGCGTATGCGGCACCAACCATGCCCGGAGGTGCACGGAAGCGCATTTGACGGAAGTCATCCATCGACTCGATCGGCTTAGGGAACCAGCCGAGTGCCTCAGGGCCCACGGGTTGCAGCATGAATCCTTTGACGTTCACACCCATTTCATCCCACCGGCGGTCATACAGCTCCTTGCCACCGCCGTACTGGAACCAGCTCAGGAACGCCATGTTATCGAGACCGACGCCGGCACCCGCGACAGGCGCGCCGAACAGGTTAGCCGCAACGTGTTTGCCACCCCAATAGTGTGTCCAGGCAAAGCCACCCTCAACAAGCCCCGCGTCGACGGCATCGATGATGTCTCGCGGTCCGACAACAGCGCCTGCCGGCAGTACTTCGACGGTGAGCGACCCATTGGTCAAAGCTGCAACGTCTTTACCGAACTCCTTCAACATAACGACTTCGTCAGCTGAGGTGGGTAGCACCGACTGGATACGCAAGACCTTTTTGGCCGCCATGACGGGAGATGCCATGAGTACCAAGGCTGCG
>DS021198.1:1899752-1907720 GCA_001735895.1 Olavius algarvensis Gamma 3 endosymbiont | reverse complement strand
CTGCCCGGCCGGATTTACCTTTGGGCTGTGCCTTCTTCGCCTCGACGAACTTGCGCCTCGCATGCGCCCAGCACCCCACCAGCACGGCCTCGGTCTGCTCGTAAGCGGCATAGCCGTCCACCTGCAGGTAGCCGCGATACCCATCGAGATAAGCCTTCACACAGTGCCCGCTTCTCGAGGCTTGGTAATCGTAGAGCACGATATTCGGTAGGCTTTCCTTGTCTGATAACGGCGAGTCGCTGCCGGTGCAGTAAATCCACATGTAACAACGATGCTTGTCTTCCTTGAGCACCTGAACCGGCGTTTCATCCGCTTGGACCACGGGTTGTTGGCGTAGCCTGGCTTTCAGGTGCTCGTAGACCGGCTCAAGTAAATCACCGCAGCGCATCATCCACTCGGCCATCGTCTTGCGGTTCAGATCGATATCGAACTGCTTGAACATTTGCTCCTGGCGATACAACGGCAGCGCATACTGGTATTTGTTGGTGATGATTTGCGCCAGCAACGATGCTGTCGCGATGCTCTTCGGGATCGGTGTTGGCGGCACTGGCGCGATCTTGATATTGACCTCGGTGCCATTGTCCTCGCAGTGCCGGCAACCATACTTCGGCCGAACGTGCTCGATCACCTTGACGCTCGCCGGAATGAACTCGAGCTGCTCGCTCTTCTCTTCGCCGATGCGATGCAAGTCGTGACCGCAACACTCGCAGGCCTTGTCCTCGATATCGTGGACGATGGTTTCCCGCGGCAGATGCTCGGGTAAGGGTTTACGCTTTGGCTTCTGGCGCGTGTAGGTGATCGTCTCGGTGTCGGCGTCCGCCTCGACGGTCGCGGCGGTATCGATCTCCTCGCCTTCGTTGAACAGGCCCAGCTGATTGGCGGCCTCGCCGCCTTTGCCGAACTGGCGCTGTTGGGCCAGACGGAACTGTTCCAGGATTTGCTGGTATTTCGTTTTCCACGCGACGATTTGATCGCTTTGCTCAGCGACGGTGGATTGCAATCCGAGAATGATTTCGCGGAGTTGTTCAGGGTCTTTGGGAAGCCGATCTGATGCCGTTCGCATGAACGGCATTCTAACAGAAAGCCGAACTAAATCAGAGCCTTATCTGCGAATCAGCCGATTAATCCGGCATACAGCAAGGGCCGATGCCCGAGGATGTCGTAGCCCGACAGCAGGCGTTCCCAATCCATCTCGCTCAGGGTCATGGTCTGACCCGGATACTTCAGCGGCCACTTGAACTTGTCCTTCTCCAGGCGCTTGTACCACAGGCAAAACCCGGTCTGGTCCCAGTACAACGCCTTCACCCGGTCACGGTTCTTGTTGCAGAACACGAACAGGGCCGAGGACATCGGAGATAGCTGCATCTCCTGTTCGACGATCATTGCCAGGCCGTTGATCGACTTGCGGAAGTCCACCGGTTCCCGCTGCAGATAGATCGCACCGGGATCGACAAACATCTTCATAGCGATTGCAGCAGCCGCGCCAGCCAGGCCGGATCCGTTGTCGCCGGCAACTGCAATCGACTCTCCCGGAATTGCAGTTCCAGGCTATTGCTGGCCGATAACGAGGATGACGGTTCCGGTGATACCCGTACAAACGCTCCGCCGGTCGGAACCAGCGCCTTCGCATCCCGCAACTGCCGCCGCTTGCGATAGAAATACTTCGCTCTGAGGCCATGCCGCCTGCAAAATTCCGAAACACCGAGGCCGCTCTGCACCTGGCGATCGATCAGTGCTTGCCATTCGGCTCGACTGCGATATCTGCGCCCCGCCATATCCGATCTCCAAAAAAAGAAACCAGTCTAAGCATTACAGTCAAAATCAACAGGTGGGGTTCGCCAGACGCTTACACTTAGACGGGCCTGTTGTTTGGTGCAAACCTCGTTAAAAGTGGATCAATCTATGATGCAAATCAACTAGCAATCTCCTTAACGGACCCCAAGTCCACCGTTATTGGGATGCGCGGGGATAGGTTGTTGGCATTAAGCGCAAGGAAGCAGGTCGTTTGAAATAGTTGTCCATAATTGACAGATGTCCACGATACGTGGATAATTCTTAAAAATGGACATCGCTGGAGAAAACCAATTGCTCGACACCGTCCTGGCTCAACTGGTGAAGTTCGGCCTAACAGCCACCGTTGAACAGCGGGACATCGACATCGCTGACCACCAAGTCGATGCGTATGTGCGCATTGGCCGCGACCGAAAAACCCGCGTCTATGCCGTGGAGGTCAAAAAGGGCCTCCGCCCGGCAACCCTGGGCGCCGTGCTTCATCAGATCGAACACGCCGGAAAGCCGCCGCTACTCGTTACCGATTATGTAACGCCACCGTTGGCCGAAAAACTCAAGGCTCGAAACATCGCCTTCCTCGATGCTGCCGGCAACGCCTTCCTTGATCAGCCGCCCGTATACGTATGGATCAAGGGCGAGCGGCCACTGGAAATGCCAGGAACGAACAAAGCAAAAGGCCGCGCTTTTCAAGCGAGCGGCCTCAAGGTTCTGTTTGCACTGCTGTGCAATCCTGATTGGGTCGCTGCACCGTACCGCGGGATCGCGCGCCTGGCAGGCGTCGCCCACGGCACGGTCGGCTGGGTAATGGCCGACCTTCCGGATCTGGGCTTCGTTGCGGTAATCGACGGTGAGCGTAGGCTGTTGAAACCTGAGTTGCTGTTGAAGCACTGGGCAGAAGCGTATGCGCGAACACTGCGTCCCAAGCTCATCCTCGGGCGCTTCCGCACCGATCAGGCACAGTGGTGGGATAAAGTGACGCCAACGAAATATGATCTGGCCTTTGGTGGCGAGGTTGCGGCAGAGCGCCTGACCCAGGCGCTGCGGCCGGAAACCGTTACCCTTTATGGAGCAAAAGCCGATCCAC
The DNA here is from genome assembly GCA_001735895.1 of Olavius algarvensis Gamma 3 endosymbiont. Lineage (GTDB taxonomy): Bacteria > Pseudomonadota > Gammaproteobacteria. The sequence goes on along the minus strand of DS021198.1, from coordinate 1,904,845 downwards.
GCTTGTTGATTGACTACAAGCTGCAAAAGGAACCGGACGGCCCGGTCGAAATTCTGCAGCGCTTTTGGGACTTCCCGACAGAAACCAAAGATCTGATACCCGACCCGCTTATCTACGCGGACCTGCTGAATATCGGTGATGCGCGTTGTCTTGAAGCCGCCGATCTCATTTACGTAAAAATAGTCAATGGATTTAAGCGATAAAACGGAACTGCGCTGGCTGTCAGCAGTATTAACCGATATCGGAGACGCTGCGCCCGAGGCCAATTTCCTAATCGTGGGTGCGATGGCAAGGGATTTGTTGCTTCATTACGGCCACGGTGTGCCGATCACTCGCGCGACCACAGACATTGACCTGGGTGTCGCCGTTTCTAGTTGGGCGGATTTTCACCAGCTTCGAGATGTATGCTTGAACTCCGGCCAATTCACCTCCGGCCGACCCGGTATTCACCGGCTAACCCATCTTAGCGGCGTGCCGCTCGATCTTATTCCGTTCGGCGGAGTGGAACGAGAGGATGGAACCATCGAATGGCCGGAAGACAACGCGGTGATGGCTGTATTGGGGTACAGAGAAGCGCGTGCGACATCGGTGCAAGTACTGTTGCCGGACAAAATACCTGTTGCAACAGTCTGCCTGCCGATGCTCGCGATTCTGAAACTCATGGCGTGGTCAGAGCGACACAGCTACACACCACGCAAAGACGCAAGCGATCTGTTCCTGGTACTTAGGAATTACCTGAACGATGAAAACACGGTGCGACTGTATGAAGTCGGCACACACTTGCTTGAACGTGAAGACTTCGATTACGAAGTCGCGGGGGCCTGGCTGGCAGGTTACGATGCCGTTCGATGTGTTACGAACCACAGCGGGCAGCCACGACGTGTACTCGGTGTGGTTGAAAACGTGTTATTGACCGAAGCGGATGCGAATGGAAATTTGCGCCTCGTTGGAGAGATTGGCGCCAGGGCGCCAACCGCATTAAAGCTGCTCGGCGGTTTTCGAGACGGCATAATCGGCGAATTAACTTGAAACAAAAAATCTGATCATGCGGAAGATCAGGGGCCGACCTCGAGTGGTGGGTGCCTTGCCTGATGGAAATTCAGCAGTGATACTGGTCACTTCATGATCCAGGCACATCGCCAGTAGCAAATGGGGTGTCCAAGTACGTCTCGATGGAATGGTTAAAACAGCAAGACCCGGAGGCTCAGCACTCTGCTTGAGGAACACCGCCCGACCAAAAGTGCGAAAGATTATTGACACTGCCCCTTCATGCTTAACCCGAAATTCCCGGGATCTTAAGATCTCGTAAAATCCTAGACTAACGAAAATAAGACTATTATCCTTGGGCCTGCTCACATTGCTCGTTAGCACGCATAGAGAATAATAAGAGGCAAAAATGGAATTTTTAGATGCCGCAATAGCCCTCGCTGTGACGCTAGCCGCCCTGGCGACGACAGTCATCATAATTATGGCAGTTGTCGTTAGCGTCTTTGATTTTAAGCGCCAAAGACAAATCGAGTTCTCCACGAAATTTTACGAAACTTCATCCAATTGTCGCTTTAAAGGGGATGCGAGATATCCCAATTTCGTCAAAGAGATTCTTGATAATTCGCTGCGAGGCGATAGAACCCAGCATGAATGGGCAGAAGGTATTGACGACAATTCCGCTGGCGGGCGTGTAACTTCTCTCGGCTTGCTGCGCCTGTTCGGCAAAAAAAGCCTCAGAGTTTATGATTGGGCGTCAATCGAACAAAGGTGGGCAGTCTAATGGCAATGTCACCACAAGCCGTAGTATTTGGTATTCAGTCGATTATGCGACTGGGTAACGCTGCCAAAAGAGCCTATCAGGATCAAAAGCTCGATGCTGGATTTACCGCCCCTGCCATCGATACGGCGAATCTGACAACACCTGAGCGAGCCGTAAAAATCGTTCGGATCGCTATGCAAAATGACCTGTTGCCGCGCGAGGAGTGGGTCGAATCTCACGACCTGTGAACCGAGGCGATCAGTCACCGTCCGGATTGGCGGCTCAAACGCGGGTTATCGATGCCGCGATGCGGCTCGATCCGGTCTTCGCCAAAGACAGTGAACTCGAAGGCTTGGCGATTTTGACGCAGTGGTCGGCGGCCGCCAATCGTCAGACTCCGCTTGGAAGAATCGGCATAGAGCTTGCCGACATAGCATTCGATTACCTGGTTGCTAACCCGGCCCTGTTTGGAGTCGAAGGAAATGGTGCCAAGCTGATTTCTTCGGTCGCTGCAAATTTGAGTGATTTACTGCCGGACCCTGACGATCCCGCTGCTCCCGGGGTCGACTTTGCATCGGGCGCGATCCGAATCTTTGTCGAAGCCGGGCTGCGATCGGTTAACAACAACATAGACAGCTATCTCGACGCAGCGCATTTACGGGATGTCGCTACTTCTATTTTGAATCCATTGATTGCCGCCGTAGCGGATTCCGGAACAAGTAACGAACCCTGGTACGACTTGAGAAACGAGTTCCTGGGGCCGATATCGGAGGCGGCAATCGATGCGCTGGCGCGCAATCAAGTTGCCATACTAGGAAAAGAGTTCGCCTCGGACACCAAGGTGGGTGCGTTGACACAAGCGGTATTAGTGTCAATTAAGGATAATGGTCTGAAGGACGACTTTGGGAAAGAAGGTTTGGTTCGGATTTACAGCTCGATGCTGGATGCCGTCATTACTCGACCGGGCGTGTTTTTTAGTAACGCCGAATCCGAGGCCGACCGACTTGTGGAACAGCTTTTGCTCAAAGCGGCGCGGACGCTTAATGACAATTCACCGCCCTTCGACAAACCATTGGGCGTCGCATTATTGGCGACGACCTTCGAATCGGTCAGCGCCAATGCCGGCTTATTGGTGCGCGATATCGACTCGGATAAGTGGACCGAGACGGTTGCGCAACTCAGCGAAGTCATCGTGCGCGAGATCGCGGAGGGTTTGGCCAACGGGGTGCGCAGCGGTGATTTCGACCCTTTACAGCGATTGTTCAGCAAGGCTCAAGCCGCGGAATTCTTGCACATTATTATCGACAATGTTGCGACTACCCCTGGTTTGGTAGTGGATGATAAGTCCCCCGAAATTCGTGTTCTGGTAGAGATTATTAGCGCTGCGATGGCACAGCAAAAAGGTCAGCTGTTCTCGGCGGACAATTGGCTCGCCATCACGTCGATAGCCGCCAGGGAGGTGGCCTCTAATCCGGGGCGCATAATCGATCCGGGCATAAACGATGCAAAGCGGCAGTTGCTCTCCAAATTGATGGCGGCCGTAATGAATGCTGCGGCCGGCGCCGCCGAAGGAGGTCGGGACGCTGGCGGCCTGTTGGTTGGCCCGATGCTGGTCGAAGCCGTCAAAGCCGTGATTGAAACGGCTGCGGGGAACTCGATGAAGGCCGACAAAAACGTAAAAAAGTTAGAGTCTTTCGTTGCCGGATTGGCAAAATTCGCAAAAACGAACAAAAAAGAGGTGGGTAGGCAGGAGTGGTTGTATTTGTTTAGACGATACCTTGCCAGGGTACTGGACAGCGGCGAATTGCCCGACCTGAAACCGGAAGCATTGTTAAGCGATCTGATGGGATCTTAGGACACCGGTACCGTCGGTGGCGACGCCGCCCCGGGCGACACCGTCAGCTTTACGATCAACAGCACGCCTTACTCCGGCGTAGTTGGTGCGGGTAATACCTTTAGTATCTCCGTTGCCGGCACAGACCTGGCCGCCGATACCAGCTTCGATGCCACCGTCACCGGAACCGATGGCGCAGGTAATCCCTTCTCCGCGACTACGACTTCAACGCATACCGTCGATACTACAGCCATCGCAACAATTGCGTTGGATGCCAATATCACCGCTGACGATATTATAAGCAGTGCCGAAGCAGGCGGTACCGTCGCCATTACCGGCAGTGTTACCGGCGATTTCAGTGCGGGCGACATCGTTACACTAACCGTCAACGGTGTTGACTCGACCGGTGCGGTGGCGGCCGATGGCAGTTTCAGCATAAACGTTGCCGGCAGCGATCTCGCAGCCGATCCCGATCAAACCATCGACGCATCATTCATCGCTACCGACGCCGTCGGCAACATTGCGACTCCGGTGACTGACAGCGAAACCTACACGGTCAATCTGGCACCGACCATCGATCTAGATGCCGATGACAGTGCCGCGACGGGCAATGACTATGCGGTAACATTTACCGAAGGCGGTGCCGCAGCTTATATCGCCGACACGGATATCAACATTACCGATCCGGATAGTACCGATCTGGTCGGCGCAACAATCACGGTGAATGCCGTTGAAGCGGGAGATATGTTGACGGTTGGTTCCCTACCCAGCGGTATTACCGCGGGTGCCTACGACCCAGCCACAGGAACGATTACCTTGTCTGGCAGTGCCTCGCTCGCGGATTATCAAAGCGCAATCAGTGCGATTCAGTTCTCGAACGATGGTTCGACTACAAACCCGGCGCGCAGTATTGACATCACCGTCACCGACGGCCTCAACAACAGCAACACGGCTACTACCGATGTCACCATTGTGACCTTGCCCACGGTTAGTATTACCGATGTTTCGGTACAGGAACCCAGTGCCGGGACAGCCATCATGACATTTACCATCTCGATCGACCAGACACTCGGCAGCGATTTGACATTTGATTACGAAACCGCGGATATCAGTGCGCTGGTCGGATCCGACTACGTCGGGATTTCGAGCACGGTCGGTACGATTACCGCCGGCAGTTCGTCGACCACGGTGACGGTAACGATCAACAGCGACGCCAACGTCTTCGAAGGAGACGAAACCCTGGCGCTGAATCTGACCAATTTTAACCAAACAATCAATTTCGACGCGTCCGCGCATTTGATCGGCGGCGGGGTGCAGGGGATCGGCACGATTGGCGCCAATAACGGTCCGCCGGTTGCGGTTGACGACAGTTATCTCACCTCCGTCGATGCGCCGCTGACGATCAGCAATGCCCTGGCCAACGATACGCTAGTCGACAATGCACAAGTCGATACCACAGGCTATACCGACCTAGGCGGCGGAGTTTACAGCTTTAGCGGCACTAATGGCTCG
>DS021198.1:1895001-1899648 GCA_001735895.1 Olavius algarvensis Gamma 3 endosymbiont | reverse complement strand
GCACGTTTATTGACGTCGCTCGGTGGTCGTTATCCACCGGTCGTCAACAACTTGCCCGATACGAACTACACTGAAAACGATGGCGCCACGCCGCTACTTTCGGGAATTAGCATCACCGACGTCGACAGCAGCAACCTGTCGTCGGTGGTCGTCACCATCGAAGGCTATATCGGCTCTCAAGACGTGCTCGATTATCTGACTGCAGGCACCAGCGTAGCAGCGAGCACCTCAGTTTCAGGGACCACCTGGACTCTGACACTAAGCGGCGGCGCCGACATCAACGAGTATGAAACCGTGCTAGATTCGTTAACTTACTTAAATAATTCGGATAACCCGAGTACCTCGGTGCGTAACATCACGGTTGAAGCCTTCGATCAATCTTACGCCAATCTTTTCGGCGTCGATGCCGGCACGCTATCGATCAACGCAGTCAACGATGCGCCCGACGTATTCAACAACAATGTTTTTACGTTGGAAAGCAGTCTCGACACCGGTCTCGGCATCACCGCGCCTACCGATGTCGACAATGACGACGCGAACCTCGTGATAACCGTGGCGACACTGCCCGGCACACTGGGGACAGTCACGCTCGCCGATGGCTCGCCGCTCACGGTAGGCCAAACGCTGACATTGGCGGAATTGACATCGCTAGAGTTTGACGCGGGTCCCACTGCCGGCAACGGCACCTTTACTTACACGGTCGACGACGGTCAAACCACTACCACCGGCAGCACGACAATCACCGTGGGTGACACCAACCCCGACGCCGGCACCGTATACGAAGCCGGGTTGGCCGGCGGTACCGGCTCCGGATCGGCAACGACTAGCGGTAATTTATTCGCCAACGATCCGAGTGCAGGAAACAGCCTCGACAGCATTGATTTCGCCGCCACCAACTACACTCCCACGGCTGGCGTAATTACCATTGCTACCGCGCTCGGCACGCTAACCGTCTACGCCGACAATTCGAATCCGGGATTTAGCGCAGGAGATTTTACTTATACGCTGAATACCCCCGACGGCAGCAGTAACGATGTTAACGAAGTATTTACCTATAACTTCACCAACGGAACTGCTTACAGCGATGATTTGACGATTACAATCGTCGACGATGCGCCGATCGCAAACGATCTATCGCAAGACATACCCGAATCCGAAGAGCAAGTGTATAACATTGTATTTACTCTCGACGACTCAGGCAGTATGGCCTGGGGGTCGGTGACCGGCAACACTAACCCACCGGCTACCGAACCGACGCGCATGGATGTCGCCAAACAGGCGTTGGAAGCACTCGCGATCGAGTATTTCAACCAATCGACCCAGGTTGAAGTCACCTTAATTACGTTCAATACGGCGGCGGCATTTGTCGGTACATACGACAACTTTACCGCTTTCGAAACGGCGCTGAATGGCGTTACTCCGGGCGGTGGCACCAACTATGTCGATGCAACGGATGAAATCGAGACGCAGCTTACAACCGATATCGCAGCGCAAAATCCGGCCGATGACGTACAGAATATCTCCTATTTTTTTTCGGACGGCGAGGTCTATGCAGGCACTTCGCCGATCGGTAGCGGATACATCGAATTCGCCAATAATAATTCGGTCGATTCCTACGCGGTCGGTATCGGATCGAGCCTGCCCGGCGACCTATCCGATTTGAACTACATTCACAATATCGATTCGCTAGGTGGCGGTAGCATCGATGACGCCTTGATCGTGGCCGACGTATCCGAGCTCGATGCAGAACTCTTGTCCACCGTACCCACGGCAGTTGGCGGCAATATAACCGCATCCGGATCGGTCTCGAATGTTTTGTTTGGCGCCGACAGCGGCTTTGTGCAATCCTTTACCACCAACATCGGTGGCACCGATTACACTTTCAGCTACGACGGCAGTACGGTTACCGTGCCACCGGCACTCGTCGCTACCGTAGTGGTTAACGGCAGTAACGTCGAGATCAACGCCGATGATGGCTTCACCTATGGCACCTTTACGTTTGACTTTTCCGACGGTTCCTACACGCTAAGTGCACCCAATGGCATCGCGCCCGCGGTGTTCGATTTCGACTATACGATTGTCGATGGCAACGGCGATACCGCCAACGGTACGGCGTCGATCAACATCGTCGACGACGCACCCGACGCACGCGACGATTTGCACAGTTCAGGTGCCTGGGAAGTTGCGGCAGGCAACGTCATCACGGCACTCGGAACCGATGATGGACCGAAGTTTGCCACCAGTCTGTCGCCGTTTACGTCCAAGGGCGGGGGCGTCGATAAGATTGTCGACGATGCTACGCTCACCGAGTTCACCTACAAGGGTTCGGTGGTTGACTTGAATTTGACAACCTCCCCCGGCACTCCGCCCACCGGCATTACAGAGAACATCACGCTGACGTCGCAGGCGGCAATCGATGGGTCGCAGTTTACGGTGACTGGCTCTAATGCACTGGCCTTCAATGCCGACGGCGTCGGCGTAACCGGGGGTCAGACGACAGGTCTGAACACCGGTGAGTTAGCGACCTTTAATTTCAATTCGGGTGTCTTGCCTTACGGGGTCGATAATCTGGTGTTGACCATTGCCGACTTCCAGAGTGCCAATAACGACGAGGTCACGATCACCGTTTATGACACTGCCGGGGCCGTTCTCGGTACGATGGTCCAAACCTCCACCAACGCCGGCAATGAAACGGCCGATTTGTCGGCTTTTACCGGCGTGGCTCGATCGATGTTGCCTATACAGGTACCCGTTTCGACAGTAGTGTGCTGNACATCGCCTATGATCCTTCACCGCAGTAGACGTGCTCGATCAAACCGGAGGCGACAACGGCAGTAACCTGACNTGGGTTTACAGCTATGAAATTGATCTCGATGGCAATAATGTTTATCAGGCCACGGTTACCGATTCGAACGACGGCTCGACATTTGTCGTGCGCAGTAACGGTTTCTACGAATTTACCCCGGATACCAGCGCCATTACCACCACGCCTGAAGCGGTCGCAACCACGAGTGCGGCCAACGTCACCGCAAGCGATGTGACACTGAGCGGATTCGACAATACCGGTGCGGCGGCCACTTTGAATTACAGCGCCAACGGCGTCACCGTTCAGGGTGGCGCTTCGAATGACCGCATCGACGACGGCGAATCCGTAGTCGTTGATTTTACCGGCAAGGGTGGAAACCCGAACGGCGTGCAAAACGTGCAGTTCACGTTGACTAGTAACAGCGCCAACGAACCCGTCGCTTATACCATTTATGCACTCGACGGCACCACCGTTCTCGGCAACGAAAGGTCATCGGCCTCACCGTTTACGATTTCAGCCACCGACTACCCGCAGATTGGCAGTATTCGATTTACTGCGGATGCCACCGCCACTTGGGTCCGCATCTCTAATATCTCCTGGGATGAAGTGACCTCGGCGGCGCCGACAGGAGTGGACCCGGTTCTAGTCGATTACGTGCTCACCGATAGCGATGGCCAATCCGATTCGGCGCAATTGTCGCTCTATAGCATCGATCAGACGCTCAGCGGCACCAGCGGCATGGACAATATTGCCGGCGGCGCACTTAACGATGCCATCGTTGGCGGTACCGGCGACGACATCCTCAGCGGCAATGCCGGTAATGATTCGCTCGCCGGCGGCGAAGGCAACGATACGCTCGTTGGCGGTGACGGCGACGACTACCTCAGCGGCGGCGACGGGCAGGATTCGCTGACCGGCGGCGCGGGGCGCGATACCTTGACCGGCGATGCCGGTGACGACGTCGTTGACGGCGGTGCCGGCGATGATGTCGTGCTTGGTGGAGACGGCGACGATTTGGTATTCGGCGGCGTTGGTGACGACCGGCTCGAAGGCGGCGCCGGTGACGACGTGTTGCGCGGCGGCAGCGGCGACGATGTCCTGTTTGGCGACGACGGCGATGACCGCCTCATCGGTGGAGCCGGTGATGACAGCCTCATCGGTGGCGCCGGCATTAATATATTCGCACTGGAAGCTGGCGATGAAGGCACTTTCGGTGCTCCGGCTACCGATACCATCGCTGACTTTACCACCGGTATTGGTGGCGATGTGCTCGATTTGTCGGATATGCTGCAGGGCGAAAATTTACTGACTTTGGACAGCTATTTCAGTTTTAGGGAACCTCTGAAGAACCCGTTAAATTCTTATCGCCGACAACCGGGTGATATTTTTTCCTAGGGTTTCTCGGATAAGTTTCTGGTTTTTGGTATTTTCTTCTGAATGTCATCATCATTTCCCTATTCAGGGCGCACTAACCCTGCTGAATCGCCCCGGGTTTGTCGGAGGCTCAATTTCTTGAGAGGATTGGGTAATGAAGACAAACAAAAGATATTCCCCGGAAGTCCGGGAACGGGCGGTTCGTATGGTTTTCGAGCATCAACATGAGCACGAGTCCCAGTGGTCAACCATTGAATCGATATCATCGAAAATAGGATGTACAGCAGAAACGCTACGCCGCTGGGTGAGACAGTCAGAGATTGACCAGGGGAAGCGTGGCGGCATCTCTACGAGCGAGCGAGATCGCCTCAAGGAACTGGAACGCGAAAATCGAGAGCTCAAGCAGACCAATGAAATTCTGCGCAAGGCTTCTGCCTATTTCGCCCAGGCGGAGCTCGGCCGCCGAC
>DS021198.1:1893783-1894946 GCA_001735895.1 Olavius algarvensis Gamma 3 endosymbiont | reverse complement strand
GAACCCACTCCAGCATTTCCTCATGCTCGGGATCAGGCGGTCTTGTGTCCATCTGGCGCCGGTAGTGGTAATAACATGACCGGTCCACACCCAGCACCTGACACATCAGGCGAACGGGAAAGGTATTCTTGTGTTGGGTGATAAACGAGTATTTCATTTCGTTTCTGCTGCAAAGAATACCGTCGCCTTTTTTAAGATTTCTTTCTCCATCTTCAGGCGTTTGATTTCAGCTTTAAGTCGACGGTTCTCTTCCTGATCCGGTGTCAGCTTGCCGTTCCCACGGAAAGCCTGGCCATCACCCGATTGTTCCTCTTGCACCCATCGGCACAGCATATCGGCATTGATGCCCAGGCTTCGCGCTGCTTCCGCCCGGCTGTAGCCCTGATCAGTTACCAGGCTCACTGCATCCAGTTTGAATTCTTTCGTATATTTCTTTCTCGTTGTCATCTATCGTTACCTCAGTTAAGTTTCATTATCTCTTAACTGGGTGGTATCAATCTATTGGACCATGTCAATCCACTACACCGAGAAGCTCGCGGAGGCCGGCATTGATGCTTCTGTCGGTAGCGTCGGTGATTCTTACGACAATGCTCTCGCTGAAACGATCAACGGATTATACAAGACTGAAGTCACTGGGGAAGGAAACACCTGCTTGCCCAAATTACTAGCCCATGAGTAAAGTGAGGAATTGTATAGTGACCTGTCGGCGTGAGGTGGCACCGAGGCCTTTATTAAAAGCCCACTTAAACCCGCGAAAACCGTATCGCTTTAGTTCAAGTTGTACCCGAATTAGCGAACTGTATGCATTCAAGAATTAATACCGGAGGGGATATAAACAGATGAGTAACGGACATGTAATTGCTCGGGGAGGGTTAAATCTCCGTAAATCGCCTAAGACCGGAAAGGTCCTAAAGTCCCTGCGCAGGGGTTCCAATGTCGAAATTCTCGAAGAAGAAACCTGGTTAAGAGTCAAGACAAGAGACGGCAATGAGGGTTATGTATTGTCGGACTATATCGAAAGGGAAGAAGTAGTACTTGCCGACCACCGGGATGGAGCGGATATTCAGGTTACCGATGTCTTCGACTTGTTGGCGCTGGCTAAGCAAGAGCAGAACGAGTGCCTGATAAAGACTTATACGAATAGTCAATTTATCGGCAAAGAA
>DS021198.1:1892465-1893733 GCA_001735895.1 Olavius algarvensis Gamma 3 endosymbiont | reverse complement strand
GGCCGCCGACCGAAATAATGGTGTCGTTCATCGACGATCACCGGGTCGATTACGGAGTCGAGCCAATCTGCAAGCGATTGCCGATTGCTCCGTCGACCTACCATGAGCACAAGGCGCGAGAACTGGACCCAGATCGCTGTTCGAAGCGATCAACTCGAGATCGACATCTCAAGGCGGAAATTAAACGCGTCTGGGAAGAGAATTNTGAGGTGTACGGCGCTCGCAAAGTCTGGTGCCAATTGAAGCGGGAGTGTTTTGTTGTGGCTCGTTGTACGGTAGAGCGTCTGATGCGAGAACTGGGTCTGAGGGGTGTAACAAGAGGTCCAAAGAACTGCTGGACGACCATCGCTGACGATTCCCTTGCCCGGCCTGCTGATCTCGTGAATCGTGAATTTAGCGCGATTCGGCCCAATCAGCTGTGGGTTGCCGATATCACCTTCGTGCCGACCTGGTCGGGATTCGTCTATGTCGCCTTTATCGTCGACGTATTCGCTCGATATATCGTCGGCTGGCGCGTCAGTCGTTCGCTGAAGGCAGAACTGGTTCTCGATGCCCTGGATCAAGCCGTCTGGTCAAGAGCGATTGCCGGCGATCTGATTCACCACAGTGACCGAGGCAGCCAGTACTTGTCGATCTGACGTGGTCAAACTTTTTGATACACCCCAGTTAAGCGGCATGCTTCGTTTCGAGTAGTCGTTTTTCATAATCATTCGGGCTGACATAATTCAGCGTCGAATGTAATCGATATGGGTTATACCAGCTGGATATGTACTGCAGAATATCCTGCTGTGCTTCATATCGAGTCTGATAATTTCGCCATTGCACCCGCTCCTGCTTCAGACTGCCAAAGAAGCTCTCGACCACCGCATTATCCCAACAGTCACCTTTACGGCTCATGCTGCCCTGGAACCCGTTGATTCTGAGTAATTTTCGGAATGCCTTGCTGGCATACTGAGACCCACGATCCGAGTGATGGATTAAACCTGCCTTGGGTCGGCGCTGCCAGGCGGCCATCTTCAAGGCATCACAGACCAACTGCGATTTCATCCGAGGGCTCATGCTCCAGCCCACAACCTTTCTCAAACACAGATCTATCACGACAGCCAGGTAAAGCCAGCCCTCCTGGGTCCATACATAAGTCACATCCGCTGCGTAGACCTGATCAGGCTGGGGCACATCAAATTGCCGCTGAAGCAGATTGTCGTACACCGGTTGTTTGTGATTGCTGTTCGTGGTCACCTTGAATTTCTTGCGATGACGTACCTGAA
>DS021198.1:1863565-1892415 GCA_001735895.1 Olavius algarvensis Gamma 3 endosymbiont | reverse complement strand
ACGCTGCTGTTCAAGTCCAGGCGTTGCGCAAAATCTGTGTGACCGTCCAAATCGATCGCAAAAACCGCCGGCGATCCGAAAACGAGCAATAAGGTCAGCAGGAAACGCATGTTGATCTCCGGTTTAGTGGGACGAGTGGCTCAGAAATTCGCTGCCGACCAGCGTGGTCAGTCGCTGGAAAGCCAGTTCGAAAGCGTAGAGCGATTGCAGGCGTCGGCCATTGCTGCGCGAATACAGCACCATCGAATCACCGAGGTCCGATTTGAATTCGAGTTCGTATTCGGCGCGACTGCGATCCAGATACCTGTCACGGTAATCCTGCTCGATGGCATGGCCCTGCAGTTTCAATCGAAGTTGCTGTATTTTCTGCCACAATTCGAGCACTTCGAGGCGCAGCTGTGAACGCGACTGCTGTTCGTCGGCCAGGGCGAGCCGATGCCTTGCCTGCGCCAGGTCCACCTTGTCCGAGTTTGACGCCGAGTAGATCGGGATCTCGAAATAGAGGCTGGCACGCCAGTCGTCGCGCAAGCGGCTATCGCGTTCGTAACTGGAAACTTCGAACTCGAGATCCAGGCTCGGATTGTTGGATGATGCGGCGATCCCGATGGCCGCGTGGGCGGCGCGGGCCCTGGCGCCGGCGAGTCGGGCCTCGGGGCTATGAGTTAGCGCTTGTTCGACGATGGCTTCGAGATCGTCGGTTAGGGTGCGCTGTATATCGATTAGCGGAATCTCGAGATCCGAGGGCAGTCGGTCGGGATAACCCATGGTCTCGGCTAGTAGTGCGCGTGTCAGGCGCTGCCGGTGCACCGCCTGCGAGCGTTGCTGGCGAATCAGCTCGTATTCGGATTGCAGGCGCAACACTTCAATTTCCGCCACCAGACCGAGCTCCTGGTCCTCGAGCGCATTGTCATAACGGATAAACCCGATCGCCAAGGCTTCATTTTCGCTGATGAAATCGTTGTCGGCGTTAAGCACCTCGAAATAACGCTCCATGATCTCCAGCCGGCGCCGTTCGATGATCAATTGTTTCTGATGTTCGAGCGCGCGCAGCTGCAGCGCCAGGTAGGTTTCGCGCGAATCCTGCAGGCCGAAATCGTATAGCGGTTTGGATACGATCAGGCTTGCCGCGCTGTCGCCGCCGTCGTCTTCGGGTAGCGCGGAATCGGAAGTGCCGACTTCCCGCAACCGGCCTTTCAAGTCGATGCTGAAGCCGTATTCGCCTTGCTCAATCCCCAATTCCGCCCGGATCGCCAGTAATTGCTGGTCGAGTTGCAGCATATCGAAATGCGTCGGGTTGCGGGCGGTGTCGAGTGCCGCTTCGAGGGTTAGCGGTTCGGGCAGGGGATCGGTTTGTGCGGCGGCCAGAGGTAGCCAGGTCAGAAACCCCAACAGCGTCGCTCGAGTTAATGCATTTGAGGTCATTGTCTCGACTGGATCCCCGGTTAAAAAGGCGCAGCGATAGCTGGCTATGCTGTTAAGCAAGTCTTGTTTTTCTTCATTCGTTTGTAACGCGCGAATTTTATGTTGCGTCCCGAATCGTCTTTTTGCAGGTATACCCGGTTGAGGATGTATTCGCCCATCCACATGAATTCCTGTATGCCCGAAGGTGCGCCCACGTACTTGAAGATGCGTTTTCCCTCGAGATCGTAGAATGCCAGCAACGGCGTCGCACGCACCCGATTTTTGTAGGCAAACTCTTTTTGCGTGGTTTCGATGCCGTCGAAATCGACAATGTCGATATCGCCCTCGATATCGACCGTCAGCGAGTGGAAATTCTGTTTGAAAAATGCCTGGACTTCGGGTTGATTGAGCACGGTTAGTTTCATGCGGTGGCAGAATGGACATTCATCCATTTCGAAGAAGAGGAAAACGCCCCGTTTCCCCTGTTCACGTGCGATATCGAGCTCTTCACTCAAATCGCCCAGGGATTGTTCGAAAAAGAACTGGTACGGATCTCGCGGGGTTGCGGCCAGGAGCAGGGCCGGCAGGGCCCACAAAAGAATTGCGAATGCGAGAAGCTTTCTTGCCATCATCGAAGTTGATTCAGTTCAGGCCGTCCAGCTTCCCATTTTTGCATTCGCTTTTCAATGAATATTCGCTTTTCAATGAATAGATTTACTGCTTTGGCGCCTGCGCCGGAGCCTGCGGCGTCATCATGCCGGTCCAGGCATTCGGATCGAACCAGTTGAAGCTGGCGTTCGGGTTGGCATAGCTGGCGCTGGTGGTGCCACCCGGAATATACGCGTTAGGATTCATCCAGGACATATAGGTGTTCGGATCCATGAAGACCTGGTAGTTGGCCGGATTCATCGGTTGCATATAGGTGCCGGGATTCATGAATTGCATGTAAGCCATCGGGTTCATCATGTTCATGTAAGTCGCCGGATTCATATAGGCGCTGTAGGCGGCCGGGTTCATCCACGCCATCATGTTGTTCGGATCCGCGAACTGCATGTAAAACTGCGGCGTCATGAATTGACCGTAAGTTGCCGGATTCATGAATTGGTGATAATTCATCGGGTTCATGAAAACGGCGTAACCTTCCGGACGCGCCAGGTTCATTTGTTGAACGTTGGGTACGCCGGCATTCATCATGCCCATCCACGAGAATGGGTTCATCATGTCGGCTGACGGTACCGGGGCGGTTGCAGCGGGTTCCGCCGCAAATACGCTGCCGCTCCCCAGGCCTAGAGCTAATACTAATGGAACTATAATTTTCTTGATCATGGTTAAATCCCCCTAAATATGAGTCATCTATTGTATTAGGAAAATCTAATATACGAATATATATTCTGGGATAGATTGTAGGGTAATTGGGTATATACCCCGCCCGGGGTCCGTTTTTTTGCGGCATTTCGGTTGCAGCACCGGTCGCAAGGCATAATATGTCTATTCAATCGACCGGAATGCAATGAAAACCATAATCGACAAACCTTTCGGCCTGCTCTCGGTTTTCGCCAGTTTACTGGGGGTCGAGCTATTTGTGTTATACCTGCTGGCCGATAGCGGTCTGTTGCCGGCGCTGCTGGCCGAGGATTATAGTTTTATCTCGCGCGTTATTCTGGCGCTATACCTCGCCGCCAGCCTACACGTGATGCTGGTGTCCTAGTTTATCTGTCGCTCGAAGGCAATGATCTCAATCCGGATGCGCCGCAGCGGTCGACGAGCAGCCACGTGCAGCGCTATTTCTCCCTGTTGCGCAGCGCCAACGGGGAACGGGAAGAAGCGTCGGGTGAACTGCTGATTGACGTACTCGACGGGCGCTGCCGCGGCCGCTACCGGTTTGGCTACGTGATTGCGGATCTGATGTTGAAGCTCGGCTTGCTCGGCACCGTAATCGGGTTCATTTTCATGTTGGGATCGTTGGTCGATCTGAACAGTATCGATATTAACGTGATGCAGCGTTTGCTCGCGCAAATGAG
This sequence comes from Olavius algarvensis Gamma 3 endosymbiont, assembly GCA_001735895.1. Classification (GTDB taxonomy): domain Bacteria; phylum Pseudomonadota; class Gammaproteobacteria. The sequence goes on along the minus strand of DS021198.1, from coordinate 1,888,993 downwards.
CGGCGGCATGAAAGTTGCGCTGTTTACGACCCTGACCGGAATGAGTTGCGGGGTGTTGCTGAATATTAAGTACCAGCTGCTCGACTGGAGTGTCGATAACCTGCTCGACGACGTGCGCGAACAAACCTATCGATATACAAGCCGATGAAAGCCGGCCGCCATAACCACCAGCTTTCGGATCCCTTCACCGACTTGCTGTTTAATACCTTGCTCGGTTTCACGATGCTGTTTTTTATTGCGATACTATTTATGAATCCGATCGCGAAACTCGGCAACATCAATTACAAGGCCGAGTACATAATCACCGTGATTTGGCCCGAGAATCAACCCGACGATCTCGACTTGTGGGTACAGGATCCCTACCAGGAGACCGTTTCCTACCTGCGCAAGGAAGCGGGCTGGCTGCACCTAGACCGGGACGATCGCGGCGATTTGAACGATACGGTGACGATTAACGGTGAAAAGGTGGTGCATCCGATCAACCAGGAAGTGGTAACTATTCGCGGCATTATTTCCGGGGAGTACATCGTCAACCTGCACTACTACGAATCTCAAAGTAAGCAGCCGGTCAAAGCCAACGTCAAGATAGAGAAGGTCAACCCGGTGTTGCGGTTGGTTTTCATCGATCAATTGACGCTGGAACGGGTGGACGACGAAAAAACCGTGCTGCGCTTCGAACTCGACGGCAATGGCGATATCGTCGCGATGAATAAACTTTCCAAGATTCTGACGCCATATCGCCTGGATCCCGAGCAGTTGCAGCCGAATTCGGAGCCGGGGCTATGACGGTTTCGATCGTCGGGTTGGCGCTGGCCTATGTCTTGCTGATATTGCTGACGCTGTTGGCAGTCCTGAAAAGTGAAATCGGCGCCGGGTTGAAACTGTTGCTAGTGGTGCTGTGCTGCGGCTTTTACCTGTGGCATTACGACGCCTTGCAGCGCTATCCGGGTTGGCCCGCGGACGAAGATTTGCCGCGACGTTTCGAGCTGGTCAGTAGTTTTAGCGTCGAACCCGATCCCAAGAACGATGAGGCGGGCGGCGTTTATCTCTGGGTTAGGGATCTCGACGCCGCAAGCGCGCTTCCCAGAGCTTATCGCTTGCCCTATCGAAGAACCCTGCATCGCAAGGTCGCCGACGTCCAGCGCCGGCAGCAGGAAGGGGAGCGATTCGTGGCTTCGCCGGTTGCGCAAGCTACGGGCAAGCCTGCCAGCATCCAATTTGAAGCGGTGCAGCGCGATACAGGGCCGCACAAGTCGTCGCTGCAATAGTTCAGGCCAATTAAGGAAGCGCTGGACAATTCATCCTGAATTGTCAGAGCACCGAGAAACAAAAATGCGATTTTCGTTTCTCCTTCATTTATCAGTTCGATGAATTCGTATCGGATGTGTTTATCGGGGGTGACTAAACCTTAGCGATGGCGTTTGCACCTGCTTGGTCGTGGTTTCATGAATCCTGCTGATCGACCCGCAGCATGATATAGCTGCCGTAAAAATAGGGCGAATCCAGCATTTCGCGATTTGCCCGCTGTAACATTTGCCGGGCGCTCTGCCGGATTTCCGGATTCAGTCCGGGGACCGTAACCGCCACTCGGAGCCACAGCGTCATCGGAGAGTAAAACACCAGATCGGGAATAATCCATTTACCCGGAGCGATCGGAATCAAGGAGCGCGATTTCTGGTGCCAGCGGTCATTTTTCAAAAACAGCGAATGGGCGTTTTCAGTTAAATGCCGGGCTATCTCGATTGCGGGTTTGTTATCGAAACGTTTGCCATAGTTGAGAAAGGCGTGCGCAACCTGGGCGTAGTCTTCCAGTACCGCGTCGGCGACATCGGCATTCCCCGCGAAGCGAATCAGCTCTCCTTGCCGGTAGAATTCATTTTTCATGTTGTGATACAGGGCATCGGCGGGCTTGGCGAAGCGCTTGTCGATATCGGCCGCAAGAACGAGCGCATCGAGCATCATCGCGTTCCAGCCGGCCAAACGTTTATTATCGGCGGGCATGCTGCGGCTGTCGCGCTGTCGTAACTTGGCGAGGATTCGACCGTTACGCCCGCTATCGCCGGATGCCGCGGGCCCATGCAGGGCCGCGATCAGGAATTCTGCGGTATTGGCGTCAAACTGACCCTGAGCCGCCAGATATTCCACTTCGTCGGTGGTCAACCGGCTTGCCAGTTGTTCCCGTGTCCACAGGTAGGCGCCGCCTTCCTTGTCATCGCGATCGACGGCCGACAGGCTGGACATATAGCCGCCTTCCGGGTGTTTTAAATAGGCTTCGACAAAATCCAATGTCCGCGTTGCGATGGCGGCATAACCTTTGTCCGGCCACAAGCGGTGCGCTTTGAGGTAAATCAGCGCCAGCTGTGCATTGTCGTACAGCATTTTTTCATAATGCGGGGTTTGCCAGTCGGGATCGGTGGTATAGCGAAAAAAGCCGTCGTTGACATGGTCCAGCAGATTGTTGGCCGCCATCGCGTGCAGGGTTAACTGAACGAAGTCGACGACGTCCTTATCGATTTCCCGATCGCGACTGATAAGGCCCAGCAGGGCATCCAGCTGGGGCACGTTCGGAAACTTGGTAGTATTGCCAAATCCCCCCAACATTTCGTCCGCCGCCAGCATGGCCTGCGAGACAAAAGCATCGGCCAGTTTTTTTGACGGTATCTCCGGCGCCAGGAATGCCTGGTTTTCGAAGTCCTGCATCTGCGTTAAAAAGAATTCCTGCGCGGAAGCGGAAATTTCCTTATGTTTGTTACTCCATTCACCCTCGAGTTGTTGCAGCACATTGGCGAAGGTTGCAGGCGGCAAATAAGTAAATCCGGTAACCGGATACCCGTCCGGGGTCAGGAACACGTTCAACGGCCAGCCCGCCGAGCCGCGGATTTTTTCGACGAAACTGATCAGGCGCCGATCGAGGTCGGGGTCGAGCTCGCGATCGACTTTGACCGCGATGTAGCTGCGGTTAAGCAAGCCGGCGATCGCCTGGTCGCGGTAGCTCTCGCGTTGCATGACATGGCACCAGTGACAGGAAAAATATCCGATCGAGACGAGAATGAGACGATTTTCGGCCTTTGCCTGGGTGAAAATTTCATCCTGCCAGGTTTGCCAGTCGACCGGGTCTTCGCCGTGCAGCGCGAGATAGGGCGAGGGATGACCGCTTAGCTGGTTAGCGGATAGCGCGCTGCCGCTAGCGCTTAAAACCAGGAGCGGCAGTAAGAAAAACCGTAAAAAGCGAGAATGAGGCATCAGTTGTCCGATATCAATAAGATTTCTACAAAACGCAAAATACTACCTCTATGGTAATATTGAAAGTATATTAGAAAAAACTAATATACTTTCAATCACACAACACCCCTGAACGGAGGGCGTGCATGCGCAGCTTGGCAAATAGTTTAATTTTGTTCGGAGGCTTGATATCGGCGACGGCCAGCGCGGGCGAAACGCTGCAAACGGTGACTTCCATGCGCGTGTCGATGCCGCTGCAGTACCGCTTGGACGGCGTCGTCGAGGCGCGTCAACAAGCCACTTTGTCTGCCGAAGTCGCCGGTAAGATCGAAGCCGTTTATTTCGACGTAGACGATTTTGTCGAACAGGGCGAAGTTATCCTGCGGATACGCGATCTCGATTATCGTGCGCGCCGGCAGCAGGCCGGGGCGGCGCTCGATGAGGCCAACGCGAATCTGCAAGACATGCAGCTCGAATTCAAGCGCAATCAGGATTTGCGTCGGCAGCAGCTGATTTCGCAGGCGGTGTACGACAAGGCCAGGGCTAATCTCAAGGCCGCCAAGGCGCGCCAGACGTCGGCCGCCGCCAGCCTGGCGCAGGCCGACGAGCAATTGGAGCGAACCGTATTACGGGCCCCTTACAGCGGGGTCGTGGTGGAGCGTCATGTCGAACCGGGTGAGGCGGTCAAGCCCGGTCAACCGATTATGACCGGTTACGGGTTGGGAGAATTAAGGGTGACGGCGCAGGTGCCGCAGTCGTTGATCGGCGGCTTGCGTCAGCATCGCAGTGCAGAGGTGATTTTACTCGAAGACGGGGTTGCGTTGGAGGTCTCGAAAATTACCATCCACCCATTTGCCAATCCGCGCAACCATTCGTTTCCAGTGCGTCTCGACTTACCCGCGATGGACATCAGGTTATATCCGGGAATGCTGGTAAAGGTGGCGCTGACCATCGGCAGTACCGAGCGTTTGATGTTGCCGCAGCAGGCGCTGGTTTCGCGTTCGGAAGTCAACGCCGTCTACGTAGTCGATGCGAACGGCAAGTTGTCTTTTCGCCAGGTGCGCCCCGGTAATCGCTATGGCGAGCAGGTGGAAATTCTGGCGGGGCTCGATGCCAACGAAATCATCGCGCTCGATCCGGTACGCGCCGGGATCGAGCATAAACGCCAGCTGGATGCCGCCAGATGAGTAACTCCCTGGGTCTGTCGGGGTGGGTGGCGAAGACATTTCTGCAGTCTGAAATAACACCGCTGCTGGCGCTGATCGGATTGCTGCTCGGCATCTTTGCGGTGCTGATTACGCCGCGCGAAGAAGAGCCGCAGATCGATGTCACCTTCGCTAATGTATTCATTCCTTTCCCCGGCGCCACCGCCTTCGAAGTGGAGCAGGTAGTCAGTACGCCGGCCGAGCAGGTATTGTCAGAAATCACGGGTATCGAACACGTTTACTCGGTATCGAAACCCGGTATCGCCATTCTAACGGTGCAATTCGAAGTCGGCCAGGATCGTTCGCAGGCAATCGTGCGGCTGTATAACAAGGTTTTTTCGAATGCCGACTGGCTGCCGCGCAATATGGGCGTGGGGCAACCGATCATCAAACCGCGCGGTATCGACGATGTCCCGGTGGTGGCCCTGACCCTGTGGAGCCGGAATTCGTTACAGACCGGGGTCGATCTGCTGCAGGTTGCGCACTCGCTCGAGGCCGAGTTGAAGCGGGTCCCCGGCACGCGCGATATTTATACGCTGGGAGGCACGCCCCGAGTCATCCGCATTCTAATCGATCCGGTAAGACTGGCCGGTTTCAATATCGACTTAGAGCAAATCAGACGCGGAATTGTCGCCGCCAACCAATCTCGTAGTGCGGGTAATCTGGTTACCGATAATCATGAAATCACGCTACAGTCGGGTACTTTCTTAAGCCAGGCTTCTGAAATTCAGGAACTGGTAGTCGGTTTGTCGGACGGTGTGCCGGTGCTGCTGCGCGACGTCGCCACCATCGAAACCGAGCCGACGCAGGCCGATCAGCTAGTCTGGTTTGGCACCGGGCCGGCAGCGGCGGATAAGGGAATCGATGTCAACGGAAGATTTCCGGCGGTAACGCTGGCCGTGGCCAAGAAACCCGGCAGTAACGCGATCGAAGTGGCTGACCAGGTTATCGATCGCATCGAACAGCTGCGGGGTATCGTTATTCCGGCGGGGGTCGAAGTTACGGTGACGCGCAATTACGGCGCGACCGCCAATGAAAAGGCGCTGACTCTGATCCAGAAGTTGGCGTTTGCCACTGCGGTGGTGGTGCTTCTGGTCGTCGCTGCCCTGGGACTGCGCGAAGCGCTCATCGTCGGGGTGGCGATCGTGGTAACGCTGGCGCTGACCCTGTTTGCATCCTGGGCCTGGGGTTTTACCTTGAATCGCGTGTCGCTGTTCGCGTTGATATTTTCGATCGGTATTCTGGTCGATGACGCCATCGTCGTGGTTGAAAATATTCACCGCCACCTGCGGATCGGCCAGAAGACGTTGGTTGAAGCCATACCGGTCGCGGTCGATGAAGTCGGCGGGCCGACCATCCTGGCGACATTTGCAGTAGTCGCGGCGCTGTTGCCGATGGCGTTCGTGACCGGTTTGATGGGTCCCTATATGAGCCCGATCCCGATCAACGCCAGCATCGGGATGCTGATCTCGCTCGCGGTCGCGTTTATCGTAACCCCGTGGCTCAGCCTGAAGCTGCTGGCGCACAAAAACCAGCCCGGGCATACAGCCGCGCATTCCGGCCAACGCCTTTACCCGCTGTTTAAACGCCTGTTCGATCCATTGCTGGACGATGCCCGCGGGCGCCGTAACCGCTGGTATTTATTGCTGGCCATAATCCTGCTAATCCTCGCGTCGCTAAGCCTCGCCGGGTTCAAGCGGGTGGTTTTGAAAATGTTGCCCTTCGATAACAAATCGGAAATCCAGATCATCGTCGATATGCCGGAGGGTAGCAGCCTCGAACAGAATGCGCGCGTCATCGCGGAATTGAGCGACTCGATCGCAAGCCTGCCCGAAGTGACCGATTATCAGGGATATATCGGCAGCGCGGCGCCAATCAATTTCAATGGTCTGGTGCGGCAGTATTATTTGCGCGCCGCGTCCAACCTATCCGATATCCAGGTAAACCTGCGCCACAAGTCCGAGCGCGCACGTAAGAGCCATGAAATCGCACAAGCCCTGCGCGCACCTCTGCAGCAAATCGGCAAGGCCTATGGCGCCAACGTCAAAATTGTCGAAGTCCCTCCCGGTCCCCCGGTGCAGGCGCCGCTGGTGGCCGAGGTTTACGGCATTGATTACCCGGGCCAGATGCAGGTGGCGCAGGATTTGCGCAAATTGATGGAAGAAACGCCGGGGATCGTCGATGTCGACGATAGCATCGAGTCCGAATCGAAGCGCTGGATACTCAGCATCGATCGCGAAAAAGCCACACGGCTGGGATTGAACCAGGCCGATATCGCCAACGCAATTGCAACCCTGGTGGGCGGCGAGGATGTTGGCTATCTGCACCGCGATAACATTAAATACCCGATACCGTTGCGCCTCGAACTGGCCGCCGGCGACAAAGTCGATATCAGCAGTATTCTGGCACTCAATCTGCGCTCGACCACACAGGATCTGGTGCCGCTATCCGAGGTGGTGTCACTGCTCGAGAGCAGTAATGAAAACAGTATTTATCACAAGGACTTGCTGCCGGTGGTGTTTGTCACCGCCGATATGGCCGGCGAGCTGGATAGCCCGCTTTACGGCATGTTCGATGTTTTGGCGCAGCTCAAGCGGGAAGTGATCTCGCCACTACTCGATGAGCCCATCGATCAATACTTGATCAACCAGCCGGATAATCCCTACCAGTACAGCGTGAAATGGGACGGCGAATGGCAGATTACCTATGAAACTTTTCGCGATATGGGCCTGGCCTATTCGGTCGGCCTGATCATGATATACCTACTGGTGGTAGCGCAATTCAGGTCCTATTCGGTACCGCTGGTTATCATGGCGCCGATCCCCTTGACGGTGATCGGCGTGCTGCCGGGCCATGCGCTGTGGGGTGCGCAGTTCACCGCCACCTCGATGATCGGCATGATTGCCCTGGCGGGCATCATCGTGCGCAACTCGATTCTGCTGGTGGACTTCATCAACGAACAGGTTGCGGCCGGCATCGCCTTCAAGGAAGCCGTGATTCAGGCGGCCGTGGTGCGCGCGCGACCGATTACGCTGACCGCGCTGGCCGCTATAATGGGCGCTTTGTTCATCCTCGACGACCCCATATTCAACGGTCTCGCGATCGCGCTGATCTCGGGTATTTTGGTATCGACATTGTTGACCCTGATCGTAATCCCGACGGTTTACTACGCGCTAAAGTTTAAGGAGTTTGCTTAATCCCGGGAATACTCATCAAGGCTTCGGCAAATAGTGTTTGCCATTGCGCGCAACGAATTTCCACAGCGCCTGCGCCGACGACAGAAACCGTTTGTTGGCGTGCTTGACCACAAACCATTTGCGATTGATCGGCGTACCCTTGACGTCGAGCGCTATCAGGCGCTTTTCCTTGAGTTCGGCCGCGACCGTATGCGCCGAAATCAGTGCGATGCCCATGCCCGCCATAACGGCCTGTTTGATGGTTTCGTTGCTACCGAACTCGAGTCCTGATTTGGGTAAATCCTTGCGCCGCGCAAACAGCATGTCGGTAACCGAGCGAGTGCCGGAGCCCGCTTCCCGCAGCAGGAAAGTTTCCTCCGTTAATTCGGATAACGAAATTCGGGTGCTTTTCGCAAGTGGATGATCCGGTGCGGCGATGATGATTTGCGGGTGATTGCTGATAAATTCCTTCTTTACTTTGAAATGCTCCGGCGGTAGGCCGGTAATCGCGAAATCGAGCTCCAGGCTTTCCAGTTTTTGCATGATGGTTGCGCGGTTTCCGACCTGTAGCTGAATCTTGATATCTTGGTAGATTCGCATGAACTCGGCCAGGACCATGGGCGCAAAATAGCGCGCGGTACTGACCACGCCAACCGAGACCACGCCGTGGTCGATACCCTTGAGTTCGGTAACCGTCTCGCCGAAGCGGGAAAGTATCGACTGAAATTCCTGCGACAGTGCGAATAGTTCCTGACCCGCCAGCGTGGGCACCAGGCCGGAATCGCTGCGTTCGAGCAACGGCAGGCCGATCGTATTTTCGAGATCGCGCAGCTGCAACGATACCGCGGGTGGCGTCAGATGCAACTCCCTGGCGGCGCTGGAAACGCTGCCGGCATTAACCACCGCCTCGAATCCGCGGATTTGTTTGAGCGTTATCTGGCGCAACCAAGAGTAAAGTTTTTCTTTCATTATTCGAAAGTTTATTAAACTTTACTAAAAATGCAAGCACTCACAAAATACCCGCCCATGAATGAGTTTGAACCTAGATAACACTATGATTTTTGAAATCAGACTTGAGCAGCGACTTGCCGCCTGGGCTCAGCGAGGCGAAATCGATACCGATCTTGCATCCATTATTTGTGGGATTGCCGGCAGCGGAGCGAAACTGGCCGAATCGATATCTCGCAACGGAGCTGCCGATCAGAGCGGGCAAGGCGACATAACTAAACCCGACGGTAAAATCCAGAAACCGCTGGAGACTCTGGCGCAAAACATATTCGAAGCTGATTTGCGCAAATTAGCGATCTCGTTTCTCGCCTCGGAAAAAACCACCGACCTGCTGGAAATCGATCCCGGCGCGAGGCTGGGCCTTGCTATCGATCCGCTCGATGGTTCTTCCAACATCGAAACCAATACCTCGATCGGCAGCATTTTTTCAGTGCTGGCGGCTAGTGCCGGTGATCTCTACGACCACCGCCTCGGGGATATTTTGCGCGCTTCGGGCTTTTTGTTTTATGGACCGCAAACCCGCCTGGTGTTGACCTGCGGCGACGGAACCTACAATTTCCTGTTCGATCCGGACGATGAATGTTTCTATCAGGACGGAGCGGCGCTGCAGGTACCCGCCGGACAACGCGAGTTCGCGATCAACAGCTCGAATTATCGCTTCTGGGACGACAGCGTGCGTTACTTTATCGATGACTGTGTCGCCGGTGAGAACGGCCCGTTGGGCGAAGATTTCAATATGCGCTGGAACGCGTCGCTGGTGGCCGAAGCCTATCGAATTCTGGTTCGCGGCGGCGTGTTTCTATATCCTGGCGATGCCCGCCCCAATTACGGCAGCGGCCGTTTACGCTTGCTTTATGAAGCGCTCCCGCTGGCTTTCATCATCGAACAGGCGGGCGGCATGGCGAGTGACGGCGTCGAAAGGCTGCTGGACATGAAACTGGCCTCGCTGCACAAGCGGGTGCCCCTGATATTCGGTTCCAAGGACCGGGTGCGGGAAGTGATTGACTATATCTCCGGCGACGCCGTCGAAAACACGCGATTCCCGCTATTCGAAACTCGCAGCTTACTGAGAAACTAGGGTTAGTCCATGTCCAGAAAACATCCCATTCTATCGATAACCGGATCGTCGGGGGCGGGCACTTCGACCGTCAAGCAGACATTCGAACAGATATTCTTTCGCGAAGATATCAGTGCCTGTTTCATCGAAGGTGACGCCTTCCATCGCTTTAACCGCCAGGACATGAAGGCGGCGATGGCCGAGGCCGAGGCGGCGGGCAACAAACATTTCAGCCACTTCGGTCCCGAGGCGAATCTGTTGTCGGAACTCGAAGACGTGTTCCGTCATTATAGCGAAACCGGAACCGGACGTACCCGCCACTACGTGCACGATGAAGCAGAAAGCAAACGTTTCGAGGTCGCGCCCGGAGAGTTCACCGAATGGGAATCCTTTGCCGAGGGTACCGATTTGCTGTTTTACGAAGGCTTGCACGGGGCGGTCAAAACCGAGCAGGCGGACGTTGCCCAGTACGCCGATCTCAAGGTCGGTGTGGTGCCGGTCACCAATCTCGAGTGGATCCAGAAAATACATCGCGACAAGGTGGCACGCGGTTACTCGGCGGAGGCGATTACCGACACTATCCTGCGGCGCATGCCGGATTACATCGACTACATCTGCCCGCAGTTCACCAATACCGACATCAATTTTCAGCGGGTGCCGATCGTCGATACCTCGAATCCCTTTATTGCGCGCTGGATTCCGACCGCCGACGAGTCGATGGTCGTGATCCGCTTCGCCAATCCGCGCGGCATCGACTTCCCTTACCTGTTAACCATGATCGACGACAGTTTCATGTCGCGCCCTAACGTCATCGTAATCCCGGGCGGCAAGATCGATCTGGCGATGCAGCTGATCTTTACCCCGCTGGTGCTGCAGATGGTTGAGCGCAAGCGCCGCGCGGCTTAAACCAAGGAATCGATATGGATACCAAGTTTGAAAAAGATTCGAGCAAGCCCGAAACGCGTCGCCTGATGGCGAATGCGATCCGCGCGCTCTCGATGGATGCAGTGCAACAGGCCAATTCGGGACACCCGGGATTGCCGCTGGGTATGGCCGACGTCGCCAGCGTACTGTTCGCCGATTTTCTCAAGTTCGATGCTGCCGCTCCGCAATGGCCGGACCGCGATCGCTTCATTCTCTCCGCCGGCCACGGCTCGATGTTGCTCTACAGTCTGTTGTACCTGTGCGGTTACGAAGACATGACGATCGACGAAATCAAAAACTTTCGTCAGCTCGGCGCCAAAACCGCGGGTCACCCCGAATGCGGCTACGCCGAGGGTATCGAAATGACCACCGGGCCGCTGGGGCAGGGCATCGCCACCGCGGTCGGTATGGCGCTGGCCGAGAAAAAGCTGGGTGCCGATTTCGGCGCTGACTATGTCGATCACTATACCTATGTGCTCGCGGGCGACGGTTGCCTGATGGAAGGCATTAGCCATGAAGCGATCGATTTTGCAGGGCATTTGCAGTTGTCCAAGCTCATCGTTTTATTCGACGATAACGGTATTTCCATCGACGGCGCCACCAGCCTTACCACTTCGACCAACCAGCTAACCCGGTTCGAGGCCGCCGGCTGGGACGTCAGTTATATCGATGGGCATGATCCGGTCGCCATCAGCGATGCCATTGCCAAGGCTAAGGCGACGGAAAAACCGTCGCTGATCGCTTGTAAAACCGTGATCGGGTTCGGCTCGCCGAACAAACAGGGCACTGCCGCAACCCACGGCGCGCCGCTGGGCGAAACCGAGATTGCGTTGACGCGTAAAGCCCTGGGATGGGATAGCGGCCCGTTTGAAGTGCCACAGGATTTGATGGCTAACTGGCGCGCCTGCGGTCAACGCGGCGCCGAGGCGAGACTGCGATGGCAACAGCGCATCGATGCCATGCCGGCGTCACAACGCGCGCGTTTCGAGTCCATGCAGGAAGGTTCGCTGGGGCAGGATTTTCAAAATTGCATCGAACAGTTGAAACAGCGCTTTAGCGACGAACAACCCAAGCTGGCGACGCGCCAGTCGTCGCAGCAGGTACTTGAGTCGCTGCTGCAGGCAATACCCTGGCTGCTATCCGGCTCAGCCGATTTAAGCGGCTCCAACGGCACCCGACCGGCTAATGCGGTCTCGCTCAGCCGCGATGATTTCAGCGGTAACTACATTCACTATGGGGTGCGCGAGCACGGCATGGCGGCGGCGATGAACGGTATCGCGCTGCATGGCGGCTATATCCCGCTCAGCGGCACCTTTCTAGCCTTTGCCGATTACAGCCGCCCGGCGATCCGGCTCGGCGCCCTGATGAAACAGCGCGTGGTGCATGTCATGACCCACGACTCGATCGGACTCGGCGAGGATGGCCCGACGCATCAACCCGTGGAGCAGATTGCCGCGCTGCGCGCGATGCCGAACCTGATGGTTTTTCGCCCCGCCGACGCGGTCGAGGTCGCGGAATGCTGGGCCTGTGCCCTGGCGGCCAGCACGACGCCTTCGGTCATGTGCCTGTCGCGGCAGAGCCTACCCACCTTGCGCGGTAAACACCGGCGCGAAAATCTGAGCGCGCGCGGCGCCTATTTGTTGCGCGAACCGCTAGGACGGCGCAAGGCGACCTTGCTGGCCACCGGTTCGGAAGTCCAGATTGCGCTCGAAGCCGCAGATATGCTGTCGCGCTTCGGCGTCGAAGTCGCGGTTGCATCGATGCCCTGCTGGGAATTATTCGAACAGCAGTCGCCGGAGTATCGGCAGATTGTGCTCGGCGGCGAATGCCGGGTCGCGATCGAAGCAGCGTCACCGATGGGATGGGATCGCTGGCTGGGCAAGCGCAGTTCGATTATCGGCATGACCGGTTTCGGCGCCTCGGCGCCGGCCGAGGATTTATACCGGCATTTCGGCATTACCGCGCAGGCGGTGCATGACGAAGTTCGCCACTTGTTACAGATTTAAACTGGAGAGATATCGATATGGCAAGAATCACGCTGAGACAGTTACTCGATCACGCCGCCGAAAGAGGCTACGGCGTGCCGGCTTTCAATATCAACAATATGGAACAGGTGCTCGCGATCATGAATGCGGCGCGCGCGGTCGACGCGCCGGTGATACTGCAGGCAAGCCGCGGCGCACGCAGTTATGCCGGCGATATCATGATTCGTAAAATGGTCGAGGCCGCCGAAGAAATGTACCCGCAAATACCGATTTGTCTGCACCAGGATCACGGCAACGATCGCGCCACTTGCGTCTCGGCAATGCAGGCCAGTTTCACCTCGGTAATGATGGACGGCTCGCTCGAAGCCGATGCCACAACGCCGGCCAGCTACGAATACAATCTCGCTATCACGGCCGAGGTTACGCGGATCGCGCACGATATCGGCGTGTCGGTCGAGGGCGAACTCGGTTGCCTGGGCTCGCTCGAAACCGGCGCAGGCGAAAAAGAGGATGGCCACGGCTTCGAAGGCAGCCTCAGCAAGGAACAGTTGTTGACCGATCCCGAGCAGGCGGTCGACTTTGTCACCCGTACCAAGGTCGACGCGCTCGCGATTGCGATGGGCACTTCGCACGGCGCCTATAAATTCAGCCGCAAACCGGACGGCGATATCCTGGCGATGGACGTGGTCAGGGGAATCAACCAAAAGCTGCCCGAAGTACACCTCGTCATGCATGGATCTTCCTCGGTACCGCAAGAATTGCAGGATATCTTTAATGAATTCGGCGGCGAAATGCCGCAAACCTATGGCGTACCGGTGGAAGAGATCCTGCGCGGCATCAAGTACGGGGTGCGCAAGGTCAATATCGATACCGATTGCCGCCTCGCCATGACCGGCGAATTTCGCAAGATCGCGCACAACGACAAGAGCCAGTTCGATCCGCGTAAATTCCTGACGCCCGCCCTGAAGGCGATGGAGAATCTTTGCCGTGACCGTTTCGAACAGTTCGAGACCGCGGGCAATGCTTCGAAAATTAAACCGATTTGCGTCGCCGATATGGCCAGGTCTTATGCCAGCGGAGCGCTCGACCCTAAAGTTGCCGGCAGCAAGACGGCCGCCTGATTCAATATTTGGAGAACGAAAATGAGTTCGAATAAAACCTACGATGCGGGCGTTAAAGACTACCGCGAAACCTACTGGATGCCGGATTACACGCCGGCGGATACCGATATTCTGGCCTGCTTCAAGATTACGCCGCAGCCAGGCGTACCGCGCGAGGAAGCCGCCGCCGCGGTGGCCGCTGAATCGTCCACCGGTACCTGGACCACGGTCTGGACCGATTTGTTGACCGACCTCGATCACTACAAGGGACGCGCCTACTCGATCGAGGACGTACCCGGCGACGACAGCTGTTTTTACGCTTTCATCGCTTACCCGATCGATCTGTTCGAGGAAGGCTCGGTAGTTAATGTATTTACCTCGCTGGTCGGTAACGTATTCGGTTTCAAGGCCGTTCGCGGGCTACGCCTGGAAGACGTGCGTTTCCCGATTGCCTACGTCATGACCTGTAACGGCCCGCCCAACGGCATCCAGGTCGAGCGCGACAAAATGAACAAATACGGTCGACCGCTGCTAGGCTGCACCATCAAGCCCAAACTGGGCTTGTCGGCGAAAAATTACGGTCGCGCGGTTTACGAATGTCTGCGCGGCGGACTCGACTTCACCAAGGACGATGAAAACGTCAACTCCCAGCCGTTCATGCGCTGGAATCACCGTTTCGATTTCGTTATGGAAGCGATCCATAAGGCCGAACAGGAAACCGGCGAACGCAAGGGACACTACCTCAACGTTACCGCGCCGACGCCGGAAGAAATGTACAAGCGCGCCGAGTACGCCAAGCAACTGGGCGCACCGATCATCATGCACGACTACCTGACCGGCGGCTTCTGCGCCAATACCGGTCTCGCGCAATGGTGCCGCGACAACGGCATCTTGCTGCACATCCACCGTGCGATGCACGCGGTGCTCGACCGCAACCCGATCCACGGCATCCATTTCCGCGTGCTGGCCAAGGCGCTGCGCCTGTCCGGCGGCGATCACCTGCACTCCGGCACCGTGGTCGGAAAACTCGAAGGCGATCGTGAAGCCACGCTCGGCTGGATCGACCTCATGCGTGACAAGTTCATCAAGGAAGACCGCAGCCGCGGCATTTTCTTCGATCAGGACTGGGGCTCGATGCCGGGGGTCTTACCGGTCGCGTCGGGCGGCATCCACGTTTGGCACATGCCGGCGCTGGTCGGCATCTTCGGCGACGACTCGGTGCTGCAGTTCGGCGGCGGCACACTCGGTCACCCCTGGGGCAACGCTGCCGGCGCCGCTGCCAACCGGGTGGCGCTCGAAGCCTGCGTGCAGGCGCGTAACGAAGGCCGAGAAGTCGAAAAGGAAGGCAAAGACATTCTCACCAATGCGGCCAAGTCCAGTCCGGAGCTCAATGCGGCGATGGAAACCTGGAAAGAAATCAAATTTGAATTCGATACCGTCGACAAGCTCGACGTCGCCCATCGATAAGAGGATAGGAACATGAGTGATATTCAAGACTACCAATCTAGCCTGGCCGATCCGGCGAGCAGAAAATTCGAAACCTTTTCCTACCTGCCGGAAATGGCGGCCGAGCAAATTCGCCGCCAGGTCGAGTATATCGTCGCGCAGGGCTGGAACCCGGGAATCGAACACACCGAGCCGGAAAACGCGGCGGATAACTACTGGTATATGTGGAAGTTGCCTATGTTCGGCGAGGACGATGTCGATACGATTATCAACGAATGCGTCGCCTGCCACAATGCGCATCCCAAAAATCACGTACGCCTGCTCGGTTTCGATAACTATGCGCAGTCCGCCGGAGCGTCGATGGTTATCTATCGGGGCCAGCCGGTTTAAGGTGATCTCATGGCTAATTCGGTAGGTCAAATGCAAATCGTCGAATCCGACCGAGATCAGTATCTGGTAAAAAAAGAGCCCTACTACCGGGCAGTCGCCGACGAGGTGGAGAACTACCAGGCGGCCTATCGGGTGCGCATGCCGGTGATGCTGAAAGGGCCCACCGGTTGCGGCAAGTCGCGCTTTGTCGAATATATGGCCTGGATGCTGCAAAAACCCTTGATCAGCGTTGCCTGTACCGAGGATATGACCGCCTCGGACCTGGTCGGGCGTCATTTGCTGGATATTAACGGCACTCGCTGGCAGGATGGCCCGCTAACGGTTGCGGCGCGCATCGGCGCCATCTGTTATCTCGATGAAATCGTCGAAGCGCGCCAGGACACTACCGTGGTGATCCACCCGCTGACCGATCATCGACGCGAACTGCCGCTGGAAAAAAATGCGGAACTGGTTCGGGCGCACGAGGATTTCCAGCTGGTGATCTCTTACAATCCGGGTTACCAGTCGTTGATGAAGGATTTGAAGCAGTCCACCAAACAGCGCTTCGGCGGCCTCGATTTTAACTATCCCAGCGCCGCTATCGAGGCCGAGATTGTCGCCCATGAAAGCGGCGTGGATGTCGAAATCGCGCACAAACTGGTCCAGGTCGGCGCCAGTTCGCGTAACTTGAAGGGGCATGGCCTGGACGAGGGAATGTCGACGCGGCTGCTGATTTACGCGGCGCAGCTGATCGCGGAGGGAGTCGCACCAGCCGGCGCCTGCCGCATGGCGCTGGTCACCCCGCTCAGCGACGACCCCGATATGCGCGATACATTAAACGCCGCGGTCGATACTTATTTTTAGACAGTTGCGTCCGGGATGACTTTTGCGATTCACAGAATACCGCTTCATTCCCGCTCGAGCCTGCGCGGCTTTAGGCCCTCGCGGGTCCCGGCGGGCTCCGGCGTATCGGGATCTTGCCATGACGCCACCCCGACAAGATCCCCGCTTGCGCGGGGATGACACTGTCGTCATGCACGCCGAACTCGCCGAATACCTGCAATGTATCGATGATGAAGACATCAAGTCCGGCGAGTTGATCGAGGCCTCTTATCTCGACGCCCAACGCGTGATGTCGCCGCAGGGTCTGGAAAACTACCTGGTGGGAATCAAGGCCATGTGTACGCTGGGTAAGGGGCAGGACCTGGTACTGACCTATGTGCAGGAAATGCCGGTGGTAGCGAAAGAGGTGGGCGAGGATATCCTGCCCGATACCATCGAGGCGATCATGAAATTGGCATCGCTGACCTCCGGCGCCGTCATCACCCTGATCCTCGCCAACCTGCCGTTGGCGGCAACTCGTCTCGGCGATGCCGAATTGCTGCGCGGTTATCTCAAACTGCTGCATCAGCTGGCCGGCAAGGCGCCGCGCGGTTTACGCCCGATGATGGAAGCCTTAAGCGAGTTGCTTTCCAAACTCACGCTGGGCGGGCTCAGGCGCTGGGCCCATTGGGGCGCGCAAGCCTACCAACGCGACTTCGATGGGCTGGCTGCCTACTTTGCGTTGCAGACCGAAACCTCGAAATCGGTGCTGCAGCGCGAGCGTCGCGGAACGCTATTCGTCGATAACCACCGCAAGCTGAATTTCTATCTGCGGGCGCTATGGGGACGCGCTTTTTTTATGCGCCCGACCGCCGATGATTTCGAAAACCGCCAGGGCAGTAAACCTTTTATCGACAATTACCTGGTGCATTTGCCGGATGCCTTCGACGCGGTCGGCGATATCGCGGGTATCGATGTCTACCGCGCGGCCGCGGCGCATGCCGCGGCACATGTCGTTTACACCGAGGGCGCGATCGAATCCTCGGGTTTGAGTCCCGCGCAATGCTGTTTCATCGAGATTTTCGAAGACGCCCGCATCGAATACCTCGCTTATCGGCGATTTCCTGGCCTGCGCCGGCTCTGGCTCGGATTCTTCGAGCATGCTATGGAGGCTGCGCCGGCAACCCAAAATGCGACCGTCGACACGATGCTGCGTTTGGGCCGCGCCTTGCTGGACCCCGACTACCGCGACCGGGAATCCTGGCTCGATGCAACCGCAGCGGCGTTTCGGGACAGGCTCGCTCAGGATGCCGCCAACCCGAACGACTCACGCCGCTTCGGTCTCGAGTGCTTCGAGCGCGTCAATCGGCAGCATGCAATGCGCTGCGCATTTTGCAGCACGCGCTAATTGCCTACCGTGACGATAACCGCTACCTGTGGGCGCGCGATGAAAACGGTTTTGCGGGAATGGATTCGGAGGCTGTGCCGTGGCGTGAGCCAAGCTTGCGCAAACGCGTCAGTCTGATGGAAATGGTTAACGAAATAGACTCCGAGCTGGAAGACGGCAGTCCGCAGGAGATTTGGGTTTTGCCGACTGAACTTTTCCCTTACGAAGATCACGGCATCAGCTATAACGAAGCGGAAGGGGTGGAACCCCTGTCGGAGCCGTTTCATTACGACGAATGGGACTACCAGGTACAGTTAGCGCGACCCGAGTGGACTACCGTGATAGAGCACCGGCAGCACAAGGCCGATCCCGAGGTTATGGATCGGATACTGGAAAAGCATAAGCCGATCGCCAGCCGTATCAAACATTTGATCGATGCGTTGCAGCCTCAAGGTGTCGTACGCAAGCGCGGTTTCGAGGACGGCGACGAGCTCGATATCGACGCTGCGGTGCGCGCCGTGATCGATATTCGGCGCGGTATCATGCCCGATCCCCGGGTCAATATCCGCATTACCCGGCATCAGCGCGATTTGTCGATGATTCTGTTACTGGACTTATCGGCTTCGACCAATGATCGCATCGGTTCTTTAAGCGAACAGGACGAGGGATACCTGGAGCAACCCAGCATTCTGGATCTGACGCGCGAGGCCAGCGGGCTGCTGTCCTGGGCGGTGGATTCAATCGGTGACAATTACGCGGTCCACGGATTTGCCTCGGACGGCCGTCACGATGTGCAGTACTATCGATTCAAAGATTTTGACGAATCCTACGGCGATGACAGCAAGGCCAGGCTGGCCGGAATGCAGGGTGGGCTGTCGACGCGGATGGGAGCGGCGCTGCGGCACGCCGGTTACCATCTCGGGCAGCAGAGTAGCCGCAAACGTCTGATCTTGCTGATAACGGACGGCGAACCGGCCGACATCGACGAGCGCGATCCGCAATATCTGCGGCAGGATACCCGGCACGCGGTCGAGGAACTCGCCGCCAACGGTATTCATAGCTACTGTTTGACCCTGGATCCGCAAGCCGATAGCTATGTGTCGCGCATTTTCGGCGTCAATAATTACTCGATCGTCGACCATATCGAGCGCCTGCCCGAGCGCTTGCCGAAGGTTTTTTCCGCGCTGACATCCTAGGGCCTGGTAACACTATGCGGATGCCCGGGTTAATAGGCCCCAATTTAAAAAAAATAGTAAATATAGCTATAGGGTTATTACATTCGGATTCAGGTTTTGTTAATTTTGCACGTTTTAAACTCGAGCTTCTCCGATTAACAAAAACCAATACTGAGGTTATCATGAGACTTTCCGCATTAATCGCCATCCTGGCCGTTGCCGGCCTGATCAGCACGCCTTCGCAGGCGGGAGACGCCGGCGCCGGCGCCAGTACCTTTATGGCCAAGGGCTGCATAGGTTGCCACGGCGCCGCCGGCAAAAAACCGATCGTCCCTACCTATCCCATAATTGGCGGTAAACCGGAAGCCTTTATCGCCGCAGAACTCAACAAATTTCGTTCAGGCGAGCGCAATAACCCGATCATGATGCCGATGTCGCCAATCTCGCGGCCTATCTGGCGACCCAGTAAAGACCGCGGCTCCGCTCAAGCGCTGACGATGTTATCTCGTTGTAACGACGATCGACCCGATAGTTTGGAGCGGGCAAAGCCATCGATGTCAAACAAATCAAATTGATCCTGTTCGACCTCGACGGCACTTTAGTCGATAGTGTGCCGGACCTGGCCTGGTGCGGCAACGCGATGCTGCAACAACTCGAAATGCCGACGCGGGATTTGGCATCGGCCCGCGCCTGGGTCGGCAACGGGGTCGAGCGTTTCGTCAAACGGTTTATCAGCGGCGCTATGGATGGCGAGCCGGATGAAGCCGTTTTCAACCGCGGACTCGAGATTTTCAATCGCCTGTACGCCGATAATGTTAGCCGCCGCAGTGTTGTATATCCCGGGGTCGGCGAAGCCTTGCAGCAATTTTCCGGGATGGAAATTCACCTGGCATGCGTTACCAACAAACCGGAGCCCTTTACCTCCGATCTGATCGCGGCGCTGGGGCTGGCTTCGTTTTTTGAGCTGGTGGTTGCCGGCAATACCACCGCCCGCAAGAAACCCGATCCGATGCCGCTACATTACGCGGCGGATCATTTCGGACTGGATTACGCTGAATGTTTGATGGTGGGCGACTCGAGCAATGATGTCAGCGCTGCGCGTGCGGCTGGATTCTCGATCGTATGCGTGCCCTATGGATATAACCACGGTATCCGTATCAGCGAATCCAATCCCGATCTCATTGTCGATAGCCTGGAACAACTGGCCGAACTGTTCGCACGAGGGGGAGTGTAATGAATCTGAACCGAAGAGAGTTTGTTAGGCTAATGGGACTGGCCGGCGCCGCCGGCATTTTTCCTGCCGCGGGATTTGCGGCCGCCGGCAAGGATGCAAAAATTTACGATATGCCGGCCTTCGGCAATGCCCGCATCCTGCATTTTACCGACTGCCACGCGCAGCTGAACCCCATTTACTTCCGCGAACCCAATGTCAACCTGGGGATAGGCGCCGCCTTCGGCAAGGCGCCGCATCTGGTGGGTAACAAGCTGTTGCGACAATTCGGACTTGCCGGTGGAGGCCTCGAGGAACACGCCTATACCTATCTCAATTTCGAAGAGGCTGCGCGCATCTTCGGCAAGGTCGGCGGTTTCGCCCATCTATCGACGCTGGTCAAGAAACTGCGCGCGGAATATTCTCCCGGGCGCTCGTTGTTGCTCGACGGCGGCGATACCTGGCAGGGTTCGGGTACCTCCTACTGGACCCGCGGGCGCGATATGGTCGAAGCCTGCAATCTGCTCGGCGTCGATATCATGACCGGGCACTGGGAGTTTACCTATCTGGCGTCCGAAATTCTCGACAATGCCGGGGCATTTGACGGCGAGTTTGTCAGCCAGAATTGTCGGGTCAAGGAAGATGCGCTGTTCGACTACGAACTCGCCGACCTCGGCGATTTCAACGAAGATACCGGGCACGTATTCAAACCTTATACGATTCGCGAAATGGGCGATTTGCGCATTGCCGTCGTCGGCCAGTCGTTTCCCTATACGCCGATCGCCAATCCGCAGCGCTTCATCCCGGACTGGACCTTCGGGATCAACGAGGACGACATGCAGGAAATCGTCGACCAGGCGCGCGACGAGGTAAAACCGGACGGTTTGATTCTGTTGTCGCACAACGGCATGGATGTCGATTTGAAAATGGCTTCGCGGGTGACCGGCATCGACGCGATTTTCGGCGGTCATACGCACGACGGCGTGCCCGGCGCGATCCCGGTATCGAATTCGGGCGGCAAGACGCTGGTCACCAATGCCGGCTCGAACGGCAAATTTCTCGGCGTCATGGACATGGATTACAAGAGCAAGAAGCTGCGCGACTTCCGCTATCGCCTGTTACCGGTGTTTTCCAACCTGCTGCCGGCGGATGCCGAAATGGACGCCTATATTGCGCAGGTACGCAAACCGCATCTCGGCCGGCTGCAGGAAGAACTCGCCGTCGCCGAAGATCTGTTATACCGCCGCGGAAACTTCAACGGCACTTTCGATCAGGTGATCTGCGACGCGCTGCGCATCGAGGGCGATGCCCAGATATCGCTGTCGCCCGGGTTTCGCTGGGGCACCACGGTGTTGTCGGGGCAGACGATTACGATGGAACATGTCATGGATCAGACCTGTATCACCTATCCCGAAACCTATGTGCGTGAAATGACCGGGGAAAACATCAAGCTCATCCTGGAAGATGTCGCCGATAACCTGTTCAACAAGGATCCTTATTATCAGCAGGGTGGGGACATGGTGCGCCTGGGCGGACTCGATTACAGTATCGATCCGCAGGCCGGCGCCGGCGCGCGCATCTCGGATATGCAATTGGATGACGGCAAGCCGATTGAGGCCGCCAGGAGTTACAAGGTTGCCGGTTGGGCGACGGTCGGATCACAATCTCCGGGCGCGCCGATTTGGGACGTCGTTGCCGGTTATCTGCGGCGCGAAGACACGGCGCGCATCCGCAAGTTGAACACGCCGAAGCTGAAGAATGTCAGCGGCAACCCCGGGATGGCATAGCCACGCACTGGCTGCAGCGATTTCCTGCGGCCGTCAAGATTGTTCTACTTCTGCGTCCTGCGTGCGGCATAGGCGGAATAGCCCAGCGCCGCGCGCCGGTTCAAGTTCTCCGCGAACTCCTCGGCGTGCAGCTTGACCGATTTCAGGCTTCCCGATCTTTTGCCGGTAATTGCTGAATCGCCTTCACCGATGGTGTACTGGTACCAATTTTCACCGGTTATTCCTGCCGGTGGATCGATTTTCTCGATACTGGTGACATGAAAATGTCGTTCGAGCGATTTTTCAGTTTCATCGGACACGGTATCTACCATCTTATTTCACTCTCGCGGCCGGGCGCTGGTTGCTACTGCCACGGCGCCGGTGTCGACGCTTTTGTGCCGGTTTCTCGGGCGCCCTGGCTTCGGTTTTGTGCGGCTCGGAGGTATTGTAACCGGCGACGATCAGTTGCGGTATCTTGCGATTGATCAGTCGTTCAATATCTCTTAGCTGTTTCGACTCCTCGCCGCAAACCAGCGAGATGGCCTGACCCCCGCGGCCAGCGCGCCCGGTGCGGCCGATGCGATGGACGTAGTCCTCGGCAACATTCGGCAGTTCGAAATTGACCACGTGGGGTAATTGTTCGATATCCAGACCGCGGGCGGCGATATCGGTGGCGACCAGAACTTGCAACTTGCCCATTTTGAAATCGGCTAGCGCCTGGGTACGCGCGCCCTGGCTTTTATTGCCGTGAATCGCGGCGGCCTTGATGCCGTCGGTAATCAGCTGCTTCGTCAGCCGATTGGCGCCGTGTTTGGTGCGCCCGAATACCAGCACCTGCTGCCAGTTGTTGGAACCGATCAGGAACGAGAGCAATTCACGCTTGCGGCCCTTAGCGACCGGATGCACGATTTGATCGATGATTTCAACCGTGGCGTTGCGTCGCGCGACCTCGACCAGCGCGGGCGAATTTAACAACCCATCGGCGAGTTTTTTAATCTCGTTCGAAAAAGTGGCGGAAAACAGCAGGGTCTGTTTTTGCTTGGGTAGCAGCGTCAGCAGTTTGCGGATATCGTGGATGAATCCCATATCCAGCATGCGGTCGGCTTCGTCCAGCACTAGCAACTCGACTTTCGACAAGTCCGCCGAACGCTGACCGACGTGATCCAGCAAACGCCCCGGGGTGGCGACCAGAATATCGACCCCGCGAATGAGTTTCTGTTTTTGTGGATTGATGCTGACCCCGCCAAATACCACGGTCGACTTCAGCGGCAGCCATTTGCCATAGGCCTCGATACTTTGGGTAACCTGGGCCGCCAGTTCGCGAGTCGGAGTTACGATAAGCGCGCGGATCGGACGCCGGCCTTGTCCCTGTTTTTGGGAGACGCAGAGCCGCTGCAATATCGGCAGGGTAAAACCGGCGGTTTTACCGGTTCCGGTCTGGGCGCTGCCCATCATGTCCCGGCCTTTCAGGATCAACGGGATAGCCTGCCGCTGGATGGGCGTGGGTATGCTGTATCCTTTGTCGGATACGGCACGGATTAACTCGGCCCGAAGGCCAAGGGATTCAAATGACATGGATTATTGTTCTCCAGAAATCGACCCGCAAAGCACAATTGACGTGAGTGAGCGGTCAGGGTGGATTTTCTTTTGTTAATAAGCAGGAAATCGGGAGGGATTACCGTATAAATGGCGGCACAGACCGATAGGTACCGAAAAGATTGCGCAATGATACACGAATACTCGCCAAAAAGGTGATCTATCTTGATAAAGAATTGCTATCGACGGATCAGGGTTTAGTCGTCCACGCGTTTTATCTACAAAAATTTAGTCGTCCAGCGGTGCCGCGGCGCGATGATTGTGCTCGATATACATGACTGCGGCTTCGACGCGAGAGTGTACTTTCAGCTTGCGCAACACCGCCTTGACATGCAGTTTGACCGTACCGTCTGAAATTCCAAGATTGCGGGCAATCAGTTTGTTGCCCTGACCCTCGGCCATCAATTCGAGGATTTCACTCTCGCGCGGCGTTAGCTCGCTGAAGGGGCCCTTAGTCTGGGAAACGGTCATGTCGCCCTTGACGAATCGCACTAATACCGAAGTTAGCGGCGGTGCAACCACGGTTTTGCCGGCATTGATATCGCGCAGCGCGGAAACCAGTCCGTCGGGCGCCATGTCCTTGAGCAGGTAGCCATTGGCGCCGGCTTTCAATGCATCGAGCAAATCCTGTTCGTTGGAGCTGGTTGTCAGCATGACGATGGGCATAGTCAAACCCAGTTTCTTTAAATGCTTGAGGACGCCGATGCCGTCGATGATCGGCATCCGTTTGTCGAGCAGGATAATGTCGGGTTTCAACTCCTGGGCCAGTTTGATGCCCTCATTACCGTCGCCGACCGCAGCCAGGACCTCGGTATTGCGACGTTGCAAAAGGCTGATCAGGCCTTCCCTGAACAGCATGTGATCATCGATTAATAGAATTTTTAAACTCATGGCAATAATCCCTTGATGCTACTTTTTTCATAGTGTAACTGATTTGCTGGAATCCCGCGATGTTCGACAAATTGTTCAATTGCGGTGCGGAGCTTGTTACCGCTACGGAGGTAATAGTCATAATCGGTCGGATCGTCGGGGCCGAGCCGCTGCAGGATAACATCCCCGAGATGCTCACCGGCGCCGGCTTCTAGCGCTAGGTATTCGAAGTTATCGAGTGCGTCGTTCCAGGCGCGGCATAAATTATTGAGATAATTCGGCTCGTCGCTGCCGGCGATCCAGAACAGGTAGATTTTCTGCGCGACATCGAGCGCCATTGCATGTTCGATCAAACCTTTAATCGAGGCGAAACCGATACCTTGGGCGATAAATACCAGTGATTTAGGGGAGTCTTCATCGAGCAGATTCTGTTGAAAAACTCTCGATTATGACTCGGCCATGAGATAATCGAGTTCGGTATCCACTTCATTAGGAAGTCTCCCATGATGGGACAACTACCGGCGCAGCAGAACGCATTGTTTTACGAGTTTTGCCTGGAAAAGCACATTCCAGACGAGCATCTTCTCCGCCAGATAGATCAGTTTCTCGACTTTGATCAAACCCGTGTCCACCTTGACCCCTTTTATAGCCATACCGGCAGGCCGTCGATTGATCCTGAGCTCATGATTCGGATGTTATTGGTCGGCTATTGTTACGGCATCCGGTCAGAGCGACGGTTATGTGACGAGATCCGATACAACCTGGCCTACCGTTGGTTCTGTCGTTTGGGTTTGGAAGATAAAGTACCGGATCATTCAACATTTTCCAAGAGCCGGCATGGCCGCTTCCGGGATGCTGACCTGCTGAGACTGGTCTTTGATACGGTGGTGCAGCGCTGTAACGATGAAGGGCTCATCAAAGGCGAAGGCTTCGCCACCGATGCCAGCTATATCAAAGCCGATGCTTCCCGGCAGCGTATGGCCGATGGTCCGGTTGACTGGCAACCATCACCCACACAGTCACGGGCGGTAAGAGAATATCTGGATGCGCTAGACAACGATCCTTCAGCAACAAGAACACAGAAGAAAGTGTCTACCACCGATCCGATGG
>DS021198.1:1857462-1863455 GCA_001735895.1 Olavius algarvensis Gamma 3 endosymbiont | reverse complement strand
AAGCTACTGAGATGCAGAAATCGCCCATTCAAAAAACCGCGTTCACCCGTTACCAAAGCCAACACGATTATCTATCGCTCAAGTCAGCATGACTGTAAAACCTGCGAACTTAAATCCCGGTGCTGTCCGAATACTAGCCACAGAAAGATCGCCCGTAGTATCTATGAATCATCTCGTGACGTTGCCAGGGATATTTGCGAGACCACGGAATATTTACAATCCAGGAAAGACAGAAAAAAGGTTGAAGTGCTGTTCGCCCATCTTAAGCGAGTAATGAACTTTGACCGTTTACGATTGCGCGGTATCACTGGCGCACATGACGAATTTTTACTGGCAGCCACAGCGCAAAACCTGAAGAAGTTGGCGCAACAACGATTTAAACCGCCTGATTACAGGATAGGTGCGCCTGCTTTATGCTAAATCCGATCAAAAGCAACTAAACCAGAACAAAATCCACGAAAAATGTGGATTACCGAAGTGATCCAATCATCGCCGTGATTTGGTGCGCGGAAATCGGCCATTTAATAACCGAGTTTTTCAACAGAATCAGCACGAAAGAGCCGCTCGGTCCTTCCAGGGTTAACAGGTCGTTCGGTTTGGCGGATTCATAAAGATAACTGGCGATCGGGTCTCGGCTATCGACGCCAAGGTGAAACTGCAGGTTCATATCGTCGCAGGGGCAGCTCGCAATCGGATAGAAACGAGAGCCGACGTGATCGATCGACAGGGTCGCGCCCTGTCCCGCCAGGAAGCGCAGGCGGCTGGTGCGCGGCGTGCGCGTGCTGACAATTATCACGTCTCGGCTGGGATGCTCGATTTTCCTAATCCGAATCGGGATATTCTGTTTCGGGATGTCGCTGCTGTCACGGGCTTCGTCCGCTTCCAGCACGACATCGGACATCGCGGTATTACAGCAGCCGAGGATATAACCCAAGCCCTTTTCGGCTTCGGTCAGGCTGTAGTCGTGGTGTTTTATGCGGCGCACATCGCCGGAAACCACGCGCAGTTTGCACAGACCGCAGTTGCCGTTGCTACAACCGTAATTGAGTGCCAGCCCGCCGCGCAGGCCGGCCTCGAGAATCGACTCGGCGCCTTCGATAAAGAATTCGTGATTGCTGGGGATGACGGTTGCCTGGGCCGACATGACTCTTAAAAAGGTCTCGTTTACAGACGATTGATCAATTGTATCATCGTCGACCTGAATCGTGGTCATGGCCTCGTCGATCCAGACCTGCAATTGCTTCAATCCATCGGGTTCCGCGGTCAACTTTTCGATTTTTTCGGCCAGTTGTGCGGTAAATTGCCGGTAGCGCCCAACCAGCCTCTTGTGGCGCGACAGGTCTTCACTAAGCGACATGATGCGTGAGGTCAGGGCGATGTTGTCCGGTTTACGGGCGCTGATGTCGGGATTGATAAAACTGGCCTGTTCGATGATCTGTTCGACTCTTTCGAGCATGCTCGAGTCTTCGATTTGCGCGTTGGGATAGGCCTGCAGCAAGTCGGCGAGTACAATTTCGCCTTCAAAGGTTTTTAACTCACCGGCCCTGATCTGCTGTTGCAGAGTGCCGCGTTTGACGCCTACCAGGCGGGCTGCGCGGGATAGTGATATGCGTTTCGCCACCGGCTTAACCTGCATATTGCATGAAGGGAACGAAACTCAGGGGAAATCTGGCAAACAAGGTCGGACGATCGCCCGCCGAGTCATAGCCATAGCTATGGCTCAAGGGGGAACGTTCGAGATTGGCAGCCAGATTTGTCCTGATTTCGTTCAGGTGCAAACTGTAACCGGTTATTTCCTTGAAAAACTGACTTGATACTTTGATATCTATGCTATTTCTCCGAAGTTTGTACCGCCTTCGTGCAATATGCAGGTTAACTCGCCGACTCCAGCAATTCCCGGGCGGGTTCGGCCTTGAACTGGAGGTTAATCCGAGTGCCGTCCCCGGGTTCGCTTTCGATATCGATCTGGGCGCCGATCTCGCTGGCGCGGTCGCGCAGTATATTGAGTCCCAACTGGCGGCCGCCGGCGGGAACGATGGTCGATTCGTCGAAACCGATGCCGTCATCCTCGATGATTAGGATATTGTTTCCATCGCGGAAAATCAGCAACACCCTTACCACCTCGGCCTGACTGTGTTTGCGGATATTGGCCAGGCACTCCTGCACGATACGCAGCACGTTGAGCTCTACATCGGGTGAAAACTCTTGTTCCGGCCATTCATTCTGAAAATATATCGGAATGCCGGCCTCTTCCTGGGTACGCCGGATCGTTTCTTCGATCGATGGGATCAGTCCTTGTTCATCGATCGGCACGCGGAAATGGGCGATCAACTCGCGTAACTGGGTATTGGCCTGATCGATGGTGTACTCGATGCGCTCCATTTGGTGCCAGATGGCTTTTTCGTCGTCAGAGTGAAAGGTTTCATCGATGACCCGTATCTGGATACGCAAACTGGCGATGGTTTGCGCCAGTGAGTCGTGTAACTCGTGGGAAATACGGGTGCGTTCCTGCATAACCCGCAGCTCGCTCTCTTCCTCGAGCAGGCGAAATTTTTCCACCGTGCTGCCCAGATGTCGGCCGATGCTGAGCAGCAGATCGCTATAGCTGTCAAGTTCGAGGGACGTATCACCCGGGAAAAACAGGTGGATCGCACCGAGCACGTTTTCCCGATACTGCAGCAATATCGACAATACCCGCAGCTTTTCCGGCTGCGACGAGGTGGCGCCAAAAACGGTCGCGTAGTCGAGGCGGTCTATGCGGTATATCTGGCCGAGTTTAATCTCGTCGAAAGGGTACTGGATCGACAGGAAACGATCGGCGTTGGCAAGAAAACTGTGATTGATTTCGCCGAACGATGCGACCACGTCTTTTTTGTTTTTGCCCTTGAACTGACGAATGATTCCGGCACTGGCGTTTAAGTTGTTGCACAGCGATTGCAGCGACTTATCGAACAGTTCGTTGAGGTCGTGGGACAGGTTGATGCTCGACGCGACGTCGTACAGAATCGCCAAGGATCTCGATTCGCGGGTGATGTGGTCGGTATGCTTTTGCAGCTGGATCTCGGTGTCGCGCGACAGGTTTTTAATCATCTTGCCGAGCATATTGATATCGCGCGCGAGTTCGCTGAAGTCGCTATCTTGCGGCAGTTCGACCCGCGCATCGAGGTTGACGCCGCGCATCAGGTCGGCCCAGTCGCACAGGCGCAGCAGCGGCCTGCAGCAATTCGCGCCAGATTACCCAAAACAACAGCAGCATCAGCACGATCTCCAGTGCATGCATCCACTGAACATAGTCGTGCAGCCGGACGGAAACAGGGTTTTGCGGCATGACGACGCCCAACAGGTTCAGCAGCAGCAGAACGAATATCGCGCAGGACAGCGACAGCAGCCGGAATCGGCCGCTTTTCAGCAGGCTGCGTTTTTCCTTATCGAGTCTGACAAACCAGGCGTTAAACAGGTTCGTCTTGCGTTCCAGTTGCGGATCCTGCTCAGGCATGACGCGAAAATCGGTTGAACATGACGGTTTCATTGCTCTTTGATCCGCGTCAGTATACCACGTTAGCGTTTTATGCCCAGCCTTGGTCGGGAAATGGCATCAATCCGGCGACAATATATTTTCCCCCGATTAATCTTTGCGCGGCGGGACATAAGTCGGGTCGTTGGGGTTTAAAAAGATAAACTCGGAGTTGCCCGGTTCGAGTTCGACATAATCGATCGTCATACCCTCGGCCAGGTCCTTGCTGCTTGTCGAAACGACCAGGTCGACGCCATCGAAATTGAGGAAGTTATCCCCCGGCAGGCGCTGCTCGTCGAATCCCATGGCGTAATGAAAACTGCCGTCGTCTTGCTCCTTGATAGCGATACGCAGCGGCGTCGGCCCCATTGCGCCTTCGGTGGCGGATAGTCTGATCTGTTCCAGCGCGGCGGTGGTTACACTGATCATCGGTTAGCCTGTGCATTGGCGACGACGCTCGTCGATGAATACTTACAGCTTTTAACGAAGCCGAGAAAGCGCTTAACCCAGGGATTGGCGAGGGTGTTGCGCTGATGGCTATAGGAGGCCAGTAGATTACGGTAAACCAGTCCATCTTGCTGTTGGCTGATTCCGGTGCCTCTGAGCACTTCATAGGCGAAGCGGCTGTCCTTGGGTAGCCCGTCCAGCGACGAATAATGGAACTCGTGCGCATGCAGCGTCTTGGCCATATGCGCTGCCGGCATCCATGGATGTTGATCGTCAATGCCCGCCAATTGGACGTAACCGCGGCCCTGCGGTCTTTGGTGCATGCGGCTGTTGGCTGGCAAGGCACCTACCATGGCGTGGTTTTCGCCATTCCAGCTCAGACTTCGGGATAAATACATGAGCCCACCGCACTCCGCATAGGTGGGTAATCCGGCTTCGATTGCCGCCTTTATCGACGCGCGCAGGCTGTCGTTCGCCGCCAGTTCCGCCGCATGACGTTCGGGAAATCCGCCGCCGATAAACAGCCCGTCAAGCGCCGGCAGCGTTTTATCGCTTTGCGTATCGATCGATATAAGCTGCGCGCCGTTTTGATCGAATGCTTCCAGATCGCCCGGATAGTAAAAACCGAATGCCCGGTCACGGGCGATACCGATCCGCAGACCATTGAATTCGGCGTTACGCTGTAACGGCAGGCTCGCGGCTTCGATCTGACCGGCCTGTTGCGAAATTTGGAGCAACTGTTGGAGATCGAGGTTGTCGGACACCGCGGCCGCAATCGTGTCGATTTTCTGTTTCGAAGCGGGATCTTCATATCCCGGAATCAGTCCGAGATGACGCTCGCTCAAACCCAGCGCGGCGGTTTTTTCGAGCGCGCCGAGAAACGGGATATCGGTGTATTCCTCGACCGCCGCCCGCAGCTTCGATTCGTGGCGCTTACCGCCGGTCATATTGGCGATCACGCCGGCGATGTTAACCGCTTGATCGAATACCTGGTACCCGATCAACAGCGGTGCGATGCCGCGCATCGTGCCGCGCACGTCGATAACCAGGATCACGGGACTTTGAAGCGACTTGGCTAGCGCGGCATTGCTGTTGCCGCCGTCTAGATCGAGCCCATCGTAGAGTCCCTTGTTGCCTTCGATTAGGCAAATATCCGCGTTGCGGCTCCGATGGCAATAGTCATCGATGGTTTCCTGTTTGCCGGCAACATAAAAATCGAGGTTATAACAAGGCTTGCCCGCAGCCATGCCGAGCCAGATGGGGTCGATGTAATCGGGGCCTTTTTTAAACGGTTGCACCGCCAGGCCGCGGTTATTCAGGGCTGCGCACAAGCCGATGCTGAGGGTCGTTTTACCCGAGGATTTGTGCGCCGCGGAGAGGAACAGGGAAGCCATGACTTATTGCGCCTCGGCGCTTAGCGCAGTCGGCATGATGGGCAGCACGCGCAGGGCTAGCAGAGCGATCAGCAGCGCTGCCGTAACTCCACCGCAGCCGAGCATGATTTCCCAGGAGCTCGGGGAATAGGCGTTGACGACACCGTCGTAAAAGTCGCTTTCGACGATGTAGCCCGGAAAAATGTTCAATGGGTAAGCCTGACCGCCGATGATAATGATATAGAGTTGCGCGAAAGCGCCGACGATGACCAGCAGGCAAGCGCCAACCAGCGATCTGGCCGAATTTTGAAATTGCGGCGCGTAGATCAGGGCCAGCGGCAGCAGGTTACCCAGTCCGATCTGGACAACCCAGAACAGCAAGGTATAAACCCCGCCGTCCATCAGAATAAAAGACTCGAAGCCATGATTTCGGGTATCGTAAAGCTTGGTCAAATGAAACACAATTATAAAGTAAAACACGGCGGCGGTAAATATACCTAATAACTTGCCTAATCTTTGCAATTGCGAAATATCGAGTTCGCGCCGGTCGAGGCTGAAACTCAACATCAGTAACAGGATTAGAATCGCCAACCCGAAGGCGAAAGACATGACTATGAACATCGGCGCCAGCAGGGCGCTGTCATAGGCTTCGCGCGCCA
>DS021198.1:1844511-1857344 GCA_001735895.1 Olavius algarvensis Gamma 3 endosymbiont | reverse complement strand
CACGATCAGGCGGTCGGGGCGGCCGAGATCGAGTATCAGAATGGCGAGGCCGCCGACCAGTAGCGCAACCGACAGTATCGCGGAAAAACGCGCCAGCGGTTGATACACCTGTTTGCCGAAAACCGATGCCAGCGAGGCGATATTGAGTGCGCCGGAAGCCGCCACGATCAGGAATATCGCAAATACATGGGGCAATCCCCAGACGATCTGGTTGGTCATGCCGCTGATGTGATGACCCTCGACGTCCATGTGATGGGCGCCGGCGACGCCGATCAGCGCGATTACCGCCAGCAGCAATATTAGACCCCAGTAACGGGAACCGCCGGTTTTAATCTCTGCATATCGGGTCGCGGCTGACATTTTTACAAGCCCTGATAACGAACGCCGGGATTAAGCCCCAGATCGGCGCGGATGCGGGTACCGCCGAGTTGCCGCAGGCGCCTCGATATTTCGCTTTGCGGATCGTTCAGATCGCCGAACAAGATGGCTTTGGAGTCACCGCGGTTAACCGCTTCGGCACAGGCCGGTACGGCGTTCGCACCATCGCGGTCGATGCGATGGACGCACAGGGTACAGGACTCGACCGTACCCTTGCCGCGGGGTGCGACCGCGAGTTGGTCCTTGAGGTTTTCATGGATGAACGAACGCGCCTTGTAAGGGCAGGCCATCATGCAGTAGCGGCAGCCGATACAGGTATGCTTGTTGACCAGCACGATCCCGTCGGCGCGTTTAAACGACGCCCCGGTGGGGCATACGTCTACGCAGGGCGGGCTTTCGCAGTGCTGGCACATCATCGGCAAAAAACTTCGGTGCCCGCTGGCGCGGTCCTCGAGCGTTACCTTACGCACCCATTGCGCATCGGTTTCGGAACCGTCTTGCACGCGCCACCCATGTTCGCGTTGGCAGGCTGTTACGCAAGCATCGACATCGGCTTCGCTGAGCGCATTGGTGTCGATCAGCAAACCCCAGCGCGCCTGCCGGTTCAGACCGGTTGCGGCCTGTCCGGTTTTGTACAGCAATATGCCGGGGGCGACCAGCGTGGTCGCGACGGCGGCGGCGCCTTTCAGAAAATCCCGCCGCGACGGCTGTGGCGGATGCAGTTGCGGCTCGCTTTTCATTCCGCGGCCTCCAATCTGCGCCGCAGGGTCGTAACACTCAAGCCGGCGCCGGCCCTGTCCCAGGCTGCGGCATCGGACTTGCTTTGCCGTTGCCGCTCCAGCCCGCGATCGGCGTGGCACTCGAAGCAGTCGATCTTGACGCTCGCATAGGCGTGGCATTCGGCGCAAAAATGTTGCGGATTTTCATAACGAATGATTTCACCGGATGCGCTTGCCGGATTGTGGCAATCGATGCAGCCGACCAGGCTGTACTTGGCGTTGCGCTCGCCGTCGATTACCGTGGCATCGCGTTGATGGGTCAGGAATTTCATATGGTCGCGGCGCATCACTGCAACCGGTTCGACGCAGTGCTCCGCATCGGCCGGTTTTGGCGGTTTCGGAATGGCGATTTTGCCGAAACCCGAAGCGGCCGCGTCCGCTGCGCTTAGCATCCCTGCGGGCATCGTGCCCAGCAGCAACAGCAGCGCTATCGAACGCGATATTGAGATCCAGATTCGCATCGATGCCACGCTTAGTGATCACCCAGCGCCATATCGATATAACCCGTCGGACAGACGTCGGCGCAAATATGACAACCGATACAGCGGGTATAGTCGGTGGCGACGTAGCGCCCCATGGTCTTTTCGTCTTTCTTGACCCGGTAAACGGCGTCCTGCGGGCAGTAAATGACGCAGTTATCGCACTCGAAGCACATGCCGCAACTCATGCAGCGTCCGGCCTCTTCCACCGCCTGCTCCTGATCCAGGCACTTGCTGCGCTCCGCGAAGTCGCCGAGCACCTGTTTGGAATCGGGGCCATGCGACTCGCGCAAATGACGCGCTTCGTAGTTGAAATGCGACAGGTACAGGCGTTCCGAGGAAATAATCTCGTTGGCGGCGCGGTCTTCGTAATTATGCACGGCATACTTGGCTTCATTGGTGCCCCAGGTGCTTACGTGTTCATACTCGGAAGGTTCGAGTTCGACCTCCTTGAGTTTGTTGAGCAGGTTGAAGTGGTGCACGTCGACCTTCGGCCGCTTGCCGAATTCGGCGCCGCCGAGATATCGTTCGATGCTGTCGGCGGCGATCGAGGCATGGCCGATCGCGGTCGTTAGCAAATGCGGATTGATGATATCGCCGGCGACGAAATGCCCGGGTTTGTCGGGGTGCTGGAAGAACTTGTCGGCGTTCATCAGGTTACGCTCGTTGCCCAGTTCTTCCAGACCTCTGAGGTCGCCCCCCTGTCCGATTGCGGATACGATCAGATCGCATTCGATTTCGAACTCACTGCCTTCGACCGTCGCGGGCGCGCCGTTTTCCATGCTGCATTTGGCCATTTTCAGGGCGGTGGCGCGGCCTTCGTCGTTGACGATAATTTCGATCGGCATCACGCCGTCGAGAATTCTGACCCCTTCGCGCAGGGCATCTTCTACCTCGTGCTCGGTGGCGGTCATTTCGGCGCGCTCGAACAGCGACGTCAGCGTCACGTCGGCCCCCTGGCGGGAGGCGGCGTAGGCTGAATCATGGGCGGTGAAGCCGCCGACGACAAACTCGGTGAGCTGATCCTGGGGCAGGCTGTCGACTTTGCCGAGCCGGCGCGCCACCGAGACCACGTCGATCGAAGTGTCGCCGCCGCCGACGCAGACCACGCGTTCCGCAGTGACCTGCAAAGCGCCCTTGTTGAACGCTTCCAGAAAAGCGACGCCGGAAATACAGTTGGGTGCATCGCCGTGTTCCAGCGGCAGCCCGCGGCCGGACTGGCAACCGATGGCCCACAACACCGCGTCATATTCAGCTTCGACTTCCTCGATGCTGACATCGCTGCCGACGCGGGTTCCCATGCGGGTGTCGATATGCCCCATCTCCAGGATGCGGCCGATTTCGTGATCGAGATAAGCGCGCGGCGTGCGGTAACCCGGGATGCCATAGCGAAACATGCCGCCGAGATCGTCGTGTTCATCGAAGATGGTGCTGGCGATACCCTTGCGCCGCAATTGGTAGGCGGCCGCGAGTCCGGCGGGTCCGCCGCCGACGATGGCGACCCGGTGTTTGCCCATCGCGGGCAGGTCACCGAACTTGAAGCCCCCGTTTTTGGCGGAATCGCCGATATACTGCTCGATCGAGTTAATGCCGACGAAATCGTCGACATTGTTACGGTTGCAACCCTGTTCGCAGGGCGCCGGGCAGACGCGCCCCATCATCGACGGGAACGGATTGGCATCGGTGGAACGCCGGAAGGCGTATTCTTCCATGCTGACGCCCTCGGGCGGGACTTCGATTCCGCGCACGATGTTGAGCCAGCCGCGGACATCTTCGCCCGACGGGCAACTGCCCTGGCAGGGCGGGGTGCGGTGGACGTAGGTCGGGCATTTGTAGGAAGTATCTTCGTTGAAGATATCCTCGCCCAGCGAACGCCAGCGATGCACTCCGTCCTGATATTTCCTGAATGTGAGTTTCTTGTTTACTTCCTCTTCCGACGCTGCCATCTGTATCTCCGTCTAAAATTCAAATTCTATTGTTCGTTGCCTAACACGATCGCGTTGCTCACCAATTGATGGACGCTGACGATCTGATCCATTTCGAAACCATAGTAGGGCAGGATCTTGCTGAACTGGCTCTTGCAAATCGCGCAAATCGCCGCCAGGTGGGTCACGCCGTGGTCGTCTACCACCTGTTTCAGAGCCTCCATACGCGGCAGGGATCCCTTGACGCGCAGTTCCACCAGGTCATCGGTCAGTAATCCGCCGCCGCCGCCGCAACAAAAAGTGGCTTCCTTGATGGTATCGGCGGGCATATCGTAAAAATGGTTGCAACTCGCCTTGATTACGGCGCGCGGAATCGCGAACTGGCCGCCTTCGAAATCGCCCATGCGCGAGCCGCGCGATACGTTGCAGGAATCGTGAAAGGTCAGCACCATGTCGTCGTTGGCCGATGGGTCGAGTTTGAGCGCGTTGCGCTGAATCAAGTCATAGGTGACTTCGCAGACATGCTGCGGCACCGGATAGTTCGAGTCGAGAAAATCGAACGGGCCGGCGAGCGTATTGAGGAAATTGTAGGCGACGCGCCAGGCATGCCCGCATTCGCCGAATACGATGCGTTTGACACCTAGTTCCAGCGCCGCCTCGCGCACCCGCAACGCCAGTTTTTGCATGTTGTCGTAGGAACCGATGAACATGCCGAAATTAGCGGCCTCGCTGGCATAGCTGGATAAGGTCCAGCTTAAGCCGGCCTGGTGAAAGACCTTGGCATAGCCGATCAGACCGTCGACGTGCGGTTCCGCGAAAAAGTCGGCCGAAGGAGTAACCAGCAGGATATCGGCGCCTTTTTCATCGAGCGGCATGCGCACGGTGACGCCGGTTTCGTCTTCGATATCTTCCTCGAGGCCCTCGAGCGTATCGACCAGGGCGGGTTCGGGCAGGCCCAGGTTGTTACCGATGGTCTGTGCCTTGCCGATAATTTCGTTGCAGTACTTCTGGCCGACTCCGACGCTGTCCATGATTTCCCGCGCCGCCATCGAAATTTCCGCGGTATCGATGCCGTAGGGGCAATAAACCGAGCAGCGGCGGCATTGCGAGCACTGATGGAAATAGCTATACCATTCGTCGAGCACGTCCTGATCGAGGTCGCGCGCACCGACCAGGGATGGAAAATACTTGCCGGCCAGCGTGTAGTAACGGCGATAAACCGAGCGCAACAGATCCTGGCGCGCTACCGGCATATTTTTCGGATCCGAAGTGCCGAGATAATAATGGCATTTATCGGTGCAGGCGCCGCACTTGACACAACTGTCGAGAAACACGCGCAAGGCTCTGGAGTTATCGACCAACTCGCCCATCTTGTCAATCGCGACTCGCTGCCAGTCGTCGACGAGTTCGCCGGGAAAGCCGAGTTTTTGCTGGTGATCCTGCTTGGCGTAAAACGGCTTGCTATGCGCCATCGCTCCGATTTCGATCGGCGGGATCTCGGGATAGGGTTTTAATACCGGGGTATCGAATTCAGCCATGATTACCTGGCCCCTGTGCGGCCGTTTCGCCGACTGCCGAATCGCGCGTGGGCAGATGCCGCTTTTCGCGCGGGTTATCGATCTGGTTGCGCGTCGGGCTGAAGAAAACGCCCGGCGCATGCAGCAATTTGCTGAACGGGAATATAATCATCAGCAGCGCCACCATCAACAAGTGAAGGTTCAGCAGCGGATCGTCCGGCAGCGGTTGCCAGTCGAAGTACATCAGTCCCAGGAAAAAGGCCTTGAGCGCGACGATATCGGTATGCGCGACGTAGTTCATGCCGAGACCGGTAAGCCCGATGCCGATTAGCAGGGCCAGCATCAGGTGATCGGAAGGCGAAGAAATGTAGCGAACCCGGTCGACCAGCACGCGCCGCGCCCACAGTCCCGCCAGGCCGGCAACCATGGCGAAGGCGGCGTATTTTCCAATGGGTTGAATCAGGTTTACCCAGGACCACACCGGATCGGTGAAATAGCGTAAATGCCGCAGCAACACGAACAGCAGGGCAGCGTGGAATACCCAGCCGAACAACCAGATCCACTTATTTGACTTGAACAGGCTGTTGAATAGCGTGACTTCGAAAAACATGCGTTTGACCACGCCGGGCGCAGTTGTCGGTGCAGGGGTCGTCGGTATGCGCAGCGGTGCCGGCGTCAGCGCGTAGAGCCGGATGCGGTAGACCAGGCCGGCAAGCAGAGTGGCGCCTGCGAAATAAAACAATAGCGTGAATGCGATCGTCAGCAATGACATTTGAAGTCATCTCCGGGTAGGCCGCGCCGGGAAAGGGGAGGTCCTCTTTCCCGGTGGAACCGCGAATCGGGCTATACGCAGCCGGTCGGCTTCGGCAGGCCTGCGTACTTACAGGCTTGCTTGGCCGGTCCGTAGGGAAACAACTCGTATAGGTACTTGCTGGTACCCTTGTCCTTACCCAGTTTTTTACCAACGGCCTTGGTCAGTACGCGCACCGCGGGCGCAATCTGGTATTCCTCGTAATAGTCGCGCAGGAAATTGATGACTTCCCAATGGTTATCTTCGAGCACGGCGCCGTCGGCTTTCGCCATTTCGGAGGCGAGCTCGTCATTCCAGTCGGCCAGGTTCACGAGGTAACCTTCTTCATCCGTTTCGTATGTCTTCCCACTTAGTTCGATAGCCATTTCTTACCTCTGTCAGGTTAATTTCAAAAAATCAGCAATCAAAGCCATGACTGCGACTTGTCATAATCCGTTGTCAGCTTTACAAAGCCGTCGTAATCGATCAGCGAAATGCCCGCAATCATTCGTTCGGGATCGATTCCCCGGGCTTCGAGATCGGGCTGCAGCGCGTAAATCTGGTGACTGTTCAGCGCCTGTTGGACAGATTCCGAGGCGGCCGCATTTTTTATCGAGGCGTAAATACCATCCTCGATCAGTAAAATGGCGGAATCCGGCTGCGCCAGGCGCAGGCAGGTGTGCAACGAGTTTCTATCGTAGGGTGATTTGTTGACAATATGCAATACAGACATGTTACTTCCGCTAAAAATTCAGGATCACGTCCTGCTGTTCGATAATTTCAGCCAGTTCGGTGCTGCTGACGACATGAATCGAATCTTTTTCGGCCCAGTCGTCATCTTCGTCTTCGTAAACCAGCGGCATCAGGTCTTGCTTGTTGAGACCTCTTTGTTCGAGCGATTCCTGATCGACGTATATTTTGCTGACGTCGTAGTCGCCCAGCGCCTTGTAGGTTGGCGAAAAATTCTTCGATCCGAGCTTGCCGGTATCCTGGTTTTGCAGCAGCTGGTAAACCCCATCGTCGACGAAGGCGAGGCTGACATCCTGTTCGAAGGCCGCGGCTATGAGTACCACTTCCAACGATTCCAGGGCATAAATGCTGCCATGAGGCGCCTTGCGGTTTACGTATAAAAACTTTTTAGTCGCCATAGTTCAATCACCGAATACGATTAAACGATCCGCCTGAATGCCGGCATCGATCAGCTGGCCCAGCCCGGAAATCTGAAACCCGGGCGCCATGTTGTCGCTATCCTTGCCGGCGAGTTTGGCTTCGTCCCCGTCCAGCAGGCCGCGGCGTTGGGCCGCCGCCACGCATAGAATCAACTCGACCTCGTGCGCTTCCGCCAGCGCCGACCAGCGTTCGCTGATGTTGCGGTCATCCTGTGGCGGCACGCTCAGGCGGGTACCGTTGTTGACGCCGTCATGATAAAAAAACACGCGCACGATTTCATGCCCGGCACGCAGCGCCGCGGCGGTGAAATGGTAAGCCGAATCGGACGCCTGGTGCGTGTAGGGCCCTTCGTTGACTAGTATTCCGAATTTCACCTGCAGACCCCGTTAAAAGCGGATATGGGTTGAAGCGTTGAGCGAATGCCGCGATCCGCGCCAGTTATCGACGTGGAATTTGGTAAACGGCAGTTCGGTCAATTCGAAGAATTGCGGCCAGCCGATGCGTTCGATCCAGTCGTTCATGCGCTCCCAATCGCGGGCGTTATCCTTATAGGTTTGTAAAATCTTTTTAACGATCGCGGTCGCCTCGGGCCAGCGCGGCGGGTTGTTCGGAATGCCGGCGGCGACGAGTTTCTGGAAAGTCGGCTTGCCGCGCGCGTTGGAGTGGTTACCGCCGACCCAGATAGCTAGCTTGGTATGTTCGGGGTCGTTGATTTGCATCGGCGTGCAGGGCGGGTAACAGGCGCCGCAGCAGATGCATTTTTTCTCGTCGACTTCGAGCGAGGGTTTGCCGTTAACCAGCGCCGGGCGAATTGCCGCCACCGGGCAGCGCGCGACCACCGACGGGCGCTCGCAGATATTGGCCACCAGGTCATGGTTGATTTTCGGCGGCTTGGTATGCTGCACGTTGATCGCGATATCGCCCTGACCGCCGCAATTGATCTGGCAGCAGGAAGTCGTGATATGCACGCGATTGGGCATGTTCCAGTTTTTGAACTCGTCGATTAATTCATCCATCATCGACTTGACCACGCCCGATGCGTCGGTGCCCGGAATGTCGCAGTGCAGCCAGCCCTGGGTGTGCGATATCATCGCCACCGAGTTCTTGGTGCCGCCGACGACGAAGCCTTCTTTTTCCAGCGCCGCAACCAGCGGCTCCACCTTGCTGCCGTCGGCGACCATGTATTCGATATTGCTGCGAATCGTGAAGCGCACGTAACCCTCGGCGTACTTATCGCCGATTTCACACAGCTTGCGCAGCGTGAAAACGTCGAGAATTCGCTGGGTGCCGGCTCTGACGGTATAGATCGCGTCGCCGCCGTGCGCGGTGTGTTTCAATACGCCCGGGCGGGGGTCTTCATGGTAAGCCCAGTCACCGTAGTTTTTGCGCATGACCGGATGCATATACTGAAATCCATCGGGGCATCCGGATTCGATCGGGGTACGTTGGCCTTCCATTATCGGGCTCCTGCAATCATTTTAAATGTCATATTCTTTATCCTCTGCTCGCGCCGGCTCAGGAAGCCTGCTGTTGCCCGGCTTTACGGTCGAACCACTTTTTGGCTTCGATATCCCAATCGTCCATGCGCACATAAGAGCTGGTGCGGGTTTCGGATATCATGTTCGGGTCGACTTCAACACCGATACCCTCGAGGAAGTTAACCAGGCCGACGCGTTCTACCATTTCACCGCAGCGCTCGTGCTCGAGGCCGTTTTCCGCCCAGAAATCGATGACTTCCTCTGCCAGTTCGGTGATGGCTTCGTAGTCCTCGTCGTCCTCGAGTTTCATGAAGGGCACGACTACGGTACCCATCAGATCGCCGATTTTCAGCGTGCGCTTGCCGCCGATAAGAATGGTGACCCCCTTGTCGTCTCCGGGTGACAACGCCTTGGGCACAACGTTGAGGCAGTGCATGCAGCGCACGCAGTTGCGGTTGTCGACTTCCAGCGAATCGTCATCGTTGAGCGATAAAGCGTTGGTCGGGCAGCGGGTGATTATATT
This sequence comes from Olavius algarvensis Gamma 3 endosymbiont, assembly GCA_001735895.1. GTDB lineage: Bacteria > Pseudomonadota > Gammaproteobacteria. Next base: position 1,848,305 of record DS021198.1, on the reverse strand, counting down.
GTCGATGGTGTGCTGGCGCCCCTTGTTCGCGACATATTCTTTGAAAGCCTCCTGATCGACTTTCATGTCGTCGCGCCAGGTACCGATAATCGCAAAATCGGAACGTTCGATCGAGTTCATGCAATCGTTGCCGCAGCCGGATACCTTGAACTTGAATTTATAGGGCAGCGCCGGGCGGTGCACGTCGTCGGTGAAGTTGTTCAACAGGGTACGATGGATGCGCATTTCGTCCGCGCAGGATTGTTCGCAGCGCGCGGCGCCGACGCAGGACATGCCGGTTCGTACGCAGGGTCCGGCACCGCCGAGATCCCAGCCGTAGTCGTTGATTTCGTTGAAAAAATGCTGCGTGTTTTCCGTGGACGTGCCGATGAACATGATATTGCCGGTCTGGCCGTGAAAGGTGACCAGGCCGGAGCCGTATTTTTCCCAGCTGTCGCCGAGCTGGCGCAGCATGTCGGTGGTGTAATAGTTACCTGCGGGCGGCTGCACCCGCAAGGTGTGAAATTCCTTCGATTCCTCGAAAGCCTGGGCTACTTCGGAAAAGCGCGGAATGATGCCGCTGCCGTAACCGTAGACGCTGACGGTGCCGCCTTTCCAGTAACCCTTACGGGTCTCGTATGAATGTTCGAGCTGGCCCAGCAGCGAGTTGGCGACGCCGTTGATGCGTTTATCTCCGTGTTCGTCGCGTAAACGCTTGATCCCTGAAATAAAGCTTGGCCAGGGACCGTTCTCGAGTTCGTCGAGCATAGGGGTTACATGTACTTTTTTAGCCATAATGATACTGTTCCCGATTGTCTGTATTGAACGATTCCCGGTATTAATGACCAGAAAATTCACAAGTTAACCGATACCCATCCTCTCACAGGTCCGGTGACTCGCTGGTGACGGGGCCTAGTTTGGTAGAAGAGAGCCTAATGGGCTATCCCCCGGTTGGGGTGCTGAAAAATCGAAACTTATCCCTATCGAGATAGAGCTGATTTATGTACCCATTCAGCGGTTTGCTTCGCCCTGATTTTATTTTCGATAAATTTATTTAAATCAATGGCTTATAAAAGTGTCTTAATTGGTGTTCGGACTCCCACCTATGGGATGCTCCATTCGGCAGATACGTGTAATAAAATCCATACTCTTTCATTCTTGTATTAACCAGCTTTCGGATCGATTTTGAACGCAACCTTAGATCATATGACCGCGGCACTCAACGACTGCGACGAAAACTCGCCTTTTTTGCTGGAAAACGAGGCGGAATACCAGGTCTGGCGTGCGCGCAAGCTTGAATTGCGACAGCAATTGGACGCCAATCTGGTATTGCAGCTCGATCATACAGGCGGTTTGTCCGAATCGCAGCGGGCACAGGCGCGCCAGCAGGTGAGCGCGTTCAATTTCGCGATTTTTCAATCCGCGAAGGAAATGAGCAAGCTCGAATTCCTGGCCCTTAATAGCCAGTTCGGTTTGCAGCGGCTGGATTCCAATCTGGGCGCCGACATCGATGGTGTGACCTCGTTGCGGGTCGTCGGCGAGGCGGATGAGCGCGCTCAGTATATCCCTTACACCAATCGCGCGCTGAACTGGCACACCGACGGCTACTATAACGAACCCGACCGTAGCATCGATGCGTTTGCGCTCTACTGCGTCAACCAGGCGTTGCGCGGCGGCGGTAATTGCCTGTTCGATCACGAATTGCTGTATATCCTGATTCGCGACCAGGCGCCGGAACTGCTGGCGGCGTTGATGGCGGAGGACTTGATGCGTATCCCGCCAAATATTCAGGCCAACCGAGTTATTCGGGGTGAAGCGAGCGGCCCCGTGTTTTCGATTCTATCCGGGCAGCGCGGATTGCGTATGCGCTACACTTCGCGCCCGCGTTATATTGTCTGGAAGTCCGACAAACGCAGCCAACAGGCGCTCAACCTGGTACGTGAAATTTTGGTGGATAGCGCGGCGGTTATCGAGCTGAGGTTGGAAAATAATCAGGGTATTGTTTGTAATAATATTTTGCACGGTCGCCAGGCGTTTCATGATCAGGCCATGCAGCCGGGCCGATTGATTTACCGGGCGCGCTTTTACGACGCGATAAATATTGACGGCGATCCTGCAACGGCTAGCGCGAGAGTTTAGAACCCGGCTATGTTCTGGCGCGAAGACAAACCGGCGGATGACCTCTACCGCGTACCGGACGATGTTATCGATCTGGTTTTTAAAATACGCGGCAGACGTCTCGACATCGATCACGCCCATGCGCTGGCTGAAGCCTTGCAGCGGCATTTGAACGAGGATACCTGTGCCAGGATAGGCGTGCATGGAATTTGGCTGGCCGGATCCGGCAATGGTTGGAACCGGCCCGAGCAGATCGATGCGGAATTGCCGCTGTCGCGACGTGCTCGCCTGATAATCCGGGTGCGCCGGAACGATAGCGAGGCGGTGATGCAGATCACCGACCAGACGCTGCAGCTTGGTAGTCAAGCGGTAGAAATCGGTACCAGCTCGATTCGAAAACTGTCGAGCATGAGCACCATGTACGCGCGTGCCATCCGTTGCGATCGTGCGCAGTCCGAGGATGACTTTTTGCAGGAGGTTGCCGCTCGGCTGGAAGCCATGGGCATCCATGTCAGCAAGATGATTTGTGGCAGGTCGGGGGCGATTCGCGCCGCAGATGAAATCTTCTTTACGCGCGCTCTACTGGTAGCCGACCTGAAACCGGAGGAATCGGTAAGATTGCAACAGCGGGGAGTCGGGGAAGGGCGCTTATTGGGCTGTGGTCTGTTCGTGCCCCACCGGGGAATAGCCGCGGTCCATCAAGTTCAGGATTAATTTTTTGATCAATGAGAGATTATTGAGGTTAGAAAATGAGTATTACGGTTGACGGAAAAGAGATCCCCACGACTGCAACGGGATTTCTGGAGAATGTCGAAGACTGGTCGCAGGCGGCGGCAAGGGTGATTGCGGATGAAGAGCAAGTGGAACTTAGCGAGCGCCACTGGGATCTGATAAACCACCTGCGTGATGAATTTATCAACAATGCCGGCAATCAACCCAATACCCGGACTCTGGTCAAGGCCATGGCTAAGGTCTGGGACGACAAGTCGGTCAATGCCAAAACTCTGTATGATTTGTTTCCGGGCGACCCGAGCAAACAGGGCGGCCGTATAGCGGGCCTGCCGGAAAGTCGGAGAAAGGGCGGTTACTAATTACCAGGATATAACGACTGAGGAAAGTTAATGAGTGAAAAACAGGAAATCATCAATCAAATGATAGAGATGCAACGCAGGTTCATCGAGCTCGAACAGAAAGGCGAGTTTTCTACCGAGCAATACTACGATAACGAGGGTGAGTCGGAACTGGCGAAGTACAAACGTACCTACGACGAGCTCGCGATCAAACTGGTCGACATGGCCCATGCGGAAAAGGGTTCACAGCGTTAATTCGACTCAAACCTCGGCCCACATGCGAAACAGGTTGGCATAGCAAAGCTGGATTCGTTTGCAGGCGGGGTTGTCGTCATCGAGCGCAAGCGATTCTCTGGCTTGAGCGAGCTGCACCAGGATTTCTCGCTGGTCGGCGCGGCGGATGTAACTCTGGACCCAGGTTATTGCGACCAGGCGTTCGCCCGAGGTGACCGGTTTCACCGCATGAAAACTGGTCGAGGGGTATAAGATGGCGTACCCGGCCGGAAGTTTGAAATCGTTAGAGCCCCGGGAAGATTCGATGCAGAGTCCACCTCCTTCGTAGGCCTCGGGTGGATTCAGGAATATGCTGATCGATATATCAGAACGATATCTCGAATTTACCGCCCC
>DS021198.1:1837892-1844461 GCA_001735895.1 Olavius algarvensis Gamma 3 endosymbiont | reverse complement strand
GATCGGATCATCGATATGACCCCCGTACTCCATACCGCTGGTATAGCGGGCATAGATTGGCGCACAGATTTTGGCCGGCATTGCGAATTGCAAATAAACGGGATGTTGCACCAGCTGTGTCATGACGACATTGTTCAGGGCGTCGAAGGTTTCCTGCTCCGGCGCCAGTTCCTGGTTGCGCTTGTGCCTGCGGGCGTGCTTACCGGCGCTCAGCTTGCCGTCGACGAAATCGCTGCGACGCAGGACCGAAGCGACCGCGTCGAGTTGGGTTGAATTAAGCAGATCGGGAATTGTAATGAGCATGGTTTACTTTAGGAATGTCGCATGAATGTAATCGTCGAGTTCGATGATAAGAGTTATCCGCTGGATGTGCCAGATGCACTGGTCGCCGAAGCCGGCGAATTTTTTGAAAAAATGGATTCCGATATGAACTGCGGCTGGCAGATGAGCCGCTGGTGGGTGCCCGACCCGGATCTTACCCAACGCTGTCAAATCGTAGCCGATAAGTTGTTGACCGCAGTACAAAAAAACAATTCCGAGGCGGCGCTCTTGATGTGCGCCTATATCCTGCACAAAAAGCCGTCGACCCGGCGTATTCGCGTTAATACCGATGGTGAAATTCAGGGCAATGAATTCCTCGACGACTAACCTGCATATTGCATGAAGGGAACGAAACTCAGGGGAAATCTGGCAAACAAGGTCGGACGATCGCCCGCCGTGTCATAGCCATAGCTATGGCTCAAGGGGGATCGTTCGAGATTGGCAGCCAGATTTTTCCTGAATTCGTTCAGGTACAAACTGTAACCGACCATTTTCTGGAAAAATTGACTTAATGCTTTGGTATCTATGTGATTTCTCCGAAATTTGTTCCGCCTTCGTGCAATATGCAGGCTAAGCTATCGGTCAGGCGAATACGACCCAGGTAGTGGCAATGTATTTGTGTCCCGACTGCAGTGTTTTGCCGCGGTGCAGATGGGTCCAGAAGGGTGGGAATAACACCAGCCGGCCGGCTACGGGTGTCAGTGCGATGTCCTGGTACTGAAACTCGGTTTCGCCACCCTGATCGTGCAGGCTGTTGAGATACCAGACGGCAACCAGTTGGCGCAGCGCGAATTCATGGCTGCCGCCGTCGATATGCCAGTGGTAAAACTCGCCGGCGTCGGTGCGTTGGATCGCGTAGCCGTTATCCTTGAACGGGCCGGAGAAGTAGGGAAAGGATTGCTGAAATTCGGCCAGTGCGTGACTGAGCGAGCGAAATAACTCACGGTCAAGATCCTGCCATCGAGGTTTACCGCTTAAGGCCAGGTCGGTCGAGCGCTTGATCGACGCGTCGACATTCATTGTCTGCCCGATGCGGCCCGGATACTGTGCTTCGGGCTGTGTTTCGAAGCGCCGGATCATTTCACGGCAGATATCCAGCGGCAAGGCCTGCTCCTTGGTAAAAACAAAGCTGCCCGGCTTGACTTCGAAAATTGTTTTTTGCATCACTCGATCCTATTAGCCCGGTGACAATATATGTCGCATTCAGCCATCGCGTGTCTGTTCACAGCAAGGCATCAGAACGCCGCTGCAGTTATTCTGCAGCAAGTTCTGATAACGCCGTCTGTGGGCAGACACGCGATGGCCTATCTTGTTTAATATCGATTAGTTAGGGAGCCCAAGAAAGCGCCAGCTCCGCGTTGCAACTCTTGCCAATGGATAAACCATTGGCGGCGAGTCGCGCCTTGATCTGACGCTTTCTTGGGCCCCTGAATACGGCATATATTGTCGCCGGACTAATTGCATTTGCAAAGCTGAAATTTAACCCCTTTAGCGCGGCACGAATATACCCATGTTGGATAGAGTTTGTGTTTTCATATGAAGGTATTATTCCTGCGATACCGATTGAGCGTTTGTTGTTCCACGGAAGCTGACAGGTGATCGAATGAGGCAAAAGATATTATCCGTGTTAATCCCATTGCTGCTTGCGATTGCGCTTGCCGCGCCAGCCTACGCGAGCAAATCCGATACCGCCAAAGAGCAGCGCTGGGCGGAGCAGGTTATAGGCGGGCTGCTGGATGGCGACGAAGTCTGGTTGACGGATTCCGGCGGGCATGAATTTCTCGGTATCCTGACCGAGGGCGATGCCGACTCCGGACGCGCGGTCATTCTAGTGCACGGCATCGGCGTGCACCCCAACTGGCCGGAAGTGATTTATCCGCTGCGCGCGGGTTTGCTCGAGCAAAATATCACTACGCTCTCGATTCAAATGCCGATCCTCGCTAACGCAGCGGAGCCAGCCGAGTATGGCGTCTTATTTCCCGAAGTGCCCGCACGGTTTAATGCGGCGCTGAGACTGCTGCAAGGCGATGGGTATCAAGACATTGTCATAGTGGCGCATAGTATGGGCGCTGCGATGACAACCTACTATTTGTCACAGGTGGACACCGGATCGATTGCATCGGCCGTGTTAATCGGCATGGGTTACAGTCAGGCCTGGTCGGAAAACATCGATGCGCTGGCCCGGGTAAAGATCCCGGTGCTGGATTTATACGGTAGTCTTGATCTCGAAACGGTTTTGAAGTCCGCCCCCAGTCGAGCCGCGGCGGGCCGGAAAAATGGAACCGGTAAATACCGGCAAGTCGAAACCGAAGGCGCTAATCACTTTTTTCAAGAGCACGAGGATGCGTTGCTGCGCCAGGTAATCGAATGGCTGGAAACGCTATAATCGGTTTCACCCGAACAAGCGATTTATCATGGTACGAGTTAAAAAACGCTGGAATCAACAATCCGCCCCGCGCACGCTGGCGCAGATGGCGAACGCGATCGGCGCCACGATATGGAAGCTGGCGGCGGCGGTAGTGCTGAATCTCGAAAATGAAAATTTCGAGACCGAAACCCAGGCGCAACGCATCGATATCATGGAAGAAGTCGTAGCTTACCTGGTGCATGTGTGTGACCGTTGGGTATATAACAGCGCGGACCAGGAACAGCGTGCCGAATTCATTTCGGTATTGGTGAAGGATATGGGGCGTATGCTGGAAGACAGCCGCATCGACGTACAGGGCGAAGGCGCATATCAGGCGGAATTTTTCGACAAGGTTAACCGGCGCTCGGGCGACTATGCGGGATATAGCTACAGCCAGGACGAGGGCGGCAGCTTCGCGCTGCGCTGCCGCTTCGGCGATAGGGTGCAGGCGGCGATGGGCAAACGCGATAGCCGCTGGATTCCGGATTTTATCGTCGCCCGGGAAGCGCCGGAGATAGAAACAGCCCTGCGGCGTTCGCTGGCGGGGCTGGTGACCTTCGACAGAATCGACTCAGAGTCAATTTTACTCTGAGTCAATTTTACTGGGCGGTTGCCACCCAGTTTGGAAAGTTTTCGGTTGTTTTGGCGCTGCCGTCTTCGTAGCCCGCTTCGTAAGCCTCGGTAACGCGCTGTTCTTCCCGCATCGGATGACCCAGAAATCCCCCCTGCCAGCCGACGATATACTCTTCCTGTAAATTCAATTCTTCCATTTGGGTAGTTGCGTCTCGATAAACCTGGTTCATCATAAACTCCTGTGTTTCAGACTAATTCAAATTGGATTGAGGTTAACAAAAAATATTTTTTAGCGGTATATCCCAAATAGCCCGCTGCTTGTACCCCTCTGCCGCAGCCGCCTGTTTGAATGCTGTGACAGCCGACGCGGCGCAGCTGATTAGTCATCCTCGCGCATCATCAGGTAATACTGGTACTTCATGGTTGCGGCGCTGCCGGCGATTATCGACAGAATTGTCAGAATTGAGCCCAGCGCCAGGGTTGAAACCCCGGAGATACCCTGGCCGATGGTGCAACCCATGGCCAGTACCCCGCCGATGCCCATCATTACCGCACCGATGGCATGCATCAAGAAGTCGTTCCAGGACACGAACCATTCGATTCGAATCTTGCGAAATAGCAAGGTGTACAGAAAGGAGCCTAGAATGACGCCCGCCACGGTAGCCACGCCGAAGGTCAGGAAGGTTGCCGCAAACCCCTCTTTCAGATATTGCGCGATATGACCGGTCGGACCGATGAAAGTGAGCGATTGGGCGCCGGTGAAGAAGGGCGGATCGTCCATGAAATGCAGCTCTTCCATCAGCAGTAGCCCGCCGGGACCGGCGGTTATGTACCAGGCGACCACGATCAGCGCACCAATTATCAGTCCGGCCAACAGAAGATCGAGATTTTGTCGAAAATCACGCGCTTTCAGAATCCAGAAAAGCAGCGGCAACCCTGCCAGCAAGGCAATGATAAAGCCACGCGTAGCGTCCCATTCGATACCGGCAAGACCGAACACCACCGCGGCGATATCCTGGCTCGGGATATCGCGTAAGGAAAAATCGATGCTCAGCGGTAACATCCACTGCAAAAACCCGTTGTAGCTCAGGTTGGTAAAAAGCATGAACCAGGCGCATATACCCATGATAGCCAGCACTACCAGTGATTTCATGTTGCCTTCGCCGAGGCGCACCAGGGTTTTGTTGCCGCAGCCGCTGGCCAGTGTCATGCCGACACCGAATATCAAGCCGCCGAGCAGATGGCGCAACCAGATGAAATTGGCGACCCGGTAGGGTGGGTTCGAAGTCTCGTTGCTGGTGGTCAGGGAAAGGTCGATACTTCCCGTGTATTCGAGGAGTCCAACACCCAGAATCGCGGTTACGACCGCCAGCATCCAGGAACGCATACGGCTTAAATCGCCCATGTTGACCCAGTCCGAGACCGCTCCCATGGTGCAAAAGTTGGCTTTGTTGGCGATGGCGCCGAAAATAATCGACAAGCCGAAGGCCCAGAGTAGCGATTGTGCGTAAAGGTCTAGTTCCATGGTTCAGAGTGTCTCATCAATCTAATGCTTGTCACTAAATATATCGTCCAACGGTTAGTCATCCGCGGCGATCGCCAGCCTGCCGGTTAAGGTCTGCGCCGGGCAGAATGGCGACTTAAGCGCAGCAATTTGCAACCCGGGTGGCAGGACCGGCAGGTCGCGAGCAGTCATTGTTGCAACTGCTGGGCGCTACGCCCAAATCCACGACTAAATTCTGCGATTGTAACTGATAGCCAGTTCGTACTGTTCCATTTCAAGTTCGATTTCTTGCGTCGGATCGAAGCTGTTGGTTCCATCGACGGTCTCGGCGGGCGCGTACATGAAGGAGAAATCGACCGAGCTGTTGCTGCTCGTCGCACGGCTAAAACCGAAGGTGTAATGTTCGCGCATGATGCCCGGCGCGAGGATGTTGAAGGTAACCTCACTGCTCGGAATCGGCTGATTGTTGCGGCTGTAACCGAGGCGCCAGGTATTGACGTCTTTGGTCCACTGGTAGCCGAGCTTGAAGACGACGATGTCTTCCCAGCCAAAGCCCGCGCCGTCACTGCCGCCGAGGCAGCCGTCACCGGTGCCGCCGGTCGGCCCTGCGGTGCAGTCGGACACCAGATTGGCGATCGGATTGGAGATCGCGGGCACATCGCCGTATTCGATGCGCTGCAGGTCGACCACGAACATACGCTTCATACCGATATCCACCGCAACGCCCAGGTTCCAGGTGGCAGGAATATCGAAGCCGCCATTGCCGGCGAACAGACCGGAATAATCGTCAAACTGGCTCATCTGAATCTTCGGCTGGTAGGCCGCGCCGAAGCGGAATCCCGGCGAAATCTCGGCCTGGTAGCCGATGCGCATGCCAATGCCGGTGGAACTGTCGTGATCATTGTCGCTCAGGTTTGACGGGTCGGTCGAGAAGCCGGCGAAGGTACCAATGCCCTGGGCTTCGAATCGCTGGTAAGCAAGAATGCCGCTGATACCCCAGGACGATGTCGGCGACAGCTTGGCGGCGTAGGTGGTCGAGATGAACAACTGCGCCAGGTCGACGCCCGCGGTGCCGTCGCCGTAAGTACCGGGCGCCGCTGCTGGAATTATGGCTCCGGGAAGCGGAACGGTCGGATCCTGGAAAAGTGCGGTGCCACCCTTGTACTCGGTGTTCATGCCGCCGTTGCCGTAAATCGAGATGCCGATGCTGGCATCGTTGCCGCCGAGCATCCAGTTGTAACCGAAACTCGGGATCAGGAATGACTCGTTCTCACTGTCGATACTTTGATCGCCGTCGCCGATACTGAACGGGCATGCCTGGAATCCGGCACAGGATCCGCCTGCAGCAAGCGCGGGGCCTCCGGTGGCGCTGTATTTGCGCCTCGGCGAAAACCAGGTTGCGCCGACATCGTAGCGTTTGCCCTGCCAGACCATGCCTGCCGGGTTGCTGCTGGCCGCGAGTGTATCCTGGGAGTAAGCGGTGCCGGCACCGGCCAGACCTTTGTCCAGGATGCTGACGCCATGGGTAAAGTAACCGTTGGTAGCCCAGACCGAGGCCGGGAATACCAATGTTACAAGGGTGGTAGCAAGTAGGTTAAGTCGAACCGTCTTCATAAATTCCTCCTCGTGTTCGCTTACATCAGCCTAAATTTTGCTAGATGAATAGATTGACGTCCGATTCTCCCGCAAATTCGAAAAAAGTGGTGGCGCCGGCATAGTCGATGCCGTCGATAAATTCGTCCGGCTGCATATCGAACAGGTCGA
>DS021198.1:1828877-1831703 GCA_001735895.1 Olavius algarvensis Gamma 3 endosymbiont | reverse complement strand
CATCGCCTTGCAACGATTATCGGCGCTACCGCTGTTGCCTGGTCGCCATTGGACGGCGTCGAATCGGCCGTTAAAAGAATGCAACACTGTTACTTCGTAAGCGCCGGCAGCGAAGACGAAGAGGAAGAGGAAGAGGAAGAGGACGAAGAACCGGAATGCGACTAAGCTGAAAACCGTTTTTTAAATGGCGCTTTTTAAAAACACTATCAAAAACCATTTAGGAGGAAACAGAATGAATTCCAAGCTATTGAAAACCCTGATGCTGGCCAGTAGCCTGATCTGGGGCGGCAGCGCGCTAGCGGCCAAGCCGGTCGGTATCACACCCGATATGATGGATGCCAAGGTCATGCACGGCGGTAAATAAAGTAAAGATCATGCGCGACCAGAATAACAAGGCGGTCGTCAATCCGGCGTTTGCCAAGACTTCTCGACCCTGTCCACCGTTTTGCATTCAGCCCATCGTACTCGCGCCTGGCGTAGAAACCCTGGGTGAACGCGAAATCATCGATTACCTGGTCAGGATGAGCAAGGGCGACAAATCCATCCTGGTGATTGACTCCCGCACGCCCGACTGGGTGCAAAAAGGCACTATCCCGGGTGCGGTCAACATTCCCTGGACCGCGCTCAATCCCGCCAAGGGTGCGGATCCGATTTCAATCGGTGAAATCATGGAAGATCGTTTCGGTGCGAAATCGCTCGAAGGCTTGTGGGACTACAACTAATGCAAGAACCCTGGTCATGTTCTGTAACGGCATGTGGTGCGGCCAATCTCCGAACAACATCAAGAATTTGCTGAAGTTCGGTTATCCGGCGCATAAAATCAAGTGGTATCGTGGTGGCATGCAGAGCTGGTCCAACCTGGGCCTGAGTACCGCCAAGCCGGCCGGTTAAACCCGCCTATCTAAACTCTGGGGCGGTCGTGTACAGGGAAGTACCCGCTCTCCCCGGGCTTGGGTAAACCGATGCGTTTGCGTTCGATTGTAACACTACTGGTTCATAGCCATTGGCCGGCCCCATGACCGGCGACTCGGCTGCGATGATCCCGGCAACCGACCTGCGGCAAGAAGCCCGCGTCGCCAAAGCCGACAACCTGCTATTGGTGATAGAATTTTCGAGCGAGTATTGTGCATTTTGCCGCAAGCTCGAAGAATTGTTTCTGCTGCCGATGCAGCGCAATTCGGAGTACCGTAACAAGGTTTTGATTCGCTATGTTTCGTTGGACATGTACGAAACTCTGGTCGACTTTAGGGGTCGATCATGAGTACCGGTGAATTTGCGGCGCGTTACGATATTACTTTGACGCCAACGCTATTGTTCCTGAATGGCGACGGCATTGAAATGAGCGACAAGCTGGTCGGAATCTGGTCGGAGGACTATTATGGCGGATTTATTGATAATCGCATCGATGAGGGACGGGAAAAACTCTAACGCGACAGTCGGGTTGCTCAAGTCCCCGACACGGCTTTTTGTCCCTATGTTACTGGCGCTGCTGCTCGCGCTACCGACGGCGATCCTGGCAAACGACGAACTCGAATACCTGCTGGCGCAACCCGAGTCGCCGGATGGGGTGGTCTTCGAAATTGTCGAAGCCGATGAAAGCGCGCTTGAAGATATATTGCCGCGAGTGCGCACCGCGATCGAGCGCATAAAGACCCGTTTTCCGCAAACCGAATTTGCCGTCGTTTCTCACGGCCGGGAAGAGTTCGCGCTGCAGTCGAAGTACCGGACTGAAAATGCGGAGATCCATCAGCAGGTACAGTCACTGGTCAGCGATGACGTGCCGGTTCACGTTTGCGAAACTCATGCCGGCTGGTACGGGGTTAGCGCCGAGGATTTCCCGGAATATGTGAATGTCGCGCCAACGGGTCCCGGTCAGGTCAGGCTTTACCAGGAACTCGGATACGAATTGATTATCGTCGAATAGCAAATCTGAGACCGAACATGCCCTACTATCTCTATAAAATCAGTGCTCCCGATGGACTGGATCTGGTCAAGCACCTGGAACTGCTGGAAACCTTCGATGCGTTTCGTGACGCCAAGAAACGGGCCAAAAGCTTGCGCGCGCAAGCTGCCGCTACCGATACCGATTTCAGCTACAAGGTCATGTTTGCCGAAAACCAGCTGTCTGCCGAGGAGCAGTTGCTCGAAAGGCGTGAGCAACCGGTGCTGATGGAACATGAACGCTAGGGTTGCTGCGCGGGCCGGCCTGGCCCTGCTGCTGTTAACCGGGTTGACGCTCGCCGCCGAACCGGATTTCGCGCGCGAGGCGCGCCTCGCCGATGAGATTGTCGATGCGATTCTCGATGGCGATCCCGAGTGGCTAATGGCTGGGGGGCGCGAGTTTCTCGGTATTTACACCGAGGCCGACGATGCCACTGCGGGGGTCTTAATTTTACACGGCCGCGGGTTTCACCCCGACTGGGCCGATACCGTAAATCCCTTGCGCGTGGGTCTGGTCGAGCACGGTTATTCGACCCTATCGCTGCAAATGCCGGTGCTCGGCAAGGACGCCAAATATTACGACTATATTCCTATATTTCACCACGCCCATGCGCGCATCGAGGCGGGTGTTAAATTCCTGCGTGACAATGGTTATAAGAAAATCGTGCTGCTGGCGCATAGTTGCGGCGCCCATATGGCGATGGACTGGATTCGGGCGAAAAACGATCGGGGAATAGATGCTTATGTCGGCCTGGGAATGGGAGCGACCGATTACCGGCAACCGATGCATCGTCCGTTTCCGCTCGACTGGATGCATGTTCCGATCCTCGACCTCTACGGAGCGGAAGAGTATCCGGCTGTTATTCGATTGGCGCCCGGCCGCAA
>DS021198.1:1820999-1828827 GCA_001735895.1 Olavius algarvensis Gamma 3 endosymbiont | reverse complement strand
AGATTGTGTTTCCTCTGAGTTATCTGGTCGATCATCAGTGCCAAATCCATTAGGCTTAGCGCGGGGCATATGAATGGGATCCACCGGAAAACATAACGATCATGCAGTGCTTGCGGAAAGCACGCAGAGTCACCCCTATACGCGTTTGACTCCCGATCATGTGATTGCAGCGGTGGAATCGACCGGACGCCTCAGCGATGCGCGCATCCTGGCGCTCAACAGTTACGAAAACCGGGTCTACCAGGTAGGCCTCGAAGATAGCGATCCGGTAATCGTCAAATTTTACCGCCCCGAGCGCTGGAGTAGACAGCAAATCGGTGAAGAGCATCGTTACACTCAATTCTTGTACGAACATGAAATACCGGTGGTGCCGCCACTGATCATCGCGCCCGGCAGCGACTGCCCGACGCTCGGCATGCACGACGGTTTTCAGTTTGCGGTCTATCCGCGGCAGGGCGGCAGGGCGCCCGAACTGGATAATCTCGAACACTTGCATCAATTAGGGCGTTTTATCGGCCGCATCCACGCCGCCGGGCAGGGATTTCGATTCGAACACCGACTCAAGTTGTCGGTCGACCAATCTAGCGCCAATGTCGAATTTTTGCTCGAGGCCGGGTTTATCCCGCCCGAGCTGGAAACCGCGTATCGAGCCATAAGCGGCGAGGTATTGCAGGCGATCGAGGCGAGACCGCCGGATTCGAGTCGGTATGCGCAGATTTCGCTGCACGGTGATTGCCACAGCGGTAACGTTTTATGGCGAGATGATCGCCCGCATTTCGTCGATTTCGACGATTGCCTCAGCGCGCCGGCAATTCAGGATTTGTGGATGCTGTTGTCGGGCGATATTGCAACCCAACAGCGGCAGTTGCTCGAAATTGTCGAAGGTTATGACATGTTTTACAGCTTCGATCCGGCCGAACTCAAGCTAGTCGAACCCTTGCGTGCGATGCGAGTGTTGCATTTCAATGCCTGGTTGGCGCGACGCTGGGACGACCCGGCTTTTCCGCTGGCTTTTCCCTGGTTTAACAACCCGCGCTATTGGTCGGAGTATATTCTCGAGTTAAAGGAATTGCTTACCGGTTTGCAACAGGCGCCGATTACCATGCCTGATAGGTAAATCAAGGGCAGGATATAGGCCTCCCGGGAGGCCCGCAAACACTGCGCGATTAAATTTGTTACATGAAGCGAATACCATGAGGCCTCCCTGCAAACTTGACCAGGCATTAGTCGATCGGATTACGCACAACCTGGCGCAACTCGATATCTATTAACCCGGCGACAATATATGTCGTATTCAGGGGCCCAAGAAAGCGTCAGATCAAGGCGCGACTCGCCGCCAATGGTTATTCCATTGGCAAGAGTTGCAACGCGGAGCTGACGCTTTCTTGGGCCCCCTAACTAATTGATATTAAACAAGATAGGCCATCGCGTGTCTGCCCACAGACGGCGTTATCAGAACTTGCTGCAGAATGACTGCAGCGGCGTTCTGATGCCTTGCTGTGAACAGACACGCGATGGCTGAATGCAACATATATTGTCGCCGGGTTAATAGGAGCAGGAATTGTTAGGCCGTACCCGGGCCGCGGTGGCTTTTACGCTGGTCGATCGCAGCGAACCGGCGGCTATCGCGAATATTCCGCATCGCGATGAGTTTCGATCGCAGGCGGCCTTCATTCTGACAACTCGGAATTCGAAGTTGTCCAAGCATGCGGGTCAGCGCGCCTACCCGGGCGGACGTGTCGACCCCGGTGAAACGGCGCAACAGGCGGCCCTGCGCGAACTCGAGGAAGAGGTCGGGCTGCAATTGGACGCCGCCCGCGTGCTGGGACGGCTCGATGATTACGCGACGCGTTCGGGTTACGTCATAACACCTTTCGTGCTGTGGGGCGGTAGCGGCGTCAGACTGACGCCAAACACGGATGAAGTCGAAAAAATCCATCGGATTCCGCTGGATGAACTGTTGCGTGACGATGCACCCATACTCGAAGACATTGCGGAAAGCGAGCATCCGGTATTGAAGATGCCGCTGGGCGACAGATGGTTTGCCGCGCCCAGTGCTGCCATCGCCTATCAGTTTCGCGAGGTTGCGCTGCTCGGCAAAACCACGCGCGTGGCGCACTTCGAACAGCCCCGTTTTGCCTGGCGCTAGCCGGCCGCCGCGGTGTTGCTCGGCATCGTTGCCGCGCATTTCATGCGCCGCATCGCAGTCGACGCATGCAGGGGTCTAAAACAATCGGATTGCGCTAAAATATCCCACGCGACAGGCTGACCTCCGCTTAGCACCTTGCGACCAGGAATTTTTTGATGAATCTTGAAACTCTGATTAAACGGCATCGAACCGCCTTCACCGCGGTATTTGACCCGGCCTTGACCGCAGCCAACACGATTTATATGGAATTATCCTCCGCCAACAACGAATTGGAAGGGATGAGCGAATGGCAACAGGACGCGGCGATACTGCAACGCATCGAAGCGGCGGGCGCGACTGCCGGGGTAGGCGGTTATCTCGAAGATCGTTCGGTTTATAGCGATACCGACTTGTTTCAGGGGGATACCGAGCGCTCGATCCATATCGGCGTCGACGTGTTCATGCCGGCGGGAACCCCGCTTTACGCCCCGCTTGACGGCGAGGTCCACAGCTTCGCCAATCGGCAGGTATACGGTGATTATGGACCGGTGATCATATTGCAACATCGGCTCGAAGGCTTCGTATTCCACACGCTCTACGGCCATCTGAACGAGGCATCACTGACGGCTATGGAAGACCGCAAACCGATTGCCGGGGGCGATAAGATCGCAGCAATCGGCCCCCGCCCGCGCAACGGCAACTGGACGCCGCATTTGCATTTCCAGCTGGTTCGGGACATGCAGGGCTATCGTGGGGACTACCCCGGTGTTGTACGCCCGGGCGAGGTCGACTTTTTTCGTGAAAATTGCCCCGATCCTGGTATTTTGCTGCTGGCTTAAGCTGCGGGGAAAATTCGCGCCGCCAGCTGTAACCAGAGCGCCCCGATTAGCAGCATGCCGATAGCATAGGGCCAGTTCCAGAATGCGATCTTCCAGCCGGCAATGCCGTAACGCCCCTGAAACACGAGATTGGTGCCGGAAAGCGGGTTGGAACAGGTGCCGAGATGCCAGGCGAACAGGAACGTCGCGGCGAGCAGATTGGGATCCGGATTCAATGTCAGAATCATCGGCGCGATACTCGAAATCATGATAATCGGGTGAATTCCGCAAAATGCGCAAAACACCATGATAGTCAGGACCCCGGCCGCGCTGACGCTATCGAAACGAATCAAGGGATTATCGAATACACCGTGCCGGATCAATGCGGAAATTCCGGCCGCAAGTACGCCGGCCGAGAGGAACAGGCACAATTCGTTAACGATTCTGGGCAGACCCTCGAATACATGCGCTCGCAGATCCACCAGCAACCCGCCGATACCCCGCCGTAGCGCCAGCGCCAGCGTGGTTACCAGCAGGGCGCTGAGCGCGATCAAAACGAGTATTGATGTGTCTACCAGCAGCTGCGACATTAGCATGACGGTGATGATCAGCAGCACCGGCAGCTTGAGTGCGTTCAGATGCGTGGGGTAACCGACGAAGGTTTCAACCTCGGTTGGGTAGCGCAGGCGCGCCTCGACATAGACGCCGACGATGCCGATCAGCATGAAAGGGAATCCGGCAGCGATGATCCAGATCAGGCTGGCTTCGCTGACATAGGTCAACACGACCGCCATGGCGCCGAAAAAAGGCGACCAGCTGGAAACGCCGCAAAATACCCGGGTGAAGGTTTGTGCCGTGAAGCGCTGTAACGGGCGTTTGCGATGGATACGGTCGGCAATCAGGATAGGCGCGGAAATGTTGATCACCGAGCTCGAGAGATTGAGCCCGAGAATGGTTTGCAGAAATGCCTTGCTGCCGACGGGCAAGACTTCGTCTTGCCGGATGTCGGGAATCATAACCAGCCTCAGGAAACCGACCGATGCAATCATCGTCATTAACCCGGTACTCGAGCTGATCAGCAAATCCGGATCGACGGGCGCCGTTTGCCGGTATGCGAAAATAATCAGGCCGGTGCCGGCCAGCAGGATTAGCGAAACCTGAATTTTCAGGATTCGCGAAGTATCGGCGAATAGCAACAAGGCCGCGCCCCAGGCCGCGCCGCCACCGATCCACAACGGGTTAAACTCGAATTGTAATAAATCCAGGCCGCTCAGAATCGTGATGGCAATCATCAGCAGAATCAGCGTCCCGGCAGTCTTGTGGCGCCGCAATTGGTTTGGAGTGTTGATGGGCGTTTTCCGTCGCTGAGCAATCCAACGACCAATATTACTTCATTTTGAGACAGATTCTTCGCCTTCGTTGGCGTCGCTGCCGCGGTGCATTTCAATCCCGTGGTTAATGCCTTCTTCCTGCAACAGCTGCTGCATCGCATTGATGAAACTAGCCGATTGTTGGTAAGAAGTATCGCGAAAGCGGATAGTCACCGCCAACTCATCGGGATCGAGCTGCAAATGGAACTGCCCCGCGGGTTTTAATATTTTGCGGATAACGCGCCAATCGGAGATCCGGTCGCCGGGCTCTTTGGACAGTGCGCTTTCGATAAATTTCGCCAAGCCTTCATCGATATCGGCAATGTTCTTGCGAATATCGGGCGGTTTCTGACGTACTTGCATCTTCAGCAATTTACCCAGGGTGGCAGCGCTGAACGGCGGGCTGTTGGTCAGCATATGAAACGCCATCACGCCCAGCGCATAAATATCGGCGCGTCCGTCAAACCTGTCGCCGTTGATAATTTCAGGCGCGAGATAAGTAAGAGGGTGTACCTTCGATATTGACGTTCTTATCCCGCGGCGGGCCGGCGATCCCGAAATCGGTGAGTTTGATATTACCATAGGCGTCGACCACGATATTCGACGGCTTGATGTCGCGGTGCACTATGCCCTCGTCGCCGAGGTTGTGCGCGTACTGCAGAGCGCTTGCGACCTGTGACAGTATTTCGCGCGTCTGACTGAGATCGAAGGCGCCTTTTTTCTTTAGAATTGCGGCTAAATCCTGGCCGTGTAGTTTTTCCATGACGATGAAACGGGTCGAGAATTCATCGATTACCTCGAATACGTTGATGATATTGGGGTGATTTAGGCTCGCAATCGTCTTCGCTTCCTGTTCGAAACGATCGAGGAACTTATCGTCGAAGGCGAGCTTGTATTTCAACATCTTGATCGCCACTTCGCGCTCGAGCTCCGGGTCCCAGGCGTTGAACACGGTCGCCATATTACCTTCGCCGAGTTTGCCCCGGAGTTCGTATTTACCGACGCGGTTAATGCCGCCGTATTGCGCCATGCGGCTGGTCATCAGCTGCGTCATGACTTCGGCGAAATCGGGATGCCGCTCGACTAAATCTTTGAAGTGCGAATGATCGAGGTAAAACGACGTGGTGTCGGTGAGGGCGACGATGTCGGCCGAATAGGTCGAATTGATCAGTAATGAAATTTCGCCGACCACCTCACCTTTCTTTAGCATGATGCGGCTTTTGACATCACCCCGCGTATCGGGTATCTGAACTTCCACTTTTCCTTCGAAGATAAAGTAGATACGGTTTCCCGTATAGCCCTTTTCCACAACCAGTTCGCCCGCTTTGAATTCGGCGATTTCGATGTGCTCGGCGATATCGCGAATGACTTCGACGTCGAGATCCTGCAGGATCTTGACGCCCGATAGTATTAACGCGACCTCGTCTGTATCGATTGACATCAATAGCCCTGGTTAGTATGACGTTAGGTAAATCGAACATAAATGCGACTAGCGCCAACTTTAGCGCTACAGTTCAAAAATATTGTTGCGGAATTAATATAGGTAACAATTCTAGAATAATCCAGGGTTTAGCGGGGATGCCGCGGTCACGCCGCCGTCGAGGGTGTAACACTGGCCGGTGGCGAATGCCGCATCATCGGAAGCCAGCCAGAGCGCCAGTTTGGCGATATCGTCAGCTTCGCCGAAGCGACCTGCGGGATGGCGCGCCAGCGCATCCCGTTTGGCTGCGGCGGGATCGTCGGCGACGGCAAACGCGGCATCGGCCATGGCGGTCATGATCCAGCCCGGGCTGATCGCGTTGCAGCGGATAGCGGGGCCGTGATCGACCGCGATCGAACGGGTCAGACCCTGCACGAAAGCCTTCGAAGCATTGTAGAGCGCGAGCCCTGGATCCGCGCTCAACGCTGAAATCGAACCGATATTGATAATCGAAGCGCCCTTGGACATGATCGGAATGCAGCCGCGGCAAAGCATGAACACGCCTTTCGCATTGACGCCCATCAGCCGATCCCAATCTTCGTCGGTGGTCTCGACGATGGTTTTTTCAATCTGCAGCCCGGCGTTGTTGACCAGTATCGATAATTCGCCCAATTCTGCGACAACGCTGTCGAGCAATGCACTCACTTCGGTTTTTTCGGATACATCGGCGGGTTGCCACAGTATCGCAGCGGGTAAATCGTCAGGCCTGGAGCCTCGACCGCAAACCATCACGCGCGCGCCCTCGGTAACAAACCGTTCGGCGATGGCGCGCCCGATACCTTGACGACCGCCGGTAACGAGCGCGGTTTTACCCGCTAGTCTTTTCACGCCTGGGCCTCCTTGACAGGTCCGATTGCAGTACATGTATCGAGACTATATACCGGCATATCGCATCCATTGCCAGAAGCTTTGCTCGCCGTCCAGGGCATCTCGGGAGTGCCGAGGCCTTACCTGAGCGGAATACAAAGGCGGCGGCTGATGATTCTGCCGACGCCTCGACCTGTTCGTCTGCGATGCATGGTTTGGCTTACATGTTGTAACCCAGATCAGAAATTTACATTATCGCCGCCTTTCAAGGCCAAGCGGCTGCGGGCTTCTTGCGGGGTCGCCACGGAATGGCCGAGGGCTTCGATAATGCCGCGAATTTTGTCGACCTGTTCGGCGTTGGAGGCGGCGAGTTCGCCGCGGGATATATATAGGCTGTCTTCGAGACCGACGCGCAGATTGCCGCCCATGGTGGCAGCCTGGGTGGCAAACGGCATTTGATGACGGCCCGCGGCCAGTACCGACCACTCGAAGTCGTCGCCGAACAACTTGCCGGCGATACTGTGCATGTGCATCAGGTTGTCCGGATCGGCGCCGGCGCCGCCGAGGATGCCGTAGATCATTTGAATGAAAAATGGCGGTTTGATCATGCCCTGATCCACGAACCAGGCGAGATTATACAAATGACCCAGGTCGTAACATTCGAATTCGAAGCGGGTGCCGTGTGCGTCACCGAGATTGCGTAATGCATACTCGATCGTCTTGAAGGTATTGGGAAAAATGAAGTCGCGCGTCATTTCGAGAAATTCAGGTTCCCAGTCGTATTTCCATTCACCGTATTTCTGCGCCATCGGAAAGATACCGAAATTCAGCGATCCCATGTTTAGCGACGCCATCTCGGGGCTGGCGATGAGCGCCGCCGCGAGCCGCTCGTCAATCGTCATCCCGAGTCCGCCGCCGGTTGAGACATTGATGACGGCATCGCATTTGTCTTTAATAACCGGTAGGAACTCCATAAAGGTTTCCGGGCGATAATCCGGGCGCCCGTTTTCGGGCCGACGGGCGTGCAAGTGGATAATCGAGGCTCCCGCCGCGGCGGCGTCGATTGCAGCGGTGGCGATTTCCTGCGGTGTGATCGGCAGGTAGGGCGACATGGTCGGGGTATGGATGCCGCCGGTGACGGCACAGGTGACAATTACTGGTTTGGACATGATGAAACCTCGAATTACAGCTGCATTTGCTGGACCTGGGCGCTGAGGCCGCCGTC
>DS021198.1:1796969-1820949 GCA_001735895.1 Olavius algarvensis Gamma 3 endosymbiont | reverse complement strand
CACTTCCTTATTGACGCGGATCGTGATTTTACCGACCTGCCGATAAAAGGCTTCCGCCTGCTCCAGCACGCCGGCGGCGGTCTTATCGTTGGCGAGTAATTCCACCAGCGGAATCAGATGCGGCGGATTGAACGGATGCCCCAGAATAAAGCGCGACGGATCGCGCCAACCCCGCTGCATGTCACGCACCAGCAATCCCGATGCCGACGAGGCGACGATTGCCTGGGCTTCCAGGGCGGGCTCGATCTCCGCGTAGAGGCGGTGCTTGAGGTCGAGCTTTTCGGGCACGCTCTCCTGCACGAACTGCGCTCCAGCTACCGCCTCTGCGGCGGTTTCGTGCAACGAAAAGTTTTCCGGATCAGCCTTGTCGGTCATGCCCAGGGCTTGCAGCGCCGGCCAGGCATTTGCGATGTAGGCGCGCAGCTTCTCGCCATCGGACTCGGCTGGGTCGTATATCCTGACCCGGAGTCCGGCCGCGAGAAACAGCGAGGTCCAGCTGGCGCCGATGACGCCGGCGCCGAGTACCGCGGTGGTCGTTATATTCGTCATGGATTAGGCTTCGCTTGGCTGGGTTTGCATAGAGTTCTTGCTCGCCCGCCCGTAAGCTGCCAGCACGAGCCCGTGGAAGTGATGCACCGCGTGTTCGGAGGCACCGCTACCTTCGAGGTCCACCATGTAACGCCCCGACCTAAAGGCCGGCGTATTCATACCGCGCTGAACGCTCTCGACGAGCCCGATATCTTCCGGTTGCAAAACCTCGTCGATAAATTTGAGTGCCTCTTTTTCGGTATCGCTGGGTTCGGCGGTTTCGAAAAAGAAATCGAACTCTTCGTAGGTTTCCTGCTCGTTGATCGGATAAAACCGCCACAGCATGAAATTACCGCGGCCGGGGTAGCGCATCAGCGTCATATTCGGCCACAGGAACCAGACCGCGTGGTCGGTTACCGCCGCGCCTTCGATGTTGTAAGCGCTGTTGGCGCCGGTTCTTGCCTTGGCCATGTGGCTCGAATAAATACCGTGGGTTTTGACCTTGTAGGTATCCATGTCGATCATCGAGCTGAATCCCTTGTGCGCCACCGGGCAGTGATAACACTCGAGAAAATTATCGACTACGGATTTCCAGTTGGCCTTGATGCGGTAAGTCAAACGGGTGGCGAAGGTGAGCCGCCCCAGATCCGGCGCATACTGCATAATTTCGTTGCCGAGATCGCCCGTTTGCTGGGCCAGGGGTTTGGCTTCGGGGTCGAGATTGACAAACACCAGGTGGCAAAAGGTTTCGACCTGGACCGGATCGAGACAGATTTCCTTGGCGTCGAAGTTTTCCAGATGTTCCGATCTGGGGGCGCGCGCCAATTGGCCGTCGAGGTCGTAAGTCCAGGCATGGTAGGGGCAGGTGATGCGCTTGATCTGACCTTCGCCAAACAACAACTCGTGCCCGCGATGCTTACAGACGTTGTAATACGCCTTGAGCTCGCCGCTGCGATTACGCAAGGCGACGATACTCTGACCCTCGATACTCATGCTCATGTAACTACCCGGCTCGCGCAGCTTTTCTTCGTGACACAGAAACTGCCAACTGCGGTGGAAAACCTGCTCGCGCTCGATTTGCAGAAACTTCGGATCGACGTAACAACGGGTATTGATCGAGTAAGAGCGAATGGCGGTTTCGTCGTAGCCGCCTCGAATTTGAGAAAGCTCACTACTGCTCAAGGTTGCGCTAGACACGGCACTCTCCTGTCGAGGGTGGGTTAGCGCCGGGGCGGGAAAGCGACGGCGATAACCCGAATATCGAAAACATACAGCATCGACGCATTCGTAATTGTCAATTTACGACATTTAACCTTGAAAAATTACCAAGGATTGCCGATATTAGGATTCAACCCAATCGATTAGGAAGCGAGTCGGGATGCCGCCTGAGCGAGAAGTAACCGAATTCACCTGCCGGATCGGTATGCTATTGCTGCCGGGTTTTAACGGATTTGCCGCGCAGGCCTTCCTCGACCCTTTCAGGGCGGCGAACTATTTACGCGGCAGCAGAATTTACGACTGGCAGTTTTTGTCGCTGGACGGCGGCAGCGTGGTTGCCAGCAACGGCATCAAAATAGCGGATACAACCGGCATCGAGCAGCAATCACCCAACCACGATTTTTTGATGGTCAACGCCAGTTGGGCGCCGGAGCAATTCCGCAGTAAAAATCTGCAGGCCTGGTTGCGTTTGGGGTCGCGCCAGGGCGTCACCCTGGGCGGGATCGATAACGGTGCCGTGGTGCTGGCTTTCGCCGGTTTGCTCGACAATCATCGAGTGGTTGTCCACTACGAACATCTCGCGGCATTCAACGAAATGTTTCCCGCAATCGAAACCGCCGAGTCTCTATATACGATCGATAAACGCAGGATCTCCTGTTGTGGCGGGGTTGCCGCAGTTGATCTGGCACTCGAAATCATCCGCATCCAGAAAGGTATCGAGCTCGCCAATGCTTCCGCACGATATATTTTTCATGAACGTTTGCGCGATGCCGCCGAAGCACAAATTCCGCGCCGGCTGCAACCGGTCGGCTACCAGGTCCCGGAAAAATTGCGCGATGCAATTCTGCTGATGGAGCGTAACATCGAGGAACCGTTGACCCAACCGGAACTGGCAAGTTATCTGGTATTATCGGTCAGGCAATTACAACGCATATTCAAGCAATATATCGGCCTGACCCCGGTAAGATACTATTTGAACGTACGCCTCGATCGGGCCCGCGGGCTGGTCACGCAAACCGAAATGCCCATCATGGACATAGCCGCATTGTGCGGCTTTCTGCGCGCCGAACAACTGAGCCGTGCTTATGTCAAACGCTTCGACATTACCCCGATCAGGGATCGCATCGAAGGTAGAATCCCGTTTCAATTTCGAAATTTTACCGATCATGCCGGGTATCATTCGGTATGATTGATCCGACGACAGGCCGAAGGCAATTATTAGGTATAGATCTCGGAAAATTCTTCCATGACGGATTCTACAACCAAGGCAAACTCGAGCGAACCCGGCGCCGGAGCGAATAACAAACGCTGGCATTATATGCCCGAGTTACCGCTAGGGGTGTCGCCGCTGTTTAAGGCGCCGCCGGAACCATTGGCGATTGGCCTGTGGTTTATGCGCGGCTGGTTGCCACTGTCTGAGCGTTCGATTATTTTATCGTTGGCAGCCGTATCCTGGTTCTTCTTCCACCCCGCATTGATTCGCTGCCAGGTGTTTCAGTTTGACTGGATTGCACAGATTTTTATCAGGAACCTGCTGCTGATGCTGCTGGTTGCCGGTGGTCTGCATCTTTATCTTTACGTTTATCGGAAACAGGGGGATCAGCGACGTTACGATGCCAGACCCCTGGTTCAGCGCAGTCGTGTATTTACCTTTAAAAATCAGGTATGGGACAACATGTTCTGGAGCTGTGCCAGCGGGGTTACCGTATGGAGCGGGTACGAAGCCCTGATGATGTGGGCGCTGGCCAACGGTTATGCGCCGATGCTGGATATGCCGGGAGATTTGCCCTGGTTGCTGCTGTTGATTTTCCTGGTGCCTATCTGGGAGACATTTTACTTTTACCTGATCCACCGAATGCTGCATTGGCCGCCGTTATATCGCAGGGTGCATTACCTGCACCACCGCAACACCAATGTCGGACCCTGGTCCGGGCTGTCGATGCATCCGCTCGAGCATCTGATTTATCTGGGTTCGGTGTTTATCCATTGGCTGGTTCCGGCCAACCCGCTGCTGATCATCTTCCACCTGCAGTATTTCACGCTCTCCGCCGCGACTACGCACGCGGGTTTCGAGGGAATACTGATCGACGGCAAGAAGCGTCTCGCGCTCGGCACTTTTCACCATCAAATGCATCATCGATTTTTCGAATGCAATTATGGCGGTCTGGAAATTCCCTGGGATAAATGGATGGGTTCGTTCCACGACGGTACGCCGCAGTCGCATCGCGAATTTCTGACCCGGCGCAAGGCGAAATCAGGATGATCGAGGGGGTGTTAACAAGGGAGGGTAACAATCATACGGGCCCCGCCCAGGGAGGATGAATTGTCGGCTTCGATGCTGCCGTTATGTTGTTGCACCACGCGATTGCAAACCGCTAGCCCGAGGCCGAAGTGATTACCGCCGCGACCGTCGCCCTTGACGAAAGGCTCGAAGATTTTGTTGACTGCGCCTGCATCTGCGACCGCGTCTGCGACCGCGTCGAAACCCGGGCCGTCGTCCTCGACCATGATAACGGCACCGTCATCGGTCTCGGCCAGACTGATCAGGATACGGCTCGCGGCATGTCGGGTTGCGTTGTCGATTAAATTGCTAATGAGTTTGTGAAACAGGGATACGTCGATCGAGCAAAACAGCGCTGCTTCTGATTCGCGTTGGTAGGCGATGGTTTGTTTTGCCGTCGAAAATTCGGCGATGACCTGATGCAGGAATACGTGCAGGTCGATTCGTTCAGGTTGCAGCTGGCGGGTATGGCCGATGCGGGCGTATTCCAGCAGTTCGGAAGTCAGCATTTCTATTCTCGAGACGTCCTGACGAATTTTCAGGATCGCGGATTGCTGCTCGTTGCTAACCGGTTCTTGCTGTAGTTTTTCCAGCGCGAATTCGATTCGAGCAAGCGGAGTACGCAAATCGTGGCTGACCGCCTGGCTGTAAAGCTGGTTGTTAGCGCTCAATGCCTGCAGCCGTGACGCCATCTTGTTGAAATCCGAAAACAAATCTTTGAGAAACCAGGTATCCACGGCGAGGCGGGTTTCGAGTTCACCCTGTCCCAGCTTGCGGGCGGCGTCCGATAGCAGCCCTACGTCGCGAATCAGCGGTCGCACCCAGAGTACCAGTACCAGCGCCACACCGAGATAAAAAACAACGGTCAGCAGGTACTCGACCGGGCGGATATCGGGCCGTGCTCGCGGGATCGGGCCAAAGCTCAGCGTCCACTCCGGGTCGGTCAGTTTTTGGTGCAGGCTCAAGCCCGCGTCGGAATCGAGGATGATCATGGCTCCGTCGTCGAAACCGCTGGATAAGGTTTTGGGAAGCCGGAAGTCGGCCGATTTCTCGAGCACAAACAAATCGGGCAGCGCGTTACGCGATTGCTCGCCGAGCGGCAGGTCAGCGTTGGCCTGACGGCGCACCGATTCGAAAATGATGCGGTAGGCGCCGGTGTCGTCGACCGGGTCGCTAAAGTAAACCGAGTAAATCCGGTCTAGCACGAAGCCGAAACCGAGCAGGGTGACGAATATGAGCAGATAGAGTGAGGAGATAGTCCACTTCATGACGGCCTGCGCGCGCGTTCCCTTCGGTTACCAGGCATTTTTGGCAAACAGGTACCCTTTGCCCCAAATGGTCTTGATACGTTTCGGCGGATTGGAATGATCGCCCAGCTTTTTACGCAGGCGGGAAATCCGGACATCGATGGTGCGATCGAAACCGTCGTAATCGAAGCCCCTGATTTCCCGCACCAGGTCTTCACGCCTGACTTCGCTGCCGGCGTGGCAGCCCAATACCCAAAGCAGCTCAAACTCACCGGATGACAGCGCCACGGCCTGGTCTTCCAGAGTTACCGACTGGGCCTGCAGGTCGATCTTCAGGGAGCCAAACTGCAACAGGTCTTCGCGTTGACGCGCGGCAGAGGCACCGGAACGCAGCTGCGCGTTGATTCTGGCGAGCAGCACCCGTGGGGTAACCGGCTTGGTAATATAGTCGTCAGCTCCCAACTCGAGACCGAGCACTTCATCGAATTCCTCGTCGTTGGCGGTGACCATGATGACCGGGTTGTCGAAAAATTCGCGCAGCTGTTTGCATACTTCGAAACCGTTGATCCCGGGCAGGTTGATGTCGAGAATTACCAGGTCGCTGAGTTTGCGTCGGAGTCGCTGCAGCGCGGTTTCGCCGCGCAGACAAATATCGGTGACAAAGCCGTTTTGTTGCAGATAACTCGCCATCCATTCGGCCAGTTCGCGATCGTCTTCCACAATCGTGATGCGCGCGCCCGGCGCCACTAAAAAACCCGCCAGGCGGCCGAATTACGACGTGAACTGTAAACCCATTTGACTTCGATTTCGGTTTCCCCCACCAGTTGACCGCTGTCCTGGTTACGTAATTCGAGCCGGGTCGAGGCGGCTTCTGCAAATTCGAAACTATATCGACCTTGCTTGCTATCCTGCCAACACTGCAGCGGAGCTTCACGCATTCCCAGGTAGAGACAGAAGTGTCCATTTTCCGGGCTATGCCAGTTGACATCCAGGTCGAGATAACAGGTGCTGCCCTGTTTTAACGCGACACATTTGCGCGGCGACGCCTGCAGGATTTCATCCCCGGCCAGCGCCGGCTGGCCGGAGAGCAAACATCCGCCTAACAATATCCAAACAACTCGTAATTTAGCGCTCATGGTTCAGAAATGATATATGACTGCGGTGGATATCGCCGATATGCTGTCATCATCGGTACTGATCGGGCTGTCGGTAATCTCATCGTCCAGCCAAAAATGCGCGAGTTCGGTTTCGAACACCCAGTCCTCGTTGATCGGATATTCCGCGCTCAGGCTGGCGGCGACAATGGTCGAGGCGCCGGCGCTGTAAACCGGTACCTGCGGTGTCTGTTCCGATTCAGAGATATCGAAGTAATAGCCGGTCATGTCCTCGGAGACATAAGCCAGCGCAGCCCCGCCGGTCAGCACCCAGTTTTTAAGCTGCCATTCCTTCTGGTAGGAACCCGTCGCCAGGTAACCGTCGTGCACGTCGGCAATATCGCGCGTCAGCTCCAACTTGATTAAGTCGTCTTTGCCATAAATCGTGTAGCGCAGTCCTGCCTGGAAGTCGATATCGCGCTCGTCGATGTCATCGAACTCGTCTTTCAAATCGTCACTATCAGGGCCGCCACCGCGCGGACCCGCGATCGCATCCAGCGCCCAGCGACTGGTTTTAGCTAGCGTATAGCCGAACAGCAAGCCCTCGTCCTCGCCCAGCGCGAAATGGAATTTTTCGCCGTACCAGGTGACATCCAAAGGCAGGTAAACGCCTTCTTCGTAATCGTCGTCCTCGAATTGATAGATCGCGTCGCTGGCGGAGAATACCCCGACGCCAAGGCTTACGTCCCATCCCTTTTCACCGAAGTGAGGGTTATCGGTAGTAAGCTCGGAAGCCGGTACCGCAGCCGCGACACACAGTCCGCCGGCCGCAATCAGGGTTGAAATTTTGTTTAAGTGTTTCATTGCCTATCTGCCTGTAGTTGAAGTTGTGCGGATTTAACCACCAACGCGGCAATTTTATTGTTTCAACCTGTAACAGTTTGTAACACCGCCAGAGCGGTAGTTGTATTGAACCACGACGCGGGCTTAGCGCTTGCGGCTGAGTTTCGCCGCTGCGTCACGATTAGGTTCGGCACAGTGCGTAGACTGCCTGCGGACCCTCGATCCCCTTCATTTCGTGATTGCCGAGAAATTCCGCCTGGGTGGTTATCGAATCGGCAAACTTTTGCGAAAACAAGATATCGCAACCCAGTTGCTTGGTCAGGGATTCCAGGCGCGCGCTGCGATTGACGGCGGGCCCCATTACGGTGAAATCGAGGCGGTCGGGAGCGCCCACGTTGCCGTAAATCACCTCGCCGACGTTGAGCCCGACGCCGAACTGAATTTCCGGGAGACCGTGGCGGCGGCGGCGATGATTTAGGCTGGCGAGCGTTGCCTACGCATCGATGGCGGCCTGGCAGGCGGTTTGCTCGCACATGTTGTCGTCGATCGGGAAAACGATCAGCATCGCATCGCCGATGAAGCGCAGTATCTCGCCGCCCTGGGCGGTAACCGCGGCGGCGACAAACTCGAAATAATCGTTGAGCATTTCCAGCACCTGCGCGGGTGCAAGCGTTTCGGTCAGCCGCGTGAAATCGCGTAAATCGCTGAACCATAAGGCGGCGTTGATAACGTCGGCGTCGCCGCGCTTGATCATGCCGGCAAGAACCTTTTCGCTGGTGCGCTTGCCGACATAGGTATTCATCAACGAGCGCGACAAATAGCGTAGGGCATGAACTTCGAGTACCGGTGCGAGGTAATCGCGAATCCGGCGAAAGCTCTCGATGTCCGCCTCGCTGAATCCGCCCTCACGTTTGGTACAGATGACGATCGCTGCCCCGGGTTCCGAGGTTTCACCGAACAGCACCGGTAGCGCGAGGTAATCGATGTAACCGTCCTCGGCCAGCTCGGTATAGGCGCGATGCGCATCTTCCGGCAGACGGTCGAGGCGCTGATGCACCCGTTTGTGGGTTTCGTAGATAGCCTGTAACGGGCTGCCGATATAACGTTCGGTATCGCGCACGCCGTGCGAGGCGTGGATCGGGCGCGTAATATCGGTCGCTTTATCCCAGGTTTCGGAAGTTGCCACCAGCTGTGGATTAAGCGTTAACAGCGAAACCATCAGGCGATCGATGGCGGCACCGTGATGATTCATCTGATGCGCCAGTTGATGCACGAAGCGATTGCTACTCTCGATACGGCGTCCTTCGCTGAAGACCCAGTCGATAATGGCCTGCGCGGAGCAGGAAGGGATGGTTGGCGCTGGTTGGCTCGACATTATTCGGTGGTGCCGGGCAGCAACGAGGCGGCGCGGCTTTTTCTCTTTTCGGATGTAATCAACATGATACCCGAAAGCACGATAACCGTGGCGCCCGCGAGCATCGTCATGGTCGGAATATCGCCCCATATCAGATAGCCGTAGACGATGGCGATGATAATACTGATGTATTTGAACGGGCCGATAAAAGAAAGTTCGCCCAGCCGGCTACCCATAATCATAAATAAATAACCGCAATAGAGCGCGGCGCCGAGCCCGAGGAACCACAAATACCAGGCGAGGCCGGCTTCGCCCCAGCCTTGATAAAGAGAGTACAGGCCGCCGCCGAGCATGACTATCCAGGCGTTGGTGAAAGCCACCTGCGAGGATGGAATTTCCGGCGGCACGTAGCGGATCGCAATATCGCGCAAGGCGACGAAGAAGGCGCAGATGATCGGGAATATGACCGCCCAGGAAGCCGTTTCGGCAAACGGATTGCTAATCAACAGCACGCCGCCGAATCCGATCAGTATGACCAGCCAGCGCTCCAGGCCGACCTTTTCCCTGAGCAGTACCGCGGCCAGTAACGCCAGGAAAATAGGAGCCGCGAAACCCAGCGTCGATGCCACCGCGATCGGTAACAGCGCCAGCCCGGTTAGAAAGCTCAGGGTGGCGCACAGTTCGAATAAGCCGCGCAGCAGGTTCCAACGGTGCAGCGTCTGCCGACTGCAAATCGGCTGCCGCCGCAGTTTCATGACGGCCGCAAAAATAATGCAGATCAGCGCGCCGCGCAGAAACATGATTTGCCCAACGTTGAATACCTGGGTTAGATGTTTAACGATGGCGTCATTGGTAGTAATCATCGTCATCGAGACGACTACCAACAGCGCTGCTTTGAAGTTATTGAATTCCATACTTTTTTGCACTAATTCCGTATATCGAAACTCATCCCGCGTGCGTCTGCGTCGATTTAACTCCGAGTAAAAATTCCCGCAGGTGGGGTAGTACCTTGTCGCTGGCTTCGATCATTAACGAGTGCTTGTAGCGCTCGAGGATTACCAATCGAGAGTCGGGTAGCTGTGCGTGGATGAACCGGTTCAGGCGCGGATTACAGCCGCCGTCGAGTTCGCCGGTGAGCACCAGGCAGGGGCATTTAACCTGGTTAAGCCAGGGCGCCATTTCGGTGGTCGCATAGATCTGAAACACGCTCAGAAACACGTCCGCAGGGGTGTCTATTACCTGCTGCAGCCGGGCTTGAATCGCCGCTGGATGAGATGCGACGAAATCATCCGTGAACCAGCGCCCGACGAAATTGCCGAGGGTGTCGGCAATGCCGTTTTGCAGCATGGCGTCACCCACCGCCTGGAGTTTTGCACGATCATCCCGGCTGCGCCCGGCGGCCGTGCTGAGCAGGGCAACGCTCAGCGTATGTTCGGGATACTCGCGCGCGTAAGCGGGGCCGATCATGCCTCCCAAAGAGTGTCCCGCGATGTGAATTTTTTCGTGCCCCAGTTTTTGCCGCAACGCCTCGAGATCGGCGACCAGTTGGTCTAGCGTGTAGGGTGTCGGCGGAACCGGGCTGTCGCCGTGGCCGCGCAGGTCATAGCTGACGCAGGTGAAGTCCTGCTTCAGGCTCGCGATCAGTCGGTCCCAGGTGGTTTTGCGCGAACCGATACCGTGCACCAGGTAGAGCGCCGGCCCCTGGCCCTCGATGCGAAAGCTGGCATCCACCGCGGTCATCTGTGGCTACCCGGTTCTGGCGACGTCTGAAGTATTGAAATACGGCATGACTTCCGCGCCAAAACATTCGATGGACTCCAGAATTTCGGCTTGCTCGACGCCGAAATTCACATTCATGATGAAGCGGTCGACGCCCGCTTCGGCGTAGGGCCCAAGCTTGTCAATCATTTCCGCTACGGTGCAAATAGTCAGATTCTCCGCGGTTTGTTCAACCGTCATCTTACGCGGCAGCGGTTTGATCATGCCGTTTTCGACGATTCCGGGCCCGGTAAATACATTGTCGAAACGGCTGTAGTATTCGTGCGCCAACTGAATTTTACGATTGCGGTCGGCGTCGCTGTGGCACAGAAAAGCCACCCGCGATAGCGACAGGGTCTGATCGGCGCCGGCAGGCCCAAGTTCCTGTTTAGCGCGATTGAAGGCGTCGACCTGGTCCAGCATATGCTGGTGGTCGCCCGACAGCGGCGTGGTCTGGATGTGAAAGCCGCGCCTGGTGCAGTGGTAAATCGCCTCGGGCGCCAGCACCGCCATCATCAGCGGAATATCGCTCACCGGTCGCGGCATGATGGTTATCGGCTCGAACTTATAGTATTTGCCGTCCCAACTAACCTCCTCTTCGGCGAGCAGCGCTTGTAACAGTTCGAGCGATTCGTCGAATTTTTCACGGCTGGTTTCTAACGGCACGCCCATGCGCCCCATTTCAAAGCCGAAGGCGCCGCGGCCGACACCGACCATGAGCCGGTTATCGGTGAAAATATCGGTGCACACGAGCTCGCCCGCCAACACCCGCATATCGTGTAGCGGCAATACCGAAACCGCGGTAATTATCTTGACCGATTGGGTCTGGCTGGCGATTTTGACGGCGAACTGCAGCGGCGCCGGCATCATCAGAATATTGAGCAGGTGGTGTTCGGTAATGGCGACCGATTCGTAGCCGCAGCGATCGGCGCAGCGGGCCAGTTCCAGCATATCGGCATAAACGCGGTCGCCGCCGTAGGATTTATCCGGATAGTATGCCGATAGTTGAATACAAAATTGCATGCCTGATCTGCGCCGGTTACCCGATGCGGGCATTGTGCAATAGCCAATTTACTTTGCCTATCGAAATATTTTGACGCAGGGACGGGTAAGCTCCAGGCAAGAATCGGTTTATTCGACCTGCAGGTTTACTTAGATTGGTCGTTATGGCCGATTGCGAATGGCATTTTTGGAGCTAACTCTGAGCCGCGCGCCTCCTCAAGACTTGTTGCTGACGGCGGACCTGCTGTAGAATCCGTGGCTCGGTCGGAGTGTGGCGCAGCCTGGTAGCGCACCTATCTCGGGGTCAGGGGGTCGCAGGTTCGAATCCTGCCTCTCCGACCAATTAAACCAGGTTTAGGGGTTTCTTCGGGAGCCCTTTTTCATGCCCGATCAATTTCTATGGTAGGTGATAAATTTAGGTTTTCTCAGGGATGTTAAACAATCGGGATTAGGACGCTGAGCAGGATCGGATAAAAACTCGTCAATAATGATCCAGGCACATTCGTTGTTTCTGGTTTGCACATGCCCATTAGCCGGGAATACAAACAAGTGCGACGCAGCGAGTGTCGCCGCTGCTATTTTCGGCCTGTTCAACAGTAGTCGACGGATCAAGGCCTCCAGCCAGAAGCAGGCTCGGGATATCGCTGACCACGGCGTCACGATTTGCCGTTTCGGGTTTTGTCGGCCAGATTGCGCAAGGCCAGATTTCCCGGTTCGTCGCCGCATAATCCTTTAGGTAAGAATAGGATTCAGGGTCGCCTGCATGCGATTGCCGATCGGACTCACCGCCATAGTCATTACAATCCACCGCAAGCGTGGCACCCATGGTATAGTCATCAGATCACCACCGGCAGCCGTAACCGTTGCCCGTCGGCAAGCTCCCAGTCTTCCGGTACTGTCAGCCAGCCGCAGTCGGTGCGGGCCTTGCTAACCGGTTTAACCCAGCAATCGGTTGTTTGAAACTCGATTGCTTCATCGATCGTGATTTCGGATGCAATGCATTGCGAGGCAAAAAGGGAAGCCCCGATGCACGCTGCCACCAGATTCAAATGCGTGCAAGCGGAAACTAAACGCCGTGAGAAATAGTACATCGATGCATTCTATCCTACTGATTGCGTCTACGTCAGTCGCGGAGATCGGGGTTAAACGGATGAATTACGGTCAGGCGTCTTTCTCAGGTAATGGTGTTAACATCGACAACAGTTAGAGTATTGGAGCAAAATGACGGTGCCTGTCCTGTTAAGCGCTAACTTATACAGTTGCAAAAGAGGGCGAGGATAGTGGACATTCATCATCCGTTTCGGTCTTTCGAGGCGAAGCAAGAATATCTGACACACTATGACAATTTGGCCAAGCAATGGCCAACCCCGTCTCAAACGCGGATGGTAAGTACTTCTTTTGGCCAGACGTTCATGCGTATTCAGGGCCCTGCAGCGGGTCAACCCCTAATGCTGTTGCCTGGCGACACAGAGACCTCGTTATCCTGGTCACCGGTGATCGAAGCATTATCGAATGCTTACCGAACCTTTGCGATAGACCTCATCTACGACAACGGACGGAGCGTATCTTCCCGAGAAATCTCAAATCCGCATGATTTCGTCGATTGGCTCGACGAGCTCACCAACGAGTTGGGCCTCGAACACCTGAACCTGATGGGGTATTCATACGGAGGATGGCAAGCTGCTCTTTATGCACTTTCGCATCCTGACCGAATAAGGAGGCTCGTGCTGCTTGCACCTGCGGCAACGGTTTTGTCACCTGGGCCATGGCTACTGGCACGGGCCATTGTCTATCATTTCCTGCCATTTCGCCTTGTCGCCAGTAACTATTTTTACTGGTATGGACCCGATGCCGTACGAAACAAACCGGTCCGTAAGCGGATCGATGAAATGGTTGAAGAGGACTTGCTGGCGAGGCGGTGTTTTAGGAAAAGGAAATTCGTGCTTCCGACTCGGCTGACGGACGCCGATTGGGAAAGCCTACGCGTTCCAACCCTGTTTCTGGCTGGGGAAAACGAAAGGACATACCCGGCAAGACAGGCTATGCAACGGTTGCATCAGGTTGCTCCGCAAGTTGAAGTCAAGATTGCCGCGCATACCGATCACTACCTGTTGTTGGTGAATCCTGACTGGGTTGTTCAGAGCACTCTTCGTTTCCTCCAAAGCTAAAGCACAATTTCTTGAAGTGCGATGAGAAAATGCAGGCGAAACTCCAAGTTTATTTTCAGTCCGCAATACGGTTTCATTGAGCAGTATTGTTGGTGTGGCCCAATAAAGGCTCCATCTACACGGTAAACCTAGGTCTTGCTGTAGTATATTCGGTCGAAGTCTTTGGCGCTAAAACCGTTCATGCGTTGATCCCCGATCAGGATGACCGGTACCCCGCGGGCATTCAGCCGGCGGTATTCCTTGGCCGCCCTGGCCGACTTCTCGATATCGTATTCCGTGAAAGGAATTTTTTTCTGGCGGAAGTGGCGCGCCGCCTTTTTGCAAACCCCGCACCAGCTGGTCGAATACATGACTACCGATTTGGGCTTGCTGCGCTTGGTGATTAAATTCGGATCGAAAACAAACGGTTCGACGCTTACCGAGCTGTAGCTGCTGACCTCGCCGGTGATTTTTTTGAGTTTGACGTTTTCCGGAGGGCTATCGCCGTAGTGAATCTTGCCGTTTTCATCGACCCACTTGTAGAGTTCGCCCTGCGTAACCGGGCTGGATATCATCGACAGCAACATCAGGCCGGTGACAAAAAATGATCTATGTCTCATGGATTGAACTCGTAATTGCTCTCCCGAGTATAGCAACCGCCTAGGTTCTGGTTTTAGGGACGGATCGGCTGACAATTACGACCCCGGCCACACACAGCAGCATGCCACCGATCGACAGTAGCCCCAGGGTTTCGCCGAACAGGAAATGCGCCTCGACCACGACCAGCGGCGGCACCAGGTAAAACATGCTGGAAACGCGTCCCGCCTCGCCGTTTTTAATGATGTACATCAACAGCAGAACGGCACCGAGCGAGAGTCCCAGCACCTGCCAGGTCAGCGCGATGGTGAAAGTCGGCGTCCAGTCGATGACCCAGGTTTCACCATAAAGCAGCGCGAATCCGGCGCATGCCAGCGAACCGGCGACATACTGCATCAGGGTGCCCGGCAATAGTAGCGACTGGTTACAGAATTTCTTTTGGTAAAACACCCCGACCGCGATCGACAGCAGGCTGACCAGGCACATTAACAGATCGAGCAGGTCGAGGCCGCCGGCGAGCCCCAGCGTAACGCCGTATTTGCCGATGATTACGATGCCGACTCCGATAAACCCGGTCAGCAATCCGGTAAGCTTGCGCCAGTCGAGGTGCTCGCCGATATACAGGGTTGCCAATGCCATAGTGAGTATCGGTTGCACGCCGATGATAATCGCGACGATTCCCGAGGGAACGCCGTTCTTGATTGGCCAGAACAGGTAACCGAGATAGCCGCAATGTATCAGCAGCCCGGCGACCATATCATGGCGGAACGCCCAGATACGACGCGGCAGCGCGGCGCCGACGAATAGCAAAATCGGCACCAGCGCTAGCGCGGTAATCGAGAACCGCAAACACAGGAACACGAACGGATCGGCGTTATGCATGCTGTACTTGGCCGCGATGAAGCCGGTGCTCCATAGCGACACAAATACTAGCGGCGCCACCCGCAATAATAAGGCCTGGCTAGGCATTGTCGTTTACCCGGGTCCGGGGTGGCGCCCATGCCCGATCAAGATTTGATTTCGATCAACTCGACTTCAAATATCAGGGTTTCGAAAGGACCGATCTGGCCGCCCGCGCCGCGCTCGCCGTAGCCCAGGTTATAAGGCACGACGAAACGGTATTTGCTGCCGATGCTCATTAACTGAACGCCTTCGGTCCAGCCGGGGATGACTTGGTTGAGCTGGAAACTGGTCGGTTCGCCGCGCGAATAGGAACTGTCGAATTCGGTGCCGTCGATCAGGGTGCCGCGATAGTGTACGGTCACTTCGTCGGTGGCCCTGGGTTTGGCACCGTCGGCCGCGTTAATTACCGAATACTGTAACCCCGTTGCGGTAACCTGTACGCCTTCTTGCGCAGCATTGTTCTTCAGATAATCTTCGCCGCGCTTGCGATTGGCGGCCGACTCGCTTTCAAATTTCTTCGCCATTTGCGCATTGATCGACTCCCCGGCCTGTTCCAGGGTCAGCAAGGTGGTTTGTTCCTGATGCTGGGCTTTCATGCCCGCCAGCAGCAGGTCGTAATTGACTTTGCCGTATTGCTTGAGTACGCGCTCGCCGACCAGCATACCCAGCCCGTAGCTGAATTTATCGGCTTCGGTGCTGAGGTCTATTTCCATTGGCGCCGATTCTTTTTTCTCGCAGGCAGCCAGTGTTAGTAACAGTGCGGATAGCACAAGAGTTTTGGATTTCATTTAAGTTTCCTTAAGGGTTGGGGTTATTCCTGGACGATACGGGCGATGACGTTCATGAAATCGCCGATCTTGATCAGGGATGGAAAATGGCGACCCATTATAATACCGTTGCCCGCGGCGTGGTATTCGACAGGCGCCTCGCCGGTTCTTTCGCCGTTGTAAACACGAGCCACCAAATCACCGGCTTGTACCGCGTCGCCGAGGCCCGCGCAGGGCTCCAGCAGGCCATTGTGTCGTGCAAACAGGTAGGCGTTAGCCTGTTGCATGTCGAGTTTGACGGCGGGTCGCTCGGGCCGCTGCGGACTGTCGTCGAGAATTCCGGCATGCACCAGAAAGTTGTGCACCCCGCGTTTGCCGATTGCAACGGTGGCGGGAGTGCTGCTGCCGCCGCCGCCGAGTTCGGTGGAGACGAATACCTTGCCCATGGTTTCGGCCTGGGTATCGTACATGCCGCCGGCGTCGATTTCGATCAGGCTCAGGTAATAGGGCGCCGCAAAAGCCTGCGCTGCGGCTTCGCAGGCAGCCTGCTGAGCCTTGTTTTCAAGCCTGTGGTAAGCCGCGAAGGGCAGAAATTCGAGGGTTTTGCCGCCGGAATGGATGTCGAGCACATAGTCGCACATCGGCAACAGCCTGCGGGTTATGTAGTCGGCGATCAGCCGGGTTACGCTGCCGGAAGCGTCACCCGGAAAAATTCGATTCATATTGAGCTGGTCGATCGGCGAAACGCGGGTCGCCGCCTGGAAGGCGGGGTAGTTCATCATCGGGACGATAACCACGCGGCCGCGAATCTTGTCGATATCGATATTGTTTGCCAGATGCTGTAAAGCGATCGGGCCTTCGTATTCATCGCCATGATTGGCGCCGGTCAGAATGGCGCCCGGACCGTCGCCATTGCTGGCATAGCTGATCGGCAGCATGATCGAACCCCAGGCGGAATCGTTGCTGGAATGTGGTATCTGCAAAAAGCCATGCTGCAGCCCTTCGCGTTCGAAATCGATTGTCGCCGATATCGGGTTGGCCATTTTTATTTCACCAGCAGGCGTTGTTCGACATTGGCCAGGCTCTCGTATCCCGATTCGGTGATGACAATCGATTCGGTAATTTCGAGGCCGCCGTCGTCGAGCCACAATGCAGGCATGAAATGAAAGGTCATGTTCGGTTTAAGTTCGGTCTTGTCGCCGCGCCGCAGGCTGATGGTGCGCTCGCCCCAGTCGGGGGGATAAGACAGGCCGATCGAATAACCGGTGCGGTTTTCTTTTTTGAAGCCATGTTTTTCGAGCCGCTCGAAGAATGCGATTGCGATATCCTCGCACAGTTTTCCGGGCCTGGCGTTTTCGAGCCCGGCATGCATCGCGTCCAGCACCGCCGTTTCGGCATCGAGATATTTTTGCGGCGGCGGCCCAAGCGAAATCGTGCGCGATAACGGACAATGATAGCGCCGGTGGCAGCCGGCGATTTCGAAGAAGGTAATATCTCCGGGATTCAGCTTCGAGTCGTCCCAGGTCAGGTGGGCCGCGGTCGCATCCATGCCGGTGGGCAGCAGCGGCATGATTGCCGGGTAGTCACCCCAGTGTTGGTCTATGCCGGCGATGCCGCTATGAAAGATTTCAGCGGCCAGCTGGTTCTTGGCCAGACCGGGCTCGATGATTTCGTAGATGCGGGCATGCATGCTTTCGACGATGCGGGCCGCGCTGCGCATGTAGATCAGTTCTTGATCGGATTTGATAATTCGCTGCCAGTTAACCAGCGCGGTTGCGTCGATCAAGGTCGCTTGGGGCAGATGCGTCTGTAGCGAGCCAAAAGCGGCCGCAGAAAAATAATAGTTTTCCA
Organism: Olavius algarvensis Gamma 3 endosymbiont; assembly: GCA_001735895.1. Taxonomy (GTDB): domain Bacteria; phylum Pseudomonadota; class Gammaproteobacteria. The sequence continues at coordinate 1,803,359 of DS021198.1, read as the reverse complement.
TTTCCACGCCGACCGAGCCGCGGTCGAGCTTCAATTGGCGTAGTATCCCGCACAAATGATCCATCGGATGACAGACATCGGACTGCACGAAGTGATCGGGATACTTGAGGATATTGTCGCTATCTAGATAGGTGGTGCGCAGCGCGCCCGGTGCGTCGATACCCCGACCCCACCAAATGGGTTCGGCATCGTGTTGCAGGATGAGGCATTGGTGGGTGTAAAACGACCAGCCATCGTAGCCGCTTAGCCAGGCCATATTGGAAGGATCGACTACGATCAGGCAGTCGATACCTCTTGTCCGCATAGCGCTGCGGGTCCGTTCGAGCCGTTGACCGTATTCCGCCGGCGAAAAATTTAATTTGCTGTCCCTGGGCATGTTAATACCGCGCTAGTTTGTAATCCGGGTGCCGGCCTGTCGGGCCTGGCAGCGTTGGTAGGCCAAGGTGGCGATCGCGGTGTCCTGGATGCCGGTTCCGGTCAGATCGCACAGGGTTTTCTGCGAGCAATTATGGCGTCCGGGCCGTTGTTGTGAAATGACCTGGCCGAGTTCGGGAAATTCCGCCGTGGGTGCGACCAGCTGTTGTTCGATGGCATGGTGTAACTCCCCGAGCAGCCTGACCTGGGACAATCTGTCGCAAAAGTAAGAAACTTCGGTGGCGAAGATCCGAGGATCGATTTCGTTTTTGTGCTCGGCATCCGAACCCATCGCGGTCACGTGCTGTCCATCCTCGATGTGTTCCGCCAACAGGATCGGTTTGCTCGATGGCGTGCTGGTGACGATAATATCGGCCGCATCGATGGCCGTAGCCACGTCTCGGCAGGCGGTTATTTCGATCCCGAGTCGCCGACTCCAATCGGCAGCGCGCGCCTCGGCCTTCTCAAAGTCGCGCGCCCAGATTCGAGCCGAATCGATGTTACGCACCAGAGTCAGGGCCTCCAGTTGTAGACCGGACTGCACGCCGGCGCCGAGAATGGCGGCGCTGCGGCTGTCGGCGCGCGCGAGGTACTTCGCCGCCACGGCGCCTGCGGCCGCGGTACGTACGTCGGTCAGGTAACCGTTATCCAGCAGCAAGCCCTCGACCATGCCGGTGCGCGTACTGAATAACACCATCAAACCGTTGCCGCTGGGCAGGCCGATTTCCGGATTATCGAAAAACCCGGGGCTGATTTTAATCGCCAGGCTGTCGATGCCGGGGATGTAGGCGGTTTTGACATCGATCTCGCCGTTATTGTCGATAATGTCGAGCCGCATGATAGGCGGCATCACTACGGCCTTGGTGGCGAGTGCGTGAAAAGCGTTTTCGACGCATTCGACCACGCTCAGATCGAGTTGAATCTGGCTGCGCAGCTCGGATTCGGTGAGGATTCGAATATCGGGCATTAGTGCAGTTGAACCTCTTGATTGATAATTTTACGGTGCAGCTCCATATCGATGTTCTTGCCGCTGAGCAAGACCGCGGTTTTGTTTCCGGGAGCCACCTTGCCCGCCAGCAGTGCCGCGATGCCGACGGCACCCCCCGCCTTCGAGTATGATCCGTTCCTTGAAATAAGCGTGGCGTATGCCGGCGGCGATTTCCTCTTCGCTAAGTAAAACCATTTCGTCGACGTAGTCGCGCACGAGGCCGAAAGTCAAGCGGTTATCCAGGCCGGCCACCGAGCGAGTCGGCGAGGGTCGGTAGCTCCTCGATGTCGACTGGCTTGCCGGCTTGCTGCGACGCATGCATCGCACAGCCGCGCTCCATCGAGATGCCGATGATACGCACCTCGGGTTTTTGCGATTTGATCGCCAACGCGATGCCGGATATCAGGCCGCCGCCGGAAAGCGGCACCAGCACCGTATCGAGGTCGGGCAACTGTTCGAGCATTTCCAGGCCGAGCGTCCCCTGACCGGCGATGACATGCGGATGCTCGAACGGCGGGATCATGGTATAGCCTTCCTCGACTACCAGGCGTTTGGCTTCAATTTCGGCCTGGTCCTGGGACTGACCGCTGATGCGAGTTTCGGCGCCGAGTGCGCGAATCGCTTCTAGTTTGTTGCGCGGCACCAGTTCCGACATGCAAATAATGCAGGGTACCTGCACCTGTCTGGCCGCGTAGGCGAGGGCGCGTCCGTGGTTACCGGTGGATACTGCGGTCACGCCCGTGGTGTCCGCAGCGAGTTGTAAAACCGAGTTCATCGCGCCCCGCAATTTGAAGGCGCCGGTGGTTTGCAAATACTCGTGCGCCAGCAATAGCGGTGCGTCGAATTGCTGCGATAGTGCCGCGGAAGGTGCAATATGCAAAGGCACGATGTGCGCCGCGATACGCTTGCGCGCCGCCTGCAGGTCCTCGAGCCCGATTTCGGCCGAATTCATTACGCCGGGTTATGACCGTGCAGGATACGGGCGCACATCAGGTCGAGGTGCCCGCCACCGCCATTTTTAAACACCGTAATCTCATCCTCCGACCGGCGTCCCGCATGCCGCTGCTGGCACAGGTCGGATAAATCGGCTAACACGTCGGCTTCGCTAATGACGCCGGCGGCCAGCGGAATCATTAGTTCGCCGATATGATTGATCGTGGTTTCGCGCGCGTCGACAAACAGGCTGCCGCAGGTCAGGACCTCGTCGTCGGCCTCGCGCATGTCGGCGGAAAAGGCGCCGATCAGGTCGACATGGGTTCCGGGTTTGAGCCAGGCGCCCTTGATAATCGGCTCGGGGCAAGCGATCGCCGAACAAATCAAGTCGGCCTCTCTGGCGCCGGTTTCGATTTCAGCCACCGTAGCGAAGCTGATGCCCGGGTATTTATCCCCCAGACTATCGCATAACTGCTGTGCTTTTTCGGCAGTCCGATTCCAGATTTGAACCCGTCGCAGAGATGGACGAACCTCGCAGTGCGCGCTGATCAGGTGCGGCGCCATTTGCCCGGCGCCAATCATCAGCATCGATTCGACGTTTTTGCGCGACAGCAATTTGCTGCCGAGTGCCGAGTCGCTGGCGGTCTTGAGCCAGGTTAGCGCGGTGCCGTCGAGGCAGGCGATCGGGGTGCCGTTTTTACCTTCGAACAGAATGTAAACCGCCTGGATCGACGGCCATTCGCGTTGTTGGTTGTTACGTGGAAATACGGTGATGACCTTGGCGCCGACCGCTTTTTCCGGCTGCCAGCCGGTGCGGATGAAAAAATGGCTGAGGTTGTCGTTGTCATCCTTGGATTCCATCAACATTTCATCGACCAGCCCTATCGGCTCGCGGTGCATCGCGGCGAGTTCGTCGACCAGGGTCGTGAACGGCAGGCAATCGAGTAATTGTTCGGCGTTGAGCATCAACATGAGATTGTCCTCCACGACGCAAGGCCGTAGACTCGGTAACAGTGTCAGGGGGGTGGAGTTTACTCAAATCGCGCTGGCTTTAACAATTCAATTTTCCATGGAGCCAGCGTGACTGAATACCGTAACGATCTCGGTCAACCGATCGGGTTTCCCGTCGATCAATGGTAAGCCTGCGAGCATCCGCGCGGTGCGCAGATGCGCGGCCGCCTGTGCCACCTGGAGCCCACCGATATTGCCCATGCAGTGGATCTATTTGCCGCTTTTAGCCAGGATCGGGAGCAGCGCAACTGGACTTATTTACCCTATGGGCCGTTTGCCGCGGAAGCCGATCTTCACAGCTGGATTTCATCCACCTGCCTGGGCGACGATCCCTGTTTTTTCAGCGTCATCGATAACGCCACCGGACGCGCGGTCGGGATCGCCAGTTTTCTGCGCATCGACCCCGGGATGGGAGTGATCGAAGTCGGTCATATTCATTTTTCGCCGCTGATGCAGGCCAGGCCGATTGCGACCGAAGCGATGTACCTGATGATGCGCCAGGTATTCGATGTTTTGGGTTACCGGCGCTATGAATGGAAATGCGATGCCCTGAATCAGCCATCCTGTAATGCGGCGGAGCGTCTCGGATTCAAGTTCGAGGGTATTTTTCGCCAGGCCGTGATGTACAAGAATAGAAATCGCGACACCGCCTGGTACGCGATGCTCGACCGCGAGTGGCCGACGGCAAAGGCGGTATTCGAGAGCTGGCTGGATGAGGCTAATTTCGAATCTGACGGAACCCAGAAAAACAGCTTGTCCGAATCCATGCGGCAGGCGCTGGCGCCGTTGCGTTAAATCCGGTCGGCCGGGGAAGGGCGGCTTTCCCGGCGGGCGCGAGGCGGTCTACAATTCCGCGGCGCGCAGGGTTTCGGCCAGAGTCTTGCAATCGAGCAGTTTACGCAGGCTGCGGCGTACTTCGATCCAGCGAAACCGGATCGAATTCTTGACGATGGCTTCGTCGCGTTGTTTTAGTTCGTCGGCGATAGGCGACCAGTAGAAAAGCGCTTCCGGACTTTGACTGAAGACGGAATCGTCGTCGCGTTCCAGCTTCCAGTCACAGGTGGCGATGCGTTGAACTATTTTTTCGCGCGCACCGACAAAATCCCGACCGGCTTCCTCGGGTTCACCGATTTCGTCGAGTACCTGTTTAACCGCCTGCGGCACCAGTTCTTCGATGACCTGTATTTCGAACTTGCCGGATTGAAGCATGCACTGACCGGTGAAGATGCTGAGGTCGGAAACACAGGCCAGCCAGATATGCCATTTGGCGATATTGATCGACATGACGATGTCGGGATTTTCAAACATGGCGGGGAAGCGGGTGCCGGCGCGGGTGCGCAGATAACCGTAAAGCGATGTCTGCGCCACGTGACTGGCGCGGCTGCCGATGAATTCGGCGAGCGAATCCTGGTCCGTGATGATCTGCACTTTTTTCTTGCTGCCGATGCCGACATAGTCTCCCAGCATTTGCCAGTAGCTGCGAGTAAAGAGTGGGTTGATATAGGTTTTTACGAGTTCGCGGGCTTTCACGGTGATACTTTGTATTTTGTTACCAATTGTAACAGGCGTTATTTCAATTAAGGCTAATTTGAGCAAATTTGGATCGACAGGGGGCTAATACTAGGGTTTTTGCCTAGTAAATACCATGAAATCTGTGCATATTGGCCCTGCGAAAAAAATATAAATCTTACGCACAACCAAACGTTAATGTAGTACTAACCCAAATCTCAGGGGGACTTTAATGATGGAAGCTTCCAAACGCGAGGAACATTGGCGGCGCACCAAGACGCTGATGATCGTTACTCTCACGATATGGTTTATCTTCTCCTTCGTAGTTCATTGGTTCGCTGCAGGGCTTAACACGGTGACATTCGCCGGTTGGCCGCTGGGCTTCTATATGGCTGCGCAGGGCTCGGAGGTCGTATTCGTGCTCACGCTATTCTGGTTCGTCAGGGCCCAGGATAAGATTGACCGCGATTGCGGCGTAGCCGAGGAGGACTAGACCTATGGCTGGTAAAATGGCTGGCGGTTCTTTCATAGAGAATCTGCCTAAAATATACGGCATGTATACCGGGGGCTTCCTGGTATTCGTTCTTTTAATGGCAATCCTCGAGCAGATGGGCGTCGGCGCCGATACCATCGGTATCCTGTTCGTCGCCTTCACCATCGTCATCTACGCCGGTATCGGGGTGCTGTCGAGGACCATGGCGGTTGACGCGTATTACGTCGCCGGTCGCCAGGTACCCGCGGTATTCAACGGTATGGCGACGGCTGCGGACTGGATGTCGGGCGCCTCCTTCGTAGCGATGGCCGGTGGCATCTACTTCGGCGGTCATGGTTATCTGGCGTTCGTGGTCGGCTGGACCGGGGGTTACATCCTGGTTGCCTCGCTGATGGCGCCTTACCTGCGTAAGTTCGGTTGCTACACCGTGCCTGACTTCATCGGTACCCGCTACGGCGGTAACCTGCCGCGCTTCCTCGGTGTGGTTGTGCTGGCGGTCGCGTCGTTTACTTATGTAACCGCGCAGATCAACGCCACCGGCACCATCGCGGCGCGTGCACTGCAGATTCCGTTCGAAGTCGGCGTCTGGTTCGGGCTGCTCGGCATCCTGCTGTGTTCCATGCTCGGCGGTATGCGCGCGGTAACCTGGACCCAGGTGGCGCAGTACATCGTACTGATCATCGCTTACCTGGTACCGGTATTCTGGATGTCCAATAAGCAGGGCTTCGGCCTGATCCCGCAATTCGTTTACGGTGACGCGGTTTCCCGCATTACCGAACTCGAAACCTTGCATGGTCTCGGCACGCTGGATGCCGTTGCCGGCGCCAAGGGCGGCCTCAAGGCCTTGTCGGTTCCATTTGCCGCCGCGGGCGAGTCCGCCATGGCAAGCTGGAAGTTCGTGACCTTGGTGGCCTGTATGATGCTGGGTACCGCATCGCTGCCGCACATCCTGATGCGCTACTTCACCACGCCTTCGGTTAAGGCCGCGCGTCAATCGGTTGCCTGGTCGCTGATGTTCATCTTCCTGCTGACTTCACCGCTC
>DS021198.1:1795343-1796919 GCA_001735895.1 Olavius algarvensis Gamma 3 endosymbiont | reverse complement strand
AATCGATCGCCGATNACAGGCGCTGGAATGGATCCAGAAATGGAGTAACGTGGGTTTTGCGCAAATCATCGACGCCAATAGCGACGGCATACTGCAACTCAACGAGTTCTTTATGCGCGGCGATATCGTGGTGCTGGCAACGCCGGAAATTGCAGGCTTGCCCTACGTCATCTCCGGCCTGGTGGCCGCGGGTGGTATGGCGGCCGCGATGTCCACCGCGGACGGTCTGCTACTCGCAATCGCTAACGCGCTGTCGCACGATCTGTACTACAAGATCATCGACCCCGAAGCGGAAACCAAGAAGCGTCTGCTGGTTGCGCGGGTATTGTTACTCGGTATCGGTGCCGCGGGTGCCTTCGTGGCATCGCTGAAGCTAACCAGTATTCTGGGAGCGGTAGCCTGGGCATTCGACTTCGCCTGTTCCGGCCTGTTCTTCCCGATCGTACTGGGAATCTGGTGGAAGCGCGCGAATCGCCAGGGTGCGATTGCCGGTATGGCGGGCGGTTTCCTGGCGGGTACCTGGTACCTGTACATGGTTCGCTGGGGCGGCATGGATCCGTGGATCGGTATCGATCACCTGCGCTTCGGCATCATCGGTATGCCGGTTAGCCTGATACTGATGGTCGTGGTATCGCTGATGACGCCGGAACCGGATGCGGAAACCCAGGCCATGGTTGACGAAATCCGTGTACCGTCAGGTGAGACCGTATTGGGATCTTCACACTAATAATAAAGCAGTACTAATTGAAAGCCGGGGTTCTGCCCCGGCTTTTTTTATTTGTAACGCCGTGAACCGAAATCATCCCCGCAACCCGACGTCATCCCCGCAACCCGACGTCGTCCCAGCAACCCGGCGTCATCCCCGCGTAAGCGCACAGCTGTCCGGGGAAAGTTAATAGGAAAGAACATACTGTGTTTTCTCGATCAGTTCCGCGCGTTCTCGTCGTCTTCGTCGATACATCTGCTGTACCCCGGTTGGTAAACGAGTAAACAGGGTTTCTCGTATTTCCACCAACAGCAGGTGTAACGATGTATTCGGCGCACACCGACGTGATCGATAGAGCCATAACAACAGATAACTGATAATGGCCGCGTAAATTTGCAGGCTGACTGCATTCTGGCTTTTGCCCAGAAAGCGCTTTAGCTTCAAGTTTTGCTTGAGCCACTTGAAAAACAGCTCGATCTGCCAACGCTTGCGATAAAGTTCAGCAATATCCTTGGCTGAACTGTCCATATCGTTGGTCGCCAGGATGAGGGGTGACTTGCCTTCACGATACACGCTGATGCGGCGTAACCGCAGGCCGTGATAGCCATTTTTATGACCTGCTCGGTTACTGCGGTGGCGAAATTCGACCCATTCGTCAGACAGGATGACTTTGCCATCGCATGGATTCTGTGCCACTACCTGGATCGCCGCATTGCGCTTAAACCGGGTCACGAAAGTCGCCCCGGCCTCATCAATCTGTTGCCACCAGCCATAGTCGCAGTAGCCCTTATCAAAGACGTAGGTTGCATCCGCTTCCAATCGGAGGTGTCGGGCATCGACGACATCGTTCACTGTCGGTGAGGTGATATT
>DS021198.1:1781189-1795293 GCA_001735895.1 Olavius algarvensis Gamma 3 endosymbiont | reverse complement strand
AATCGAGAGGGCGCTAAGTATGTGTTTGATAAGGGATATTGCGATTACAATTGGCGGCATCAAATCGACCAGGAGGGTGCTTTCTTTGTGACCCGGTTAAAGCGTAACGCATCGATCAGGGTGCTCAAAAGCCGCTCGACCGAAGGAGATATACTGTCGGATGAGGTCATTGAGTTTAAAAACAAATGGCCTGGCGGCGGCCGGAAAAACAACTACGTCAAACCGTTGCGGCGAATAGTGGTGCATCGAGAGGATCATGTGGACCCGCTGGTACTGGTAACCAACCTGATGGGGGTCCCGGTTGAAGAAGTTGCAGCGCTGTACAAGCAGCGTTGGGCGATCGAACTCTGGTTCAAGTGGGTCAAGCAGAACCTGAAAATCAAAAAGTTTCTCGGTCAAAGCGAGAATGCGGTCAAAATCCAGATACTGGTGGCATTGATCACGTATCTCATCGCCGATCTATACCGGCAACTTTGTGGATCGAGACGCGGTTTTTATCTGTGGCTGGCGGAACTCAAATCGACTCTATTCCAGCGACCCAGACTCGAATTCGAAGTACTTAAACGACGACGAAAATGGAAATCCGATTTCCAAATACATCAAGCACAGTTGGCATTATGATTTATTCCGGACAGCAGTGCGCGCAAGCGGCGGTCCGACGTATCGGGACCTTGCAACGGCGGCGCGTTATAAAATCCCCGCCCCATAATGTCATCCCCGCGCAAGCGGCACAGCTGTCCGGGGAAAGTTAATAGGAAAGAACATACTGTGTTTTCTCGATCAGTTCCGCGCGTTCTCGTCGTCTTCGTCGATACATCTGCTGTACCCCGGTTGGTAAACGAGTAAACAGGGTTTCTCGTATTTCCACCAACAGCAGGTGTAACGATGTATTCGGCGCACACCGACGTGATCGATAGAGCCATAACAACAGATAACTGATAATGGCCGCGTAAATTTGCAGGCTGACTGCATTCTGGCTTTTGCCCAGAAAGCGCTTTAGCTTCAAGTTTTGCTTGAGCCACTTGAAAAAAAGCTCGATCTGCCAACGCTTGCGATAAAGTTCAGCAATATCCTTGGCTGAACTGTCCATATCGTTGGTCGCCAGGATGAGGGGTGACTTGCCTTCACGATACACGCTGATGCGGCGTAACCGCAGGCCGTGATAGCCATTTTTATGACCTGCTCGGTTACTGCGGTGGCGAAATTCGACCCATTCGTCAGACAGGATGACTTTGCCATCGCATGGATTCTGTGCCACTACCTGGATCGCCGCATTGCGCTTAAACCGGGTCACGAAAGTCGCCCCGGCCTCATCAATCTGTTGCCACCAGCCATAGTCGCAGTAGCCCTTATCAAAGACGTAGGTTGCATCCGCTTCCAATCGGAGGTGTCGGGCATCGACGACATCGTTCACTGTCGGTGAATAAACCGGTGTGTGACCCCGCTGTTCAATCATCAGGTGAACCTTGAGCCCCTGATTACGGGAAGTCGCGCTGGCTTCGGCCCAGTCAAATCCATGTCCCTTGAGCTGAATCGGGGTGGAATCCAGTAGATAGGTTAGCTCAGTTAGCTCGCGGCGCTGTTTGCCATGCATAAACGCCATCAATTGTTCTGTCACCGTCTTGAACAAAACCGGATTACGGCGTTGATTGGCATCCGACAGGGTGGAACGCCGGATCGGCCCCGTGCCTAAATGGTAATGATGGGCTGCCTGGGCGTTGAAACCCGTCTCGAGCTCTCTCAGGCTACGGACGCCTGAGATCTGGCCGTATAACAATGCCAATAGGTGGTCATAGGGCTTGAAGGATTTATCGTAACGGCCAGCCTGGAGGCTAGACGAAATTCGATCAATCAAATTACGCGGAAGGGCTTCTAAAAGTTGATGAAATCGAGTATTACTGTACACCTTGTTGTTCCTTTTGTTTTTGAGTTCGCACTCGGGGTTGTAACCCCAAACATTAGGAACAGCAAGACCTTTACTTCCTTCTTCAGTTTTTCCCGTGACGTGGTCAAACTTTTTGATACACCCCAGTTAAGCGGCATGCTTCGTTTCGAGTAGTCGTTTTTCATAATCATTCGGGCTGACATAATTCAGCGTCGAATGTAATCGATATGGGTTATACCAGCTGGATATGTACTGCAGAATATCCTGCTGTGCTTCATATCGAGTCTGATAATTTCGCCATTGCACCCGCTCCTGCTTCAGACTGCCAAAGAAGCTCTCGACCACCGCATTATCCCAACAGTCACCTTTACGGCTCATGCTGCCCTGGAACCCGTTGATTCTGAGTAATTTTCGGAATGCCTTGCTGGCATACTGAGACCCACGATCCGAGTGATGGATTAAACCTGCCTTGGGTCGGCGCTGCCAGGCGGCCATCTTCAAGGCATCACAGACCAACTGCGATTTCATCCGAGGGCTCATGCTCCAGCCCACAACCTTTCTCAAACACAGATCTATCACGACAGCCAGGTAAAGCCAGCCCTCCTGGGTCCATACATAAGTCACATCCGCTGCGTAGACCTGATCAGGCTGGGGCACATCAAATTGCCGCTGAAGCAGATTGTCGTACACCGGTTGTTTGTGATTGCTGTTCGTGGTCACCTTGAATTTCTTGCGATGACGTACCTGAACTCCGGCCTCCCGCATCAAATTCCGCGCCTTATTCCGGCTCAACCCAGACAGTTCAGGGCCCGTTTCATACGTCGGCTGCCGTAGGTATGATCACTCGCATCATCAACCCGCTGAACCCACTCCAGCATTTCCTCATGCTCGGGATCAGGCGGTCTTGTGTCCATCTGGCGCCGGTAGTGGTAATAACATGACCGGTCCACACCCAGCACCTGACACATCAGGCGAACGGGAAAGGTATTCTTGTGTTGGGTGATAAACGAGTATTTCATTTCGTTTCTGCTGCAAAGAATACCGTCGCCTTTTTTAAGATTTCTTTCTCCATCTTCAGGCGTTTGATTTCAGCTTTAAGTCGACGGTTCTCTTCCTGATCCGGTGTCAGCTTGCCGTTCCCACGGAAAGCCTGGCCATCACCCGATTGTTCCTCTTGCACCCATCGGCACAGCATATTGGCATTGATGCCCAGGCTTCGCGCTGCTTCCGCCCGGCTGTAGCCCTGATCAGTTACCAGGCTCACTGCATCCAGTTTGAATTCTTTCGTATATTTCTTCCTCGTTGTCATCTATCGTTACCTCAGTTAAGTTTCATTATCTCTTAACTGGGTGGTATCAATCTATTGGACCATGTCAAGATGATAGTATGCCGGGCTTATTCACGTGTTTGTTATATGAGGTAGTTCGCAGTGGTTGAAGGCTTTCCAATCTGGGTAATTATTACCGACTATCTGCTCGGTGTGGTGATGTGGACGCTCATCGGCCGCTTTGCGATGGGCCTGTTTCTACCGGAAGATCATACGTTTTTCTTCATGCGGGCTTTTGTCAAAGGCACAAACCCGATCATCAAGTTGTTTAAATGGATAACGCCGTCTTTTTTGATTCAGCCGCTGGTGCCACTGTACGTCGCCTGGTTTTTCTTCATGTTCCGCTTCTACCTGATGCCCTGGTTGCTGGGCTATTCGGTGATGGGCATGCTGTCGTTTCCGCTGGAAAGCGAATTCGCGCGCGGCGCCGCCAACCTGATCGGTTACATCGGCGATTAGTGCCAATGGCCCATTGTTTTGTGATGACATCAGTCTGTCGTTACGCGAATTTCCAGGCAGGCATCGAACCAAGACCTGAGTGATTTTAACGCTGCACGGAAATTCGTAAACAGTGCCGAAAGACAGGTTAAAGATAAGGCTTTACGCCGGTTGACCCGTTCGAATTCTGCGGTAGAATAGCCGGCCTGATTTTATACGTACTATAGTCGCGTAGCTCAGTTGGTTAGAGCACCACCTTGACATGGTGGGGGTCGGTGGTTCGAATCCACTCGCGACTACCAATTTTATCAAGTGGCCTTTGGTAGGGGTCACCACTGGAGAAAAGCAATGCCCCAAATTACCCTCCCTGACGGTTCCCGCCGTGATTTCGATCAATCCGTGTCCGTTCTGGATATCGCCAGCGACATCGGGCCTGGACTTGCCAAGGCGACGCTAGCCGGCAAGGTGAACGGCGATCTGGTCGACGCGGCGTTCATGATTGCAAAGGACGCCGAGGTCGCTATCATCACCAGCCGTGACGAGGAGGCGCTGGAGTTGTTGCGGCACGACGCCGCGCACGTCATGGCGCAGGCGGTACAAGAGCTTTACCCCGGAACCCAGGTCACCATCGGCCCGGCTATAGAGGATGGCTTTTATTACGACTTTGCGCGTGACGAGGCTTTCACGCCGGAGGACCTGGTGGAAATCGAAAAGCGTATGCATGAAATCGTCAAGCGCGATTTGCCGATCGTGCGTGAAGTCATGGATCGTAATACCGCGAAAAAGACCTTTGCCGATCTGGGTGAAACCTACAAGGTCGAAATCATTGACGAGATCATTCCCGAAGGGGAAGAAGTATCTATTTACCGCCAGGGCGATTGGTTCGACGTCTGTCGCGGTCCGCACCTGCCGTCTACCGGCAAGCTCGGCAACGGCTTCAAGGTTATGAAAGTCGCCGGCGCCTACTGGCGCGGTGATTCCAAAAACGCGATGCTGCAGCGGATCTATGGCACCGCCTGGCCCGACAAGAAACAGCTCAAGGCTTATCTGCATCGTCTCGCCGAAGCGGAGAAGCGCGATCATCGCAAGCTCGGCCGTAAGCTTGAGTTGTTTCATCTGCACGAGGAAGCGCCGGGTTCGGTTTTCTGGCACCCGAAGGGCTGGACCCTGTTCAACAAGTTGATCGACTATATGCGCAAGCGTCAGGAAGACGCCGGTTATATCGAAGTCAATACGCCGGACGTGATGGACCGCAGCCTGTGGGAAACCTCGGGCCACTGGGAAAACTATCGTGAGCATATGTTTACGACCCAAACCGAAGACGAACGCGTGTTCGCCCTGAAACCGATGAACTGCCCTGGCTCGGTGATGATGTTTGCGCAAGGCCTGAAAAGTTACCGCGACCTGCCGTTACGCATGGCTGAATTCGGTAAGGTACACCGCTACGAGCCGTCCGGCGCCTTACACGGCCTGCTGAGAGTGCGGCATTTCACCCAGGACGATGCACATGTTTACTGTACCGAGCAGCAAATGGAGCAGGAATGCGTCGACGTCATCGAACTGATTCTCGATATTTACAAGGACTTCGGGTTCGAGGATGTCGTCATCAAGTTTTCCGATCGCCCCGAAAATCGGATCGGTACGGATGATATTTGGGATAAACTCGAGGGCGCTCTGATCAATGCGCTCGACAGTATGGGTCGTGAATATAAACTGTTTCCCGGCGAAGGAGCGTTTTACGGACCCAAGCTTGAATTCGTGTTACGTGACGCGATTGGCCGCGACTGGCAGTGCGGCACCCTGCAGGTCGATATGAACCTGCCGGAGCGCTTCGACATTTCCTATGTCGCCGAGGATGGAAATCGCCATCGTCCGGTCATGTTACACCGCGCGCTATTCGGATCGTTGGAGCGTTTTCTGGGAATTTTGATCGAACACTACGAGGGTAAATTTCCGCTCTGGCTGGCGCCGATTCAGGCAGTGGTGATGAATATCACCGACAAACAGGCGCCATATGTCGAAAAAGTCCAAAAAATGCTTAAAAATCAGGGAATCAGGGCGATTTCCGACTTGAGAAACGAAAAAGTCGGGTTTAAAATTCGCGAGCACACTTTGCAGCGTATTCCGTATCTGCTCGTGGTCGGGGATCGCGAAGTCGAACAAGAGCGTGTTGCAGTGCGTAGCCTGGGTGGTGAAGACCTGGGCTCATTAGCGATCGACGAGTTTGTCGATCTGGTGAAACAGTAATCCGGTTATTAGGCCGGATTAATTTTTACGGAACATTCTACTAGTAGATTAATCGGGAGAGCCCCACATCGCAGACAACAAACAGAGCCGTCTCAACGAAGATATCACAGCGCCGGAAGTACGGTTAATCGGTGAGGAAGGCGAGCAAAGAGGCATAGTGCCTTTGGAAGAGGCCCAGAACCTGGCAAACGAAGCCGGCGTGGATCTCGTCGAGTTGGTACCCGATGCGGAACCCCCGGTTTGCCGATTGATGGATTACGGCAAATTCAAGTTCCAGCAAAAGAAAAAGTTGCACGATCAGCGTAAGAAACAGCGCCAGGTGCATATCAAGGAAATCAAGTTTCGACCCGGCACCGAAGAAGGTGATTACCAGGTCAAACTGCGTAAACTGACCGAGTTCATCGAGGTCGGTGACCGGGTCAAGGTGACCTGCCGTTTTCGCGGACGGGAAATGGCCCATATGGAGTTGGGCACACAGCTGCTCAAGCGAGTAGAGGAAGATACGAAGGAATTCACGACCGTGGATCAGTATCCGCAGTCGGAAGGGCGCCAGATGACGATGATGCTGGTGCCCAAAAAACGCTAGCTGAATTTAAGCTGGCCACTACCCGAAGACGCGTCTCCGGCGTCCAGGGATTATTAATTGATGTTTATTTAACTGGAGTTAAACATGCCAAAGATGAAATCAGTCAGTGGCGCTGCCAAGCGTTTCAAAAGAAATGCGGCAGGCGGCTACAAACGCAAGCAATCGCACTTGCGTCATATCCTTACCAAGAAATCGAGCAAGCGTAAACGCCAGCTAGGCGAAAAGCTTGATGTCCATGCCAACGACGTACAGCAGGTGCGTCGCATGCTGCCGTATTCTTAGGGGGATTGAATTATGCCAAGAGTAAAAAGAGGCGTTACCGCACATGCACGCCACAAGAAAGTTCTGGACAAAGCCAAGGGTTACCGCGGCGCACGCAGCAAGGTTTTTCGCGTTGCCAAACAAGCGGTAACCAAGGCCGGTCAATATGCTTATCGCGACCGCCGCCAGAAGAAACGTCAATTCCGCGCGCTGTGGATTGCGCGTATCAACGCCGGCGCGCGTGAAAACGGTATGTCATACAGCGTATTCATGAATGGCTTGAAGAAGGCTTCGATCGAGATCGATCGCAAGGTGCTTTCCGATATCGCTATTTTCGATAAGCCCGCGTTTACCGCGTTGGTCGAGAAGGCCAGGGCCGGCCTGGACGCCGCGTAGGCTTCGGGTTACGGATATGGCGGGGAGAGATGCTCTGCCCGCCATTGACGACAATTATCGAAAGTGTCCCTGGATCTTGACAATCTGCTGGAGCAAGCCTCCGATTCTATCGGCCGGTCCAATGACATGGCGGCGCTGGATGCCGTGCGTGTGGCTTACCTTGGCAAGAAAGGTGAAATTACCGCGCAGCTGAAAAACCTGGGCCAACTGCCGGCCGAGGAGCGCCCGGCCGCGGGTCAGGCGATCAATCAGGTCAAGGTGAAAATTCAGGCCTTGTTCGAGGCGCGCAAGACGGCGCTGGGTGATGCGGCTATCGCTTCCCGACTGGAAAGCGAAACCGTCGATATTACCCTGCCCGGGCGGCGTGCCGGCGCTGGTGGTCTGCACCCGGTCACACTGACCATGAACCGCATCGACAAGATGTTTGGCAAGCTCGGTTTCGATGTGGCCGAAGGCCCCGAAGTCGAGGACGATTTCCATAACTTCGAAGCGCTCAATATCCCCGAACAGCACCCGGCGCGGGCAATGCACGATACCTTTTATTTCGATGACGGCATGCTGTTGCGGACTCACACCTCCCCGGTGCAAATCCGCGTCATGGAAACTCAGGAGCCGCCTTATCGGGTGATTGCACCCGGGCGGGTTTATCGCTGCGATTCCGATTTGACCCATACCCCCATGTTTCATCAAGTGGAGGGTTTACTGGTCGATGAAGATGTCTCGTTTTCGGTGCTTAAGGGTACGCTTGAGGAATTCCTTAAAATGTTTTTCGAGCAAGACGATTTGAAGACTCTGTTCCGGCCGTCTTACTTCCCGTTTACCGAGCCCTCGATGGAAGTCGATATCAGCTGCGTGATGTGTTCCGGTAGAGGTTGCCGGGTTTGCAGCCATACCGGTTGGCTCGAAGTATTGGGCTGCGGCATGGTGCATCCCGAGCTGTTCCGGCATACCGGCGTGGACGCCGAAAAGTACACCGGCTATGCCTTCGGCATGGGCGTCGAACGGCTTGCAATGCTTCGCTACGGC
The DNA here is from genome assembly GCA_001735895.1 of Olavius algarvensis Gamma 3 endosymbiont. Classification (GTDB taxonomy): domain Bacteria; phylum Pseudomonadota; class Gammaproteobacteria. The sequence continues at coordinate 1,787,127 of DS021198.1, read as the reverse complement.
GTCAATGACTTGCGCTTCTTCTTCGAAAACGACTTGCGTTTTCTGCAGCAATTCGCCTGAGCCGGTTTAAGCGATGGAAATTAGCGAAAACTGGTTGCGGGAATGGGTAGATCCCGCCGTCGATGCCGACACCCTGGGCAGTCAGCTGACCATGGCCGGGCTCGAGGTAAAGGCTTTGCGCGCTGCGGCCCCGGCGCTGAGTAATATTGTGGTGGGCGAAGTTGAAAGCGCGCAACGACATCCCGATGCCGACAAGCTGAATCTGTGCCAGGTTAGCGACGGCGCGGCCAGCTTCCAGGTCGTCTGCGGTGCGAGCAACGTGCGTGCCGGTTTGAAAGTGGCATTTGCGCGCGTCGGCGCCGAGCTGCCGGGCATCAAGATCAAAGCAGCTAAACTGCGCGGAGTCGTCTCCGAGGGCATGATTTGCTCGGCAGCCGAACTGCAGCTGGCCGAATCCTCCGAGGGTATTCTGGAATTGCCTGACGATGCGCCCCCGGGTATGTCGATTATCGAGTATCTGGGCCTGATCGATAACATCATCGATATCGATTTGACGCCGAACCGCGGGGATTGCCTCAGTATCGCCGGCGTCGCGCGCGAAGTGGCGGCGATTCACAAAATGCCGTTACGGCAAAGCGGCGAGACCAGTGTGGCGGCGGCCATCGATGAGGTCTTTCCGATCGAACTGGAAGCGCCGCAACAATGCCCGCACTATGTCGGGCGGATTATCAAGGGCATCGATCCGCGGGCGCAAACACCGATGTGGATGCAGGAAAAGCTGCGTCGCTGCGGTCTGCGTCCCATCAGCCCGGTAGTCGATGTTACCAATTACGTCATGATGGAACTCGGTCAACCGATGCACGGCTTCGATTTCGACAAGCTCAACGGCGGCATTCGCGTGCGCTTGGCGCAGGCGGGCGAAAAGCTGGCGCTGCTCGACCAGAGCGAAGTCGAGTGCCATGCGGACACCCTGTTAATTGCCGACCATAGCGGCCCCGTCGCGCTGGCAGGCATCATGGGCGGCCTGGATAGCTCGGTGCAGGCGGATACCCGTAACATATTCCTCGAAGCCGCGCATTTCACTGCTGTCGAACTCGCCGGCAAGGCGCGCAAATTCGGTATGCATACCGATGCTTCGCATCGTTTCGAGCGCGGGGTCGACGCGACCTTGCCGCCGCTGGCTATGCAGCGGGCTACCGAGCTGCTGCTGGCCGTTGTCGGCGGCGAGGCGGGGCCATTGATCGATGCGCTTGCCGAGCAACAGATGCCGCCGACGCCGCAGGTGGAACTGCGCCATAAGCAAGTCAATCGTTTGCTGGGCATCGAAGTTGAGCGTAATGATATCGACGATATCCTGCGACGCTTGAATATGCAGGTGGCCGAGCAACCGACAGGGTGGCGTGTGGTGCCGCCCAGTTACCGCTTCGATATCAATATCGAGGCGGACTTGATCGAAGAGATCGGGCGCCTGATCGGCTACAACAACATCCCCGGGAGTCGCGAAGCCTCGCATATTCGGATGGAAAGTTTTTCGGAGCGCCGGGTAAGTTTAAACCGCATCCGCGACGCCATGGTTGACCAGGGTTATTACGAAGCTATTACCTATTCCTTCGTGGCGCCGGAGTTGCAGGCGATTCTCGACCCTGAACAGCCGACGCTGCCGCTGGCAAACCCGATTTCCGCCGATATGTCGGTAATGCGCAGCCGCCTGCTGCCCGGATTGATTCAGGCCTTGCGGCACAATTTGAATCGCCAGCAACCACGAGTCAGGTTGTTCGAAACCGGGCTATGTTTCGTCCCGACAGATAATGGGCTCGAACAAAAGCCTCACATTGCCGCCGTGATCACCGGAAACCGGGTCGAAGAATGGCTGTATGCCGGCTCCGCAGGCGTGGATTTCTTCGATATTAAGGGGGATCTTGAGTCGCTTCTGAAGTTCGCGGATGGGGCTGAGTTCGGGTTTGAGCGCTCCGAGAATCCAATTCTACATCCAGGACAGGCTGCGGACTTGACTTTAGCCGGAGAAGTGATTGGATTTGCCGGAGGATTGCACCCTGCCGTTTTGAAAAAACNTCGATATAAATCAGCCAGTTTTTGTGTTTGAGAGTATAATCTCGCCGATAATGGAAGCTAGTTTGCCTAATTTCGCTGAAATTTCGCGATTTCCTTCGATACGTCGCGATATTGCCGTATCTATTGACGCTGAAATTCCGGTCCAGGCGCTGATTAATTGTATTAATTCGATAAAAAATGAAATATTGCAGGAAGTATTTGTATTTGACGTCTATACTGGAAAAGAAGTGAGAAATAATCGAAAAAGCGTCGCTTTGGGCTTGATTTTACAGGACTTTTCACGCACTCTTATCGACGAGGATGTGGAAGATTTAGTTAAGAAAGTCCTCGCACAACTAAAAGAACACTTCAACGCCGACTTGAGGGAGAGCTAATGTCATTGACCAAGGCTGATATGGCCGAGATGCTATTTGAAGAACTTGGTCTCAACAAGAGAGAAGCTAAGGAAATAGTTGAGCAATTTTTCGAAGAGGTGAAATTAGCACTTGAAACTGGTCACCAGGTCAAGCTATCTGGTTTTGGAAATTTTTTGACCCGTTCAAAGGCTGAAAGACCCGGACGTAACCCAAAAACTGGCGAAGAAATCCCGATTTCCGCCAGAAAAGTGGTTACATTCCGACCTGGTCAAAAATTAAAAATAAGAGTAGAAGCGTATGCTGGAAGCGAGCAACAATAACGAATTACCGGTAATTCCAGGTAAACGTTACTTCACTATCGGTGAAGTTGCTGAGCTCTGCGACGTCAAACCCCACGTTTTACGCTACTGGGAGCAGGAATTTCCCCAGTTAAAGCCGGTAAAACGACGCGGCAACCGCCGCTACTACCAGCGCCACGACGTCTTGCTGATTCGCCAGATTCGCAGCCTGCTCTACGACGAAGGATTCACCATTGGCGGCGCGCGTCAGCGCCTGGAAGGCGAGGGCAATAAGGACGATGTCACCCAGAGCCAGCAAATTATTCGACAGACCCTAATCGAGCTAGAAGAACTTCTAACCTTGCTAAAACGCTAAATCTAGCGTCAAATACCACATTCAAACGGGGCGTAGCGCAGCCTGGTAGCGTACCTGCATGGGGTGCAGGTGGTCGGAGGTTCAAATCCTCTCGCCCCGACCAAATCCACAAAAATTTTCGGCCTCTTGCCTTTAGCTTGAGGCCGAAAATTTTTGTGGATACGGGCGGGACCGTGGAACCGTACCCAAGGTTCACCAATTCGCCAGGAGGGAATCGGCGGGGCGCGTGCAACGCGCAGTCCCGGAGGGCGGCCGCAGGCCGACCGTAGGGACCGAGCACAGGGATGTGCGAGCCAAATCCTCTCGCACCGACCATTTTCCCTAAGAATCAGCAAGTTACAAGGATCGAAATTTGCTGATATTCTCGAACCTACTAACGGTTTCCGAACCTAATAGCGTTTTGCTCTATTGAATCGGTTTTTCTTTGTCTGTCGATTTCGATCGAATATAAGCTTCAGTCTGGCTCTGGTTTTCATGCCCACCGAGTTCTTGTGCGTAACCGATCCCGCCTTTCGCCTTGGCGATCGATAAGGTCTTACCCCTGATATTATGGAAGTGCATATGCTCGAGGCCGCAGCGCTCACGTAATCGGCGCCTGGCCGAATTAAACCCGGTTTCCGTTATTTGTTGTGCCATGTTGTTTGTGAACAGATAAGCCAGATTTCGGGCTTTGCGAGATGACTTCGCCAGATCGATGGCCGCTTTTAAGTCAGGCGTCATCTAGCTTAAAACGCCTTATAGTGATGGCACGACCCACGTCATCTTCGCTCGGCTGGATTTCATCGGCAAACTGGCTGCCTTGGTCCCCAAGCCGAGAGTGAAGCTGACATGGTTCCATGGAGTATTTGCTCCAAACAGCAGACACCGTGTCGATGTGACGCCGGCCAAACGAGGCAGAGGACATACCCGACAAGAAAACGAAGACAAAACACCCGAACAGCGCCATCAGGCCATGACCTGCACCCGCGGGGCATAAAGGCACAGCGTCTCAAACAGGTGTTCAAGATCGATGTATCTGTTTGTTCGAAGTGCGGTGGTAAAGCCAAGGTGATAGCCAGTATTGAGGATCAGTCCGTCATCGACAAGATCCTGCAGCACTTAAAGGTCAAGGGAGCATTGCCGCCGCTACCGGAATTGCTGCCTGCAACGCGGGCCTCGCCAGGCTCGGACTGGTTTGCATAGCTCCGGAATTTCACATTGACCATCGCGACACGCCACGGTAACAAAGGGACAGGTTGCCTGGTAGCTTGATGCGTGATGGAAGCCCGAGGGCTTTGAAGATAGCGGAAGAGGGCTGATTCAACTGGAGCTACTGGATGTTGAACAGATGAATGGTCGGGCCGGCGGATGTTTCCTATGTATGCTGTCTCCATTATTCTGCCTTAATATGCGGGGCGTGTTGCGTTTATTCTCCTTATACTTGACGTCGATACTACAGCGGAGACGTGAACGACACAGCTCTCTGACAACGAGATATTTACATCTTAGCTACGGCTGCCATTAAGAAAATATCATCTATTGAATTTTGTCTGTACCTTTGCACTTTCCAGCTCTCGTCTGGAATGGGAGCCAATCCATGATCGCGATTTCTCTTCAGCGCATGCGAGACTTTTAGCCGTCACAAGTGCGGTTTTATTCAGTTCCTTGTTCCGCTTGCCAATCGCCCGCAACAAAGAATCCGGATCTATTATCGAAACATGGTCAATGAATAGGTTTCCGAAACTGACGTCCGCAGACCGATACATTGACCATTCCCGATCTTTACTATTTAACAGTAAATCATCCGTCTCAAACCAACAGATAGGTTTCGTGTCTTCACTGGAGTTTGGGATCTATAAAACTACAGAGCTCCAATATATTCGCCTCGCGCCGGGTAGTCATTTTTGATCGCAAAATCGAGAGCGCCTAATAATTCCGAGAAGTGCGGGCGAACAAAAGGCATGGTTTGAACCGACGCATAGTAAAGCGACTGATCCGCACCGACCAAAAACAATCCGGGCTCCGAAAACAAGGCCGGTTCCTCTATCCCGATCGATGTTTTTCCTCTCGAAGTCGATATATACAGTCCCCATTCGCGCGCCTTGTTCAAATCGAGTCCGAAACCGACTCGCAGTTGGGTTGCACCAATATTGTCGACCATTGTTTTGGCCCGTTCGGCAGTATCCGAGCTGATCGCTACGACATCGACACCTCGCTCCTTGAATTCCGGGATCTTTTTGTCTAGTTCGGTCAGATAGTTGGCGCAAATCGGACAATGCAACCCTCGATAAAAACAAATGAGAGTTCCACGTTTACTGGACTCCGAAGCCAAATCAAATTGACCTCCCTGTACCAGTTCCACATCAATGTCGGGTGTTTTCTTGCGGGGTAAAAGCATTTCGTAATTTCCAGGTTATTTAATTTGAACAATATTATATTTGTGTATATGATCAATTTTTTCCGGAAAAAATGATTATACTTACAATTATGGCTCATCAAGATCGACTTTCTGCCCTAATTAACCGATTTTCCATAACCGTCACGCCGACAGCTCCCGACCAGTCCAATTTTCTGGTTTTGAAGAATCGGGAGACAGACGAACTGACGCGCGCTTTATTTTCTCCCACTGGCGGTAAAGATTTGGTACAGGCGGAGAACGAAACGACGGCATTTTGCGCAAAAGCGGAATGGGGAGGTAACAGTAACCCACTATTGCAAACCCTCGCGGCACATATCGAGCTTAAGTTCGAATCTGTCCCCGATGTCGCCGAACTGGCTCAGATATTGATTTCAGAAAGTCGTGAGCCACGGTGTGGCTCTAGGGCGGTAGTAAACCGGCTAGGAGAAATTTTACTGGTTCGAATGCTCCGGCAGCA
>DS021198.1:1759070-1774667 GCA_001735895.1 Olavius algarvensis Gamma 3 endosymbiont | reverse complement strand
GAATGATTCAATACCCCGGCATCTCGTTGGCGATTGGCATCCGATAAAGTCGAGCGCTTAATCGGACCGCAGCCGAGGTGATAGTGATGCGCGGAATGACTATTGTAGCTCACCTCCAACTCGCGCAAGCTCCGACAACCGGACAATTGAGCATACATCAGACTGATTAACTGCCCCCAGCTGTCGAAACCCTTGTTATGTTTATCGCTCCGATGCTGTTCAACGCAGCGTTTGAAAGTATTTTTAGGAAGGACTTTCAAAAGTTCGCCAAATCGGGTATTTGTATACATGTTGCAGTGTCCTGAAATTAAGTTGTTGCTTATGGTTTTATTCGTAAAACCCGGGCACTGCAACACTTTCAAATACACCAACTTAATTTATTCCGGACAGCAGTGCGCGCAAGCGGGGGATCTTGTAAAGACTGGGCGTTATAAGATTCCGATACGTCGGAGCCCACCGGGCCGCGCAGGCTTATGCGGGAAAGACTATTAATCGGCGGGAATCTCGTAAAAGCAATCTGCTATGATTCGCCCTGGCTTATCAATATCAGCAGGTCTTCTAAGTGCAGAACTTCTATGGCCTCAAACGGTTCTTAGCATGCCAGATTTCGATCTTGTTTAGTGTCGCCAAAGCCAGCCGAAAAATATTCGCAAATTCGTCGATCTGGCTGGTATGTATTATTGGATTTAATAGCCCGCCCAGCCATTCTAATGGTTGGGAGCATACGGCGATCAATTTCGAGGTGCTGGTGGCGGCGCTGAATGACGCCAACCCCAATTTACGGCGGCGGGCCGCCGAATCGATAGGATTTCGCCCGCAGGCCGGGGCCACTGCTGCACTGTTGGCGAGGCTCGAGCAAAATGAATCGGCAGCGCGCGTGCGGCAGGAAATTTATCTTGCGCTAGGCAAGCTCGGTGAAACACCCGCGCTCGATGCAATCGAATCCTGTCTCATCAATGAAACGGATATTGCCGCCAGGGCGCAGTGCGCGGCCGCACTCGGCAATTTTCACACGCCCGCGGCGCAACGACTTGCCCTGCAAGGAACGCGCGACCAGAACCGTCAGGTACGCCTGCGCGCGATTGCCAGCCTGGGCAGTTTCTCGAGCACGTCCGTGGTCCGGGCTTTAACGAAATTTGCCCGCGACCCGGATGTTCCGATCAAGCATACCGCGCTGCTCTCGCTCGGGCGCACGCGTTCGTCGGCAGCGGCCGCGCTGCTGGCCGACTCACTGACGCAGGCCGAAGATCGCCAACAGCTCCAGGTGCTGCTGCAAGCGCTGACATATGCGGCCGACCCCGGCGCTCTTACGGCTATTCAGTCCGCTTATCGGCGCAGCGCAGACGAGGCCGTCAAGCGGCACGCGTTGGTCGCAATGGCCAGTACCCGCGCCGCAGGATCGGAATCCTATTTTCTCGAAGCGCTTGCCAGCGCCGATCATGCCAGCCGAATGTTGGGATTGGCGGTCTTGCGAAACCTGGGTAACCGCGATCAGGTTGCCGCGATCACGAAACAGGCGCTGCTCGAAAGCGGCGGTTTATTCGGGCGCAAGGTCAAACAGCTTTTGGACGACCCGTTGCAAACCCTCGACAATCTTCAGTTATTGAACGCCTACTTGAAAACCGTTATCCGCCTCGATCCGGCGGCAGGGGAGGAGCTCTACGCCAAGTTTGCGTTACCGGTGTCGATCCCGCGCACGAGCAGCGCCGCCTTGAAAATTGCGCAGGGTTTTTACGATGCTCGATGGCAGTCGATCTATGGCCTCGGCTACACTGGGACGGCTCGCGCCGCCGAACTCGCCGCGGCGGGTCTGCAGGATTCCGATGCCCGAATTCGAGCGGTTGCAACTCGGTCGCTGGGGGTAATGGGGGCCACAAGCCATTACGAGTCGATCGCAAGAATGCTGTTCGATCGAGCCGCCGAGGTGCGCTGGACGGCAGCCCGCGTGCTGGGCAGATCAAACGCCCGCAGCTCAGCCGGAGGTTTATTAAACGCCTTAAACGATTCGCACGCCCAGGTTCGCCTGGAAGCGGCTATGGCCCTGGGTTACTTGAAAGCGCGGGCGGCGCAACAACGGCTCTCGGAATTGGCGTCGACCGATCCGGATTCCAGAGTGCGGGAAGCCGCCCTCTACGCCGCTTCCCTGATTGAATAAACCGGCCGACGCCGGCAATAATGTCGGAAGGTTATTTGCACAATGCCAGCACGCGCGCGGGACCGCCCGTGCCGGCGATATGTTTGGGCGCACCCACAACGATAGTGCACTTACCCGGATTCTTCACCATCGCGAGTTGCCCGAGGTTGGTTGCGTTTTCCACAAACTTGACGCCGCGCTGCAGCAGGCGAACATGGGCGTACCAGGAGTTGGTCCATTTATCATCGTCACCGACCGCGCTTTGTCCCGAGTCGATACCGACGTTATCGGCGATGATGCCGCCGATTAAAACACCTTTGCGATCCATAATTTCGATCAATTTATCGACCGCGGCCTTGTTCATGCCCGGATAGTTGAAGCCGTTGATATAGGGATCTTTGGCGAAGTCGGAGCCCGAAAAATAATATTTCGACCAGCCGGTGTGCAACACCAGCCAGACGCCGTTTTTAATTTTCTTTGCTACGGCGGCGATATCGTCGGCCGTGATCACATTGGGGGACGAGTTCGAAAAATCGGTGACCGAGACATCCGCGCTCGGTTTGCCGCCGTTTTTGGCCAACTCCATCTCGACCCGACCCGAGATATCGATCAACACGACATGCCCGATCAAGTCGTCGGCGGTGAGGTCGTGGGTGTGCTTGCGCTGATCGGCAGTTTTATTTTCACCCTCCAGCGACTCGACGTTGTTGACATAGTGCCCCGGGGAATCGAGATGCGTTCCATGATGCTCCGCCAGGACAATTGTGCCCAGGCTAAAATATCCATCGCTGGTCGGAAACTGCGCAAATGACAGTACCGCCTGTCCACCGAATGTGGGGACGGCTTTCGAATCGAGATAAGGCTTGAACAAGTCCGCTTTCATCGGGTCTGCACCGCTGGGTGCAAAGGTCGGTATCGGGTGTGACAAATCGATGCTCAACGACCCATGCCCGTAAATACCGAACGAAACCATGGCCAGTACCATACCCGCCATCGTTGACACTTTTTTCATGCTGGACTCCGTGTTGTAGGGTTTACTCAGCCACTGGCCATGCGGGACCACATGGCTGACAACTGCAATGGATGTTTTCCCCGGGGATGTTACTCCAAACCCCGCTGTAATTCATGCTAACTTTTAGCGCGGTTCCCAACGCGAGTTTAACAATGGAAGCTTCGCGCGGCAATATCGCAATCGGATATGGGCCGAGGTCGTTAACTCGATCGGATAAATTACTTCGATTAAAATGCGTTGTAATTCAATATATTATGCAATTAATCTCGGAACCGTATTATATAAAATTTCAATTTAATACCTGGTTCCGCGGCAACCGCTTTCGCCAACGCAGCTCAGCCGTGTCTGGACTTGCTATCGTCGGGCGCCGCGGCCCGGTCTTGCATCCCGTAGTCCCTGATGACACTCGCAACCCGCAGTCGATAGTCCGACATAATGCCGTCCCGCCCGGCGCGTTGCGCCGTGCGGTGCTGTTCGAGATTGCGCCACTGAGCGATCGCGGCTTCGTCGCGCCAGAATGAAATCGAGAGCAGCTTGCCCGGTTGCGTTAGACTTTCAAACCGCTCGATCGCTATGAAACCGTCGATGGTTTCGAGTTCCAGTGCCAGCGCTGCGGCAAAATCGAGGTAATCCTGGCGTCTGTCGGCGGCGGGTATCAATTCAAATATCACCGCAAGCATAGCCACTCCGGGTCGTTATGGGAAAGAGTCGAGTATACAGACTCTGAAACCTGCGGGCTCGAATCCCGGTTTTTTGGCGGGTTACGACTAACCCGTTGACAAAACCGCGTCCTGCTCCAGATGACGCGATCGCACCAGCCTGAGCTTGCTTTCCATGAGTTGAATCTCCTTGCGCATGATACGCGTCGACCTTGATGGTCCGGTTATGTTTTCGATGCTGCGGATATGTTCGTAGCGGCGAACGATTTCCCGCATGGCGCTGGATTGGTCGATGGCTCGGTCGAGTTCAGACAGCAGGCGTGAAGTCTCGTGCGTGGCTTCCATATTATTATGTTGGTTCATTGAACTTCCTTGTCGATTTTGACAACGCGTTCAGCCTAGCATAACCGGAGGGTTGGGGAATATGGCACAGCACCGATAGATTTGTAGGATTTATCCTACAAGCATCTCAGTCGCGATCGTCGCCGGAATAGTGCTCGGGCCAGTGTTGTTTAACCACCGGGCTGTCACTGGCGTAGGTGTGACAACTATCGAGGAAAGCATTTGAACTGCGACCCGATTTATTCTGACCGAGCCGGGACTTCGCGCTGGCAATGGTTTGAATCGCGGTTGTGGCCACCGGCCCCAGCAACTCGGTCAGGTGGGTGCAGCTGCGGTTAGCCCCCATTGCCTGTTTCGATTTCTGCGTCCAGCCGGGTGCGATCTTTAGGCCGATCAGGTTGCGCGCCACCGCTGATACAGATTTGCAGTAATTGTAGGGTGAATGATCGATGACCGCATCGATGTCGACTACCTCGAGCTCGAGATTGATCGTCAGGCGAATCCACATATCGTGCAAGGCTTCGCCGGCTTCGATCCAGCCACCACGATCGCGATTCTGAAAACGATAGGGTTTGGTGTCGACAATCCTGCCCTCGATATCCCATAAACCATCGTCACGTTGGTAACCCTGACAGGTGACAACGCGGGTATGCGCCAACTTACGCGGGGCGGCTTTCGTTAACGGCACGACCGATCTCCTCGAATGTCGATTAAGACTGATAAAATTGCCGCGAGACATTACCATGCGGCATAACTTTGGAACAGTCTTGAATGAATAAATCTCGTCGTGTTGAAGGTCTCAGCGACCGCGGCAAGGGCATTGCAATGTCGCTCGGGGGCGTGGTCGTGCTCAGTCCCGACAGTCTGTTAATCAGGCTAGCCGGGCTCGATGACTACGCATTGATATTTTACCGCGGGCTATTCCCGATATTTTCGATTAGCCTGTTGCTCGCACTTTATTACCGCCGGCAATTTGTCGGCGCCTTGCTGTGCATCGGCTGGGCGGGAGTTTTCAATGCCTTGTTTTTTGCCGCCATCAATATCAGCTTCATCAGCGCGATACAGCGAACCTCGGTGGCCAACACCTTATTGCTACTGTCCGCCGCGCCGGTTTTCGCCGCTATCCTGTCCCTGATCATACTGCGCGAAGGCCAGCGTGCGTCCACCTGGCTGATTATTGCGCTGGCGCTGTCGAGCGTTTTTATCATCGGCTGGGGCAGCTATGGCAGCGGCAGCCTGCTGGGTGATTTGTTCGCACTCTGCTGCGCTCTTGCCACCGCCGGCAGCGCCATCCTGATACGTTACAAAAAGGATATCGACCTGGTGCCATCGGTAATCCTCGGCAGCTTTTTCACCAGTTGTTTCGCCCTCGCGCAAGCGCCGGAATTGACAATCTCGCCCTTGCAATTGGTATGTGTCGCGATCATCGGGCTCTTGCTGATACCCGTTGCCTTTATTAGCTTGACGATTGCACCGCGCCTCGCCAATTCGGCGGAGGTGCAACTGGTTTATTTGCTGGAGAGCATTCTCGGGCCGTTGTGGGTTTGGTTGGTGATTCGCGAAACGCCGCCGCTGAATACGATTATCGGCGGCAGCATGCTGCTGCTTTCGGTCGCGTGGTTCGCGCATCACACGATCAAGCAGGAATCGAAACCCGCGACGGCCGACTGTTAGGCGCTGCAGGCAATAAGATTAATCATTTCGAAGGCGAGGGTGGCGGCCGCCAGCGACGTGATTTCGGCGTGATCGTAGGCGGGCGCGACTTCGACGATATCGGCGCCCACCAGATTAACCCCTTGCAACCTGCGGATGATAGTGACCAGTTCGCGGCTGCTTAAACCCGCGATTTCCGGGGTGCCGGTGCCGGGCGCGTGCGCGGGATCGAGGACATCGATATCAATCGAGAGGTATAGCGGCTTGTCGCCGACCCGCTCACGAATACGCTCAACCACATGTTCCACACCATGGGATTGGAGTTCATCGCAATGCACCGTTTTGAAGCCGAGTTCCTCATCGCGCGCCAGGTCGTCCGAACTATAAAGCGGACCGCGGATGCCGACATGCATCGAGGCCGCTTCGTTGAACAAACCTTCCTCGGCGGCGCGGCGAAAGGGCGTGCCGTGAGTGTAGGGCGCACCGAAATAGGTGTCCCAGGTATCCAGATGGGCATCGAAATGCACCAACGCCACCGGGCCGGTTTTCTTGTTAATCGAGCGTAACAATGGCACCGCGATGGTGTGATCGCCGCCCAGGCTGACGATAACCGGCGCGCGTTGATAGAGTTCATCGGCGGCGGCTTCGATCTGCGCGATCGCCGCCTCGATGTTGTAAGGGTTGCAGGCGACATCACCGGCGTCCGCCACTTGCAGTGTCGTAAAAGGTTCGGTGTCGTATGCCGGGTGGAAGTTGGTGCGCAGATGGCGCGATGCCTGGCGAATCGCCTGCGGCCCAAAGCGCGCGCCGGGGCGATAGCTGGTGCCCGCGTCGAAAGGAATGCCGAGTACTGCGACATCGCAATAGGGGACATCGCGTATCTCGGGCAGGCGACAAAAGGTAGCTGGCCCCGCGTAACGCGGCACCAGCGTTCCGTTGACGGGTGGGATCGGGGGTGTTGCCGCCACGTTTCAGCCCTCTTTTGTCTGATCGATTTGTTATATCATCGATATCTGGCACAATCAATTACCCCGCAATCACGAGATCGAAATTGAGCGTAAGAACCCTATTGAAAATGGGCGACCCCAGGTTACTGCAAGTTTCCGCGCCGGTGGATCCCATCGATTCGCTGGCGTTGGCGCCGCTGTTGAACGATATGTGGGACACCATGGCGGACGCCAGCGGCGCCGGGCTGGCGGCGCCGCAAATCGGCGTCATGCGCCGGATCGTGATTTTCGGTTATCAAACCAATCCGCGTTATCCCGAGGCGCCCGCAGTTCCCGAGACGGTGCTCATCAATCCGCAGATTACGCCGCTCGACGAAACGCGCGAAGACGGCTGGGAAGGTTGTCTCAGTGTGCCCGGCATGCGCGGTATCGTGCCGCGTTTTCGTGAAATTCGCTACCGAGGATTCGATCAGTACGGGGAAATTATCGAGCGCGAGGTCGCGGGATTTCACGCGCGCGTAGTCCAACACGAATGCGACCATCTGGATGGCATTCTTTACCCGCAGCGCATCGAGGATATGCGCAGCTTCGGGTTTATCGATGCGCTCACCGATCATGGCGTAATGGAATTGCAAGCATGCGACGATGAACCCTGATCCAGCCTTGCCGAGCACTGAATTCGCTCTACTCTCCAGCGGCGCCAATTTTTCCTGCGAAGTGTTGCAGGCGCTACTACAGAAAATTCATCCGCCGCAATTACTGGTGTTACCCGAATACCCGCCGGCAAACCCTCTTGCCAGTGCGGACAAGTTGCCTATCGCCACCCCGCAACGGCGTTTATTGTCCCTGGCGCAGAATATCGAAATTGCCTATGCGCCGGCGCCGCACCAACAGGATCTGGCGCAGCTGGTCGAAGCCCGGGAACTCGATTTTCTGCTGGTCGCCTGTTGGCCTTACCTGCTCGGACCCCGGCTGATAGAAAGTGCGCGTAAGGCCGCGCTTAACCTGCATCCATCGCTGTTACCCCAGTATCGCGGCGCCAATCCGCTGGCCCAGCAGCTGGCGGCCGGGAGTACTAGCTTCGGAGTCACCCTGCATCGGCTGGATCAACGCTTCGATCATGGCGACATCATCGCGCAGGCGGAAGTCGCCGCGTCGGGCAGCGCGCGACAACAGCCGAATCTGGAGCGGGCCTGCGCTGCGCGCGGGGTGGAATTGTTTATCGAGGCGGTCACTGTCTATCCGGACTGGCGTCCGATCGCACAAACGGGCTATTAACCCGGTTGCCTGCCAATCGCCTGCGTCAATTGGGTGAGCTTTGCCGGGGAACATAGTGAATTTACGTGGTAATCTCACACTAGGATTTCATATACTTTAACGGCTAGCGCGACAAAGTCCGCTCATTGCCGGTACCTTAAGGTTTTATTCGGGATATCACATTAAATTACAACAAGTTATCGGTTCTACTTAAAATTATACTTAACAAACATCCAGGTTATTGCTAACTCGAATATGGACTCGAATCATCCAGTTTCCCCGGTTCCGCCGCCGCGGCCGAATGCACTGTCAAACGAGTCGTTAAGCGCCCTCGATCACGCGCACGTCTGGCATCCCTATAGCGCCATGCATAACACTTCGGCGGTTTATCACGTCGACTCCGCCGCGGGCGTTATCTTGCAGTTGGCCGATGGGCGACAACTAATCGACGGTATGTCGTCCTGGTGGTGCGCAATCCATGGCTATAATCACCCGCGTCTGAACCAGGCCGCAGAACGGCAGCTGCAACAAATGGCGCATGTCATGTTCGGCGGCTTGACCCATGCCCCGGCGATATTGCTGGTTGCAAAGCTGCTCGAGCTGACGCCCGAAATGCTGCAATCGGTATTTATTTCCGATTCCGGGTCGGTCGCGGTCGAGGTTGCGATGAAAATGGCAATTCAGTACTGGAACGCAAAAGGCCAACCCGAGCGCCAGCACTTCGCCAGCCTGCGTGGCGGCTACCACGGGGATACTCTCGGTGCGATGTCGGTTTGCGATCCGGTCACCGGTATGCACAGCCTGTTCAACTCGGTTTTGACCCGGCAGTTTTTCATCGACCGGCCGGCGAGTCGTTTCGGTGAAGCCTGCACCCGGCAAGACATCGAGCCCCTCGAAGCGGCCTTGCAACAACATCATCGGCAAATCGCGGCATTGATTCTCGAACCCGTTGTGCAGGGGGCGGGCGGTATGTATTTTTACGCGGCGGATTACCTACGACAGGCGCGCGAATTGTGCGATCGCTACGAGGTGTTGCTGATCGCCGATGAAATTGCCACGGGATTTGGCCGCAGCGGCAAACTCTTTGCCTGCGAACATGCCGCGATAACGCCCGATATCATGTGTGTCGGCAAAGCGCTCACGGGCGGCTATATGAGCCTTGCCGCCACCCTGACCACCGCCGAAGTCAGCGACAGCATAGACTGCGGCGATCCCGGCGTCTTCATGCACGGCCCCACCTACATGGCTAATCCGTTGGCCTGCGCAACTGCCCTGGCCAGTATCGAATTGCTGCTGGAATCGGATTGGCAACAGCGGATCGGAGAGATCGAACGGCAATTGCGGCAAGGGCTGTCGCCTTGTGAACAAATGCCGCAGGTGGCCGAGGTCCGCTGTCTCGGAGCGATTGGCGTTGTCGAAATGAAAGAACCGGTCGAGATGTCGGTTATCACGCGCCAATTTGTCGATGCGGGCGTCTGGGTACGACCTTTCGGCAAGCTGGTTTACCTGATGCCGGCCTATATCATTACCGACGCTGAGCTGGAACAGCTATGCCGCAGCGTGGTCGAGGTCGTTGCCCGGCAGGTCGATTAAGATTTCGACTGGATTGCCGATACCGTCCCTATGAGGTGTCAATGAAAATCTCTCGGATTTTGATCTTGCTGGCGCTGGGCCGGGTCTTGGCGGGCTGCGTCGAAACCTCGGTGATCGCGGCGCAACCGGGTGCGAACCTGCCCAGCGACGAAGTGCGTGTTTACTTTATCGAACGGCCGCAGTGTAATTTCGAAACCATTGCGCATATCCGCGTAAGCGGGGGCTTTGTCACGCTCGCAAGCATGTTGAGCAGTATGCGTAAGAAAGCCGCCAAGCTGGGGGCCGACGGCTTATACCTGCGGCATACGCAGCGACTGGATACAAAGGAGTTTCTGGGAACGGCCAGCGCAATCCGTTGCCTGCCTATCTAGAGGGGCGGGGTTAGTCTTCGTTTTTTTCTTCTTCTTCCTGCGGTTCGGCCTCGGGTGCATCCTGCATAATCTTTTCTTTCTCTTCAGGGGTTAAAATCACTGTATCTTCGTCTCCCATTGCAACCACCTCGGTAACAGATATTCAGATTGTTGTGTGAGCGTTGAGCGTCCCTCGGATTATATACCAGTTCAAGTACTTTTGTAGCCCGGTTTTACGCCGCAAAAATTTAACGCAACCGGTCTCATTCGGCACTCTTACGGATGTTACAATCGACGCCTTCGAGGCAACCGTTGGCACAGCGATATGGGTGACAAAAAAATCAGTGTAAGCGACAGCATGGGCCGGGTCGAAATTCCGGTAGACGCGCTTTACCAGGCGCAGACCCAACGCGCACTCGATAATTTCAAAATCAGCCCGTTGCGCCTGCCGCCGATAATGATAAAGGCGCTTGCGCTGGTCAAACAGGCCGCCGCCGCTGCCAATATCGAGCTGGGCAAACTCGATGCGGCACGCGGCGAGGCCATCGCCCAGGCCGCCGCCGCGATTGTCGCGGGCGAGCACGCGGATCAGTTTCCAATCGATGTCTTCCAGACCGGCTCGGGCACCAGCAGCAATATGAATCTGAACGAAGTCATCGCAACTATCGCTGCCGGCGAAACCATGGCGGTCGACCCGAACGATCATGTCAATATGGGGCAGAGTTCGAACGATGTGTTCCCTTCGGCGATACATATCGCCGCCTGTCTGGGCATTCACGAAAGCTTGCTGCCTGCCATGGGGATTCTCGAAGCGTCGCTGCTGCAACGCAGCGAACAGCATCAGGATACGATCAAGACCGGGCGTACGCACTTGATGGACGCGATGCCGATTTCGCTGTCCCAGGAGATATCCGCCTGGGCTTCGCAGATCAAAAACGATCGTTACCGCATCCAGACGAGTTTGACCCGCCTGCAGCAACTGGCGATTGGCGGAACCGCGGTCGGCACCGGCGTCAATACCAGTCCGGATTTCGGCGTCCGCGTGTGTCGTCAATTGCAATCCGCCACCGGTATTCGATTCACACCGATGGATAACTTGTTCGAGGGCTTGAGCACGCAAAACTCCGCTCTGGAACTAAGCGGTCAGCTGCGGGTTCTGGCCGCCTCTCTGACAAAAATCTGCAATGACCTGCGCTGGATGAATTCGGGCCCGTTAACGGGACTGGGTGAGATCGGACTCAAACCGCTACAGCCCGGTAGCTCGATCATGCCGGCCAAGGTCAATCCGGTGATCCCGGAGGCGGTGTTAATGGTCGCCGCCCAGGTCAACGGCAACGACGCCACCATCACGCATGCAGCCCAATCCGGTAACTTTCAGCTGAACGTCATGCTGCCGGTGATCGCCTATAACTTACTGCAGAGTATCGAAATTCTCGCCAGCGCCAGTCATCACTTGGCCGCGGCAATCGAATCCTTTAGCGCCAATCAGGACGTGATGACGCAAAATCTCGCGCGTAATCCAATTCTGGCGACGGCGCTCAATCCCGTCATCGGTTACCGCAAGGCGGCCGAAATCGCAAAACAGGCACTCCGCGAAAACCGTCCTATACTCGAAGTAGCGGTAGAAATGACCGATATCGACAAATCCGAACTCGAGGCTTTGCTCGATCCCGGCAAATTGGCGCGAAATATTCAGAAAAAACCGGAGTAAGTCGCTTGCCTATTTGATGTTTTACTTCTAGACTTTTGTCTAAATTTTTGAAATTTAAAGGTTTATCTTGATTAGGATATCCTCAGGATTCGAATCGATTTTCGTTCCGAAACACTTGATTGCAGCGCTGTTTTTGTGCGCCACAGCAATCAGTCCGCCAATCCAGGCGAGTATCGAACACCAGCGTTTGCTGTTTCACGATGCTGCACTCGCACTCGAACTCAATCAAATCAGCAAGTTCAACCGCTTGCTCAAACTTCTCGACGATTATCCGGCGAAGCCCTATCTCGAATACGACGCCTTCAAACGCAAGGTCAAGCAGATCAAACCCCAGCAGGCGGAGCTGTTCTTTCGACGCTTTGCGGATTATCCGTTTGTTTACCATGCTCGTGGGAAATGGCTGAATGCGCTGGCACGGCGCGGTGATTGGGAAAATTTTCTCGAGTTTTTCGACGACCGTGAAAGCACCCGGCTGCGCTGCCTCGCGTTTCGCGCCAGGTTAAAGCTGGGGCAGGTCGAAGGCCTAAACGATGAAATCGCCAAGGTCTGGCTGCGTGGCTATTCGCAACCGGCGTTCAAGCACTTGCTCGCAAACCATGCGGAGCCCGAGAAAATCATCTGGTTGCGGATCGAAAAGGCCTTTAAGTCGCGCCGACCTAACCTGGCCCGCTATCTCAGTAAAAAACTCGAACCACAATCCCGCGCCATTGTAGAGACCTGGTACCAGGCGCATCTGCGCCCGGAACGCTCGCTGAAGAAACTCGCGGATAAGCCGGATACCGAGCGCAATCGAGCAATTATCGTGCACGCCATCGATCGCCTGGCGCGCAAAGACAGCCTCAAAGCGCTGGAGTTTTGGAACCTGATTCGCGATCAATTCGCCTTTAGTCAACAACAGCGAGATCACAGCCAGTTGCGTATCGCGTTGTCGGCCGCCTATCAACACGAACCCGTAGCGCGCGCGCTATTGTCGAACCTCGATCCGGCGAGCATGAATGACCAGGCCCATTTGTGGCTGGCGCGCATTCAGCTGCGCAGCAGCGACTGGTCCGGATTGAACCAAACCATTAACCGTATGCCCGCGCATCTACACCAGGAAAACGAATGGCAATACTGGTTATCACGTACGCTCGAGGCCGACGGCCAGTTGGTCGATTCGCTGGGCCTGCTCGAACAACTCTCTCACAAAAGCAGCTATTACGGATTTCTGGCCGCCGACAAACTCAAGCGCAACTACCATATAGAGCAGGAGAACGCCGCCAGTGACGAGGTCGACGAAGATGCATTCTTAACGGCCAATCCCCACTTGCTGCGCGCGCGGGAACTCTATTTTCTGGACCGGCTGGTCGATGCTAAGCGCGAATGGTTCCAGGCTTTACGCTACCTCGACCACGGCGGCATCAAGCAGGCGGCAACCTTGGCATCGAAGTGGAAGTGGCACGATAGCGCCATACGCACCGTCGCCAAAACTCCGCATCGGAAAGACTACAGCCTGCGCTTTCCGATGCCTTACAAGCGGCAGGTACTCGAATTCGCCCAGTCGCGCGAGCTCGACCCGTCGCTCATTTACGGAGTAATGCGCCGCGAGAGCCTGTTTGACCCGCTCGCGCGTTCCAGTGTGGGCGCGCTGGGGCTGATGCAGTTGATGCCAAGCACCGCTCGCCTGGTAGCACGAAGGCTCGGCATGAAACGTCCGCGTAAATCGGACATCCTGCGGGTCGATAACAATATTCGCATGGGTACCCACTACCTGAAAACGGTGATGAACCGGTTCGACAACAATGTAGCTCTGGCCGCGGCGGCCTATAATGCGGGACCGCGAAACGTGAAACGCTGGTTGCCGAGAGAATCGGCGATGTCTGCCGACCTGTGGGTCGAAACGGTACCTTTTACCGAAACCAGGAATTACATACAGGCGGTACTGGCCTACTCGACGGTGTTCGACAAGTCGCTGGGGAAAAATACCTTGATGTCCAGTCGGATGGGTGATATCAAGCCCGAGTACTAGTCGCTAACTCGGCCCGATGAAAATATACGGCGATATCTATTCCGGAAATTGCTACAAGCTTAAACTGATTTGCGCGCTGCTCGAGATCGAGCACGAGTGGATTCCGGTCGACATCATGCGCGGCGAAACCCGCGAAGATCATTTCCTCAGGCTCAACCCGGTCGGCCAGATCCCGATCTGTGTAACCGACGAGGGCCAGACCCTGACCGAGTCCAACGCGATCCTCTATTACCTGGGACAGGATAGCGATTTATGGCCCACCGATCGACTGGCGCAGACGCGTGTACTCGAATGGCAGTTTTTCGAACAATACAGTCACGAACCGGCCATCGCCGTAGCGCGATTTATCAAGATTTACCTGGGGATGCCGGAAAATCGGCGGCACGAGTATGAAACCAAACTCAAGAGCGGTTACCGGGCGCTGGATTTGATGGAGCGCCATCTCGATGCTCATGACTTTCTGGTAGGCCAAAACTGCAGCATCGCCGATATTTCGTTGTTCGCCTACACGCATGTTGCCGAGGAGGGTGGATTCGAGCTATCATCCTACCCGGCGCTCAGGACCTGGATAACCAATATTCAACAGCTTCCCGGCTTTGTCGCCATGCCTCCGGCCTCTGCTAGATAAAACCGCGGACCTATGCACAAAATATCTCTGTGATTAGAATGCGTAAGCGCGTGACGTCAGCACATTTTTTTCATTCACCAGCGAACCCAAGACCGTGAACAATTCGAACCAACTCGACAAAATCAGAAACGAACTCGGCTTTATCGCCGCACTCGACCAGAGCGGCGGCAGTACGCCCAAGGCGCTGGCCAACTATGGTGTAGACGCCTCAGCCTATGGCAGCGACGAAGAGATGTTCGACGTCGTTCACGCCATGCGTACCCGCATCGTGACCAGCCCGGCCTTCAATGGGGATCGAATCATGGGGGCAATTCTATTTGAAAACACCCTGGATCGCGAAATCGGCGGGCAGGGCAGTGCCGATTATCTATGGAATGAAAAGCGGGTGGTGCCGTTCCTCAAAGTCGACCAGGGTCTGGCCGAGGAAGACCATGGCGCCCAACTCATGAAACCCATGCCCGGACTGGATGCGTTGTTGCAAAAGGCAAGGCAGAAGAATGTTTTCGGCACCAAGATGCGCTCGGTAATAAAAACCGCGGACCCGCAAGGGGTTAGCGCTGTCGTCGCGCAACAGTTCGAAATAGGCAGTCAAATTGTCGCCGCGGGCCTGGTGCCGATTATCGAACCGGAGGTCGACATCAACAGCCCGCAAAAATCGGCCACCGAGGATTTGCTCAAAACCGAAATACTGGCGCATTTGGATCGGCTCGGAGAAGGGCAACTGGTTATGCTTAAACTGACCTTGCCGGAACAGGATAACTTTTATGCGGATTGCATTCAGCACGCCAATGTGCTCAAGGTGGTTGCGCTGTCTGGCGGTTACTCCAGAGAGGAAGCCAACCAGCGGCTAGCGCGACAGAACGGCATGGTCGCGAGCTTTTCACGCGCGCTCACCGAAGGCTTGAGCGCCGGTCAGACCGATGAGGAATTCGACCGGATGCTGGACGCATCGATTGCAAGTATCTACCAGGCTTCCTGCAGCTGAGCGCATCCGGGGAAAACCAAACCAATGAAAACCAAGATAATCCTTATTTGTCTCGTTACCCTGATGTCGGGTGCCTGCGCAACCACGATGAAACTCAGCGCAGGCGGCGAAAAAGTGCGGGTCCTGGACCCGAGCGAAGTCAGCAGCTGCCGGGAACTCGGCAAGACCAATACTTCGGTTACCTGGGTATTGCTCGGTATCGCGCGACCCGTGGAAACCGTCAGTAAGGAATTGCGGCTGGTGGCGCGCAACAGCGCCGCGCGCATGGGCGGCGATACTATCGTGCCGTTGACGGTGATCGATAAAGGCGAACAGACT
>DS021198.1:1740251-1757559 GCA_001735895.1 Olavius algarvensis Gamma 3 endosymbiont | reverse complement strand
CGACAGCAGTTGCCTTGTGACGCTCGGATCACGGCATCGACCCAGAACGATATTGAGTATGGACGCAATGTTGAAATCGAGAAGGGCGCTAAGTATGTGTTTGATAAGGGATATTGCGATTACAATTGGTGGCATCAAATCGACCAGGAGGGTGCTTTCTTTGTGACCCGGTTAAAGCGTAACGCATCGATCAGGGTGCTCAAAAGCCGCTCGACCGAAGGAGATATACTGTCGGATGAGGTCATTGAGTTTAAAAACAAATGGCCTGGCGGCGGCCGGAAAAACAACTACGTCAAACCGTTGCGGCGAATAGTGGTGCATCGAGAGGATCATGTGGACCCGCTGGTACTGGTAACCAACCTGATGGGGGTCCCGGTTGAAGAAGTTGCAGCGCTGTACAAGCAGCGTTGGGCGATCGAACTCTGGTTCAAGTGGGTCAAGCAGAACCTGAAAATCAAAAAGTTTCTCGGTCAAAGCGAGAATGCGGTCAAAATCCAGATACTGGTGGCATTGATCACGTATCTCATCGCCGATCTATACCGGCAACTTTGTGGATCGAGACGCGGTTTTTATCTGTGGCTGGCGGAACTCAAATCGACTCTATTCCAGCGACCCAGACTCGAATTCGAAGTACTTAAACGACGACGAAAATGGAAATCCGATTTCCAAATACATCAAGCACAGTTGGCATTATGATTTATTCCGGACAGCAGTGCGCTTGCGCGGGGATGACTTTATGGGGCGAGATCTGATAACGCCCGGTCTTTACGCGATCCCCGCTTGCGCGGGGATGGCACTCTTGCTACTGGTTTTGCACCATGACATGGTCCAATAGATTGATACCACCCAGTTAAGAGATAATGAAACTTAACTGAGGTAACGATAGATGACAACGAGAAAGAAATATACGAAAGAATTCAAACTGGATGCAGTGAGCCTGGTAACTGATCAGGGCTACAGCCGGGCGGAAGCAGCGCGAAGCCTGGGCATCAATGCCAATATACCTTTCCCGTTCGCCTGATGTGTCAGGTGCTGGGTGTGGACCGGTCATGTTATTACCACTACCGGCGCCAGATGGACACAAGACCGCCTGATCCCGAGCATGAGGAAATGCTGGAGTGGGTTCAGCGGGTTGATGATGCGAGTGATCATACCTACGGCAGCCGACGTATGAAACGGGCCCTGAACTGTCTGGGTTATCCGGTGAGCCGGAATAAGGCGCGGAATTTGATGCGGGAGGCCGGAGTTCAGGTACGTCATCGCAAGAAATTCAAGGTGACCACGAACAGCAATCACAAACAACCGGTGTACGACAATCTGCTTCAGCGGCAATTTGATGTGCCCCAGCCTGATCAGGTCTACGCAGCGGATGTGACTTATGTATGGACCCAGGAGGGCTGGCTTTACCTGGCTGTCGTGATAGATCTGTGTTTGAGAAAGGTTGTGGGCTGGAGCATGAGCCCCCGGATGAAATCGCAGTTGGTCTGTGATGCCTTGAAGATGGCCGCCTGGCAGCGCCGACCCAAGGCAGGTTTAATCCATCACTCGGATCGTGGGTCTCAGTATGCCAGCAAGGCATTCCGAAAATTACTCAGAATCAACGGGTTCCAGGGCAGCATGAGCCGTAAAGGTGACTGTTGGGATAATGCGGTGGTCGAGAGCTTCTTTGGCAGTCTGAAGCAGGAGCGGGTGCAATGGCGAAATTATCAGACTCGATATGAAGCACAGCAGGATATTCTGCAGTACATATCCAGCTGGTATAACCCATATCGATTACATTCGACGCTGAATTATGTCAGCCCGAATGATTATGAAAAACGACTACTCGAAACGAAGCATGCCGCTTAACTGGGGTGTATCAAAAAGTTTGACCACGTCATGACTCGGGTCGCCAGCTGATGCGAAATCTCGGCGTGGGATTTTTTGACATCGTCGCCCGGGGTGAAACAGATCAGCTCGTCGCACATCGCCTCGAAGCGCCGCTGACAGGGACCCTTGGCTTCCTGTTCCGAGGTAATGCCGTAAATATATTTGCCATGGGCACGGGCATAACCGCATTCGAAACCGGTCCAGGCTTCGGCTTCGACACCTTCTAGAATAACGATGACGACATCCGCCTGGTCGAGCTCGGACTCGTAACAAGCCTGAATTTCGCGCGGAGACATGCTCTCCAGGTCGATTTCGAGGTCGATCTGGGGGATCAGAATTTCCATGTAGGGATTGTCCTCGGTCAGGGTCTCCCGCAACTGCAGATTCCACACCCGCGTTGCCTGAGAGCTGTTGTATGCCGCCAGATATGCCCTGACGCCCTGGTGAATACCCATGTTGACGTTATGCGTAATCGAATCGGGCTCGAGATTGGTTTCTTTTTGCGCGGCAATCTGCAAGGCATCCTTGAGCGCAATTTTTCCGGTCATCAATGCATGGCTGATAATCGCGCCGTTGACGTTCGGCAAGTAACGCAGTCGCGCGATATCGTCCAGCGTTTGTACCGTACCGCTCGAATAAACCGGAATCGATACATCGTGACTTAGCTGTTCGGTCAGCGCCAACGCTTCTTCAAACGCCGTATCCAGGCGCTCGGTACCCTTATGCACTACGCCCGCGATACCGGTCATTTGCAGATCGCGAATCAAGTCCTGCGGCATAAATGCAGTCTGGGTTTTCCAGCCGTCGATCATGACGTAGCCGTCGCGCGTCGCCAGGTGCACGATAATGCCGCCTGGATGCCGGCTGGCGGCCTCGACCACCAGTGATGAATCGGTAATCGCGATGGTTCCGAGTACCACCCGCGCGGCCCCGGTCTCGAACCAGTCATTGATTTGCGCCAGGGTTTTGATGCCGCCGGCCACCTGAATCGGAACATCGGTTTCATTGATGATTTCCTTGATCAGGGCTTCGTTGTTCTGTCCCTTGGAACGGGCCGCATCGACATCGACGATTTGCAGCATTTGGGCACCGTCGGCGACAAATTTTCGCACTGCGTCATGCGGATTTATATCATGGACGATATCGTCGCCTTCGACTGCGGCGCGCGTTATTACCTTGCCGTCCTGCAATTGTATTTCGGGAATTATCAGCATGGCCGTCACCTAGCGTGGTATTCGAATTGGGGGCCATTGTAACGCTTGATGCTTGCATGACGAACACCCTTTATTGCTCCAAAATGATATATTCATACCTATGAGCGACATCAAACCAATTCAGGTACTGTTCGTCTGCATGGGCAATATGCGAGAACCCTTATATTGCTTGGCTTGGGGGAGGTTTGGGTACAATTCAGGATACAAACGAATTTGGTGCTGCGTTAAACAACCGAACTAAATCCGTATAGTATTGACTTTGTTCCGATGTGTAATTGGAATGAAAGGCTAATTACCCAATAGTCAGCGCACACATTGGAGATGTCCAAATAGAAGCCGGGCAGGTTCGGAGGGCCAAGCTTGACGACGCCGACTGAAGGCTAGCGCTTAAGATATCTGTTGTCATTAGAGGACATATGGACGTTACGAAACTCAAATTCGGCTATCCTAGCGCGAATAGTGTTGGCTACAAAGATGAGCATTATCGACCTCGAATATATGTTATCTGAAGGTACTATCCCTCAATGATCAACAGTCTCACCTTACTGCGTAATATTGGCCGTTTTGATTCAGTTACGAACGCGTCCAACTTTCCCCTTGCGAAGTTGACACTACTTTATGCTGAAAATGGGCGCGGCAAAACGACACTTGCCGCTGTCCTTAGGTCGCTCTCCACGGTCAACCCGATTCCAATCATCGAACGCAGGCGTCTAGCGGCCCAGCACCCTCCACACGCAGTTGTTTCGTGTATCGGCGGGCCACCCGATGCTATGTTTCAGAACGGTGCATGGAATCGAACGCTTCCAGACCTTGTTATTTTCGATGATATGTTCGTCGACGAAAACATATATTCGGGTCTCGTCGTCGATAGCGATCACCGACAAAATCTACACGAGCTAATATTGGGTTCTCAAGGCGTTGCTTTGAATCAACAACTCCAAGTACTAATTGCACGCATTGAGCAACATAATGCAGAGCTTCGAGACCGTGGCAATGCAATACCGGCCGATGAACGCGGAGGACTGTCAGTTGATGCTTTTTGTGCTCTTGAGCAAAACCAAAATATAGATCAGGAGATCCAAACAACTGAACAGGACCTAGCAGCGAGTCGCCAGCAAGATCCGATTCGAAACACGCCCAACTTTCAGTCAATCAATCTTCCAGCTATTGATCTGGCTGAGATTGAAAAAGTTCTTGGATCTAGTTTGTCCGACCTAGACACTGCCGCAGCTGAGCGTGTTCAGTCACATCTGCAAAGTCTCAGTGAGGGTTCCGAACAATGGGTTGCAGATGGAATGCGGCGCCAGGATGCCTTGAGTGATACAGGTGGGAATCATTGTGTCTTCTGTGCTCAAGACCTGACCGGCTCTCCGGTAATAACTCACTACCGAGCTTTTTTCAGCGACGCCTATCGTAGTCACCAGCAAGGCATTCGTGATACTAACTCGAATTTCATGCAAGTACATTCCGAAAATGCCGCTGTATTATTCGAGCGCTCCGTTGGCGCGATTGCCGAACGCCGGCGTTTTTGGTCGGACTTCGGAGCTATCCCCGAAGTGGCGATAGATTCTGCGGCCATCATTGCTGAATGGAACTCGGTTCGAACCGAAATAGCAAGCCTACTCGAACAAAAGATGCAAGCCCCACTTGATGCCATCGATATACCCGAACAGGTTCGTTCAGCAGTTGACGCGTACGAAATGAGAAGAAATGAAATTGCTGTTGTAAATCAACAACTAACGGCAGCGAATCAAACAATCACTGATATCAAGCAGAGAGCGACAACAGCAAATCAGGCGACGTTATCGTCGACGTTGGCCAGTCTTAAGTCGACGAAGGCGCGTCATACACCTGGAACTGCCGCTCTATGTGCCACATATTTGGCCGAGAAACAGGCTAAGGCCCTAACCGAGCAGCAGCGAGATCAAGCTCGACAGGCACTTGAACAGTATAGGACCCAAGTATTTCCGGCTTACGAGGCGGCTATAAACAGATATCTTCAAAAGTTCAATGCTGGCTACCACTTAGATAGTTTGGCGGTGACGAATACGCGTGGCGGACCAGCCTGTAATTACAATGTTGTCGTAAATAACACAGCTATTAACGTCGGAGGTGGTGATCCTCAGACTGGTGAGCATTCATTCAAGAATATCTTAAGCGCAGGGGATAGAAACACGCTTGCTATAGCGTGAATCTCCCTGGGTTTGTCGGAGGCTCAATTTCTTGAGAGGGAACCTAAAAAGGGCCTAAAAAGGGGACAGATCTATTTTTCGGTTTGGAACCTCCGCACTTACATAAAAAAGGACCCGGACGGGTCCCTTTTTATATATGTGGCGTCCCCAAGGGGATTCGAACCCCTGTTACCGCCGTGAAAGGGCGGTGTCCTAGGCCGACTAGACGATGGGGACACTGCGGTTTTACCAGAAAATCTGGTGGAGCCAGGCGGGATCGAACCGCCGACCTCAACACTGCCAGTGTTGCGCTCTCCCAGCTGAGCTATGGCCCCGTGAGAGAGCGCGTACTTTAATCAAGCACCTGGGTACTGTCAAGCGATATGGCGAGGAAAAACATGGGTTTAGCGAGATTGCCGAGGTATGCCGGCGCGGAGTCTGTCAGTGCCGTGCCGGCCGTTGCCTTAACCCGGGATCGAGTGGCGGTTTGGGATCTGTTTACGGGTCGGTTTAAGGACAGGATTTCATACGATGCGATGTACCGGGCAGTGTTGGCAAACGATTCGTTTCAGCCGCTGCGAATTCAACGGACCGAACCGCTAGTGCCTGTTGCTTCGCAAAGCGGTAAGCCGATCCACGCCGAAATTTGCGGATCGTGATGCGATTATGACAGGAACCCCCGAATGGCTTTATTGTCAATTGTTAAGCTTTTTTTAAGCATTCCTAATTAAAATGATTAGAATGGCGCTGATTTTTAACGATTTTACCCAGAAATCTGTTGAGTGAACTACAATTAAATCGTTTAAAATCAATATATTCGACTATAAACTTGAATTCAATTATAGTTTCGTATCGAGTGCAACTATATAAACCCGATACAGATTTCGGAAACCTTGAAGGATCAGGCGTTTGACTTCAGACATGTTATTCAAAGTTCTGGGCGACCGGTGGTTACGGTTAATCGTGACCTTGCTGCTGCTGGCCGCGCTCGCGTACCAGATTTCGCTGGTGATCTGGCAGTGGGTGCCGGCTCCGGAGCTGACGATGACGCAGCGCGATCGAGCCGTGTCCAGCGTCGCCAGCGTCGATAGCGGCGCCCAGTTTCAGCAGCAGGCGGCCGCCATCGGCCGCGCCTTTCTGTTCGGGAAAGCCGCGGCCAGGGCGGTCGCGGTCAATATCGAAGAGGTGGCGGAGACCCGGCTGAATTACAAGCTGCGCGGAATCTATTATTCGCTCGACGAGAGCCTGTCTTCGGCGATCGTCGAAATCAAACCGAACCAGACCAATCATTATTTGCTGGAAGATGAGCTCGCGGAAAACATAACCCTGGCCAAGATCGAGCCCGACCATATCCTGATCAGTCGTTACGGCAAGCTCGAACGCTTGAATTTGCAAAAACGCGAGCCGCCGGGCGGGAAAGGCTTTAGCCGCAGCGTCAGCGGCGGCGTCAATGCCAGCCAGACCGCATTGCTGACCAGCTATAAGCGCCGTTACAGCAGTAATCCGATGGCGCTGGCGACTCGTTTTCAAGCGATTCCGGTGCAGCAGGATGGCAAAAATATCGGTTTCAAACTGAAGGCCTTGCGGGGCGAAAGCCTGTTGAAGAAACTCAATTTCGAGGCCAACGACATATTTACCGCGGTCAATGGCGTCGCCCTGAATAACCCGTTTGAGGCGCTCGATGCGTTGAAATCACTGACCACCGCGAGCGATATCTCGGTGACTTTTATGCGCAATGGCGCCGAACAAACCCTGGATTTCCAGATTTAACAAGGCGCTGTCGATGAAAAAGCTGTCCACCGTGATATTTGCGCTAATTTGCCTCGGCCAGCCGGTCGCGGCCGAGGACGTAACGCTGAACTTTAGCGATGCGGATCTGGTAGCGGTAATCAACAGCGTGTCGCAGATCACCGGTAAGAACTTCATCATCGATCCGCGCGTCAAGGGCAAGATCAATGTCGTATCGTCCAAGCCATTGAACGAGGATGAAGTCTACAACGTATTCCTGTCGATTCTTCAGGTCCACGGCTTTGCCACCGTCCCGACCGCAAATGCGATCAAGATCATCCCCGACGCGACCGCGAAACAATCGGCGGCGCCGTTTACTTCGTCCAGCCGGAACCCGGGCGATCAGCTGATCACCCGCGTGCTCGTAATCGAGCATATCAACGCCGCGCAACTGGTGCCGATACTGCGACCGCTGGTAGCGCAGCAGGGTCATCTCGCGGCTTATCCGACGACCAACGTTTTAATCATTTCCGACCGCGCCGCCAATATTAAACGCATCGATCGCATCATTGCGCAGATGGACAAGAAGGTCGATTCCGATATCGAAATAGTCAAACTCGAGCACGCCTTTGCCGCCGAAGTGGTGCGGCTGCTGTCGAGCCTCAACGTGACTTCGCCGGATCAAAAGGCCGCGGCCGGCGGCGGCGTCAAGATTACCGCCGATGAGCGTACCAATAGCGTGTTGCTCAGCGGCGAGAGTACCGAGCGCCTCAAGTATCGTGCGATCATCGCCGACCTCGATTCGCCGGTGGAGTCGAGCGGCAATACGCATGTGGTTTACCTGCGTTACGCGGACGCCAAGAATATCGCGACCATCTTGAGTAACGTCGGCCAGGAAGCGATCAAGGCGGAAGCCAAGAATGTCGGCAGCGGCGGCGCCGGCGGCAAGGGGGAATCCGTCAACGTGCAGGCCGACGAAGCGTCGAATGCGCTCGTGATCAGCGCCCCGGCGTCGATCTATCCGTCGTTGCGCGCGGTAATTCAGCAACTCGATATTCCGCGCGCGCAGGTGCATATCGAAGCCATCATCGCCGAAGTATCGCTCGATACCTCGCGTGAACTCGGGGTGCAATGGGTCGCCGGAGATCAAGACAATGGCGCTTTTTCAACTCAGTTTAGCGATGTCGGCACGACTATTCCCGGTCTCGTCGCCGGTACGGCCGGTATTCCCGATGGCACGTCGCTTGGGCTGGGTTCGATCAGCGATAGCGGTCTCAGTATTGCGACCTTGATTACGGCGGTCACCGGCGAGACCACCAGCAGCAGTACCGACGCGACCAATCCGTTTCGTACTATCGAACGCCAGGACATCGGCGTCAGCCTCAAGGTCAAACCGCAGATTAACGAAGGCGATGCCATCACTATGGAAATCGAGCAGGAGGTATCGAATATCTCCGGCACCGCGACCAGCGCGGTCGATATCGTTACCAACAAACGTTCGATCAAGACCACGGTCCAGCTCGAGGACGGCGCGCTGTTGGTGTTGGGTGGTTTGATCGATGAATCGGTAAGAGAAAGCGAGCAGAAGGTCCCCGGGCTGGGCGATATACCGATCCTGGGAGCGCTGTTCCGCTTCAAAACTACCCGCAACGAGAAAAAGAACCTGCTGGTGTTTATCCGCGCAACCATCATCAAGGATCCGGATCGTGCCCAGTTGTTGAGCTACAGGAAATATAATTTCATGCGCGATCTTCAGCTCAGGGCGATTAACGGTGAGCTCAACCGATTGCCGCCGGCACTGGTGCCTTACGAGGGTCCGATCATCCCGCTCGAAAGTCCTGCAGAACCGGCCGAAAATTCCGAAGCGGCGCCCGAGGCTTCAAGATCGGTATCCCGGCTCGATACCACAAGTATCCAGACCGACCGCAAGTAGCATCAGAAAATTCCTACAAATCCTGTCGCGGCTTGCGCTATGCGTTGTTGATTGATGCGCGTAAGTTTTGTTGTGCAACTAAATTGCACGGAAGTCAACGGGTAAAAAATAAAACAGGGAGGTCATCATGGCAAAGGGAATTGCAGGACCCGGGATATTAATATCGTCATTTTTTATCGGCGCCGGCGCAGTGGCGTTATTCGAAGATTGCCTTGGTTTAAATATCGAACGCTCCGGGTCGCTTGGTCAGTTCGACTATGCTCCTAAATGTGACGTCCGACAATGGGAAAAAACCCGCGCCTGTGATAGTTTTACGCTACATTGATTTCAACCAGGGAATTGATTTGAAAACCGTCATCGTTACCGGTGGAGCAGGGTTTATCGGCTCCGCGGTTATTCGCCATTTGATCGAGCACTCCGACTACCGCGTTATCAATTTCGATAAACTGACCTATGCCGGCAATCTCGAGTCGCTGCAAATGGTGGCTGATCATCCGCGCTACCACTTCGAAAGAGGGGATATCTGCGATACGCGCTTGGTGAAAAACGCATTCAACGAATTTAAACCCAGTGTCGTCATGCATCTGGCCGCGGAATCGCATGTCGATCGTTCGATCGATGGGCCGGCCGAGTTCATCAACACCAATATCGTGGGCACTAGCGTACTGCTGGAAGCCGCTCGACAGTATTGGGGCGATCTCGATGACGGCGACTCTTTTCGCTTCCATCATGTCTCTACTGATGAAGTGTTTGGCAGTCTGGGGGCCACCGGGCTGTTCGATGAGGATAGCGCTTATCAACCCAATTCGCCCTATTCGGCGAGCAAGGCCGCGTCGGACCACCTGGTGCGCGCCTGGTCCGAGACTTACGGCCTGCCGGTCGTGGTTTCCAATTGCTCGAACAACTACGGCCCTTACCAGTTCCCGGAAAAACTGATTCCGCTGATGATTCTGAATGCGCTCGACGGTAAACCGCTGCCGATCTACGGCCAGGGCGATCAGGTGCGCGACTGGCTTTATGTCGACGATCATGCGCGCGCTTTACCTGGTGATGGAGCAGGGTGTACCGGGTGAAACCTACAACATCGGCGGCCATAACGAAAAGACCAACGCAGAGGTTGTTAAAACCCTGTGCCGGCTACTCGACGACAAGATTGAACAACACCCCGACGGCATTAGCCGTTTCGAGGAGTTGATTACCCACGTGGAGGACCGCCCGGGACACGATCGGCGCTACGCGATCGATGCCGGCAAGATAAAGCGTGAGCTTGGCTGGGAGCCGCAGGAGACTTTCGAATCCGGGCTTGCCAAAACCATCGACTGGTATCTCGGTAACGGCAACTGGTGCGATCACGTGCGCGACGGCAGCTACCAGGGCGAGCGTCTCGGGCTCGCGGCGGGAGAGTAATATGAAAGGCATCGTCCTCGCCGGTGGATCCGGCACGCGACTGCACCCGATTACGCTGAGTTTGTCGAAACAGTTGATTCCGGTGTATGACAAACCCATGGTCTACTATCCGCTCAGCACCCTGATGTTGGCCGGTATCACTGAGATTCTGCTGATCTCGACGCCGCAGGATACGCCGCGCTTCGAGCAATTGCTCGGTGACGGCAGTCAGTGGGGTCTGCAGCTGAGTTACGCGGTACAGCCGAACCCGGATGGACTCGCGCAGGCGTTTCTGATCGGCGAACAATTTATCGCCGGCGATGCCTGTGCGCTGGTGCTGGGCGATAATATTTTCTTCGGCCACGATCTTGCGATATCGCTCAAACAGGGTGCCGGCAATCCGGATGGGCCACAGTTTTTGCTTATCTGGTAACCGATCCCGAACGTTACGGCGTAGTCGAATTCGATGCGGATGGACGCGCGATCAGCCTCGCGGAAAAGCCGGCCAAGCCGAAATCCCGTTATGCCGTTACCGGATTGTATTTTTACGATAACGACATCGTCGATGTCGCCAAATCGATCGAACCATCGGCGCGCGGCGAGCTTGAAATCACCGATGTCAACAAGTGTTACCTGAAGCAGGGCAAACTCAATGTGGTCAATCTGGGGCGCGGCACCGCCTGGCTCGATACCGGCACGCACGAATCCCTGCTCGAAGCATCGAGCTTCATCGAGACCCTGGAAAAACGGCAAGGGCTGAAGATTTCCTGCCCGGAAGAAATTGCCTGGCGCCGGGGATTGATCAGCAGCGATCAACTCAGAGCTTTGGCCGAACCGTTGGTGAAAAGCGGATACGGTGAATACCTGCTGCAAATCATCGATGAACGCATCTTTTGAAATTAAACATTCGGCGGATTACCTGTCATCCCCGCGTTATACCGTCCTCACCGAGTTATACGGTCCTTACCGAGTTATAAAGTCACCCCCGCTTGTCACCCCCCGCAATTACTGTCATCCCTGCCATGTATTGTCATCCCCGCGTAAGCGGGGATCTCGAAATGATCTTCGTGATAAGATTCCGATACGTCGGAGCCCGCCGGGACCCACAGGGCCTAAAGCCGCGCAGGCTTACGCGGGAATGACAGAGGCGCGGGAATGACAGAGGTGCGGGAATGACAGGGGTGCAAGAATGACAGGGATACCGGGAATGACCGGCAGGCAGCAATGAAAGTTATCGACACCCTGATTCCGGAGGTAAAGATCATCGAGCCTGAAGTGTTCGGCGATGAGCGCGGTTTTTTTTACGAAAGCTTTAACCGCCGGCGTTTTTTCGAGCTCATCGGCAGCGACCCCGATTTCGTGCAAGATAATCACTCGAAGTCGGCGCGCGGCGTGTTGCGCGGGCTGCACTATCAAATCGAACAGGCGCAGGGCAAGCTGGTGCGAGTCGCCAGCGGCAAGGTTTTCGACGTCGCGGTCGACCTGCGCCGTTCGTCGCCCAGTTTCGGTCGTTGGGCCGGGGCCGAATTATCGGCGGATAATCGCCGGCAAATGTGGATCCCGCCCGGATTTGCGCATGGCTTTTTGGTGCTCTCCGACGATACCGAGTTTCTTTACAAGACGACCGACTTTTACGCCCGGGAGCATGAGCGCACGGTTCAGTGGGATGATCCGCAGCTTGCCATCGACTGGCCGATCGATGATCTGGAATTGCGACTTTCCGACAGGGACAAAAGCGCTACGCCGTTCGCCAGTGCGGAATTTTTCAGTTAGATGACCAAATCGATTCTGATTACCGGCGCGGGCGGGCAGGTCGGGCATGAACTTGCGATAGCGGCCAGCCCTCACCGGCTTATCGCACTCGATCGGCGACAGCTCGACATCACCGATTCGACGCAGCTGGCAGCGGTAATTGAGGCGCACAGGCCTCATATTGTCGTCAATGCCGCAGCCTATACCCAGGTCGATCGCGCCGAGCATGAAATCGAAACTGCGTTTGCCGTCAACCGCAACGGCGTCGCCAATCTGGCGGAGTTCTGCCGGCAGGCAAAAATCCCGCTGCTGCAGTTATCGACCGATTACGTATTCGACGGCAGCAAAAAAGGCGCTTACTGCGAAACCGATCCGATCGCACCGCTTGGCATCTACGGCGCAAGCAAGGCGGAAGCTGAGACGCTGTTGCAAGCAAGCCTCGAAAAACACCTCATTTTGCGTACCAGTTGGGTGTTTTCGGCCAGTGGCAGCAACTTCGTCAAGACCATGCTACGGCTGGGCGGTGAACGCGAAGCGCTCGGCATCGTCGACGATCAACACGGTTGTCCAACCTCGGCCCGGAGTATCGCCGAAGTACTGCTGCAAATTGCCGACCGCTATCTAACGAACGCAACCATCGAATGGGGCGTTTATCACTACTGCAATTCACCGCCAACCACCTGGTTCGGATTTGCCCGGGAGATTTTCAAGCAGGCGGGAGGCTACCATGATTTGGAACTCAAGCCGATTACGACCAGCGAGTACCCGACGCCGGCGCAGCGTCCGCTGAACTCGATACTGGATTGTTCGAAGATAGAAACAGAATTGGGTATCCGGCCAAAAAGCTGGGCCGAAGAACTCACGCGGGTTATTTGAATCCGCGTTCTTCTCGAGTAACCGATAAGCTCTATCATCGCGGTACCGAAGAACCAGAATGCGGCCGGCGCCAGCACCGCGGTCTAACCTGGAACGGGCGCGGGCGATTGTGCAGAAGTGGCGAATAGTCTCCAGGCGATGTAATGCTTCTCTTGGTTATTCATGGTCTTATCGAAAACGCCAATTGTCGGAGGTATGGTCTTGGCATCGGAGGAGAATTTAGCGGATATAAATCCCTGTTCGGCAATCGTTGTTGTGAGGCGGCGCCGCTAGAGACTCACCTCGCAAAACCCTGCAATCCCGACTTCTTGTCTTGCGTGACCTATTTTTCTGGCGGGTCGAACTCATGCTACGGCGACTCGCTTAAGCACAGCTGAAATCCCGGGTGAAACAGGCTTGCGAACATTCGGGTTAATATTAACCCGGCGACAATATATGTCGTATTCAGGGGCCCAAGAAAGCGTCAGATCAAGGCGCGACTCGCCGCCAATGGTCATTCCATTGGCAAGAGTTGCAACGCGGAGCTGGCGCTTTCTTGGACCCCCTAACTAATTGATATTAAACAGATAGGCCATCGCGTGTCTGCCCACAGATGGCGTTATCAGAACTTGCTGCAGAATAACTGCAGCGGCGTTCTGATGCCTTGCTGTGAACAGACACGCGATGGCTGAATGCAACATATATTGTCGCCGGGTTAATTAAATAACCGGGTGCGCATAAGTGATAAATTGAATGGTGTAAGCCAGGGAATTTGTGTATGTTGGCGCAGTTTCTGAAATGATAGGCAAGGGTTTAAAAGATGAAAGTTACTATATTTGGCTCGGGCTACGTCGGCCTTGTTACCGGAGCCTGTCTGGCCGAGGTCGGCAACCAGGTGGTTTGTATGGACGTCGATCGTGACAAGATCGAACGCCTGAATCGCGGCGAGGTTCCGATCTACGAGCCCGGGCTGGATGAGTTGGTCAAGCGTGGAATGGAGCAGGGTCAACTGGAATTCACCACGGAACTCGAAAAAGCCGTAGCGCACGGCTTGTTTCAGATGATTGCGGTCGGGACGCCGCCCGGTGAGGATGGCTCGGCCGATCTGCAATATGTTCTGGCGGTGGCGGAGTCCATCGGGCAGCACATGAATGAGTATAAAATCATCGTCGATAAGTCGACGGTGCCGGTCGGTACCGCAGATCAAGTACGCGGCACAATTAGTAAACAGCTGTCAGAGCGCAATTTGTCGCTGGAGTTCGATGTGGTTTCAAACCCGGAATTTCTGAAAGAAGGGGCGGCGATCGAAGATTTCATGAAACCGGACCGAATCGTTATCGGTACCGACAATCCGCGTACCACCGAGTTATTACGCATGCTCTATACCCCGTTCAACCGTAATCATGACCGTATCATCGCGATGGACGTGGCCTCGGCCGAACTCACCAAGTATGCCGCGAATGCGATGCTGGCGACCAAGATCAGTTTCATGAACGAGATGGCGAATATTGCGGAGCGGGTAGGTGCCGACATCGAACATGTGCGCCAGGGGATCGGCTCGGATCATCGTATCGGTTTCCAGTTCATTTACCCCGGCTGCGGCTACGGTGGTTCCTGTTTCCCGAAGGATGTTCAGGCCCTGAGTCGCACCGCCCATGCCATCGGCTACGACTCCAAGATCCTGGATGCGGTCGAAGCCACCAACTATCAGCAAAAGGAGATACTGTTTGCAAAGATCAGCAAGTTTTATTCGGGTGATCTGGCGGACAAGACTTTCGCGCTTTGGGGTCTGTCTTTTAAACCTCGAACCGATGACATGCGTGAAGCTCCGAGTCGCACCCTGCTGGAGAGTCTGATCGCCGCGGGCGCGAAGGTGCGTGCCTATGATCCGGTAGCGCTCGATGAAGCGCGCCACCTATATGGAGAAACCGCCGGCCTCGAGTTTTGCGAAAGCGCCGAAGAAGCGCTGCAGGGCGCAAATGCGCTGGCGGTTGTGACGGAATGGAAGAATTTCTGGAGTCCCGATTTCGGCAATCTCGCTGAACAGCTGTCCGATAAGGCGATTTTTGATGGTCGCAATCTCTATCAACCCGACGCCTTGAAACCGTTCGGCTTGAGATATTTTGCGATTGGGCGCGGCGAGCAACTCGGCTGATTCGAATTCCTTAAACCGAAGCCTGCGAGAATAGCCGATAAAACCGGTCACCGCGGTTCCGGGCTAGCGAAGGCAGCGGTCGTTACCAGCAGTAATGACGCGGTCTCGATGATCTGATGGTCGGCAGAGTGTTCGAAGTCCGGCACGGCCGGATTAACTCCGGATATCGTCAGCAGGCCCCGTGATGCGACAGAAATTATTACGGGGTTAATAAAGTCGTTGTCTCGGTTGTTTCAAGCAATGTGCAGACCCCGAGGATTTGTCGGCGGGTAAAAATGCCGTTATTACCCGTAGAAATGCCGGGGTTTAGATGTGGGGAAGTGCCACCATTTAGTTGTATATAATTAGCATTATTCAGATTTATTTAGGAGATTTTATGGTCAAATGCAAACTTAAACCCTATTATTATTCAGTAACATAGATATAAAAGTTATCAAATGGCTTCAACTAACGACCTGCCTTATTCATTTTGCAAGCGCTACGGCGTGATAGCGGGGTTATCGCCGGTGTCGGGCAAGCTCAAGCTGACACTTAAAAACGGGGCGCCGGCGGCGGCGGTTTCCGAGGCGCAGCGTTTGCTCGGGATGATCGATGAAATCGAGGTCGAGTCCGATATCGAATTCAATCGGCTGCTGAGCCAACACTTCGAGAACAATCGCGAGACTTCGTTTACCGAAGCCGAGAAAATCGGTGGCGAGCTTAACTTGGATGAGGTCGCGCGTGAGTTGTCCGAACCCGAGGATTTGCTCGAAAGCGACGACGATGCTCCGATAATTCGGCTCATCAATGCCCTGATTACCGAGGCGATCAAGGAAAACGCGTCGGATATTCACGTCGAGCCGTTCGAGTCGAGGCTTTCGATCCGATTCCGCGTCGATGGCGTGCTGCGCGAAGTACTCGAACCGCCGCGCCAGATAGCTAGTCTGCTGGTGTCGCGCATCAAGGTTATGGCGCAGCTCGATATCGCCGAAAAACGGTTGCCGCAGGATGGGCGCATCGCGCTTAAGGTCGCCAATCGGCCGGTTGATATCCGCGTTTCGACCTTGCCGTCGGGGCATGGCGAGCGCGTGGTGATGCGTCTGCTCGACAAGCAGGCGGGGCGCTTGGATTTGAAGCAGCTCGGCATGGGAGACAAGGTCGAAACGCGACTGGAGAATATGATCCAGAAGCCGCATGGCATAATCTTGGTGACCGGGCCTACCGGTTCGGGCAAGACCACGACGCTGTATGCGATGCTGTCGGTATTGAACGACGCCAGACGAAATATCCTGACGGTCGAGGACCCGGTCGAGTACGATCTCGACGGCATCGGCCAGACGCCGGTTAATACCAAGGTCGATATGACTTTTGCCAAGGGCTTGCGCGCGATATTACGCCAGGATCCAGACGTTGTTATGGTCGGGGAAATTCGAGATAACGAAACGGCGCAGATTGCGGTGCAGGCGAGTTTAACCGGGCACTTGGTGCTGTCGACGCTGCATACCAATTCGGCGGTGGGTGCGATTACGCGGCTACAGGATATGGGGGTAGAGCCTTTTCTGCTGTCGTCGACCTTGCTCGGCGTCATTTCGCAGCGGCTGGTGCGCAAGCTGTGTGCCGAGTGTAAATCGGTGACTCAGCTCGATGTCGAGCAGGTGAATGGGTTTGAGGTAAGCGGCGATGATGTGATTTACCAGTCGAACGGTTGTCCCGCCTGCTTGCAGACCGGTTTTCGCGGGCGCACCGGTATCTATGAAATGATCGAGATCGACGATTCGCTCTCGACGATGATTCACGACGGCACCAGCCAGACTAAGTTGGAACGTTATTGCCGCACCCAGAGCCGAAGTTTGCGTGAAGACGGCATCCGCAAGATGGTGCAGGGCGAGACCACGCTGGACGAGGTTTTGAGGGTTACCCGGGATGGGGGTTAGATATCAACAACCCCGACCAGGCAGTCATCCCGGCGCCGGCTGCCATTCCGGCGCTGGTTGTCACGCCCGCGCTGGTTGTCATCCCCGCGTTGTTTGTCATCCCCGCGTAGGCGCACTGCTGTCCGGAATAAATCATAATGCCAACTGTGCTTGATGTATTTGGAAATCGGATTTCCATTTTCGTCGTCGTTTAAGTACTTCGAATTCGAGTCTGGGTCGCTGGAATAGAGTCGATTTGAGTTCCGCCAGCCACAGATAAAAACCGCGTCTCGATCCACAAAGTTGCCGGTATAGATCGGCGATGAGATACGTGATCAATGCCACCAGTATCT
>DS021198.1:1738919-1740201 GCA_001735895.1 Olavius algarvensis Gamma 3 endosymbiont | reverse complement strand
GGCCATTTGTTTTTAACTCAATGACCTCATCCGACAGTATATCTCCTTCTGTCGAGCGGCTTTTGAGCACCCTGATCGATGCGTTACGCTTTAACCGGGTCACAAAGAAAGCACCCTCCTGGTCGATTTGATGCCACCAATTGTAATCGCAATATCCCTTATCAAACACATACTTAGCGCCCTTCTCGATTTCAACATTGCGTCCATACTCAATATCGTTCTGGGTCGATGCCGTGATCCGAGCGTCACAAGGCAACTGCTTGTCGGGGGAATACAGCAGGTGAATCTTCAGGCCCGGAATGCGTGACATACTACGCGCTTGCGTCCACTCATAACCCCGGCCGCGCAGACAGATCGGCGTCGAGTCCAACAGATAGAGCAAGTCCTTTATCTCATTGCGTACTCGCCGATGAGCCCGGCCCATCAGCTGCTGGCAGAATGATTCAAATACCCCGGCATCTCGTTGGCGATTGGCATCCGATAAAGTCGAGCGCTTAATCGGACCGCAGCCCAGGTGATAGTGATGCGCGGAATGACTATTGTAGCTCACCTCCAACTCGCGCAAGCTCCGACAACCGGACAATTGAGCATACATCAGACTGATTAACTGCCCCCAGCTGTCGAAACCCTTGTTATGTTTATCGCTCCGATGCTGTTCAACGCAGCGTTTGAAAGTATTTTTAGGAAGGACTTTCAAAAGTTCGCCAAATCGGGTATTTGTATACATGTTGCAGTGTCCTGAAATTAAGTTGTCGCTTATGGTTTTATTCGTAAAACCCGGGCGCGTCAACACTTTCAAATACACCAACTTAATTTATTCCGGACAGCAGTGCGCGTAGGCGGGGATCTCACAATGATCAGACAATCCGGATTCCCCGACTGGACCGCGGCCCGATATATCGAAAAATATTCCCGGCCGGGGAAGATTCCCGCTTACGCGGGAATGACTGCGCCGGGGAAGATTCCCGCTTGCGCGGGAATGACTACGCTCGGGAAGATTTCCGCTTGCGCGGGAATGACTGTGCCCGGGAAGATTTCCGCTTGCGCGGGAATGACTACGCTCGGGAAGATTCCCGCTTGCGCGCACTGCTGTCCGGAATAAATCATAATGCCAACTGTGCTTGATGTATTTGGAAATCGGATTTCCATTTTCGTCGTCGTTTAAGTACTTCGAATTCGAGTCTGGGTCGCTGGAATAGAGTCGATTTGAGTTCCGCCAGCCACAGATAAAAACCGCGTCTCGATCCACAAAGTTGCCGGTATAGATCGGCGATGAGATACG
>DS021198.1:1736452-1738869 GCA_001735895.1 Olavius algarvensis Gamma 3 endosymbiont | reverse complement strand
CGCATGTTGAAATCGAGAAGGGCGCTAAGTATGTGTTTGATAAGGGATATTGCGATTACATTGGTGGCATCAAATCGACCAGGAGGGTGCTTTCTTTGTGACCCGGTTAAAGCGTAACGCATCGATCAGGGTGCTCAAAAGCCGCTCGACCGAAGGAGATATACTGTCGGATGAGGTCATTGAGTTTAAAAACAAATGGCCTGGCGGCGGCCGGAAAAACAACTACGTCAAACCGTTGCGGCGAATAGTGGTGCATCGAGAGGATCATGTGGACCCGCTGGTACTGGTAACCAACCTGATGGGGGTCCCGGTTGAAGAAGTTGCAGCGCTGTACAAGCAGCGTTGGGCGATCGAACTCTGGTTCAAGTGGGTCAAGCAGAACCTGAAAATCAAAAAGTTTCTCGGTCAAAGCGAGAATGCGGTCAAAATCCAGATACTGGTGGCATTGATCACGTATCTCATCGCCGATCTATACCGGCAACTTTGTGGATCGAGACGCGGTTTTTATCTGTGGCTGGCGGAACTCAAATCGACTCTATTCCAGCGACCCAGACTCGAATTCGAAGTACTTAAACGACGACGAAAATGGAAATCCGATTTCCAAATACATCAAGCACAGTTGGCATTATGATTTATTCCGGACAGCAGTGCGCGCAAGCGGGGATCTCGCAATGGCGGCGCGCCATCAGATCCCGCCCCAAATGTCATCCCCGCGCAAGCGCACAGCTGTCCGGGGAAAGTTAATAGGAAAGAACATACTGTGTTTTCTCGATCAGTTCCGCGCGTTCTCGTCGTCTTCGTCGATACATCTGCTGTACCCCGGTTGGTAAACGAGTAAACAGGGTTTCTCGTATTTCCACCAACAGCAGGTGTAACGATGTATTCGGCGCACACCGACGTGATCGATAGAGCCATAACAACAGATAACTGATAATGGCCGCGTAAATTTGCAGGCTGACTGCATTCTGGCTTTTGCCCAGAAAGCGCTTTAGCTTCAAGTTTTGCTTGAGCCACTTGAAAAACAGCTCGATCTGCCAACGCTTGCGATAAAGTTCAGCAATATCCTTGGCTGAACTGTCCATATCGTTGGTCGCCAGGATGAGGGGTGACTTGCCTTCACGATACACGCTGATGCGGCGTAACCGCAGGCCGTGATAGCCATTTTTATGACCTGCTCGGTTACTGCGGTGGCGAAATTCGACCCATTCGTCAGACAGGATGACTTTGCCATCGCATGGATTCTGTGCCACTACCTGGATCGCCGCATTGCGCTTAAACCGGGTCACGAAAGTCGCCCCGGCCTCATCAATCTGTTGCCACCAGCCATAGTCGCAGTAGCCCTTATCAAAGACGTAGGTTGCATCCGCTTCCAATCGGAGGTGTCGGGCATCGACGACATCGTTCACTGTTGACGTGGTCAAACTTTTTGATACACCCCAGTTAAGCGGCATGCTTCGTTTCGAGTAGTCGTTTTTCATAATCATTCGGGCTGACATAATTCAGCGTCGAATGTAATCGATATGGGTTATACCAGCTGGATATGTACTGCAGAATATCCTGCTGTGCTTCATATCGAGTCTGATAATTTCGCCATTGCACCCGCTCCTGCTTCAGACTGCCAAAGAAGCTCTCGACCACCGCATTATCCCAACAGTCACCTTTACGGCTCATGCTGCCCTGGAACCCGTTGATTCTGAGTAATTTTCGGAATGCCTTGCTGGCATACTGAGACCCACGATCCGAGTGATGGATTAAACCTGCCTTGGGTCGGCGCTGCCAGGCGGCCATCTTCAAGGCATCACAGACCAACTGCGATTTCATCCGAGGGCTCATGCTCCAGCCCACAACCTTTCTCAAACACAGATCTATCACGACAGCCAGGTAAAGCCAGCCCTCCAGGGTCCATACATAAGTCACATCCGCTGCGTAGACCTGATCAGGCTGGGGCACATCAAATTGCCGCTGAAGCAGATTGTCGTACACCGGTTGTTTGTGATTGCTGTTCGTGGTCACCTTGAATTTCTTGCGATGACGTACCTGAACTCCGGCCTCCCGCATCAAATTCCGCGCCTTATTCCGGCTCACCGGATAACCCAGACAGTTCA
Organism: Olavius algarvensis Gamma 3 endosymbiont; assembly: GCA_001735895.1. Classification (GTDB taxonomy): domain Bacteria; phylum Pseudomonadota; class Gammaproteobacteria. Next base: position 1,736,764 of record DS021198.1, on the reverse strand, counting down.
GGGCCCGTTTCATACGTCGGCTGCCGTAGGTATGATCACTCGCATCATCAACCCGCTGAACCCACTCCAGCATTTCCTCATGCTCGGGATCAGGCGGTCTTGTGTCCATCTGGCGCCGGTAGTGGTAATAACATGACCGGTCCACACCCAGCACCTGACACATCAGGCGAACGGGAAAGGTATTCTTGTGTTGNGTGATAAACGAGTATTTCATTTCGTTTCTGCTGCAAAGAATACCGTCGCCTTTTTTAAGATTTCTTTCTCCATCTTCAGGCGTTTGATTTCAGCTTTAAGTCGACGGTTCTCTTCCTG
>DS021198.1:1716111-1727059 GCA_001735895.1 Olavius algarvensis Gamma 3 endosymbiont | reverse complement strand
TGATCAGGCTGGGGCACATCAAATTGCCGCTGAAGCAGATTGTCGTACACCGGTTGTTTGTGATTGCTGTTCGTGGTCACCTTGAATTTCTTGCGATGACGTACCTGAACTCCGGCCTCCCGCATCAAATTCCGCGCCTTATTCCGGCTCACCGGATAACCCAGACAGTTCAGGGCCCGTTTCATACGTCGGCTGCCGTAGGTATGATCACTCGCATCATCAACCCGCTGAACCCACTCCAGCATTTCCTCATGCTCGGGATCAGGCGGTCTTGTGTCCATCTGGCGCCGGTAGTGGTAATAACATGACCGGTCCACACCCAGCACCTGACACATCAGGCGAACGGGAAAGGTATTCTTGTGTTGGGTGATAAACGAGTATTTCATTTCGTTTCTGCTGCAAAGAATACCGTCGCCTTTTTTAAGATTTCTTTCTCCATCTTCAGGCGTTTGATTTCAGCTTTAAGTCGACGGTTCTCTTCCTGATCCGGTGTCAGCTTGCCGTTCCCACGGAAAGCCTGGCCATCACCCGATTGTTCCTCTTGCACCCATCGGCACAGCATATTGGCATTGATGCCCAGGCTTCGCGCTGCTTCCGCCCGGCTGTAGCCCTGATCAGTTACCAGGCTCACTGCATCCAGTTTGAATTCTTTCGTATATTTCTTTCTCGTTGTCATCTATCGTTACCTCAGTTAAGTTTCATTATCTCTTAACTGGGTGGTATCAATCTATTGGACCATGTCATGTCGGTGAGGTGATATTGAGATAAACCGGTGTGTGACCCCGCTGTTCAATCATCAGGTGAACCTTGAGCCCCTGATTACGGGAAGTCGCGCTGGCTTCGGCCCAGTCAAATCCATGTCCCTTGAGCTGAATCGGGGTGGAATCCAGTAGATAGGTTAGCTCAGTTAGCTCGCGGCGCTGTTTGCCATGCATAAACGCCATCAATTGTTCTGTCACCGTCTTGAACAAAACCGGATTACGGCGTTGATTGGCATCCGACAGGGTGGAACGCCGGATCGGCCCCGTGCCTAAATGGTAATGATGGGCTGCCTGGGCGTTGAAACCCGTCTCGAGCTCTCTCAGGCTACGGACGCCTGAGATCTGGCCGTATAACAATGCCAATAGGTGGTCATAGGGCTTGAAGGATTTATCGTAACGGCCAGCCTGGAGGCTAGACGAAATTCGATCAATCAAATTACGCGGAAGGGCTTCTAAAAGTTGATGAAATCGAGTATTACTGTACACCTTGTTGTTCCTTTTGTTTTTGAGTTCGCACTCGGGGTTGTAACCCCAAACATTAGGAACAGCAAGACCTTTACTTCCTTCTTCAGTTTTTCCCCGGACAGCTATGCGCTTACGCGGGAATGACAACCAACGCGGGAATGGCTACATAGGGCTGGCATGGCGGCGTTTGAATATCAGGCACTGGATGGCGACGGCAAAACCCAGAAGGGTTTGATCGAGGCCGATACCGCGCGCCAGGCGCGCCAGCAGTTGCGCGGCATGAGCTTGATGCCGTTGGAGATCGACGAGGTTACGGCGCGGGAATCGAGCGGTGTCGGCAAGGCCAAGCGCGACAAACTAAACGTGGCGACAATATCTTTGATCACCCGCCAACTGGCGACCCTGATCAGCGCCGGGCAGCCGGTCGAATCGGCTTACCATGCGGTATCGCGGCAAACTCCGAAGCAATCGGCCAAGCACGTGTTACTGGCGGTGCGCGCACGCGTGCTCGAGGGCTTTGCGCTGTCCGACGCGTTGAAAGAGTTCCCCCGTATCTTCGATTCGATGTATTGCGCCTCGGTACACGCCGGCGAACAATCGGGCCTGCTCGATATCGTCATGGAGCGTCTCGCCGATCACATGGAGGCGAAACAGGATTTGCAGCGCCGCACCGGGCAGGCGTTGATTTACCCGATTCTGCTGAGCGTGGTCGCAATCGTACTGGTGGCTTTATTGTTAACCTTCGTGGTTCCCAAGATCGTGCAGGTGTTCGAAGGCTTTGACACGGAATTGCCGTTGATGACCACCTGGCTGATTGCCATTTCCGACTTCTTCAAAAATCATGGCGTCGCGCTGATCGTCGGCATGTTTGCGTTGCTCTTGATTTATTCGCAACTCGTTAAACTGCCTGCGTTTCGCGCTATGCGCGACCGCATTTACCTCAGGACTCCCTTTATTTCCTATTTGGTACGTCTGTCGAATACTTCGCGTTTCACCCGCACCATGAGTATTCTCGTTTCGAGCGGAGTCACTGCTCTCGATGCGATGCATATTTCCACCGAGGTCATTAATAGTCAGCCGATCAAGGCGGCGGTATTGAAAGCGGCGAACCGGGTGCGCGAAGGTGAGCTTATTTCGGTTTCGCTCGATAATACGACCTATTTCAGCCCCCTGGTGGTGCAACTGGTGCAAAACGGCGAAGCCAGCGGCAAGCTTGGCGATATGCTGGAGCGCGCGGCGCGCGCCGAGGAAAATGAGTTTGCCGGCGTGACGGCGCTGTTTATCGGGCTATTCGAACCGGCAATGATCCTGTTGATGGGGCTCGTGGTGCTGTTTATCGTGGTTGCGATCCTGATCCCGATCTTCGATATGAACGAACTGGTGTAGCCGTGTGGCGGCGCATCAGGCATTCTCCGGATTGGCGTTACCTTGCGGTCATTCTCCCGTTGATGATCCTGTTGCAGGTGATCGGCCCCGAATACTTCCGTTTCGAACGCGACTGGATGGCAAGCGGTGAAATCTGGCGTCTGATCAGCGCGCACTGGGTGCACGTCGGCTGGATGCATCTGTTGCTCAACGGCTTGAGCCTCGTGATCTGCGTCAGTCTGACCACGCCGGGGTGGTCGTTTAAACGCTGGGTGATCACCTCGCTGCTCATGGGACTTGGCATTTCGTTGATGGTGACATTCTACAATCCGGAAATCAGCGATTACGCCGGGCATTCAGGTGTTTTGTATGGGCTCTACGTGCTCGGCGGCGTATCGCTGTTCGCGCGCGATCGGCTCATCGCGGTACTGGTCATCGCCGCCATCGTGATCAAGATATTACTGGAACAGTTTGCCCCGTTCGATTTCACCACCGGCGACTTGATCGGCGCGCATGTGATCGTCGACGCCCACCTCTACGGGCTGCTGACGTCGATTGCAATTGCGCTCATATGGTCTAGGTATACAATGAACCATGATCCAACCGAACACTCTAACTGATATGACAAAAGTACGTTTAAACCGGGGTTTTACCCTCCTCGAAATCATCGTCGTAGTCGCGATTATCGCGATTCTCGCCGCCTATATCGCGCCCAAGGTGGCCGGTCGCGTCGACGATGCTCGCATCAGCAAGGCGAAAAGCGATATCCGCGTGCTCGAATCCTCGCTCGAACTCTATAAGCTCGATAACTTCGTCTATCCCTCCAGCGGTCAGGGACTCACTGCGTTGGTAACCAAGCCGTCGGGCGAGGGTGGTAAGAACTGGCGCGAAGGCGGTTATATCAAAAAACTCAACAAGGATCCCTGGGGTAACGATTACCAATACGCGTTCCCGGGAACGAACGGCGAATTCGATGTGTTCTCGCTGGGTGCTGACGCGGCAGTCGGAGGCGAAAATGATGCGGCCGATATCGGCAACTGGAATCTCGATTCATAAACACGGATTGCGGCGCGGCTCGAAGCAGGGGGGGGTTACTCTCTGGGAATTGCTGATCGTCGTCGCTATCATCGCAATCACGATTTCAGTGGTACAGCTGGCGCCGGGATTAAGCGACGATACCCGCGATCTGAAGCGGGTCGGCAAGGATCTCGGCAAACTGTTCCGTCTGCTGAGCCAGGAGGCGGTATTCGAAAGCCGCGACTATGCGATCTCCGTGAGAGACAATGGGTATACCGTGCTCGAATTCAGGGAAGACAAGTGGCTGCCGGCATCCGACTCTTTTCTACGCCGATTCAAGATGACCGAATCCCAGCGCTCGACGTTGATTCTTGAAAACCAGATCATCGATATTTCGGAAACCCCCGAACCCGAACCGCACATCTGGATTCTGTCCAGCGGGGAAATGACACCGTTCGAGTGGCGCATCGAGGACCGGGCGACACGTTCGGGCATCGTACTACAGGGAAATTTAATCGGCGGCGTATTAATGACCGGACCGGAGCCCCTTTCGTGACTGCCGCCCGACCATCATCTCAGGCACCATCCCCGCAGTTACAGTCATCCCCGCGATTACAGTCATCCTCGCGATTACAGTCACCCTCGCGATTACAGTCATCCCCGCGATTACAGTCATCCCCGCGTAAGCGCACTGCTGTCCGGAATAAATCATAATGCCAACTGTGCTTGATGTATTTGGAAATCGGATTTCCATTTTCGTCGTCGTTTAAGTACTTCGAATTCGAGTCTGGGTCGCTGGAATAGAGTCGATTTGAGTTCCGCCAGCCACAGATAAAAACCGCGTCTCGATCCACAAAGTTGCCGGTATAGATCGGCGATGAGATACGTGATCAATGCCACCAGTATCTGGATTTTGACCGCATTCTCGCTTTGACCGAGAAACTTTTTGATTTTCAGGTTCTGCTTGACCCACTTGAACCAGAGTTCGATCGCCCAACGCTGCTTGTACAGCGCTGCAACTTCTTCAACCGGGACCCCCATCAGGTTGGTTACCAGTACCAGCGGGTCCACATGATCCTCTCGATGCACCACTATTCGCCGCAGACGTAGTTGTTTTTCCGGCCGCCGCCAGGCCATTTGTTTTTAAACTCAATGACCTCATCCGACAGTATATCTCCTTCGGTCGAGCGGCTTTTGAGCACCCTGATCGATGCGTTACGCTTTAACCGGGGCACAAAGAAAGCACCCTCCTGGTCGATTTGATGCCACCAATTGTAATCGCAATATCCCTTATCAAACACATACTTAGCGCCCTTCTCGATTTCAACATTGCGTCCATACTCAATATCGTTCTGGGTCGATGCCGTGATCCGAGCGTCACAAGGCAACTGCTTGTCGGGGGAATACAGCAGGTGAATCTTCAGGCCCGGAATGCGTGACATACTACGCGCTTGCGTCCACTCATAACCCCGGCCGCGCAGACAGATCGGCGTCGAGTCCAACAGATAGAGCAAGTCCTTTATCTCATTGCGTACTCGCCGATGAGCCCGGCCCATCAGCTGCTGGCAGAATGATTCAAATACCCCGGCATCTCGTTGGCGATTGGCATCCGATAAAGTCGAGCGCTTAATCGGACCGCAGCCCAGGTGATAGTGATGCGCGGAATGACTATTGTAGCTCACCTCCAACTCGCGCAAGCTCCGACAACCGGACAATTGAGCATACATCAGACTGATTAACTGCCCCCAGCTGTCGAAACCCTTGTTATGTTTATCGCTCCGATGCTGTTCAACGCAGCGTTTGAAAGTATTTTTAGGAAGGACTTTCAAAAGTTCGCCAAATCGGGTATTTGTATACATGTTGCAGTGTCCTGAAATTAAGTTGTCGCTTTATTCGTAAAACCCGGGCACTGCAACACTTTCAAATACACCAACTTAATTTATTCCGGACAGCAGTGCGCGCGAGCGGGGATCTCATAACTCTCCACAGTCCCATACATCCAGCCCTCCGGCGTCACCACAATTGCTCAAAACTCCGCCCAAGCGGCGCTCCGAGGTGTCGGAATCTAGCAACACCCGTTCACAAAAAACCTCCACAGCGTGCCGCATGCGCGGTTTCACCCTGCTGGAAGTCATGATCGCGTTGCTGGTCATTACGCTCGGAAGCGCCGCGGTGATTAACACCACTACCGAGTCCGGTTGGAAATCGGCGCAACTCAAGCAAAAGACCATCGCCAGCTGGGTGGCGCAAAACCAGATCGCGCTATATCGCGCCAAGCGCACCTGGAATAATGACTCGACCAAATCGGGTCAGGTCGAGATGGCCAACGCGACCTGGATCTATCAAATGAAAATATCCGCGACGGACGATCCCGGGTTGCGCCAAATCGATGTCGACGTATTGCTCAAAGGTGAAGATGGCGTTAAGGCCAGCGTCACCGGGTTTATCGGCAACTTATGACTACCGTTTGCAAAGCCTTCAGGCAATTAAGTCGCCCCCGCGCAAGCCTACTCGGTCCGGCGAAGACCTCGCGCCGAGCGCAGCCCTGTTACCATTCCCGCGTAAGCGGCAGTCCGACGCATCGGGGTCTACTACCGGTTGGCGGCGGCAAGCTGCCGATTTTCGCCATGGAGTCGCCAACCGAGATGTCGAATGAACAGCTGTAAGGGATTTACGTTGTTCGAAATGGTGATCGCGATCTCGATCTTCGCGGTAATGGGGGTTATTGCTTTCACCAGTCTCGGGATGATGACGCGCAATGGGCAAGCCGTGGCCGACGCTAATAACCGCCTCTCGGATCTGCAATTCGCGGTGGTTTATTTCAGCCGCGACTGGATGCAGGTCTCGCCGCGCGGGATTCTCAACCAGTACGGTGATCCGGAAGCAAACGTCATAATCGAAAACGATGTCATCACTTTTACCCGCAGCGGCTGGAGCAACCCACGCGGGTTAACGCGCAGCACACTGCAGCGCGTGCAGTACCGCGTGCTCGACAATCAATTCGTGCGTTTGCACTGGCCTTCGCTCGATCAGGGCATCGGCGAAGAGCCGATCCGAGTCGTATTGCTCGATAAGGTCGAGTCGATGGAGGTCGGGTTGCAAAATCCGCTCGACAAACTGGTTCGCGTTTGGCCGCCCGATCCGGGTTACAGCGACGGCGATCCGATCCTGCTGGCAATCAAGCTCGAACTACCCGACATGGGTGACATCACGCGTCAATTGGAGGTGCCCAATGGCGTACTCTAGGCTGCGCAGTCAGCGCGGCCTCGCGCTGTTGATCGCATTGATGATCGTCGTGATCGCCACCAGTATCGCGGTTAGCATAATTTATGAAGAAAAGTTCACCATCCGCAAGACCGGGCATATTTATGCGATGGACCGCGCCAATGTGCTCACCGTCGGGATGGAAGATTTTGCGCGCGTTATCTTACGTGAAGACCAACAGGATTCGACTACCGACAGCCTGGATGAAGACTGGGCCAAAGGTGTTGCAGGGCAACCATTCGAGGGCGGTTATTTTACCGGTTATCTGGAAGACGAGCAGGCCAAATTCAACGTCAATTCGATCGTAATTTCAGCCGTCGCGTTAAACAGATTCGAGCGTTTGTGCGATAATCTCGGCGTCGACAAAAAAATAATCCCGGCGTTGATGGACTGGATCGACAAGGATTCCGATATCCGCTACCCGGACGGCATGGAGGAGATCCACGAAACTTACCGTATCGCCAACCGTGAAATGGCGGACATTAGCGAAATGCTGCTATTGCATAACATCGAACCGGAAATGTACGAGAAATTGAAACCGTATATCACTGCTTTACCGGCGCCCTCCGATTTAAACGTCAATACCATGTCAGCTGTGGTTTTTGAGAGTCTTGGTCCGAATGGCGAAACCGATAAGTTTACCGAGGAACGCGATAACGACCCTTACGACAGTGTGGCCGATTTCGTCGATCGTTTGCAGTTTCCGGTCGAGGAAGAGGGGTTGTCGATCGGCACCAAGTATTTCCGCGCATACGGGGAGGTAACATTGGGCGAGCAAGTCTATAATCTGAGTTCGCTCATTTACCGCGACGATAAGGGCAATACCACCGTGCTCAACCGCACCCTGGGAAGGTTTTGAAATGCGTTTGCTGATTCAATTCATCGACGACGAGCTCGCCGATTTTCGTTGGGCGAATTTCGACGAGGCGACGGATCGTGCCGATATCGACTGGCACTCCGCCGTCGAGAGCGAGTTGGCGGCCGTCGCGTCGCAGAATCCGCATCCGGTTATCATTGTCGTCCCGCAGCAGTGCGTCTACCTGGCCCAGGTCGAACTGCCGGAGAAGGCCGGCCGCCAGGTGCTCAGCGCGATCGAGTATCAGGTCGAAGATCAGCTTGCCCAGGATATCGAATCACAGCATTTCGCGCTCGGCGACACCACTGAAAACCCGGTTTCCATAGCGGTCGTTGCACGCACTATCATGGATCGCTGCATGATGTTGGCGCAGGAGCACGGACTACGCCTGGTTCAGGTGATTCCGGAGTTGTTTCTGTGCCCATGGTTGGGTAAGGGCGTTGCCATGGCCGCAGGTCACGACGGATGCCTGCTGCGATATGGCAATTACCGGGGACTCAAATGCCACCCGCAAGCGCTGCCGGCGATGCTGGATTTGGTCGGGCAAGAGATCGAGATTGACGAGATCCGTCATTACGCCGGTGAGCTGGAGCCAAGCCCCGAGCTCGAAGCTCACCAACTGGAGCGTCAGGCGCTCAATACGATAAAACCGGGGTTCGTCGATGCTCCGCTGATCGATTTGCAACAACGGGATTATCAGCTGGCGTCAAAATGGCATGGCCTCGCCCGGGCCTGGAAGTGGATTGCGCTGCTGCTGGCGACGCTGCTGTTGATCGGCGGCTATAACAAGGCCGTCGCCTTGCAGGCGCTGGAGCGGGAGCTGTCGACGATAAAGTCGCAACAGTACGATTTGCTCAAACCTTATCTGCCGCCGGACACCGACAGCGATGCCAATTTGAAGAAGCTGCTGATCGATCGCATGAAGCAGTTGCAGGCGAGCCAGCAAGAGCAGGGGTTCCTGCAGCTGATGCTCGAATTCACCCGCGCCAGGGCGGCTTATCCGAGTATCGAGATATCCCGTATCGGTTTCCAGGGTCGCCGGCTCAGCTTCGATATCGACAGTAAGCAGCTCACCGAGATCGAGGCTTTACTGGAGAGCGTTAAGAAATTGGGCGTCAATGCCCGGCTCGAAAACCTGAACATCAAGCCCGACCAAAGCTCGGGGCGGCTGGTGCTGGAAGGAGGCGAGGGTGCTTAGTCTGCTCGAACGTTATACCTTGCGAGAGAAAATGATTGTCGGGCTCGCGCTGGTGGTCGTGATCGTGCTTGGGGTGCACGCTTTCGTGGTCGAGCCTTACCAGGAGCGAACTCTGGCATTGCGCGAACAGATTGCCCAGCAACGTAGCGATCTCGCATGGATGCGCTCGGCGGTGGCGGGAATGCCGGCGGGTGAAATAAGCGCGGCCGCGCCGCAAATCAGCGGCACGTTGGCGAATTTCATCGATAAGGCAGTGCGCCGCCAGGGTCTGTCCGGGCAATTGTCGCAAATGTCGCCGATTGGCAGCGATGAAATCAGAATGCGTTATAACGCGGTCGACTTCAATCGCCTGGTCAGTTTCATCGCCCAGCTAAACTCGAACGGGCTCGATATCAAGGATATTCGCATTTCAGCGGCCGATAATCCCGGCGTGGTCGATAGCAGCCTGGTGCTCGTGCGTCGCTAGATGATTAAAATCTGGAAGTATCTGGTGTTTTTTTTACCGTGTCTCGCGCTTGCATTGGCGGTTAATCTGCCGATTCGACAGGTGTTGCCGCATATCAAGCTGCCCGATACGGTCGGTTTCAACGGGGTCGAAGGCACCGTTGTGCGCGGCTGGGCGAGGGAAATCTACGTCGACCAGCACGCATTGCGCGATGTCAGTTACCGCTTTAAACCATCCTGTATGCCGTTGTTGAAACTCTGTTACCAGATCGAATACGAGCAGGGTGTCGCCCGAGTGGCTTACGATCTGCTAAACGGCGACACCGAAATTGGCCGGGGCAGGTTCGAGTACCAGGCTACCGATCTCGCCGTAATTATCCCCAACATGCTAGTGCAGCCCGTGGGATTACTCGAGCTGTTCATCGACGACATGGCGATTGTCGCCGGCAAACCGGCGGCGCTGAACGGCAGGCTGATCTGGCGTGATCTAGGCATACAGGGGGAAGGGGCACCGCTCAACATAGGCGACTATCAGGTCGAATTCAGCGGTGCTTCGCAAAAATACAAACTAAGGTTCAGCGATCTCGACGCGAGTCTCGAGGTCGACGGTAAGGGCGACCTCGGGTTGGACGGCCGGTATGACCTCGATATCAAGATATCTTCCGCCGACGCAATCGAGCCCAGAGTAAAAAGCGCGCTCGATCTGTTCGCTGCCAAGCTCGGTTATAACAATTATCGCTTCGAACAGTCCGGACAGTTGCCGCGGCACATAACCCGTCAGCTATTCCAGTAGCCACGGATATCGAGTCATCCCCGCGGTTACACAGTCATCCCCGCATAAATTAGTCATCCCCGCGCAAATTAGTCATCCCCGCACAAATTAGTCATCCCCGCGCAAGCGCACAGCTGTCCGGGGAAAGTTAATAGGAAAGAACATACTGTGTTTTCTCGATCAGTTCCGCGCGTTCTCGTCGTCTTCGTCGATACATCTGCTGTACCCCGGTTGGTAAACGAGTAAACAGGGTTTCTCGTATTTCCACCAACAGCAGGTGTAACGATGTATTCGGCGCACACCGACGTGATCGATAGAGCCATAACAACAGATAACTGATAATGGCCGCGTAAATTTGCAGGCTGACTGCATTCTGGCTTTTGCCCAGAAAGCGCTTTAGCTTCAAGTTTTGCTTGAGCCACTTGAAAAACAGCTCGATCTGCCAACGCTTGCGATAAAGTTCAGCAATATCCTTGGCTGAACTGTCCATATCGTTGGTCGCCAGGATGAGGGGTGACTTGCCTTCACGATACACGCTGATGCGGCGTAACCGCAGGCCGTGATAGCCATTTTTATGACCTGCTCGGTTACTGCGGTGGCGAAATTCGACCCATTCGTCAGACAGGATGACTTTGCCATCGCATGGATTCTGTGCCACTACCTGGATCGCCGCATTGCGCTTAAACCGGGTCACGAAAGTCGCCCCGGCCTCATCAATCTGTTGCCACCAGCCATAGTCGCAGTAGCCCTTATCAAAGACGTAGAGTTGCATCCGCTTCCAATCGGAGGTGTCGGGCATCGACGAC
>DS021198.1:1706162-1715038 GCA_001735895.1 Olavius algarvensis Gamma 3 endosymbiont | reverse complement strand
ATGGCTCACCACCCGCCCAATCGCGGCGCCATTGTCCTTGCGAAAGTCGGCAATCGTTTTGAATTCAGGCGTCAGCTTCTCCAGTAACCACATCAACTCGATATTACAGCGTGTCTGACGAGCCAGTTGCCGGCTGCTACGGTGCTGGTGTAAGTAGCCATAAATAAACAATCGAAGTAAACAATCCGGCGCATAAGGCGGCCGGCCGGTCGGGGCGAGTTGGGTCCGGGTAAAATCTAATTCTCCCAAATCCAGTGATTCAACAAACCGATCGATAAACCGCACCACGGCATTGGCAGCCACATATGAATCGCCCCGAGTTTGTCGGAGGCTCAATTTCTTGAGAGGATTGAGCAATGAAGACAAACAAAAGATATTCCCCGGAGGTCCGGGAACGGGCAGTCCGCATGGTTTTCGAGCATCGGCATGAACATGAATCCCAGTGGGCGACAATCGAGTCCATATCAGCTAAATTTGGATGCACGGCAGAGACCCTACGCCGCTGGGTGAGACAATCAGAGATTGATCAGGGCAAGCGAGGTGGTATCTCAACCAGTGAACGAGAGCGCCTCAAGGAATTGGAGCGAGAGAACCGAGAACTCAAGCGAGCGAATGAAATTTTACGAACGGCTTCAGCTTTTTTCGCCCAGGCGGAGCTCGACCGCAAACTGAAGTAATGGTCCGCTATATCGATGCACATCGAGGTCGCTACGGAATCGAGCCGATCTGCAAGCAGTTGCCGATTGCTCCGTCGACCTATCATGAGTACAAAGCCCGGGAGCGTGATCCGGATCGAGAATCGAATCGATCCATTCGTGATCGGCACCTGGAGCCCGAGATCGAACGCGTCTGGAAAGAAAACTTCGAGGTCTACGGTGCTTTCAAAGTCTGGCGCCAAATGAAACGGGAAGGGTTTGTAATTGCACGCTGCACAGTGGAGCGATTGATGCGAAAGCTAAACCTGCAAGGCGTCACCAGAGGCCCTAAGAAGTACTGGACAACGAACTCCGATGATTCGTTGGCGCGGCCTGCTGATTTGGTGAATCGCGAATTCAGCGCGACGCGGCCGAATCAGTTGTGGGTCGCCGATATCACCTTCGTAGCCACCTGGTCAGGAATGGTCCATGTGGCCTTCATCATCGATGTATTCGCCCGGTATATCGTTGGTTGGCGTGTCAGTCGATCGATGAGGACTGATCTGGTGCTCGATGCTTTGGAGCAGGCGCTGTGGTCCAGAACCAAAACCGGTGAGCTGATCCACCATAGCGATCGCGGCAGCCAGTACCTTTCGGTTCACTATACCGAACGCCTGGCCGAGGCCGGTATCGAATCATCCGTTGGCAGCGTTGGCGATTCCTACGACAACGCAATGGCCGAAACGATCAACGGCCTGTACAAGACCGAAGTCATCCGAAAGCGTGGTCCCTGGAAGGCACTCGATGAGGTCGAGTACGCCACCCTGGAATGGGTGGATTGGTTTAATAATCGAAGATTATTGGAGCCGATTGGAAACATTCCGCCGGCTGAGTACGAGCTGCTGTATTATCAGCAACTGGAAGGGTCATCCGAAGCCGCATGACTCACACAAAACAGCCTCCGGCATTCCCGGGGCGATTCAATAGTCTTCCAGTGACTCCGGCAACAGGCTGATCTGGTCCCGACTTTCTCCACGTATATAAGCCATCGCTATACCATCTCGATTTACATGGTGGGGATTATCTCAAACTACCGGGTTTTTACACAGCCTCTTGCGCGGGAATGACTTCATAACGCGGGGATGACGATAGATCGCGGGGATGACGATAGAGCGCGGGGATGACGATAGAGCGCGGGGATGACAATAGATTGCGGGAATGACCGAAATATAGGGGGATGACAGAATGGCCCCAGAAGCGTTAGCGGCCGATGCCGTAGTAGGCGAATCCCAGCGATTCGATTTGTTCGCGTTGGTAAACGTTACGCCCGTCGACGATAACCGGCGTTTTCATCTGCTTTAACATCAACTCGAAATCGGGCGACCAGTACTCGGGCCACTCGGTCAGCAATACCAGCGCGTCGACGTTCTTGAGCGCGTCGTACTTGCCGCTGATGATTTTCACGTAAGGGTTGTCGTGATACAAGTGGTGCACATTCTCGAGCGCTTCGGGGTCGTGTATGCGAACTTCGGCCTGTTGCGCGACAATGGCGTCGATCACTTTCAGGCTGGGGGCGGAATCGAGCGAAGCCGAGCCGGGTTTGAACGAAGCTCCCCAGACGGCAATCTTGCGATCATGTAAATCCGCCTTGTAGTGTTGCCACAGTTTGCGAAACGGCAATTCCTTCTGTTTTTCGTTTTCCAACAGCACGGTGCGCATCAAGGTCGATTCATTCTGCTCCGATAACAGCTGCGCCAAGCTGTCGAGCGTCTGCGGGAAGGTATTGCCGCCGAATCCGCAACCCGGCGCAAGGTGATGTCTCCCGATGCGCGGGTCCGCTCCCATGCCGCGGCGAATCACGTCGATATCGACGCCGAGCTGTTCGCCGAGGTTGGCCAGCTCGTTGATATAACCGATGCGCAGCGCGAGCATGCCGATGATCGAAAGCTTGGTGAATTCAGCCTCTTTCGGGCTCATCACGAACAGATTCTCGAGTTGGGTGCTAAAGGGTCGAAACAGCGCCTCGATGGTTAGCTTCGCGGCTTTATCGTCACAACCGATGATCATCGACTTGGGGTTGCGAATCCGGTCGAGCGCTTCGCCTTCGGAGATGTTTTCGGCGAAATAGACCACGATCTGCTTTTTGCGCCGATTCAGCAGCGCTTGCAGTTTGTCGCTGGCACCGACACCGAAATGACTCTGATTGATGATCAACAGCGGACCTTCGGCCTTGGCCGCGATCTTGCGGACGATGTCACAGGCAGCCTCGAATTCGCTTGGATTCATACTCAGGATGTGCGTTTGAATTCCGATTGCGGTGCGGGTCTGGGCAAAGCGCATGCGGCGTTGCTCGAACTCGTCGCCGATCAGGTCGCGCAACCAGGGTTCGTTGCGAATGCTGCTACCCATGAGGGTGATCGGGTCCTTGATCTGACTATGGCTGACAAAATAAATATCGTTGCCGGTTCTGGCCAGCGCGCCGGCGGTTGCCCAGGCGGTCAGTTCGCTGCCCCAGATCGCAATCTTCATGAATCACGCTCCTGTTGCTTTAAAATCCACTCGAGCAATCCATTGGTCGAGGGATCGAATTGGCCCACATCCTGCTGCTGTGTCAGTGGTTCGATCAAGGTAGTCGCCATTTGTTTGCCGAGTTCGACACCCCATTGATCGAAGGGATTAATATTCCAGATCACCGATTGCGTGAACACCTTGTGCTCATAGAGCGCAATTAACTGGCCGAAACTATAGGGGGTGAGTTGGTCGAGCAAAATCGTCGAGCTGGGTTGATTACTGCGGTAGCGCTTGAAAAAAGGCGCTTTTTCGTCGCCGCCGATGACGCTGTCGCCGAGCGCGAGAATGCGCGATTGGGCCAGGCAGTTGGCGAGCGTCAGCCTGTGTTGTTCCTGCAGTTCGGCATTGCCGCTGTCTTGGTAGCGTCTTGCGGCCACCACGAAATCGCACATCACCGACTCGGTGCCCTGATGCAGTAACTGGTAAAACGCATGTTGGGCGTTGGGCCCGATTTCGCCCCACAGGATCGGACAGGTGTTGTAGTCGATTGCTTCGCCGTCGCGCGTGACGTTCTTGCCGTTGCTCTCCATTTCGAGCTGTTCGAGATAACTCGGCAGGTGGCTCAGACGGCCATCGTAAGGCAGGATCGCATGTGCGCGTATGTCGAGGAAATTGATGTTCCAGATGCCGATCATCGCCAGTATTACCGGCAAATTCTTTTCGAAGCGCTCGCTGCGAAAATGCCGATCCATCGCATGCGCCCCGGCAAGCATCCGGCGAAATTGGTGCATCCCGATTTCCAGCGCGATCGGCAGGCCGATCGCCGACCACATCGAGTAGCGACCCCCAATCCAGTCCCACAGTTCCAGCCGGCTGTTCGGCGGGATACCCCAGGCCGCCATCCTGTCGGCATCCGCCGAGATGCCGATGAAATGCCGTCGATACAACACTTCGTCTTCGGCGCCGCTGGCCTGGCGCAGCCATTGCAGCGCGGTATTTGCGTTCGACAGGGTATCGATGGTGGTAAAGGATTTCGACGAAATGATAAACAGCGTGGTGGCCGGATTCAACGAATCGAGCCGGTAGGCGATCTGACTGCCGTCCATGGTCGAAACAAAAAACATTCTGAGTCGACGCGCACCCGCCGCACGATCATCGGAAAGCGCCTTGGCTGCCATATAAGGGCCGAGATCCGAGCCGCCGACGCCGATATTGACGATGGTGTCGATCGGCATGCCTGAAAATCCACGCCATTGCCCGGAGTGGATACGCTCCACGATCTGTTCCATGCGCTCGAGCGTCTCCTGGATACCGTCGACGATATTGATACCGTTTAACGAAAGCTTACTGTCCTTGGGCGAGCGCAGCGCCGTATGCAGCGCGGGGCGGTTTTCCGAGCTGTTGACGGCATCGCCGCTAAAGAGTTTGTCGATCGAGGACTTCAGATCGCATTCGCGTGCCAGCCGGCACAATAGCTCGATGGTCTTGCGGTTGACGCGTTGTTTGGAAAAATCGAAAAGCAAGTTGCCCTGGCGCAGGCTGAAGGTTTTGTGGCGTTTGTCATCGTCGGCAAGCAGCTCGCTCAAGTGCAGCTTGCCGTTAGCGGCCGCGTGTTTACGCAGTTCCTGCCAGCCGGGTTTATCGGTCAGGGCCATCGGCTAAAACGCCTGCTGTCTGAGCCAGGCCGCGAGCCCGGCGCCGATTTCGGGGTGTTCGAGCCCGTATTTGATATTGGCGATCAGGTAGCCGAGCTTACTGCCGCAGTCATAGGTGCGTCCCTGCATGCTATTGGCCTGGACCGGCAACTCGGCGATCAAGGCGTTGATCGCATCGGTGAGCTGGATCTCACCCCCGGCGCCGGGCCTGGTGTGCTTTAACAGGGTCATGGTGCGAGCCGGCAATACATAACGTCCGATAATCGACTGGTTGGACGGGGCCGATCCCAGGGCTGGTTTTTCCACCATTGAGAGCACGTCATGGCTTTCGCCGGGATGAAACTCGGTGCCGCCGCAATCGACGATACCGTAATTGCTGACTTGCTCGTCGGGCACGGCTTCAACCATGATTTGCGCGGCCTGGTTTTGCTTGAATGCGGTGACGATATTTCTGAGGTCCAGCGCATGGTCGCCGTCGGGATGGAAGATCAAAACATCGGGCAGGCTCACCGCGAAATCGTCGTTGCCCACCAGCGGCGCCGCGCACAGTACCGCATGGCCCAATCCCAACGGTTCGTCCTGAAACACTGTGGCGATGGTTACGTCGGCCGGCAGGATGTCGCACACCGATTCGAGCTGCGCGATTTTACCCTTGGCTTCGAGGGTGGCTTCGAGTTCGGCCTGCCGTTCAAAGTGTTTTTCGATCGATTTTTTGCTCGGATGAGTCACCAGGATGATTTCGCTGAATCCGGCGGCCACCGCCTCCTCGATTACATACTGGATCACCGGCTTGTCGACGACGGTCAGCATTTCCTTCGGTATGACTTTGCTCGCAGGCAAAACACGGGTGCCGAGACCCGCTACCGGAATGACAATTTTTGTCAGTTCAGCCATGTGTTAGCCAATATTCTTCGAGTTGATTCTAGGATGGGGCGTTATTCTAAAGATTATAGTCGAGAAGCACTAGTCCGAATATGATCTTGAATATTTGCGGATTTAATCTAACAATGGTGGGAAAAATTTCGTAACCGCCGGCACAGGTGATATTAATTTCAGTATCCGCGGGAATTATCTGCAGCTGCCAACATCGGCAACCTAAAAAATCCCTGAACGCCAATGTTTGGTCTGCGCCAAACACGCCGGCAATTGGATAGACGAGGATAAATACTCGTCGAAAAGACCGCAGTTTCTACTTCCGCAAAGCTGCGCATCCCGTAAAGAGGCACGGCGACGTGTTAAACGCCGCCGTACCGATTGTGTACGAATTCAGCTAGCTGCTGATAGAGTTGTACACCTTTGTATAAAACATTACTTCAGATCGAAGCGATCTAGGGTCATCACCTTGCTCCAGGCAGCAACGAAGTCATTTACAAATTTCTCGTCGCCGTCTTTAGAGGCATAGGCTTCTGCAACCGCACGCAACTCGGAATTCGATCCAAATATGAGATCCACGGGTGTGGCGGTCCATTTAAGCTTGTTAGTTGCACGGTCTCTTCCCTCGAACAGATCTTCGGCCTTGGCATGTTTCGTCCATTTTGTGGGTATGTCGAGCAGATTCACAAAGAAGTCGTTGCTCAAGGTTCCCGGTTTATCGGTAAGCACACCGTGTTTAGTCTGTCCGGTATTGGCATCGAGAGCACGCAGTCCACCAACCAGTACCGTCATTTCCGATACGGTCAGGGTTAACAGGTCGGCCTTTTCCACCAGCATCTTTGCTGGTGAGCCATAACTATTGTCGCTGTAGTAGTTACGGAATGCATCTGCGGTCGGCTCGAGTACGGCAATCGAATTCACATCGGTCTGACTTTGTGAAGCATCAGTGCGTCCCGGCTTAAAAGGAACTTCAACGCTGTATCCACCCTTTTTGGCGGCCTGTTCGACGCCAGCCGCGCCGCCTAGCACAATCACATCGGCCAGAGAGACCTTCTTGCCACCCGACAGCGATTTGTTAAAGTCGTTTTGAATCTTGGTCAGAGACTTCAACACCTTTGCCAATTCTGCGGGATTGCTGGCTTCCCAGTCTTTCTGAGGTGCAAGACGAATTCGCGCGCCGTTGGCGCCACCGCGCATGTCGGAACTGCGGAAGCTAGAGGCCGATGCCCAGGCAGTTCTGACCAGTTCAGGCACGGTCAAACCGGATTTCAGGATCTTCGCTTTCAGTTTGGCGGCATCCCGACGGTTAATTAACTCATGATCTACAACCGGAACTGGATCTTGCCAAATAAATTCTTCCTCAGGAATATCATTACCCACATAGCGAGTGCGTGGACCGAGGTCGCGATGTGTCAGTTTGAACCAGGCCTTGGCAAAAGAGAGGTCGAATTCTTTTGGATTTTTCCAAAAACGCTCGGAAATTTTTCGAAAGCCGGGGTTTTTCTTTAGCGCCATGTCCGTTGTGAACATGATCGGAGCATGTCGTTTTTTGGAGTCGTGAGCATCCGGCACCAGGTTGGCCGCAGACTCATCCGTTGGAATCCATTGTGTTGCACCGGCAGGGCTCTTTGTTGTTTTCCACTCGAATCTAAACAAATTGTCGAGGTAGAGAATAGACCATGCGGTGGGTGTCGAGGTCCAGGCCCCTTCCAGTCCGCTGGTAATGGTGTCAGCACCTTTGCCGCTGCCACAGTTGTTGATCCAGCCTAGACCTTGCTCTTCGATAGCGGCGGCGGCAGGTTCCGGACCCACACAGTCAGCCGGCCTGGCGCCGTGGGCTTTACCTAGGGTGTGTCCACCGGCGACAAGTGCAACGATCTCTTCATCGTTCATTGCCATACGGCCAAACGATTCACGCATATCCGCGGCCGCGGCGAGGGGGTCATTGTTGCCGTTAGGCCCTTCCGGGTTCACATAGATCAAACCCATTTGCACGGCCGCCAGGGGTTTTTCCAGTTTGCCGTCTTTGCCGTAACGCTTATTGTTGGCAAGCATCTCTGTTTCCGGGCCCCAGTAAACCAGGTCGGCTTCCCAGTCGTCGGTACGCCCGCCGGCGAAGCCTAATGTTTCAAAAGCCATGGATTCCAGCGCGACATTACCGGCAAGGATCATCAAGTCAGCCCAGGAAACATTTCGTCCGTATTTTTGCTTGACCGGCCACAGTAAGCGGCGTGCTTTATCCAGATTGGCGTTATCCGGCCAGCTGTTGAGCGGTTCGAAGCGTTGTTGACCACCGTCGGCACCGCCGCGGCCATCATGCACGCGGTAGGTTCCCGCACTGTGCCAGGCCATTCTGATCATAAGGCCACCATAGTGTCCCCAATCTGCCGGCCACCAATCCTGTGATGTGGTTAACGTCGTTTCAATTTCTTTTTTGAGGGCTTTGAGATCGACACTATTGAAAGCTTCGGCGTAGTTGAAATCGTCACCATAGGGGTTAGACCGGGGATCGTGGGCGCGAAGTGGTTCCAGGTTCAGTGTTTTTGGCCACCAGAACTGTGCCGATTTGGCGATGCCATCCGCTGCTAACGAACTCGCAGATGTCTGAATCGCCCCGGGTTTGTCGGAGGCTCAATTTCTTGAGAGGATTGGGTAATGAAGACAAACAAAAGATATTCCCCGGAAGTCCGGGAACGGGCGGTTCGTATGGTTTTCGAGCATCAACATGAGCACGAGTCCCAGTGGTCAACCATTGAATCGATATCATCGAAAATAGGATGTACAGCAGAAACGCTACGCCGCTGGGTGTGACAGTCAGAGATTGACCAGGGGAAGCGTGGCGGCATCTCTACGAGCGAGCGAGATCGCCTCAAGGAACTGGAACGCGAAAATCGAGAGCTCAAGCAGACCAATGAAATTCTGCGCAAGGCTTCTGCCTATTTCGCCCAGGCGGAGCTCGGCCGCCGACCGAAATAATGGTGTCGTTCATCGACGATCACCGGGTCGATTACGGAGTCGAGCCAATCTGCAAGCGATTGCCGATTGCTCCGTCGACCTACCATGAGCACAAGGCGCGAGAACTGGACCCAGATCGCTGTTCGAAGCGATCAACTCGAGATCGACATCTCAAGGCGGAAATTAAACGCGTCTGGGAAGAGAATTTTGAGGTGTACGGCGCTCGCAAAGTCTGGTGCCAATTGAA
>DS021198.1:1684456-1705835 GCA_001735895.1 Olavius algarvensis Gamma 3 endosymbiont | reverse complement strand
TCGCTGACGATTCCCTTGCCCGGCCTGCTGATCTCGTGAATCGTGAATTTAGCGCGATTCGGCCCAATCAGCTGTGGGTTGCCGATATCACCTTCGTGCCGACCTGGTCGGGATTCGTCTATGTCGCCTTTATCGTCGACGTATTCGCTCGATATATCGTCGGCTGGCGCGTCAGTCGTTCGCTGAAGGCAGAACTGGTTCTCGATGCCCTGGATCAAGCCGTCTGGTCAAGAGCGATTGCCGGCGATCTGATTCACCACAGTGACCGAGGCAGCCAGTACTTGTCGATCCACTACACCGAGAAGCTCGCGGAGGCCGGCATTGATGCTTCTGTCGGTAGCGTCGGTGATTCTTACGACAATGCTCTCGCTGAAACGATCAACGGATTATACAAGACTGAAGTCATCCGAAAGCGTGGTCCCTGGAAGGCACTCGACGATGTCGAATACGCCACGCTGGAATGGGTGGACTGGTTTAACCATCGACGATTACTCGAATCGATCGGCGATATACCGCCGGTCGAGTATGAGCTGATGTATTATCAGCAACTGGAAGAGTCATTCGAGGCAGCATGACTCACACAAAACAGCCTCCGGAAATCCCGGGGCGATTCAGTCAGTGTTGTGAGAGTTACCGCACAAGCGGTCAATAAAGGAATGGATTTATTTAGCATTGGAATGCCTCCTGGGGTTCATTGATAGAACGCGGAAGGGAAGCATAGGCCTGGCCATGTTAAGGGGTAAATTGAATTTATTAGAAGTTGATATTCAGTTTTATTGAAAATTAGCTTGCCGGTGTGAGTGCTTCTTTGCAGATATCAATCAGGGCTTCAATGCTCGACAAACGGGTATAGTTAGGTCGTAAAATGAACGCGATACTGCGGTGCGGGCCGGGTTCATTCAAATGAACTGCCGCCAGCTCTTCGTGCTGAGAAATGAGTTGATCTATGGCCATTCCCGGGATCAGAGTCGTACCCAGTTTTCCTAGCACCATTTGGATCAGCGTATTGAGACTGGTAGCGCCAAAGCCTTGGTTCGCAGCCTGTTCCGTCAATTTACATGCTTCCAGGATGTGATCTTTCAGGCAGTGCCCCTCTTTTAGCAGCATCAAATTGCAGTGGTTCAACTCGTGGTTGTTAATCTCTTGTTGCTGTGCATGTTTTTCCCCTTTTAAGGCCACCCAGTAAAAGTCCTCCTGCCAGAATTTCATACTGAGTAGGCCTTCACAGGCAAAAGGTAGGGCCAGTATTGCCGCGTCAATCTCACCTTGCCTGACCTGCTCCACAAGCATATTTGACTGATCTTCTACAATATTCAGCTGGCACTCGGGATATCGCTGGTTTAAAACCGGCAATACCTTGGGTAACAGGTAGGGACAGATAGTGGGAATTACGCCAATGGTCAACGGAAAGCTCAACGGCGTTCTCTGGCTGTCAGCCAGATGTTGCAGTTCCTCTACTTGCAGTAAAATATTATGCGCGTGCTCCAATACCTGTTTCCCGACAGGCGTGACCAACACTTTCTTATTGTCTCGTTCAAAAACCTGTAGTCCCAGCTGCTTTTCCATTGCATGGAGAGCAGTACTGAGCGCCGATTGGCTGATATTGCTCAGTTCAGCGGCTTTCTTGAAATGGAGCGTTTTCTCCACCGCGAGCGCATATGTGAGTTGCTTTATGGAAATCATACGAGTCAGGCACCATCCCTGATGTTCGATATTTTAATCTGTAATCGTCATTTTGTATCAATTTACTGACCATGAGCGGGCAGGTAAGTTTGTTTTTAAACATAAAAATGAGCGGGGTTTTTACCACAGAAAATTGTGGCTTAGGAATCAAGGGGTCAGTGTCGATTGATATTAATCACGAATCAAAAAAATCAAGGGGTCAATGTCGATTGACATTAGATGCGAATCGATCCGAGAGTCGGGGTCGCGGTATTCAGTCTGGAAAATTGCTGCTTGTAAGAATCAATTAATTTGATTCAACTTATTGGCGCACTTGAATTTTTCAAGTTTGATATTCAATTCCCTGGTTTTATTTAGCAGGTTTTGTAAGTCCCGGACATGTTGTGCCATATCGCATATTTTGTTACGCGATCCTGCGTCCAGGTTGCGATCATTTGCAAGACGGATGAGCTGCTTGACTATCTCATTACTACTGTCGTTCATATGCAATACACAAAGAAAATTCAAATGGACCGAAGAATAGCTCTGAATCAACTATATCATTCCAGCTTTATCCAGGCATCACCCATATGGTTTGAATCTGGGTCCGCTGGCGAAAATGGGTAAAGTCTTGAAGCTTTAATGCTAGCCAAACCGATTGTTTTCCCGGTTTGGAAGAGTATAGATTCTCCATTCGTCATTAATTTCCTCAAGCTGATCGGTACAACCTGCGCCATGCTATCTTACACGACAATAACGACAGAAGCCCGTTTATCGGCTCATTTCAACCGGCTTACGGACGATTCGACAGATAACGACATGGATATCGTCCGTAGTTGAACCTGACATTATTCGAGTCCAGAATCGCGCTAGATCGCTGGTACCAGTGCGGAAATTACGGATCGGGTCTAGCCGTTTGCCAATTGCCTAACATGAAATTAAATAGGAAACATCGAATAATCAACCGATCGCTCAATGAGTTGAATATGAAACTAATGACCTGATTCGCTTGTCATTAACTTAAGGAACCTCTGAAAAACGTCCAAATTTCACGACTGCAATAGCAGGTTCCAGTTTTCAAGTCTGATTTGTCCGATTTTTCGTTGGTTTTCTTGTTCTTGTTTCTTTTTTCAGCCTGATCCCCATATTCCAGGCGCACTAACCCGGTAGCGCCTATAGCTCTCGTCGGCAAAGGTACAGATTTACCAGTGCGAAAAGGGTGAACACCTGAGCGGCATTTTTCTCGATGCCACGATAGCGGACTTTGCTATAACCCCAGAGATCCTTAACGATTCGAAATGCGTGCTCGCCCCTGGCTCGCGTGCGATTGTTTTTCCGATTGAATGACCGATCGGCAATATTCAGTTTTCGGCGGTTACTGCCTTTGCGGTTCACCCGCCATTCCACGCCCGATTCTTCGAATTTCGCTTGCTTGCCAGCATCCGCATAAGCCTTGTCACCATAAACCGTTTGCTCTTCGCCGTGGACCAGCTCTTCCATCATTTGCGAATCGTGAACCGAAGCATCAGTGACGACCACGCTATGAACACGGCCATTCGTGTCTGTGCCCACATGGGCCTTCATACCAAAGTACCACTGGTTACCCTTGCGGGTGGGCTTCATTTCAGGATCGCGCTTCTTGTCCTTGTTCTTGGTTGAGCCCGATGCGCCGATGATCGTGGCATCGACTATCGTCCCTTCATTGACGATCAATCCATGCTCATTCAGATAGCCTTCGACTTTCTGGAACAGCTTTGCCGTCAGACCTTTCTTTTCCAGGCGATGGCGAAATCGAAGAATGGTGCTTTCATCCGGTATCGAATCCAGATCGACACCAACAAAGCGGCGCATCGACTCGGTGTCATACAGGCTGTCTTCCGCAGCCGGATCACTCAGACCATACCACTGCTGAAGAAAGTAAATTCGCAGCATCGATTCCAGGGGCACGGGTGGACGACCCGTATGTCCCTTCGGATATACTCGTTTGATCGGCTTTACCAATACGCTCCAGGGAACGATGGAATCCATTTCCTGCAGAAACCGCTCTCGTCGTGTCGTTTTCTTCTTGTTGGCGTACTCGAGGTCGGAAAAACTGGGCTGCTTCGTCATGGATCAGGCTCGAAATTCTTGTCCCGCCAATTTTATCCCCTTAGCATGCCTTTTGCAGAGGTTCCTTAACAATAAACAAAAGTGAGAATTCAGCCATGATTACCCGGCGCAGTGTATTGAAATCAAGCGCGTTCGCTTTTGCCTCCGCGATGTTGTCCAAACCGAACCTGTCGCTGGCCGCCGCGTCCAATTACGGGATTCGGGGGCGCGTCGCACCCGAGCTGCAGGTGGATTACTGGATCGATGAAAACGGCGATCCTTCCGCATTTAACCTGGCCGACCACGAGGGCAGGTGGGTCTTCCTGAAGTGTTTTCAAAGCTGGTGCCCCGGGTGCCACTCGCATGGATTCCCGTCACTCAAAAAAATATCGGATGCGCTGGCGGGCAACCCGAACATTGTCTTTGCCGGAATACAAACCGTGTTCGAGGGGCATTACACCAATACCATCGATAAGGTCCGTAAAATTCAGCTGCAGTACGATCTCCGGATGCCGATGGGACATGATCCCGGCCCCGACGGCGGTAGCCCCAAAACGATGTTGAGTTACCGCACCGGCGGCACGCCATGGATGGTTCTGATCGGCCCCGACCGTCGGGTCATCTTCAATGATTTCGGCATTGACGCAGACAAGGCAATCGATTTTCTCGCAGAGCAAACCGCCTGAACGAGAATTTGCCCGGCATTCGGCGCCAATCTCGTATCCGGTGATTGCTTAAAGCCGCTTCAATCCAGCGACCGGTTCGTTTTAGATTTTATCGCTATCAGTTTTGCTTCGAGATAATCGATTTCCCGATTCAGGTCGGTGAGTCGCTTGATCTGGTTGCTATTGCGGTCGGCTTGCGCCGAAGTAACGCGCCCCTTTAGTAGCGAGCGGATCATTTTGGCTTCGGCGATTGCAAGTCCGAGACTGGTCAGCAGCTTGTCATTCGAGGTGATTTCGTAGAGCGAGGATAGGTTCATAGCGGCTTCTCGTTGAGTCTGGTTGGCAATATCTCAGGAAGCGACGCCTAACGGAATCGGACAATTCCCAGAATTTTGTAGGAATCTTCTTACACCGGCGCCGAAAACCGGTGCGACGGCAAGTCGAAATCAACCGCGTTGGCGCAGGGCGGCTACAATCGAACGCACGTCGGTTCGTTCCTCGCGCAAGGTAAACGTGATCAGGATTTCCTCGATACCGGCGATTACGGCCAGAATCGCGGCTAGCTTGAAGGGCCAGGCCGCGAGCCCTGAGTAGAGCGAGATATAGCCGACGAAGGTGACGAATACCGCGATTTTAACGCTCCAGGTGTGATAACCGGTTAGCTTGCCGAACTTGATCAGGCCGATCAGCGCCGGCAGCAGGAAGCTGAACAGCAACAGTGTGTAGTAGAGCAGCTCGCGCTGAGTGAGTTCCGGCCACAGAATCAAGGCGCAGATTGCCATGGTGGTGTAGATGGTGAAATCACCCCAGCTGTCGAGGTGCGCGCCGAGCGCCGTAATCATGTTTAGCTTGCGCGCGAGAAATCCGTCAAGCACGTCGGTGAGCCCGGAAAAAATCAGCGCCGCCAAAAACCAGATTTCCATTTGCAAAAAGGCGAATCCGAACAACAGCGGCGCGATCAGGATGCGGATCAAGCTGATCAGATTGGGTATTTTTAACAGATCTTGTTTAAGGCTCATTATGCTATTGACCCAAGCGGGGTTGGCGCTTCGGCAGCGTCCAATTACAGCACTTAAAAATCGACCTGTACTGCTTTATCATCGACCGCCTCTGGTTTAAATTGTCGCTATTATGCAATACAAACTCATCATGGGTAACCAGGCCTACTCAAGCTGGTCACTTCGCGCCTGGCTGTTGCTGCGGGCATTCGATATAAAATTCGAGCAGGAAGTGGTGCCGCTCTATGGGCCGGAATGGCGCGATTATCAGATAAATGTCGCGCCGGCCAATACGGTACCGACGCTGTTGGCGGGTGAGGGCGCTGATCAAATCACGGTCTGGGACAGCCTGGCGATTGCCGAGTTTTTGCATGAGCGACATCCCGAAGCCCGGATCTGGCCACGCGAAACGCACGCTCGCGCCGCTGCTCGCAGTCTGTGCGCGGAAATGCATTCGAGTTATGTCGCGTTGCGCTCGACCCTGCCGATGAACGTCAGGCGTGAATACCGCACGGTGAAGGCGGACGCCGAGACGCTGGCCGACATCGCTCGCATCGAATCCTTGTGGGCCTGGGCCGCAGCGCGGTGGGGCGGGACGGGACCGTACCTGTTCGGTGAACGCATGACGGCCGCGGATGCCTTTTACGCGCCGGTGGCGAGCCGTATCCGGACTTACCATGTGCCGCTAAAGCCGGTGTCGCAGGCCTATTGCGATACTCTGCTGGCGCATCCGGCGACGCAGGAGTTCTACCGCGCCGGGCGGCGCGAATCCTGGGTGCTCGAGCAGGTCGAGTTCGATCAGGAATAACGCCCCGATAAGCAACGATCACCAGGAGTCAGGCATGAAATATGCGGTTTTATTTGAAGACAACGAAGAATTTGCGCACATGCGGCCGCGTTACATGGCCGATCATTTGCAATTCCTCGCCGATAACGGCGCTTGCATCAATGCCGCCGGGCCGCTCAAGGATGCGGTCAGCGCCGATCCGGCCGGTGGGATCTGGATCGTCGAAGCCGACGACGCCGATCAGGTTCAAGCGCTGGTCGAGCAGGATCCGTTTTACCCCACCGGCCTGCGTAAATCGATCCGTATACTCGAATGGACTCGGGTTTTCGCCGACGGAACCCGGCTTATTTGATGCCGCTAACGCCGTTGTCAGTCGCCGATCCAGATGTAGTTAGCCTGGTATTCGCCGGGACCCCGAATGCTATCGGCGCTGATTAGCAGGCGCAGATGCGAACCGGGAACTATATTTTGCTGGGTTAAGGTCAGCTCGTAGTTTTCCGGGTCGAATATGGTATTGGCCGATGCAAAGCGGACCGTGATGCGCGCGCCGACAAGGTCGATAAATTCCGGTTTGACTTGCAGTTCGAAGCAATAGTTTTCCGTGGGGCAAAGTTCGTCGACAAACCCCAGTAAATGCACCGGTTCGGCGCCGTGCGCCGAAAATGGCAACATCAGCGCCAGCGCAAACCGGAGGTGCCGCCGAGTCGGCACTGGTGCGCCAGCCGCGGGATAACGTACAATCAGCGCCATTACTCTACCTCACCCGGCGGCAAGCCCGGAGTATCGATAGCGATAGTCGACGAATTATGGACAAAGAAAGCGCGCTCTTTTATGTGGTCCTGGTCCTGTTTGCGGTAACCGGCATCGTCACCATTCTCGGTCTGGTGCAAAAGGTCGTGATCGAGAAAAAATACCTGAATGCGCTGTTTTCCGCCCTGATTCTCGAGCTGATCGCGGCCGTGCTTTACCTGTTTTCCAATACCGAGTTCTTTGACCGGGAACCGAACATTGAAGAACTGGTGTTGCAGCGTACCGAATTGCCGCCGGCGCAGCGGGATATCTCGGCCGGTGAATTGATCGAAATCGTGGCGACTCATGATGACAACCGAGCGAAACTGCAATTGATGGAACAGGAGCTCATGTCGCTTAGAGACCAGATAGCAGACCAGGTTCCCCCGTATGCCGATGTCACCCTGGCACTCGACGCTAGAATACGCGAAATCAGTGAGTTGCAGAAAGATCTCGCGCGTTTGAATACCGAACAACAGGACTTTATGAAAGTCAGGGAAAATTTCCTGGTACGCATGGCCGAGTTAAATACGCGGATGTCGGACGTCGGCACCACGATCAATCTGATTTACCGGCCCGCGCAAAAACGCGAAATCGCGGGTATGCTGCAGTCGGCCTTCAAACAGATCGGCTTCATGCCCGCCGACGAGACGCCCGATGACGATCCCGTCAGGGCGCATGAAATGCTGGTCCGTTATCAGCGCTCCAAAAATTTCGGGCAAACCGGCTATCTGACGGCGCAGGTCGTCGCGTTAATTATTCTCGATTATCTGTCACCGATCTCGCAAAACGGCAACAACTAGCCTGCATATTGCACGAAGGCGGCACCAACTTCGGAGAAATGGCATCGATATCAAAGTATTATTAACCCGGCGACTACTCCGCCGCGCTTGCCTTGCTGGCGAACATACCGAGTGCTTGCGCTACTTTTTTCAGTACCGCATCGCAACCCCGGGTGTCATGGCGTAGCGCAAGAAACTGCGGGTCGTTATAGGAAAACCAGACCTGTCCGCCGGCGTCTTCCCAGATCAGCGCCTTTTGCGGTAAGTCGATGGCGATGCTGCGGCTGCACTGCATCAATGGAGTGCCGACCTTGGGATTGCCGAAGATCACCAGTTCGGTCGGTCTCAATTCCTTGCCGACCTTGGCGGCGCCGGCCGCATGGTTGACGCGTTTGAACACCGTCATGCCCTTGCTGGCGAGTATTTTTTCGAGTCGATCGGTGGTGACGCCGACCGAGTGGGCGCTCTTGACGCTGATCATGCCTTCGCTGGCATACAGATTGGAATTGATCAGGCCGAATAACGCGATGGCCATCAGAAACATACGCATTTTAAATTCTCCATTGTTTGCTTCGGATAAAGACAAGCCGGATCCTGCATTATCCCGACAAAGTCGTTCGACGCAAATGCCGGGTGCATTTTTTTGTCGAGGCAGAGGGCGGAAGGATGACGGGGCGTGAGCGGCGGGGCGTCAGTGGCGATAACGTGCGACGAAACGATGCAGGATTTCGCGCGCATAAGGCGTATCCGTGCGGTTTACCGCGACGGTCAGCGCCGCGGCTTCCTCGGGCGGAAAATAGCCATGATGCTTATAGGCGTCGATTCTGACGCTGAAACCGGCGCCGTCGCCTTCAGGGTGAAACTGGGTGGCGTAGACGTTTTTGCCGACACGAAACATCTGCACCGGGCAGGCGGCGCCGGTTAACAGCAAGGTCGCATCCCGGGGCACCCGGTCGCAGGCTTCCTTGTGCCCGCACAGGACATCGATCTGCGCGGGGAAATCGCTCAGCAGCGGATCTTCGGCACCCGCGTCGGTTAGGTTGACCCGCGTGCCGCCCACCGGTTCGGCGTATTTACCGGAAATCGGGGTATCGAGATAGGAACCCAATAGCCCGCAACCCGAGCAGGCGCCCAGGAAGGGGAAGTCGCCCGGCACAATTTCATCGAACAGTCTGCGGAAATTATCTTCGATCTTGACCTGAATCGGGCTTTTGTTTGCCTGCGGCGTACTGATATCGAATGGACTGCCGCCGACGATAACCGCCGCATAATCCTTGAGCACAAGCACCGGTATGCCGGTTTTTTCGATACGAATGCGCCGCGTATCGGATGCCGCTAGAGCGCCATACTTCAAAATAGCCTCAAATTCATTATTCGAGGTGTCGTCTTCGGGGCGTAACTGCAATATCAGGAAAGGCTTCGCGCTGCTCATGGGGCGGTTTTGAAATAATGGGTTAACAACTGCAGTGTATACTAGAGCAGGATTTGCGGCCGATGTCGACGCCTCTATCGAATTTTGGCCGGGAATAGTGAGAAATCATTGTCGGTAATCCCAAATACCTGCAAAAGTCAGATTCTCAATGGTTGCTGGCTAAGACGCAGCCGGATCGAATCATCAACCAGCCGATGACCAGCATCTGGGGAACCGTTATTAACGCTAGGAAAGTGCGATCTTCCAGGGATTTATCCTGTCTTTGACCACCATCACTCGCTATTGTCGCCGGGTTAATATGCCGGCGAATCACGGGCAGCGGTTATTGATTCCGATCAAATACAGGCTTAACCCAGGTTATGCCGGGTCGTGATAAAACTCGGTTCATCGTTGAGCCATCGATCGAGCAGGTCGGCAAGTTCGTGTTTACGGTAGGGTTTGGTAATCACTTCGTCCATGCCGGCCTTATGGCATTTGGCGCGATCTTTTTTAGAGGCGTTGGCGGTTAGTGCGATTATCGGAATCCTGCTACTGCCGTTTTCTTCCATGCGGATTTTCTTGGTGGCCTGATAACCGTCCATGTTCGGCATCAGGCAATCCATCAGAATCAAATCGTAAACCCGTTCCCGCCACAAGCGTATGGCTTCGCGCCCATTTTCGGCGATGTCCGTGTTGTAACCCATTTTCGACAACAGTAGCGAAGCAAACTTCTGGTTCGTCAGATTGTCTTCCACCAACAGAATATTGCCGCGCGACGTCTTGGACAGCGTGAAATCGGTGGCGTTTTCGCCGCCGACCGGTAGATTCTGAATATCATTATCCGACTGCATCGAAGTGTTCAGTGCATAATAAAACTGATAATTGGTAAACGGTTTCTGCATGAAAGTGGTATATCCCTGTAAATGGCGTGCGCGCTTGCGGAATCGGTCCGATTCCTCGTCACTGTTACCCAGCACCAGCCACGAAGCCGGATTCTTGGATCGGCCGGTGTCGAAATCGCTCCACTGATTGGAGGGGTCGAGGATGGCTTCCTGGCTGACGATGACGATTTGCGCCGCGCCGCCGTGCTCTTCGATGATTTTGAGCCGGTCCTTGATTTCGTCGGCGCTGGCGACCACGGCAGTTTCGACTTCGATGCGTCGCAGGCGGTCGATAATCAGGTCGCGATAGATTTCGTTGGGTTCCAACAGCATGACGTGATTGATGGCGCCCGTGGGAATCGGGATTGCTTCGCTCTGGTCGGCGAGCTCCAGCTCAAAATCGAGCGAAAAAACCGAACCTTTGCCGGATCCTGAATCGACCGCGATGTGGCCGCCCATAAGGGTCACCAGCTCGCGAGTTATGGTCAGCCCAAGGCCGGTACCGCCATACTTGCGCGTGGTTGAACTGTCGGCCTGAGTAAAGGAACTGAATAATTGTTCGACTTTGTCGGGGGCGATGCCGATGCCGGTATCTTCGACATGTATCGCAATTGCAGCTCGTTGAGATGGGTCGATGTCAACCGTGATCGACACCTGAATGTACCCGTTTTCGGTAAACTTGATCGAATTGCCGATCAGGTTAAAAAAGATCTGCCGGATACGAGCAGGATCGCCGATGAAATGACGCGGTAAATCAGGTGCAAAGTCGAGTATCAGCTGCAGCGCCTTGTTTTGGCGACGCGGCGCCAGTAGCGCCATCACGTCGTAAGCCGATTGTTCCAGGTCGAACGGGATTTTTTCGAGCCCGACCTTGCCGGCCTCGAGCCGCGAGAAGTCGAGGATATCGTTGATAATGGTCAGTAACGATTCGCTCGAATCGACGATGATTTGTACGTACTCATTTTGCTGGGCGTCGAGTTTGGAAGCGGACAGGAGTTCGCTCATGCCGAGAACACCGTTCATCGGGGTGCGTAATTCATGGGTCATGGTCGCAAGAAACTGGCTCTTGGCTTCACTTGCCGATTCGGCTTTTTCTCGGGCAACCACATACTGCTCGCGCGACGACTCCAATCTGACGACGCGGCGGCGTAAATTCGAAGTCAGATTTCGAATTCGAACTTCCAGCGGATTGAAGATAAGCAGCGCCTCGAGCAACAGCAGCAAGAGGGTGGCAAGCCAGAACCATTGCCGCAGGCGCTGGTTGCGCAATTCCGCGGCGGCGCGCAAATTTAGGTATTCCCCGGCGACGGCGTCGAGGGCCGACTCGAGTGTTTGCAGGCCATGAGTGCTCAGATAGAATTGCTCGTAAGAACCCGCTCCGAGAGTCCCCGGCTCGCTGTCGAAAACTGCAGTCGCGATTTCCAGAAAAGCTTCGAGTGCAATATCCAAACCGGTGGATTCGTCGAAGTAGAGCATCCGCAACTCTGGACTCGTGCTGCTAGAAACCCCGGCCGCCGTCATTTCCGCCCGCAGCGTTTCACGCAATTGCCGCAGTGTCCCGATACTGCGGCCTAGTTCGGCCTTCGCGGTGGAGAACCTCTGGTTATCCGCCGAGGTCATCAGCAGCAGACTAAGGAAGGCAATACGCCGCGCCTGCCCGGATTGCTGCCCGGTCATTTCAACCAGCGCGGTCAACTGGCGCTGTTGCGTCGCGGCCCACTGCAGGGTTAGGTAAGCGGTGGTCGCCAGCGCCGCGATCAGGGCAAGCGCGACCAGATACCTGGTTCTGATCAAGCGTACAACTTTCGTATAAACCATGGATTCCTGGTTAGTGAATAGCATTGTCGGCCGGCGCGAATCGGGAAATACCCGCCTGCCTCAGGGGTTATCGGCTGTTTAGCGGAAATATTGACCCTCAGGGAACGCGAATTGGCGACCGCATAGCGGGTTGCCAAAGACGGGGCGCGGGCATTCTGCTAAGGTGCCTGTTTTTGTGACCCGAGGGTTAAGGAAATAGCGACTCATCCCGCCTTCGGGCGCACCGAAAAAGAGCATTCGAATCGGCAGGATTGGGAAAACATCCGCGCCATGATGCCTTATATCTGGGATTATCGGGGCCGGGTACTGTTTGCTCTCGGCTGCCTGATAGTGTCAAAACTGGCGATGGTCGGCGTTCCGGTTGTGCTCAAATATATCGTCGATACGCTCGACGCCGATCCGGGGCAGGTCGTGGTGCTGCCGATCCTGTTGTTGCTTGCTTATGGACTGCTGCGTTTTATCAATTCCGGTTTCAACGAGCTACGCGATGCGATTTTTGCGCGCGTGCGCTTTCATGCGATGAATCGCTTGTCGGTTTCGGTGCTGAGTCACTTGCATGAATTGTCGTTACGCTTTCATCTGGAGCGCAACACCGGCGCGATATCGCGAGATATGGAGCGCGGCGCGCAAAGCATCAGCTCGATCCTCAATTACATGGTGTTCAATATCGTGCCGACCGCAGCCGAGTTTCTACTGGTCGCGCTAATCCTGTTTACCCAGTACGATAGTTTGTTTGCCGGCATTATTTTCTTTACCGTCATTTTCTACATCGGCTTTACCTTGATGGTAACCGAGTGGCGCATGCATTATCGCCATGAAATGAATGCCCTCGATTCGACCGCCAACGGCCGCGCGATGGACAGCTTGATGAACTACGAAACGGTCAAGTACTTCAATAACGACCAGCATGAAATCACGCGCTACCGCGATACCATGCAGCAATGGGAAGAGGCTGCGGTTAAAAGCCAGAGTACGATGTCGATGCTTAATTTCGGTCAGGCTGCAATCATCGCGATCGGCGTTACCGGCATCATGTTGCTGGCGGCGCAAGGGGTGGTCAACGACGAGTTAACCCTGGGCGATCTGGTTTTAATCAATACCATGATGCTGCAGCTGTTTCTGCCGCTTAATTTTCTCGGCATTATTTATCGTTCGCTGAAATATGCGCTGGCCGATATGGACATGGTGATCAAGCTGCTGCGGCGGCCACTGGAAATTACCGACCGCGACGGCGCCACTCGGCTCGAGGTCGCACGCGCGAGCGTCGAGTTTCACAAGGTCGGTTTCCACTATAATGCGGATCGGCGCATCCTGGAGGATGTCAGCTTCCGCCTTGCCGACGGGGAAAAACTCGCCATCGTCGGGCCTTCGGGAGCGGGCAAGTCGACTATCGCCAGGCTGTTGTTCCGGTTTTACGACGTCAGCAAAGGGCAGATCCTGATCAGCGATCAGGATGTCGCGGGCGTCACCCAGCAAAGCCTGCGTGAAGCCATCGGCATCGTGCCGCAGGATACGGTGCTATTCAACGATTCGATACTTTACAATATCCAGTATGCGCGTCCCAGCGCCAGCTTCGAGAATGTCCGGCAGGCCGCGCGCCTGGCCGACATCGATCGCTTTATCGATGCCTTGCCGCAGGGTTATGACACCATCGTCGGCGAACGCGGTCTCAAGCTTTCGGGGGGCGAAAAGCAACGCGTCGCGATTGCTCGAGTGTTGTTGAAAGATCCCGCCATTTTGGTCTTTGACGAAGCCACCTCGAGCCTCGACAGCCAGTCGGAAAAAAATATTCTCGGCGCGCTGGCACGGATATCGGCCAACAAGACGACGCTGGTCATTGCCCACCGGTTGTCGACCGTAATCGATGCCGATCGCATTATCGTGCTCGAAAACGGTCGCATCAAAGAGCAGGGCGACCACGAAGCGCTAATCGCCGCGGATGGGCTTTATGCGCAGCTATGGCGTATGCAGCAAAAGAAATCGCAGGCAGTGGAATGAACGATGATTTAAGCAATTGCAGCGCCAGCGAACCTTTTGCGCTACGCGTTATCGGCGACGATATGGCGCCCGAATTTGTCGATGGTCATATTATCGTTATCGACCCCGGCGGCAAATTGAAATCGGGTGCCTACGTGGTTGCCAATCACGCCGGCGGGATGATCTTCCGGCAACTCGTTATCGACGGTTTGTTATACCGTTTGATCGCGGCGGATCCGGAGCTGCCGGAGATTCGTTTACGCGGTCTCGATGAAATTGTCGGTGTGGTCAGCCAACGTTCCGGCAAGCGCCGCAGCGAACACAAACGTTATGATGGATGAATGTCTCAGTCCCCAGTTTTCGCCGCCATCCCCGTTTAACAGTCACCCCAAGTTAACAGTCGGACTCTTGGGGACAGATCTTCAGATCTGTCCCCCTCGAAGCAACCAACCAAGATCCTAATCGAAGGCTATTTCCACCAGTTCAAACACAGCCCGTCGGTTTCGGTAACCCCGCGTAACGGCAGGCTTGTTTGGCAGGGCCGAAGGGAAACAGCTGATTTAGATAGCGGCTGTTGCCCTTGTCGGGGCCCAGGCGTTTGCCGATTTCCCGGGTCAGCACGCGTATCGCCGGGGCGATTTGGTATTTAAAGTAATAGTCACGCAGGAAACCGATCACTTCCCAGTGGGCCGCTTCGAGATCGACCCCGTCTTTTGCCGCCATGCCGGAGGCGACCTCGCGCGTCCAGTCACTCTGGTTTTGCAGGAATCCTTCGGCATCGACCTCGTATTCGATACCGTTGATTTCGAGTAGCTGAGGAATTTTCGATTGAGCCTGCATGTTATGCCCTATTGTCGGCGGAAGCACATTCTAGCGAATATTTTTAAGTATAGAATAACGATTTGTTTAAAATGTGATCCCGATTCCCCTTATACTGCCAGCCTGATAATGGGAGATTATTAATGTCAGACGAAAACCGCGAAAAGGCGCTTAATTATCACCGTTTGCCGGTTCCCGGCAAACTGCGAATCGAAGCGACGACGCCGCTGACATCGCAGGCTGATCTGACCCTGGCTTACTCGCCGGGGGTAGCCTATCCCTGCCTCGAAATCGAAAAGGATCCGCTCGCGGCGCGCGAGTTCACGGCGCGCGCCAACCTGATCGGCGTCGTAACCAACGGCACCGCAGTCCTGGGTCTCGGCGACATCGGCGCGTTGGCCGCTAAACCGGTAATGGAAGGCAAGGCGGTTTTATTTAAACGTTTCGCCGGCATCGATGTGTTCGACATCGAAATCGGGGAAAAAGACCCGCACAAGCTCGCCGAAACCATCGAACGGCTGGAGCCGACCTTCTGCGGCATCAACCTCGAGGATATCAAGGCACCGGATTGTTTTTACGTCGAGCAGTATCTACACGAAAAAATGTCGATCCCGGTGTTTCACGACGACCAGCACGGTACCGCGATCGTGGTCGCTGCAGCGATGAAATCGGCGCTCGAAGTGGTCGGCAAGGATCTCGACAAGATTAAGCTGGTCGCCTCGGGCGCCGGCGCCGCGGCGCTGTCCTGCCTCAAGTTGCTGGTGTCGATGGGGCTCGATAAAAGCAAGGTCTTCGTGTGTGACTCGCGCGGCGTTATTTTTAAGGGCCGCACCGACAAAATGGACGAGTACAAGGAGGCCTTTGCCGTAGAAACCGATTTGCGCAGACTGGACGAGGCGCTCGCCGGTGCGGACGTTTTCCTCGGGTTGTCCGCCGGTAACCTGTTAAAACCCGAGATGGTCGAGTCGATGGCGGCAAAGCCGATCGTATTCGCGCTCGCCAATCCGACGCCCGAGATCGATCCGACCGAGGCCAAACGGGTATGCCCCGATGTTGTGATCGCCACCGGGCGCACCGATTATCCCAATCAGGTGAACAACGTACTTTGTTTTCCCTTCCTGTTTCGCGGTGCGCTCGACGCCGGCGCCACGGAAATCAACCAGGAAATGAAAATCGCCTGTGTCGACGCAATCTCCAGACTGGCGCGTGCCGGCACCAGCGATACCGTGGCGGAGGCCTACCGCGGCGAATCCTTGACCTTCGGACCGGAATATCTGATTCCCAAGCCCTTCGATCGCCGCTTGATTCTCGAAATCGCGTCGGCGGTAGCGCAGGCGGCGATGGATTCGGGCGTCGCCGAACGTCCGATCGAAGACATGGAGGCCTATCGCGAACGCTTGACCGCGTTTGTGTTTCGCTCGGGTTTATTCATGAAGCCGGTATTCGATACGGCACGCCTCAACCCGCGCCGCGTGGTATATGCCGAGGGTGAGAATCCGAAAATTTTGCAGGCGGTGGAAAGCGTAGTGCAGAACAAGCTTTGTTTTCCGATCGTGCTCGGGCGTGAAGCGGTGGTTAAAAAAATCATTGCCGAATACGGCTTGACGGTTAAACCCGGGCAAGACTTCGAAATCCTGGACTACCAGGATAACGAAGACTGGTGCCGTGAATTCCATCGCTTAACGGAACGGCGCGGCAAGACTCCGCTGGAGGCACGCGAAATTCTGCGCAATAGCAAAACCACGCAGGCCGCGATGATGGTGAAACTCGGGCTCGCGGATACGATGATTACCGGGACCATCGGACGATTTCATCGTCACCTCGGGCGCATCTTGAGTGTATCGCAGCAGGATGAGGGCGCCGATGAGGTGTCGGCATTGAGCATCAACATTACCAGCAAGTTTACGCTGTTTATTGTCGATACCCATGTGGTGCCGGAGCCGTCGGCGGAAGCGATTGCCAAGATGACCGTACTGGCGGCCGAAGAGGTTGCGCGCTTCGGTCTCAAACCGAAGGCGGCGCTGCTTTCGCATTCCAACTTCGGTAGCCGGGATTCCGACTCCTCGCGTAAAATGCGCGCGGCGCTTAAAATTCTGCACCATCGGTATCCGGGATTGATGGTCGAAGGGGAAATGCAGGCGAATCTGGCGCTATCGCCGAAAGTTATGCTCGAGCAATTCCCGAATTCGAATCTGGACGGTGTGGCGAATTTGCTGGTAATGCCTAATTTGGACGCAGCCCATATCGCAATGAACCTGGCCAAGCTCAGTACCGACGGTGTGCCGATCGGTCCGATACTGCTGGGCAGTGATATCGCGGCGCACATTGTCACGCCGGGCACCACCGTACGGGGGCTGGTCAATATGACGGCGATTGCGGCGGCGCGAATCGCAACCGAGGAAATCTGATCGATGCACCTTGTTATTCTCCTGCTCGCACTTCTCGCGTTTTCCATCTACTTGACTCTAAGCACGCGCGGTGATCCCGAAAAGCGCAAGTTGTTTTATCTCTTTGTGCTGGTGGACCTGTGGCTGGGCGGGGTTTTTCTATACCTGCTGGTGAGTGCGATTCTCGATTACAACTGATGTTAGCGCGGTCTTCGTCGTAATCGAAATCCCACATGTCGATTACGCGATAGATTAAGACGCTTATAACATTTTACACTTTGGTTATATTTTTTTCGTATATAAGCTTTCAATCACTGCCGGAGCGGTGATTTTTAATATAAGGGGGTGTTTCATGAGTCACACACAATATGCGCCGGCGCGACAGCGCCTGCAGCGTAGCGAGCTTGCGGTACCCGGTTCCAATCCGGGAATGTTTGAAAAAGCCGCGGCCAGCGCCGCCGACTACGTGTTCCTCGACCTCGAGGACGCGGTATCGCCGGGTGATAAGGCGCAGGCGCGCAAGAACGTCATCGAGGCGCTCAACGATATCGACTGGCGCGCCCGGGGCAAGACCGTTTCGGTGCGCATCAACAGCCTCGATACTCACTACATGTACCGCGACGTGGTTGATGTGGTGGAGCAGGCCGGTGACCGGCTCGACACCATTCTAATCCCCAAGGTCGGCGTGGCCGCAGATGTTTATATGGTCGACGCGCTGCTGACCCAGATCGAGGCCGCGCAGGGTTTTAGCAACAAGATTGGCCTGGAAGCCCTGATCGAAATCACCCTCGGTATGGCCAATGTCGATGCCATCGCCACCTCGAGCCCGCGCATGGAAGCATTACATTTCGGCGTCGCCGATTATGCCGCCAGCTGTCGGGCGCGCACTACCAACATCGGTGGATTGAACGCGGATTATCCGGGCGATCAGTGGCATCATGGGTTGTCGCGCATGCTGGTGGCCTGCCGCGCCTACGGCATTCGCGCAATCGACGGCCCGTTCGGCGATTTCAACGATCCCGATGGTTATCTCGAGGCGGCAAGACGCGGCGCGGCCATGGGCTACGAAGGTAAGTGGGCGATACATCCGTCGCAAATCGAGCTCGCCAATGACGTCTATTCGCCGCCCGCGGCCGAAGTCGACCGGGCACGCCGAATCCTCGCCGCACTGGAAGAGGCGGCCGCCGAGGGCCGGGGAGCGGCGCAACTCGATGGCCGCATGATCGATGCCGCCTCGGCGCGTATGGCCGAGAACGTAGTCGACACTGACGCCGCAATTAAAGCCAAACGATAACCCGCAGTATAGGAGAAGATCGATGGATATACATGAATACCAGGCGAAAGCCCTGTTGTCCGAATTCGGCATGCCGGTCGCCAAGGGCGGTATCGCCTACAGCCCCGAACAGGCCGCCTATCGCGCCAAGGAACTCGGCGGCGAGAAATGGGTGGTCAAGGCGCAGGTGCATTCCGGCGCGCGTGGCAAGGCTGGCGGTATCAGAGTTTGTTCGACTGAAAATGAAGTCATGCAGGCGGCCAACGAATTGCTCGGCCGCCGTCTCGTCACCAACCAGACCGGCCCGCAGGGCAAGTTGATCGGACGGCTTTATATCGAGGAGGCAACCGATATCGGGCGCGAAATCTATCTCGCCTTCGCCCTCGACCGTTCCTCGGAGCGCATCATGTGCGTGGCCTCGGCCGCGGGCGGAATGGATATCGAAGAGATTGCCGTCAGTAGCCCCGAAAGTATCGTGCGGGTACCGATCGAACCCGCGGTCGGCATGCAGGATTTCCAGGCGCGCGAAATCGCGTTTGCCCTCGGCATGGAGGCGGGCCAACTGGCAGAAGCGGTCAAGGCGCTGAAAGCCTGTTACCGCGCGTTCCGCGATTTGGATGCGACCATGGTCGAAGTCAACCCGCTGGTGGTAACCGGCGACGGCCGCATCATCGCGCTCGACGCCAAGATGGGCTTCGATGACAACGCCTTGTTTCGGCGCCCGCAGATTTCGGAATTGCGCGACAAGTCGCAGGAAGATCCGCGCGAAATGAATGCCGCGGATCGCGGTCTGAGCTACGTCGGCCTCGACGGTAACATCGGCTGCATCATCAACGGCGCCGGGCTCGCGATGGCGACCCTGGATATGATTAAACACGTGGGCGGCGAGCCGGCGAACTTTCTAGATATCGGCGGCGGTGCGTCGCCGGAGCGGGTCGCAAAGGCTTTCAATCTGGTGCTGTCGGACGCGGGAGTTGATGCAATTCTGGTCAATATTTTCGCCGGCATCAACCGCTGCGATTGGGTCGCCGAAGGCGTGATCCAGGCCATGGAAAAGCTCAAGGTTCCGGTGCCCGTCGTGGTGCGGCTTTCCGGCACCAATGTCGAGCTCGGACGGCAGATTCTGGCGGATAGCAAGGTCGACTTGATTACCGCCGACACGCTCGCCGAGGCCGCGGAAAAGGCAGTTGCCGCCGCCAAGACCCAACAGACACGAGGAGACGCCTGAGATGAGTATTTTTCTTGATCAAAACACCCGCGTGATCGTGCAGGGATATACCGGTCGAATCGGGACCTTTCATGCCCGGGAAATGATTGAATACGGCACCAACCTGGTGGGTGGTGTCACCCCGGGCAAGGGTGGTGAACGCCACCTCGAGCGGCCGGTATTCAACACCGTCAAGGATGCCGTGCGCGAAACCGGTGCCGAGGCGAGCGTGGTGTTCGTGCCGCCGCCGTTCGCCGCGGATGCGATCATGGAGGCTGCCGATGCGGGCATCCGTTTTTGCGTTTGCGTCACCGACGGTATTCCGGCGCAAGACATGATGCGCGTCAAGCGTTACATGCGGCGTTACAAAAGAGAGGATCGAATGACGCTGACCGGACCCAACTGCGCCGGTACGATCAGCCCGGGTAAGGCGATGATGGGCATCATGCCGGGGCATATTTACATGCAGGGCAACGTCGGCTTGATCGGCCGTTCGGGCACGCTCGGCTATGAAGCCGCCTCGCAAATGAAGGCGATAGGTATCGGTATTTCGACTAGCGTCGGCATCGGCGGCGATCCGATCAACGGCAGCGCGTTTCGCGATCACCTCGAACGTTTCGAGCAGGATCCCGAGACTCGCCTGGTGGTCATGATCGGTGAAATCGGCGGACCGCAGGAAGCCGAAGCCGCAGCTTATGCGCGCGATCATATGCAAAAACCCGTACTCGCGTATATCGCAGGCCTGACCGCGCCCAAAGGGCGCACCATGGGCCACGCCGGCGCCATAGTTACCAGCGCCGGTGAATCGGCGGCGGAAAAAGTCGAGATTCTGCGGGCGGCAGGCGTCGGTATCATCGTCAGGCCATCCGAATTCGGTAACGCGGTCGGCGAAGCCCTCGCCAGCTTGTAACCGGGAGGCAAGACCAGCGGCGCGCGGGCGCGATAGAGCGCAGCCCCAATCGGCTTTGCGTCAGTTTGGAGACTCTGTGCGAAGGCCTTGTTGCGACGGATTAGATCCAGC
Organism: Olavius algarvensis Gamma 3 endosymbiont; assembly: GCA_001735895.1. Classification (GTDB taxonomy): domain Bacteria; phylum Pseudomonadota; class Gammaproteobacteria. Next base: position 1,685,270 of record DS021198.1, on the reverse strand, counting down.
GGTCGAGCGCGGTCTCGAAGGTTTCGCGGTCGATTTCTATCGCGCCGAGCGATTTCAGATGCGCGGTCGGAAGCTGGCAATCGATCATTTCGTAGCGCCCCGAATCGACCAGATGTTTGAGGCATAATTTCGAAGTGTTAGCTTCGCGGCTGAACATCGATTCCCCGAAAAATACCTGGCCGAGCGCGATGCCGTAAAGACCGCCTACGAGTTCGCCGTCACGGCGGCATTCGATGGAATGTGCATAGCCGGCATGAAACATACCGATATAGGCTTCGATCATTCGACTGTTAATCCAGGTGCCGTGCTGATCGTCGCGTTGTTTGGCGCAAGCCTCGATCACGGCCTCGAAGTCGCGGTCCTCGGTGATCTGGTAGTGCTGCCGGCGCGCGAGTTTTTGCAGGCTTTTACTCTGATGAAAACATTTCGGATACAAAACCGTGCGCGGTGCCGGCGACCACCACAGGATGGGATCGTTGTCGCTAAACCAGGGGAAGATGCCCCGACGATATGCCGCCAGCAACCAGTCGACTTCGAGACTGCCGCCGGCGGCGAGCAGACCCGCGGGTTCGGTCAATACCGCGGCGGCTTCCGGAAAATGCGGTGTTTCGCCAGGTTCAAGCCATGGAATCATATATAAAACAAAAGTTTATTTAATAAAGTTAATGTAAAATATCTTCAATCGGCAGCTTTATACGGCGAATGCTCGAGCAAGTCCGATTGGTAATCCTCGATGTAGCGCAGCTCCTGTCGCAAAAAACGCTCGATGGCTTCGCGAAATTGAGGATGCGCGATCCAGTGTCCCGACCAGGTT
>DS021198.1:1679936-1683990 GCA_001735895.1 Olavius algarvensis Gamma 3 endosymbiont | reverse complement strand
CGAAGTGCAGGTTGTTGAAATACTGGTCGCAGCCCCATACGCGTCCGTATAAATGCGTATCGCTGCGGAAAAATAGCGATGCCGCGACAATCTGTCCCCGATCGCGTGCTATCGCGGCCAGAACCTGCCTCGGCATGCACTCGCCCAGATGTCGAAAGAATCCGGGCGTCAGGGTCGCGGTGCCGTATTTACGCTGGTAGATCCCGGCATAGAGTTCGTGGATGCGGCGCCACTCACCGGGTTCGATGTCGCCGCCCTGGTGCATGCGAATATCGAGATTTTGTTGCGCCACATTGCGGCGCTCCTTGCGCAGGTTCTTGCGCTTGCGCGAACTCAAGCGCGCCAGAAAATCGTCGAAATCCCGATAGTTGTCGTTTTGCCAGTGAAACTGAACGTCGCTGCGCAGCATGATGTCCTGCGATCCGAGGTCGTCGAGAACGTCTTTTTCGGCGAACAGAATATGCCAGGAACTCAATTTTTGATCGCTGCAAAAGCCTTGAACGACCTGCACCAAGCTTGCGCGCAGCCGCTGCCGTTCGTCAGGGTCGTTAACCAGCGCCTGGTTGAACAGGAAGCGCGGCCCGGTCGCCGGCGTATACGGAATCGCAGTCACCAGCTTGGGGTAGTAGTCGAGCCCGCTGCGCTGATAGGCGTTGACCCAAGCGTGATCGAACACCAGTTCGCCGTAGGAATTGGTTTTGATGTAGCAGGGGACGGCCGCGATTAAGTCCTGCGCGCGGTAGAGTAGGAAATAAACCGGGTGCCAGCCAAACGGCTCCAGGCATTCATGACTTTCGAGTCCGTGTAAAAACGCGTGTCGTGTAAACGGATAGGCATCGGCGCCGAGCGCGTCCCAGTCGGCGGCCGGAACCTCGCTCAGACTGTGGCTGACGCTGACGCGCAAATCGGCGGCATTATTCGAGTTCCTTGGCATCGAGGTATTTTTCGGCATCCAGCGCCGCCATGCAACCGCTGCCGGCCGAGGTGACGGCCTGGCGGTAAACGTGATCCATAACGTCACCCGCGGCGAACACGCCCTCGACGCTGGTCGCGGTGGCGTTGCCGTCGAGCCCGCTATGCACCCGGATATAGCCGTTGTTCATTTCCAGCTGTCCGGCGAAGATATCGGTATTCGGGCGGTGACCGATGGCGATGAAGATGCCGGCGAGGTCGAGCTGCTTGGTACTGTCGTCCTGCACGTTACGAATGCGCAACCCGGTGACGCCGGAGTCGTCGCCCAGGGCTTCGTCGAAAACGCTGTGCCATTCGATGTTGACGTTGCCGTTCTTTTGTTTTTCGAATAGATGGTCCTGCAGGATTTTTTCCGAGCGCAATTTATCGCGACGATGCACCAGCGTGACTTCCGAGGCGATATTCGACAGGTATAAGGCTTCCTCCACCGCGGTATTGCCGCCGCCGATCACCGCGACCTTCTGGCCACGAAAAAAGAAGCCGTCGCAGGTCGCGCAGGCCGATATGCCCTTGCCGTGGAAAGCTTCTTCGGAGGGCTCGCCGAGATACATCGCGCTCGCACCGGTGGCGATGATCAGGGCGTCGCAGCTATACTCGCCGCTATCACCGACCAGGCGTTTCGGCGTTTCATCGAGAAATACGGTGTTGACCTGGTCGAAAACGATCTCGGTTTCGAAACGTTCCGCATGATTTTTCATGCGCTGCATCAAATCCGGGCCGGTGAGGCCCTCCACATCGCCGGGCCAGTTATCGACATCGGTGGTGGTCATCAATTGTCCGCCGGCCTCGATCCCGGTGATTACCGTCGGCTTTAGATTGGCGCGCGCGGCATAAACCGCCGCCGAATATCCGGCCGGTCCGGATCCGAGGATAATGACTCGGCTGTGTTTGGGTATGGGCATGTAAACTCTCAGGCAAATGCAGCAGAGAAAAAAGACGCCAATCTTAAAGCTAAATATGGCTGTTGACTATATGGCTATCGGGTTGGATTTTTCAATGGGCGAGCAGCGCAGGGCGTCACTCGCGCAATTACCCGAGTACACACCGGATAGATAAATGCGTCTTATTTCTAGTTCCTGACGGATACGATCATGTAAAATAGGCCGATTTTCGCAAGGCAGTATCTTAGTGGCGCAAGCTAAACCAACTTCACGCTCAGACCGGCAAGAAAGAAAGCTGATGTTTGCCGGGCAGGTCAATCAACGCCTGCGCGAGGCCGGCATGCTGATTTCGTTCGCGCTGGCGGGTTACTTTCTGGTAGCGATGTTCAGCTACGACGCGCTCGATCCGTCCTGGTCTCACAGCGGGAGCAACAGCGAAATCGCCAACTTCGGCGGCACCGCCGGCGCCTGGATGGCCGATTTGTTGTTTTACCTGTTCGGTTATCTGGCGTTTCTGTTACCGATCATGCTCACCTATAACGGCATAATCCTGGTAAGAAGCAATAGCCTGACCGATGAAGACCGTTACCAGATGCTGATTATCCGCTGGAGCGGTTTCGTGCTGATGCTGATTTCGGGTTGCGCCCTGTCGAGCTTGCACTTCGCGGTGCCAAGCGGCAGCATGCCGCTAGATGCGGGCGGCATCCTCGGACAGATTACCGGCAATTATTTTTCCCAGGGCCTCGGGTTCATCGGCGCGACCGTAATGCATTTAGCACTGTTTCTGGCGGGACATACCCTGTTTACCGGCCTCTCCTGGCTGGCGCTGGTGGATAATACCGGCAAGTATACGCTGATGCTGCTCGACAGTTTGCTCGACCGCTATTATTTGATGCGTGACAAGGTCGAGGGCAGTCGTAACCGCAACGAACGCGACCAATTGTTCCAGGTACAGCAAAAGAAACAGGAAAAGCGCAAGCCGATCAAGATCGAGCCGGTGGTGGAGCAGATCGAACCCAGCCTGCGCGTAGAAAAGGAAAAACAGATTCCATTGTTCAAATCCAACGGCAAGGGCAAGTCAACGATTCCGCCGCTGGCGTTGCTCGACAAACCCGGGCCCAAGGTGGCCGGTTACAGCAAGTCGGCGCTGCAGGCGATGTCACAACAACTGGAATTGAAACTGCTGGATTTCGGGATCGAGATCGAGGTCGAGTCGGTGCATCCCGGGCCGGTTATCACGCGATTTGAAATTCTGCCGGCGCCCGGGGTCAAGGTGAACCAAATTACCAACCTGTCCAAGGACCTGGCGCGATCGCTGTCGGTCATGGGCGTGCGCGTGGTTGAAATCATACCCGGCAAATCGGTTATGGGGCTTGAAATTCCCAACGAAAATCGCGAACTGGTGGCCTTGAGCGAGATCGTGCAGTCGAAAAGCTTCGACCAGGCGGCTTCGCCGTTAACCCTGGCGCTGGGTAAGGACATCAGCGGCGAAGCCGTGGTTGCCGACCTGTCCAAAATGCCGCATCTGCTGGTCGCCGGCACCACCGGTTCGGGTAAGTCGGTGGCGATCAACGCCATGCTGTTAAGCATTTTGTTCAAGGCGACGCCGCGCGATGTGCGCATGATTCTGATCGACCCGAAAATGCTGGAGCTGAATGTCTACGAGGGGATTCCGCATCTGATCGCGCCGGTGGTAACCGATATGAAGGAAGCCGCCAATGCGCTGCGCTGGTGTGTCGCGGAGATGGAACGGCGTTATCGGCTGATGGCGGCGCTCGGGGTGCGTAATATTTCCGGCTATAACCGTAAAATTAAGGATGCAATTGCCGCCGGGCAACCGATCAAGGACCCGCTGTTCGATCACAAGACCCTGTTGTTGAATCCCGATGCCGAGCCCGAAGATCTCGAAACGCTGCCTTACATAGTGGTCGTGGTGGACGAATTCGCCGACATGATTATGGTCGTCGGTAAAAAGGTGGAAGAATTGATCGCGCGCCTGGCGCAGAAAGCGCGCGCCTCGGGAATCCACCTGTTGCTTGCCACGCAGCGGCCGTCGGTCGACGTTATCACCGGACTGATCAAATCCAACATCCCGACGCGCATCGCGTTTCAGGTTTCTTCCAAGGTCGATTCTCGCACCATTCTAGATCAAATGGGCGCCGAAGCCCTGTTAGGTCACGGCGATATGCTTTATTTACCGC
>DS021198.1:1671156-1679698 GCA_001735895.1 Olavius algarvensis Gamma 3 endosymbiont | reverse complement strand
TATCAATGAAATACGGAAATCCGGGGAACCGAACTACATTGCCAATGTCCTTGAAGAATCGAGTGCGGCGGTCTTACCGGGAGAGGGGCCGCGCGACTCCAATGGCGACGAGGCCGATCCGCTATACGACGAAGCGGTGGCGGTGGTTACCGAAACCCGCAAGGCTTCGATTTCATATGTGCAGCGGCGCCTCAAGATCGGCTATAACCGCGCCGCGCGCATGATCGAGGAAATGGAAGCCTCCGGAGTCGTATCGATGGTGCAATCAAATGGGAGCAGGGAGGTGCTGGCACCGCCACCTCCGCCAGCGGATTGACTATGAAATATCTGATTTTGGTTTTGGTATTGATCGCAAGCCCGGTTTTCGCCGATGACGCCGAACGCCGCCTACAGGCCGCGCTCAAAAGCATGGATAACATGAGCGCTGAGTTCAAGCAAACCCTGCGTGACGAAGACGAACAGATCGTACAGCAGAGCCGCGGTACGCTGGCCTTGCAGCGCCCCGGGAAATTCAGCTGGAATTATACCGACCCGTTCGAGCAACGGATTGTGGCGGATGGCAGCGAACTGTGGGTATACGACGTCGAATTAGAGCAGGTTACGGTAAAACCGATGGATGAAGGGCTCTCCAATGCGCCGATTATGATTCTGATGAAACAGTCGGACGTTAGTCGACAGTTCAAGATCTCGGAGGTTGGGCAACGTAAGTTTTTATATTGGATAGAGCTCAAACCGAATGCAGTCGATCTCGAATATTCTCGGATTTTTATCGGTCTAGAAGACGATGAGCTACGTGCGATGGAGTTGCAGGACCAATTCGGTCAGAGCACCCAGATCGTGTTCGAAAACCTGCGCGTCGGCGTGGTGCACAACCCGGCGACCTTCAAGTTTGTGGTTCCGCCTGGGGTGGACGTGTATGGAGTCGGCGGTTAACGGGTGCTCAAGCTTGTCTTTTTGCACCACAGCGGCGTTCGTTTCGTGCTCAAAGGATCGCGTATGATTTATACGCTCACCTTCTGCGCGCGAAACGGCCTTGCTGTGGCACAAAAATCCGGCGCTTGATTCACTCGTTAAAACCACCTAATTATGAATGTTCTGTTAGCCGTGGATAAAGAGACCGGTCCACTGGCGGATCGGGGATTCTTGATGCACGCAGCTTTTGCGCCTGAATCCCGATGTGTCGGGCTAGCCTTGCCGTGGCGCAAAAATCCAGCGCATGATTCACCTGTCAGGATTTGCCGTCATGAATGATTTGTTCGCCGCGGAAAGGGAGTTCAGCCCGCTGGCCGATCGCATGCGTCCGCGCAAGCTCGATCAGGTATTTGGGCAATCGCACCTGCTCGGCCCCGGCAAACCGTTGCGCCAGGCGATCGAGGCCAATAAGTTGCACTCGATGATTTTCTGGGGCCCGCCCGGCACCGGTAAGACTACGATTGCGCGGCTCATCGCCGAGTATTCCGATGCCCGCTTCATCACGCTCTCCGCGGTATTGGCCGGTGTCAAGGACATCCGCGAGGCGATCGAGCAAGCGCGCCAGTTCCAGGGGCTCACGGTGTTATTCATCGACGAAGTACATCGTTTCAACAAAGCGCAGCAAGACGCTTTTCTGCCATATGTCGAAGATGGCACGATCTTGTTTGTCGGCGCGACGACCGAAAACCCTTCGTTCGAACTCAACAATGCGCTGTTGTCGCGCACACGTACCTATGTGTTAAAACCAATTTCGAGCGCGGATATCGAATCCGTGATAAAGCGCGCGCTCACCGACCAGGAGTCCGGTCTGGGTAAACTCGGTCTTGGAATCGATCCGGCGGCGCTCGAAATCCTGGCCCAGGTTGCCGACGGCGACGCCCGCCGCGCGCTCACTTATCTCGAGATCGTCAGCGATCTGGTCGAGGGTCAGGAAATCGGCGCCGAGCTGGTTACCGAAATCGCGCAGCAGGGACCGCGTCGCTTCGACAAGGGCGGCGATCTGTTTTACGAACAGATATCGGCGTTGCACAAATCGGTGCGCGGCTCCGACCCCGATGCGGCATTGTACTGGTTTTGCCGCATGGTCGACGGCGGTTGCGATCCGGTATATATCGCGCGCCGCATGGTGCGTATGGCGGTGGAAGATATCGGTATCGCCGATCCGCGCGGGCTGGAGCTGTGCCTCAACGGCTGGCAAACCTACGAGCGACTGGGCAGTCCCGAAGGCGAACTCGCGCTGGCGCAGGGCATCGTCTATCTCGCCTGTGCGGCCAAAAGCAACGCGGTTTATAAGGCCTACGGCCAGGCGATGACAGATGCGCGCAATTCCGGCAGCCTCGAGGTGCCGTTGCATTTGCGCAATGCGCCCACCCGTTTCATGGAGCAGCAGGGTTACGGCGATGGCTACCGCTATGCCCATGACGAAGCCGATGGTTTCGCCGCCGGCGAAACTTATTTACCCGATGCGCTCACGGGGCGCGTGTATTATCAACCGGTGGAGCGGGGGCTCGAAATTAAGATCGCGGAAAAGCTCGAACGCCTGCGTGCCCGTAATCGAGAGGCAAAATGATAAACCGCCCTTACGCCGAGTCCGCCGATCAGAACAAGGCCGTCATTTTCGATGCCATCGAACCCTATCTTAAAGGCGAAGTGCTGGAAATCGGCAGCGGCACCGGGCAACACGCGGTGTATTTTGCCGCGCAGAGACCTAAGGTAAGCTGGCAAACCTCGGAACTCGCCTGCAACCTGCCCGGTATCGAAGGATGGATCGAAGCTGCGGGTCTGACTAACCTGCCGGCGCCGATCGAGCTGGACGTGCTGGGCAAGTGGCCCGAGCATCGTTATGACCTAGTCTACTGCGCCAATTGTTTTCACATTATGGGTAAATTAGCGGTCACCCGCTGCATCGAGGCAATTAGCGCCTGTTTGCATCCCGCCGGCGTGTTTGCGCTCTACGGGCCGTTCAACTATGGCGGGGCTTTCACCTCGGAGAGTAACGCGCGCTTCGATCATATGCTGCGGGCGCGTGACCCGGAAAGCGGCATCAGGGATTTCGAATGGATCGACGAAATCGCCGCAGCGGCGCAGCTGCGGTTGCTCGATGATGTTGCGATGCCGGTAAACAATCGCACCCTGATCTGGCAAAAACGAACTTTATAGCGCATAGTTGGACTAACCCTTGATAATAAAATACCGAATTTGCGATGAATAATCTTTTTCCGCGGGCGCTGGTCGCCGCTTTTGTCCTGTTAATGTCCTTTACGCTCGCCCAGGCAGCCGACGAATCGGACGCAGATATGACCCGACTCCTCAAGCTGCGCCTTGGTACCGATCAGGTAGAACCACCTACCGCAACCGATGTCGAGGGCGTTTATCAAACCCGATTCGGCAACAAGTTTGCCTATCTGATCGAGGGCGGGCGCTATGTTTTCATCGGTGATATGGTCGATCTCAAGATGGCGCGCAATCTCACCGAATCGAGTCGCCGTGAACTGGTGGTCGCCGAACTGGATGGCTTCGGTCTGGATAAGCGGATCATTTTTCCCGCCGCCAATCAAGAACTGGCGGTATTGAATGTATTTACCGATACCAGTTGCGGCTACTGCCAACTGCTGCATAAAGAGGTCAAGCACCTGCAGGAGGCCGGCATTTCGGTGCACTACATCCTTTCCGCGCGGCGGCAACCGCGGCCCGGGGTATGCCGATTTGAAAAAGGTCTGGTGCGCGGCTGACCAGCTCATGGCTATGAGCATCGCCAAGGGTTCCGAGGCGGGCTCGTTGGCTGCGGCCGAAACCTGCGATTCGGCACAGCATGTCGATGACGGCTTTTTACTTGGAAACCGTATCGGCGTCGAAGGCACGCCGGCGCTATTCTCCAGCGATGGCGGCAAGTTCAATGGCTACGTCCCCTACCAGCAATTAATTCCACAGCTGATAAAACAGTAGCTTTTTCAATATAGTCGATAGAAAATTGCGCTGGCGATCGCCGGACGCTTGTTTTGTGCGCGCCGAATTATTTTACTGTGGTAATATCCATGGCTGAAAATCAGAGTTTGCGCCTTAATGTCCGAGCAGAAAACGCCAGATAAACCCAGTGATACCAAGGTGGAAAATTCCCGGGTATCGAAGCAGGATCCTCAGCCAAAAGAGTATGGCGGGCCGCCGGGCAAGGAACCGACTCGCTATGGCGACTGGGAAAAGAACGGGCGCTGTATCGACTTTTAACGCGCCGTTTGACCCGCTTGAACTTCAACTTGTAACCAGGTAGTCATCGATGTCCAGTAGCAAGCATCCTACATCGCCGCATTTGCAAATCTATCGTCTGCCGTTAACCGCGTTACTTTCTATCACCCACCGGATCACCGGGGTTGTGCTTGCGCTGGGCTCGATTATCCTGGTCTGGATTCTGGCCGCCGCGGCCAATAGTGCCGCTTATTACCAGGCGATGATCCCACACCTGCAGAGCTGGTATGGTCAATTGTTTCTACTCGGGTTTATTTTTTCGCTTTATCTGCATTTTTGTAATGGACTGCGGCATTTGTTCTGGGACGCGGGCTATGGTTTCGAACTCGAAACGGTCGACCTAACCGCCAAGCTGGCGATTGTACTGGCCCTGATTTTAACCGTGGCAACCTGGGCGGTTGCCGGAGCAGGGTAGGGAAATGCAAGATTTAAGATCCCCGCTATCGAAAGTAAAAGGTCTTGGTTCGGCCAAAGACGGTACTCACCATTTTTGGCACCAGCGACTGACTTCCTTGCTGCTCATCCCGCTAGTGCTGTGGCTGGGATTCAGCCTGGCGGCCATGCCCTTGGAGCACGTGGCGCTGCTCGAATGGATTCGGCAACCGTTCGTCACGGTGGCTCTGTTACTGCTTATATTTGCCGTTTTTTACCATGCGAAACTGGGGTTACAGGTGGTCATCGAAGACTATGTGGGTACGCACTCACGGCGCACGCTAATGCTGCTGCTGTCGAGTTTCCTGTGTTTGTTAATCGGTATCGTCGGCGTGGTATCGGTGTTAAAGATTGCTTTCGGAGCTTGATCGATGAAAGACAGCTATAAACTCATCGACCACGCTTACGACGTTGTCATCGTCGGTGCCGGCGGCGCCGGACTGCGCGCAACGCTGGGCATGGCGGCGGCCGGGCTGTCAACCGCCTGTATCACCAAGGTGTTCCCCACCCGCAGCCACACGGTGGCGGCGCAGGGCGGCATGAGCGCCTCGCTCGGCAATATGGGGCCTGATTCATGGCAATGGCATATGTATGACACCGTCAAGGGTTCCGACTGGCTCGGCGACCAGGACGCAATCGAATACATGTGCCGCGAGGCGACGCCCGCAGTGATCGAGCTGGAGCACTATGGGGTTCCGTTTTCGCGCACCGAGGAAGGCAAGATTTACCAGCGCCCCTTCGGTGGGATGACCACCAATTTCGGCGAGGGTACCGCGCAGCGCACCTGCGCCGCGGCGGATCGCACCGGCCATGCAATCCTGCACACCCTTTACCAGCAGTCGCTCAAACACAGGGCCGAATTTTTCATCGAGTACTTCGCCATCGATTTAATCATGGACGACGGCGTTTGCCGCGGGGTCGTGGCGCTCGATCTGGCGACGGGCGAATTGCATCGTTTCCGGGCGCATAGCGTGGTGCTGGCCACCGGCGGTTGCGGCCGCGCTTACTTTTCCGCGACCTCGGCACATACCTGCACCGGTGATGGCGGCGGGATGGTGGCGCGCGCCGGCCTGCCATTGCAAGATATGGAATTCGTGCAGTTTCATCCAACCGGAATCTATGGCGCCGGGGTGTTGATCACCGAAGGCGTGCGCGGCGAGGGCGGTTATTTAACCAACTCCGACGGCGAGCGATTCATGGAGCGTTACGCGCCCAATGCCAAGGATCTGGCGTCGCGCGACGTCGTCAGCCGTTCGATGACGGTCGAAATCAACGAAGGCCGCGGGGTGGGTCCCGACCAGGATCATATTTACCTGCACCTCGAACATCTCGGCGCGGAGGTTATCGACGAACGGCTGCCGGGTATTTCGGAATCGGCCGAGATTTTTGCCGGTGTCGATGTCACCCAGGAGCCGATCCCGGTATTGCCGACCGTGCACTACAACATGGGCGGTATCCCGACCAACTATCACGGCGAAGTCGTCACGCTCAAGGATGGCGACCCGGATGCGGTGGTGCCGGGACTGATGTCCATCGGCGAGGCCGCCTGCGTCTCGGTGCACGGCGCCAACCGATTAGGCTCCAACTCGCTGCTCGATATCGTCGTATTCGGCCGCGCCTCTGCGCTGCGCGCCGCCGAAATCATCAAACCGGGCATGCCGCACAAACCGCTGTCCGGCGATTCCTGCGATGGCATCATCGGTCATCTCGATCGAATTCGACACGCCTCGGGTGCAACCGGCAGCGCACAAATCAGGAAGGAAATGCAGCGCGACATGCAAAAACACGCCGCGGTGTTCCGTAGCGGCGATTCGATGCGCGAAGGGGTTGAGAAAATGGACCGTAATTTCGCCAGTTTCGAAGATGTCGGCCTGTCCGACCGTGGTTTGATCTGGAATACCGATCTGGTCGAAACCCTGGAGTTGGAAAACTTGCTGCTGCAAGCGCAGACGACGATTCAAAGCGCGTTAAACCGCACCGAAAGCCGCGGCGGGCACGCGCGCGAGGATTATCCCGAACGCGACGACGAAAACTGGATGAAACATACTCTGTCCTGGGTCGACGACAAGGGTAAGGTCAGTTTTGATTACCGTCCGGTGCATATGTATACGCTGAGCGATGAATGTGACGTTATTCCCCCGAAGAAACGTGTTTACTAGGTTCGCGAGGAAGCAATAAAGATGGCCGAATTCACCTTACCCGCCAATTCCGTAGTCAAACCGGGCAAGCTGGTTAAAGCGCCCGAGGGAACGACCAATGTCAGGCGATTCGTCGTTTATCGCTATGATCCGGATGACGGACAAAACCCGCGTACCGATACCTACGAGGTCGATATGGACAGTTGCGGGCCCATGGTGTTGGACGCGTTGCTGAAAATAAAGGACGAAATGGACTCGACCTTGTCGCTACGCCGCTCCTGCCGCGAGGGCATTTGCGGATCCTGTTCGATGAATATCGACGGCGCCAATACGCTAGCCTGCACGCAATCCATCGCAACCATCAAAGGCGACGTCAAGGTTTACCCCTTGCCGCACCAACCGGTGGTCAAGGACCTGGTGTCGGACCTGACCAATTTTTACGCACAATACGCCGCCATCGAGCCCTGGATGAAAACCGATACGGCTACGCCGCCCGACCGTGAACGCCTGCAGTCGCGCGCAGACCGGGAAAAGCTCGACGGGCTCTACGAATGCATACTCTGTGCCTGCTGTTCGACCAGCTGCCCGAGTTACTGGTGGAACGGCGATCGCTACCTGGGCCCCGCGGCGCTGCTCAATGCCTATCGCTGGATTGTCGACAGTCGCGACGAAGCCACCGGCGAGCGTCTCGACGAGCTCGAGGATCCGTTTAAGCTTTATCGATGCCATACGATCATGAATTGCACCAAGGTGTGCCCCAAGGGTTTGAATCCGGCGAAGGCAATCGCAGCCACCAAGAAGCTGCTGGTGCAGCGCAAGATGTAGTTGCATATGAGCGAGTTGCCCCGCCTGCGCTGGCTGTGTCGTCGAGGCATGAAGGAACTGGACGTTGTCATGAGCGGATACCTCGAGCGGCATTATGCATCCGCAGCCCGGGAACACCAGGTGCTGTTCAGGGAGTTGCTGGAACTGCCGGATCCCGAACTCTACGGCATGCTGCTGGGACGCAGCGAGATTGACGATTCCGAGTTGGAATGTTTGATAACATTCCTGCGCGGTATGTCGAAATCTCACTAAACCAGGGACAGTCGATTTGCAACAACACTTCGAAATTCATCCCTCGAGAATACAGCGGGGGGTTATGCTCGGATTTCATGCTTTGATCGCCGTGGCGGTCGCCTTTCATGTCGAACCCCCGGCGATGATGCTGGGAGGCCTGGCTTTGACCGGCTTGCTGGCGTTGCGCCAACTGAGGCGATTGCAAAACGCAGAGACGGTCAGCCTGAAAATCGATCCGCATGGGGCTTCGATCGAATTGCGGCAGGGTGGGCAACCACATTTTTTCTGTAAATACAAGGTTTACGCCACCCGGTGGTTTGCTATTCTTAAGCTCATCGATAAACGAAAAACCAGGACCTTGATTTTGAATCCCGAATGCTGCAATTCGATCCAGTCTTACCGCCGCTTGCGCTACGCTCTGCAATCTACGGATAGAACCTAATGCTGCTCGATCTCACTCCGGTACGTCATGGACGCTCGGTAACCGCCCGCAGTTTCGCAGGATTGATGGAGTTATACGAACATAACTATATGCGTTTACGTAACATCGCCCCGGATTTAAAGGTCGCCGATGAAATGATTTCATCGGTGCCCGATCACCAAGACCTGTTCCTGTCGATCACCGAGCGTTGCCGCTACACCACGATGCTGCGCATGACTTACCAGTTCGAAGATCAAGGGCAGCTTCTGTCGAGCCC
>DS021198.1:1648923-1671106 GCA_001735895.1 Olavius algarvensis Gamma 3 endosymbiont | reverse complement strand
TCCGGTACCCTCGCCGATATATCGCAATGCCAGGGCATTTCGTTATCTTACCTCGAACAATTGTTTGCCAAACTGCGCAAGGGCGGCTTGGTAGAGGGTGTGCGCGGACCCGGCGGCGGCTACAAGCTGGCGCGCCCGGCGGATCAAATCTCGGTCGCCGACATCATCCAATCGGTCGATGAAAAACTCGATATGACAAAATGCGGCGGCAGGGGTAATTGCTCACAGGGTGAGAAGTGCCTGACGCACCAACTCTGGTTCGAACTCTCCTGTAACCTGTATCGTTTTTTAAGCGGTATCAAGCTTGATCAATACGTGAACCGTCCAGATATAAGCGAATTAGTAAAGAAACAAGATATCCAGTACGGCCGATTTCTCAATCGCCCGCACGCGATTGCCTAACGGAGACCATGAAGTGAGCAACATCAAACTACCGATTTATCTCGACTACAGCGCGACAACACCGATCGACAAGCGTGTTGCCGACAAGATGGCCCAGTTTTTGACGATTGAAGACAATTTCGGCAACCCCGCATCACGCAGCCACGAATTTGGCTGGGCCGCGGAAAAAGCCGTGGACGAGGCGCGCCAGCATGTGGCTGACCTAATCAACGCGGACCCGCGTGAAATAGTCTGGACCAGCGGCGCAACCGAATCGGACAATCTGGCGATCAAGGGTGCGGCTCATTTTTATCGCAAGAAAGGTAATCATATTATTACGCTCAAAACCGAACACAAGGCGGTGCTGGATACCTGTCGCCAACTTGAACGCGAAGGTTTCGAGCTGACTTACCTGGATCCCGAGGAAAACGGATTGCTCGATCTCGACAAGCTAAAGGCGGCCATCACCGAGCAAACCATTTTGATATCGATTATGCACGTCAATAACGAAATCGGCGTGATTCAGGATATCGAGGCGATTGGTGAAATTGCACGCGAACGGCGGATCATTTTTCACGTCGACGCGGCGCAATCGACCGGCAAGGTCGATATCGACCTGGAAAAACTGAAAGTCGATCTGATGTCTTTTTGCGCGCACAAAACTTATGGCCCCAAGGGCGTCGGCGCATTGTATGTGCGGCGCAAACCGCGGGTGCGGCTGGAGGCGCAAATGCACGGCGGCGGTCATGAGCGCGGTATGCGCTCGGGCACGCTGGCGACGCACCAGATCGTCGGCATGGGTGAAGCCTTTCGAATCGCGAGAGAAGAGATGGCAACCGAAAACGAACGCATTCGTATGCTGCGCGACCACCTCTACGACGGTTTGAACGACATGGAAGAAGTCTATGTGAATGGCGATCTGGAGCATCGCATTGCCGGTAACTTGAATATCAGCTTTAACTTCGTCGAGGGCGAGTCCCTGATCATGGCGTTGCGCGACCTGGCGGTGTCCTCGGGTTCCGCCTGTACCTCGGCCAGTCTCGAGCCCTCCTACGTGCTGCGCGCCCTGGGGCGCAACGACGAACTCGCGCACAGTTCGATCCGCTTTACCATCGGGCGCTTCACCACCCTCGAAGAAATCGATTACACGATCGAACTGGTGCGCGCCGCGGTTGAAAAATTACGTGATCTGTCTCCGCTTTGGGATATGTACAAAGACGGTATAGATTTGAATTCTGTTGAATGGGTGGCGCACTAGGCGCCGCAAAAAGAGGTGTAACAAATGGCTTATAGTGAAAAAGTATTGGATCATTACGAAAACCCGCGCAACGTTGGCGTGATCGAGGACGATACGTCGGTTGGTACCGGCATGGTCGGCGCCCCGGCCTGCGGCGACGTTATGAAATTGCAAATCAAGGTTGGCGATGACGGTATCATTCAGGACGCCAAATTCAAGACCTACGGTTGCGGTTCGGCGATAGCTTCTAGTTCGCTGGTAACCGAGTGGGTCAAGGGCAAGAGTCTCGACGAAGCGGCGGACATCAAGAATACTCATATTGCCGAAGAGCTGGCGCTGCCGCCGGTCAAAATTCACTGCTCGGTGCTGGCCGAGGATGCGATTGCGGCCGCTATCGACAATTACCGTCAAAAGAACCAGTAGTCCGTTACCTGCTTAGTTAAAGCCCGCTAACGCGGGCTTTTTTTTATCTCCCATTGTGAAGATGTAGTAATCCCGGGGTTTTGCATATAATCGGCGCCGAAACCCGGACTGGAAAGCGATGAATTTTCTACCTGTTTTTTACAATATTGCCGATAAATCCTGTCTCGTCGTCGGCGGCGGCGCGATTGCGGCGCGCAAAGCCGAGTTGCTGTTCAGGGCCGGCGGCAGGGTGCGTTTAGTCGCCCCCGAAATTGGCGGCGGCGTGCGCGAAATGGCGGCTGGCGGCGAGCTCGAGTTCGAGCAGCGCACGTTTCAGGATGACGATTTGCAGGATGCCGTCTGCGTCATCGCGGCGACCGACGATGCCGCCGTCAACGCCGCTATTTCTCGGCTTGCGCAAGCACAAAAAATCCCCGTAAACGTGGTCGATAATCCCGCGTTGTGCAGTTTTATCATGCCGTCGATGATCGATCGCGATCCGGTGCAGATTGCGATCTCGACCGGCGGCGTCTCGCCGGTGTTGGCGCGCATGCTGCGCTCCAAGCTGGAAAGTTGCATTCCAGGCGAATATGGCGAGCTCGCCGGTCTGGCCGACGAGTACCGCGATGCGGTGAAACAAAACTTGCCCAACGTCGACTCCCGGCGGCGTTTTTGGGAGTCGGTGCTCGATGGCCAGGTCGCCGAGCTGGTGTTTGCCGGGCGCATCGACGATGCGCGCGAGCAACTGCGGCAGGCGCTCGATGATTTCGATGCGGACTCCGTCAAGGGCGAGGTTTATCTGGTAGGCGCGGGCCCCGGCGATCCCGATCTGATTACTTTCAAGGCGCTACGGTTGATGCAGCAGGCCGATGTCGTGGTATACGATCGCCTGGTCTCGCAACCGATCCTGGACATGGTGCGGCGCGACGCCGAAAAAATCTATGCCGGCAAGGCCAAGTCGAATCACGCCATACCGCAGGAAAATATCAACCAGTTGCTGGTGCGTTTGGCGCAGGAAGGCAAGCGCGTGTTGCGCTTGAAAGGCGGCGATCCGTTCATTTTCGGGCGTGGCGGCGAGGAAATAGCGGAGTTGATCGATGAAAATATCGAATTCCAGGTGGTGCCCGGAATTACCGCAGCTTCCGGCTGTGCTAGCTACGCCGGGATACCGCTTACCCACCGCGATTATTCTCAGGCTTGTATATTCGTAACCGGACATCGCCGCGATGGTGAAGAAGGCCTTAATTGGGAAATGTTGAGCCATGCCAATCAGACCGTGGTGTTTTATATGGGCCTGGAAAATGTCGAACGTATCTGCGCTTCGATGAAAGCCCACGGGCGTGCCGCCGACACGCCGGCAGCCTTGATCGAAAAAGGCACCACATCGGAGCAGCGGGTGTTTATCGGCGACCTCGATTCGTTGCCGGGTATTATTGCCGAACACGAAGTGCGTGCACCGACTCTGATCCTGGTCGGTGAAGTTGTCGCATTGCACAATAAGCTGGGCTGGTACAAACCCGGCGCAGAAATAAAATAGACGGTATATAAATGTCTCGGATCAGCTCCCGGCTCGCTTCCCTGGGTTTTCTGCGGCTCGGTTTATTCGTACTGGCGGTTGCTAATATTGTTCTGCATGCCGGCTACCAGTTAGCGGGCATTATTGTGACCAGCGCTCAGGAGTCGTCCGTATGGACCTCGATTCCAAGCTTGATCGCTCCGGTCATGGCGCCTATCTTAATGGTTTTAGTCCTGTTCGATTACATCATGTCACGGGTGCGCGCAGCCGATGAAAGCGGTGAGCAGCGCGTATATTATCTTTGGATAAGCCGTATTGAACTGCTGGCTATCGGCTTGATGCTGGCCTACTGGATCCCATTTTTCCTGACCCTTTGAGCGCAGCCGGATGCGGGGGGCAATCCGGTGGCGGAGCTGCCTGTCGGCGAATGGTTGGAACTTGTGTAGTATCAATACATTTACGGATAATTCGTGATAATCTGCCGGTCATGAATAATATGCAAACCCAGGCGCCTTTCGCTGCCGCCGTTTACCGATCGGACACCGGCGACCGCATGGCCTTACTCAAATTTGTCGAGCGCCAAAAGTCGAACGGCGTCCGTATCGGCGGGGTGCTGCAGCAAGCCCTGTTTAATCCGGCCGGTGAAATTACCGGTCTCGATGCCATCGACGTCTATACCGGTCAGCGGATCCCCATATCGCGCCCGCAGCAAAATCCGGATGAATGCGGCCTCGACGTTGCGGCGCTCGCGGAGACGACCGGAGTTATCCGCCAGGCGATCGACGATCGTCTCGATCTGGTGGTAGTCGAAAAATTTGGTGAACTCGAACAGGATGGCAAGGGATTAATCGACGAAATATTTCAGACGATTGCGGCGGGTATTCCGCTTTTGATTGCGGTTCCCGAAGCCGCGCTACCGATCTGGCTGGAGCGTACCGGCGAGCTCGGTGCAATCCTGTCTTTTGACGAGGATTCCTTTCAGCATTGGAGGCTAGGCCTGAATCCCGATGCCTGAAGCAAGCCGCGGTGATACGACGCTGAGCCGCCCTGATGGGCGGAATCGCGTCAGACCGCGGGATTGATTAGCACACAGTTCCTCAATTTTAATTGCCACGGATCAATAAATCAGACCTGAGAAACCCGATACTGGGTATTTCGATACATTTGGGGGTATTGCGCATGTCATCCATCGAGGATTATTTATCCGGCCACGGCTTTTTTACCGGGCTGGATGAAAGTTCCATCAAATTTCTGTCCGATACGGCGACCAAAATAAGGATTAAGGAAGGCGATGTCCTGTTCAAGCAGGGAGAAAAGGCCGATAAGTTTTTCTTGCTGCGGAGTGGACAAATTGCGGTCCAGGTGCCGGCGCTTATGGGGCCGATGCTCGATATACAGACTCTGGGGACCGACCAGATTCTCGGCTGGTCCTGGCTGATTTCGCCCTATCGGTGGAGCTTTCAGGCGCGGGCGCTGGCAGATTCAGAACTGATCGAATTTGACGGCAGCGCGATATTGGCGCATTGCGAGGAAAACACGAAATTCGGATACGAATTGTTCAAACGTTTTGCGGCGCTGATGTCGGAGCGGTTGGACGCCGCCCGTCAAAAAATGATGGATCAGTGGGATCCGCCGGGATTTGCCTAGATTGCAATCCGCGAAACCCGTTTAGGTCACGAGCGTCATCGGTCGGGTTCATCGACCCGGGGTTTCAGCGGTAAACTTGCGTGAGTTAATAATTATGGCCGGCCCGCATCACAGGCTAGCCTGTCTTTGATAGAATCGGATTATCGCAAAGCCGGGGCTATCGCCTGTGCAACGAATCGACTGGTATTTTGACTTCATTTCCCCGTTTGCCTATCTGGCGAGCGAGAGTCTGTGGCGTTTCCCGGCGGAGGTCGAACTGCGGCCTTGCCCGGTCCTGTTTGCCGGTTTGCTGAATCATTGGCAAACGCTGGGGCCGGCGGAAATCGCGCCCATGCGCCGCTTTACCTTTCGCCATATTCGCTGGCTGGCCGATGCTAACGACATCAGCTTACGCATGCCGCCGGCGCACCCCTTCAATCCGTTGAAGTTATTGCGCCTTTGCATTGCGCTCGGCGCAGCGCCCGAATTGGTGCAGCGGCTGTTTCGGTTTGTCTGGGCCGAGGGTTGTTCGCCCGAAAACCCCGAGCATTGGCAAGACTTGATCGACGAACTGGGTGCACAAGACTGCGAACCGCTGCTGGCCGCGGACGATGTGAAGAATCAACTCAGGCGAAACACCGAGGCCGCGATCGAGGCCGGTGTATTTGGCGTGCCCGGTTTTGTGTTGGATGGTGAAGTTTTCTGGGGAGTCGACTCGATCGATTTCCTGCTCGCCTGCCTGGAGGATCCCGGGTTATTGCAATCTCCGGGTATGCAAGCGGCCGACAACATGCCGCTGGGCCCCTCGCGCCGGATCAAATAAATGCGCCGCGCCGCCCCGGGTGCCGATGGCGCTGCCTCGCGCAGCAGATTAATCCAGGTCCTTGATCAGCGAGGCGCGTGTGTCGGCCTCGATCGTCAACTCGTAGGTATAGACCGGGTGCTGCACGCCCATGCGCCACTCGGCGCCATTTTTCAATGCCTGCGCCATGTCATCGCTAAGCTCGAAGCGTAGAAAATGTACCGCGGAAGTTTTGCTTGCGGTCGAGCGTTCGAGGTCTTCGTCGGCGATCGACCAGACCTTGTCCCGGGCGCCGATCTGTAGCCATATCAGGTCTTCGATCCCGACCATTTTTTCAAGTTGCGCCGCCCGCTGCTGCGGATCCGCGTATTCGATCATGAAGGTCGCCTTGAAGTTGCGACCATTCGGAATCAGCGGGTTGTAAGCGTCGAGCTCTTCTTTGATACCGTCGGCTTCGAACACCTTTTCGATGCGCAGCATTTCCTGGATCTGGTAGAGCAGGGTCAAACGATCCTCGAAGTAAAGCGTCGCATTCGGCCCCAACGGCACCTGCCGATGTTTCTTGTGATCGAGTACTTGCTGGCGGAATTCGCTTCGTTTCTCGGCGTAGAGTTCCAGGCTCATCAAGTCGTTGCGGGTAATTTGCTGATTCATTGTTAACTCCGGATTAGATGCCGTAAGCCTGTCGCAGCAGGCTGATCGGGTGCTGCGTGCTGCTGCCGTCGTCCAGCCCGGCGGAGATATGGTGCCCCGCCATGGGGCAGTCGCTGGCATAGGCGTCGGCTTCGGCTTTTTTGACGCGATTGACCACCGGTTTCGCGATCTTCATCGAAATATCGAGAAATTCCTTCTTGATGGCATAGGTACCGTCATGGCCCGAGCAACGCTCGATGACGTCAATCTCGGTCGCGGGAATCAACGCCAGGATGTCTCGGGTTTTCAAGCCGATGCGCTGCACCCGTTGATGACAGGCGACGTGATAACTGATGCTGCCGATGCCGTTGGCAAACTCGGTCTTCAGCAATCCCGCCTTATGCCGCAACGCGAGGTATTCGAAGGGGTCGAAAAAAGCCTGCTTTACTTGTATCACTGCGGGCTCTTCGGCATACATCAGCGGCAGCTCCTGTTTGAATTGCAAAGTACAGGATGGCACCGGAGCGATGAGATCCCAGCCATCGTCGACCAGTTTGGCGAGCAGCGGTATATTGTGATTCTTCAGTTTTTCAACCGAATCCAGATCGCCCAGCTCGAGTTTGGGCATGCCGCAGCAAACCGTGTTTTTGACGACCATGGTCGGAATTTGATTGTGTTCGAACACCGCAAGCAAATCTTCGACGATCCGGGGTTCGTTGTATTCACCGTAGCAGGTGGCGAAAATCGCGACCTTGCCGCTGGTTTTGTCGCAGCGCCGGATTTCGAATTCCTTCGTTTTATGGTTGCGACTGCGCTTGCTTAGCTTATTGCTGTGATACTCCGGCAGTCGCGCCCGCTCGTGCACGTCGAGCGCGGATTCCAGCAAGGCCCGGGTATGTTCGTTTTTGTTCGCCGCGTTGACGATGTTCGCTACGATCGGAATGCTGGCGAAACTGCCGACGGCGTCAGTCGAGGAGACGAGCTTATCGCGAAATTTGGCGCGGCCTTTTTTATAGCCGATCGCCTTGGCGCGCAGCATCAGATGCGGGAAATCCACGTTCCACTCGTGCGGCGGCACGTAGGGGCATTTTGTGAGATAGCAGAGGTCGCACAGATAACAATGATCGACCACCTGCCAAAAATCCTTTTTATCGACACCGTCGACTTCCATCGTGGCGGATTCATCGACCAGGTCGAACAGGCTAGGGAAGGCGTTACACAGACTAACGCAGCGACGGCAGCCGTGACAGATATCGAAAACGCGCTCGAGTTCCTCGAATAACGCGACTTCATCGTAAAACCCGGGCTCCTGCTGCCCGAGCGGATGACGCGTCGGGGCCTCTAAGCTGCCTTCACGGGGTGCGGTAGACATGTTTTTTAGCCGATAAAACCGGGCCGCATCAACCAGTGTGCATGCAGCCCGGATTGGGTTGATTAAGCGTCGAGGTTGTCGAGCGCTTTGGTGAAACGGTTGGCGTGTGAACGCTCGGCTTTCGCCAGGGTTTCGAACCAGTCGGCGATTTCATCAAAGCCTTCATCGCGTGCGGTTTTGGCCATGCCCGGATACATATCGGTGTATTCGTGGGTTTCACCGGCAATCGAAGCCTTTAGGTTGTCCTCGGTGCTGCCGATCGGCAGGCCAGTCGCCGGGTCGCCGACTTCCTCGAGGTACTCGAGATGGCCGTGGGCGTGACCGGTTTCACCTTCGGCGGTGGAACGAAATACGGCGGATACGTCGTTAAAACCTTCTACATCCGCTTTAGCGGCGAAGTAGAGGTAGCGACGATTGGCCTGAGATTCGCCGGCAAAAGCGTCTTTCAGGTTCTGTTCGGTTTGTGATCCTTTAAGGGACATGATGCCTCCAGTTGTATGATGGGTAACTGCGTGAAGGCGTATCTTAACAAGACATATATATAAATGAAGTTAATTTTATTAATAAAATTTATAGTTAATTTCTATAATATTATTCGATAAAAGCCATCGATACGATGGCTTTTAACTGGCACTAATTATTGATTTCCGGTAGCGCTGTTAGCGGAGCTCAGGCGCGGTTCTTGGTGTGATGTGCGAGCCTGTGTTCACCTGGATTTTGCAGGTATAGATCGCGGTTGTATTCAGACTCGAAGTAGATTACCAGGCTATCGTCATCTTCGTTTTCGATAACATACGGCATATTGACGAGTTGTTTCAAACATCTGCCGGTAATCGGATCGGTTGTTTCAATGCGGTACATTTCACCCCCCCCGTTTCCTTGCAAGTATAGGTATATATAGACGCTTCGGACTGATTTGCAAAGGGATATCTGACAGTATTTCGCAATTAATTTTGTTTTCACAGGCGAATCAAAAGATTATCCTAATTAGCTGACAACCCGGGTAAAATGATTTAAATAAGCTACTGATTGAAGGACGTATATGAAGAAATTTGAAGTTTACGCGATTGGCAATGCACTGGTCGATATCGAGTATCACTCGACCCAGCACAAACTGCGCGAGCTGGGAATCGACAAGGGCGTCATGACGCTGATCGATGAGCAACGTCAGAACAGTCTGATTGCCCAACTGGGTGAATCGCACGAAAGCATGGCTTGTGGCGGTTCGGCCGCCAATTCCATCATCGCGCTGGCGCAGATGGGCGCCCGCACACATCTCGATTGCCGCGTCTCCAGCGATATGACAGGGCAGGTTTTCGCACGGGATTTACACGACTCGGGGGTTAACTCGAATCTTGATTTCAAACCGTTACCGGGCGGAGTGACCGGGAAATGCCTGGTGTTCGTCACCCCGGACGCAGATCGCACGATGAATACTTTTCTCGGGGTCAGCGCCGATCTCGATAGCAGCGATATCGATCAGGAGGCGATCAAGCAATCCGAATACATCTACATCGAGGGATACCTGGCGAGCGCGGAAAATACCCGGGACGCGGCAATCAAAGCACGCCGCATTGCCGAAGGCCGGGGCATTAAGACGTCGATGACGCTATCCGATCCCAATATGGTCAAGTTTTTCCGCGAATCGATGGAGGCAATGATCGGCGAACGGGTGGATTTGCTATTTGCCAATGAGGAGGAGGCGCTGGAACTGGCGGCGAGCGATAACCTGGACGAGGCAATCGAGCTATTCAAAAAAATAGCGCGCAGTTTTGCGATTACCCGCGGCAAGGCAGGGGCGCTGTTGTTCGATGGTCTGCAATTGATCGAAGTCGAGCCAACAAAGGTCAAAGCGATTGACACCCTGGGGGCGGGGGATATGTTCGCGGGTGCGTTTTTGTACGGGCTGACTCAGGAAATGAGTTATCACCAGGCGGGAGATCTGGCGTCGCTGGCTTCAGCCAAGATTGTGACACAATTCGGTCCCCGCCTCGAGGTCGAGCAGACACGGGCCCTGCTGCAAACATTTAAGGCTGGTAATTAGCTCCCTGATCGTTAAGAATATCGCCTTTTTTCAACTAGATAGCTGTAGCGGAAAGCCACCGAAATGACAATGCACCAAACCAAAGACCTGCGCATTAGCGGCACCAAGGAAATTCTGACGCCCGAGGCGTTGATGCTGGATTTGCCGTTAACCGAAAAAGCGGCCCGGACCGTCACCGATGCCCGCCAGCAGATTTATGACGTGCTCGACGGCAAGGACGACCGGATGGTGGTGATCATCGGACCCTGCTCGATTCACGATATCGAGGCGGCGCATGAATATGCCGCGCGACTAGCGCAATTGAGGGATGAACTCAGCGACGATTTGATCATCGTCATGCGGGTATATTTCGAAAAGCCGCGCACCACCGTCGGCTGGAAAGGATTGATCAATGATCCGGACCTGGATGGCAGTTTTCATATCAACCAGGGGGTTCGCAAGGCGCGCCAACTATTGCTGAATCTGGCCGAAAAAGGCATTCCCGCGGGGCATGAATACCTCGACCTGATCAGCCCGCAGTATATTTCCGATCTGGTATCCTGGGGCGCAATCGGTGCGCGCACCACCGAAAGCCAGGGGCATCGCGAACTGGCTTCCGGGTTATCCTGCCCGGTAGGGTTCAAAAACGGCACCGATGGCGGGGTGCAGGTTGCCATCGACGCCATGCGTGCGGCCCAGAGTTCGCATCATTTTATTTCGATTACGCTGCAAGGCCACTCGGCAATTTTTACCACCACCGGCAACGAGTACACGCATATAATCTTGCGCGGCGGCAGCGACCGGCCCAATTACGATCGCGTCAGCGTCGCCGCTGCGACCGCCAAACTCGAGGCCACCGGATTGAATCCGCGCCTGATGGTCGATTGCAGTCATGCCAATAGCCAAAAGCAGTATCACAAGCAAGTCGAGGTATGCCGCGATATCGTGCACCAGATCAAAACCGGGCAGGCAAATATTTTCGGCGTCATGATCGAGTCGCATCTGGAAGCGGGCCGGCAGGATTTCGAGGCGGGCGCCAAGCTCACCTACGGTCAGAGCATTACCGATGCCTGTATCGGCTGGCAAGATTCGGAAAGGCTGTTGCGCGAACTTGCGGCGGGCGTCAGGGCAAAGCGGAAACTCGGTTAAGCGCGAGGCTTAGTCCGCGCCAAGATGGCAGGTCAATCGAAACGCAGGACAAAGGCGACTGCCGGGCCGGGCGGCAAGCGCCGCATTGCGGGTTATTTGTTGCTGTTACTAATGATCGGCTTGGGGGTTTACCTCGCCTATCTCAATCATTTGATCAATGCCCGCTTCGAGGGCGATACCTGGGCATTACCGTCGCGGGTTTACGCCCGGGCGCTCGAGCTTTACCCCGGCCTGGCATTAAGTTCAGAACAGCTCGAGTATGAATTGCGTCTGGCGAGCTATTTGCAAGTCGAATCCCAACCGTCGGCGGGTCAGTATCGCCGCTTAGGCGAGTCGCTCGAGCTGCACGCGCGCGCTTTTAGCTTTTCCGGCGAATTGCAGCCGGCGCGTTTGCTGCAGGTGTTTTTCGACGATGGACGGGTCACGGCGCTGACCGATTCGTCGAGCGGCGCCGATCTGGCGCTGTTTAGACTGCCGCCGGTTATCATCGGCAGCTACTATCCCGGTAGCGGCGAGGATCGGTTGTTGCTGGCCGAAGACGAGATTCCGCAAGCCCTGGTCGAAGTACTGATCGCGGTCGAAGATCGCAAATTCTATCAACATTACGGCATCAGCCCGCGGGCAATCCTGCGGGCATTGCTGGCCAATCTGCGGGCGGGCAAGACGGTGCAGGGCGGCAGCACGCTGACGCAGCAATTGGCCAAAAACCTGTTCTTGACGCCGGCGAAATCCTTGTTGCGTAAACTCAACGAAGCCTTCATGGCGTTGCTGCTTGAACTGCGTTTCAGCAAAAAAACGATTATCACGGCTTATATCAACGAAGTATTTTTGCTGCAGCAGAATCGAATCGCGATTCACGGTTTTGCGCGCGCCAGTCGCATGCTGTTCCGGCGCAGCGTGGATAACCTGGAGCCCCAGCATCTCGCGCTGCTGGTGGGCATGGTGAAAGGGCCGTCGCGTTACAATCCGTTCAAGACCCCCGAAACCGCGACCCGGCGCCGCAATCTGGTGCTCAAGGTCATGCTCGATCAGGGTTTGCTAGAGCAATGGCAATACGCCGCCGCGGCATCCGCCCCGCTTGGGATCGTAAGCCGGCTGCCGGGTGTAAACCCGTTTCCCGCTTATCTGGATCTGGTCAAACACCAGTTGCAGACAAATTACTCCAGCGACGAATTATCGCGGCGCGGGCTGCAAGTTTTCACCGCTTTCGACCCATTGGCGCAGCGCAATCTGGAACTCGGTCTGGCGCGGGGTTTGCGGCGCTTCAATCAAGCCGAGCTGCAGGCCGCGGTTGTCATTACCGATTATCTGAGCGGCGATACTAAAGCGCTGGTCAGCGATCGGGAAACCGACTATCCCGGTTTCAATCGCGCGCTGATGGCGCAGCGTCCGATCGGTTCGCTAATCAAGCCGTTGTTGCTCTACGGCCTGTTGCAAGGGGATTTGACGCTTGCCAGCAAGGTCAAAGACGAGCCGATTCGCATTCGCCAGTCGAACCAGAAGATATGGGAACCGCGCAACTACGACCGCGAACAGCACGGTGAAATGAGCCTGTATCAGGCGTTTATTCGTTCTTACAATCTGCCTTTTGTCAGCCTGGGCGTCAACGGCGGGCTCGAGGCGCTGGCGCAGAATCTGGACAAGATCCGGCTATTGAAACACGATGTCATCTATCCGTCGATGCTGCTCGGCACCACCGCGATGTCGGCCTACGAAGTTGCGCAGATGTTCCAGGTAATCGCGAACAATGGTTATTTCACCCCGTTGACGACGATTCGCAGCGTCAGCGATCAGCAGCATCGCAGCCTCGAACGGGTGCCATTGGAATCGCACAAGCTGTTCGACCAGGCCGGCATGATCCAGGTACAGCGCGCGCTGATCGGCGTAGCCGAATCCGGCACCGCCAGTTACCTGCGGCAGCGTTTTCCCGGTCGCAACCTTGCCGGCAAAACGGGAACTACGAACGCCGCGCGCGATTCCTGGTTCGCCGGGTTTTCACAACGGCTGCTAACCGTCGTCTGGCTGGGTCGCGATGACAATCGACCGATCAATCTAACCGGCTCGTCCGGTGCTCTGCGCGTCTGGTCGGACATCATGGAATTGCAGGGATTCGAATCTTTCAAATTGAGTCATGACGGCAGTCTGGAGTGGCGCCCGATCAATCCGGTGAATGGCGGACTAGTCCGAAAATCCTGCGAAAATGGTGTATTGTTACCTTTTCCAAAAGGGCGCTTGCCCACTAAAAAATCCGCATGTCCCTGATTCGCATCGTAGTTCTGGTTGTGCTCGCAATGCTGGTTGGCGCCTGCAGCACGGCGCCGCAATACAATCGGTACCAGTTGCCGCCGGATCGGAGTCAACCGGTTCAGGCTGCGGTGGTCGAGTTGCAGCGTAACGCCAAGGCGGCGCTGCGGCGACAGGCTTATCCGCTGGCGCTCGAATACCTGCAGCGCGCAATAAAAATCGAGCCACGCAACCCGCATAACTGGCATTTTCTTGCGGAAACTTACTGGCGCAGCGGCGATTACCGGCGTTGCTTGGAAATGGTCGAACGCTCATTCAGTTACAGCAGTAGCGCGGATGACCTCGAACACGCCAATCAACAGCTCAGGGAGAAGTGCCTGCAGGGCTAACCATGGGCGAACTGGCAAACGAACTGGATGTGGTGGCGGTGCTCGGACGTGACGGCCTGATTGGCGAGCATATTGTCGATTTCGAACCCCGGCAGAGTCAGTTGGGGATGGCGGAATTGATCGATGAGGCAATCGGGCTCGGTGAATCGAGAGTCATAGAGGCCAGCACCGGTATCGGCAAGTCGTTTGCCTACCTGGTGCCGGCATTCCTGAGCGCGGCCAGGGTTGTCATTTCCACCGGTACGCGCAACTTGCAGGATCAACTGTTCGAAAAAGACATCCCGCTGATTCGCAAGGCAATCGTCAGCGGCAAAAAAGTGGCCCTGCTGAAAGGGCGCGGCAACTACTGCTGCCCGTATCGCTTAAAGCGATATCGCGCCGAGGACCGCTTCAAGAGTCGCGCGATGGCCGGCATTTTCGCAGCGCTGGCGGATTGGTCGGAACAGACCGACAGCGGCGATATCGGTGAGTTTGCCGGGATTCCGGAAAACGACAGCCTGTGGTACTACGCCACCTCGAATGCCGACAACTGCCTCGGTAGCGAATGCCCCGAGATCGACCGCTGCTTTGTCTTCAAGGCGCGAAAAAAAGCAATGGACGCCGATATTTTGGTGATAAACCACCATCTCTATTTTTCGGACCTCGCGCTGAAACAGGACGGCTTCGGTGAAATTCTGCCTGAAGCCGATGTACTGATCTTCGATGAGGCGCATCAATTACCCGATATCGCCGGTAATTTTTACGGGCAGCAGATCACGCTGCGTCAAATCGACACTCTGTGCCGCGACAGCATCGAAGCCGAGGTAGCCGAAGCCGCGGAATCGAAGCGGCTCAAAAAACGCAGCGATCACTTGAACAAATGCGCCGCCGACCTGCTTCTGGTTTTGCGTAAGTTTCCGCCAAAGGCCGAATGGGAACGCATTCAGAATGCGCCGGCCGTGCAGCAATCGATAAGCGCGTTGCAGCGGGCAATCGAGGCGCTCGATGACGAGTTCGAACCCATGGTGAGCCGCGGCAAGGAACTCGCCATGTGTCAGCGTCGGCTAGGGTCCTTGCAGGCCGCGTTGCGGGGATTTCTCGAAGCCGATGAAAACCAGGTCAGTTGGTATGAATTGAATGAACGCAGTTTCCGTCTGGTGCAATCGCCGCTGGAAGTGGCGCAGTCGTTTCGACAGCAGCTCGCGTTAGCGGATTTCAGATCGGTGTTCTTTACCTCGGCCACGCTCAGTTCACAACAATCCTTTGCCTATTACTGCGACCGGCTTGGGCTGGACGGGATCGAATGCGCCAGCTTCGACAGTCCCTTCGACTATTCTAAACAGGCGTTGTTATACCTGCCGGCCCAGCTGCCGGATCCGTCGGATGAACGCTATCCCTTACTGTTTGGCGAACTTTGCCGCCAGCTGGTTCTGGCGACGAAAGGGCATTGTTTCATTCTGTTTACCAGTTACCGCATGCTGAGTTGGAGCGCCGAGTATTTACGCGCGCATCTGGACTACCCGCTGCTGGTGCAAGGCGAATTGCAGCGCAACGAATTGCTGCATCAATTCATACAGACCGACAACCCGATTTTGCTCGGCACCAGCAGTTTTTGGGAAGGTGTCGACGTCAAGGGCGACCAGCTGCGCTGTGTCATAATCGATAAACTGCCGTTCAAGTCTCCGCAGGACCCGGTTTATCGCAAACGCCTGCAGCGGGTCAACCAAGAGGGTGGTAATGCCTTTGTCGAAGTGCAAATCCCCGAAGCCACGATTAGCTTACGCCAGGGCGTCGGGCGCCTGATACGCGACGTCGGCGACCGCGGCATCGTGGCGCTGTGCGATAGCCGTCTGAACTCCAAATCCTATGGCCGTGGCATATTAGCCAGCCTGCCGCCGATGCGCCGCAGCTCCGACCTGGATGAAGTCCTCGGCTATGCGGCGGATATAGTCCGCGACCAGCCGGGGTTCAAAGGCTGAGCCGGCGTGTATTCTGGTCCGGTTCGCAGGCTTCCCACATTTCGATGAATTCTTCGTAGTAGCCCCGGCACTCGAGCTTATTGTCGAGCTCGTAATAGCCCTCGAAGCGTTCCGGGTTGCGGATTCGCATATAGGCGCCGTCGTCGGCGATCAGCCAGCTCTCCCTGAAATTTCGATGCGGCGGCGTAACCGTGGTGCGAATTTGGGCAAAGCTGGGTAGTTTTTGCGCCAGATGAATCAAGAAATGCCCCCGGTTGGCCGCGACGCGAGTGTCATGCGCGATGACGCGGATATCGGTATTTCGATTTGAGGCTGCCAGTTGGGACAGGTGTCGATGAATCTCGGCGTCATTGTAAAGCTCGGGTTCGAGGTGCTGAGTAAGGAGATAAACGCGCCCCACCGAGCTCAGAATCAGAGCCTTGGCCGCCGCCTGACATTCGCGCTGACCTTCTAATAATATACTTGAATTATCTTCCATAAGTATATGTAATATTTAAATTTATTCTTCAATCGGTAATATCGCTGAATTAGAAGCTAGCTCGACCAGCAATTTTTCGAGCGCCTCGACGTCGATGCACCGATTGATAAACTGCGCCGACCATTCGCGCCTGGCACAGAATTGTTGCAACAGTTCGAGAGTTTTCGGGCAGCGCGGCAGTTCGTGCATACGCCCATTGCAGTACAGCTGAATTGCTTGTTCGGTCAAATGATAAAATAAGCGCGTTTCGGGATGGCGTATCCAGGCCCGGGACTGCAGGTCGGATACATAAATCGGTTGCTCATTTTCACTATCCTGGCCGACCGCGCTGTCTGACAGCATTTTACCGACCGCGTCCCGCCATAGCTCCGGCGACTGCTCGAACAACTCAATAGTCAGCGCCTTGAAGCGGGAGATTTCAAGATCGGTAATTTCAGCCTTATGTCGGTTGAGTTCGAGTTCGGGGTCGCTATAACGCGGTACGTTAGCGCCCAGTCGTTCGATTTCAAGTGCGAAGGATTCGAAGGTTGTCACCGCGTCAGGCGCGCGGAAACCGATTGAATAAGTCATACAGCGCTCTAAGGCCACGCCATGATGGGCACAACCCGGCGGCAGGTAAAGCATATCGCCGGGATTGAGTACGATGTCCTGGTCGGGGTCGAAATCGCGCAGGATGGCTAGATCGAGGTTTGGTATCAATTGCGGGTCCTCGACCCGCGACTCCGTGTATTGCCAGCGGCGCGAACCCAGCGCCTGCAGCAAGAATACGTCGTATTCATCGACATGCGGCCCGACCGAACCATGCTGCGGGGCATAACTGAGCATTAAGTCATCGATGCGCCAGTCGGGGATGAAATCAAACTGGTCGAGCAGTTCACCGAGTTCGGGCAGCCATTTTTCGCATTCGGAAACCAGCAGCGAATAGTGGGTTTCGGGCAGCTCGAGAAAATCTTTATCTTCAAACGGTCCGTAACGCAGCTGCCATGGGCTGGAGCCGTCTTGCTCGATCACCAGACGGCAATGCACATCTTCCTCGCAGGCGAGTCCGGCGAGTTCTTCGGGGCTTACCGGGGATTCGAAGTCAACCAGGACCTGACGTAATACGCAGGGTTTCTTTTGCCAGTATTGACTGACAAACTCCTCGGTATCGAATCCTTGCAAGGCCCACATAAGAGTTTAAATTTTGCTGGCCTGTTGCTGCGCGTTACCGATGTAACTCGCAGGCGTTAAATCCAGCAGCTCGCGCTTGGCGGCTGCGGGGATTTCCAGCGCTTCGACGAATTGACGCACCGCGGCGGCGTCTAGCTTGTGCCCGCGCGTCAGCGCTTTCAGTTTCTCGTACGGTTGCTCGATGCCGTATCGCCGCATGACGGTTTGAATCGGCTCCGCCAATACTTCCCAGTTCTGTTCCAGATCGGCGGCTATCAATTCGGCGTTCACCTCGAGCTTGCCGATTCCGCGCTTGAGGGAATCCAAAGCGATTAACGAATGCCCGATGCCGGTCCCAAGGTTGCGCAGTACGGTAGAGTCCGTCAAATCGCGTTGCCAGCGTGAAACCGGTAATTTCTGCGCCAGATGTCCAAGAATGGCATTGGCGATACCGAGGTTGCCCTCGGCGTTTTCGAAATCGATCGGGTTTACCTTATGCGGCATGGTCGAAGAGCCGACTTCCCCGGCGATCGTTTTCTGGCGGAAGTAACCGATTGAAATATAACCCCAGACGTCGCGGCTGAAATCGATTAAAACCGTATTCAGGCGCGCCAGCGCGTCGAACATTTCGGCGATATAATCGTGCGGTTCGATCTGCGTGGTATAGGGATTCCAGCTCAGTCCCAGGGATTCGACAAACTGCTGGGTGTGGCTTTGCCAGTCGCTGTCCGGGTAGGCGCTCAAATGCGCATTAAAGTTGCCGACGGCGCCGTTGAACTTACCGAGGATTTCGACCGCTTCGAGCTGTTGCATCTGGCGGCGCAGGCGATAGGCGACATTGGCCATTTCCTTGCCCAGCGTGGTTGGCGAGGCGGGTTGGCCATGGGTGCGACTCATCATCGCGACTGCGGCGTGTTGACGGGCCAGGTCGCCGATCAGTTCTATTACCTCGTTCAAGGGTGGCAGCAATATCCGATCGCGGCCGGTTTTCAGCATTAGTCCGTGCGACAGGTTATTAATGTCTTCCGAAGTGCAGGCGAAATGAATGAATTCGGCGGCGGCATGCAATTCCGGGTTTTCGGCAACCTGTTCCTTGAGATAATACTCGACCGCCTTGACGTCATGATTGGTGGTTTTTTCGATTTGTTTGATGCGCTGCGCCTGCGCCGGGTCGAAATTTGCGAGGATTGTTTCAAGCAAGTCGTTGGCGGCGGCGGAAAATGCGGGGACCTCGCCGATATCGGCGAACCCGGAAAGCGATTGCAACCATCGAATTTCAACCAGCAAGCGATGATAAATCAGGCCGTATTCACTGAAAATCGGGCGCAGGCTTGCGGTTTTGGCGGCGTAACGGCCGTCGATCGGCGAAATCGCGCTAAGAGAATCTAAATGCATGAATCGGTTGTCGAACAAAGAGATTATTTTACATGAAACCGGCGTCGCGGTAATGGTTATCCGGGACGCGGTCGTGCGACGGGATTTATTCGCTGGCGCCGAAGGACTTGTGACTGAAAATCAGTTTTTTGGCCGCTTCGTAGGAGTCTTCCGGAATTGCATTTTCATCTTTCAACCGGCGCAACTCCTTCAGTTCGCGCGTCAGCAACTTGGATTCACTCAAGTTCTTGATAGTCTTCGATTTCTTGATCTGCATAATGAACTGGCTGATGAAACTGCGAAATCTCGCTTTGTCGGGATTCTTGTTAATCAACTCGATCAGCTCGGATTTGCCGTACTGGGAGCGGAAAAAGATCCGATCGCGCGAGTAGTAGAAAAACGCCAGAGCCGACATCACCGCCGCCACCAGGAAAGCGATAAACAGCCCGAGGAAATTGATCGAAAACGTGTCGAGCCAGCCGGCAAAATACAGACTTATATCCAGACCCAGGAAAGCTAAGCAGGCATACAGCCACTTCCATTGCTTGACCCGATTGCGAAACGGCCGCGGATCGAGGTGGGAAATATCGATACGATACTTAAATTTACGCTGGTGTTTATTCTTGATCGACAGGTAGCAGTGGGTGTCGTTGAAAACGGTTATTTTGCGATACAGCCCCTGTAGCTTGCTGAATTGTTCGAGTTCGAAGTTTATATGTTCGACCGGGACATGCTCGTTGTCGGAAAAATTGGTCGTGTCATCGTCGATAGCTTCGAGATCGATATGGTTGGATTCGATATTAACTTCAGTCATTGAGCAGAAAACCGTGGGTCTGATCAATATAAATAGCACAAAATTTGGCTGAAAACCGGGCTTGAATGCAATTAATGGCATAAACGATTTGTTGAAACCGGGCAATCGCTTCAGAATCAGGCAACGACCGTTCGGCATTCGATTGGCGCATGAGTGAAATCATCATACCGATGTGGGGAATTGCAGCTGTTTTCTTGCTGGTGGCGGTCGCGTACGCCTCGGTAGGCCTGGGCGGCGGTTCATCCTATGCCGCTTTGATGGTTTTGTTTGGATTCAGCAGCCTCAGCATACCGAACCTGAGCTTGTTGCTGAATTTGATCGTCACCACGGTCAGTTGCTTCAATTTCATCCGCCGTGGACACCTGCGGCTCGACTTGATTACGCCTTTCCTCGTACTGTCGCTGCCGATGGCCTGGTTGGGCGGTGCGTTACAAGTCCCGGAGATGATTTTCAAGCTGCTGATGTTATTTTCGCTGATCGTGGTGTTAATTCGGATTTATGCCTGGAAAAACACGGCCCTGGCTTACCGCCTGACTCGCAGCCAGGTGATTCTGATCGCGCTGGTGTTGGGCGCAGTGTTGGGTTTTCTGGCCGGGGTGGTCGGCATCGGGGGCGGCATTTTTCTGATACCTGCGATCCTGCTGCTCGGGCTCGGCGACATGAAACAGGCGGCAGCCTGCGGAGTTGTGTTCGTGTGGTTGAATTCACTGGCTGGATTGCTTTCTCGCTCGCAATACAATTTCGTCGATTTCAGCGATTATCTGCCGTTGATCGTCGCGGTGCTGCTCGGCGGCGGCATCGGATCATTGATCGGATCGTCGAATATCGATTCCCGCCGCATGGAAAAAGTGCTGGGTCTGGTGATCCTGGTGGCGGTGTTTTTGCTGCTGCGATCGTTGCTCGTGACTTAAACGGGCAGGGGGCGTCAACCGGTTATCCGCCGCGGCGGGAATCAGCGAAACAGGTAAATCGGGCTCGACCAGGAATAGTGGCCGTCTTCGTGGGTGACGCGCACATACAGCGCATTGTCGCCCTCGTCATCGCGCAAGCCGATGCGGCGTTCTATCCGCAGCGCGTTATAAGGATTGATGTCGGGAAGGCGGAACACTCTTATGCGGCGCTCGATACCGCCATTTTCGAAGATCAATTCGTCGCGGCCGATAGCGGCGATATCGATTTCCTGTTTAATCAGCGCGGTATCGAGTTTTAGCGTGCCGGCGCTGGGATGCTGCAGTACGGCTTCGAAACCGCCAAAACCGCCGGTGGTAATCGCGCTCCACTCGAGCCGTCCGGGCGCGGTTTGTTCGAACTGTCGATCGAGATTGTAGCGATTAATCGGGGTTACCGAATCGAAACAATTGTCACTCAATTCGGCAGAGCCGTCCCAGTGGGTTTCACGGCTGCGGCCGCGATACTCGGAGCCCTCCCAGATGACGCGGATGCGGCGCCCCAGTTCGGCCTCGCTATAGGGTCGAAATACTTCCAGGGTTTCGAGGCCGTTGCGAATATCGACGCGTTCGATCGCCGCGGCGCCGTGAACTTCGATGTGGAAATTTACCTCGGGTTCGGCGCAACGCAGGATATCCCCCATCATGGCAGTGCGCACTATTTCCGACTCGATGTCGCCTAGCCTTGGGTCGTCCGCAAACAGTTCCGCATCGCTGTTAAATTCGACGCCTGTGTCGAGAATGACGCGGCTGCCGGTAGTGCCGTAGTGATGGCGCTGGCGTAAGCCTTCCATGATACCGTCACGGCTGAAAGCCGGCGCCAGCACGCAGGTCAGGCCGCCGTAGGCGCCAAAACTAGTGGCGCCGGGATGGGACGCGCCCGGACGCCCCTTGTGACCGTCGGAATTGGACACTATGCCGACGCGGTAACCCTGCTCGAAGGCATCCTGAATCAGCCATTCGAAAGTACCCCAGGCCGAATGCACCTCGACGGCTCGCTCCAGGCGCTGATCGTGGGCGACCTTGATATCGGCATAGCGGCCGCCGATGTGGGCGAATACGGTGCAGTCTTCGTCTTTGAGCGCTTCAAACAGATCCTTGGCGGAGGTCGCGTCGGTATCGATATCGGACAAATCATCCACCAGGGCATGCGATGAGCGATGTATCTGGCGCCCCTCGTGCAGGTGTAATACATTACGATCGCCGCCGAGGCCGGTATTGCCCGACCACTCCCAGCCGGGAAACACGATAAAGCGATCTTCTGCGGTGAATTCCGCCGACAGCTGGTTGAGCCAGTTCCAGAATTCGGTTGTGATTTGAAAATCGTTGCCCTGGTGCACGCAGATATCGAGAAAAGCCTTGTCGCGGGCAAACTCGTAAAAATCGCGTGCCGAATTGGTGCCGATGGTTTCCTCCGACTGGCCGTGCAAATCGCCCCAGTAAGGCAGCAAGGGGGCGCTTTCGACAAAGCGGCAGGGATTGGAACGCGCCACGATATTAGCGTCGTCGTCGATTACTTCTACGATCAGATCACCGGGTTCAGCGACCGACAGGTTCTCGAGTATCCGGGAGAACTCACCGCGGACCAGCTTCACTCGTTCGGGCAGGGCGTTTACCGGCATGCTGGCGCGCAGCTGAAAGCTGTGTTCGCACAAATCCGACGGATTGCCCCAACGGTCTTCACCCTGA
>DS021198.1:1634775-1643517 GCA_001735895.1 Olavius algarvensis Gamma 3 endosymbiont | reverse complement strand
CGATTGCCAGATCGAGCGCCTGTTCGTAGACATGCCAGAAATCCTGCTCCGCATTGACCATAGGTGGCGTAACGGCGATCGAAAACAGGCGGTCTTGTTTGGGCTGGTTACTGAAATTGTCCTGCGCCGATACGGCGAAACAGAACAACCAGAGCGCGGCTGTGATGTGGGGTAAAAACTTCACCCATAGAGCTTAGCCCAGTGACAAGCAAACGAATGAATTGATGTCTGCGATTATTTTGTAATAAAAGAAAAAACGTTCTCTGATACAGGGCTCACTGTATTCGACTAAATTGGCTAGCCGGGAAATCGGGTCTGTTCTTACAAAATTATTGCTCAGACGAGTCGATAAACTCTTCGTCCTGGGTAAACGAGCTTTCCGTGATGACTAACGTCCGAGCGGCATAAAAAATCAAAGTATTTTTCTATGTCACGCCCTGATATTGAAGGGTTTCGGATCGACTGAACTGGTTTTCAACAGGCTTGGTGAATTGGAATGATTTCAGGAGGCAGTCTTGAAAAACAATTCTCGACCCTCATTTAAAAGTTTCAATTCAAAACTTATGGGTGATGGTTTATTATTGCGTTTTTACGTTATAGTTAAACTCCCGCTGAACGAGACTCCACATGGCAGCAAACAACAAAAAATATGCCAAACCGGTTTATCTGGTTGACGGCAACCGCACGCCGTTTCTGCGCGCACGCGGCAGACCCGGTCCCTTCAAACATGCAGATCTCGGCATCTACGCCGCGCGTTCGTTGCTGTTGCGTATGCCGTTCGAGCCGAATGAATTCGATGAAGTCATTTTCGGTTCGACCATGCCGGGGCCCGACGAGGCCAATCTGGCGCGCGTCGTCGCGCTGCGGCTTGGCTGTGGCGATCGGGTGCCGGCATACACAGTGCAGCGCAACTGCGCCTCGGGCATGCAGGCGCTGGACAATGCCGCGATGTCGATTGCAAGCGGTCGCTCGGACCTGGTGCTGGCCGGCGGCATCGAAGCCATGAGTCACGCGCCGCTGCTGTTTCATCCGTCGATGGTCAATTGGCTGGCCGACTGGTGGGCGGCGAAGTCGATTGGGCAACGCCTGCAACTGGTGCCGAAATTCAGCCCGCGCATGCTGGCGCCGGTAATTGCATTACTCAAGGGGCTGACCGACCCGGTGGTTGGGTTGAACATGGGCCAGACCGCCGAACTCATCGCCTCGCGCTTTGGCATCACGCGCGAGCAAATGGATCAATTCGCGGTCGAAAGCCATCTGAAACTGCACCAGGCGCAGGAAAACGGCGAACTCGATGAAATCGTGCCGGTCTACGATGCCCGGGGCAAGATTTATGACTTCGACGACGGTGTCCGGCCCGATTCATCGCTCGAAAAGCTCGCCAAGCTGCGCCCTGCTTTCGATAAACCCTACGGTTTAGTAACTCCGGGCAACAGTTCGCAGATCACCGACGGCGCCGCGGCGCTGGTGCTGGCCAGCGAAAGCGCGGTGAAAAAACACGACCTGCCGGTGATGGCCCGCCTGGTCAGCACCGAGTGGGCCGCACTAACGCCGGCCGAAATGGGCCTTGGGCCGGCGCATGCGATCGCACCATTGCTCAAGTCGCAGCGGCTCAAGATCGACGATATCGATTACTGGGAAATCAACGAAGCCTTTGCCGCCCAGGTGCTGGCCGTCGTGGCGGCCCTCAAGGACAAGGAGTATTGCAAGCAGCAGCTCGGATTACGTTCCGCGGTCGGTGAGATCCCGGACGAGCGGCTCAATATTCACGGCGGCGCGGTCGCGCTCGGCCACCCGGTCGGCACCAGCGGTGCGCGCATCGTGCTGCACCTGGCCAAGCTGCTCGAACAAAAGAACGCCAAAACCGGTGTCGCCTCGCTGTGCATCGGCGGCGGTCAAGGCGGCGCGATGCTGATCGAAAGGAGCGTGGCATGAGCAAGGTCACCGATTGGAATAGCCATAGCGACGACGATGGAATTCTGTGGTTAACCCTGGACATGCAAGGCACCGCCACCAATGTGTTGTCGATTTCCGTACTGGAACAACTGGATAGCCTGCTGGATGACATCGAGGCCAACCCGCCGCGGGCATTGATTTTCCGTTCCGGCAAGTCGAAGGGCTTTATCGCCGGCGCCGACGTGAACGAATTCCTCGATGTGACCACCACCCAGGAAGCGCTGATCATGATCAAGCGCGGACAAAAGCTGTTCAGCCGCGTCGAAGCCCTGCCCTGCACCACCGTCGCCATGATCGAGGGATTTTGCATGGGCGGCGGCACTGAACTCGCGCTGGCCTGCGATTACCGGCTGGCGCTGGACGATAGCGCAACCCGCATCGGACTGCCCGAGGTAAAACTCGGCATCCACCCGGCTTACGGCGGCGTCGTGCGTGCTACCGCCATCATTAACCCTTTGAAATCCCTGGAAATAATGCTCAGCGGACGGGCGCTTAGGCCCCGTGCCGCCAAAGCGATCGGGCTGGTCGATATGACCCAGCCGCAGCGCCAGATCGAGCGCGCCGCGCGCGGCATCGCCCTGTCGCCGCCGCCGAAACAAAAAATGCCGCTGCTGGGCAAGATCTTATCCTTACCCGGTATCCGCAGTCTGTTGGCGGGGTTCATGCGCCAGCAGGTCGCTAAAAAAGCACCGCGCCAACACTACCCCGCTCCCTATGCAATTCTCGACCTCTGGGCGAGCTATTACGGCAATCGCAAGCGCATGATGGAAGAGGAAGCCAATTCGGTCGCACGTTTGATTCAAGGTGACAAGGTGCGCAGCCTGATACGCGTATTCTTTCTACAAACCCGGCTCAAGGGGCTCGGCGACAAACATGCCTTCACCCCGCAGCATGTGCATGTCATAGGCGCCGGCACTATGGGGGGCGATATCGCCGCCTGGTGCGCACTGCGTGGGTTTAACGTGACTTTGCAAGATCGCGAAGCGAAGTATTTGAGTAATGCCTTCAAGAGTGCGCATCGCCTGTTTGGCAAGCGCCTGAAAACCACTGCGGAGCGAAATGCGGCACTGGATCGATTAATCCCCGATATCAATGGCGACGGCGTGGCGCATGCCGATGTCGTGATCGAAGCGATATTCGAGGATGTCGATGCCAAGCATGCGATTTATCGCGACCTCGAGCCGCGCATGAAACCCGGCGCGGTGCTGGCGACCAACACTTCGAGCATCCCGCTCGAAACCCTGGCGACGGTGCTAAAGGCTCCCGATCGCCTGGTCGGTATCCACTTCTTCAACCCGGTGGCGATGATGCCGCTGGTGGAAATCGTAAAGACCGAATCCAGCTCGGAGTCCACCGTAGAAAACGCGATTGCCTTTACCCAGCACATCGGTAAATTGCCGTTGCCGGTCAAGAGTTCTCCCGGCTTCCTGGTGAACCGTATCCTGATGCCCTACCTGGTAGAGGCTTTCACCCTGTATGACGAAGGTATCGCGGCCGAGGCGATCGACAAGGCGGCAACCGATTTCGGTATGCCCATGGGGCCGGTGGAACTGGCGGACACAGTCGGCCTCGATATTTGTCAATCGGTTGCACAAAACCTGTCCGCGGCCTTCGGCATTGTGGTGCCCGGGGGATTGAAAAAATTCGTCGACTCCAAAAAGTTCGGCAAAAAATCGGGTCAGGGATTTTATCACTATAAGAAAGGCAAGCCGGTCAAGGACAAAGATGTCGACCTGGGCGATCAGAAAATGATTCAGAACCGCTTGGTTTACCGCTTCTTGAACGAGGCTGCCGCCTGTTTGCAGGAAGCGATAGTGACCGACAAGGACTTGCTCGACGCCGGTATCATATTCGGCACCGGCTTTGCTCC
The DNA here is from genome assembly GCA_001735895.1 of Olavius algarvensis Gamma 3 endosymbiont. GTDB lineage: Bacteria > Pseudomonadota > Gammaproteobacteria. The sequence continues at coordinate 1,639,691 of DS021198.1, read as the reverse complement.
ATTTCGGGGCGGGCCGATGAATTACAGCCAGCTGCAAGGCGTCGATACGATCCTGCAGTCGATGGCCGAGTACGCGGAAAAATACGGTGAGCGGTTTACACCGGTCGATGGCTGGTCGTTAGTCGAGGATAAGACCTGAACCATTAATCCGGCGACAATATATATCGTCGCCGGGTTACTATGACCCAACCGGGTAGAGTCGCGGCAGTTCGTGGTGCCGAGGTTTTGGACTTTTTTCGCCGCGCCGGATATGCGCGGCGATCAGTCGCCACAGCGCCCGCCCCTGCCAGGCGGTCTCGGCGCGCGAATACAGGGCCGCATCCAGTGCCGACAGTTGCACGCTCAGTTCCCCCGACGCGATTCGGCTCCCAAGCTGATATAAGCCGTTGATCTCCTGACCGGGCCAGCGCTCTCTGCCCCAGTCGAGCAGCGCCGCGCGTGCGCCGGGCGCATCGTTTGCACGGCAGCAGCGTTGCAGGCGGCGCTGTATGACGTCGGCGCTGCAGTAGTGATTTTAACCGGGCGGCAAAGCGGCTGCGTGACCAGCGCAAAGCCGCGATAAATGAGACCAGCAAGACCAGTCCCGATAAGACCCATAGCCTGCGCGCGCCGTCCCCGGCTAATACCGACCGCAACGCCGTTGTGTCCCAGTCGCCTTGCGCCTGGCCGTTGGACGGCGTTGCGGCTGCGGCCACCTGGATGGTCCTGGCTGCGAGCCGGGCCTGTTGTTCGCTATCGCTAACGATATCCCACCATTTGAGCGTTATTTCGGGTAAATCGATAGTGCCGGGTTGACTCGCGATCACGGCGAAACGCTGCTCCATGCGGCCGATCATCTGCCGGCCGTCGAAGCGGTTGCTGCGGGTTGGTTGATCGGCATATATCCTGAGGTTTCCGGATTCCATCTTCAGTAAATCCTGCGGCAGTGCCTCTGCGGGCAACCCCCGGGCGATAATGGTCAGGGTCCAATCGAGCGAATCACCTACCCTCAGGTTTTCGCCTGCCTGTTCCCAGCGTTGCGACAGCTCGAGCCCCGTGGCCGGCAACCAGAAGCGGCCACTGAATTCAGCCGGTCGCGCGCGCACCTGCAAACTCAGCGAATTGCTGCGGCGAAATATTCTTCTGGTACCGGGAATTGCGGTCTCCGCAGTACTGCCGATCACCCCATAGTAAGCGGCCGGCATCAGCTTCATTTCTCCTGCACTCTGCGGAAACAAGGCCATGCCCCTGCCCCGCACACGATACTCCCGACCGTTTTTGGTGACGCTGAAGACCTCCTCCTCAAGCTGGGGATAAATCAGCGCAGCGCCGACCTGCGGTTCGAGCAGGCGGACGTCGCTTACCGGGGTATTGTGATACAAGCGCATTTCGATTTGCGTTTGTTGACCGACATAAGGAGCTAAGCTTGCGCTTTCCATTTCGATATAGACATTCTGGCTCGATTGCAGTGCGGGCGGGACGGGAGTGACCTCGAGCCTCAGCGGAGGCGTCGATCTGTCGTCAAAGTAAAATTCCGGTACCGCGATACTGCCGCTGCGGCGTGGCGCGAGTTGCAAACGCCACTGCATGCGATGAGTGGCTTGTTCGGTATCGAGCAAACGCATTACCCGAGATTTTTTATCCAGTAGCACGAAGTCGGCCGCCAGCGCCGAGGTATCCAGCGGATAAAGCGAGGGTGTGCCGCTGTCAAATTCGATCACCAATTCGGCGACATCACCCAAATAAACCGATGCGGGCTGCAGATAGGCAGTGTCGGAGCGGCACGGAGACGAAACTAGCGGTAGTAAAACGCAACAGCCGAGCAGCAAGAGTTTCAGCCCATGCATTAGCGTTGCTGCTGTCGTTGGCGCTGGTAATCGCGCGAAAACTTACGTCGGAACAGATCGGAAGACACTGCCGGCAGGTTCTTGATCCAGGTATCCATCAGGATTTCCGCCTGCGCGGGATCGATGCCTTCGCCTAGCGCAAGCCGCTCTAACTGCTGCTCAAGGCCGTCGAGCCGCTCGAAAGGATCGAGCATGCCGAATTGCTGCGAAGCACCGAGGCCCGGTTGTTGTCGTTGTTCGTCAGCGGGATTGTTGAACTCCTGCCCGATGACACCGGGGCGACTGTCGCCGGCCGTTTGCTCCGGCAGGACATCGTCGCCCTCGTTGTTGTCGGCGTCGGCGGATTGATCGCCATCGCTTTCCTGTCGCTGGGCCAGAAATAACTCTAGCAGGCGTTTGTTATATCTCGCCGCAGTCAACTCGGGTGCACGCGCGAGCGCCTCGCCATAGGCCGCGATGGCTTCGCTCATCCGCTTCAGCCGGGCTAAGCTATTGCCACGGTTATAATGCGCCGCTGCCGAGTCATCCAGGCTAAAATTTTCGATCGCCTGCCGATAGTCCCCGTTTCGATAGTGAGCGGATCCCTGCAACAGTGCATTGCGCGACAATTCTGCGCTGTGGCCGAAATCTCCTTGCCGATAGGCCTCGAAGGCCCGTTGTTCGCGGTGTTGCCAGATCGTATCCTGATCGGCGGCGTAGGCATTTTCGTCTAGCGGCAGCATGACTGCGAGCAGGATTATCCACAGCAGGTTTTTTCGAAACAGCAACAGCGTAATGGGCAAGATCATCCAGACCAGCCAAATACCGTCGTTGGCCGCTTCGCGGTTTTCGTTGGCGGACTCATGCGATGCCTCGACCAGATTGTTGGCGCGAATTTTGGAACCCAGTAGCTCACTGTAGTCGGTCGCTTGGTCCAGGCTTACCATGAAACCGTTACCCGCGGCGGCGATGTCCTGCAGCGCGCTGAAGTCGGTCTTCGCCAGCACGAAATTGCCCCGCCCATCTTTCGCCGGGGTGCCATCCTCATCGATTAACGGGCCGCCGGCGACGGTCCCTATCGCCATAATCAAAACTCGGTGCCCAAGCTGGCGCGCGCTTACGGCGGCCTGTAATGCGTCGGAGTAGCGATCGATGCCGCTGGTAATGACGATGATTTGGCCCTTGCCCGAAATCGAAGCTAATAGTAAGTCCTGCGCCCTGGCGATGGCGAGGTCGACGCGGGCGCCATCGAGCGGCAAAATACCGGGTTCGAGCGCGTCGACAAAGGCCGATAAAGTGCTCGCGTCGCGCGACAGCGGCGAAACCACGAAGGCGGCGCCGGAAAAGACCAGCAATCCGGTTTCACCATCGAAGTCGGACTGGATCATTTCACGCGCCGCCGCCAGCGCCTGCGCGAAGCGGCTTGGTTTGACGTCTTGCACCCGCATTGCCGGCGATAAATCCAGCGCGATAATCCGTGCGCTGGCCGATTCCATCAACGGATGCGTTTGCTGGCGCCAGCTGGGCCCGGCGGCCGCCAACACCGCGAGCGTCAGGATAATGGCCAGCGGCCAGATCAACCAGCGCAAGCCGTTGGAGGCGGCGTTATCGGTTTGCATTTTTTGCAACAAGTGGGTGTCGCATATCTGACTCCACATCGATTGCCGCAATCGGGCCCTGGCAAGCCGCCACAACAACAGCCACAGCGGCGGCAATAACAACAGCCAGGATGGCGTCAGAAACTGGAATGTCGCGAGTCCGATCACGAGGTTTCGGATGGCTGCGACTGCCGCAAGGTTGCGACAACCAGTACGATGCCCAGCGCGAGCGCCGCGCTTAACGGCCAGACGAAAAGCTCCTTGCGCGGCCGGTGGGTTTGGTAGAGGTGTTCGACGGGTTCCAGTTGATCCAGCGCCAGGTAAATCTGTTCGAGCTGATCTAAGCTGGCGGCTCGGAAATACCGGCCGCCGCTCACCGCGGCAATTTGCTGCAGGATTTTCTCATTCAGCGCTATCCCGGTAGGAATGTTGCGTGCTCCGTAGCTGCGACTCAGGGTCTCGATATCGCTACCCACGCCGATGGTGTATATCGTCAGGCCCTGGTGCGCCGCCGCCGCGGCCGCCAGCACCGGATTTTCAAAACCGGCGGTGTTGCTACCATCGGTAATCAGGATCATCACCCGGTGCTCGGCTTCCTGTTCGCGGATCGATTTGAGCGCGATTCCGATGGCGTCACCGATCGCGGTATGGCGCCCCGCCAGCCCGGTGGAAACATCCAGCAGCAGCGTCTTCAGGGTGTCGAGATCAAAGGTTAGCGGAACGTAGTTATAGGCCTTGCTGCCAAACAGTATCAATCCCAGGCGGTCTCCACGGCGCCGTTCGATAAATTTTTCCACTACGAGCTTCAGCACGTCAAGCCGGCTTGCCGTCTTCGAATCGATCGTCATGTCGGTTTCACTCATGCTGCCGGATATGTCGACGGCCAGCATCAAATCGCGGCCGCTCTGATTGCGGGATATCGCATCATCCAGCCAGAACGGACGACTCGCGGCTGCAACCAGCGCCGCCCAGAACAGCCAGACTCCCAAACCGGTCAGGCGCGCCGACGCCGGCCTGGAGCCTGCCTGTGACGTCCAGTAACGATTCACCAGGGGTACCGCAATCGCCGTCCCGGACTGCTTGTCCGCCGCCAGCAACTGTCTGGCCAGCAGCGGTAGCGGCAGTAAGCCCATTGCCCACCACCAGTCGAGAGCCAGCATCAGCCGTGGCCTCGCTGCAGCAATTGGGGCTTAACCGCTTGCAGCCAGCGCTCGCAAAGAAGCAGTAAAGTAGCGTCATCTAATTGCGCCTGTTGCCGGTAGATGGCGTCCGCGAAAATCTTGCCGTCGCCGCGGCTAAAACTGGAATCGCCCAGGGTCTGATCCAGGAAGGAAAGCCAGGCCGCGCCGGTTACGGCCTCGAGCCGCGCCTGCGGGAAAGCCAGCAGAGAAACCTGTTTCAACCATCGTGCAAGATCGCGTGCGAGTCGCAGCGAATCCTGGTTTTCCAGATGAGCCAGGCGAATTCGTGTCAGCGACAGTTCGGCTGCGTTGAGTTTGCGTCTCGCTCTGGG
>DS021198.1:1600032-1624685 GCA_001735895.1 Olavius algarvensis Gamma 3 endosymbiont | reverse complement strand
TCAGCATTTTCGGTTTACGACTTGTTGCTCATGAATATTAATATAGCCGATTTGACCCGAATGTGGTTTAAATGTTCAACCCGGATATTACCAGATTGGTCTGATTTGCAAACTCAGCTTTCTTCCATATCGCATAGCAGAGGGTGTTTGTTTTCGCGCGCGTAGCTGTTTACGGCGGTAACCTTGGTTTCGGCGATATCGCGCGTGTAGATCCCGCAAACGCCCTTGCCTGACTTGTGTACGTTCAGCATGATGCGGGTCGCATTTTCCCGGTTATGCCCAAATATGGCTTCCAGCACGTGTACCACGAACTCCATCGGCGTGTAGTCATCGTTCAGCAAGACGACCTTGTACAACGGCGGTTTCTTCAGCTTGGGCTTGGTTCGCTCCAGCAGCAGGGTGTCGTCGTCGTCGTTTTGCTGATCGGACATGATTATGGGGTTTTTCATTTACTAAAACTATAAGGTAATGTCGGGCTTGAAATAATTCAAGGCTTGGTTATCATTAATTTTATGCCAGAAAAGGGCGAAATAGGGACAAATACATCGTGTTTATATTCGGTTGTCATAGATTTTTCCAATCAAAGAGTGCCTTTATTTCGAATTTAGCGACAGCAACATGTAAGAGGATGAGTCATGCCCACGGGGACAGTCAAGTGGTTCAGTAATGTTAAGGGTTACGGATTTGTAAATACGGATGAAGATAAGGAACAGGATATATTCGCTCATTTTTCAGCGATTGAAATGGATGGTTACAAAAAGCTGACATCCGGACAGAAAATCGAGTTTGAAATCGATGAGGGTCCCAAGGAATTGCAGGCGCAGAATATCCGATCGATAAGCAGTTGATTCCGATTCTGCCTGAACTACCCGATTCTCAGATTTAAGAATTACTCTCTTTAATACTTAGTACTAGTTTTCGGCCGGCACAGCTCCCTGTGCCGGCTGTTTTTAGCCCCGCCTAAATATTCTGTTGTATAATGCCGCGATCAAGAATAATACGCGATCCGCAGGGGACAGCATGAGTTACCAGCACATCAAGATACCCGCCGAAGGCCGGGCGATTACCGCCAATGACGACTTGAGCCTGAATGTACCGGACAATCCGGTTATTCCCTATATCGAGGGTGACGGCATCGGCATCGATATTTCCCCGGTCATGATCAAGGTTGTCGACGCCGCCGTCGAAAAGGCTTATCAGGGCGGTAAAAAAATTGCCTGGATGGAGATTTTTGCCGGCGAAAAAGCCACTTCGATTTATGGTGAAGACGATTGGCTGCCGGACGAAACCCTGGCGGCGATGCAGGAATATATCGTTTCGATCAAGGGCCCGCTCACGACTCCCGTGGGGGGCGGTATCCGTTCTCTCAATGTATCGATTCGACAGCGCCTGGATTTATATGCCTGCGTCCGACCGGTGCGTTACTTTCACGGAATCGAAACGCCGCTGAAGCGACCCGAAGATACCGATATGACCATATTTCGCGAGAATACCGAGGACATATATGCCGGTATCGAATGGGAATCCGGTAGCGCCGAAGTGCAGAAAGTTATCCAGTTTTTAACTCAGGAAATGGATGTTACCAGCATCCGTTTCCCCGAGACTTCAGGAATTGGGGTCAAACCCGTTTCTTCCGAAGGCACGCGCCGGCTGGTGCGCAAGGCCCTGCAATACGCGATCGATAACGACAAGCCGTCTGTGGCCCTGGTGCACAAGGGTAACATCATGAAATTCACCGAAGGCGCGTTTCGCAACTGGGGCTACGAACTGGCCCGGGAATTATACGGCGCCGAAGAAATCGACGGCGGCCCCTGGTGCGAATTTACCAATCCGAAGACCGGCAACAAGATAACCGTAAAAGACGTTATTGCCGATAACTTCCTGCAGCAAATCGTGACTCGTCCGCGAGAATACGACGTCATCGCGACCCTGAACTTGAACGGTGATTACGTATCCGACGCCCTCGCGGCACAGGTGGGCGGTATCGGCATCGCGCCGGGAGCCAATATCGCGGATACCGTCGGCGTGTTCGAAGCGACTCACGGTACCGCGCCGAAGTATACCGGACAGGACAAGGTTAACCCGGGTTCGATTATCCTGTCCGCGGAAATGATGCTGCGCTACATGGGTTGGGCCGAGGCCGCCGATCTCGTGATCAAGGGCATGGAGGGCGCCATCGGCGCCAAGCAGGTGACTTACGATCTCGCGCGTAACGAACCGGACGCGACCGAACTCAGTAGCTCGGCTTTTGGCGAGGCCGTTATCGGCTACATGGGTTAGCCTGCATATTGCATGAAGGGAACGAAACTCAGGGGAAATCTGGCACAAAATCGCCCGGAGCGATTTTGGACGCGCGTAAGCGCGGCCCCGCAGGGGTGAGGCGCAAGGACGCGCTGTTTCGGCACACCGCGAACAAACAAGGTCGGACGATCGCCCGCCGGGCCATAGCCGTAGCTATGGCTCAAGGGGGATCGTTCGAGATTGACAGCCAGATTATTGATGTGCGCCGTCCATGGCGCACACCCCTTCGGGGTTGCTGCGCATCGCCAATCCGCATCCTGCGGATTGGTCCTGATTTCGTTCAGGTACAAACTGTAACCGACTATTTCCTTGAAAAATTGACTTGATACTTTGATATCTATGCTATTTCTCCAAAGTTTGTACCGCCTTCGTGCAATATGCAGGTTAGGGCAACTCGATACGATGCAGCCCGTTGTCGCGGATGATGCGGGCAGATATTTCCTCCACCGACATTTCTGAAGTATTGATGTACCGGATATTATGACGCTGGTACATCTCTTCCACCGCTTTCAATTCATAACGGCATTGCTTTGAAGACGAGTAGCGGCTATTCGGCCGCCGCTCCTGGCGGATTTTTACCAGTCGGTTCAAATCGGTGGTAAGACCGTAAAGCTGTGGTTTGAAAGCTCGGATCGGTTTCGGCAACTGTTCAAACTCCATGTCTTCTTCGGTAATCGGATAATTGGCCGCCTTGATACCGAACTGCAGCGCGAGATAAAGACAGCTCGGCGTTTTACCCGATCTCGAAACGCCGATCAATATGATATCGGCCTCGTTATAGTTTTGGGTCTTACCGCCGTCGTCGTGGACCATGGCATAGTCGATAGCGTCGATGCGCGAATCGTAAACCGACGGGTTGACGGTACGGTGGGATTGCCCGGGTTCATGGTGCTGGGCCGAGAGCACCTTTTCCAGGCGCGGCAGGATTTCGCCGAAGGGATCGATCATCAGCGCCCGGCTCTGACTGATGATTTGCATCAAGTCCGCGTCGCCCATGGTGCAAATTACGATCGGCATCTGGTTGTTACCATTGCCGCTGCCGCGGTTGATTTCATTGCTTACCTTGTGCGCTTTCTCAAGCGTGTCGATGAAGGGAATGGTGCGCGTCTGAAATTGGCAGTCCGGAAATTGCGCCAGCAGACTCAAACCGAGCGTTTCCGCGGTAATCGCGGTGCCATTCGATAGAAAATAAACCTGTTGCGCGGATGACTGCATACTAGCTCGTATATTGCACCAGTCGGTCGCGAGCCTCAATACAGCCGGCTGGAAAACGGGAACAGTTTATATTTTTCATAAATAAAGTTGGCAAAAGGATTGACGACCGGTTCGAGCCCAATTCCGAATGCTGTCATGCAGCTAGTCAAGGCAATATTCGGACTGACTGAATGATCCTTGAATGGGCCTCGGTTTCAAGCAGATATACTAGTATAATCGCGCCTCAATTGATAACTACGACTGTCGCACCGAGAGTATTTCTATGTCAGAAAATATAGTGCCGCTGGACCAGCTCGGCATGAACGATGTTCCGCGGGTCGGTGGCAAGAACGCATCGCTAGGGGAAATGATCAGTAATCTGGGTAGTCTCGGGGTCGAGGTGCCCGGTGGTTTCGCCACTACCGCCAGCGCCTTCGACCGGTTCCTGGAGCAAGCCGGAATCCGCCAGCGCATACATGAGCGGCTGGAGCGGCTCGATACCGACGACGTCAAGCAACTGGCCGCCGTGGGCGCGGAAATCCGCGGCTGGATCATCGACGCTCCCCTGCCCGCCGAGTTGCAGTCTGAAATTAGCGCGTCCTACCGCGCGATGGCGATAGACGGCAAGGACGCTACGGTGGCGGTGCGCTCTTCGGCCACTGCCGAAGACTTGCCCGATGCTTCTTTCGCCGGGCAGCAGGAAACTTATTTGAATATCAGCGGCATCGAACAGGTTATGCATGCCATCAAGCTGGTGTTTGCCTCGCTGTTCAACGACCGTGCGATATCCTACCGGGTACATCAGGGTTTCGCCCATGCCGATGTCTCGTTGTCGGCGGGAGTTCAGCGCATGGTGCGCAGCGACCTGGCCGCCAGCGGCGTGATGTTCAGCATCGACACCGAGTCGGGTTTCGAGGATGTCGTGTTCATTACCAGCAGTTACGGCCTCGGCGAAACCGTGGTGCAGGGAGCGGTCAACCCGGATGAATTCTACGTCTACAAAAACACCCTCGACAGCGCCGCGCGTTGTATTTTACACAAGAGCCGCGGCAGCAAGGCGATCAAGATGATCTATGCCGCGGGTGAATCGCCCGATAAAGCGATTCAGACGGTCGATGTCGACCCCGCCGAGCAGGCGCTCTTCTCTATCAACGACGACGATATTACCGCGCTCGCGAAAATGGCGGTAACGATCGAACAGCATTACGCTCGCCCGATGGATATCGAGTGGGCCAAGGATGGGGAAAACGGTAAGTTATATATCGTGCAGGCACGCCCCGAAACGGTGCAATCCCGCGCCGGTAAGGTAATCGAGCGTTACCAGTTAAAACAAACGGCGCCGGTGCTAGTTAGCGGTCGTGCGGTCGGTAATCGCATCGGTCAGGGGGTCGCCAGGGTAATCAACGATTTGTCGCAGATGGATCAGATCGAATCAGGCGACGTGCTGGTCACCGATATGACCGATCCTGACTGGGAGCCCATCATGAAACGGGCGTCGGCCATCGTCACTAACCGCGGCGGACGGACTTGTCACGCCGCTATCATTGCCCGCGAGTTGGGTATCCCGGCACTGGTCGGAACCGGCAGCTGCACCGAAGATATTGCCGGCGGCAGCGAAGTAACCGTGTCCTGCGCCGAGGGGGATACCGGTTATGCCTATAGCGGCTTGCTCGAGTTCGAATACCAACAGCACGCGCTTTCGCAAATGCCCGAGATTCCCGTCAAGATTTCCATGAATGTCGGCAATCCCGAGCGCGCCTTCAGTTTTTCTCGGCTGCCGCATGCCGGAATTGGTTTGGCGCGGCTTGAATTCATCATCAGTAACATGATCGGAATCCACCCGCGCGCCCTGCTGGAATTCGACGCGATGGAGGCGGAATTGCAGCAGGCGATTCAACGACGTATCGGCGGTTATGCCGGTCCGGTCGAATATTTCGTGGACAAGCTCAGCGAAGGTATCGCCACGCTGGCGGCGGCTTTCGCACCGGAACGGGTCATCCTGCGTATGTCCGATTTCAAATCCAATGAATACGCGCATTTGCTCGGCGGGGATGTGTTCGAGCCCCATGAAGAAAATCCCATGCTCGGCTATCGCGGCGCCTCGCGCTACATTAGCGAGGCTTTCAGGCCCAGTTTCGAGCTCGAGTGCGCGGCGATAAAGCGGGTGCGTAATGAAATGAATCTGAAGAACCTGGAAGTCATGATTCCATTCGTGCGCACCCTCGACGAAGCCAGAGCAGTGCAGGATTTGTTAGAGCAGAATCAATTGAAACGCGGCGTCGACGGCTTCCGTGTGATCATGATGTGCGAGATTCCGTCAAATGTCATACTGGCCGATCAATTCCTCGAGTACTTCGACGGCTTTTCCATCGGCTCCAATGACTTGACGCAACTGACGCTGGGCCTCGACCGGGATTCGGGACTGGTGGCGGACGCTTTCGACGAGCGCGATCCGGCCGTGATGAAATTATTGAAACAGGCGATCGATGCCTGCAAGGCGCAGAACAAGTATGTTGGCATCTGCGGTCAGGGCCCTTCGGACCACCCCGACCTCGCCGAATGGTTACTGGAACAGGGGATTAGCAGTATTTCGCTGAATCCGGATTCGGTGATCGATACCTGGCTGTATATGGCCGAGCACTGCAAGTCCGACTGATCGATGGCGCGGTTTACGGCTCTTTCGCAGAGTATATTTTGCGTCGATGCGCTCTACGTCAAGCCGGAGATCGCGTCGATATACCTGCTGCAGGAAGCAGATCAGGTGGCCATCATCGAAACCGGCACTTATCACTCGCTGGCGAACCTGCAGGCCACCCTGGCCGAACTGGGCATTGCCGATTCGCAGATCAAGTATGTCATTCCAACCCATGTGCACCTCGATCATGCCGGCGGCGCGTGCGCCATGATGCAACAGTTCGAACAGGCGAGCCTGGTTATCCATCCGCGCGGCCTGCGCCACATGGTCGATCCGCAAATGCTGGTTAAGGCAACCACCGCGGTTTACGGCCAGGAAGTATTCGATCGGCTCTACGGGCGGATCGAGCCTATTCCAGAGGAACGCATCATCGTTGCCCGGGACCTCGATCGCCTCAGTCTCAATTCACGCGAATTGTTATTCATCGACACCCCGGGCCATGCTTACCATCATTTTTGCATTTATGACGAAACCAGCAGCGGCGTTTTTACCGGGGATAGCTTCGGCATTTGCTACGACCCGATGAAGCATCTAGCCAGGTGCTTGCTACCGACTTCTCCGCCGACCCAGTTTAATCCGCCGGCCATGCACGCCTCGGTTAAGCGCATCATGGAATTTGCGCCGCGGCGCCTGTATCTGACTCACTACGGCGAGTTGGCGAATCCTGCGGCGCAGCTTTCCAGTTTCGAGCGCTGGATCGATCAGTATGTCGACCTCTGTAACGACATGAAACCTGCGGACGCGAATCAAGAACGGCTGTTGCAAAATGCCCTGATGCAAACGGTGCTGGAAGAACTGTCGGTAGGCAACGGCGGTAACGAGATAAAAGAAATATTGCAAAACGATATCAGGCTCAACGCACAGGGGCTGGCGCACTGGTGGCGGCAGACCGCAGATGTCTGAGACGGTATGGAAACCCCGGACTACGGTTGCCGCGCTATGCGAGCGTGGCGGCAAGTTCTTGCTGGTCAGGGAAAACGTTAATTACACCAGCCGGCGGGGCATCTGGACCCGGATGAAACCCTGCTAGAGGCGGTGGTGCGCGAAACCCTGGAAGAGACCCGCTACCGCTTCAAACCCACCGCCCTGCAGGGGATATACCGCTTCAAACCGGATCCCGCCGCCGACAAAACCTATATTCGGTTTCTGTTTCGCGGTGAGGTCGGCGAGCACCTCGAAGGGCCGCTAGACAGCGGCATCATTGCCGCCGAATGGCTCAGTTACGAACAGGTTATCGCCTGTCGCGCTCAACACCGCAGCCCGATGGTATTGCAGTGCATCGATGATTTTCTCAGCGGAGCGGGCTATCCTCTGGATGTAATCAGTCAGGAATTTGCTTGAATATGTTTATTGTTCGAATCTTATTACTGATCGTCTTCAGCGCTCCGCTTGCGGCCTCGCCCTACTTTATGCACTGTTATGACTTTGGCTGCAAGTCGACCCAGGAACTGCATTACAGTAACGCACAGTGGCGTCAGATCAGGGCGATTTTCGAAGCGCGGGAACTCGATGAGGCTCAGGAAAAACAGGCGATAAGACAAGCCGTGGCGCTGATGGAACGTATCAGCGGCGAATTATCGGGCACTCACCTCGACAAGGCCGGCAACTACCCGGGTTACGAACTGCCCCGGCAAATGGATTGCATCGATGAATCGACCAATACATTCCAGTATTTGGTGGCGCTGGAACAATTGAAACTGTTGAAATGGCACCGTGTCGATTTAAAACAGCATCGCATCGTCTGGTTCATCGATCACTGGACCGCGACCATCCGCGAGATTGACGGCAACGCTAGATTCGCCGTCGATTCCTGGTATCGGGACAATGGCGAAATGCCCTATTTGCAGCCGCTGGCCGACTGGCGGCGTAAACGTGATTTTCCGGCCGCTTACAATCCGGAATTAGCGTCCAACTAAGCATGAGTAGTGGCGAAAAAATTATAGTGGGTATGTCCGGCGGCGTAGACTCGTCGGTATCCGCGTACCTGCTGCAGCAGCAAGGCTTTCAGGTCGAAGGTCTGTTCATGAAGAATTGGGAAGAAGACGATACCGAAGAGTACTGCTCGGCCAGTGTCGATCTCGCGGATGCACAACAGGTATGCGACCGCCTCGGAATAGCGCTGCATACGGTCAATTTTTCGAGCGAATACTGGGACCATGTGTTCGAATACTTTTTACATGAGTACCGCATCGGACGAACCCCCAACCCCGATATTATTTGCAACCGTGAAATCAAGTTCAAGGCTTTCCTCGATCACGCACAAGTGCTCGGCGCACAACGTATCGCGACCGGGCACTATGTCCGTTCGCGCCGCCGCGGCGATCGATTCGAATTGCTGCGCGGCCTGGATCAAAACAAGGATCAATCCTATTTTCTTTACGCCTTGAATCAGCACCAGCTCGCGCATGCCCTGTTCCCGGTCGGGGAGCTCGATAAATCCGAAGTGCGCGACATCGCGGGCCAGCAGCAGTTTGCGGTGGCGGCCAAAAAAGACAGCACCGGCATCTGCTTTATCGGGGAGCGCAAATTCAGGGACTTCCTACAGCGTTTCATCCCGGCGAAACCGGGCGATATCGTCACCGTCGATGGCGATGTCATCGGGGAACACAGCGGCTTGATGTATTATACCATCGGTCAACGCCAGGGACTCGGTATCGGCGGCACCGAACAAGGTAGCGAGGAACCCTGGTATGTCATCGCCAAGGCGCTGGAGTCGAATCGGCTGGTGGTCGCGCAAGGCTTGGAGCATCCGCGCTTGTTTCACTCGCATTGCCGGATAACCGACTTGCACTGGATATCACAGGCCGTCGACCAGCCGGGATATGCCTGCAGCGCCAGGATACGTTACCGGCAGCGTGATTCCGCCTGCCACCTGTTAACCATCGAGGCTGACGCCGCGGTGGTTGAATTCGAGCAAGCACAGCGCGCGATCACGCCGGGACAGGCGCTGGTCTTATACCTCGGCGAACAATGCCTCGGTGGCGGTGTGATCGAATCCGCGTTCAATCCGTGAAGCGGCTCGCCGACCAGACGCTGGCCCTGGCCGGGATGTTTCAGGCCGCGGTACTTGTCGATCAACTCGCGCTAACCGGAACCTGTGACCGGCGAGCCTTCGACGGCAGCTACGACAGTCTGTTTACATTTGACGCCGCCAGCACCCAGGATGTATTCGGTCAGGTATGCTGCCTGCAAAACGGATTTACCGCGCTCAACGATTACCTTGGCGGCGCGACCCGGGGTTCCAGCCGCAACATCGCCTATTACGTATTATCGATGCTGAAGCTGGGGCTCATCGTCATGTCCGACTCCATACTGTCCGCAAAACTGTTTGACGAACTGCGGGATATCGAAAGCCGTAGCGGCGAGTTCGAGTTGTCGCGCAGTAGCATAGTCGCGCAGCTCGACGGTCTGTACCAGGACCGGATCAGCGAACTCAACCCGAGAATACTAGTCAGGGGTGAACAGAATCACCTGCTCAACGATGCGAATGCCGCCCGAATCCAGACGTTATTACTCGCAGGAATAAGATCTGCGGTGCTGTGGCGGCAGCTCGGCGGCAGTAAGTGGAAACTATTGCTGGCGCGCAAAAAATATGTCGCAACCGCGAGGGCGTTTTTAAATCGCTGTTAAACCTTATGCTGTCGCCGAATATGATCCAGTAGCCCGCGCGCGGCATCGTCGATCATGTCAAATACCAGTTCGAAACCGTTGTCGCCAAAATACGGATCAGGAATTTCCTGTTGCCCGAACTTGTCTGAATAGGACAGCAGCAGATCGGCCTGCGCGCGCGGATTGTCGGGCTTGAGCGCCAACATATCGGCGAGATTGGCCTTGTCCATCGCCAGCAGATAATCGAATTCGACGAAATCGCCGGACAGGAAACGGCGCGCGCGCAAGTTGCTCAAATCCACCCCTCGGCCCCGGGCG
Source organism: Olavius algarvensis Gamma 3 endosymbiont (assembly GCA_001735895.1). Classification (GTDB taxonomy): domain Bacteria; phylum Pseudomonadota; class Gammaproteobacteria. The sequence goes on along the minus strand of DS021198.1, from coordinate 1,614,568 downwards.
GTGGACTGAGAGCGCGGATCCGGCGGGTTGCCGACGTGCTAACTATGAGTGCCCGCCGAATCCACCCGGATCGCGGTTGCCAGCCCCTGGGTCTCGATCAGCGTTTGGAAAACGCCGTGTGCGGTGGGCGATCGACAGATATTGCCCATGCAGACGAATAGGATTTTTACTTGTTCCATTTTCTTGTTAGGTGTTTGAATTCAATAATATTTAGTCAATTTGACATTTTCGGCTGATTTCGGTCGTACCATATGAACTTTTATCCGAAATTGTACCCACATGACCGCAAAATAAGTTCAAGCTCTAAAGTGGGATAAGGACAAAACGATCGGCTTGGGTGACGGCCTATATCTAAGGATTCGCAAATCAAGCAAAACATACATTATCCGAAAAACAGTCCACAAGAAAGCACAAGTCATTACCTTGGGCAAGTCCCCTACTCTATACTTCAGGATAGCGAAACTCGAGGGAATGAAGTATTTGTTCGAGTTCATCGAGCGCGGATTTAGCCGCTTCCTAGTTCAGGGCATAATACACTCGCTTCAAGTCGGCCATGAACGCCTTACGGTGCTTCAAAACGACCTAACGCAGCGAGTTACGGATATGGTGAACGACGCAGAGCTACACTTCTGTTTTAGGATAGATCGCCTGGATCGCATTGGGCAAGCCTGTCAGTCCATCGACCGAGGTGATCAGGACATCTTGCACCTGGCGATTCTGCAGATCGCTCAACACACCCAGTTAGAAGTCGTTACCCTCGCTCTCGGCGAGATATAGGCCCAGTACTTCCCTACGGTCGACCTGGTTTAAACCGAGCACGGTATACACCGCAGGCCTTTGGCAGTGGCCCTGGGCCCTGACTTTTTAGTGAATCGCATCCAACCACACAAACGGATAATGCGAGTCCAGCGGTCGCTGTTGTCAGGCCTTGACGGTATCGATGATTTTATTGGTAATCGCGCTGATCGCGGCCGTGGATAACGAAACTCCGTACATCCACTCGGCATGCTCGCGGATATACGAGTAACTCAGATCACGGCCACACATTGAAAGAATCTTCGACTCGATTGAATCGCCCCGGGTTTGTCGGAGGCTCAATTTCTTGAGAGGATTGGGTAATGAAGACAAACAAAAGATATTCCCCGGAAGTCCGGGAACGGGCGGTTCGTATGGTTTTCGAGCATCAACATGAGCACGAGTCCCAGTGGTCAACCATTGAATCGATATCATCGAAAATAGGATGTACAGCAGAAACGCTACGCCGCTGGGTGAGACAGTCAGAGATTGACCAGGGGAAGCGTGGCGGCATCTCTACGAGCGAGCGAGATCGCCTCAAGGAACTGGAACGCGAAAATCGAGAGCTCAAGCAGACCAATGAAATTCTGCGCAAGGCTTCTGCCTATTTCGCCCAGGCGGAGCTCGGCCGCCGACCGAAATAATGGTGTCGTTCATCGACGATCACCGGGTCGATTACGGAGTCGAGCCAATCTGCAAGCGATTGCCGATTGCTCCGTCGACCTACCATGACGAGAACTGGACCCAGATCGCTGTTCGAAGCGATCAACTCGAGATCGACATCTCAAGGCGGAAATTAAACGCGTCTGGGAAGAGAATTTTGAGGTGTACGGCGCTCGCAAAGTCTGGTGCCAATTGAAGCGGGAGTGTTTTGTTGTGGCTCGTTGTACGGTAGAGCGTCTGATGCGAGAACTGGGTCTGAGGGGTGTAACAAGAGGTCCAAAGAACTGCTGGACGACCATCGCTGACGATTCCCTTGCCCGGCCTGCTGATCTCGTGAATCGTGAATTTAGCGCGATTCGGCCCAATCAGCTGTGGGTTGCCGATATCACCTTCGTGCCGACCTGGTCGGGATTCGTCTATGTCGCCTTTATCGTCGACGTATTCGCTCGATATATCGTCGGCTGGCGCGTCAGTCGTTCGCTGAAGGCAGAACTGGTTTTTGACATGGTCCAATAGATTGATACCACCCAGTTAAGAGATAATGAAACTTAACTGAGGTAACGATAGATGACAACGAGAAAGAAATATACGAAAGAATTCAAACTGGATGCAGTGAGCCTGGTAACTGATCAGGGCTACAGCCGGGCGGAAGCAGCGCGAAGCCTGGGCATCAATGCCAATATGCTGTGCCGATGGGTGCAAGAGGAACAATCGGGTGATGGCCAGGCTTTCCGTGGGAACGGCAAGCTGACACCGGATCAGGAAGAGAACCGTCGACTTAAAGCTGAAATCAAACGCCTGAAGATGGAGAAAGAAATCTTAAAAAAGGCGACGGTATTCTTTGCAGCAGAAACGAAATGAAATACTCGTTTATCACCCAACACAAGAATACCTTTCCCGTTCGCCTGATGTGTCAGGTGCTGGGTGTGGACCGGTCATGTTATTACCACTACCGGCGCCAGATGGACACAAGACCGCCTGATCCCGAGCATGAGGAAATGCTGGAGTGGGTTCAGCGGGTTGATGATGCGAGTGATCGCAGCCGACGTATGAAACGGGCCCTGAACTGTCTGGGTTATCCGGTGAGCCGGAATAAGGCGCGGAATTTGATGCGGGAGGCCGGAGTTCAGGTACGTCATCGCAAGAAATTCAAGGTGACCACGAACAGCAATCACAAACAACCGGTGTACGACAATCTGCTTCAGCGGCAATTTGATGTGCCCCAGCCTGATCAGGTCTACGCAGCGGATGTGACTTATGTATGGACCCAGGAGGGCTGGCTTTACCTGGCTGTCGTGATAGATCTGTGTTTGAGAAAGGTTGTGGGCTGGAGCATGAGCCCTCGGATGAAATCGCAGTTGGTCTGTGATGCCTTGAAGATGGCCGCCTGGCAGCGCCGACCCAAGGCAGGTTTAATCCATCACTCGGATCGTGGGTCTCAGTATGCCAGCAAGGCATTCCGAAAATTACTCAGAATCAACGGGTTCCAGGGCAGCATGAGCCGTAAAGGTGACTGTTGGGATAATGCGGTGGTCGAGAGCTTCTTTGGCAGTCTGAAGCAGGAGCGGGTGCAATGGCGAAATTATCAGACTCGATATGAAGCACAGCAGGATATTCTGCAGTACATATCCAGCTGGTATAACCCATATCGATTACATTCGACGCTGAATTATGTCAGCCCGAATGATTATGAAAAACGACTACTCGAAACGAAGCATGCCGCTTAACTGGGGTGTATCAAAAAGTTTGACCACGTCACTAATCAACTTCTTTCTTATTGAATTTTCGAAGTGAAAAACAACAAGACCTCAAGTTATCTTGTTACCGCATGTACTAAAGCCTTTCTTCGCCCAACCCCCGAAACATTCGAGTCAACGGCGATCTTGAGGGGTCTTGAGAATTAGCCTATGCAAACCGAAATTAGCGGTCGCAAAAGCTGCGCAACAAGGTTGTAACCAAAACTCGCTATCGAAAGCCCCCTCAAGCCTTCCCCTAACTGAGCAAGATGCCTTTGGTTAGAGCAAGGAAATAACTCTAAACTGAATGTTCATTCTAGTCAACATTACCGCTATTCCCATTCGAGCTCGGTATACGCCCTGGTGACGTTTCCACGATGATGGCTGGTAAATAACAACCAGCTCTTCGATTCTCCGTCGGCGACCTGGTCGACGACATCCGACAGCCTTATACTGCGCGCGATCGCTTCCCTGGTTTCACGCAGGAGCAGGTTTAGGTAACGCAATTGCGGCTGCACTACGGTACTCCAGTCGCCCGGTTGTCCGTGCCCGGGAATTACCAGCGCCGCCGGCCGCGCCGCCAGCTCGTCCATCACTTTTAGCCACCCGGTCAGACTTCCGTCCAGCGACGGAATTCGCTGCGCAAATATCAGATCGGATGCCCACAGGGTTTGCGTGGCATGGTCGTAAATCGACAAATCGTTATCGGTGTGCGCTGTTCGGTGGGCTGTTACGATCAACCGTCTGCCGCCGAGATCGATACGCAATTCATCTTTCACTTCCAGAGTCGGTTGCAGCGAAGTCGGTATATTCGGGTTGGCAAACAGGTCGCTATAAGCTTCGCGATAGTAATTCCCGCGCTGGGCTAGCGCGCGCGTGAAGTTGCGATGCGCGACGATATTTTCGACATCCGCGAAAGCGCTGCCGCCAAAAATATGATCCGGGTGGATATGCGTTAAAATCAAATGCGAGATGGGGAGTTCGGTTACATCGCGGATTGATTTGCGCATCGCTGCCCCCAGCTGCGGACTGCCGCCGGGGTCAATCACAGCCACCGAATCGTTACCGATAATAAAACCTATGTTTGCAATATCCCCGAGGTTGTCGACACTCATTTCCTCGTGTTTGCCGAGATGTAAATAGACACCCGCTGCAACTTCGGCAAATTCGAGATTCGGGCCCTTAGCCTGCACCGCATGGGTGATGAGCGGCATCGAAACCGTTAAAAACCACAATACAGAGTAGCGCAGCATCCACGCCTGATGGTTGATTGACAAGAGTTCGACTCCTATTGCTGTGATTGGCGCTAACCGGGATTACGGCTATGCAAGACCAACAGCCGGTTGTACAGCGCAGTGCAATCATAACCGCCAAGCTTGCCCGAGGCCACGTAGAATGCGTTAATATGCTCGTAATTTCCCAATCATCAGGAGCGTCACATGTTTGCAGCTGTTGAGTTCCGTCGAATCGCGGGGCGGCAAATACTTGGGAGAAAAGTCTATTTTTCGGTAATCAGGGCCGCACTGGTCGGCTTGATTGCGACGGGGTCTACGGTGCATGCCTTCGATCGACTGACCGCGGCGCAGGAACTGGTATATGACAGGGCACACCTGTCCAATACCCGTGCCGGGCAACAAATCATGTATCGGTACCGCAGCCAGAAGTCGGATGACGACATCGTCACCGATCGCGTCTTGCTATCGATAAATAAAACCCACGATAACGACAAAAGAGACGTGGTTCTCGATTTTCTCTCCGCCGAACGACACATGGCGCTGCCCGATTTCAACGGCTATCGGGGAAATCCGGTCATTATCGCGATGCTCGAACATATCGCGCAAAGCTTCGGCCGGGAAACCGGTGGCGGAGTCCTGTATTTCAGGAATCGGATTCGCGATGCACTCGCTAAAGAAAGCACCGGGATCGAGGAAATTCGAGTCGATTACGGCGCCACGGCGATTGCCGCGACGCGCGTATCCTTCTCGCCATTTATCGATGACAGTTATCTGGCTCAGAAGCCGGAATATACCGGCGCCAGGTTTTCGATTATCTTAAGTGAAGAAGTGCAAGGCGGAGTCGTTGGTATCGCCGTCGTATCCGGTCAAGACGACATCGGCTATTTTGAACGTGAAATCGTTTTCGAGAAAATAATCGAGTGAACCCTGAGGAATACTGTCCATGATCAAGAAATTAAAGTCCGGCCTGGCGCTAGCCTGTCTGCTGCTTAGTCCTCATGCATTGGCTGCGGAAACAACTTGTAAAGACGATTTCCCAACCGCGGCCGTAGCAGACTATGTTCTGGGATGCATGGCGGCAAACGGGAATACCTTCGCCTCGCTGCATCAGTGTTCCTGCAGCATCGATTATATTAAATCGAAAATGTCTTACCCCGATTTCGAAAAGGCTCAGACGGTCATGCAGGCTCAGCTAGACCGCGGCCAGCGCGGGATTTTCTTCCGTGATTCGAACTGGGCCAAAAAACGCGTCAAGGAACTGGAAAATCTTCAGGCGGAGTCTACGCTGCGCTGCTTCTGATCTCGTCTGCCGTCGCCTCGGTTATTGCAGCTTGTTTTCAACTTCGAGCGACTTTTCGTAGCGATTGCCTTTCGAATCCACCGCGTAGACCAGCATTTCGGAAGCTGACTGCATCGCACCCGGATCGGATTTGAAGTAAAAACGTACTACCGGATTTTCACTCAGCGAAAAGTTCGTTTCGACATCGATCAGGGCTTTACCGTTTATTTCCGCCGTAATATTTTGCACAAAAAATGCAGGGATATAGTTTCTCGAAATCTGATCGAACTCCATGCCTGAATTGTTAGGGTGGCTGATTTTGATGACGGCTTCGGCGGAAGACTGGATGCCGTCATTGCTGGCATCGAGCTGGACCTGCATTTTACCGGCACGTTTCATCGCGACTTCCATGTCGGCCATGGCCGGTGCGGAGCAACCGCCCGCCGCTTTGATAAAACGCGACGTCATGTGCAGGCTGCCATCGCCCAGTTCGCGATAGCCCGCACATCGGTGTATTCGTTGATCCTGATGCGGGTTTCAAGCCATTCCCAACTGCTCGCCACATCTTTAAACTTGAATATGCCGGCCAAGGGCAGCGGATTCTTGTCGACAATCAGGTGTACCTGTTTGATTTCGCTATCCAGATCGACCGCTCTGATAACAATTGGAACGGTGGCGGCATCATGTGCCCGGCCAGGCACTTCCATGGTGATCACGTTATCGCCGCTCGAGATGTCGCGCTCGCCGAAATAAGCGGCTTTTAACTCTGCCCAGCGATCGTTGCCGGCGCGCGCATGTGTCGCTAACCCCATGGCAAGCAGCACGATCAGTAAAATTTCTACCCCGCGCCTGAGCCACGGGTTAGTTGTCGTATTGGCGCTCACGACCGCTTACCTCCTGAGAATCAATCCCTTAAGAAGCATAAGCCGTTAACTATACACGCGAAAATGGCGATCAGCCACAGCGGCTGCTCATAAAAAAGCGCATCCACGGTCGGGGCGGATGCATGAACTGATTTTAAACGAATCATCCGAGCGGTGAATTGCCGGTACCGGCGGTAGTTTCAAGCGTTCTCGGCACCGAGCCGGCCTTAGCCGCTTCCCGGGCAGCACGGCTCTGGAAACCGCTTACGGGTCTCACTGCACTGCGCCGATCGATTCGAGTGCGGCGAATACTTGCTGTGCCAGCGTCTCCACACCTTTGCGGGTCAACTTCTGCTGCGGACCCTTGATTTCGACAACGAAATCCGCCGCGATGCGGTCGGTTTTCGTATTTATCAACTGGGCTTTCAGATAAACGAACAGGAAGCTCGCCTTATGCAGGCGGCCCGAAACGATCCAGCCAACGCCTGCTTCGCGACCGATTTTTGCAGCCACTGCAGGCCGGTCGAACAAGTAGCCCTGGCCTTTTTCAGCCTCGATCCTGGCGCTGGCCGGATTTTCGACCACGCTAATATCGTGGTGTTCGGTAAGCCGCCCTACCAGCAAGGGCCGCAAAGTCTTAGTGCGTTTGGTTTCCGCTACCAGGTTAGGATTCAGGGTCAGATCCTTGAGTTCGAATTCCAGTACGGCAATAGTAGTCGCAGACGCCGGCGCGGCAATCATCGACAACAACAAGAGCAACAGACCAAGGCGCGGCCGGTACCGAATAGCCAGGCTTGACGCCCGGTCGGAGTAATTCCGGGACTGTTTCATAGCGACGTATTTTTACTTTCATTTAAGGATTGCTTGCAAACCTGCACAGATTGGCGACTCGCGTGACTCGACGCGATTCGGAAGCTAGCCGGCGATACCGGCCATAATAATCCGGGAGTCTTGGTCATGTGCTCGGAACGGCAACGCAGCGACTGACGAACCTGACCTATTAACCCGGCTGCCGGCATGCCTGGCCCTATGCACCATTATTCCTGGTCTGAAAAAAGCGGTCGCGGCTAGCGCCACAGGGCGTCGCTTTCCTGTCGGCCGGGATGACAGCGGCCTGCAGCTCGGCGGTCCTCAAAATTATTTTTTTTGTTTTGTTTTATCGACTCGTGTTTTAATGAAAAGAAAAATCGATTGTCTCGCAATCAAATTTTTCTCCTTTCGACCAAATGGAGTCTGCGGTTTGTCTATGCAAATGCTAAGAAATGCTAGCTTGTTGCTTTGCCTCGTAGCGACCACGTCGATGGCGCAGGACGCCATCACGATCAACGCGACCAGAGTCACAAAAAATCCCGCTGAAATACCGGCCGCCGTAAGCACCATCGGCCAGGACGAAATTCAACTCGGCCGGCAACAACTCGGTCTGGATGAATCCCTGGGTGGAGTCCCGGGCCTATTCATGCTCAATCGATATAATTTTGCCCAGGACCTACGCGCATCCATTAGAGGTTTCGGTGCGCGCTCGAGTTTCGGGATTCGCGGTATCAAGATTATCGTTGACGGCATTCCGGAAACCCTGCCGGACGGTCAGGGGTCCGTGGACGGCGTCGACCTCGGCTCGGCAAGTCAGATCAACGTGATCAGGGGACCGGCCTCGTCACTCTACGGTAATGCCTCCGGCGGTGCGATTCTGATCGAGTCCGAGCGCGGACCGGTTATCCCCTTCGTCGAAACCCGAGCCACCTTTGGCGAATACGACTTTGAAAATCTGCAGTTGAAAACGGGCGGCGATAGGGGCAAGTTCAACTACCTGGTGAATCTGTCGGATACCTCACTGGAGGGATACCGGGATCACAGTGAATTCGAGAACACTCAGCTCAACGGGCGTTTCGAATTCAGTCTTTCGGATACTTCAAGTCTGTTGACCACGATCCATTATACCGACCAGCCACAGGCCAACGATCCGGGCGGTATCAATGCCGCAGACGCCGACGACGACCCTAGCCAGGCGCGGGACCGAAACGTCGACTTCGATGCCGGCGAGGCACTGGAACAAACCAGCATCGGCCTGTTATATAAAACCAGCCTGCGCCAGGGACGCGATCTCGAGGCCCGGATTTACAATACGGACCGGGATTTTAACAACAAACTACCATTCGTCGGCGGCGGCGCGGTGTCGCTCGAGCGGGATTTTACCGGCGGCGGCATCAAGTACATCATCGACGATGTCGTTAGCGATAAGAAAAACCGACTGCTGCTGGGCTTCGATTATGATCTGCAAGACGACGAACGGCGGCGTTTCGACAATAATTCCGGAACCCTGGGCGCCGAAGTCTTCGATCAGAACGAGCAGGTCACCTCGATCGGCGCCTACCTGCAAAACGAAACCAGGCTCAATGATCGGGTCGAATTAACGCTTGGCGTTCGCTACGACGAGGTGGAATTCGATGTCAACGACGATTTCCTCGGCGATGGCGATGACTCCGGTAGGGTTACGCTCGATCAGGCCAGCCCAATGGCGGGGATTAGCGTCAGGCAAGGCGAGGATACCCACCTGTACGCGACCGTCTCGACCGCGTTCGAAACTCCGACTACGACCGAATTTGCCAATCCCGGCGGCGGCGGATTCAATCAGGACCTGGATCCGCAAGAGTCGACTAACTACGAGGTCGGTATAAAAATAGCAACCGCGGACTATCGCTTCGAAGCGGCGCTTTTCCATATCGAAGTCGACGACGAGTTAACCCCGTTCGAACTGGCAAGCCAGCCGGGGCGAACATTTTTCGAAAATGCGGGCTCGTCCACGCGCGATGGTCTGGAAATTTCCTATTCCAGGCAACTTGCCGCAACCGTGAAATTTTCCATGGCCTACACCTACTCCGATTTTGTCTTCGATCGTTTTACCAACGCCGACGGCGACAAGTTCGATGGCAAGCATATACCCGGTATTCCCGACAATCTGCTGCAATTCGATGTTTCATGGTTTGGCGACTCCGGGTTTTACGCGGTCTGGAATATACCGGCGAACTNTTCGCCGATAACGCTAACGACACCCGGGTAAGCGCCTACAGCGTTTCGGATATTCGAATCGGGCACAACGGCTTTTACGACGACTGGGAGCTCGCGAGCTTCCTCGGTGTGAATAATTTTTTTGACGAAGAATACAATAGTAATATTCGCATCAATGCCTTCGGTGAGCGCTATTTCGAACCGGCGCCGGAGCGCAACGCTTTTATCGGTATCACCGTTCGCAAGCGCTTTCCGGGCTGAGAACAGGCGGCGCGGTTTAGCTTCTGCATTTATCCGTCACGGCGGCACCCGCGTCAGTCAGCCTGACCCGCGAGCGTAAATCGGCAGCGCTGAATCAGCTCAAGCCAGCTCGATTGACCGCATCAATAGGGCCTTATACTATGCCCGGCCTAGACTGGAGGGTGTTTGCTTCGCTGCGATATTTTAAACAGATGGTGACATGGCACAGAATTCATTAGCGCTCGAAATCGCAGGATTGAGCTTCAATTTCGGCAAAAAAGCCGCGTTGGACGACGTCAGTTTTGCGGTTGCCAAGGGGCAGTTCAAGGTTTTGCTCGGCCCCAACGGAGCCGGAAAAACGACTTTATTTTCGCTGGTCACGCGGCTTTATGTCAGCGCTCGGGGGAATATCCGGGTTAACGGCGCCGACCTGCGCGACGCGCCGCTGCTGGCACTCGCGCAAATGGGTATCGTATTCCAACAGCCGACGCTCGATCTGGATCTCAACGTGCGCCAAAACCTGCTCTATCATGCGGCCCTGCACGGCATGGAAAAAAAACACGCGCGCGAACGCGTGGAAACCGAACTCGCTCGACTCGGAATGCTGGAGCGGCAAACCGAAAAGGTGCGGCAGCTTAACGGCGGGCATCGGCGCCGCGTCGAAATAGCTCGGGCCCTGTTGCACCAGCCCAAAATGCTGTTGCTGGATGAACCTACGGTGGGACTGGATGCGCCTAGCCGCCGGGATATCGTCGAGCATGTGCATCGAATGGCGCAGGAACAGAATATTGCAATACTCTGGGCGACCCATTTAATCGATGAAGTTTTCGAAGAGGACAGCGTCATTGTCCTGCACCAGGGCCGCGTCTGTGCAGACGACAGCGTTGCGCGGGTAACGGCGCAGGCCGGCGCGGCAAATATCGCGGCCGCGTTCGATCGCATCACCGGTTATACGCCGGCATGAAAATGGTACATGCAGGGCGCTGTTTATCAGGCATACTGCTGCGTGAATCCCTGCGCTTCGTTCACCAACGCGAACGTTTCATCGCGGCTTTGATACGGCCCCTGGTGTGGCTGCTGGTGTTTGCCGCGGGCTTTCGTTCGGTGCTGGGGATATCCATTATTCCACCCTATGAAACCTACATAAGTTACGAGGTATATATCGTGCCCGGGCTCATCGGGATGATTCAGTTGTTCAACGGCATGCAAAGTTCGTTATCCATGGTGTACGACCGTGAAATGGGTAGCATGCGCACCCTGTTGGTCAGCCCGCTGCCGCGCTGGTATTTACTGGTTTGCAAGTTGCTCGCGGGAACTTTCATTTCGATTCTGCAAGTCTACGCGTTTTTACTGATTGCATCGGCTTTCGGAATTTCGATGGAGCCGCTGGGCTACCTATATTTGCTACCGTCTCTTATCGTTTGCGGTCTCATGCTGGGCGCCTTCGCCATGCTGCTGTCGTCGCTGATAAAACAGCTGGAAAATTTTGCGGGCATAATGAATTTTGTCATTTTCCCGATGTTCTTCATGTCGTCGTCGCTATATCCCTTGTGGCGCATGCGAGAGAGTAGCGAGCTGCTTTTTTATATCTGTTCGCTAAACCCGTTCACCTATGTCGTCGAGCTGTCACGGTTTGCGCTCTACCAGCGTTTTAACGCCGAAGCCTGTATTATTACTTTGATTGCACTGGCATTTTTTCTGGGTGCCGCCATTTACGCCTATGATCCGGCACGGGGAATGATGCACCGCAAGACTGCCGGAGGCACTTAGCCCATGTTGAATTTAGCGGCCGTCGTTGGTCTCCAACTGCAATTTCACTCGCGTCGATGTCATTTTTTCGCGTCCCGACCAGGATTGAAAATTTTACTAGCGGCTTTTTTCTGTGCGCTGTTCCAGTCCGGTGTCGCGCGCGCCGAAACCCAGATGATCCGGGTCGGCGTACTCGCCTTCGGCACCGTCAACTGGGAACTGGATAGCCTGCAATTTCACGGCCTGGATCAACGCCATGGGGTGCAAATAGCCGTCACCCGACTATCCGGTAAAAACGCCGCCGCCGTCGCTTTGCAAGGTGGCGAGGTAGACGCAATCGTCAGCGACTGGATTTGGGTGTCGAGACAGCGCAGTAGCGGCGCAGACTATAGCTTTGTGCCGCATTCGCTGGCCGCCGGGGGGCTCATGGTGCGGCCGGACGCGGGAATCGGAACTTTAAACGATCTACGCGACAAAAAGCTGGGTATCGCCGGCGGTCCGGTTGATAAAAGCTGGCTGATGCTGCGTGCCTATGCACAAAAAACCATCGGTACCGACCTCAAGCGACTGGTCGAAGCTAACTATGCCGCACCGCCCCTGCTGAACAAAATCATGCTGCGCGGGGATATTCCTGCGGCGTTGAATTTCTGGCACTACTCGGCCAGGTTAAAGGCGGCGGGAATGACCGAGTTGATCAGCGTCGAAAACATGCTGCCGGTGCTGGGCGTCAAGCGTAAGCCGCCCCTGATCGGTTGGGTATTCAGCGAACGCTGGGCGGCGGAAAACCCGCAGACGATTGCAGGTTTCTTGCGTGCGCTGCGTGACGCGAAACAAATTTTGGGCAGCTCCGATACCGAGTGGGATCGCTTGCGCCCACTTACCCGCGCCCAGAATGATCGGATTCAAACGGCGCTGCGCGATGCTTATCGCGCCGGTATCCCGACCAGCTTCAACCAGCAGGATATCGCCGCCGCCAGGCAATTATTCGCTACCCTGGCAAAATATGGGGGGCGCGACCTGGTCGGCGACAGCAACTCCCTCGCGCCCGGTACTTTCTGGGCGGGCTATCGTTACTAAATAGAGGCATCCGGCTACATGAATCTGAATCTACGCAAGGGGTCCAACCCGCGGTTACGCATAGCTTCGCTGGTTCTGTTTATCGCGATCTGGCAATTGGCGGCAATTGTCGTGGAGCGGCAGCTTCTACCGGGCCCACAGCAGGTTTTTTTCAGCATAGTCGACCATCTCGGTCAGGGTGAACTGATATTCCATCTGTCGACGACGCTGGCGCGGGTGGTGGTCAGCTTTATCTGCGCGATGGCGCTGGGTGTTGCGCTGGGCATTGTTATGGGCCGAAACAGGAACTGGGATGCCGCGCTCGATGGCATGCTCGTGCTGGCATTGAACCTGCCGGCTCTGGTTACGATCATATTATGTTATTTATGGTTTGGCCTGGGAGAATTTGCGGCAATCCTGGCCGTGGCAATCAATAAGTTCCCGGTCGTCGTGGTTAACATGCGCGAAGGCGCGCGCGCGGTCGATCAGGATTTGTTGCAGGTTGCAAAAGCCTTCCGGCTCGATTGGCGCAAGCGCTGGTTCAGGGTTTACCTGCCGCAGTTATACCCTTATCTACTCGCGTCGGCGCGCTCCGGACTGGCACTGGTATGGAAGATAGTGCTGGTCGTCGAATTGTTGGGGCGCAGCAACGGCGTGGGGTTCCAGCTGGGTATTTATTTCCAGTTCTTCGATATCACCAGCATTCTGGCCTATAGCTTTGCCTTCATCGCGGTCGTGATGGCAATCGAATACCTGTTGATCACCCCGCTCGATCGGCGTCTTATGCGATGGCGCTCCTGAACATGATCGAAATCGACGTCTCCAGCAAAACCTATCACCGGGACGACGACCGGTCGGAACTAGTTGTTCTGAGAAATATTCGATTCAGCGTCGAACCCGGGCAGTTTTGTTGCATCGTCGGTCCATCCGGATGCGGCAAGACCAGCTTACTGAATATGATTAGCGGTATCGACGAAGATTTCTCCGGATCGGTCGTCATCGATGGCGGCGCGCCCTCGGCTGGACCGCCGCCAGGATACATGTTTCAGTCCTCGCGTCTGCTGCCCTGGTTAAGGGTTCGTGAAAACGTCGAACTGGTGACGGAAGCTACTGACGCCAGGGCGAGAGTCGCGGGCCTACTGAATGAAATTGGGCTGGAAGATTTTGTCGATGCCTACCCGGGGCAGCTGTCCGGGGGAATGCGCCGCCGTGTCGCACTCGCGCGCGCGATCGTTAACGAACCGTCGTTACTGTTACTGGACGAGCCGTTCCTGTCACTCGATACCCCGGTCGCAAATCGGCTGCGGCGCTTACTGATCGATGTCTGTGCGCGGCGTTCGAGCACTGTTTTATTCGTGACCCATGACTTGCGGGAAGCGCTTTACCTAGCCGACAGACTGCTGTTTATTTCCTCGCGCCCGGGAGAAATCGTACTGGACCAACTGGTCGACATTCCGCGCCCCCGGATCCCGGAAGGCGAGGATATCGAACTGCTGCGCCTTGAGCTGCTGAGAAAAAACCCGCAATTGCTGTCCGGGCTGCTGGAAACCGACGAAAACGATTATCAGAAATGATCGAGCCAGGCATCGCTTAAGCCGGTTCCAACTCCCGCCTGTGTAAAACCTGTCGCCGCTCGGGCCTGAAAACTCGTTACCGGCGCGCAAACTTCACCCGATTACCGATCGCGCCCTTCGATCGAATCGCCCGGTTGCATTCTACCGGGGCATATCCCAATTGTTTTTTTTATGGCCCCATCCTCTCGAAAAATGGAGCCTCCGGCGCAGCCGCTTCGACAGCACAGCGATCGGTTTTTTTTGCCTCGCCTTGCGAGTCGTATGTAGCGCCGCGTGTTTCAGTTAAAAGGTTGCCGAGATGCGTTCAATTTCATGTCGCATAGGGCGCGATAACAATTGA
>DS021198.1:1594695-1599823 GCA_001735895.1 Olavius algarvensis Gamma 3 endosymbiont | reverse complement strand
CAATTTGACTATTCCCGANAAGGCACTATACCTGAAACTGGAGGGGTAATGTGTATTTCGCAAAACGGTTGGTTGTCCAGACTAGAATGAGACATGGTGCGCAACTTTTACCGCAAAGGCGCTGAAATTCCGTGCTCGTGTCACAAAAATAACACTAGTCCAAGATACAAAATAGAATAATACCTAATATCAATAACAGTTGATTTTGCCCATTGGGCGACCGTAAAAATATTCACGTGCAGTTCAAACCAATAGTTCAACCGAGATATTCAAGAATGAATCATAGAACTCACCCATTGTCAGGGGTCTACCGTAGGGCTTCGCGAGGCCAGCCACGGGCATGTTCAAAATTGCTCGGCCTGGCGATACGCCTGTTTGATCTTAGAATTGCCGGCCGCTTGCGACTAGCGTCCGTATTTTTGTTGGTTGCGATTATTGCACCGCCGGCCAGCCTCGCAGGCGAGCCGATTTCGCCATTGCCATTGAAAGTCGACGTCAATCAAGCCAAGGCGCGCCTGGGAAAAATGCTTTTTCAGGACAAGCGCCTCTCCGCCGACGACTCGATCTCCTGCGCCAGCTGCCACGAATTAAGCGCCGCCTGGGGCACCGATCTACGCCCCGTCTCGACCGGTATCAACGGCCAGCTTGGCACCCGTAATTCGCCCACCGTATACAACTCGGTATTCAACTTCACCCAGTTTTGGGATGGCCGTGCCGAAAGCCTGGCCGACCAGGCGCGCGGTCCGGTCACGAATCCGATTGAAATGGGCATGTCGAGCTGGGAAGAAGCGGTTAAGAAACTGCAATCGGACTCCAAGTATAAGCAAGCATTTAAATCCGTTTACGGGGGCGAGATGACGCCCGACAGAATCGTCGACGCGATCGCCGAATTTGAGAAAACGCTGATCACGCCGAATGCGCCCTTCGACCGCTATCTGCGCGGTGAAACCGACGCCATCGACGAGGCACAGAAACGCGGCTACGAATTGTTTAAAGCCTACGGTTGCGTCTCCTGTCATCAGGGACAGAACGTCGGCGGCAACATGTTTCAGAAATTCGGCGTGCTGCATGATATTTCTCTGCAGGAAGGTAGTCTCGCCAATGACCTCGGTCGCTACAACTTGACCAACAACGAATGGGACAAGCGAGTTTTCAAGGTGCCCAGCCTACGCCTGGCGATGATGACGCCGCCCTACTTTCACGACGGATCGGTGGCCACGATCGAAGAAGCGGTCGGCATTATGATCCAGTTTCAGTTGGGCCGCGACGTTCCCAAGGCCGACAAGGATGCGATTATCGCTTTCCTCGGGTCTCTGGTCGGCGAACTCCCAAAGGGGGTAAAGTAACTATGAAACCTTCTATCTTACTCAGTATTTTCCTGACTCTTGCCATCGGTGGCGGCGCCGGTATTTTCTACTACGAAACCCAGCTTACCGATGTCAACCAGATTCGCCAGGAAGTTAATGAGCGCTTGTTGAGAATCGATAACCTGGATTCCAGTGTTAACGAATTCGCCCTGCGCAGCCGAGTCAATATCGACAACAACTACGACGAGCTGGTGCGGGTTACCCTGTTGCTCGATCGCGAAATCCGTAATCTCGACACCGATTTTTTCAGCGATTCACAATTTGAGGGGACACTGTTGGCCGGGCATTTCATGCAACTGAAAAGCGCGCTCGAAGCCAAAAACGATCTGATCGAAAACTTTAAGTCGCACAATTCGGTACTACGTAACTCGGAGAAATACGCACCGCTGGTCGGACGCGAACTGATGTTCGTCGCCGAAGATCGCAACCTGAATGATATCGCCCGAATCTACCGCGAGGTGGCCTACGGTTCGTTGCACTACGCCAAACCCGGTAGTGACGCCGACGTCGACAAGTTAACCAAATTGATGTACCAGATACCGGTTGATGTACCAGATACCGGCGACGGAAAAGCATTTGCCCGGCGAATACCTGTCGCGCATCATCGAGCTGGCAAATCATATTGCAACCGTTATCGCGGAGAAGGATCAAACCGATGCTTACCTCAACAAGGTATTGGCATCGACCACTAGTTTTCACCTCGCAGAATTATCCAAGTCCTGGGGCGATTGGCTGAACCAGCTCAGCTCGGAACGCGATCTGTTCAATCAAATGGTACTGGTTTACATCGCTGTTTTGTTGCTCTTTAGCGGCTTCATCGCGATCAAACTGCGGAGCCTTTATTCCTCGCTCGACCTCGAAGTCGCCAAACAGACGGCCAAGGTGGAAGAAGCCTACGAAGAACTCTCGCAATCGGAAAAGAACCTGATGCAATCCGAGAAGATGGCTTCGCTGGGTCAACTCGTTGCAGGCGTCGCGCACGAAATCAACACGCCGCTCGGATACATCAGCTGCAATCTCGATACCGTGCGCAGTAACATGTCCGGGGTCGGTTCGTTGATGAAAGCTTCCCGTATCATGTCGGAGATCATCACGCAAAAACCACTCGACACTAAAAAACTTAGTGAAGTGGTCAAGTCCAACGTGCTTGCTTACCGTAACCTGGAAAGTTCCGGAGCACTCGACGAAACCAGCGAATTGTTGAACGATTCGACGCACGGCCTGCAGGAAATTACCAACCTGGTGGGTTCGCTCAAGGACTTTAGCCGGCTCGATAATAGCGAGGCTACGCCAACCGATGTCCATCCCGGGCTCGATGCGACCATTAAAATTTGTGCCAATGAACTGGGCGATCGGCTGGTAGTCAAGAAATACGCCGAGGATTTGCAAAAAAACAGCTGCATACCGGCACGATTGAATCAAGTTTTCATGAACATACTCAACAATGCCGCCCATGCAACCGAAGAGGCCAATGGCATTATCGAAATCGAGACCGCCAATACCGAGAGCGGTATAAGAATTTCCTTTACCGACAATGGACAGGGTATGGATGAATCGACGCGTAGTAGAATTTTCGACCCGTTCTTCACTACCAAAGAAATCAATTCGGGCACCGGCCTCGGGATGTCTATCGCGCACAAGATCATCGAGAGCCACGGCGGCGAAATCGAGGTGCAAAGCGAACCAGGTACCGGCACGACAATTTCGCTGTTGCTGCCACTGGCTTGACCGACCGTCACGCATAATTGGACCAGGTAACAGGATATGACCCAGGGCAGCGCTGCAAAACAAGCTTGGCAACGGCAGCCCGGGCAACCGCCTAAAATCCTGGTCGTCGACGACGAACCTCGGGTTTTGCGTTCGCTGCAAGCGGCGCTTCGATCGAAGTTCGAGGTAATTACGGCGGAAGGGGCCAAACAGGCGAAACAGATTCTTGCCGACGCCGAGAATATCGATATCGTTGTTTCCGACGAACGCATGCCGCACTGCACCGGGCTCGAACTACTCCAATGGTGTCGCGAAAACCGACCCGATTGCATACGCATCCTGCTGTCCAGCACCGATTTCGCCAAAAAGCGTGACGCTATTTCAGCCGCCGACGTCTATCGCTGTATCCCCAAGCCCTGGAATATCCAGGAATTTACCGAAGTCCTAAATCGCGCCGCGCTGGTTACCGAAAAACAGAAACGCCGCGCCGTTAAAGAACGCGACAGCAACAAGCGCGAACAACGTTCGGGTCTTTCGCGTCATCGGGCGTTGGCGATACTCGATCAGGATGCCACCTATCGCGAAGCCTTTAAGCAGGTCGTCGACGACATCACCGAACTTTCGGATGTCTATTGCTTCGACTCCGCCGAAACGGTTAGTGCTACCATGCAGCATGCGACCAATATCGGCATCGTCGTTATCGATCCTGCCGCCGGCGACGAAGCCGCCGTCGATCTGATTCAGGATATCAAAAAAAGAAACCCCGGCGTGGCGGTTATCGTCACCTCCAATCCCTCGTCGCTCAGCGAGTTCATGCCCAAGGTCAGCGAGCGAGAAGTGCACAACTTTATTGCCAAGCCATTGTCCGCGAAGCGGATTCAGCCAGTCGTGGCCGACGCGCTGAAACACCATTTCATCAAGATACGAAAAAATTAATTCGGCATGCCGGAATCGCGGCAAATCCTCGGATCGATGACTATATAACCCGTCATTCCCGGGTAAGTCTGCGCGGCTTTAGGCCCTGTGGGTCCCGGCGGGAATCTTGTTGTGCGGCGCCATCGTCTCGAGATCCCCGCTTACGGGGGGATGACAAAAAAACGGGGATGACAGATACTGGGCGTCATTCCCGCGCAAGCGCACTGCTGTCCGGAATAAATCATAATGCCAACTGTGCTTGATGTATTTGGAAATCGGATTTCCATTTTCGTCGTCGTTTAAGTACTTCGAATTCGAGTCTGGGTCGCTGGAATAGAGTCGATTTGAGTTCCGCCAGCCACAGATAAAAACCGCGTCTCGATCCACAAAGTTGCCGGTATAGATCGGCGATGAGATACGTGATCAATGCCACCAGTATCTGGATTTTGACCGCATTCTCGCTTTGACCGAGAAACTTTTTGATTTTCAGGTTCTGCTTGACCCACTTGAACCAGAGTTCGATCGCCCAACGCTGCTTGTACAGCGCTGCAACTTCTTCAACCGGGACCCCCCATCAGGTTGGTTACCAGTACCAGCGGGTCCACATGATCCTCTCGATGCACCACTATTCGCCGCAACGGTTTGACGTAGTTGTTTTTCCGGCCGCCGCCAGGCCATTTGTTTTTAAACTCAATGACCTCATCCGACAGTATATCTCCTTCGGTCGAGCGGCTTTTGAGCACCCTGATCGATGCGTTACGCTTTAACCGGGTCACAAAGAAAGCACCCTCCTGGTCGATTTGATGCCACCAATTGTAATCGCAATATCCCTTATCAAACACATACTTAGCGCCCTTCTCGATTTCAACATTGCGTCCATACTCAATATCGTTCTGGGTCGATGCCGTGATCCGAGCGTCACAAGGCAACTGCTTGTCGGGGGAATACAGCAGGTGAATCTTCAGGCCCGGAATGCGTGACATACTACGCGCTTGCGTCCACTCATAACCCCGGCCGCGCAGACAGATCGGCGTCGAGTCCAACAGATAGAGCAAGTCCTTTATCTCATTGCGTACTCGCCGATGAGCCCGGCCCATCAGCTGCTGGCAGAATGATTCAAATACCCCGGCATCTCGTGG
>DS021198.1:1574533-1594012 GCA_001735895.1 Olavius algarvensis Gamma 3 endosymbiont | reverse complement strand
ACCGCATTAACTCGATGAATACCGGCTCGGGCTAGATCAGGAAACTAGGGTAGCACCCTCGCCGGCCGGACGAGAATATTCGGGCCGGCTCTTGCGATAGTGCCGGCCCGGTTCTATCAGCAAGCTGCTTGATCTCTTTGTACTCGATTCGCAAACGATTACCGATTGATTGCGCCGATAAGGCGGCGCCAACTAGATAACACGAGAGGAAACGGCCATGCCCACCACCCTGAAATTCGGCAAGCTTTTCGGGAAGTCCCCGTTCAAGCCGATGAAAGAACACATGGAAATTGCAAACGAGTGTGCCGGACATATGCCCGCGGCAACGAAAGCTTTCCTGGAAAACAACAAGTCGTCGCTAAAGGAAATCAAACGCAGCGTCAATCAACTCGAGAGCGATGCCGACAGGGTGCTGGAAGAATTGCAGCGCCGCTTATCCAAGTCGATGTTTTTACCGGTAGAGCGTAGGGATCTGCTGGATGTCATGGAAATGCAGGAAGCGATTGCCGATTGCTCGGAGGATATTGTCGGGCTAATGCTGGATCTACCCATGGAAGTACCGAATGAAATGCACCAGCCGATATTGGCGCTGGCGGGCCGCGCCGCGGACGCCGTTAGCGCGGCCAACGACGTTATCGGCATGTTCGACGACCTGGTCGAAACCGGTTTTAAAGGACCGATTCTGAAAAAGACCCGAGCGCTGATACGCGATGTGATCGAGATCGAAACCGATGCGGATCATATCGGTACCGATATTACGCATACCTTGTTTCAGCATTCAAAGGACACGGACCCGGTATCGATCGTATTTCTGTATCGGCTGATCAACTTGATTGAGGACCTGGCGGACTACGCCGAAGCCCTGGCAATACGCTCAAGGCTGTTACTCGCGGGCTAGTCGCGCATAGATTGGGGTGAACCAGGCATGGAAATAATCGCGGAATTCGGTACGGTTTTTTTTATCCTTGCCATCGTTTTTGGCATCTATCTGGCCTGGGGCATCGGGGCCAACGACGTCGCCAATGCGATGGGTACGGTGGTCGGTTCGGGTGCGATTACCGTCAAACAGGCGATCATCATCGCCGCGATATTCGAGTTTGCCGGCGCCTTCATCGCCGGCGGCGCGGTTACCAAAACCATCCGCAAGGGAATTATCAATCCCGAGTCCATCACCGGCTCGCCCGAGGTCCTGGTATTCGGCATGCTGGCGGCAATGCTGGCCGCCGCTATCTGGCTGATGATTGCGTCCTGGCAGGGCTGGCCGGTCTCGACGACCCATACCATTATCGGCGGTCTCGTCGGTTTTGCCGTGGTCGCCATCGGAGTCAGCGCGGTCAATTGGGGCAAAATCGGGCATATCGTGGCCAGTTGGCTGGTTTCGCCGTTGATCGGCGGGGCCCTGGCATTTGGGTTGATGGTCAGTATTCAGAATTTGATACTACGCACCGAACGCCCCTTCGAAAATGCTCAAAAATGGGGGCCGATGTATGTCTTCCTGGTGGGATGGATCGTTAGCCTGGTGACCATGTTCAAGGGTCTCAAGCACCTCAAGCTGGATTTCGGCCCGGTTACGACCCTGATTATGTCGATCCTGTTCGGCCTGGCGCTCGCCTATGTCGGCAAGCGCATGATCAATCGCATCCAGGTAGACGAGGAGGCTGACCGAGAATTTCATTTTGCCAGCGTCGAAAAGGCGTTTGCCCCGATGATGATATTTACCGCCTGCGCCATGGCCTTCGCCCATGGTTCAAATGATGTCGCCAACGGCATCGGACCGCTGGCCGCGGTAGTGAGCCTGGTCCAATCCGGCGGCGAGCTGGGACAAAGCGCCGCCCTGCCTTTGTGGATACTCGCACTGGGCGGGGTTGGTATCGTCATTGGCCTGGTCACCCTCGGCTATCGAGTGATGCGCACTATCGGTAACGATATTACCGACCTGACGCCGACGCGTGGCTATTGCGCAACCCTGGCGGCGGCTATTACCGTGGTGCTTGCCTCGAAGACGGGACTGCCGGTATCCACGACCCAGATCGCGGTCGGTGCGGTCATGGGTGTGGGTTTTACCAGCGGTCTCGCGGCGGTCGACTTACGCGTGGTGCGCGATGTTGTGGTTTCATGGCTTATCACGCTGCCGGCCGGCGCGATCATGGCCATACTATTCTACTTCGCCCTGAAAGGGATGTTCGGTATCTCCTGCCCGGTCTGCAACTGACGCGGTAACCAGGCGCCCGGTAATGGCGCCGCGGAGACCTAAAAAAGGCTATTTTTTCGCTAACACTCATGTGGACACCAAGGACGAGCGAATCAAGTGTTTCTGGATTTTACCAACCGAGGTCTTGGGCAATGACTCCTCGAACACGACTCGCTGCGGCACGCGAAAGCTTGCCAGCTTGTTGGCACAGAATTCGATCAACTCAGATTCCGATACCTGCCGCCCCGCATGTAACACGACTGCGGCGACGATGGTTTCATCCCTCAGTTCGTCCGGCAGGCCGATGACGGCGCACTCGAAGATTGCCGGATGCTGCAACAAGACATTTTCGACCTCCCCGGCCGATACATTTTCACCGGCGCGTTTGATCATGTCTTTTTTACGGTCGACGAATCGGAAGTAACCCGCCTCGTCCTGAATCGCGTTGTCGCCGCTGTGGAGCCAGCCGTCGCGCAGGGTTTCGGCGCTAGCCCCGGGGTTGTTGAAATAGCCCGCCATGATGGTTTTACCCGGCACTCCCCTGACGGTGATTTCACCTTCCTGACCTATATCAACCCTGTCGCCATAATCGTCCAGCAGCGCGATTTCATAGTCACCGGTGGGCTTACCCACGGTCCAGTTGCGCCGCTCGCCGCGCAATGGATTCATCAGCGGCGGCCCCATGGTTTCGGTCATGCCCCATAACTGGCTGAGTGGTGCATTGAAGCGCCGTTGCCAATCGTCGAGCTGTTGCGATGTCAAATTTTGCGCATAGATTACCAGCCTGAGTCGGTTGTCGCGATGGGCCGATTTCCGCGGTTGCGCCAGCAACATTCGCATCGGTGCGGCAAACAGGCTGGCAAGGGTGCAGCCATGTTCGATGCATTTATCGAAATAACGACTCGCCGAAAAGCGATCCATCAGAACCACACTGGCGCCCCGCAGCATGGCGCTCATGATCGAGTAATACTGTGCATTACCGTGGAACAGCGGCAACACGATAAATTGGCGGTCGTTTTCGTCAAGCTCGATCGCATCGGCTACGGTCCGCCCCGCGGCCAGGTAATTGGTATGGGTGACCATGACGCCTTTCGGTTTCGAAGTGGTGCCCGAGGTATACATAATTGCCGCCAGGTGGGTGTCGGCGGCCGGGCAAGGCCAGGCATCAGTGGAAAATTCACTCAGTTGGTCCTCGAAACAACCCGCGACCGGCTGCCCGCTGCAGGCATCGCAGACAATAATTCGCTCGAGATTACCGAGCCGTTGCGCACACTGTTCGAGCAGCGTCCGATGCTCCTTCGTAGTAAAGCCGATTTTCGAATTCGAATGCCCCAGCAGATAGAGCATTTCATCGGTCGAGGCCAACACGTTGGTCGGCATCATGACAGCGCCCAGGCGCGCACCGGCAAACCACAGTATCAGGAAGGCCGGGCAATTCGGCAGGTGCAGGTTAAAAATATCTCCCGGCTGCAAACCCTGCGCGGCTAGATAATGGCAGGCCCGATTGACTTCCGCATCGAAGTCGCTATAACTAAATCGCCGGCGAATGGCAGCCTCGCCATCGTCGGTCCGCGGCTGGCGTTCGAACAACAGAAATTCTCGATCGCCATGGCGGCTTGCACAATCGGTAAGTAAATCTGAAAGATTCATACTGTCGGATCAAGGATTGTTAACGCTAGAATCATCGGCGAGTCTAAAGCCCCGGTCAAGGCTTCGGGTTGGGGCGCGTCCATAAGAAGATAGCGATAGTCAGGAAAAAAAGACTCAGGCCGAGCACTATGCCCCAGTGATACTCCAGCCAAAGGAGGAAAGACCAGCTCGCGATCATCATCGCAGTGGCCAGCCACTTCGCGCTTAACGGTACCGCGCCCTGTTGCTGCCAGTCGTTGATCAAGCGCGCGAAGCGGGGTTGATCATAAATCCAGTCGTGCACGCGCTGCGACCCCCTGGACGCCGCCCAGACCGCAACCAGCAGAAACGGCGTCGCCGGCAATAGCGGCAGAAACACGCCGGCGATGCCGATAGCTGTCGCCGTATAGGCGAGCAGCAGATACCCCAGCCTGGCATGCTTGCCGGGCATCGAATGTTCCACTGGATTGTTTTCAATGTCGTTTACCATAACTACCAAATTTCGCTCACCCCATACCCAACCAGCCGACGCGGGCACGACGCCGCTAACCTCAAAGCCCACGACCCACCCCAAATCGGCGTAAATAATGGCCGAGAAACAAAATTTTACTCAGAGTAAATTCTCAAATAAAGCCAATGCACGGGCTCGCAATAAAAATTTACTCTGAGTAAAACCTCATATTCGGAAAACGGCTAAATGCTTCTGAATGGTCGTGTTTCATTTTTGCGCCAGGGGCGATTTTTTGAATATGCGGTCCGTCAGCGCATGCAGATCGTCGGTAACCGCAAGCAGGCAAGGAATCAGAATTAGCGTGATCGGAGTTGCAAACAAGACACCATAACCCATCGCCAGCGCCATCGGCGCCGAAAAAGGATCGGAACCCCCGAGACCATATGCCATGGGTAACAGGCCCGCCACGGTGGTAATCGAGGTCAGTACGATCGGGCGCAGACGGGTTCGGGCGGAATCGACTATGTGGTCGTGAGCATTGACCTCGGGGTGGGTTTGTTTGAGGCGGTTGACCAGATTCACCAGAATCAATGAATCGTTTACCACGACCCCGGTAAGGCCGACGACCCCGAGCATCGCCAGAAAACCGAATGCCTGCTGGTGCAGGGCAAACGCGATGATCACCCCGACCAGTCCGAATGGAATCGCGATCATTACCATAATCGGCTGAGTTGTCGATTCGAACAGCAGCAGCAATAACAGATAAATGCCGACGGCAGCCGCAATGAATGCGACCACCAGGCTACCCATGGAGGCGGCCGATTCCTCGGCTTCGCCACCGACAACCAGCCGCATTCCGGGCCAGTCGCTGTCGATATCGATTCCGTCGAGCGCCGCGGCGGTCGCCGCCAACGGGGTAGTCAGCCCCTTGACTACGTCGGCGGTAATGGTAATCGCGCGCTCGTTGTCGAAATGGTAGATATTAGACGGTCCGGCGTCGATATTGAATTCGGCAACTTCCTCGAGCCGAATGAAATCACCGCGCGTGTTCGGAATAATCAGGTCGGCGAGCGTATCCACCGAACTGCGCGCGGTGGCCTCGAACAATACGCGGAAATCGACATCCTCGTCGCCATAGCGCACCGAGGTCACGACTTCGCCATCGAAGGCCAGGCGCACGTTACGCGCAATATCCGATACCCTCAGATCGGCATCGGCCAGGCGGATAAAGTCGATATCGATATTAATCTGTTGCTTGCCCTTTTTATCATCCCGGTCGATATCCTTAACACCCTCCAGTCGCGCCAGTCTTGCAACTACATCGCTTGCCAGGGCGGCGCGTAATCGATCGTCGCTGCCGACGACCCGGATCGTTATCGGCCGTCCCACGGGAGGACCGCCGCTATCGATGATGAACACCGTCCTTTCGAATTCGTCGAGCGCAGCGGCGCGCATGCGCAAGTCTTCGACGATCATGTCGGCGTTACGTTCGCGCGTCGCGAAAGGCGTCAGAAACACCCCGACATAGGCCCAGTGCTCGTTTTCACCCCGGCTGAAGTCGCCATGGCTACCGATTCGGGTGACATAGGATTCCACTTCGCCCGCAGGCAAGGCCTCGACCAGTCTTTCCAGTTTGCGCATCATGTCCGAACTGTGATCCAGCGACGAGCCGGTCGGCAGTTCGACCAGCACGTAAAATCGGTCGGCCGACTGGGTCGGGAACAGAATGAAATCCATATAACGCCCGGCATACCAGAAGGCGCTAAACAGCAGCAAAAGCGCCAGGCCGATTACCGGATAACGCCATCTCAACAACCGCTCCAGCAGCGCGCCGAAGCGGCGTTTGATGGTTTCGATATCGAACTTTTTGGGCTTGCCCGCGACCGTTATCGAACCCGGTTTAACGCCCCATATCAGGTGCGCGGGCAACGCGATCGACAACTCTGCGAAGGACACGACCAGCGCGAGAATTACCACCAGCGGTATCACGTAAATGAAATCACCGAGCGTCCCGCTCATAAAAAACATCGGCGCAAACGCGAGCCCGGTCGTCAACAGGGTGGTAATAACCGGCTTAAATACCGACGCAGCGCCCTCCACCGCAGCTTCCAGCGGCGGCCTGCCCTGCTCGCGGAAACGCCAAATATTCTCGGCCACGACAATACCGTCGTCTACGATGATCCCGATTACGAGAATCATCGCACCGAGCGCGATTGAATCGAGATAGGCGCCGAACATCGGCAACATGAAAATCGTACCGAGCAAGGCCACCGGAATCCCCATCGCCACCCACATAGCGGAGCGCAAATCGAGGAAAAAAGCCAGTGTCAGCAGCACCAGAACCAGCCCGAGCGCACCATTTGACATAACCACTTGCAACCCGTTATTGACGTTTTGCGACATGTCGTTGGAATATTCGATGCGCACGCTGGCGGGTAGCCGGTGTCGATTTTCCTCGACAAAAATCTTGATGCGCTCGACCGTACGAATGATATCGGCAGTTTCCTTTTTATAGATCAGAAACGAAATCGCGGCTTCGCCATTCATGCGCGAACGCAGCTTTTCCGGCTCGAAAGTATCCTTGACGATCGCCAGATCGCTAACCCGCACCTGTGTGCCGTCCGCGGTTACATCGACGATAACGTCTTCGACTTCGAGCGGGGTTTCAAACTGGGCCAGGGTCACGATGTTCTTTTCGCTGGTGTAAGACTCGAACGATCCACCGCTGGAACGGATGTTGCGATTGGCAATCGCGCTGACCAGTTGCGCCCCGGGCACCTGCCACTTTTCCATCGCGTCCTGTAACATTTCGACATGGATTTCGCGATCGCGATAACCGAAACGCCGCAGGCGTGAGACGCCGGGGATGTCTTCCAGCGACTTTTCGACACGGCGCGCAATTTCGCGCAACCGCGGATAGGGAATGTCACCGCTCAGGCCGACCTCGATGATCGGGATCCCGGTAGCCGTCGTGATTTCCCGCACCACCGGCAATTCATCGACCTCGGGAGGCAAGCCGGAGGTGCGCGATACCGCATCGCGCACATCGGTCTTGATTTTTTCCATGTCCTTGGCGTCGAGATCGAGTTTGACATCGACTACCGATATGTTTTCCATCGAAAAAGAAGTCACGCGCTTGAGCCCGTCCACTTCTTTGAGTTCTTCTTCTATTTTATTGGTGACGTTGAGTTCGACATCCTGCGGCGATGCCCCCGGATAACGGGTGGTAATGACCATTTCCGCGAGATCGACGCTGGGGAATTGATCGCGCTGAATATGGGTCAGGGTTACCAATCCGAGCAGCAGCACCATTATCGTAAACACGTTCGCCAGGGTGTGGCGGCTGGCGAAATAGCGGAGAAAGACCTGCATGCTGGATCAGTTCACGTCGTTCGTCGTTACTCGAACACCGCTTTACCGAACATGCCGGGATAAAGCCCGCTGCGGTCGGGCAACTCGAGTTCGATCAGAAAGGTATGCCGGTCGTCGCCATTGGGTATGACTTTGATTACCGTGGCGCTAAGCGCTGTATCGCCGAGGGCGGTAATCGTAATCATCGCCTTGTCCCCAAGCTCGATATGCGCCAAGTCGCGTTCCTTGACGCGGGCCCTGAACTTGAGCCTACTTTGATCCTGAATGTCGTAAAGCGCCTGCCCGGGTTGCGTGACCAACCCGATTTCGGCGTGTTTCCGTATCACGACTGCATCGAAAGGTACTCTGATTCGAGTTTCCAGCAGCGTCGATTCGAGCACTTCGATTTCGGCCTGAGCCGCTTTGAGATTGGCTGCGGCGACTTCGAGGCTATAAATCGCCTCATCGACCGCGTCACGCGACACGGCATCGGTCTGAGTCAGCTTTTCCAGTCTGCTGCGCGTTCGCTGCCGATGAGCGAGTTCCGCCCGGGCGCGCTCTTCCGCCGCCTGAGCCACCTTGAGTCGGGCACGGTACTCGGCGTCATCGATCTCGACGATCACCTGACCACTTTTGACTTGTTCTCCATCACTGGCGTTGACTTGGGTAATCCGACCCATAATTCGCGTCGACAGGGTGACGCTGCGGTTAGCGATGACATCGCCGGTGACGATACGACCGGACGATGCGGCGGATACAGGCGTGAGCAAAATCAGCAGTGACAGCAATAAGCCGGTGAGCGCCTGGGCTAATTTCATAGTCGATACCCCCTGATCCGAGCATTTCACTATACCGATTCAACAGCAATTGACCAACCGGGCGTTGTTTGAAATCGCGACAACGGACAAAATCTCGGCACAAGGACGAAACCCGGGTTAGGGTTCGGCCCGAGCGGCGGGCCGGATTTTCATGGGGATAGGTATAGCGGGCCGCCACCGGCCCGACAACGCTGGAGGAGCGCGCGTATTAATCCTTCGATTAGTGGCGGGTGGCGGAATCCGGCACTTCGAACTCGCCCTCGAGCAGCGCCATGAAGCTAGTGTAACGCGCCTCGGTATCGACGGTTTCGAGCAGTAATTGCTTTTCCGAGATTTCGAAAGGCAGCACCATCGACAAACTATCGACCAGGCGCATAACCGGCAAGCGTTCGAGTTTTTTCATATCGGCATCGAGGCCTCTGGCATCAAAATAAGCTTGCAGCGTCGCCATCAATAGCGCGTGCCGATCCTCGAGTGCGCCGAGGTGATCGACGTAATCATCGCTGAAGCGCGACCAGTCGGGCACCGTCAGCCGATAACCGCGGGTGGTCGACATCTCCTCGACCACGTCGAATCGACAGATCCCGGTTAACACGATTTCAATCCGGCAATCGGCGGTTTCGCGATACTGCGTTACCCGACCGGCGCAGCCGGTGCGGCAAATATCGATATCATTGTCGGCGGCCGGATCGGGCTGAATCATACCGATTAGCCGCTGGCCGCCCATGGCATCGTCGACCATGTTGAGATAACGCGGTTCAAATATATTCAACGGCAATTCGGCGCCCGGCAATACGATGGCGCCGGGCAACGGGAAGATCGGCAAGGTTTGCGGTAGCGCGCTAAACGGCGGGGTAAACGGATTGAGACTCATCTTGTCCTCCTTACGATAAAATATCGACCGGCAAGGGCGAATTAGGTTCAACCGCTGGTCGCAAGATGATGCAGATCATCAACTGTTAAATTTATCCCCTTGTTATATGGACAGATTTTGCCTTTTGTTATACATTAATCGGTCCCACCTATTATACGTTGGTCGGTCCCACCTATTATACGTTGGTCGGTCCCACCTAATAAAATAGAGGACGAGAATAGTGTCTGATACCAATAATGCGAGTCAAAACAGCAATGCCAAAAATAAGATCGCGAATATCGCGAATAAGGAATACAACAAAGAGCTGGCCAAGCTACAGATAGAACTAGTCAAGCTCCAGGAATGGATCAAGGAAAAAGGTCTCAAGGTTGTCTGTATTTTCGAAGGGCGCGACGCCGCCGGCAAGGGCGGCGTTATCAAACGCATTACCGAAAGCCTGAATCCGCGAATCTGCCGCGTGGTCGCCCTCGGCACGCCCACCGAACGCGAAAAGACTCAGTGGTATTTTCAGCGTTACGTGCCGCATCTGCCCGCCGCCGGCGAAATGGTGTTGTTCGACCGCAGCTGGTACAACCGTGGCGGCGTCGAACGCGTCATGGGATTTTGTTCCGATGAAGAATACCAGGAATTCATGCGCAGTTGCCCCGAGTTCGAACGCATGCTGGTACGCTCCGGCATCATCCTGATCAAGTACTGGTTCTCGGTTAGCGACGATGTGCAGGAAGAACGTTTCCAGGGACGCATCAAGGATCCGACCAAACGCTGGAAGCTGAGCCCGATGGATGTCGAATCGCGTAACAAGTGGGTCGAGTATTCCAAAGCCAAGGACCAGATGTTTGCGCATACCGATATCAAGCAGGCGCCGTGGTATGTGGTCAACGCCGATGTCAAGAAACACGCGCGCCTGAACTGCATCAAGCACTTGCTGAGCTTGATTCCCTACGAAGATCTGACTCCGGCACCGATCGACTTGCCGGCGCGCGAAAAAGCAGGAGGTTATGTGCGTCCGCCATTGGCCGACCAAACCTTTGTTCCCGAGCACCATTAACCATCAACATAAATAGAAACGACTATGGCTACCAACCGCGTCATCGAAAAAGACCTGTCGGTAATCCCCGAGCAGGGTTTGCCGCCAGCGAAAGCGCCCGTGACGGCCGCTAAAACCGCCCCGGCAACCAGATCCAGGCCCGTAGCGAAAGCTTCACCCGATGCCGCGTCGGTAGCCGCACCCGATTCGGAATCCGTAGCGGCCGCGAAATACGCGGATCTGGATATTCCGGAGCTCTACCTCAATCGCGAGTTGACCTGGCTCGAATTCAATCGACGCGTATTGCACGAGGCCAAGGATGAATCCAATCCGCTATTGGAACGGCTAAAGTTTATCGGCATCGTCAGTTCGAACCTGGACGAGTTTTTCATGAAACGTATCGGCGGCCTGAAACAACAGGTCGGCGCGGGCGTCATGAATTACAGTGTCGACGGCCGCTTGCCGGCACAGCAGATCGAGGAATGTTATGTCAAGGTGCGCGAACTCGAAACCGAAAAGTCGGGGCTGGTAGCGGAGCTGATTACGCTGCTGGGCGAGCGCGATATACACATCATGCCCTACGACGCGCTTAATGATGCCGATAAGGCAACGATACGCAGCTACTATTTCGAAAACATATACCCGCTGGTCACGCCGCAGGGAGTCGATTCCGCGCACCCGTTTCCGTTCATTTCCAACCTGTCGCTGAATCTGCTGGTAATGCTGCGCCACAGCGATAGCGAAGATGAGCTACGCGCCCGCGTCAAGGTTCCGGTCGGGCTCGGCATCCCGCGTTTCCTGCAAGTGCCGGACTCGCACATCTTCGTGCCGCTGGAAAGCGTTATGGCGAAAAATCTCGACGTGTTGTTTCCAAAAATGGAAATCGTCGCCTGCGAGACTTTTTATGTGACGCGCAACGCCAATACCGCGCGCGACGAAGATCAGGCCGACGATTTATTGGCAATGATCGAATCGGAGGTACGCCACCGCCGCTTTGCCAACATCGTACGAGTGGTGGTGCAACACGATATGGATACGGCCCGCCGCAGCATGCTCGCCGCCGAGCTGGGGCTGGATGAATCGGATGTATTCGAAAAACGCGGTTTACTGGCGACGCGTGATTTGCTAAGCCTGATCGACCTCGAAATTCCGGCGCTGCGCGACCCGCCGCATTATGCGATCGACCATCCCAAACTGGCGCACATGCCCAATATCTTCCACGCGGTGCGCGATAACGGCTCGATCCTGTTACACCACCCCTACGA
Organism: Olavius algarvensis Gamma 3 endosymbiont; assembly: GCA_001735895.1. Taxonomy (GTDB): domain Bacteria; phylum Pseudomonadota; class Gammaproteobacteria. Next base: position 1,582,406 of record DS021198.1, on the reverse strand, counting down.
ATCCTTTTCTACCTCGGTCGAGCGCTTGCTGCGCGAGGCCAGCCGAGACCCCAAGGTGCGCGCGATCAAGATGACGCTCTACCGCACCTCGGGCGACACCAAGGTTATCGATTATCTGATCGACGCGGCGCAAAACGGTAAACAGGTCGCGGTCGTGGTCGAGTTAAAAGCCCGCTTTGACGAAGCCGCCAATATCCGCTGGTCGAGCCGCCTGGAAGAAGCCGGCATTCACGTGACCTACGGCGTAATGGATTTGAAAACCCACTGTAAGGTGATCCTGGTGGTGCGCAAAGATTACAGCGGACTGCGCCGCTATGTGCATATCGGTACCGGTAACTACCACGCCGGCAATGCACGGCTTTACACCGATCTCGGGCTCATAACCTGCGATCAGGATATCGGCCGCGATATCACCGAATTGTTCAATTACCTGACTACCGGATTTACACCCAAGCGCGACTATCGCAAGATTCTGCCGGCGCCAAAGCTGCTCAAGCGCGCGCTGCTCGATAAAATTAAGCGCGAAATCGACATTCACAGCAGCGCGTCACCCGGGTTGATTCAAATCAAGATTAACGCGCTCGAGGACAAGGATATCGTTCGCGCGCTTTACCAGGCATCGCAAGCCGGCGTTAAAATCGACCTGATCGTGCGCGACAGTTGCCGCCTGCGCCCCGGTATCGAGGGACTATCGGACAACATCCGCGTGTTCAGTATCATCGGGCGCTTCCTCGAACACAGCCGGATATATTACTTCCAGAACGGCGATCAGCCGGAGTACTATATCGGATCGGCCGACTCGATGATGCGCAACCTGGAGCACCGGGTCGAAGTGCTGGCGCGGGTCGAGGATACCGAACTGCAGGCTGGATTGCGCAACATCATCGATACCCAGTTATCGGACGAGCACAGCATCTGGCAAATGCACGACGACGGTTCCTACACCCAGCTTCAGGGTAAGAGCGAAACCGGTGACGGCAGTCAGCAGGCGTTGATACAGGATGCACAGGAACGCATTCGCGACGCCCGCCGACTCAAACGCCGCAAACCGCAGGGCGTGAGCAGGAACATCCACATACGTTCTAGTTAGGATGGTTAGCGCTCCCCTGCCCGGCTAGCCGCGCACGACCTCGCCCGACTCGTTTTTCGGATAATCGAAATAGTCGAATATCGTGTTGTCGTGCGACCAGTCTCGCCATTGCGCGATATCGCTATCGAGCCGGACCAATCCGCAGGTCGGCACATTGTCGAGCCGCACATCGTAGTCGATCGAATTGGCGAAATAAGTAATATCCGGATTGTGAAATACCAGCATCAGGCTGCGGACACGGTCGTCCTGCTCCAGGATCAAGTCCTGGATCGAACCGCTACCGGAAAAATACAAATCGGGTTCGACTACGATATCCTGCGACGGAAATCCGCAAGCCTCGCAAAATAGCTTAGCGGTAGTGTGGGCCCGCAGCGCAGGGCTCGAAAGAACCCGTTCGAGTTGCTCGTCGCGAGCGTTAAAGCGCGCTCCCATAGCCGGCGCATCCCGCAACCCGCGTTCGCCCAGCGGGCGCTGTTTGTCACTCAGGCTGCTGTCGTCCCAGCTCGATTTGGCATGGCGTAAAAGGTAAACGGTTTTCATGATGAGCCCTCAGCCGCCTGCACGCCGGCTTCCATTGTTGAAGACCTTGTATATTACTCGATTTCGGTCGGGCCGCGTAGGTCGGGCCGCGTAGGTCGGGACCCACAGGGCCTAAGTCGCGCAGATTTAGCCGGGTTAATAGATTCGCTAATCGCGGCCGGTTACTCGTATATCTGTTGGATGTAGATCTGCACCGGATCGCCTTCGAAGATACCGAAAGTTGCGAGCGCAGATGGATTATTGTCGTATAAGCCGTCCTGATCCCAGTCAAACTGCAACCAGGGTTCACCGGAAGTATCGACCAGATTGGTAATGGTCTCGGTCACTTCGATGCCCGGCGCCGATAGCGTAATCTCGAACTTGCCGAGTGGGAAGGTCGGATTAATCGAAGTAGCCGCGGTATTTCCGGGTACGGCATTGATATCGCCCAGCATGGTGGTGGTATCGACATCATGATGCCGAGTCCAGAATGGAGTTGCACCGATCAGGTCAAAGAACTCGATATGATAATTCATGATCAGGTCACCGAGCTCGGAGCCAAAAGCATTTTCCATACGCAAACGCCCGAAACGCAGATCGACCGGGTTCGGGGTCAGGGTTACGCCGGTAACGGTTGCAACGCTATCACCGTCCTGCACACTGTTGATAACCAGGCTGATATCGGAACTGAACGGGGCGACCAGGCTGTTCGAATCTTTATCGTAGACATAGCTGTCGTCCCTGAACTCGAATTCATGGGTGCCGTTGCCGTTGTCAGTCATAATGAAATCCAGTGGATCCTCCGTATAGCTGATCGCCATGCGAGTCAGTCCGTCGGTGCCATCTTGGACGTTATCCGCCGTAGGCGAGGTAAAGTTCACACTACCGGCGCTGAGCTTGGCCCAATTATCGCCAACATTGAGGTTGTCGGTGTAATTCATCGTCACCCCACCGCCGACATTCAACGCGCTAACCGTGAAAGCAGGGTGATTGGTGTCGTAGGTGAAACCCTGGCCGATATAGGTGAACGGAATCGCACCGCTGGGGTTAGCATTTGAGAAATCACCGTTGACAAAGGCGGAAATCGACAGGCTCGCCGGATTAAAGCGCCCGACATATCCTGACTTCGACGTCATCAACGCCGTTTCTGCGGCGCCGATGCCCAGATAGTCGAGGCCGGCAACGTCTGCCGCAATTTCGATGATGCCCACCTCGTTGAAAACCACGTTCGGATTGGAGCCAGCGCCGGCTACGAAACTCATAATCAGGGTATTGACCGGTAAACCCGGGTCGGTGCCGCCGGCGGGCGCGAGCAACAGCGACGTCAGTTCGATGTCTTCGTTTTCCTGGCCGAAGTTCGGAGTGCCGGTATAGGAGATGCCACCGAGGATGACGCTGTTGCCGCTCAAGACGTCGTTGTTGACGGGATCGGTATCATCGTGATTGTCGGGACTGCCATCCGAGGTGCCGAGTAGATCGTCGTCCGCGCTATTCCAGAGCACTGCGGCGGCACTGACCGTAAAGGCCGAACCGGCTGACGCGAGCACATCGCCCGCATGCGTGGTAGCGTGGGTACTTGGGTGTGGCACATTTATATCGAAGCCAAATGGACGCACCACGAAACTATTACTGGCCCCTATCAGATCTTCACCGCTCGGTGGCAGGGCATATCGCGCATGCAACCGGATCTGGCCCGCGTCAGGGTAGTTCAGCACCAAATCAGCAGTGGTATCGGCCGCCGTGCCGAAGTCGAGCGATACATCGGTATAAACCAGGGGCGTAACCACGTCGGTGTTGGTGCCGTTCACCTGCGTCGACGGGCCCGCGCCGCCGACGTAGATCGGGCGCTGACAGGTGTTGGCGTTTTCACATTGGAAAGCGATCTCGACGTCCACCGTACCGGCAAGGACAGCCTCACAGACGCCGGTGTCATCATTGGTATTGATGGCCTGCAACTCGAGCGTCTGCGCGCCATGGCCGAGGTTTGAAGCTTTGCCCGAAATCTGGGTGCCAATGGGATCGGCGAGCCCGTTGACGAGGAAGTTGAATCCGGCAGGCGCGTAGGTCAGCGGTGGATCGTCGGACGCATCCGCAGTGCCGCTGCTTTCGGTATAGGTGCCATCGGAGACGTCGATATCGATGGTCTCAGCAAAAGTATTATAGAGTGCGAGCACTACCGAACCATTCTCGGTTCCGTCAAAGGTATAGCTTGCGTTGCCGTTCCCCGAATTGCTGAGGTTGGCCGGGTTGCCGCCGCTGACATAGCTCCAGTCGCCATGCAGGGTATCCACGCTGAGGGAGGCGATGCCGGTATAGGCGATATCGACATCGTGCGGCCCGGTCGCGGTGTGAGCCGAAATGGTAATACTCTCGGGCTGGCAATTGATGGCGGAGCCGTCATGCGTAATCGAAAGGTGATCGGTTAGGCTGCCCGCGCAAGAATGTGTAGCATTCAAGTCGGTGATGATTTCGCCGGCGGTTTGCACGCGATCGTAAACCCGCACCTCGTCGATGATGCCGTCGGCGGAATTCGCCGTTGCGCCGGGGTGATAGCTACTGCGGTTGTCGCCAAAGTAAAGCGAACGCAGTGCCGCGAGCTGTCCGTTGGTTGCATTGGTATCGGTCGCAGCCAGCGCTCCGTTGATATAGATTTCGCGGTTGCCGCTCATGTCCCAGGTTACCGCGATGTGCGTCCAGACACCGCCGGCAATGGCGTTCACCCCGGTCTGAAATGAAAAGTCTGCATCGGAACTGTCTTCGAGCGCGAAGCGCAGCCTCCCATTATTCAGCAACACGACGTAAAAATACTTGTCCGCACCGGGCAAGTCGTCCGGCGATGCGTCCACCAGCATACGATTGCCGCCGCCGACCCAGTTGTTGTCACTGTTGTACCAGAAATTGATCGAACCCAGGTTACCGACATCGGCATCGACATCGATACCGCTGTCAAAACCGTACTGAGCGCCATTCGAGTTGTTAAACGGAATGTCGATACCCCGGCAGACCTGTGCCAGTACCGAATCGACGCCGGCACCGGTGCCGAGCGCCGCCGCGCCGGTAAAATTGCCGGACTGATCGACGACCTCGCCGGCGCTGCCGTTCCAGACACCGGCATCGGCGTCGAGTCGAAACCAGGCCAACGAACCGGCGCAGTTGCGATTGCTGCCGTCGATGTTGCGACCGTTCGCCTGATTGCTATAAATCGACGTGACCGCGCTGTCCGAGAGAACCGAATTGAACACCAGCAATTCGTCGAGTTCGCCCTGGAAATATACCGGCGTGCCGCCAGTATCTTCGATTCTGCCGATACTGGAAAAGCTGTTGCCTATTATGCCCGCGGTACTGCTACCCGATGCATCGAGTATGCCGTCGATATAGATCTTGTAGTCGCCGGTCGTCGCATCACGCGTCAACACCACATGATGATAACTGCCGTCGTTTATCGCGACGGTCGACTTGGTTGAATAGTCATTACCGACCGAGATACCGATGCGGCCGCCGGCGTCGAGCCAGCCCCAGAAGATGTCGTCGGCTCCACCCGCCTCCTCGATCCCGGCAATACCCGGCGCCTGCCAGCCGAGGTTATTACCGGTTTGCGTGGTTCTAATCCAGAAACTCATCGACGCAGTGTTGCCCAGTAAAGGATATATATCGTTCGATTCGATGTAATCGTCGGTCCCATCAAAATCACCCGCACGACAAATCTGTCCCGGGTTGATCGTGGTCAGGCCGCTGGCCGCGTTGGCGTTGGCGTTGTTGCCGTTACCGCTGCTGTCGACAACTTCGTTAGGCGCGCCATTCCACGACAATTCGTCCATGCGAAACTCGATTTCGGGCTGCACCACTTCGAGTAAACAGACGTCGTCGACGTGCCAGTAGTCCCAGTCGATACCGCTGCCGCCAGTCTGAGTCAGGCGCACACGCAAGTTTCCATGCTGTGCATCCGCCGGCAGCGGATAGCTGCGTTCGTAGACCTGTCCGGGAGTATCGTTGCCGACAAAGGTTTCCAGCGTAATCCAGCTGCCGACGTTATTGAAATACTGAACCTGTAAATCCTCGCCCGCCTCCGGATTTTCGCTGAAACTGTCGTCTCCGCGTCTAATCCAGAGACTTAGCTGGTATGGCTTGCCGCTGGCGTCGATAGCCAGATTACTGGTGACACTGACCGGGTCCCAGCGCGTGTACAGGCTGTTGGCAGCCGAGTTGAAGGTGGCGCCGTTAATGCCCGCACTACCGCCACCACTGGTATCGATCGCCCAGTTGCCGAGGCCCGACTCGAAATCGTCACAGAATCCGGTCGCGGCCGGCGCGTTGACATCACGCAGTGAAATGGCGCCGATCGCCCAGTCGTCGGTTTCGTTCATATTCCAGCGCAGGTTGACCGAGGCGGCGCCGCTGAAGGTCGCACCCGCGCCGGCGGTTCTATTGTTACCGTTCTGTGATTTCAGCGTCCAGCGTGCCGTGCCGCCCACCACCACCGGGCCGCTGTCCTGCCGCTCCGCCGCCATCACGCCGAACACCAGGTCACCGCTAGCCGAAGATGCGGTTGCCGTGGCAGTGGTCGAATCTCCCGTGTTCGACTGAAACGCTCCGTAAGGACTCGTTTGATTAACGCCGGTGAAGGTAACGATGCCGACAATTGCACCGAGCTGTACCTGCTCGTTGAATGTAACCACGACGTTGGCGGTGGTCACCGGCGGATTGAGGTAGGCCCAGATCTCGACGCGCGAATCGTTACCCTGGCTGACCTGACCGACAAAGTTGAGCCCGGTGCCATTGTAGGTAACCGATGAAACCGTTTCCAGATCTTCGTTCAGCAACGACACGCCGACCAGCATCAAACGATCGCTGCCCGCATTAGTGGTGTGGGACCGGGTGAGCGTAGTTGGATTGTTATCGACCACGGTCGAGACATTATCGACCGCGATAACGGCCTGAGCCGTCGCTGCGAACAGCGATATAAACAGCAAAACGCCAAGCCGCAGCAAAGACTTGAAAGCTTGACCTTTTACGCTGTTGGGCATCGACAAAACCGTTAAATCGCAGTGTAATTAAGTATAAACAGCCCTGGGCGCCTCTGCTGAGAACTCAATTGATAATCGCCGACTAAACGATGAAATCCCCGCATTTCTGGACGGATGGCGCCTGATAGGACTGGTTTTTCGGGCAAATTCACTGGTTTATTGAAAAAATCTCAAATAATGCTCGATTCTATCCTCACTCTATAGCATATTTGGTATCTGTTACCTGCATAATTTTATTGAACAATCAAATAGTTAGAGAGATGTCTGAAAGTAAAGTACAACACATCAGCGCAACCGAAGCCTACGAATTGATGCAAACCGAAGCTAGCACCGCCTTTATCGATGTGCGCTCGGACATGGAATTCCTATTCATCGGTCATCCGGTCGGCGCGGTCAATATCCCATGGATCGATGAACCCGACTTCGTCATCAACCCCGATTTCGAGCGCGAAGTGCGCAAGCTGATTCTCGGCGGTGTGATCGAATCTTCCGAGCACGCTAGCGTGCCGGTAGTGCTGATCTGCCGCAGCGGCAACCGCTCCGAGGAGGCCGGCAACCTGCTGCTCGAACATGGCTTCAAACGCGTTTACAATATCGCACAGGGTTTCGAAGGCGAACTCGACGATAGCCACCACCGCAGCACCCTCGGCGGTTGGCGCTTTGACGGCCTTCCCTGGGAGCAATGCTAACCGGCGGAAGTCATCCCCGCGTTCCTTTGTCATCCCCGCGCAAGCGCACTGCTGTCCGGAATAAATTAAGTTGGTGTATTTGAAAGTGTTGCAGTGCCCGGGTTTTACGAATAAAACCATAAGCAACAACTTAATTTCAGGACACTGCAACATGTATACAAATACCCGATTTGGCGAACTTTTGAAAGTCCTTCCTAAAAATACTTTCAAACGCTGCGTTGAACAGCATCGGAGCGATAAACATAACAAGGGTTTCGACAGCTGGGGGCAGTTAATCAGTCTGATGTATGCTCAATTGTCCGGTTGTCGGAGCTTGCGCGAGTTGGAGGTGAGCTACAATAGTCATTCCGCGCATCACTATCACCTGGGCTGCGGTCCGATTAAGCGCTCGACTTTATCGGATGCCAATCGCCAACGAGATGCCGGGTATTTGAATCATTCTGCCAGCAGCTGATGGGCCGGGCTCATCGGCGAGTACGCAATGAGATAAAGGACTTGCTCTATCTGTTGGACTCGACGCCGATCTGTCTGCGCGGCCGGGGTTATGAGTG
>DS021198.1:1542448-1555983 GCA_001735895.1 Olavius algarvensis Gamma 3 endosymbiont | reverse complement strand
GTAATCGACTGTTTATTCATGAATGTATTTGCATTTTTTAAGTATACATATTGTATACAATTAACAATGACAAACAAGCATCAATCCGTTTTTAGATTTTACTCAGAGTAAATTCTGTTCGTGATACGTGCCATGGGCGGCAAAAACTGGGTTTACTCTGAGTAAGCTCTTTATCTTGGATTTACTCTGAGTAAACTCTTTGTCGGGTAGCTTAACTCTTGTCGAAGAGGATTTGAGCTAACGTCTGAGGACGGCGAGCCACCGCCAGAAATTGAGCAGGGTTGCAAGTGAAGCCGCAACGTAAGTCCAGGCAGCGGCGCGCAGGATGCTGCGCGCTGCCGGCATTTGTCGTTTTTCCAGATAGCCGCTAGCCAGCAACGGCAGCGCTTTTTTGAAACTGGCGTCGATTTCCACCGGCAGCGTCAACAAATGCATTACCACCGCAAAACCCATAATCAAAAAGGCGCCGACGATATTGAATAACGCCGCCAGGGGTAAGCGCGTAACCAACACGACAAAAGGTGCGGCAAACAGCAGGAATGACCCGAGGCGTTGGGCGATTACCGAAATACGCGCGAGCCGCGTACGTAGCATGAACATTGGTTCGCTGGCGGCATGCTGATAGGCGTGACCGCATTCATGCGCCGCCACGGTAATCGCCGTCAGCGTTTTGCCGTCGTGCTTATCCCGGGTCAGGCGCACCGCGCGTTCCATAGGATCATAGTGGTCACCGCTATCGGTGATCTCGACCCTGACTTCATGCAAATCGTAGCGATCGAGCAGATGGCGCGCGAGTTCGCCGCCGGTGCCGGGGAAATTTTCCTCCGCTCGCCGGTTGTATCGATTCAATACCCATTGCACCCATAACTGCGGGCCGTAAATCAAAACCATGAGTGAAACGATGACTAACACATAAACCATAACCGGTAAGACTAAACGCTGACCGGCGAGGTTTCCACTGTCACCGGTTGTCAATCGCCGATTATTTTTTCGAGGCTGGCGCTAACCCGGAGGTATTCCTGCTGCATGTTTTGCAACTGCTCGCCGAGATCGATTTGCACGCGGTCGCGGTAAGAATTCTCCATCTGGGCGGCGAGATGTGCCAGCCGCATGGCGCCGATGCTGGCGGCGGAGGATTTAATCGTATGCGCCCAGCGGTGCAAGTCGTTTTTGGGGGTCCTGAAGGTCCTGTTTTCGATATCGCACAAGAATTCATCGATCGACTCGACGTAGGACTCGATAACCATATCGGCATCTTCACCCATGTCTTGTTTGAGTTGCTGAATTACCTTATCGTCAAGCGTCAACTGGCTGTCGGGATCAGGTTCTAATCTCACAGTTTTACCGTTTCAACTACTAAATACGGCGAGTATAGTTCAAACGATTGATTTCGCTGCCGTAACCACCGACTGGATGAAGCCATGCCCGCATTTAGTGAAGAATTCTATATTATCGGACACCGGGGTGCCGCCGGAGAACAGTTTGAAAACAGCCTCGAAGGCTTCGAGTACGCGCTGACCCTCGACATCGATATGATCGAACTCGATATCCGCGAGCATTCTTCACAATTGTGGGTATTCCACGATCGCGATCTCGAACGCCTAACCGATGAAACCGGGCGGTTTGAAAACCATACGAATCCGTCGCAGCTAAGATTGCTCAACGGGGAACCCTTGCCAAGCCTGCGGCAGGTGCTAGACCTGACCTGGGGCAAGCTACCGCTAAACATTGAAATCAAGGCGGTAGAAGATCTCGGCTTGCTGCTGGATCTGCTTGCCGGCTATCCTCGATTGGAGCCCGGCGCGGGATTGCCTTGGAACTTGATTTCGTCTTTCGATCACGGCGTGTTGGCGCGCCTGCGCGAACGCGGATGCCCCTGGCCGCTAGCTCCGATCAGCGGTGGCTTACCGCTGCAGACCCGCGTCGAACTCGAAACAATTTCACCCTACTCCTGGCATTTCGACGATGCGCATCTCGATTTCGAACTGGTGCGCGACTTGCGCGCCAAGGGCGTACCCAGCCTGGTATTTACCGTAAACGAGATCGAACGCGCGCGTGAATTGATAAAGTCGGGGGGTCGCCGGCATTTTTACCGACCACCCCTCTAAAATGAGACAGATCGCCCCGACTTGATTACAACTAAAAGTTACGCGACGAGCGCCGTCCAAGGAGCGACGACTTAAGAAGCTGAAACGACGCCGTTCCGAGCTCACTTCGAGGGGGCTTAGCGCATAATTGCCAAGAGTTTAGAGACCAATGGGCCGAACTCGGCGGCACCTAGCCGGACCCCGCCCCCCGTAAGATTTGGGTTTCCGCTCAGCGTCCTGTAGTACAATCCGCGCATGACTCGACTGGGACGGAATAATCGCTTACGCATCGTCAAACGCACCGATATTGGAATTTTCCTCGATGGCGACCGGTTTGGCGAAATATTGCTGCCGCGCCGCTACGGGCGCGATTCGATGCAGCCCGGCGACGAGGTCGACGTGTTTATTTACAACGATTCCGAAGATCGGGTCATCGCGACCACTCAGCAGCCCAAGGCACAGGTCGGCGAATGCGCTTATCTCAAGGTCGTCGGCACCAGCAAGTATGGCGCATTTCTAGACTGGGGCTTGCCTAAAGATTTGCTGGTGCCCTTCGGCGAACAACAGAAACCAATGCAACAGGGTTATTCTTACACCGCCTACCTGTTTGTCGACGAATCCACCGATCGTATTGCAGCCTCGACCCGACTGGAAAACCACCTGTCCCTGGACGGCTCTGGATTCAAGCCCCGCCAGGTGGTCGACTGCCTGATCTACGGCAAGAGCGATCTCGGCTTCAAGGCGGTCATCGACGGCACCCACCTGGGTCAGTTTTACGCTAACGAGACTTTTCAGCCGCTCCACTACGGCGAACGCGTCAATGCCTATATCCAACAGGTTCGCCAGGACGGCAGAATCGATTTAATGCTGCAATTGCCGTCGCAGCGCGAGCGCGATCAGCTGAGTGCGGCCATCGTCAGCCACTTGCAGCAAAATCACGGCGTTTCGAGCCTCACCGACAAGAGCCCGCCCAACGATATTTACCAGACCTTCGGCGTCAGCAAAGCCAATTATAAAAAGGCGCTGGGAAAATTGTACAAGCAGCGCAGAATCACAATCGAAAAACATCAAATAACGCTGTTGTAAATGCACCCGGGGCATCCGCATGACATTAACAACTTTTTTTCCCGGGAATCTGCAAGGCTGCCACCGCGCGTTGGTCTATCGTTATAGCGGGCGGCATCGAAATGCGCTCGCAACCGCCGTTAAACTCGCGACAACGCATGATCCGGTGATATATCGTTATGCCGCGTGTTTTGTCATGAAAATGTAACAATACCTCAATAGGGTACAGGCAACTTAAAGACACGATAATGTTGATGAATATTCTGGTGGTCGAAGACGACCGCGACATCCGCGAAATGGTGTGCCATTCGCTGGCGCAAAACGAGTTCAATACGATTGGCTGCCCCGACGTGGAGGAAGCGAAGCAATCGATAAAAAAACACAATCCCGATTGCCTGGTGGTTGACTGGATGCTGTCCGACGGCTCCGGTATCGAATTGGTGCGCTGGCTGCGCCGTAAAGAGCGTTATCGCCAGACCCCGGTGTTGATGCTTACCGCACGCGCCCAGGAGACCGATATGATTACCGGGCTGGAATCCGGCGCCGACGACTATCTGACCAAACCCATGTCGTTACGTGAACTCAATGCGCGGGTAAAGGCATTGCTGCGCCGTCCGCCGATCTACAGCGAAGAGATAGATCAGATTCAGGTAGGCAATATTAAACTCAACTATGCTTCGCACGAAGTGCTTGCCGGTAACGAAACCGTAGATTTGACCAAAACCGAATTCAGGTTGATGAAGCTCTTTGTGGAGAATCCGGAGAAGGTTTTAAGCCGCGACCAGATCCTGGATTCAGTCTGGGGCGTCAATGCCTACCTGGGAGATCGGACCGTCGATGTGCATATTCTGCGACTGCGTAAGCTGCTCAAGCCGCATGGCGCCGATCGCATGATTACTACCGTGCACGGAATCGGGTATCGTTTTTCTACAAAAGCCCGCTAGTCAAGGCATAATTGTGCCATGTCGAATATCTGGTCTACCGAAGCCTGGGCAATCGGTCTCGCCGCCCTGGTGCTGGTACTGCTGGGACTAGCCACCGGAAGCTGGTTCATCGCCAGTTTTGTCACGCTGTCGTCTTATATCGGCTGGCTGTATTACCGCTTGCTGAAACTCGAAAAATGGATCAGGAAAGGCGCCCGGGTTCGTGAAGTCTATGACGACCCAGGTTTCTTCGGCGTCATTATTCGCCAGCTCTACGAGCAAAAGAAAACCTATAACCAGCGCAAAAGGCGCACCAAGCGCATCCTCCGGCGCTTGAACCGAAATATTGCCGCCCTGCCGGATGCCACCGTGCTGCTCAACAACGAATTCCAGATCGAGTGGTGTAACGAGCCGGCGCGCTATTTGTTAAACCTGCGCTCGCCCCAGGATCTGGGTTACAAGCTCAATAACCTGATCCGCGACCCCGACCTGCTGGCTTACTTGAAGCGACCCGGAGCAAAAGACCATATCGAAATCGATTCCCCATTCGACCCGGGTATTAGCATCCAGATCAAAATCGTCGCCTTCGGTGGTAATCAGAATCTTTTGATTGCGAGAAACGTAAGCGACCAGAAACAGTTACAGGAGAGTCTGAAGAACTTTGTCGCCAACGCTTCACACGAACTCAAGTCTCCGCTGACCGTGATTTCGGGCCATATCGAAATGCTCGAGTCCGAGCAGCATCTCAGCGAAAACGGTCGCAACTCGGTGCTGACCGCCCAACGCCAGACCGAGCGCATGAAGGAATTAATCCAGGGTTTGCTGTTGCTGTCTCAGGTGGAAAGCTATCGCCTGTCGCCGGATGAGGGTGACCGTATTTTTATCGCCGAGCTGATGGTGAATGTCACCGCGGCGCTTGAAAAATATTCGGACAGGGAGCGCATAAACCTGGAGTATTCGAACGACTTGTTCTTACTTGGCGTCAATGTCGAAATCGAAGGAATCTGCATCAACCTGATCGAGAACGCGCTCAAGTACACCGCGGCGGATAGCCCGATCGAAGTCAAATGGAGCGAAACCGAACAGGGCGAGTTCGTGTTCAGCGTCGAGGATCAGGGGCCCGGCATTAATCCGGAAGACATCTCAAAGCTCACCAAACGCTACTATCGCGGCCCGAAAAGCCGGTCCCAAACAAGCGGCTCGGGGCTCGGGCTCGCAATCGTGCAACACGCCGCAACCAAACACGGCGCGGCCTTCAAAATTGACAGCGATCCCTTAAACGGCAGTTGTTTTAGCGTTTCATTTCCCAGTTACCGCTGCAGCCGCGAGCAGCGCAAAAGCGCCCGGATTATCAAACTCGCCGACTATTGAAATAACCGCATTGGCGCTCTGCTTCACGCCGGATGTCATTCTGAGCGTTTCGTAACATTCCCGTCACAATCGGACAGCATAATTCTCCGCGTCGTAATACTTAACCATAAAAGGTAAATTCATGAAAAAAGTCATTCTCACTGCCGCCATGTCGGTGGCGCTCGTGGCCAACGCCCACGCGGCGGGTCGCAGCACCATTAGCGTGGTCGGTTCGTCGACCGTCTATCCCTTCGCAACCGTGGTTGCGGAAAAGTTCGGCAAGAAAACATCTTTCTCTACGCCCAAGATAGAATCTACCGGCTCGGGCGGCGGAATGAAGTTGTTCTGCAACGGCGTCGGACTCGATACACCCGACATCACCAACGCTTCCCGTCGAATCAAGAAGTCCGAATACGACAAGTGTCAGAATAACGGTGTCAGCGGCATCGTCGAAGTACATATCGGCTTTGACGGTATCGCGGTCGCCAATTCCAAAAAGGCAAAGCAGCTGAAGCTGTCGCGCAAGGATTTGTTCCTGGCGCTGGCCGAAAAGGTGCCGAATCCGGATGGCAGCAAGACCCTGGTCGAAAACCCCTACAAGACCTGGAAACAGGTCAACGCTGCGCTGCCCAATATTTCGATCGAAGTGCTCGGACCGCCTCCGACCTCGGGTACCCGTGACGCCTTCGCCGAGCTCGCGCTGGAAGGCGGATGCAAAAAGTTCGACTGGATCAAGGCGATGAAAAAATCGGATAAAAAAGCCTATAAGGGCGTTTGCCACACGGTACGTGAAGACGGGCTCTATATCGAAGCCGGCGAAAACGATAACCTGATCGTGCAAAAGCTGGATAAAAATCCTAAGGCGCTCGGAATTTTCGGTTTTTCCTTCCTCGAGCAAAACGATGACAAGGTCCAGGGATCGCTGATCGAAGGCAAGGCGCCTCAATTCGAGACCATTGCCGACGGCTCTTACCCGATTTCGCGGCCGCTGTATTTTTACGTCAAGAAGGCGCATATGGATTCAATCCCTGGGATCGATGCCTTTCTCAAGGAATTCACCAGCGAAGCCGCCATGGGTGAAGATGGTTACCTGCTCGACAAGGGCTTGATCCCGCTTTCCGACGGCGAACGTAAAATGCTGCGCAAGAACGTGATGGCAACCAAAACGTTGTCTATGTAGGCGCAAGCAATAACCTGTCTCCCCCAGATTAGCTCCCTTGCTCACAAAGGGAGCTTTTTTTGGGAGAGCCGGGTTTTTCCTAATCCTCGATCGCCGAACCGTTTACCGTTTAATCCATGCAAACTTCATCACTGTTTATCGTCATCGCCGCGCTAACGCTGATTTCCTATTTCACCGGGCATAAGCGCGCCCAGCAGCGCCGCCAAAGCGAAAAACTACTGGCGCTGCCGGGACACTACGGCTACATGACCGCCATGTGGAGCGCAATTCCGGCGATTATCCTGCTGCTCGCCTGGGTGATTCTCGAACCGGGTTACCTCAATAACCGGATAACCGCGAGCCTGCCGGCTACGATCGCCAATCAGTCTGAAGAAAGCTTGTATCTCTATATCAACAACGTCCAGCTGGCGATTGCCAACGGCGGTCTGAGCGATGACCCGGTAATCCAGAAAGCCGCCAACGCCTATCTTGCGGCGCAAGAGAAAAGCCGCTTTCTGATCACGGCTCTCATTCTGGTACTCTGCGTTTCCGGCATCGTTTTTGCGCTCAGCAACCAACTGACCAGGCAACACGCCAGGAAAAGAGTCGAATCCGCGATCAGGATATTCCTGCTGCTCTGTTCGGGGGTGGCGATTGTTACCACCGCCGGTATCGTGCTGTCCGTGTTATTCGAGGCCTTGCGATTTTTCGAGGCGGTATCGATTTTCGATTTTGTGTTCGGCACGACCTGGAGTCCGCAGACCGCGATCCGGGAAGATCAGGTCGGGTCTTCCGGTTCATTCGGTGCGGTGCCTTTGTTTGCGGGAACCATTCTGATTTCGCTGATTGCGATGTTTATCGCCGTGCCGGTCGGCCTGTTGTCGGCTATTTACCTGTCCGAATATGCCACCGTGAAATTCCGCGCGGCGGCGAAACCGGCGCTGGAAATACTGGCCGGCATCCCGACGGTGGTGTACGGATTTTTCGCCGCCTTGACGGTGGCGCCATTCATCCGCGATCTGGGGGAGTCCATCGGACTGACGGTAGCCTCCGAAAGCGCGCTCGCCGCGGGCATCGTCATGGGGGTCATGATTATTCCTTTTGTCTCTTCTTTATCGGATGACGTCATCAACGCGGTGCCGCAGGCCATGCGCGACGGTTCGCTGGCGCTGGGCGCGACCCAGTCGGAGACGGTCAAACAAGTCATTATCCCGGCGGCGCTTCCGGGCATCGTCGGCGGGGTGCTGTTGGCAGCTTCGCGCGCCATCGGTGAAACCATGATCGTGGTAATGGCGGCCGGCCTGTCGGCCAAGTTAACCGCCAACCCGTTGGAAGCGGTAACCACCGTCACGGTACAAATCGTAACCCTGTTGACCGGCGACCAGGAATTCGACAGCCCCAAGACCCTGGCCGCATTCGCGCTCGGCCTGATGCTGTTTGTCGCCACCCTGCTACTCAACGTATTCGCGCTGCATATCGTCAGAAAGTATCGAGAACAATATGAATAACACGGAAATCGTCAAACAAGGCCTGAAGCAACGCTACGCCAGGGAAAAGCGCTTCCAGCTGTATGGGCGCTGCGCCGTTTTTGTCGGTTTTATTTTTCTGGCCCTGCTATTGGTCGACATCATCATCAAGGCGACCCCGGCGTTTAGCGTCACCGAAATCAGGTTGGACATCAAGGTCGATCGCGCTTCGCTGGATCTGCCCTCAGAAGGTCGAATCACCCAAACCATGATATCCGCGGTCAACTTCGGCGGCGTAGTCAAGAAGGCCCTGCGCGATGCCTTTCCCGATGTCAGTTCACGCAAGGAAAAGAAGCAATTATACAAACTCGTCTCTTCCGGCGCCGAATTCCTGTTACTGGAAAAACTGTTCACCAATCCCGAGCTGGTTGATCGGGAGAAAATGACACTATGGTTCAAGGCCGATGACGATGTCGACACCTTTTACAAGCTGGGCAAACGTACCAGCCGCATCTCCGACAAACAGGCCGAATATATCGCTGCGCTGGCGGCCAGCAATCACATTCGGACCAGTTTCAATACGACTCTATTCACCGCCAGCGATTCACGCGAGCCGGAACAGGCCGGCATACGCGGCGCCCTGCTCGGGTCTTTTTGGACCTTGCTGGTCACCTTGATGGTGTCGCTGCCGGTCGGAGTGGCCGCCGCCATTTATCTCGAAGAGTTTGCACCGCAAAACAAGGTCACCGATTTTATCGAGATAAACATCAACAACCTCGCGGCCGTGCCGTCGATCGTATTCGGATTGCTGGGTCTAGCGGTTTTCATCAATTTTTTCGGCATGCCGCGCTCGGCGCCGCTGGTGGGCGGTTTGGTGCTGTCGCTGATGACCCTGCCGACCATTATTATTTCCAGCCGTGCCGCGATAAAATCGGTACCGCCCTCGATCAAGGAAGCCGCTCTCGGCATCGGGGCTTCGCATATGCAGGTCGTGTTTCACCACACCCTGCCGCTGGCAATGCCCGGCATTTTAACCGGCTCGATTATCGGCATGGCGCAGGCCCTGGGCGAATCGGCGCCGCTGTTGATGATCGGCATGGTCGCTTTTATCGTCGATGTGCCGGGAGGCATATTCGATTCGGCCACCGTGCTGCCGGTACAGATCTACCTTTGGTCCGACAGCCCCGAGCGGGCCTTTACCGCACTGACCGCAGCGACCATTTTGGTCCTGCTCGGTTTTCTTACCGCGATGAATGCGATCGCGATCTACCTGCGCAAGCGATTCGAACGTCGCTGGTAATAAATTATCGATAGAGTCTGACAACATGAATATTTCAGTTACCGAAGCAATCGAAGATCCGGCGTCGGCCGGAATAATACCCGAGAAAACAGACCATGCGGCGGCCGTGGATGCCTTCGAGGGTACCATCGGTGAAAATATCGTCGACGATCCCAAGATTTCGACGCGCAACGTCGACGTCTTTTATGGCACAAAGCAGGCGATCTTCGACGCCACGCTGGACATCGGGCGTAACGAGGTTATCGCGCTAATCGGGCCTTCCGGCTGCGGCAAATCGACTTATCTGCGTGCTCTAAACCGCATGAACGACACTATTGTCGGTTGCCGGGTAAGCGGTGACCTGGTGCTCGACGGCGAAAACATCTACTCGAAGAAAATGGACCCGGTATTGTTACGCGCAAGAGTCGGCATGGTGTTCCAGAAACCCAACCCCTTTCCCAAGTCGATTTACGACAACATCGCCTACGGTCCGCGCATCCATGGACTGGCAAAAAACAAGCTGGAGCTGGATGAAATAGTGGAAACCAGCCTCCGGCGCGCCGGCTTGTTCGACGAAGTCAAGGACCGGCTGGATGCACCGGGTACGGGTCTCTCCGGCGGCCAGCAACAGCGCCTTTGTATCGCGCGTACCATCGCGGTTAGCCCGGAAGTCATCTTGATGGACGAACCCGCATCGGCGCTCGATCCGATAGCGACTGCGATTATCGAAGAGTTGATCGACGAATTACGCAAAAACTATACGATTGCGATCGTAACCCATTCGATGCAGCAAGCCGCCAGGGTTTCCCAGCGCACTGCTTATTTCCACCTCGGTAAATTGATCGAAGTCGGTGATACCAACTTGATATTCACCAATCCAAGGCACGAACTGACAGAAAACTATATCACCGGCAAATTTGGATAGGACAATGAACAGCAACGAACCGCAAGTAACCGGGCATATCTCGAAGCGCTTCGACCAGGAGCTCGAAGAAATTCGCAACCAGGTGTTAACCATGGGTGGCCTGGTCGAAACCCAGGTCAATAACGGTATCAAGGCGCTGGTCGAATCGGATTCGGCGATTGCCGCCAAGGTCGTCAAAAAGGACCATAAGGTCAATCGCATGGAAGTCGATATCGACGAGCAATGCATCCGCATACTGGCGCGGCGCCAACCCGCGGCCGGCGATTTGCGTCTATTGGTTGCTATCATCAAGACCATCACCGATCTCGAACGAATCGGCGATCAGGCAGAAAAACTAGGCCGCAACCAGCTTGAATTGATCGACGCCGGATCATCCTCGGACAACTACGTCAAGCTCGAACATCTCGGCGAACTGGTCAGTAACATGCTGCACCGTTCACTGGATGCTTTTGCACGCATGAATGTCGAGGATGCAAAACATACCCATGCCATGGATGTAAAGATCAACGCCGAATTCGAAGGCCTGATGCGCCAGCTGATCACGCATATGATGGAAGATCCGCGCACCATCAAAAACGCCCTGCGCATTTCCTGGAGCGCGCGCGCGCTCGAACGCATCGGCGATCATGCCAAGAACATTTGCGAGTATGTCATCTTCCTGGTTTTAGGCAAGGACATGCGCCACATCGATATCGTCGAAACGCTCGAAGACTAGGCCGGTCACTGCGGCTGAGCGCCCGCTAGCGCACTGCATTAGCCGAATCCCGCATACGGCCGCAATTGAGGCGGCCTCGATTATCACGGCCCCGGCCCTGTCGGTCTGCGCCCGTCCGGGTTTCAGCTTGCGCCAAAGATTCCCCGGATGCGATAGCAAATGCTAGCGCATAACGGTCGTGGCACCGCCTTGCGCGTGGCCAAACAGTCGTCGGCGAAGTCGAGGGCCTCGCTATTCAGGCGACAAAACCCAGGTTAAGTTGGAATTCCGCCGTGCATGGCATCGGCAATCTAACTGCCGGTCGCCACGTCCACCAAGCGGCATACCCGGCAAACAGGGATAGCTAATTTTTATTCTTGGCCTGCGCTTGCTCGGATAGTTTGATTTGCTCCTTGATCAGCCGCAGGATCCAGTTGGATACGCTTCTGCCATCGTCCTCGGCCAATTCCTTGACTCGCTTCTTCAGGACGGCATCGACACGGATATTAATAATTTTTTCTTTTGCCATAGTCGGCAGTGCCCCCAGTAACAATTTATTAAAATACAGGTAGTTCCAGACTATATCTACTTTAATACCTTGTCATTAACATACATTATGCGACATTGTATGTACATATTAGACAAACCCGTCAGGGACAAGACTGGACAGGAATGTTTATGATTCACCTCGCTGCAAAACCAGTACTGCTCGAAGATGCACCCGAAGTACCGCTGAATGCAATCCTTATCGAAGCAGCAACTATGATCGGCATCGCCGGTATTCTGGCGCATATATTTGCCTGAAGTTTGAACTTCAATCGACTCGGCACGCGCGGATTGCCTGCTAATCCCGGGTTCGTTGCTTGTCTGAAATCTCGGATGCAGTAATATCCGGTTGCCGGTTTGCGCCCCGCCTCCCTGCAAAACTCAGGCCTTAATCGCTTTACCCTCTCGCGGGAAACCCCGACCGCACCGAATTTCCAGCGGATAAGTTATTGTTAATATTACAATTAAAATTGCAATATTCTCTATATGTTGTATATCTTTGTATACACACCGAAATTACGTTGCGATGACAATATTGTAAAAAGATGTGAATCGAGGCGTAAAACGAGGAATTTATGTATTTTGACAGGGCTTTGTTGCTGGCTGTCGGGCTAATGATTTCTTCCCCGGTTTTCAGTTATGACATTGGCCTGGTGCCGCTACACGAGTTTTCCGAGCAGGAAAAGAAAACCTATGGCCTGAATATCTCGCTGCAAGGCACCCCGCCCCAAATCAAAAAAATGCGTCGCTGGATGGCGCAAATCGTGGGGGTGCCTAAAGGTCTGGCAACGCTGCAACATATCGAAGCGTCGGGACACAAATTGATGATTTTTCATTCCCGTCACGCCATGATTTCCTCCGGCCGGGCATCGGCCCCGCTGTCGGCCAATTTAACCAACGGCCGCAGTGAGTCGGTCGATATTTATTTCAATTTCAACATCCCGGACGACGGCAGCCACAGAGTGTTCGATACCCGTCGCAGTCCAATCGAATACACTGCGATTCAAAATCTCTACCATGAACTAGCGCACGCAATGCATATGATGAACGGCACCTGGCGTTACGCCAAATCCGAGCTGCAAGCGATCGAGGAAGAAAATATTTTCAGGCATCAATTGGCGCGGCTGAATCAGTCCCCGTTTTTCGAGCGCGTCTATGTCAGCGGCATACCCATTTGCCCCGAGTTCCCGGATCGACCTGACGAATCCTGGCAACAGAAAATAATCTGTTTTTAGGACCCGCCTGCAATCCGGCATCCAGCTAACAGACGTTTCCGTAAGTCCAGGGGAAAATACATCGCATTCCACTTTCGGGGCGGCTGCATTTATTAAAACATTACCGAGGCCAGCCACCCCCTATCCCATGCAGTCCGGCCAGCCTTCACCGCGTCGGAAATCCGAATATTTGTAACCTGTTCGTAATAATCATAATTCTTGTAACACAAATACATATTTGCGTAATATTGCGTAATATAGTGACTTGCGTCAATAAGGGCTTTATCATAATAGTTCATACAGCAATAAGAAGGGTGCGTCACACCCTCCATAATAAAGCAATAACTGCCATTTAACCGAGGATTAAACGCATGAAATTTGCAAGCTTGCGTGCCATAACGGCATTAACCGGCATCGTCATTTGCAGCCAGGGTCTGGCGGCGAACACCCTAATCCAGAACAAGGGTTCCGACACCCTGGTCAACGTGGCCCAGGCCTGGGCCGAAGAATATCAGTCGGTCAAACCCGAAGTCGCGATCGCCGTATCCGGCGGCGGCTCCGGCACCGGCATCGCGGCCATGATCAACGGCACCGTCGACATCGCCAACGCCAGTCGCCAAATGAAAAAGAAAGAGCTCAAAAAAGCCAAGGAAACCGGCCAGAATCCGATCGAGAACGTGGTTGGCTTCGATGCGCTGGCGGTGTTCATTCATAAGGATAACCCGGCCAATACGTTCAGTTTCAATCAGCTGGGAAAGATTTTCGGTCGCGGCGGCGAGGCCACCAAATGGTCCGACCTGGGGTTGAGTGTACCGGGTTGCGGCAGC
>DS021198.1:1540284-1542398 GCA_001735895.1 Olavius algarvensis Gamma 3 endosymbiont | reverse complement strand
GAAAGCTGAGCCTCATCGTACTCGAGCGGCTACGTCGCTCGACAACGAAAATATTTCTCGCCGCTATCAAAACCGCAATCTGCCGCTGACGATCCAGGTGAAGCATTCCGACGGAAGGGAAACGCCGTTTTCGAGACAGGAATTCCGCCATAGCCTCGAAACCATCGGCCTCAAATCGCGCGAATCCGATGCCATCCTGCAAATCTTGCAGGAGCACTTGAGCAACCGTAACGTCAAGTCGATCAAGTCGTCGCATCTGGCGATGCTGGTATATCGCTATTTGCGCCAGTCGAGTAGCCTGGGACCGGCGGTAGCCCATCGCTGGCTGGTATGGCAAGACTTCGTCAACAGCGGCCGGGCCGTCATCTTTCTGCTCGGCGGCACAGCCGGCTGCGGCAAGAGCACCATTGCCAATATTCTGGCCAACCAGCTGGAAATCGTGCGCACCCAATCGACCGACATGTTACGCGAAGTCATGCGCACCATGATGCCTGCCCAGCTGGTGCCGGTTTTGCACGAATCGTCGTTTACCGCCTGGCAAGGATTGCCGGAGCTGCCGGATGTCGGTGCCAAAGTCCCCGAATCGCTGGTGGTGCAGGGATATCGCAGCCAGGCCGAGCTGCTTTCACTGGCGACCGAGGCCGTCATCGCCCGCGCCTTGCGGGAAAGCGTTTCGCTGGTGCTCGAGGGGGTACATATTCATCCCGGGTTCGTCGAAAAGCTTCAGGTCAATAGCGGCGCGGTAGTCATTCCCATCATGCTCGGCCTGTTGAAACGCAAGCAGCTACTGCAGCGGATCAAGAAGCGCAACACCAATGTCCCGGACCGGGGCGCGGAGCATTACCTGGAACACTTCGATGAAATCTGGCATCTGCAATCATACCTGCTGTCGGAAGCCGACCGCGCAAATATACATATTACCTTGAATGAAAGCCGCGACAAGACCTTTGCCGAAATTATGCGCTTCACCATCGCCACGCTGGCGGAGAGTTTCGATAGCACGCCGGAAAAAGTGTTTGGCGCACCGGTCGACCCGGATCAGTCCGACTGGCAAGAGTAAGGGATATCGATCACCCCGCTGTCGATAAACCCGGAGGCTTCGCCCAGTTCGTCGTAGTGCTTGCAGCGACCGCCATTGAACCGGAAATCCCCGATGTAACGGAAAGAGATTTTATGCTCCAGCTGGGCGGCATAATCCAGACCGAGAAAATGGCTGACCAGGCCCCGGATCACGCCGGCGTGCATCACGATCAGAATGGTCTTGTCGGCATGCGTTTGCGCCAGGCTTGACAGATAACTCACGCTGCGTCTTTGCATTTGCCGAAAACTTTCACCGCTCGGATAAATCAGGTCGGGATTTTTTTTGTGCTGCGGAAAAAACCGACTAACCCACATCTTCTTCGTTCTTTCCAGCTTGCCGTAGTTGATTTCCTTCAAATCCGGCGTTTCATCAATCTCGGCAATGCCCAGATTCCTGGCATGAATCAGCGCGGTTTGCCGCGAACGCTCGAGATCGCTGGAACAAACGCTATCAAACCGGATTTCCCGTTCGCGCAGGCGCGCATCGACGAAATCGATATCGGATTTCCAGTCGTGCCCGCGCGGTGAATCGAACCAACCCATGACGCGGCCGCCTTCGTTATAGCGAGTCTTATAATGCCGGGTTACGATCGCACGCATATTTGCACAACCCACGGAAGCAACAGTTGGGAAGGCTCATTATGCCGCCTCGCCGATACGGCGGCTTGATACATATCAATCTGGATACCTTGATTGCAAGCCGTGGTAGACGTCATCGCGGAAGGCCGGCTTGCTGCTATCGAGCCCGGACAGCAATTCGGACAGGTGTTCGTTGTCTTCGCGGCCATCCCAAATCTTGATGTAGCTTCCGTCCTTATAGCCGTGATCCTGGCGAAAGAAGTTGAGCACGTTTTTACCGACATAGGTGCGATACAGCCGGTCGAAATCCATTTCGATCAGCGCCATGACGTTGGCGAAGTCCGAAAAATGCATCGCTTTGTTGGCGATGGTGGTTTGCGCCATGGCTTCGATCGCGCTGCGGAAATCCCCTTCCTGGCGTGGATCCGACAACTCGGCCAGAATACGCGCGGCAA
>DS021198.1:1533160-1540234 GCA_001735895.1 Olavius algarvensis Gamma 3 endosymbiont | reverse complement strand
CGGTCCAGATCGCGCGATACCAGGCGTTGCCCGCCCGGCGCCAGTCGGGATTGACGCGCGCATTCATCGCATCCTGCATGTCGAGCATTATCAATAGTTGCGCTTTCATTATGATCTACGGCGGAAAAAGCATGAGTTTACCGGAGCCGGGCCACGCCCGCCATAGGGTTAATAAATACCGTACAACCAGGGCAATAGAAAACTCAACAGCGCCCACAGGATCACCACCAGCGGCAAGCCCACGCGTACAAAATCGGCGAAACTGTAATTGCCGGCGTTCATCACCAACAAGTTGGTCTGGTAGGCCATCGGGGTTGCAAAACTCATATTGGCGCCAAAAATGACCGCCAACACGAAAGGCTCCGCCGGCTGGCCTAACTGGTGTGCAATCCCGATTGCGATCGGCGTGCCGATCACCGCGGCGGCATTGTTGGAGACCACGTTGGTCAGTACCGCCATCATCGCCAGTAACCCGCTCAGAATCAGGGTCGGGGAGGCGCCCGCGGTCAACGCGACATAGGCGCTCGCAATGATATCGGCGCCGCCGGTTTCGACCATGGCCGTGCCCATCGCGAGGCTTGTTACAATCAGCAGAATCACCGATGTGCTGAGCGCACGGGTCGCATCGAACCATTTGATGCAGCCGGTTAGCAGCATCAGCATGACGCCGCACAGAGCGCTAACCGCGATCGGCAGCAGGCCGAAGGCGGCCGTCAGGATGATCCATAACATGATAATCATCGCCAGCGGCGCGCGTGACGAAATCGGCAGGGCCGACTTGGCATCGAGCACCAGCAGGTTGCGACTCGATTTGAGGCGTTTGATATTGCTGACCGAACCCTGCACCAGCAATACGTCGCCCGAATGCAGGCGCGTTTCCTCGGTATGTTCGCTACCCTGCTTGCTGGCCCATTTATTGGATCTAAACAGCGCCAGAACCATTAGCTGGTAACGTTCGCGAAATCGGATGTTGGCCAGCGTGCGGCCGTCGAGCGTCGATCCCGGCACCACTACGACTTCAGCGATCTGCTGTGTAGTGTCACGCAACGGGTGTTCGTCATCGACCCGTTCGTCACCCGAAAACAGACTGGCGCCAAGCACGGTTTCCAGTTCCTTGAGTCGATCCGGGGTACTTTTGACGATAATGCGATCGCCGCTGCGCAGCACCATATCCGGAATCGCCACCAGACGATTATCATTTTCACCGCGCAGTATATGCACGACCTCCAGGTTACCGCCGCACAGGGCGTTTGCCTCCGACAGATGTTTCTGGTTGATCACGCTGTCGTCATGGATGCGCAGTTGCGCGGTAAAAAGGCGCGGGGAGGTCGTCGGCAGGCGCGCTTCGCGCAACGGCAGTATGCGCGGCGCCAGTAGCCATAAATAGAGCACACCGACGCTGCCGGCCAAGATCGCCGGAAAGGCAAAATCGAACATACCGAACCCGCGCAGGCCGAGATCGGCGGCGACCGCGACCACCAGCAGATTGGTCGAAGTACCGATTGTGGTCGCCATTCCGCCGATCGACGTGGCCAGTCCCATTGGCATTAGCAAGTCGGACGCGGGCGTCGTCGTTTTCAGCGATACGCTGATCAGTATCGGCAATAGCAGTATTACAACCGGCGTATTGTTGATGAAGGCGCTCAACATCGCGGCAATCACCAGGGTGATGAAAAAAGTCAACAGTGGACTATGCGACCACCAGCGCGCCAGTTGGCGACCAATCGGCTCCAACGCGCCGGTGCGAATCAGCGCCTGTCCGGCGATCATCAATGCGCAGACGGCGACCAGCGCCTGATGGCCAAATCCCAGAAACAGATCGCTGGCTCGCACCTGCCCGTGACTACTGTCAAACGGGAAAATCTCGAACAGCAAGGTCAGCAATACCAGGATTAGCAGGCTCGAGGTAGCCAATGGCACGCGCTCGCTGGCAAACAGAATCAATGCCAGCACTACCAATGCCATGACGGCATAAGCGTGAAACCCAGCTTGGGCAGGGAGAATATCCATTCGAATCGAAAGGTGGCGGGCGTCCCATGATTTTAGCAGCCCGTCAGGATAAACGAAGGAAAAATCGGGGACAGACGGAAAATCGGGGACAGACCACTATTTTCCGCGGAAAATAGTGGTCTGTCCCCAAGGTCCTGCCAAGGTCCTGGTTAATCTGTTTCCGGACGCATGTGCGGGAATAAAATAACGTCTCGAATACTGGGAGAGTCGGTAAGCAGCATTATCAGGCGATCGATGCCGATGCCTTCGCCCGCGGCCGGCGGCATGCCGTATTCCAGCGCACGAATATAATCGGCATCGTAATGCATCGCCTCCTCGTCACCCGCCTCCTTTTCCTCGACCTGGCGCCGGAATCTGGCGGCCTGATCCTCGGGGTCATTGAGTTCGGAAAAACCATTGGCGAGCTCTCGACCACCGATAAAAAACTCGAAACGATCGGTGATAAAGGGATTGTCGTCATTGGCGCGCGACAGCGGCGAAACCTCGGTCGGATAAGCCGTAATAAAGGTCGGCTGCTGCAGCTGTTCTTCGACGGTTTTTTCGAAGATTTCGATTTGCAGTTTACCCGCACCCCAGCCGGGCTCGGGTTTGATTCCCAGATCCTGTGCCGCCTTGCGGCAGTAATCGAGATCTTCGAGCTGGGCGGAATCGAGTTCCGGGTTGTAGCGGATAATCGCTTCGGCCACGCTCAGACGCGCGAACGGCTGCTCGACATCGAATTCCCGACCCTGGTAGCTAATCTTGCCGCTACCCAAAACCTTGTGCACCAGCTGACGCACCATGTCTTCGGTCAAATTGATGAAATCTTCGTAATCAGCGTAAGCCTGGTAAAACTCGAGCATCGTAAACTCGGGATTGTGCCGGGTCGATAGGCCTTCATTGCGGAAATTACGATTAATTTCGAAGACTTGCTCGATGCCGCCGACAACCAGTCGTTTCAGGTAAAGCTCGGGCGCGACGCGCAGATACAATTCAATGTCGAGCGCGTTGTGGTGGGTAATAAACGGCCGCGCCACCGCGCCACCGGGAATAACCTGCATCATCGGCGTTTCAACTTCGACAAAGCCGGCGTCGATCATGTATTGCCGGATAAAGTTGATCGACTGACTGCGAATCGCGAACACGCGGCGCGAATCGTCATTCATAATCAAATCCACATATCGTCGGCGATACTTGAGTTCCTGATCGGTGAGACCGCGATATTTTTCCGGTAGCGGGCGCAGCGATTTGGTCAATAGTTCGATGCTTTTGACCTTGATCGTCAACTCTCCGGTTTTGGTCTGGAACAATACGCCGCCTACCCCGTAAATATCTCCGATGTCGCTATGTTTGAACGCTTCGTAGGCAGCTTCACCGATGGCGTCACGCTGCACGAAAATTTGCATCGTGCCGCTCATATCGCGCAATTGCGCAAAGCTGGCCTTGCCCATAACGCGCTTGAACATCATGCGTCCGGCAAGGCTGACTTCGATGGATTTGGATTCGAGTTCCTCACGCGTTAGCTCGGCGAATTCCGCGGCCAAATCCGCGGCGAGATGCTCGCGCTCGAATTGGTTCGGATATGCCTGACCCGCGGCCCGCAACTGCGCCAACTTGTCACGGCGTTGCGCGATATAACGATTTTCGTCCTGCTGCGGATCGTCGATGTCTTGTTCGGCGTCGCTGTCCCGATTCATGATATTTCCTGTACCAAATTAAATATTAATGAAACCCTGCAACAGTCATCCCGACTTAGCAGAGCACAAAAAACGTAGCTGTGATTTTACGCTTTTCTTTATTACTCTGCCCGACGCAGAGATTCGTTAAGCGCCACTCTTCAGACTGGCTTCGATAAACGGATCGAGGGCGCCATCCAGTACCGCCTGGGTATTACCGGTTTCGATTCCGGTACGCAAGTCTTTGATGCGAGACTGATCGAGCACGTAGGAGCGGATCTGGCTGCCCCAACCGATATCGGATTTCAAATCTTCGATGCTCTGCGCCTTGGCATTACGTACCTGGACCTCGAGTTCGTAGAGCTTGGCTTTGAGCTGTTTCATCGCAGTCGCCTTGTTTTTGTGCTGTGAACGATCGTTCTGGCACTGTACCACGACGTTGGTGGGTAAATGCGTAATGCGTACCGCCGATTCGGTGCGGTTGACATGCTGCCCGCCGGCGCCACTCGCCCGGTACACGTCGATACGCAAATCGGAGGGATCGATATCGATATCGATGTCGTCATCGATTTCGGGCGAAACAAAAGCCGAGGCAAACGATGTGTGGCGGCGGTTGCCCGAGTCGAAGGGCGACTTGCGCACCAGCCGGTGAACCCCTGTTTCAGTGCGCAGCCAACCAAAGGCATAAGGACCCTCGAAACGAATCGTGGCACTTTTTATCCCGGCCACATCGCCGTCGGAAACCTCGATCAACTCGGTTTTGAACCCCTTGGCTTCGCCCCAACGCAGATACATACGCAACAGCATTTCCGCCCAATCCTGCGCCTCGGTGCCACCGGCGCCCGACTGAATCTCGAGGAAGGCATTGTTTATATCCATTTCGCCGCTAAACATGCGCCGAAACTCGAGTTCGGCGATGGATGCTTCAACTCGATCGAGATCCGTCACGACTTCGGCCACAGTGGCTTCATCTTCTTCGACGACCGCCAGTTCGAGTAACTCGGCCGCCTCCTGCAAAGCCCGTGACCCCCGATCCAAACCCTCGACTACGGCTTCCAGAGCGGCTTTTTCCTTTCCCAGGGATTGCGCGCGCTCAGGTTGATTCCAGACATCGGGATTTTCCAGTTCGAGTAAAACCTCTTCGAGTTTGTCGCGTTTCGAGGCGTAGTCAAAGATACCCCCGTAGCAAATCGATACGCGCTTTAAGGTCTTCGATTTGCTGCGAAATGTGATTTGTCTCCACGGTAATTACTCGTATTTGAAAAAACGCGCATTCTACCCGATCTAATTCGATAATATCACCCGCCCCGCTCTATTTTTCCGTTCGCTGTTAGGCTAAAATGTGCCGCCAATTTTTCGACTTTGAGGTAACAAGTGTCACAAGATGTTGATGTTCAATTGCAGGTCTGGAAGGATCTCGCAATCAGCAAACAAATCCTGATGGGCGCCGCAACCGATGCGCTCGGACTGGATGCCGAATGCACGACCGAAGAACTTAAGGTCGCGCTGAATCAGGCCATTCAACGCGCCCGAGACGCCGATCTCAAAATTCAGGAAACCAGCAGCCAGGCTGAACAGCAAGTCAACGAATACAAGACCCGTGCCGCTAACGCGGAAAAAGCCCGCGCCGAAGCCGAGGATGACGTTGCCGCGGCAGTCAAGGCTCGCGAGCAAGCGGAACATCAATTGTCCAAGGGTAAGGCCGACAATGCGGAAGCTTTAAAAAAAGCCAAAGCCGAAGTTGCCGACAAGCAAAGTAAACTCAAGGCGATATCGAAAGCGATCGCCGACACACCTGAAAATGTGGTGCGTAAGTTAAAAACGCTAAAGAAGCAAAAAATGGATGAAGCCAAACTGCGCGCTCAGGCCGAAACCCGTCTGCAGTCGATGCGCAAGGAAAAATCGAAACTCGAAGCCGACCTCGAGAACCGCAAATCGATGCTCGAAAATGCCGCCAAACTGGTCGAGCAAACACGCGCACTGCATCAAATCTGCGTTACCGCCGAAGCCACCATATCCGACCTCAGCAAGAATAAAAAAGACCAAATCACGGTACCCGAACTCGACGAGGCCGGGCTCGAGGCACTAGAACAAGCGCTTGAAGAGAACTAAATGCGGTTAACCTGTCGACAAAATATATTGTCGCCGGGCTTATACTAGGCGCGGCGTCGACAGACGCAGCGGAATCTCAAACAGAATACTGGCGCCCCGCTCGGGATTGTTTTCAGCCCAGATTCGCCCCCGATGCAGATCGACGATCTCGCGACAAATTGCCAAGCCGAGACCGGTGCCGCCGGTCTGGTTACGGGTCCCCAGACTTTGATAAAACTTGTCAAAGACGTCGTCCAGCTCCGTCTCCGGTATGCCTGTCCCCTGATCGGATACCCGCATCCGAACCTTGGCATCGCGACACTCCAGCCGAATCCGGATTTCACCTCCCTCGGGGCTGAACTTGATCGCGTTGGCGACAATATTGGTAATAACCTGAAGGATGCGATTACGATCGCAACTGCAGCTGCTTTCCGTGGATACTACGTCGAGTTCGCAGCGCAGGCCCTTTTCGCGCAGGCGCAGATCCTGCTCCGCGATACAAGTCTTGACCAGGTCCGATATTTTTACCGACCGCATATCCAGCGACATCTTGCCCGCTTCAAGTTTCGAAAGATCGAGCAAATCGTTCAATAGATAAAGTAACCGGGTGCCGCTGAGCTGGATATTTTCTAGATATTGTTGCAGCTTTTCCTGGCTCAGCGTGTCCAGACGCTTGAGTCCGAGTTCGGTAAAACTCAGGATGCCATGCATCGGGGTGCGCAATTCGTGACTCATCGAAGCCAGAAATTCGGACTTGGCCTCGTTCGCCTTTTCCGCGGCATCGCGCGCCTGTTGCAACTCGGTAACGTCGACATGCATACCGACCTGAGAGCCGTTCGGCAAGCGGCGCAACGCGACCTGAATCGAGCGCCCGTCGGCCAGGCGGTCGATAAATTCGATATTCCCCGCATCGAGACGTTCCAGGCGCAGCTGCAACCATTCTTCCGGATTGTCCTTTGCCTCCAGATAAACATCCATATCGATCCCGAACTGCAGAAACCTGGAAAGCGGCACGCCCTCGTTAATAAAAAACTGCTGCTTCGGGTAAAGATCGAAAAACTTACGGTTAAACCTTTCGATATAACCGTCTTCGCTAACCAGCAGAAAGCCGCCGGGCACATTTTCAATCGCGGCTTCGAGTACGAGATCGCTTTGGTGCTTGTTCGACTGGTCTACGATACGCTCGGTAACGTCCTGTAAGGTGCATACCAACTCGACGGGTCGGTCGTTTTTATATCGGCTGGGGCGCACACGCTCGATCACATGCCGCAGCTCTCCATTCTTTCTGACTATCCGGTATTCGATCTCGTACTCTCCC
>DS021198.1:1519875-1533110 GCA_001735895.1 Olavius algarvensis Gamma 3 endosymbiont | reverse complement strand
ACCATGACCATCCGATCGTCGGTATCGAAAAGCACTAGACCACTATCGAACATCGCGGTCGCGCTATAAATCAGCTGGTGGGCCTGCGTCATGCGGTAGGGGTTGTCCATTTCCTCGGTAACAATTCTGGCGGTGCCCCGATATCCCATGAATTCACCCTTTTCGTCGAAGAAAGGTTTGCCGCTGGTTTGACAGATCGCCTCGTTGGTGTCCACGATACGCGCCCGGTAACGAAAATTCTCAAACGGCAGCCGCTGCCGCAGGCACTCCTGGTAGTAGTCCCACTGCGCCCGTTCGGCATCGTCGCGCGGCGGAAGCCTGAAATCTTCGCGGCGCAAGCCCATGATGCTGGCCGGCTGCGGGCCGCCCAGGTCATACAGATGCGACGACAGAAATACAAATATGTTGTCTTTATCGGTTTCCCAGAACCACTCCTTCGAGGCCAGCGCATACTCGTAAAACCGAGCTTCGGTGGTCTTTAGCTCTGCGCTGCGCCGAGAGAGTTCCGTTTCCAGTTGCCGGCGCTGACTTGCCAGGTTGCTGCGCAGCAGGCGGTAACCTAAAAACGCGATCGCGCTGCCGACGAGAAACGGCCCCAGCAAGCTGACAAAGGTCAGATTTTCGAATCCGAAACCCAGTCCATGCAAAACAACTGCGATCGACATCAGCGCGATACCGCCGGCGAGCGTGAATACGCTGAGCGGGAATTTAAGTATCCTGGAATCCGGCGCCTGCGAACTCAGCTCCTCACTCCTGTTAGGTGCTTCCGGATTCAAAACTTCGGGAGCTACCGCGGCAGCAGCGGCGGCGCATCCACCGCGACGAAGGTTTTAGGGAAAAAACCGTTGAAACGAGTGGCCGCCGAATTGCTATAGGCCCCGGTTTGCCCGATTTCGATCCAGTCGCCTTCATCGGCGTCGGCCGGAAGATGGAAGGGGGACGGTAGAATGTCGAGATTGTCGCAGGTCGGCCCCAGAATCGTGAAATCCTGATACTCGGCGGTAATTTCGCGCTTGGGGTTGATCAGCCTGGCCGGCAATTTCATCTTGCCCGTCAGGGTTTCGGACAGACTTTGGTAGACGCCATCGTTGATATAAAGCTTATCGTCTTTGCGCAGTTGCACCTGGACCAGCAAAGTACAGCCGCTGGCAACCAGCCCGCGCCCCGGTTCACACATCAAGACACAATCGCGGCGCAGGCGTGACTGGTCGAAAGCCGCGTATATGGCCTCGAAGTAGGCTTCGAGTTCGGGCGGACTATCGTCCTGGTAGAGGGCGGGAAAGCCACCGCCGACATCGAGGTAGTGCACCGGCACCCCAGCCGCTTCGATGACATCGAGCGCAGTGTTGATGCCATCGACAAACGCCTGCGGGTTGCGGCATTGCGACCCCACATGAAACGCGACGCCGGTCTGAAAATGCGCCGCGTGAACCTTGTTCAACAAAGCGGGCGCGTCTTCCGCGCTGATTCCGAACTTATCCGACAACTGGTATTGGGCTTCATGCACGGGGGTCACGATCCGCACCAGCACTACCTTGCCGTCTCCGCCACCGGTAACATCGACGATCTTGTCGAGTTCTTTTTCATGATCGATTACATAGTGATCGACGCCGTATACTTGATGCGCGGTCATGATTGCGGCGCGCGGTTTGACCGGATGCATGAAGTAACAGTCCGCCTGCGGCAAATGCTCGCGCACCAAGGCAACCTCCGCCAGCGATGCGGTATCGAAATGACGAATGCCGGCCTCGTACAAGGCGTTTAAAACAGCCAGATGAGGGTTACATTTAACAGCATACATCACCCGCCCCGGAAAATTGTCCAGAAAATAACGCGCCTGCCGCTTTAATTCCGCCAGACGCAGGCAATAAACCGGGTAACCCGGTTTCAACTCCTTGACGACGTCTTCGGTAGTAGCAAAGCTGGGTAGGTTGATTTTGGCCGGCATGTGAATGACTCGAATGATTTTTAATATTTTCGCATAGTATCGCGGTAAAGAATATCCTGACTCAGGATACCCTTTCCTATCCGGCCCAGGATGCGAGGTCTCGCGGCCGCCGCCAGAATTTGAGCATTGCGCCCGCTCCCAGTTCGAGATCGGATTCGAACCCGGCTCGCAGGCACAGGTTTGCGCGATCGCGCTCGATCGCTCTCAGCAGCGGTTGCAATAGCCTGTTTTCGATATCGAGTAAGAGTGGTGCGAGTTTCTTCGCCGCCCCGGTTTTCAATTGTTCGAGCAGGCGCAAATCGATTACCGCCGCCTCGGTGGTACTAACGAGCTTAGTCAGATCGTCGAGCCGGGCGATGCGCAAACCCAGGTTTGCTGCGAACCGATTCAGCACTGGATCGTCACAATACCAGACGATTCCTTGGTCGAATTTATCTGGCCGGTTGCCTCCGCCCCAGAACCACAGGCTGTTGGCCGGCAGCAATCCGCGCTGCTCGCGATTCTGGTTGACTTGGTGTTGATGCAGAAACATTTGCATTTCATTGAGCAGTTTGTACCAGCCCAGGGACTGGCGCGATTGCTCGACATAGGGATTGGCGGCCTTGCCCAGCACCGACAATATATGCGGATAATGATACGGCGCGTCGAATTCTTTCAAGGCGATTAGAAATACCCCCGCACCGATATCTATTATATCACAATCAACATCAAATAACTCTCTTAAGTCATTGATTATAATGCCAACATCATGAAGGTTTTCTTGATTATTCTGGATTGGAACGATGATCGCACTGTGTAAGTCCGGGCGCAGATGTACCGCCTGAAACAACAGTAATCGCCGGGGCTGATGTTGCGCGGATGGCGCGAAAGACTGCGCCAGCGGCAGGCTGGCGGACTGCGCCGGCGGCGTCTCCATTGCAAGCACCTGGCGCAGGATGGCATCTATGCTGAAGGCTTGATTGGGCCGGGGGGTTGCCAAGCGCAAGATGCGGTTCAGGGCGGGCAGTCCGTCAACCAACGTTTCCGGCTTGAGCTCGGATAATGGCAGATCGAATAATCCGGGCAGGACCAACTGGATTTTGCCGGGCATCGCTGTGTGCTAATCCTCGAGACTGGTGGTCAGCAACTCGTTCAAATCATTGGACATAGCGCCGCTGGCGAGCATGCATTGCAGCTGCGCTTTCATCTGCAACCCCAGTTCCGGCACCAGTTTGCGCCAATGCACGAAAGGATTGGCAAGGCGCGCGGCCACTTGCGGATTTATCGCATCCAGCTCCAGAATCTTGTTTGCGGCAAATACATACCCGGCTCCGTCCGCTTGATGAAATGCGCATGAATTTGCCATCAGGGCACCCAACAGGGAGCGTGCCCGATTTGGATTCTGCAGGCTGTATGCAGGATGGTCGAATAAGGCCGCGATATCAGCCAACGCGTTGTCAGACCTGCTCGAACCCAGAGCGCTAAACCACTTATCCACTACCAACGCGGTATCCTGCCATTGCTGATAAAACCCTGCCACGATGCGCTCGCGTAATTCGTTTCGAAAGTGCACGATCGATTGTAGACAGGCGATTTGATCGGTCATGTTATCCGCCTGCTCAAACTGGGTACCGCAAAAGTCGAAGTATTCCGGTTTTTCCAGTTGCATTAGATAAGACAGGCAGATGTTTTTCAGGCGGCGACGCGCAATCGCATCCGGGTTCGATTGATATTCGCCCGAATTCAGATTCTCCCTGTAATGCTCTAGCAGCAACTTTTCCACTCGTTCTGCGAGCGCGAGTTTGAGATTTTCACGCACCCCGCGTACCGCATGCACATCCGTCTGCTCGAGCATTTCGGCCAGATATTTCTCTCCGGGCAACACCATCATTTCGGCCACCAGCGCGCGATCGGGTTGCTTATTCGACAGTAAATCATGAAAGGCGCCCAGCAATGGCTGCTGCAGCGCTGCCCAGGTCTCGCCACCCTGATCCAACATCGCCAGCATGACGCGGCTGGCCAATTGTTGACAGGCTTCCCAGCGGTTAAATGCATCGCTGTCGCACACCATCAACCGCGCCAGTTCGTCATTGTCCAGATCGGTCGTCAGAATCACGGGCGCCGAAAAACCACGAAATGCCGAGATCATTACGCGCGCCGGCATGCGCGGGAACTGCAATCGGGTTTCATGCCCGTCGATATCGACCACCTGCTCCAGGTTACCGTCGTCATCCAATGCCAAGGCCTGGCCATTCTGATCGAACAACGCCAGCCGCATCGGCATATGGAAAGGCCGATTCAATTCACCGCGAGTCGTGCCGGCATGCTGATTAATGCTGAGCGACAGCAGTCCGGTTTCGGCGTTGTACTCGCGTCTGATATCGATGCGCGGCGTTCCCGACTGTTCGTACCAGCGCTGGAACCGTGCCAGGCTGATCCCTGAAGCATCCTGCATCGCATGCCTGAAGTCGTCGGTGGTTACCGCTTGCCCGTCATGGCGTTCAAAGTACAAATCCATACCCTTGCGAAAATTTTCCGGGCCCAGCAAACAATGCATCATGCGGACTACTTCGGCCCCTTTGTTGTAAACCGTCGCGGTATAAAAGTTGTTGATCTCCTGGTAGGAAGCCGGTCTGACCGGGTGGGCCATCGGTCCGGCATCCTCGCTGAACTGGTGATTGCGTAACACCCGCACATCGCCGATGCGCTGAATCGCGCGCGAAAACATGTCGGCGCTAAACTCTTGATCGCGAAAAACCGTCAGCCCTTCCTTCAGGCTCAACTGGAACCAGTCGCGACAGGTAACCCGATTGCCGGTCCAGTTATGGAAATACTCATGCGCGATTACGCCCTCGATGGCCAGGTAGTCGTCGTCAGTGGCGGTATGCGCGTTGGCCAGCACATACTTGGTATTGAATACGTTCAGGCCCTTGTTTTCCATCGCGCCCATATTGAAGTCGTCGACGGCAACAATCATGTACAGATCGAGATCGTATTCGAGTCCGTAAACCTGCTCGTCCCAGCGCATCGCTCGTTGCAGCGATTGCAGGGCGTGGTCGCATTTTTCCCGATTGTGGTGTTCCGTGAAAATCTGCAGTTTCACATCCCGGCCCGAACTGGTCACGAAGCGATCCTCGATACAGGCCAAATCGCCCGCCACCAGCGCGAATAAGTAAGCCGGCTTGGGATAGGGATCCTGCCAACTGATCCAATGCGAGGCGCCATTTACGCCGCGGTCCACCGGATTGCCGTTGGACAACAGCACCGGGTATTGTTCCCGGTCGGCGTGAATTTCGGTGGAAAATACCGACATCACGTCGGGACGATCGAGATAGTAGGTAATATAGCGAAAACCCTCGGCTTCGCATTGGGTGCAAAAGTTGCCGTTGGATAGATACAGACCTTCGAGACGGGTATTGGCCGCGGCATCGACCTCGACCTCGCAATAAATTTCGAAGCGATCGGGCACCGACTTCAGGATCAGGTTCTCAGCCGTCAGCTCAAAATCGCCGGCCTGCAGTAGCTCGCCGTCGAGCCGTAACTCGAGCAATTTCAATTCGATGCCGTCAAGCACCAGCTCCGCGGCGGGACTGGCGCTCCTGCGCTGCAGTTGCAAACGACTTTTTACCCGGGTACAGGATGCATCGAGCTCAAACCTGAGCTCGGTTTTCAAGATGTCAAAATCGGGGGGACGATAGTCTTTCAAATACTTGCGCTTATGTTGGTCCGTTTTCATTATCCGAGCCTGAAAAGAGGTCGCATAAGTGTACCCCAAGGAGTATCATTCGCAGCATTTTTCATCCCTGGAGATCCCAAAATGGCCGTCGAACGCACGCTTTCGATAATCAAACCCGACGCTGTTGCCAAAAACGTTATCGGCGAGATTTACAACCGCTTTGAAAAAGCCGGTTTGCGCCTCGTCGCCGCGCGCATGGAGCACCTGTCGGCGGCAAAGGCCGGCGAGTTTTACGCCGTACACAAAGAGCGCCCGTTTTACGGCGATCTGGTCGAATTCATGACCTCCGGCCCGGTCATGGTGCAGGTACTCGAGGGTGAAGACGCCATCGCCAAGAACCGCGAAGTCATGGGGGCAACCAACCCCGCCGACGCGGCCCCTGGAACCATCCGCGCCGATTTCGCACAAACCGTCGATGAAAACGCCGTCCACGGCTCGGACGGAGTCGATACCGCCAGAGCTGAAATCGAGTTCTTTTTCGGCGCTGACGGCGTCTGCCCGCGCACGCGCTGAGTCTTGCTGCATGCCGTAGCGCGCTGCGCGGTTTTATTGCCGCCGGTCCTGGGTCGATTCCCACCAGCCAGGCAATGCGGCGATCGAATCGAGCAGCGCGAACGGTTTAATCGCTCCATCCAGATCGCTAACACGGAACTTACCCGTCTTGACCAGAATACCCCGTATACCGCAGCGCTGCGCGGCATCGACATCGCCGACAATATCGTCGCCGATCATCAAGGCCTGCTCGGCGCCGGCTTGCAAACGCGCGAGCGACGCCTCGAAAAATGCGCAGGCCGGCTTGCCGACAACCACGGCTTCGCAGGATGCCGCATGCTCCAGCGCCTTGATGAACGGCGCGACGTCGAGTTGCAAGCCGTTTTTGCCTCTCCAGTAACGAGTCATTCCTAGCGCGATCAACTGCGGCTGCGGATCCTGCATCAGAAACTGAAAAGCACGGTTCAGCAACTGGAAGTCCCAGGTTTCGCCGAGGTCGCCCACCACTACCGCATCGACCGGGCGATCCCGGTCGAGCGCCACCGCGTCGACTTCTAGAAAGTCCTGTTGCGTCGCCGGCGGCACAAACAGCGCCACGCTGCTTTTTTGATGGTCTTCGAGCCACTGCGCCGCAGCAACAACAGGCGTCATGATTTCATCGAGTTGTGCGCTAAAACCCAGGGCCTGGAATTTTTCCAGCAGCGCCGCGCGTGGGCGTGAGGTCGTGTTGGTGACAAACAGATAGGGAATCCGGCGTTGCCTGATCCAGTCCAGCGCTTCGATAGCGCCATCGATCAATTCACCGCCTTGATATATAACGCCATCTAAATCGATTAATAACACCCGGCGATCGGTATTTTTATCAGACATGACTATTAACCCGGCGATATATATGTCGCCGGGTTAATAATAAATTACGGATCGCCCCTGATCCAGTANATCATATTAACCCGGCGACATATATTGTCGCCGGGTTAATACAATCGACTAAGGAAAAGTCTCCGAGGTAAACTTTTTAATATTATGCTGACCCATCACGATCCAGCGCGGGGTTGCTTTGCCGGTACCCGCCAACTTCAAGCGCGGATGGCGGCTAACTACCCGCTCCAGGCTGGTTTCCTGCTGCGGATCCACGTCGACGATAAACACGTGCTTGCCATCCCGTAACTGTGATTCGAATCGTTTGAAATCACGATGCGGAACCTGGATTCCGTACAAGCCACCAGACCATGCGCCAAACCCGAGTAAAACTATCGCAAGAAATATAAATGGCATCCAGGTATAGGTTTCCGGCCAATCGCTGATTGCGGTTACAAATATAACCAGGGCGGCCAGAGCAATACCTATCCAGGCACCGACGATAGTACCGTGGACCACGTCTTTCTTGAAAACGGATTCGATATTGTGCAGGTGGTCGTGAGTTTCTACTGCGGTGTTGTCGCGGCTAAAAACGTGTATTTGCGGCCGATGTACACCGGTTGATTCGAGCTCTTCCTCGATTCGATCGAGATCATCCAGATCGTCGCTTACATAAAAATGCCTTTTCATGTCGTATCCCCCGTAATAA
Organism: Olavius algarvensis Gamma 3 endosymbiont; assembly: GCA_001735895.1. Classification (GTDB taxonomy): domain Bacteria; phylum Pseudomonadota; class Gammaproteobacteria. Next base: position 1,525,388 of record DS021198.1, on the reverse strand, counting down.
CGAGTCGAAATCAGAATACGCTTGAAGTCAGATCGAATCAAGTTGCGGACCCGGCACGGCAGGCTGTTTGCCGCTTGACAGGGCGACCTGTTCCAGGCTTGGAAATCGTGCTAAGGTCCGCTGCTGTCCGCCAATAACCTGCCATTTTTATGAGAATCGAAGACGACAGCAAACTCGACTACAAGGATGTCTTGATACGACCCAAACGCAGTACGCTGGGGAGCCGCAAGGACGTGGAACTGGAACGCGAATTCACCTTTCGCAATTATCGGTCGGAAAATGACGAGCATTACCGCGGCATACCGATCATGGCTTCCAATATGGACGGCGTGGGTACCTTCGAGATGGCGGACTCGCTCGCCAATATGGGGCTGTTCACTTGCCTGGTTAAAAATTACGAAGCCGACCAACTGATTGATTTTTTCAGTGCGGAGCAGCCTCTGCGCCGGGCCAACGTCGCTTATTCGACCGGTATCACCGAGCAGGATTTCGAGAAATTCACCCGCGTATACGATAAAACCGGCCGGCAGCTCAAGTACGTCTGTGTCGATGTCGCCAACGGTTACTCCGAGCGTTTCTCCGAATTCATAAAACAATTGCGTGAAGCTTATCCCCAGATCGTGATAATCGCCGGCAACGTCGTCACCGGTGAAATGACCGAGGAATTGATGTTAAGCGGCGCCGATATCGTCAAGGTCGGCATCGGCCCCGGCAGCGTCTGTACCACGCGGATCCAGACCGGTGTCGGATTTCCGCAATTGTCGGCGGTGATCGAGTGCTCCGACGCGGCGCATGGGCTCGGCGGGCATATCATCGCCGATGGCGGTTGCACCTGCCCCGGCGATCTGGCCAAGGCGTTTGCCGCGGGCGCCGATTTCGTCATGCTCGGCGGTATGCTGGCCGGCCACGACGAAGGCGGCGGCGAGATCATTACCCGTTATTACCGGACCGGTGAAGTGATACAAACCGATGCCGGCTGGGAAGATCAGATCGAAGAGCGCAAGTTCGTCAGCGTTTACGGCATGAGTTCGAAGGCGGCCAACGAGAAACATTTCGGCGGGCTAAAGGAATATCGCTCTTCCGAGGGTCGAGAAATTCATGTGCCGTATCGCGGCAATATCGAAAATACGATTCAGAACCTGCTCGGAGGTGTGCGCAGCACCTGTACTTACGGCGCCAGAGATTGAAGTGGCTCAGCAAATGCACAACTCTTCGTCAAAACCAGCGAGCAATTCAATTCGGTTTTTGCCGACCATTAAACGCAGCCGGGCGCTTGCAAATCGGTTCTCATCCGGGAACGGTCGGACCGGGCCGCCATCCGGTTCAGTCGATTACCGGCGTCCGCCGGGGTAACGGCTTGCCAAGATTTTTAAGCACCCGGCGCAAGCGATCGGGGTAATCGGTGATAATGCCGTCGACCCCCATTTCAATCAATTCGCGCATGCGCGAAGTATCGTTTACGGTCCAGACGGTGACCGCAAGACCAAGACGCTGCGCCGCCTTTATCGCCCTGGCGTTGACTTCCTTGTGATAAGCAGACCAGATACTGCCTCCGGCCGCCTTGATCGCGCGCGCCGCGCTGCCATCGAAATCATCTACGTCGTAATTGTTCAGCCAGGGCGATTTTCCGGGCTTCCCGGTCTGCAGGTTACTCAACCAGTCCTGGTCAACGGTTAAATAGGAAGTCTTTATCTCGGGGGCCAATTCCTGGACCGCCTGCAGCGCGCGCCAGTCGAACGACTGCACCGTAACCCGCTGCGTCATACCATAGGATCGAATAACCTCGATGACGGCAGCTACAAACTCCTCAGGCGGATGGGTAAGCAACGGGTTTCGGGGATCGATTTTGACCTCGATGTTAAATCGAACCCAGCGGTTATCCGCTTTATCGACGAGTTCGAACACTTCACCCAGGGTCGGCACCCGGGTGCCGTCAATCGCTTGCTGATCGGGGTATCGTTCGGCATATTTGCGACCGGGGTTCAGGCGTCCGACATCGTAGGTTTTAACCTGATGCAGGGTCATCGAGTGGATGCTGGGACTGCTTTGCAGCAGCCAGTCGCCATTGCCTTGACGGGTAATTTCAGGCTCGAAGCGCGGATTATGCATGACCACGACTTGACGATCACGAGTAACCGCAAGATCGAGTTCCAGCGTGCTGACGCCGATAGCGAGCGCTTTGGCAAACGCCGGCAGGGTATTTTCCGGCATGAGTCCACGGGCGCCGCGGTGACCCTGCAGATCGAATCCCTGGGCGGCGACCCACGGCAGCGCCAATCCCATCAAAAGCAGTCCTCTAATCAGCGTTGCACAGAAATTTTGAATTCGTCGCCGCATGTTATCCGAGACGCTGTTCGGTATGGCTATCGAAGAGGTGTATTTTGTCGGGCTCGATATGCAGGGCTAAGGCTTGATCGATCTGAAAGTCCTGAATCCCGGCCAAGCGAATCGTCATATCGGTCTGGTTTTGCCCAAAATGACCATGCACCAGCGTATCCGCCCCCAGATGCTCGACCAACCGGGTAACAAGCATTCGACTGCTATCCTCGCCACCGGCTAGCGCCAAATCTTCCGGACGTATACCGAGAATGACTTGCTGATTGCAATAGTCGCTAAAAGCGCCTTCGGGTAGTTCAAATGCCACCCCGCCGTCCAGATCGACCGAACTAGCGTCGGCATTGATGGTGGCCGGCGCGAAGTTCATCGCCGGAGAGCCAATAAAGCCGGCGACAAATAACGATGACGGACGCTCGTAGAGTTCAATCGGCGTGCCCAGTTGCTCTACCCGGCCCTGGTTTAAAACGACCAGTCGATGCCCGAGGGTCATGGCTTCGACCTGATCGTGGGTTACGTAAACGCTGGTAGTCCCCAATTGCTGTTGCAGGAGCTTGATTTCGATCCGCATTTGTACCCGTAACTTAGCATCCAGATTCGACAGGGGTTCATCGAACAGGAATACACTAGGCTCGCGCACTATCGCCCGGCCCATGGCGACGCGCTGGCGCTGGCCGCCGCTTAGTTCGCGCGGTTTGCGGGTTAACTGGTCTGCCGTCAGTTCCAGGATTTCAGCGGCTTTGTTGACGCGGTTTTGTATCTCCGTGGCTGCTACCCGTCTTATCTTCAAGCCATAGGCCATATTGTCGAATACGTTCATATGCGGATATAGCGCGTAATTCTGGAACACCATGGCGATGTCCCGATCCGCCGGCTCGAGATTATTGACTTCGCGCTCACCGATACTAATGCTGCCCTCGGTGACCGACTCCAGCCCCGCAATCATGCGCATCAGGGTCGACTTACCGCAACCCGAGGGGCCTACCAGAACAATAAACTCGCCATCCGCGATATCAACATCGATCCCGTGAATCGCTTTAAAACCGTTGGGGTAGGTTTTCGCTACGTTGTTGAGTCTGACTTTCGCCATTGAGCTTCCTCTATTTTTCGGTTTCGGTGAGACCCTTAACGAATAGTTTCTGCATGAAGATGACGACCACGACCGGCGGCAGCATCGCCAACAGCGTGGTCATCATTATGATATTCCACTCGGGCGCCTGCTCGGCCGCTTCCAGCATCTGCTTGATGGCCATAACGATGGTGAACATACTCTGATCGGTAGTAATCAGCAGCGGCCATAAATACTGGTTCCAGCCATAGATAAAAAGAATAACGAACAACGCGGCTATATTGGTACGCGACATCGGCAGTAAGATGTCGACGAAGAAGCGCATCGGCCCCGCGCCGTCGATGCGCGCCGCTTCCAGTAGCTCGTCGGGAATCGTCAGAAAAGTCTGCCGAAACATGAAGGTAGCGGTGGCCGATGCAATCAAGGGGATGCTCAAACCCCAGTAGCTATTCAGCATGTTGAGATTCGCCACCACTTCGAAAGTCGGGATGATCCTGACCTCTACCGGCAGCATTAGCGTGATGAATATCATCCAGAAAAAGCCCATGCGAAAGGGAAAACGGAAATAAACGATGGCAAAAGCCGACAGCAGGGAAATCGCTATCTTGCCAAGCGCGATCATCAGGGCCATGACCAGGCTGTTAAACAGCATCATTGCAACCCCCTGGTGCGCACCGCCGCTGATGCCGCTGCTCATAGCCTGAACCAAATTTTCGAAAAATTGATCGCCGGGTAGCAGCGGCAGCGGGATTTGCGTCATGCGCAGGGCATCGTGGGAAGCGGCAACAAAGGTGATCCAGATAGGGAACGCAATGATCGCGATCCCCAACACCAGCATGATGTGGGAGCCCAGCGTGACCAAGGGTCGATTCTCGATCATGAATACTCGACCTTTTTTTCGACGTAACGAAACTGGATCACGGTAAGGCCGATGACTATTGCCATCAGTATCACCGATTGCGCCGCCGAACCGCCGAGATCCAGGCCGACAAATCCGTCGTTGTAAACCTTGTATACCAGAATCTCTGTCGCCTTGGCCGGGCCGCCCTGGGTGATGGCGTGAATAATGCCAAAGGTTTCGAAAAATGCGTAAACGATATTCACTACCAACAAAAAGAAGGTCGTTGGTGAAATCAGCGGAAAAATGATGCTCCAGAACCGGCGAATCGGCCCGGCGCCGTCGATTGCCGCCGCTTCGATCAGCGATTTCGGTATCGATTGCATCGCGGCCAGGAAAAACAGGAAATTGTAGGCCACCTGTTTCCAGGCAGCGGCAATCACCACCAGGGTCATGGCTTCATTGCCGTTGAGTTTGTGGTTCCACTCATATCCCATGGCAGACAGACCGTAGGTCAATATGCCCAGAGTCGGATCGAGCATGAAGACCCACAAAGCCCCCGCAACGACCGGCGCCACGGCATAAGGCCAGATCAACAAGGTGCGGTAAGCCATCGCGCCTTTGACAACGCGATCGGCCATTGCCGCCAGCAGCAGTGAAAACCCCATTGAAAGCATCGCAACCAGCGCAGAAAAAAACACGGTGCGCTGGAACGCGCCGAGATAGTGTTCGTCCTCGACCAAAACGCCAAAATTTTCCAACCAGACGAATTCGGTGCTAAGACCAAAAGCATCCTCGATCAACAATGACTGGTATAGCGCATGCCCCGCCGGCCAGATAAAAAACACCAGGGTAATCAGTATTTGAGGGGCCACCAGCAAATAAGGCAAAACCGATGGTTCGAAGTGAACCTTTTTTAGCATCCGATTGTTCTCTTACAGCGCCTATTACGGCCGCTCCGGCAAGCCCGCCTGGAGCGGCCGCAGGACAGGAAGTAGTTACTTGTTGGCGCGTTCGAATTTACGCAATAGCTTATCGCCGCGAGACGCCGCGTCGTCGAGTCCCTGAGAAGCGGTTTTGCTGCCGTTCCAAATTGCTTCCATTTCCTCGTTTATGACATCTCGGACTTGAACGAAGTTACCGAAACGCACGCCGCGCGAATTGGCAGTCGGCCGGTTCAGGCTGAGTTGCTTGATTGCGGTATCCGTTCCCGGATTGTTTTTGTAAAAACCCGCTGCTTCTGGACAATTCATATGCCGGTGTGGTGATCGG
>DS021198.1:1505818-1516725 GCA_001735895.1 Olavius algarvensis Gamma 3 endosymbiont | reverse complement strand
CAAACATGCCCGGTTTACCGTGAGACTTATCCCAAACCGGAATATGCGGCTCTATCTGTTTTTGCTCCACCACCCAATCCAGCATCTCCGCAGAGCCATAAGAGGTATCGGCTATGAGTCGTTCAGGTTTGATTGCCAGTTTCTCTTCGACCCGGTCAATCATGGTTCGAGTGCTACTGACCTCAGCGATTCGATAAGCCGGTGTAGGCTCGACATCCATGATGACATTGTGTTCAATATCGATCAGGTAATTGGTGCTGTAATAAAACTGGCCTGGTCCTTTGTCGCCCGCCCACTGTGCCATCGGATCGGTGGTAGACACTTTCTTCTGTGTTCTTGTTGCTGAAGGATCGTTGTCTAGCGCATCCAGATATTCTCTTACCGCCCGTGACTGTGTGGGTGATGGTTGCCAGTCAACCGGACCATCGGCCATACGCTGCCGGGAAGCATCGGCTTTGATATAGCTGGCATCGGTGGCGAAGCCTTCGCCTTTGATGAGCCCTTCATCGTTACAGCGCTGCACCACCGTATCAAAGACCAGTCTCAGCAGGTCAGCATCCCGGAAGCGGCCATGCCGGCTCTTGGAAAATGTTGAATGATCCGGTACTTTATCTTCCAAACCCAAACGACAGAACCAACGGTAGGCCAGGTTGTATCGGATCTCGTCACATAACCGTCGCTCTGACCGGATGCCGTAACAATAGCCGACCAATAACATCCGAATCATGAGCTCAGGATCAATCGACGGCCTGCCGGTATGGCTATAAAAGGGGTCAAGGTGGACACGGGTTTGATCAAAGTCGAGAAACTGATCTATCTGGCGGAGAAGATGCTCGTCTGGAATGTGCTTTTCCAGGCAAAACTCGTAAAACAATGCGTTCTGCTGCGCCGGTAGTTGTCCCATCATGGGAGACTTCCTAATGAAGTGGATACCGAACTCGATTATCTCATGGCCGAGTCATAATCGAGAGTTTTTCAACAGAATCGTCCCAGATCAAACTGGAAAAACAACAGCACGAGGCAGCCCAGCAGCACCAACAGGATGGTTTTTTTCATGCGTTATTTTCCGATTTATTTGCTGCCATATGACGCTGTTATAAGTGGTTAGTTCAACCTGCGCTATAGTTTCCCGCCCACTCCAACAGCTCCGCTTCCGGGCCTTCGAAGATTATTTCGGGCTGTTTGCTTTCAATTTGGTAACGATACATCGGATCGTAATATTCTTCGAGCAAAGTTCGTATCCCGTCATGGAACGACTCCGCCGTGCCACTACGAAACAAATCCTGTAACGCGCTGGCAAAACACCGCCGTATCTTGCAATACCGCTCGCCGCCCAGGCGCTTTTGTATCCGCGCCAGATTATCGAGCACGAAATCGCCGAATTCCTTTTCCGCCGCATCGCCATAAGCCTGCTGGTAAGCCGGCCAGCCTTGCAGGATATAGTCCTCGCTGATCAGCTCGATGCGGGCCTCGATATCGAGCTGCAAAATTGCGCGCGGCGCCCTTAGCAGCGCGTTGAATAGATAATCGGGCATGCCGACCCGCCCTATTCGACGCCCTTCATCTTCGACAAACACCGGACGCTGCGGATACCGCTCGCGATGTTTCAAGAACGCGACCGAAACCGCGTTTTCCCAATCGATTACCGCAGGCTGGGCATCCAGCGCATCGCGCCCGAAAGCCGAGCCCCGATGATTGGCCAAGCCCTCGAAATCGACATGATGCTTTAGCTTGCGCAATACCCGGGTTTTTCCCACCCCGGTCAGGCCGCCGATACAGACCAATGCCACCTGTGCGGCCGACTGTTCCAGCTCATCGATCAGAAAACGACGCATCGCCTTATAACCACCGACGATCAGCGGGTAATCGGCGCCCTGCTCCCGCATCCACTGTTGCGTCGTACGCGAACGCAGACCGCCGCGAAAACAATAGATAAAGCCGTCCGGATTTTGCTCGCGAAACGCAAGCCATTGCTGCAGGCGCTGCGCTCGTATCGCAGGCGTCGCGAGTTCGAGGCCGAGGCGAATCGCCTCCTCCTGGCCGGCATTCTTGTAACGGGTACCGATTTGTTCCCGCTGTTGATCGTCCAGTAGCGGAAGGTTGACCGCCTGGGGAAAGGCGCCACGACAAAATTCTACCGGCGCACGCACATCCAGCAGCGCGACATCCCGCAGAAACAAATCCCGATAATCACTGCTGTCGTCAGGCATGCGGGTGCCGGATTTCCCAACAGCGGTGGATCCTGGGATTGCGTTTGAAATCTTCGGGAATCGTCGCCTGAGTAATATCCCGGATATCAAACTTCGGCGCCAAGTCAGGGTCGAGTTTGAAAGCGCGTCGATTGGTCGAAAACAACAACAGACCGTCACCTGCCAATAATTGCATGGCGCGCATGATCAGGGCGCCGTGATCCCGCTGAATGTCCAGGGTTTGCTGCATCTTGCTGGAGTTGGAAAACGATGGAGGATCGAAGAATATCAAATCATATTCGGGTTTTAACGAAAACTTCGTCGGATTGTCGAGCAGTGCCACAATATCGGCGCGCAAAAATTGAAATCTGCTCTCGTCATCCAAATGATTAAGCCGATGATTTTCGCGCGCCCAGTCGAGATAAGTCGCGGACAAATCGACATTCAATACCGAACTGGCGCCGCCCAGGCCGGCGTGAACGCCTACCGTACCCGTATAACAAAACAGATTGAGTACGGATTTGGCGCGCGCGCTGCGAAAAATTCGGTCGCGTATCATGCGGTGGTCGAGAAATAATCCGGAGTCGAGATAGTCGCTGAGATTAATCAACAGCGATGCCTCGCCTTCGCGTACCTGGAAGTACTCGCCCCGGCTATCCTGTTTTTGATACTGACTCGAACCGCGCTGGCGGCTGCGGGTTTTGCAAAACAGCTGCTGCTCTGAAATCCCGAACAGCTCACGCACGACATCGGCCGCAAGCTTGATGCGATACTCGGCCAACGCGGGATCGATGCTCGCCGGGGCCTGGTATTCCTGCAGGTGAAACCACAGTTGCTCGGATGCGATCTCGCTCTGATAACAATCCAGCGCAAACGCAAACTCGGGCAAATCCGCGTCGTAGAGGCGATAACAGGATATCTCGTTGCGTTTAGCCCAACGCTGCAAGTGCTTGAAATTTTTTGCCAGTCGATTACGTAACGGCACGGCCGCTTCATCGGCAAGACCTGAGTCGATAACCGTTGCGCTGCGGTCGGCGGCGGATTCCCGCGCAGTTTCGAAGATCGCGAACAGGCAATCGAGCGGCCCATTGCGCACGTCTTTGCGGCTCAAACGTTTCAGTTTGAGCCGATGCAGTAAATCGGGATTGGCAGAAATGACGGCCAGCCGCGCGGGGGCTAGACGCCGCAGGGCATCGCCGAGATCGGAATAGAGCTGGCTCAGACCCTGCTCGCTTTGTAAGCGTTTGCCGTAGGGTGGATTACAGATGACCAGGGTTTGGCCCTCGAACGGAGGCAATTCAAGGTCGGCAATCTGTTGATGCGAGAATTCGATCAGATCAACCACCCCCGCGCGCCGTGCATTGTCGCGCGCGATTTCCAGCGCCCCGGCATCATAATCGCTGGCATAAATTCGAAGCCCGGGTTGCGCAACCGCCGCCTGCCGTGCCTGCTCGATGCACTGCCGCCATGTTTCGGCGTCGTGTTGCAGCCATTTGCTGAAACCGAAATAATCGCGCTCCAACCCGGGAGCGATATTGGCGGCGATCATCGCCGCCTCGATGACGAAGCTGCCCGAGCCACACATGGGATCCAGCAACCTCAGGCTACTCGCCGCCGCGCGCGTCCAGCCGGCATGCTGCAGCAGCGCGGCGGCCAGATGTTCCTTCAGCGGCGCACCGCCATGGCGGGTGCGATAACCGCGCCGATGCAGACTATCACCGGAGAGGTCGAGGCTAATGCTGGCCTGGTTATGGTGGATATTGACGTGGATTTGAATATCGGGTTGTTTTTTCGCCACCACCGGCCGGCTGCCGCAAATATTGCGCAAGCGATCGACGATCGCATCCTTGGTCTTGAGGGCAACATAATGCCCATGATCGAGTTTCGAACGCGACACCGTCGCCGACACCGCGATGCTGTTGCGCGCCTGTAAATGCTGCTCCCACTCGATTCGATAAACGGCATCGTAAAGGCGATTTTCGTCTTCCGCGGAAGCGCGCGCCAGTTCGCAAAACACCCGGTTTGCGAGGCGTGAATGCAGGCAGATCAGATAGGCCGCGGTCAGTGCGCCGCTGACCTCGACTCCGCCATAGACTTTAGTCACGATCGCGTCGGTCGACTCCAGAATAGCCCGTATTTCGTGAAACAAAGGCGTTTCGAAGCCCTTGTGACCGGTGACAAATAACTTAAGATTCTGCATTGATTGTGGTATTGGGAATCACGCCGAATGGCGATTTTACGCCTTCTATCGGAAAACTGCTTGAAATCGGATGCATATGAAAATAGTCGCAAGAAATCATGCCGGTTTTCATCTATATTACTTTCTCTAACCCTTGTGAAAAGCCGCACACATGGCCGTTTCGAAAAAACAACAGAAAGCCGATTCGATATCCGGACAGGACGTCTTTGCGGAAATCGCCAGCCTCAGTAAAAAACACACTACCGAGATGCTGCAGGGCATGATCGAAAGCGGGGCAAACTACCATAGCTGGAGTCTTTCCGACAAGGATGGTGCGCGTTTGATCAAATTGATCAAACACAAACAGCGTATCATTTGCTCATCTTTTACATTTCAACTCAACAAACAATTTTCCGAGTTCAAATCCGGCCATGGTTCCGCGGAAGCAGCGAAAGACACGCGTGATTGGAAAAGACTGGGGCTTTCCAGCGCCGCCGCGGCTGGGGAAATTACCGAGTTGCAAGACATTACGTCACGTTACGCCGAGGCCTTCAAGGAATTTGACCGCGCTATACTGAAACGCCTGCAGGCTTGCATCAAGCGCTCACGCGCGAGTATTTACGAAAACCCGCTACAGGTGAAGCGCCTGTGCGAAACTTTTCAATACGCAATCGATGGCCTCAATCTAGAGGTGAACTACAAGATCGCGCTCTACCAATTATTTGCCGACCGCTTCATCGAGGCGCTAGGCCCGTTTTACCGTCGTATCGACCAGAAATTACTCAATTGCGGCATGCTTAAGGATATTCCGCCGGCGCGCATTCACTTGCGTAACATCGAGGGGCTGAGTGAATCCGCGACGGTCGCGTCGATGATTCCCGACCAAACCATCACCCAGCTGATGCTATTGCAGGATTTCAAGGAAAAATCGCGCCAGCCGGCCAGCCAATACAAAAATCTGTTTCCCGAGTTAAAGCAACGCTTCAACCAGTCCGGCATCGTACAACATGCAAAACAAATCGATCAGCTCAATCTTATTTTCAAGCTGATTTTCGAGGACGAAGATTTGCCCTCCCCGATTAAGCAGCAGCTTGCGCGGCTGCAAATCTATGTCTTCATCACCGCGACCCAGGAAGACGGTTTCTTGCGCCGCTCGAGCAATCCCGCGCGGCGACTGCTGGACGGCATTATTAACAACGAAGTCCAGATTGCCAGGGGAGGCAACTCGGAATTTTCCGGCGTCCGCTTCATCCGCGAGCATATCGATAAGCTCGCCAGCCGAGGGTTCATCACCGTTGACAGCTATTCCGAGATGCTCGATGGCTACCTGGCCTATGTCAAGGAAAACGAGGCATCGATCCGCAAGGCGCGCCGCATTGAGGCCACCCAGAAGGTTTTGCCGGTGATTAAAACACGGCTGAACGAAATCACTCAACCCTATGAAGATTCACGGCTCCCCGTTAATCCTGTTCTAAAAAGTCTGGTTACCGCTAATGGTTCAAATCGGGCTACAGCAAGGCATGGATTCTGATGCCTGGCATAAGGCCATCGGGATGGTGAAAAAACAGGTGTGGTCGTTAATCCCGAAGTCTACCAAACATGAACAGGAAGAACTTCATGTCGCCCATTCACTGCATCGTGCGATGCGCAGCCTCAAGCTGGCCGAATCGCTGCAACAGTCATTACGCGATTATCTCAAGCTCGAGCAACAAAACGTGCTGGAAGAAACCGGCCGCAATATTATCGAAGCCAAACGCAAAACTCGCTCCCTGAGTGCGCAGTCCTTCGATACCATGGAAGATACCACCGAATTCGATGCGATGATGCAAACCGGTGTTTTCCAGGTTCCGACCGAACTGCTCGAAGCAATGAACTCGGGCAAGGGCAAGACCAAAGCCAGCAAGCCGAAAAAACTCAATCAGGTGCAGGCGTTAGACACCGGCGAGTGGGTCAATATGACGCACAATGGCGAGAAGATATTGGCAAAACTGGCATGGAAATCCGAAGATTCGAGCCTGTTCATCTTCGTCGACCGCGACGGCACCCGCATCTGCGAAATCGATAGCGACGATCTGGCGAAACGATTCGTATCGGGTGACGTATCGCTAATGGAGTCCGCGGTCGACTCCGAAAAAACCCAGTTCAGTTTTATGAAAAACCTTTAACCCCGAACTCTATTAACTCGATAATATAGGTCGCCGGGTTGACGGCTACACGCCCAACAGCATTCTTGCCGGATCCTCGAGCACATTTTTGATCGTCACCAGAAATTGCACCGCTTCCTTGCCGTCGATAATTCGATGGTCATAGGTCAGCGCCAGATACATCATCGGTCGCGCTACGATCTCACCATCGATCACCACCGGGCGCTGCTGGATCGAATGCATGCCAAGAATCGCCGACTGCGGCGGATTCAGAATCGGGGTCGACAGCATCGAACCGAAAATTCCGCCGTTGGTTATACTGAAAGTGCCGCCGGTGAGTTCTTCAATGCCGAGTTTACCGTCACGCGCGCGCGTACCCATATCGCGGATCGCCTGCTCGATTTCAGCATACCCCATCTGGTCCGCATCGCGCAGAATAGGCACTACCAGGCCGCGATCCGAACTGACGGCAATACCGATATCGAAATAATCGTGATAAACGATTTCATCGCCATCGATAGACGCATTAACCGCCGGAAAACGTTTCAGGGCTTCGACCGCCGCACGGGTAAAAAATGACATCATGCCCAGCTTGACGCCGTGGGTTTTTTCAAAACTATCCCGGTACTGCGCTCGCGTATCCATCATCGGTTTGAGGTTGACTTCATTGAAAGTCGTCAGCAGGGCCGCGGTATTTTGCGCTTGCTTCAGGCGTTCCGCGATCTTGGCGCGCAACCGGCTCATAGGCACCCGCCTATCGTTTCGCCCCGTCGATGGAATCGGTTGCGGTGGCGGGCTCGCGGCGGCTGCAGCGGCCGGTGCCGCCGGCGCTTGCTGCTGCAGATGGCGTTCGACATCGGCCTTGGTAATAGCGCCTTTTTTACCGCTGGGTTGAATGTCTTGCGCGCTGAGATTATGTTCCTGTAGTAGTTTGCGCACCGCGGGACTGGCCCGGCCATCGCCGGCTGCGGTTGGTTCAGCTGCTGGTTCGGCAACTGCTATGGCCGGCGCGGACGCGGCGGCTTCGGTATTGATGATGCCGAGTACGTCATCGGTTTTTACGGTTGCCCCCGATTCAAACGCGATTGACTCGATTACCCCGGCAGAGCTGGCGACGATCTCGAGCACGACCTTATCGGTTTCCAGATCGACAATATTCTCTTCGACGGAAACGCTATCACCAACCTGCTTGTGCCAATCGCCCAGCGTCCCTTCGGTTACCGACTCGGGTAGTACGGGAACCTTAATTTCTACCTGCATAATCTGCTCCAGAATTTATCGTTTTTCCTGAACTATTCGAGTTTATCCGAGTAATCGGCCTCGAAAGCGTTTTTCACCAGCTCGGCTTCCTGTTTCTGATGCAAAGCCATGTAACCCGCCGCCGGGGACGCCGACGAGATACGTCCGGCGTATTGTACCTGTAACGGCGCAAAAATCTCATTCAAGCGGCTCTTGAATTCACGGAACATACCCTGATTGCGCGGCTCGTCCTGGCACCAGACCACATTTGTGAGCGCCGGGTATCTATCGTGGATTGCATTCAAATCGACTTTTGGGAACGGATACAGTTGTTCGATGCGAACAATCGCGGTGTCGTGGTCGTAATCCTGTTCGCGGGTTTCGTATAGCTTGTAATAAATTTTTCCGCTACAGAGAATCAGCCGTTTTACTTTCTTGTCGTTGACCTGATCTATTTCCGGAATCACTTTCTGGAATTCTCCCTTGCTGTACTCATCCAGCGACGATACCGCCCGTGGATGACGCAACAGGCTCTTCGGGCTCATCACCACCAGCGGTTTCCTGAACCCGCACAACATCTGGCTGCGCAATAGATGAAAGATCTGCGCCGGCAGGGTGGGTTGCACGACACGCATATTATGCTGCGCGCAAAGTTCGAGATAGCGTTCGATGCGCGCCGAGGAATGCTCAGGCCCCTGGCCCTCGTAGCCGTGCGGCAACAGCATGACCAGCCCGCTGAGGCGGCCCCATTTCATTTCACCCGAACTGATGAACTGATCGATGACCACCTGCGCGCCGTTCGCAAAATCGCCAAACTGCGCTTCCCAGATAACCAGCGTTTTGGGGTCGGTGGACGAATAACCGTATTCGAAGCCCAATACCGCTTCCTCCGACAGAAACGAGTTGATGACTTCGAAGCGCGGTTGATCCGCGGCCAGATATTTCAGCGGTTTATAGATTTCGCCGCTGTTCTGATCGTGCAGGGCGGCGTGCCGATGAAAGAATGTACCGCGCTCGCTGTCCTGTCCCGAAAGCCTGATGCCGTAACCATCGTCGAGCAGCGTGGCATAAGCCATGTTTTCCGCGAAGCCCCAGTCGCTCTGCAGTTTGCCAGCCAGCATTTGCCGCCGATTCTCCATGATCTTGGCTACCCGCGAATGCAATTTGAAGCCTTCCGGTATGGTCAGCATGAGTTTGCCCAGCGCCTGAAATTTTTTCCTGGTGACCTGGGTGCCGGGGGTGATATTGACGTCGCCTTCGTGCAGGCCGGCCCAGTCTCGCGCCGCCGTCGGTTCAAGCCCGGAAATGACATTGAGAGCCACCGCGCCGCCTTCATCGAGCGCACGCCGGTAATCGGCCACCATTTCATCGATTTTTTCGCGCGTGGTAAACCCCTCGTCGATAAGCCGTTGCGCATGCAGGTCAACCAAGCGCGGATGGTTGCGGATTGCCGTGTACATCAACGGCTGGGTCACCGCGGGCTCGTCGGCTTCGTTATGGCCGTAACGACGATAGCAAACCATATCGATGACTACGTCGCACTGAAAGGTTTCGCGGTACTTGACCGCAATTTCAGCGATAAAGACGCAGGCTTCGGGGTCATCGCCATTGACGTGAAAAATCGGCGCCTGCACCATGCGCGCCACCTCGGTGCAATAGAGCGACGAACGCATGTCGCGCGGATTATTAGTGGTGAATCCGATCTGATTGTTGACGATAATATGGATCGTGCCGCCGGTCTTGTAACCGCGCGTCTGGCACATATTAAAGGTTTCCATGACCACGCCCTGACCGGCAAAGGCCGAATCGCCATGAATTAACACGGGTAGCACGTCGTTGGTTGTACGGTCGCTAAAACGTCGCTGGCGTGCGCGCACCGAGCCTTCTACCACGGGATCGACGATTTCCAGGTGGGAGGGATTAAATGCCAGTGCCAGATGCATCGGTCCGGAGTCGGTATAAATATCCGAAGAAAATCCCTGGTGATACTTAACATCGTAGTTATAGCGCTCGTTAAGTTCGACATTGCCCTCGAACTCATCGAACAGGTCGCTCGGCATTTTACCGAACAGATTGGTAAGCACATTGAGGCGACCGCGGTGCGCCATGCCGATGACCACTTCATGGGTACTGGTGACACCTGCCTGCTGCACCACGCGATCGAGAATCGGGATCAAAGCTTCGCCGCCTTCGAGCGAAAACCGCTTTTGCCCGATGTAGCGCGTGTGCAGGTATTTTTCGAGGTTTTCGGCAGCGATAATCCGATCCATGATTCGATTGCGCCGCCCTTCCCTGAAATTCGGCGTCGCCAGCGAGGTTTCGATCTGCACCTGGATCCAGCGTTTCTGCGCACGGTCTCCGATATGCATGTATTCCGAGCCAATGGTGCCGCAGTAAGTCTTTTCCACGCGTTCGATGATTTCGCGCAAGGGAGCGTCTTCAACCCCAAACAATGAACCGGTATTAAAAACCGTATCCAGATCGTCCTTGCTCAAACTGTTGCCGGCCAGCGTCATTTCTTTGATATCGGCGCGTGGACTCATGTTGAGCGGATCGAGTCGCGCCCGTTCGTGGCCCTTGACGCGATAGGCGTTGATGAGCTGCAACACCCGCACTTGCTTAGCGTCATGCTCGTGCAGTTCTCCTCCTGAGATACCGTTACCCGCACGTTTATGCAACACCGCGTACTTCATTTGCTCGCGGATTTCGAGATGATCCTGGTCCGGCGTCAATTCACCATTCCTGAGCTCGGCGAACCAGCTGCGCCAGTTTTCGTCAACCTCGGATTCGTCTTTTAAGTAACGCGAGTAAAGTTCCTCGATGAATGCAGCGTTGCCCCCGGAGAGATAACTCTGTTGCTGCATTTTTTTCATGCTCATGGCTGCTTACCTGTGGGCTGATTCATGGGTCGATGTCGAAGTGAATGCTAGTCTTAATAATAGCCGAAGTTGCGGCTTTGATAGCGCATGATACTGTAACAGGACGCGCTTAATAAACAGAACATTCGAGAATACATTAACCCGGCGACAATATATGTCGTATTCAGGGGCCCAAGAAAGCGTCAGATCAAGGCGCGACTCGCCGCCAATGGTTATTCCATTGGCAAGAGTTGCAACGCGGAGCTGGCGCTTTCTTGGGCCCCCTAACTAATTGATA
>DS021198.1:1492367-1505768 GCA_001735895.1 Olavius algarvensis Gamma 3 endosymbiont | reverse complement strand
GGCGCAGGAGCCCGCGCTCGACGAGCGCCTCGACGTGCGCGGCAATGTCGAACTCGGCGTGGCGGAAACCAAAGCGCTGCTCGATCGGTTCAACGAGGTCAACATGAAATTTGCCGAACCCATGTCCGACGACGAAATGAACGATCTACTAGCCCTGCAGGCCGAACTGCAGGAGAAAATCGAAGCCGCAGGCGCCTGGGATCTGGAACGCAAGCTGGATGTCGCCGCCGATGCCCTGCGCCTGCCGCCCTGGGATGCCGCCGTCGATAAACTATCCGGCGGCGAAAAACGCCGCGTCGCGCTGTGCCGGCTGTTGTTATCTAATCCGGACATGCTGATCCTGGACGAACCCACCAACCATCTCGATGCCGAGTCGGTCGCCTGGTTGGAGCGCTTTCTGCAAGACTTTCCCGGCACCGTGGTAGCGGTCACCCACGATCGCTATTTCCTCGACAATGTCGCCGGCTGGATTCTAGAGCTCGATCGCGGTCACGGCATTCCCTGGGAAGGTAACTACTCCTCCTGGCTGGAACAGAAGGAAAAGCGGCTTGCGCACGAGGAGCGTTCCGAAAAGGCGCGGCTCAAGTCGATGCAGGCCGAGCTAGAATGGGTGCACGCCAACCCTAAGGGACGCCAGTCGAAGAGCAAGGCGCGCCTCAAGCGGTTCGAGGAGCTGTCGTCGCAGGAATATCAGAAACGTTCCGAAACCCAAGAGCTTTACATCCCGCCCGGTCCGCGGCTGGGCGACGTCGTAGTCGAAATCGAGGGCGGCAGGAAGTCCTACGGCGACAAACTGCTGTATCAGAACCTCGAGTTCAAGCTGCCGCGCGGCGGCATCGTCGGTATTATTGGCCCCAATGGCGCCGGTAAGACCACGCTGTTTCGCATCATGGTGGGACAGGAGTCGCTCGACGAAGGTTCGATCAAGATTGGCGACACCGTGCAAATCGCCTATGTCGATCAGTCGCGCGACGATCTCGATGGTGGCAACACCGTCTGGCAGGAACTCTCCGATGGACTCGATAATATCGTCGTCGGCAGCTACCAAGTGCCGTCGCGCGCCTATGTTTCACGGTTCAATTTTCGCGGCGCCGCGCAGCAGAAATTCGTCAAGGACCTGTCTGGCGGCGAGCGCAACCGCCTGCACCTGGCCAAGCTGCTAAAGAGCGGCGGCAACCTGCTGCTGCTGGATGAACCGACCAACGATCTCGATGTCGAAACCCTGCGTGCGCTCGAGGAAGCGATACTCGATTTCCCGGGCTGCGTTGTCGTGATCTCGCACGATCGCTGGTTCCTGGATCGGATCGCAACGCACATCATCGCCTTCGAAGGCAATAGCGAAGTCTATACCTACGAGGGCAATTACTCGGAATACGAAGCGCACCGTAAGCAACGTCTCGGGCAGGACGCCGCTCAACCGCACCGCATCAAATACAAGAAGCTCGAAGTCTAATGTCCGAACTCGATAAACTGTTCAAACGCCTCGACCTGCTGCTCGACCGCGTACAAACGCTGATTCCCGGGCCAACCGAAATCGACACCGAGCCGGGGTACAGCGCCTATCGCTGGTTGCCGCAAGGGCTGGAGGTGATCGCGCAGTTCGATCGCGTCGATCAGGCGGAATTGCTGCACCTGGAGCGGCAGAAGAATCTGTTGTACCGCAACACCGACCAGTTCCTCGACGGCAAGGTCGCCAATAACGCACTCCTGTGGGGAGCGCGCGGCACCGGCAAGTCGTCGCTGATCAAGGCGCAGCTGAGCGAATTTGAAGATCGGGGATTGTGCATTGTCGAAGTTCCGAAATCCGCGACCAACCAATTGTTTGAAATCATCCGCCGGTTGGCCGACGATGGGCGCCGGTTTATTATTTATCTGGACGATCTATCTTTCGAAGCCAACGACGATTCTTACAAGGCGCTGAAGGCCTGCCTCGAAGGCTCGCTGCAGCCTCAGCCCGGCAACGTCATTATTTACGCCACTTCCAATCGCCGGCACCTGATGCCCGAATCGATGCAGGACAATCTCGACAGCAGCATGGTCGACGGCCAGCTGCATCCCAGCGACGCCATCGAAGAAAAAATATCTCTGTCCGACCGCTTCGGTCTTTGGCTGTCGTTTCATCCCTTCACCCAGGACCAGTACCTGGCCGTGGTCGAGCAGGCGGTGCAGGCGCGTGGCATGAAGATGAGTGACGCGGCGCGCACCGAATCGATTCGCTTTGCGACCCAACGCGGCTCCCGCAGCGGCCGCATCGCGGTGCAGTTCGCCAGCTACTGGGAAAGCCTGCAGTAGAAGCTCCAGGCGCGCTCCTCGGCATGCCGGGTTACCGTAACTGCTAGAAGCGCCGGAGCGCGGACAATTACCCGCAAGCCCTGGCCGGCAGTGTTTTCTCTAAGGTCAATATACGGCCGGAAATTAAATTCGTTAATAGAAAAATCTATCCGGGGCGGGCCCGGGGCGGGTTAACTCGCGGATATCCGTTACCGCAGGACGGCCCTTTAAGCGCGAAAGCTTGCGTATAACAGCAGCAGGCCGGCAACTATGGGTAGGATCGTATACCCGAAAAGATGGATGGAATGACCCATTCTTTCACCATTGCGCTCGATCATCGTTTGCAGTTTTTTTATGTGTTCAGGGGCGAGCTTGCGCTGGATAAAGCAATACAGTCCATAGACGATCGCCAGCACCCCGACGATGAAATTGATATCGACATTCATAGCCGGCCAGATTAACCCAGCTTATCGGCCAACGGTACTAAAGCTTCGCGTAAAGCGAATCAACCCGCTCTAAGCAACTTTTTTATGAAAGATTTAATGGGCGGCGATGTAGGTCGAGGATTCTCGATGAATTCACTAACCAGCTCACGGGTCACATAATCCAGTGGCTGGGGGATATCCGTACTCCGCCTGCGATTGGTTGTATCGCTTACGCCATTTTCTTCGTTGGCTGTTATTTTGGTGTCCTCGGTCATAACTAAATACGCAATTTTCAATCAGACAGCTTTAAAATAATTTTTCCTTAATTCCAGTAATGTGCTCCAAATCACATTAGCGCGATTTACCCCGAATTAATTATAGCCAGGATGAGATAGCGACGGGCGGTATCCTCATGCCTGTTTTCCGGTGCGCGGGACTCAGGCCCGCAGCCGCCTATAATAAAGCGTATGGCTTCGCTTTTCCAGCCAGGCGCTATTTCCCGCGGCCTCGCGATACCGGCGCCGATACAAAAACCTGTTCCCGTGCGCTCACCGCTGGATAACGACAGCTCCAGCAAGATGCTCGTAAACATCTTTAGTTTCATGATCTTATCGCCTATTAACCCGGCGTTCATCGCATGACGAACGGATCCGCCATCGGTTCGGTGGAGGTATTGATCCAGACCGTTTTGGTGCGCGTGTAATCGTAAATCGCGTCGATGCCGCTCTCGCGGCCGGGACCGCTGTTCTTAAAGCCTCCAAACGGCGCAATCGGGGAAATAACGCGATAGGTATTTACCCAGACGATGCCGGAATGGATTGCCTCGGAGACCCGTATCGCGCGCGCGACATCCGCAGTAAAAACTCCCGACCCAAGTCCGAATTCGGAATTGTTGGCCATCTCGATCGCCTCGGCCTCGGTATCGAAGGACAGCGCCGACAGCACCGGTCCAAACATTTCCTCGCGCACGGTGCGGATATCCTGGTGCGGGCAATCGAGGATGGTGGGGCTGTAGTACCATCCGTCGTCGAAGCCGTCGGGCCGCTTACCACCGCAAAGGAGTTTGGCGCCCTCGCCGACCGCGGCTTCAACCGACTCGGAAATATGCTCGAATTGTCCTTCGGTGCACAAAGGCCCAACCTGGGTTGCATCGGCCAAGGGATCGCCGATGCGAATCTCGGCGGCACGCGCTACCAGCTTCTCGAGTAACTGCTCGCGGATGGTCGATTGGATGAACACGCGCGAACCGGCGACACAGCTTTGACCGGTTGCGCCGAAGTTGCCGGCGATGATGCCGTTGACGGCACCTTCGATATCGGCATCGTCGAACACCAGCATGGGCGACTTACCGCCCAGCTCGAGGGATAGCACGGCAAAATTTTCGGCGCTATTGCGTACGATGTGGCGCGCGGCATCCGGGCCGCCGGTGAAGGCGATCCGGGCCACGTCGGGATGGCTGGTCAACAACCGCCCGCAAGGTTCGCCGAAACCGGTAATCACGTTGACCACCCCGGGCGGAAAACCTGCTTTCTCAACCAGCCTGGCAAATTCGAACATGGGTGCGGGCGCCGCCTCCGAAGCCTTCAGCACCACGGTATTACCCGCCGCCAGCGCGGGGCCGAGCTTGGTCGCGGTGAGAAACATTTGCGCATTCCAGGGCACCACCGCGGCAACCACTCCGATCGGCACGCGCTTGGTGTAAACGTGCATGTCGGGTTTGTCGATCGGCAGGGTCGCTCCCTGAATTTTATCGGCGAGCCCGGCATAGTAGTAGTAATAATCGGCAACGTAACCGGTTTGTGCGCGTGTTTCCTTGGCCAGTTTACCGCTATCGATGGTTTCGATTTCACCCAGCATTTTTGCGTTCTCTGCCACCAGGTCGCCCAGTCGATGCAGCATTTTACCGCGCTGGGTGGCGGTCATCTCGGCCCAGGGGCCCGATTTCAAAGCCCTGCTGGCGGCTTCCACCGCGTGCCTGACCTCGGTTTCACCGGCGATTGCGGCGGTGGCCCAGATTTCTCCCGTGGCGGGATTTATTGACTCCAACCGCGCCCCATCCGCTGCCTCACACCATGCGCCGTCGATAAACATTTTGTAATGTTTCATGAGTCTGTTTCCGTTGCCCTGCCGGCGCCAAGCCTAGCGCTAATTCAAGTCTGGTTAAAGCGAAAATGCGCAATATCGGATAAACTGCCCCGGATGAAAACAATGAGTCGAAACGGCCGATGAAGCCCGCAGATACCCGTGCTTGCGACAATGCCGTCGCGGCGGCCGCGATGGCGCGACATATCGCGGCGATTGAACGCTGCGTTGTCGATCACGGCTATGCCTATGACAGCGAAGGCCTGTTGAACGAAAAACTGAAGTTCCTGGCGGCAAACTGCTCCATGGTGCTGGACGTGGGTCAATCGTCGCGCGACCGGATCGGTCTGTTTGCGACCGAAAAAATCGAAACCATGGATATCAACGCCGCTGAGCCGCCGGCGGATATTATCGACGATATTTGCGCGCCGAGCCGCTTAGAGTTCGGGCGTTACGACGGCATTGTTTGCCTCTCGGTGCTGGAGCACGTCTATGACCCATTCGCGGCTATCGCGCGCATCCATGACCTGTTGCAACCCGGCGGTCGCCTGTTGCTGCATCTGCCTTTCCTGTTCCGCTACCACGCGCTGCGGGACTTGAGCTTTACCGACGGTTACCGTTTCAGCCGGGACGGTCTCGCCTGGCTATTGCGGGATTTTTCGGAGGTCAGGTTATACTCGATTCGCGGGCCCTACTCGTCGATTTTCAATCTTCACAAATTCTGGAAAAAAAACGTCGAAAGCCGATTTGGCATGAGACCGGCACGTTGGCTCGATCGGGTCGGACTGCGTCTGTTCCGCCGCCCAACCAGTGAATTACAGGTTTCCGGCTACTATGCCTGGGCCAGAAAATAAGGCTACGGCTTGTTATACTTCTGCCGATAACCCGTAAAACCAGGGCTCTGTGGTCAGCTGAAACTCTTGAATTGTGATCACGCTCATGCCAATCTTTGACAATTGACTGTAGTATACGCCCGCTAAGCGTTTGGGAGCACGTCACTTGGATCTCGCTGAAGAGACAGATTTACTGCGCAAAATTCCGATTTTTGCGAAGATGGAAACGTCGAAGCTGAAGCTATTGGCTTTCGCCAGCGAAATCGTTTGCTTCGACGACGGCGATATCGTTTTCAATAGCGGTGACAGCGCCGACTTCGCTTACGTCATCATGCAGGGCGCGGTGGATATCGTCACCGAAACCGATGCCGGACCGGTGGTTTCCGATACCCTATCGCAAAATCAGCTAATCGGCGAACTCGGCCTACTCAACAATGCACCCAGAAACGCAACGCTGGTAACCCGAGGCGAACTGCGAGTCATGAAGATCACCGGCGATATGTTTTTCAGAATGCTACGCGAGAATTCAGACGTCGCGCTCGATGTCATTCGCATGCTCAGCGACAAATTGAGCAGGTCGCATGCACACGTCGAAGCCCTGCAAAAACAGCTCAATCAACTGGATGATGGCTGATGTCCTCCGCCCCAGCCGGAAACGTCCTCGGCCTGCACCGCTTTCAGGCGCTGTGGCAACGCTGCCTGATCGCCGACGCCGCCGACCACAGTAGCTATATCCATCGGCGCCTGCTCGACGGCTATCGCGAACCTCAGCGCCACTACCATACACTCGCCCATATCGCACAATGCCTGGGCATGTTCGATCAATGCAAATCGCTCGCCGACAATCCCGATGCGCTCGAACTCGCGGTATGGTTCCATGACGTTATCTTCGAGCCGGGCAAGCCCGACAATGAAAAACGCAGCGCAGACCTCTATTTGCAACTCTCAGACGGCGTGCACGATGCAGCAACACGCGGCCTGGTAAAGCGCCTTATCATGGCAACGCTGCACGATGGCGCTTCGCTGGCCGATGACGACGCCATCTACATGGTCGATATCGACCTCTCCAGTTTTGGCCTGTCGTGGGACGATTTTTTGCAGGACAGCCAAAATTTGCGGCGCGAGAGCGCCGACCTTAGCGATGCCGAGTATTACCGCAGGACAACGAGCTTCCAAAACTGCCTGCTGGCCAAGGAGCGCTTCTACCAGTCGGATTATTTTGCCGAACGCCTGGAATCCCAGGCGCGTGCAAATCTGGCGCGTTATTTCGACTACATAAACCAGCAAGCTTGACCGCCCCGGCCGACGGCTAGTCACTCCGCCTGGCTTACCGTATATATTCTGACCGGCCGGTTCAAGCTGCGTACCGATACTTCCCCCAGTTCCCGGAAAACGAACAGGCCCTCCGGGGTTTGTTCCCGCGTGCTGTCGGCGACGATGATGCGCGTGCCATAGTCCTTGTTGAGCTGCTCCAGCCTTGCGGTCAGATTCACATTATCACCGTGCACGGTATAGCCGACGCGGTCACCGGAACCGACCAGCCCACCGACTACCGGCCCGGTATTGATACCGACCCGCGTATTGAAAGCGATGCCGTCACCGAAGACCACGCCTTCCAACACCGACTGGATTTCCAGCGCCGCGCGCAGCGCGTTGGGGGCATGATTCTTATCCGGCTTGGGCACATTGAAGGTCGCCAGCACCGCATCGCCCTGAAACTGGCTGATGACGCCACCGTAACGGCTGATGGGCTCGGCGATCAGGCTGAAGTAATGATTCAGCGCCTCGATCAACTGCTCCGGCGTCAGGGTTTCGCTAATCGCGGTAAAGCCTTCGATATCCGTGAATAAAATGGTGCATTCGCTCACCTCGCCCTTGCCGGTGATCGCGCCTTCTTCCGATTGAGTAACCTGCTGCACCACTTCTTGCGGCACGAAGCGCGACAAATCCCGCGCCGCACTGCCTTCGATAACCGACTCGACCAGCAGCCTGCGCGCCCGCTGCAGCGCTAGCGCCAGTACACCGGTTACCATCAATATCGTGACGATCTTGTCGAACTCGGCGCCGATTAAAACACTGTTGGATGTCATATACTCCACATAATTACGCGTCACCATACTGTCTGCCGGATTGCTGAACAATACGTAAACAACCATCAAGACCCAACCGAGGGCGGCGCTGATTCCGGTTGAAATCACGAATCGCGGATCGAAATGCAGCGCCCTGATAGCGATGAAGATAAACAGATAGAGCAAGGTCGGCGCTTTCAGATAGAACGAGGGCGGCTGTTCGTACTGCAGGTGAAAGCTCCAGATCAGCCCGAGCAATAGCGCGATATCGACCACCGACGACAGATACAACATCCAGTCCGGTAGCTTGCGGTTAATCGCCAGATAAAAGCGCAACAGACTGAACGCCAAGTAGATCGACAGCACCCAGGGGACCGGCGCGAAATCGGCTTCCGGGGTGAAGGTTTTGGGTGCAATCGCGTACAGCAGACCGAAGATCGATACGATCGTCAGTTGGATGATGCTGATCAGAATTTCGCTGCGTTCCTGCTGATCCTGTATCGAATTACGCAGGCGCTCCGGCAACACGGCGTCGCCGGGGATCCGCCCGACCGACGGCCGATAGGCCGGGGTTTCGCTGGTTGACAGTTTTTTGCTCAATCCGGGCTCCATCGGGCGCAGGCAACATTATGAGGATATGACAGGACCGCTTGTCAATAATTCCGGCGCTCCGTCGCTAATTTAACCGACGGCAGTGCGTTTCGCGCAGTTTCAGTGTAGGCTGCGCGGGGGTACGCCAGGAGAAAGGCCTTAAATGAAGCAACGGCTGGATCAATCCAGAATCCTGATTTATAGCCACGACTCGTTCGGTTTGGGGCATCTTCGCCGCTGCCGCTCGATCGCGCACTCGCTGGTTGCGCGTTACAAGGGATTATCCGTTTTGATCCTGTCGGGTTCACCCATTATCGGCAGTTTCGATTTCAAGGCACGGGTCGACTTTGTGCGTATTCCCGGCGTTATCAAATTAAAAGACGGCGCTTATACATCCTTGGGGCTGCATATCGATCTGGAACAAACCCTGCAGATGCGCGAATCGATCATTTACCATACCGCGAAAACATTCAAACCCGATATATTCCTGGTCGACAAGGAACCGACCGGTTTGCAGGGCGAAGTAACCAGCACGCTCGAGATGCTGCGGCAACAGGGCACGGTCAACGTCCTCGGATTACGCGACATCATGGACGAACCCATGGCGTTAAAGGCCGAATGGGAACGCAAGCAGGTGGCGCCGGTGCTGGAAAATCTTTACCACGATATCTGGGTTTACGGCTTGAGTGATATGGGCAGTCCGATCGAAGGTCTGGGGCTGCCCGATGCAATCGACTGCAAGTTGTCTTTCACGGGTTATCTCGATCGTGAAATTCCGAGCGACGTTAACTGGGTAGCGCCAATCAATCTCGACCAGCCGTTTATCCTGGTTACCGCTGGCGGCGGCGGCGACGGGGTGGAAATGGTCGACTGGGTGCTGCGCGCCTACGAGTCCGAGCCGCAACTGCCTTACCGCGCCGTTATCGTGACCGGCCCATTTATGCCACCCGCCGACCAACAACAATTTCATGAGCGCAGCGAAGATCTCGGCAATGTCGAAATTCTGACTTTCGACAGCCACATCGAATTGCTCATGCAAAAAGCGGTCGGCATCGTGGCAATGGGGGGTTATAACACTTTCTGTGAAATTTTGACGCTGGATAAACCGGCCCTGATTATCCTGCGGTCCGTGCCGCGGCAGGAACAGTTAATCCGCGCCGAGCGCGCGGTCAAACTCGGCCTGGCAAACATGCTTGACCCGGCCGGTAAACGCGATCCACTGCAAATGGCGACGGCGCTGCAAGCGCTACCGCTACAAGCCAAACCGTCGGCGGGTCGGGTGTCGGGATTGCTTGCCGGTCACGAAAATATAGCGCAAATGGTGCACCACGCCCTCGCCGCTAGCGACCAAGAAAGCATCACCGCCTGACCCTGGAGTCGTCCATCAGTTCGTCCCCCGGCATCATGATCTATGTTCAGCATTTGCTGGGCGTCGGACACTTGCAGCGCGCGCGACAACTTGCGATGGCGCTCGCGCAACAGGGTTTTCGCGTGGAACTGGTGACGGGCGGCATGCCGCGGGCCGGGGCGGACATACCCGGCGTCAATATTCATCAACTGCCCCCAACCTATTGTGCCGACGCGAGCTTCAGCCTGTTACTGGATGCCAACGGTCGGGAAATTGACGAGACCTGGCGCGATGGGCGTCGGACGCAACTACTGGACTTATTTGACCGTCTGTCGCCGCGGGTCCTGATAACCGAGACCTTCCCCTTCGGCCGGCGCATGCTGCGCTTCGAGCTGATGCCGCTGCTGGCCAAAGCGCGCGCCAGCGCCCAATGTCAACTGGTGATCTCATCGATCCGGGATATGCTGCAGCCCAAGTCCAAACCCGGGCGCAATCAGGAAATCCTTGCGCTCGTCGAACAGTATTACGACCACGTGATTGTGCATGGCGACCCTGCCGTCGCCCGCCTGGAAGATAGTTTCGAAAGCGCGGCTGTCTTGCGCGACAAAATCTTTTACAGCGGTTACATATCTCAAATCGCAGCGGCGCCGATCGATAAAAACGATGCCCATGGCGAAGTTCTGGTTTCCGCAGGGGGTAGCGGCACCGGACTCAGAATTCTCGAAACCGCCATCGGCGCCCGCGCCTCAACCCGGCTGGCGCACATCGATTGGCGTATCCTGGTCAGTCCCGCGATCGACGATGCGGATTTTCGCAGGCTACGGCAATTGGCCGTTCAGGGCATCATCGTCGAGCGTAATCGCGCGGATTTTACCGACTTGATGCGCCACGCCAGCCTGTCGATATCACAGGCCGGATACAACACGGTTACAGATATCCTGGGCGCTCGCATACCGGCGGTGGTTATTCCTTTCGCCGACTCGGGCGAGATCGAGCAAACCCTCCGTGCGCAACGCTTGCAGGCTTGCGGCCGCCTGGCCATGCTCGAGGCGCATCAATTATCGACGGCGAAGCTCGCCACGGCTGTCGATCATGCGCTCGAACTGGATACCTTCCTCGCGGTCGATCTTGACGGCGCCACCAACAGCGCCGCGCAGATAGCCACCTGGCTAGCGGCGCTACAGCCATGAATCGCAATCCGTTTACCGATCAGGCCTGGCGCTGGCTCGGTCGGGAACTAGACTGCTGGGCCGAGACCGGGGCGACGGCGCAATTCTGGTGGCGCGACGATGACGCCAGCGATGCCGGCGCGGCGCTCGAAAGGCTACTGCAGGCAAGCCAAACCAGCCAGCCACCACTGGCGCTCGCAGTCATCCCGGCCATCTTCAAACCGGGGCTGGTAGCGCCTGTTCAGGCACATTCCCTGGTTAGCGTTGTGCAGCACGGCTACGCCCATAATAGTCATGCCGCGCCCGGTCAGCGAAAAATCGAACTCGGCGGCGAGCGCAACGCCAACGAGATCGAGCACGATTTGGGGCTCGGCAAGCAAATCCTGGTTAAAAACTTCGGTAAGCAATTCGTCCCTGCCCTGGTGCCCCCGTGGAACCGTATCGACCCGACGGTCGTCGCAGGCTTGCCCAAACTCGGATTTAGCGGCATTTCAACGATGAAACGACGCACTACCCCCCAACCCGCTCCGGGACTGCTGCAGGTAAACGCGCACCTGGATCCGATCCACTGGCGTCACCGCGGCGGTTTTATCGGCCTTTATCCGGCAATCGCGGTCCTGCTGCAGCACCTGATTGCCAAACGCCACGGCTACCGCGATCGCGCCGAGCCCAGCGGTATCCTGACCCATCATCTAGTGCAAAACGAAGCCGTCTGGCATTTCGTCGACGATCTGCTGCAGTTTCTGTCCGAGCACCCCGCCGCCGCCTTTGTCGACGCCCGCAAGATTTGGCAATAACGCATTCGGAATTCAGTAAATCGGGACCAGACGAGGTCCGGCATCTATTAACCCGGCGACAATATATGTCGCCGGATTAATATGGCCACTGTAAGAAACTATTCTTTATGGCTGAATTCAGCGACCAGGCTTCCGCCCGGCAGCTCGTGCACTTCAAGCGCCAGGTCGAGGGCTGCGGCAATATCCCGGAACCGCGAGGCCGTCATGGCACAGGATTGGAATCCATCGACGCAGGTAATCACGCCGTTACCGGTTTTTGATTCGTCGATTGCGCCGAGCAATCCGGCGGCTGCCTGGTCGCGAAACCATTGCAACCGTCGGGGCCAGAACGACTCGGCATAACTGCAACAAATCAGTCGCCCATCCTGTTTGGCGACACGCCAGGCTTCACGCACAACGTTTATCGGATCGAGACCGAAAGCCGACAATCCATTCTGGGCACACAACACAAGATCGAAACTGTGATCCATAAACTCAAGATTGTCGACGCTCATCAGGTGGATCTCAATCCCGGGATTGTCCTGCAGATACTCAGTCGCCAGTTCGACATTAGCGCGCGCATTGTCGATACCTTCGGTGGTGTGAGCTGCGCTGGCGATTTGTTTTAGGATGCGTCCATAACCGCAGCCGAGTTCCAGGACGCGGTCACCCGGCGATATTCGCTGCTTGAAAAAATCGATTTCGCCTTGCAGGTATCTTTTAACCGGCTCATCGGCAAGGCCATAAACGCGATATAGCTGGTTGCCTGACAAGTTTTCGATGTAATAGTCTTTCATTAGGTAGTTACCCTGTATACAAGACAGGAGTTTTTATAGCGGCCAGGGCGTCACTCGCAGGCAGTCTATCCTACTTCACCGGGCTCCGATATTGGACAGCAACCGACGACTAACTAGAATATCAATCGATACCGACCCTTTGAATCCTTTGAATCCCTTGTAAAAGAGGGAGGACAAAACGAAAATCGACGAAGTAGCACACTGTAGGAGGACGCCATTGGCCTTTGCCAACCGAGAGGCGTAGAATAAAATTCTCACCCAAGTCGTGTTACTATGACGTGGTCAAACTTTTTGATACACCCCAGTTAAGCGGCATGCTTCGTTTCGAGTAGTCGTTTTTCATAATCATTCGGGCTGACATAATTCAGCGTCGAATGTAATCGATATGGGTTATACCAGCTGGATATGTACTGCAGAATATCCTGCTGTGCTTCATATCGAGTCTGATAATTTCGCCATTGCACCCGCTCCTGCTTCAGACTGCCAAAGAAGCTCTCGACCACCGCATTATCCCAACAGTCACCTTTACGGCTCATGCTGCCCTGGAACCCGTTGATTCTGAGTAATTTTCGGAATGCCTTGCTGGCATACTGAGACCCACGATCCGAGTGATGGATTAAACCTGCCTTGGGTCGGCGCTGCCAGGCGGCCATCTTCAAGGCATCACAGACCAACTGCGATTTCATCCGAGGGCTCATGCTCCAGCCCACAACCTTTCTCAAACACAGATCTATCACGACAGCCAGGTAAAGCCAGCCCTCCTGGGTCCATACATAAGTCACATCCGCTGCGTAGACCTGATCAGGCTGGGGCACATCAAATTGCCGCTGAAGCAGATTGTCGTACACCGGTTGTTTGTGATTGCTGTTCGTGGTCACCTTGAATTTCTTGCGATGACGTACCTGAACTCCGGCCTCCCGCATCAAATTCCGCGCCTTATTCCGGCTCACCGGATAACCCAGACAGTTCAGGGCCCGTTTCATACGTCGGCTGCCGTAGGTATGATCACTCGCATCATCAACCCGCTGAACCCACTCCAG
>DS021198.1:1467271-1492317 GCA_001735895.1 Olavius algarvensis Gamma 3 endosymbiont | reverse complement strand
CAGGGGTCAGAGCATTATAATTGATAACTTCACTTATACTTCGTGTTCTTTCGATTGTTTTGAAAAAAGGAATTCTCATGAAAATACTATCTAAAATCAGTTTAACTTTACTTATTTGCACCATTCACCTGGCAGTGCCTGTATACGCCTTAGAGGGAAGAATAGAAATCTCTTCTCCTACTAGCATCACTGCATCGGGCAGCTATATCCTGGTGAACGATATCGTCGCGCAAAACGGTAGCGCCATTCGAATTCGTTCTTCTAATGTAACATTGGACCTGAATGGTTTTGCTATTACCTATACTGGCGTTTCAACTGCTGATGGCATTTCGGTATCTGCATCGGCTAATAATATTGAAATCACCAACGGCACTATCACCGGCTTTAGCCGCCACGGCTTGTTTGTCCCGGGCTTATCAACATCGGCGCGCAATATCAAAATCAATAATTTGCGTGTTTCGGACAATCGCATCATCGGGATCTCTTTGGAAAGTAATCCTGGGTTTATTGTTGAGAGTTGTACGATATCAGGTAATGCTGTCGGTATTTATGCTAACGGTTTTGGCCTGGTTAGTAATAATGTTATTGCCTTGAACAATTCAAGTGGATTGACGTCTTACAGTAATGGAGTATTGGGTTTTCGTTCGAATGTTTTCTACGGTAATGGAAAGGATGTGAATGGTTCAGCTACGAATTTAGGCGAAAACTTGTGTTCGGGGGCGTTATGCTGAGGAGCAAAAGCAGTTCTTATCCATAGATTATTCCTCGGGTGTATTAAAACCGAGTCGCTTATGTAGGCCTGTATTTGGTTTTCTTGGAGTCATAGGTATCAAAGAGCAATCGTTTCTAACTATCAGGACTAATTGTTCTCTGACGCCTATGCCCTATTTCTGTCTCGGAACCGACACAGCCATCGATTCAATTAACCGACGCATTGACATTCACGGCAGGTAACGTGCCGGTGTAGTACCGAGGCAGCGGCGAAACATCGCAATAAAAGCGCTGGTATTTTCGTAACCGATTTCCTGCGCTATGTTGGTCACGCTGACACCTGTGGCCAATAACTCAAGCGCACGCGACAAACGCCGTTGTCGACGCCATTCGCGAAAAGTCATGCCCGTTTGCGCCGGAAACAACCGCACCAGGGTACGGCTACTCGCACCCACTACTTGAGCCCAGTCTGCGAGTTCGCGCCGGTCCGCTGGATTGTCGATGAGTGCTTGCACGATACGCATCAGGCGCGGGTCCGCGGGTAGCGGCAGCTTGAGCGATTGCAGCACGGGTTGGGTCCGAATTTGATCGAGAATTACCGCCATTATTTTCGCCAGCGGGCTATCCGCTTCATAGTCGATCCCGGCAGACACCGCCGTTACTATCAGTTCCCGTAACAGGGCTGTGATCTGTAAAACGCAGACCGCGCGCGGCAGCTCGTCGACTTCCGATTGCGCGATATAAAGGGTTCGCATTTTAATGCCGCTACGGGCCTCGATTCGATGCTCGACACCGCCCGGCATCCACACGGCCCGTTGCGGCGGGATAACGTACGAGGCTGAACGAGTATTAACTGCCATCACACCCTCACTGGCATAGACCAATTGTGCCCGTCGATGGCTGTGAAATGGCAATACCTGGCCTTTGGCCAGATCCTGACCAAAGCTCACGACAGGCTGAGGCAGATCGTCGGGATTAATCATTTTGGGTAGATTGACTAGAAATATTTGGCGTTTACACCGTATATTTTGTCTAGTTACGCTAATTAAGCCGCCTAATTTTCGATGACAATATGAACCAGGTCAAGTTTAGAGTACAAAATTGCAACGTAAACACATCAGGTTTCTATTTCTCAACATCGGTCATTTTATCGATCACTTCCTGGTGCTGATTTTTGCCTCCGCGGCCGCGCTGCGGCTCACCACCGAATGGGCTATGAGTTACGCTGAACTGATTCCTTACGCCACCCCGGGTTTGGTCGCTTTTGGGCTGTTTGCAATTCCTGCAGGCTGGCTTGCCGACAAATGGAGCCGCGAAGGCATGATGGTCATCTTCTTTCTAGGCATTGGTGCAAGTTCGGCATTTTGCAGTTTCGCCGACACCCCGTTTGAAATTGGCCTCGGGTTAACGCTGATCGGCAGCTTCGCCGCCATTTATCATCCGGTCGGACTGTCGATGCTAATCCAGGGACGCGACAAGCTAGGTATGCCGCTGGCCATCAATGGCATCTTCGGTAACATGGGGGTCGCT
Source organism: Olavius algarvensis Gamma 3 endosymbiont (assembly GCA_001735895.1). Taxonomy (GTDB): domain Bacteria; phylum Pseudomonadota; class Gammaproteobacteria. The sequence continues at coordinate 1,490,076 of DS021198.1, read as the reverse complement.
AGCGCCGCGCTGCTCACCGGTCTTTTGATCGATACAGCCGGGTGGCGAAGTTCATTTCTGATTCCAGGGATCGCATCGATGATACTCGGAATGCTCTACCTGGTTTTCGAATACAGCGGTCGTAGAACCGAAGCTGTGCGAGACCCGGTCGTTCACGAATCGACGCAAACAGAGACCCTTCCGAGGAATACGCTGATAGGTATTTTTGCGGTAATTTTCTTCACCGCTGCGGTCGGCGGCATCATTTTTCAAAGTACCACCTTCTCGCTACCCAAAGTGCTGGGCGAACGATTGACGGATTTGGCGGGGTCCGCGACACAGGTGGGCTTTTATACTTTCCTGGTGTTCTCGACTGCGGCATTTGCGCAGCTTTTTGTGGGTTACCTCATCGACAAGCATTCTGTCCGAACAGTCTTCGCCTGGGTTGCCATACTCCAGGCAGTCTTATTTGCCATCATGATTCCACTGACCGGAATGGCGGCGCTGATCGTTGCGTTTGCCTTCATGTTTGTTGTCTTCGGCGAGATTCCGATCAATGACGTTCTGGTTGGACGGGTCGCTCGTAGCGAATGGCGCGGCCGAGCCTATGCGGTCACTTACATCATCGGTTTTACGGTCAGCGCGTTAACGCTTCCGTTGATCGCATGGATCCACGGCAGCTGGGGATTCGATGTGCTATTTGCGATATTATCGGTATCGGCCCTATTAATATTCCTGGCGGTGTTGTTCCTGCCGCAAACGCATCAATTAATACAGAAACCCAAGATGTCGCTAGCCTAATCCGATTCAGGCGGTATCAAAATCTTGCGATATTATTGAACCTCGGGCACAAGTATTTTACGCCCGATTGAAGCAAAACTTCGATACGAAACAGGAAACCCAGCTTCAATCGTCGAGGGGCTGCTTCGTGGTTCCGGCGTGCTTCCCGATTACCCTATTTCATCCGCTTGCATCGGTCAGCGGTATCGCTCGGTAGCTGTCGAGGACTGCGCCATCGGCCGCCAGCTCGAACTGGTGAATCGCATCCCAGACGAAGTCCACCGGCGCTGCGCCGCGCATGTCCCAGCCGGAGGCGAGCGCGTAGATACAGCGGATAATACCCTTGTGCACCACCGCGGCGCTGTCGTTGCCGGCGGCGGCGAGCTGTTGCAACCAGGGTTGCATGCGCAGCTGCACCTGGCGCGGGCTCTCTCCGCCCGGTGGGCAAAAATCGAGGCCTCGAGCTTCGTTGTCGCGCACAGCTGCGCCGAGTCGTCGGCGCAGCGGTTTTAAGACCTCGCCCTCCCATTCGCCCCAATTCATTTCGATCAGTAGCGGCTCGACGGCCACATCCGTCAACCCGAGCAAGTCGGCACTCTGCCGGGCGCGCCGCAACGGGCTGCAATACCAGCGATAACTCGCCACATCGGGGGGCAAGCTCAGTTGTGCCAGCCGGTCACGCCCCTGCGAACAAAGCGGTTGATCGATACGACCCTGAATCCGCTTTTCGAGGTTCCACTCGGTGATGCCGTGACGCAGCAACGCCAGTTTCATGCGCCGCGCCCCCGCGACAGCGATTGCTGCAGACGCTGCTCCAAGGCATCGATGCCGCGCTCCATCGCAAAGACTTGCCGCACCCGCTCGAAGCCCGCCTGCCCCAGGCGATTACGCAAGTCTGGATCGCTGATCAGGGTTTGCAGCGCCTGTTGTAACGCCTGGGAATTCTTTTGCTCCACCAGCCATCCGGTTTCTGCATGCTGGATGAGTTCCGGGATGCCCGAGATGTCGGTCGACAGGCAGGCCAGGTGCTGACTTTGCGCCTCCATCAGCACGTTCGGCAAGCCATCGCGATCGCCGTCGGCTGAAATCTTACTCGGTAACACGAACAAGTCGGCGCGGCGATATCTCGCCAGCACCTCGGTCTGCGGCAGCGCACCCAGCCATTCGATTTTATCGTCGATACCCAGGTCGCGTGCCTGTTGCTGCAGGCGCTCCCGCAGCTCGCCGCCACCGATATGTACGAAACGCCAGTGTAGCCCGGGCGGCAATGCGGCCAGCGCCGTCAGCAAGAACTCGTAACCCTTCTTATCGACCGCGCGCCCGACGCTGATCAGGGATACCGCCTGTTCCGCAACGCTACCGTCACGCTCCGACGGTGTGGCCGGATTCTGGTCAAAACGCGTGAAATCAAGCCCGTGATAGACCAGTTCAACCTTGTCGCCGGTATCGCTCAATCCGGCAAGGTATTGATGATTGGCGCCGGTGCAGGTGACGAGCCAGTCGACCTGCACCAGTTTTTCGCGGATTTCCCACTGCGGGATGGTCCAAATATCCTTGGCGTGAGCGGACAGGCTCCACGACATCCGGTTGATCATCGCGGCGTAGTAGCTCACCGAAGCCGGGGTATGCATGAAATGGGTATAGTAGTGCTGCACACTGGCCGGCGTTTCGCGCGCCATGACTAGCGCCTGGGCAAAACGCCGCATCCGATTGCGGGTCGGATCACGCCTCAGGTCGCGCAATAAAACCGGCAGTGCCCGCCAGAACCCAGGCTTCCGGAGGGCTCGTAACAATGCCCGCAACACGCGCGGCACATCGTCATGCACGTATTCCGGCAAATAATAAACCGGCGCCTCGATCTCGGCGTGAATCGGATGGGTAGCCGGGTCATAGGGATGGCGCAAAGAGATGATGCAGAGCTCGAAGCCACGCCGCTCCAAGGCCCGAATTTCCTGGGCGATGAAGGTCTCCGACAGGCGCGGATAACCCTTTAAGACAACGGCAATACGGGGTGGCATAAGCGTTATTTGATATAAATCGACTGATCGGCGATAGTACACTGGCCCAGCAGGCCGTGCTACCGCTGTCGGGCATTGAACCAGTCACCGGAATCAGAATCAAAAGCTGGATGCCCATGGAACCATCGCTCTACAGGTACATACTGAATCACAGTAAAAAGGACCAGATCGGTCTGGTTTTACTGTCGCTGGCTTCGTTGCCGCTGATTTACATCACCCTCGAATTGCCCAAGAAAATCATCAACCTGCTCGAGGGTATGGATATACCTGAAAGCCTGTTTGGTTTCGATCTCGACCGCCTCGAACTGCTAATGGTTTTCAGCTTCGCCTTCCTGCTGGTGGTATTTATCAGCGGCGGCATGAAATATCTGTTAAACGTTTATCGCGGAGCCCTGGGAGAACGGCTGCTGCGACGCCTACGTTACGAACTCTATGCGCGCATCCTGCGATTTCCGATGCCGCATTTCAAACGCGTTTCCTCCGGCGAGATAATCCCGATGATTACCGCGGAAACAGAACCGTTGGGAGAATTCATCGGCGAATCCTTTACCCTGCCGGTATTCCAGGGCGGCACCCTGATCACTTACCTTTTTTTCATTTTTCAGCAGGATCTTTTCCTCGGGCTGGCGGCCATTTCGCTTTATCCATTCCAGCTATACGTCATTCCGCGGTTGCAGAAAAGAGTCAACGAACTGGCCAAGGAACGCGTGGCGACCGCCCGCAATCTGTCGGGACGCATCGGTGAAACAATATCCGGGATCAACGAGGTACACGCCAATGACACCAGCCACTACGAACGCGCCCATATCAGCCAGCGGCTGGGCAAGATTTACCTGATTCGCTTCGCTATCTACAAGCGTAAATTTTTCATCAAATTCCTGAACAATTTCATCGCCCAGTTGACGCCTTTTTTCTTTTACTCGGTCGGCGGCTACTTCGTTTTGCGCGGCGATCTTTCGATTGGTTCGATGGTGGCGGTATTGGTCGCCTACAAGGACCTGTCCGGTCCATGGAAGGAATTGCTACGCTACTACCAGCGCAAAGAGGATGTTAAGGTCAAATATACCCAGGTCATCCAGCAATTCGATCCGCATAACCTGATAGCGCCGGAAATTCTCGATCGGCAGCCCGACTCGCTGGAACTGCCGGGACGCGAAATCCTGGCCAACAATATTCGTTACAGCGAAGACGGCCTTTACTTCAGCATCGACGGCGCCAGTTTCAGGTTCCCCATCGATCAGCACTGCGCCGCGGTTGGACTCGGCAACAGCGGCAAGGACGAACTTGCCGGCCTGGTGTCGCGCTTGATCTACCCGAGTTCCGGCAATTTGAACATCGGTGACCAGAAAATGCAGAATCTGCCTGAATCCATAACCGGCAAGCGCCTGGGATACGTTGGGTCCTCGTCATTCATGTTTAACGGCACGGTGTTCGACAACCTGTGTTACTCGCTCAAGCATCAGCCGATAAATAATGCGCAGGATGCCGAAGATTCAGAGATCGAACAGGAGCGCAAGCTGGCCGAGCAGGCCGGCAATTCACGCAATCGTTATGACGATGACTGGATCGATCACGCGTCCCTGGGATTGAGCGATCGGCAACAACTCGTTACCCGGATCATCGAAATCCTGAATTGTGTGGAGGTCGATGAAGAAATCTACCAGTTCGGTTTGCTCTCATTTGTCGATCAGACTAGCAATGCCGATCTGGCAAGCCGTATCATGCAAGCGCGCGAGCAACTGCGCCACAAGTTCACCGAGCCCGATATTGCAAAACTGGTCGAGCCCTTCGACCATGAAAAGTACAATCTCAATATGACCGTATCCGAAAACCTGTTATTCGGTACCGTTTACGGCGACAAGATCGATGCCGAGCACCTGCTCGATAGTCCGGCAATTCGCGATGTGCTCGATAGCGCCGGCCTGAATGACAGTTTTCTCGACGCCGGCGCCCAGATTACGGAAATCATGGTCGATCTATTTTCCGACGTTGAGCCCGATAGCGAGTTGTTCGAGCAATTCAGCTTCATTTCCGCCGACGACCTGCCTGAATTCAACCAATTGTTACAGCAGACCCGCCAGCTTGGTCTCGACAACCTGCAACAGGACGAAAAACTGCGGCTGATGTCATTACCCTTCAAGCTCATCGTGGCGCGCCATCGTCTCGGTTTGATCACCGAACCGATTCAACAGCGCATTCTCGAGGCTCGCGCCCGTATCCACGAAATGTCGAAAAGCCAGGATCTCGGTATCGAGTTTTTCAATGAGCAAAGCTTCAACCCGCGAATATCGATTCAGGACAATATCCTGTTTGGCAAGCTGGCATACGGACAGGCTAACGCGCAGCAGAAAATCAACAGCCTGATTGCCGATGTGGTCAATTCACTGGGATTGCGCGAAGACGTTATCCAGGTCGGACTCAATTACGAGGTCGGCGTCGCCGGCGGTCGTCTGTCGTCGATCCAGCGCCAGAAACTCGGGGTTGCCCGCGCCCTGCTGAAGGCGCCGGACCTGTTAATCGTCAATCAAGCGCTGGCCGGCTTAGATACCGCGAGCGAACGCCGCCTGATTGAAAATATCCGTAAAACCATGGATAACCGCGGCATCCTCTGGATTCTCGGGCGCGTGCAGCTGGCCGAGTTGTTCGACTCCGTCATCGTCATGGAACGCGGCAAACTGCTCGAACAGGGGCCGTTCAGCGCACTGCAGTCGAGCAACGAGCATTTTCAGCAACTCCTCGTTGCCGAGTGATTCAAGTCAGGGCTCGCGTCTGAAAACCACATGCGTCGTTAGGTAACGATCGGAAATTTCCCGTCTCAAGCCACTCAACAAGCTCCCCCAATGCAATCGCAGTGGGGGGTTGAGGGGCTTAAGTCCCTCGCCGGCGGCCAGCTCGATCAGGGTTTTACGGGTGAAACAGTTAATGTGCTCGAGCGGATGAATCGCATCCAGCTCGGGCGACCAACCCCGCCGCGCCAGGCGTGCGCCAATGCCGCGTCCGTCGGGCACCCGAATATAAACCAGTCCACCCGGCGCCAGGCGTGCACAGAGTTCCCGCAGGCTGGCGGCCGGATCGGGCAGGTGCTCAAACACCTGGTTGGCATACAAACAGTCGTAATGCGCACCCGGCGGCGGCAGTTCGGACACCACCTTGACGCCCATCGCGCGCGCATAATCGCGCCGCTCGCCGGCCAGTTCGTAACCGGTAACGTCGAGGCCATGCGCCTGCGCCATGCGGCTCCAGTACCCCCATCCCATGCCGAATTCGAGGACCCGCATCTGCCCTGGATCGCCGGGTAACAAACGTATCAGGCTCTGGATCTGGCCTGCATACTGGCGAAACAATTTGGCCTTGGCGGTTTGTTTTTTGCGCAAACTGCGCGCATTGTCGATCCAGTCCTGGTACAGGGCCTGCATACCGTTATCGTCGAGAATCGGGTCCTGATAAATAAACCCGCAGCGCCGACAGCGCACCACTCGGTAGCTGTGCCCACGCAAGGCCTGCGCCGGGATGCTACCGTGATAGAAAGCATCCAGGAAAGTTGCCATGGGCGGCTCGTCAAAGGCGAGTTCGCACAGCGTCGCGTTGTCTTCAGCCCGGCACAAAGGGCAGCACTGGCGCGCCTGGAATCCCGCCTCCATCGGTTACTTGTAAGGATCGGCCGCGTCGCGCAGGCCGTCACCGAAGAAATTGAAAGTCAAAATCACGAGAATGACCGGCACCACCGGAAACAGCAACCAGGGATAGAGCGCGACCACGTTAATATTCTGCGCTTCGTTCAGCAACACGCCCCAGCTGGTTACCGGGGGCCGTAAACCGAGGCCGAGAAAGCTTAACGCGGTTTCACCGAGGATCATCGCCGGCACCGACAGGGTTGCCGACGCAATTAAATGACTCATGAAACCCGGCAGCAAATGACGGCCGATGATGCGACCCGGTTTGGCGCCCATGAGCTCGGCGGCCGCGCAGTAATCCTCCTCGCGCAGCGACAAGAGTTTCGAGCGGACTGCCCGCGCCAATCCGGTCCAATCGAGCATTGCCAGGATTACGGTGATGCCGAAAAATATCAGTATCGGACTCCAGTTGACCGGCAACACCGCCGACAGCGCCATCCACAGCGGCAGCTCGGGAAACGAGCGGATAACTTCAATCATGCGCTGCACCGAAGCGTCGACCCAGCCGCCGTAGTAGCCGGCGAGGCCGCCGATGACAATGCCGAAGAAAAAACTGATCATGATCCCAACCAGCCCGATCGTCAGCGAGATCCGCGCACCGTAGGTAATGCGCGAAAACATGTCGCGCCCCAACCGGTCGGTGCCGAGTAAAAAGAAAGTGCCGTTCTCGGGCGGGCAGACCAGATGAAAGCGGGCTTCGAACAGGCCCCAGAAGCGATACTCGTCCCCCTGGCAAAAAAATCGTAACGGCTGCACCTCGTCAAAATTCTCGGGATAGTTACGCTTGAGCAAATCCATATCGAGCTCGTAACCTCGCCCGTAGACAAAAGGTCCGACGAACTCGCCCTCGTGAAACAGGTGAATCGACTGCGGCGGCGAGTAGACAAAGTCGGTGTTGCGCGTATGCAGGTTATAGGGCGCAATCACTTCGCTGAACATGACGGTGGCGTAATTCAGGGCCAGAATCACCCCGCAGACGACGGCCAGCCGATGGCGCTTCAGTTTCCACCACATCAACTTCCATTGCGAAGCCAGATAATACTTTTCCTGCGCCGGCGTCAGCGCTTCGATCGAATGGGGGTCGAAGGGTTCGCGCGATACGAAATGTCCGCCGCTCATTTGGAACTGCTCCCGCCGAGTCGAATGCGCGGATCGAGAATAGCCAGCAAAATGTCTGAAACCAGTACGCCGAAAACGGTTAACACCGCGAGAAACATTAAAAACGACCCGGCCAGATACATATCCTGGCTCTGCAGTGCGCTGAGCAGAATCTGCCCGGTAGTCGGCAGCGACATGACCACGGCAACAATTTCGGCGCCGGAGATAACCGTGGGCAGCAGGTTACCGATATCGGCTACGAAAAAATTGAGCGCGACTCTTAACGGGTATTTGGTCAACAGCTTGCCCGGCGGCAATCCCTTGGCGCGGCCGGTGGTGACATATTGTTTCTGCAGTTCGTCGAGCAGGTTGGCGCGCAGGCGCCGGATCATGCCGGCGGTGCCGGAAGTGCCGATCACGACCACGGGAATCCACAGGTGCTCGAGAATCGACAGAAGCTTGTCCAGACTCCAGGGGGCGTCGATATACTGGGGCGCCATTAAGCCGCCGATACTGGTGCCGAAATAGACATTGGCAAAATACAGCATCACCAGCGCCAGCAGGAAATTCGGGGTCGCGAGGCCGAGAAAGCCGAGCGTCGACAAGCCATAATCGCCCCAGCTGTACTGGTGCGTGGCGGAATAAATTCCAATCGGGAAAGCCACCGCCCAGGTAAATAAAATGGTTGCGACCGAAATGAGCACGGTTAGAAAAAGGCGGTCGCCTACCACTTCGGTCACCGGCAGTTCATACTCGAAGGAATAGCCGAAATCCCCCTGTAACATGCCGGTTAACCAGTACCAATACTGATGCAGCATGGGTTTGTCGAGCCCGTATTGCTCGCGTAAAAACTGGATCTTTTGTTCGTCGACCGATTCGCCCTGGCTCTGCAGTTCGGCGATATGACTCTCGAGATAATCTCCGGGCGGCAGCTGGATGATGACGAACACCAGCATGCTGATAATCAGCAGGGTTGGAATCATCGTCAGGATACGCCGCAGGGTATAGGCGAGCATCAGCGTCGGATCTCGTCGAACCAGAAGGTATCCGGCCGGTAAATGCCGAAATACGCGCCGGGAGAAATATCGTAAAAACCCGTCTGGGGCACGTTATGCAGGTAATTGTTGACCACTACCGGATGCGGCACGTGGTTGACGATGCCGATAGTAAACATTTGCTCGCGGTTAATTTCGAGAATCTGATTCCAGGCGTCGAGCCGCTGCTCGTGGTCGCGAGCACTGGCCCACTGATCATTTAATTCAACCAGCTTTTGCGCCGCCGGCAAATCCGGCGCTTCGCCACTTTTCCCGCTGGATTCGTAATAGGAACCCCACTGCGGCCACTGGTACTGGTATTTGGAAGTTGGCGCCAGGTCGCCCGGGCTCGAATCGGCGGTCGGGATTGCATTTGCCAGACCGGACCAGATCGACATGATCGCATCGCCGGAGAAAATGCGGTTGCGGAAAACCTCGCGCGTCGACGGCACGCTGTAAAGCTTGATTCCCGCCTGCTGCCAGCTGTCCCGGATCAACTCGAGCACGTCGGTTTGCTCGGTGCTTTCTCCGGCAGTCTGGATCATTATTTCGAGCGGCCTGCCGTCGGACATCAGCCGAATGCCGCGTTCGTCCCGCCGCACCAGGCCGATTTCGTCGAGCAACCGGTTGGCGGTTTCCAGATCGAATTCGATCCAGTCGCTCTGGTAACGCGGTTTATACAACGGGCCTTCCCTCAACACCGTATTATTACTCTCCTCGACCAGACGGAAATACACCACCTGGTTGATTTCAAAGCGATGAATCGCGAGCGACAACGCGCGCCGGAAGCGCAGATCGCGCAGCAATTTGCGATAAACCGGATCGTTGGTGTTCAAATTCGGGTAAAGCGCCATATGGGCCCCTTTGGCGGTCTGCCACAGGCGTACGTCAAAATTACTGCGCTTCGATGCGGTTTTCAGGAAAGTGTAGTTATCCATGCGCAGGTATCGCGCCTGCAGGTCGGATTCGTCGGCGCCGGTTTTAGCCGGCACCAGCTTGCTCGAAGCGATATGAACCGCGATCGAATCGATGTAAGGTAATTGCCTGCCGTTTTGATCGATGCGGTGGTAATAGGGATTGCGTTTAAAGATAAACCTTTCCGACGGTGGATAGGTTGCATTAATCCAGGGTTGCAGGCTCGGCAAGTCCGGATTGGTTGCCTTATAGGGCCGGTCCTGGTTGACGTGCACCCCCATCCAGTTGCGCTTGCCCGCGTCAGCAACCATCCGCGCGAGTTTTTCCCGGCTTTGATAAGCGGCATGAAACTGACGCAGGTAGTGTGCCGGCTTGCAAATGTAAAGCGGCCGCGCCCCCGCCAGCGCGGGCAGGAAATAAGGATTGGGTCGCGACCAACTGTAGCGTACGGTGTAAGAATCTGGAAACTCGACCTGCGGCAATTCGCCATCGACCAGCAGAATTTTGTTGGGACCGCCCTTGGAGAGCTGCGGATTGGTCGCGACGTCTTCCCAGTAATAGCGGAAATCCTCGGCGGTAAACGGATGGCCATCAGACCATTTATGCCCCTTGCGCAAATGCAAGGTAAAAATTCGGTTTTCAAAAACTTCGTAAGACTCGAGGAGATCCGCCTCGAGTCTGAGATCCGGGGAATAGCCGACCAGGCGCGCATACCCGTAGATTACGATTTGCCGGATATCCTTTTGTTTTCCCATCAGCATGCGCAGCTGCCCGCCGTGAAAGCCGGCGGTCTTATCACCGCGCAACTCGATCAGCCGCGGAACCTCGGGAAGCCGGTTATGCACCGGAGCTAACTGCCCGTTTTGCACCTGCGGTGCGAGTGAAGGGGGCTCGACAAACTGCGTCACGGCGGCGCCAGCTATCGTCGGCGTCAAACCGGTTACCAGTAGCAGGATGTTGAGCAACCGATTCATGCCGCCAGGTCCGATGGCTTCGAGCCGGCGGCGACGCGCACGAAGTGCCCTTCTTCGAGCGCCATGAAGGTAGTGCGCGTGGAGCCATCGAGCCGGAAGGGCTGCGGCCACTGGGTCGGATCCGATGCGGCACTCTCGGTAATCGCGTTAAAGTCAAGCGGCTGCGACAGCTCCGGATGGGGAACTGCCGACAACAAAGCTCGCGTATAGGGATGTACCGGATGCTCGAACAGCCGATCGCGCGGCGCCAGCTCGACAATGCGCCCGGCGCACATGACCGCAATGCGGTTGGCGGTGTAGTGAATCACCGCCAGATTGTGTGAGATGAATACGAAAGTCAGCCCGAGCTCCTGTTGCAAGTCTTTCAGCAGGTTTAACACCTGCGCCTGGATCGAAACGTCGAGCGCCGAAACCGGTTCGTCGCAGATAATCAGATCGGGTTGCAGCGCCAGCGCGCGCGCAATACCGATGCGCTGGCGCTGCCCGCCGGAAAAACTGTGCGGATAACGATTCAGAAAACGCGGGTCGAGGCCCACCAGGCGCATCAACTCGGTGGTCATCGCCCGCTGGTAATCGATATCGCCCATGGCATGCACCACCAGCGGCTCGCGTAGGATATCGAACACTGTCATACGCGGATTGAGTGCGCTGTAAGGATCCTGGAAAATGAACTGCATCTTGCGCCGGAACTGAAGCAATTCGGAATTATCGAGCGCGCGCACATCGATCGCGCGGCTGCCGTCATGGTAAAGGATTTCGCCCTGGTCCGGCGTGATCGCACGCATGATGATTTTGCTTAAGGTCGTCTTACCGCAGCCGCTTTCACCGACCAGGCCAAAACATTCCCCTCGCTCGACCGCGAGCGACACCCGGTCGACCGCGAGCAAGTCCCTGGATTCGTTACTGAACCAGTTACCGCTATGCAGGCGATAGGTTTTGCTTACCTCACTCACCCGCAGGTGCGGCGCGTCGGCATCGACGATCTGATCGGCGGGTTGATGCTTGATCAAGGCCCCCGTCTCGGAATGAATCTCGCGTACCGGCATCAACCTTTCGCCGGGCGCCAGATCGAAACGCGGCACGGCATGCATCAGCGCCTTGAGGTAGTCATGCTGTGGATTAGCGAACAAATCCTGTAGCGGACCCGCCTCCATCACCCGGCCATGGTACATCACCACCACTCGGTCGGACATGTTGGAGACCACGCCCAGATCGTGGGTAATCAACAGTAACGCCATCCCCAATTCGGCTTGGAGTTCCCGGATCAACTTCAGGATTCGCGCCTGAATCGTGACATCGAGCGCGGTGGTGGGCTCGTCGGCAATCAGCAGCGACGGGTGGGTAATCATCGCCATGGCGATCATCGCGCGCTGGCGCAAGCCGCCGGAAAGCTCGAATGGATACATGCCTAGCGCTCGGGCGGGATCGGGGAAGCCCACATGTTTGAGCATGGCCTCGGTCAGCTTCAGACCTTCCAAACGGCTTGCATCGCGATGCAGAAACAGGGCTTCGCTTACCTGGTCGCCAATGGTATGCACCGGCGACAGCGACGTCATCGGCTCCTGAAATATAATCGAAATATTGCCGCTGCGGATCCGGCGCATCGGCAAGCTTTCGGGGTCGAGTTGTGCGATATCGATACGCTGCCCGGTCTCGGGGTTGTCAAACAGGATTTCGCCCGATCGTATCCTGGCGTTGGTGGGCAAAATGCCCATGATTGCTTGCGAGGTTACCGATTTGCCGGAGCCCGATTCCCCGACCAAAGCAACGGTTTCACCGGGGTCGACGCGGAAAGACACGTCCTTCAGCGCGGGCACGGCGCTTTCATGCAGCGTAAAATCGACCGCCAGCTCGTTAACCTCTAACAAGGCTGGTTGTTGAGTATTGTCAACGATTTGAAACTCCTCGAACGGCTTACCCTTTGCGGGTTATTTTGCGCAAGTATAGATTATTTTTTAGCGTAATAGTCTAAATACCAGCGCGCAAAATGCGCTAAACCCTGCTCGATCGAAGTCTTTGGCTGATAGCCGGTGTCGGCCGTCAACGCGGCGATATCGGCATAGGTGTCCTCGACATCGCCGGGCTGGGCCGGCAACAATTCCTTAGCGGTGGATTTTCCCAGCGCCTGTTCCAGCAATTCGATGTAGCGCAACAGCTCGACCGGTTCGCCGCGGCCGATGTTGTAGATGCGCCAGGGCGCGCTGCTGCTGGCCGGGTCCGGGTCGAGCCCGGACCAGTCGGGATTGCCTTGCGCGACCCGCTCGAGACAACCCAGCACCCCTTCGACGATGTCGTCGATATAGGTAAAATCGCGCCGATGCCGACCCTGGTTGAATACCTTGATCGGGTTACCCTGCGTGATCGCATCGGCGAATAGAATCGGCGACATATCGGGCCGACCCCAGGGACCGTAGACGGTAAAAAAACGCAGGCCGGTGCTGGGCAATTGGTACAGGTGGCTGTAGCTGTGCGCCATCGCCTCGTTCGCTTTCTTGGTGGCGGCATACAGCGAAATCGGATGATCGACATTATCCGCGGTACTAAACGGCATGCTGCGGTTAGCGCCGTAAACGGAACTCGATGATGCATACACCAGATGTTCGATGTCATGGTGCCGGCAACACTCCAGCAAATTCCCGAAACCCACCAGGTTGCTGTCGATATAGGCACGCGGATTCTCCAACGAATAGCGCACCCCGGCCTGGGCCGCCAAATGCAATACGCGCTCGAATCGATGTTGCCTGAACAAGGCTTGCAGTGCCGCCGTGTCGGCGATGTCGAGTTGCTCGAAACGGAAATTATCAAAGGCCTCGAGCTGCTGCAGACGTGCATTTTTTAGCGCGACATCGTAATAATCGTTCAGGTTGTCGATGCCGATCACATCGTCACCGCGCGCGCACAAACGATTTGCGAGCGCGTAACCGATAAAACCGGCGACGCCGGTAACCAGCAGTTTCATATTGCTCCAGTTGTTTTACGCCAATCAGCGTGGCAGATATTATTAACCCGGCGACAATATATGTCGCCGGGTTAATTACGTGCGACCGGCGCCGACTTGACGCCTAAACGTTTGATCGGGCCCAGCCGGTGCGCTAACAGTATCATCGCAATAATGGCATAAATACTAGGCTCGAGATAGTCGGCCTTGACTAGCCAGACAAAATGCAGCACGCCCAGCAAAACAATCACATAAACCAGTTGGTGCAGGCTTTTCCATTTCCTGCCGAGTTTCCTGATCATGGCCTGGTTCGAAGTGATCGCCAGCGGAATCAGCAGCAGGAAAGCGCTGAAACCGAGTGTAATATAAGGTCGCTTGACGATATCCTCGATCATGTCGCCGAAACGCAACGAATGATCGGCGATAAACCAGATCGAGAAATGGCAACTGACATAAAAGAAGGCATAAAGGCCGAGCATACGACGAAATCGAATCCAGGCGGCCTGGCCGCTCCATTGACGCAGCGGCGTCATGCAGAGGGTAAGCAGCAAAAAACGCAGCGTCCATATACCGGTTTCATGAGTTAATTTTTCTACCGGATTGGCGCCCAGGCCGCCATTGAATGCCGCCCATAGCAACGCTCCGCAAGGCAGTAGGCAAAGCAGGTGCGCGACGGGTTTGGCATAGACGGATTTGAGCCACATAACTGATCGCGGCGGCTAACCGCTAGAAATTTTTCGCGAGGTCCAACCCGGCATACAAACTGGCGACTTCCTCTGCGTAGCCATTGAACATGAGCGTATCGCGCTTGAAGATTTCACCGATACGGCGCTCGCGTTTCTGCGACCAGCGCGGATGGTCGACTTCGGGATTGACGTTCGAATAGAAACCGTACTCGCGCGGCCCCGCCATATTCCACGAAGTTTGCGGCAGGGTTTCGCTGAACTCGATGCCGACAATCGACTTGATGCTCTTGAAGCCATACTTCCAGGGCACCACCAGCCGAACCGGCGCGCCGTTTTGATTCGGCAGGGTCTTACCATACATGCCGACCGACAAGATGGCTAGCGGATGCATCGCTTCGGCGATAGTCAAGCCTTCGCGATAAGGCCAGTGCAACACCGAGCGTTGCTGTCCGGGCATGCGAACCGGGTCGTGTAGCGTCTTGAGGGCGACGTATTTCGCTTTAGACGTCGGTTGAAAACTTTTCAGGATCGAACCCAGGGGCACCCCGAGCCAGGGAATCACCATCGACCAGGCCTCGACACAGCGCAAGCGGTAAATGCGTTCCTCAAGCGGCAAGGGCTTGATCAGGGCTTCGAGATCGTAAGTACCCGGTTTTTCACATTCCCCGCTGACTCGTATTTCCCAGTCATCGGTTCTAAAACGCCGCGAATTGCGCTTGGGATCTTCCTTGCCGGTGCCGAATTCGTAAAAATTGTTATAGCTGGTGGCATCGGCTTCTTCAGTAAGTTCTTCATCGGTCGAAATCGCTTTATGCTGGTAGTCGCCGATTGCGAGTGCGGCCTCGGCGCCAGCCCAGGGGTTCAGCAACAGGGCTCCGCCGATGGCGCCCGCGGCCTGCATGAATTCGCGCCGCCGCCGATATAGCGGCTCTGGCGTAACTTCGCATTCCGGGATTTCCCAGCGTCTTTTTATTTTGATCATTTTTAGCCCTCTTACATCGATAGTTGCTAGACCGCTATGAATCCAACTAGTTCCTGGCCCCAAACGGACGGCCGCCGACTTCGATTCGGATAAATTCGATAAAGAGACGCTCGGGACAGGCATATGTCAGCGCAGAATGGCGGGTAATCACCGGTATGCCGCGCGTCACTCGACCCAGCCGCTATCGGAATAGAATTGCGCCTGATCCAGTGCGGCGGAAACCGCTCCGAGAGCATATGGGCATACTCGTAAGGCGCCGACTCTGCCGGTTCCAGGTTTTTGTCCCGCTTGGCGGCTACCAGCCTGCCTGGAGCTATCATGGCGACTGGCGAATTGGGCCACATCATGGCGTTCAACCGAGCCAGCGGCGCGCGTTGCGGAACATGCGCATCCACGGGCTGTACTCACCCCAATCGGGGGCGGCCCAGGAATTCTGCACGCTGCGGAAAATTCGTTCCGGGTGTGGCATCAAGATGGTAAAACGGCCGTCCTCGCTGGTAAAGCCGTTCAGCCCGAGGGCCGAACCGTTGGGGTTAACGGGGTAGGTTTCGCTGGCAACGCCCCGGGCATCGACGTAACGCAGACAAGCCAGCTGCTGTTCGAGCAATTCGGCTGCGTTGCAGTCACGAATCTCCACCCGGCCCTCGCCGTGGGCGAGTACGATCGGCATCATCGAACCCTGCATCGCATCGAGAAATAGCGAATTCGAAGCCAACACCTCGACCATGGTAAAACGGGCTTCGAACTGCTCGGACTTATTGCGCACAAAGCGCGGCCAGTGGGACGCCCCCGGAATTATGCGGTACAGGTTGGACATCATTTGGCAGCCGTTACAGATGCCCAGACCAAAGCTGTCGGGGCGCTCGAAAAATGCGGAAAACTCGTCAAACGCGCGCGCATTGTAAAGAATCGACTTGGACCAGCCCTCGCCGGCACCCAGCACATCGCCATAAGAAAAGCCGCCGCAGGCCGCGATACCCTGAAATCCGGCCAGACTCACCCTGCCCTCGACGATGTCGCTCATGTGCACGTCAACGGCGCTGAAGCCGGCTCGATCGAAGGCGGCGGCCATCTCGACCTGACCGTTAACGCCCTCTTCGCGCAGAATTGCGATGCATGGTTTTTGATCGGCGATCAGCGCCGCACAAATATCCTCGGCGGGATCGAAGCTCAGCGAGGAAAACAGGCTGGGCGGCTGGTCGGGTTGAATCAGGTCGAATTCCTGCTGCGCGCATTCGGGATTGTCGCGCAGCGACTGCATCTGCAATGTGGTTGCCGACCAGGCGCGCTGCAGATCGACGATCGACTCGTCGATAACCGGAGTCCCGGCATGAACTATGCTGAGATTGGTCTGCGCCTGCGGCCGCCCGATACGATGGCAGAGATGTCCGATCCCGGCCTGCCGCAGCAAGTTTTCGACCGGCGCCAAATCGGTCTCCGCCACCTGCAACACGACCCCCAGCTCCTCGGCGAACAGAACCGCGAGCGGATCTTCACCCAGCTCACTGATATCGCAATCCAGCCCGCTGCGACCGGCGAACGCCATTTCGCACAGGGTTACGATCAAGCCGCCATCGGAACGGTCGTGATAGGCCAGCAACAGATTCTGTGCGAGCATGGTTTGCAGCGTGACAAAAGCGGTTTTGAACACGACCGCGTCGTCCAGATCCGGTCCTTCTGAACCGATCTGCGCATAAACCTGGGTTAGCGCCGAGGCACCGAGCCGATTGCGCCCGGCGCCCAGATCGAGCAATAGCAACTGCGACCCTCCGGCGCAGGCCTTGATATCGGGCGTCACGGTCTTGCGTACATCCGCAACCGGCGCAAACGCCGAAATAATCAACGACAGCGGTGCGGTAACAGACATGTCTTCGTCGCCAACGGACCAGCGGCTCTGCATCGACAACGAATCCTTACCCACGGGTATGGTGATGCCGAGATCCGGACAAAGTTCCATGCCCACGGCCTTCACCGTATCGAACAGGCGTGCATCCTCGCCGCGATGGCCCGCGGCCGCCATCCAATTCGCCGACAGTACGCAGCGCGACAAATCGCCGACCCAGGCCGAACCCATATTCGTCAGGGCTTCGCCGATCGCGATGCGTCCGGCCGCGGGGGCATCGAGCAAGGCCAGCGGCGTGCGTTCGCCCATACTCATGACTTCGCCGCTGTAACCGGAATAATCGGTCAGCGTGACCGAAGCATCGGCCACCGGAACCTGCCACTGACCCACCATTTGATCGCGCGCGACCAGCCCGCCGACGGAGCGATCGCCGATGCTGATTAAAAACGTCTTGTCGGCCACTGCCGGCAGGTGCAGCACGCGGTAAAGCGCCGCCACCGGGTCGATGCCCGAGCGGTCGAACTCGGGTTGCGAAAATTCCGCATGGACCACATCCCGCTGCATTTTCGGCGGCTTTCCGAGCAACACGTCAAGCGGCAGATCGACCGGCCGGTTATCGAAATGCGGATCGTTTACCTGCAGGCGGCGCGCTGCGGTGGCCTTGCCGAGTACCGCGTAGATGCAGCGCTCGCGCCGGCAAAGTTCGATGAAATCCTCGAGACGCTGATCCGCCACCGCGAGTACGTAGCGTTCCTGGCTTTCGTTACACCAAATTTCCAGCGGCGACATGCCGGGCTCGTCGTTCGGTACCCGCCGCAGATCGAGTTCGGCGCCGCGCTCGGCGTCGTTGACCAGTTCGGGCAAGGCATTCGAGAGACCGCCGGCGCCGACATCGTGAATCGACAGGATCGGATTGCCCTCGCCTTGCGCGAAACAACGATCGATGACTTCCTGTACGCGCCGCTGCATCTCGGGATTACCGCGCTGCACCGAAGCGAAATCGAGGCTTTCGCTGCTGCTGCCGCTCGCCATCGAAGACGCGGCGCCGCCGCCGAGACCGATCAGCATTGCCGGTCCCCCGAGCACGATGATGTTGGCGCCGGGCGGGATGCCCTTTTTATCGATATGTTCGCGCCGGATCAGGCCGACCCCGCCCGCCACCATGATCGGCTTGTGATAACCGCGCAGCTCAGGGCCGTCGGGAGCGGACACCTGCTGTTCAAAGCTGCGGAAGTACCCGCAGGTATTGGGGCGGCCGAATTCGTTGTTGAAAGATGCGGCGCCGATAGGACCTTCGAGCATGATTTCGAGCGCCGACGCGATCCGGCCCGGTTTACCGTTATCCCGCTCCCAGGGTTGTTCGAAACCCGGGATCTTCAGGTTGGAGACCGAAAAGCCGCACAGGCCGGCCTTCGGTTTGGAGCCGATTCCGGTCGCACCCTCGTCCCGGATTTCACCGCCCGAACCGGTAGCCGCACCCGGGAAAGGCGATATCGCGGTGGGGTGATTGTGGGTTTCAACCTTCATCAAGATGTCGAGCTGTATATCCTGGTAACGGTACTCCGCCGAATCGAGCTCCGGGGTTAGCCGGCGCGCAGGGAAACCTTCGATGACCGCAGAATTATCATGATAGGCCGATAGAATGCCAGCGCTGCGCAGCGCATGCGTATTTTTGATCATGTCGAACAGGGACATATTCTGCTCGAGTCCATCGATGGTCCAGCTGGCGTTGAATATCTTATGCCGGCAGTGCTCCGAATTGGCCTGGGCAAACATCATCAACTCGACGTCAACCGGATTCCGACCGAGCTCGGCATAAGCGGCGGTGAGGTAATCGATTTCGTCGGGCGATAGCGCCAGGCCCAGCTCGGTATTGGCCTGCACCAGCGCGGCGCGACCCTGATTACCGGTATCGACCTCTACCGACGGTCTCGGGTCGTGGGCCTCAAACAGCGCGGCGCAGTCTTCGAGCCGGGTGAAAGCGGCTTCGATCATGCGATCGTGCAGCAGATCAGGCGGAATATCATGCTCGGCATCGAGGGTAAATTGAATCCCGCGTTCGATCCGGCGAATCTGAGTCAGACCGCAGTTGTGTGCGATATCGGTCGCTTTGCTGGCCCAGGGCGAAATCGTGCCGGGCCGGGGCAGCACATACCAGGTTTGACCTTCGACGCCGGCGGACTCCAGCAACGGACCGTAGGTCAACAGATTTTGAAGAATTTCAAGCTCATCGGCAGCGAGTTCTTGAGCGCTGTCGATCAGGTGTATATAGCGACTGCCGAGCCCGTTGACCGGGGTTCCCGCGGCGGCCAATTGTTGTTGTAGTTTTATCAGTCTGAATTCAGATAATGCCGGGCTACCGGGCAGGCATAGCATATTGTTGAAGTCACGTAGCGGGGATGGAAAGGTGAGCGCATAATAACGGAAAAGCCGCAACGCTCCAACACAAACCCGAGCCCGCGAATTAAATTTCCGTGATGTTCAGGCTTTGGTAGCGCTGAAACCGCAAACTGTCCGACCAGTAGTCGGCGCCGAGCCCCGCTTTGAGCAACAATTGCTCGAGAAAATCGCCCGGCGAGACGATTTTCTCCCAAATCTTGGGTAGAAACGTCGAGCGGTAGCCTCGATCTTCCAACAACAAGCCATCCACGCCGGGCTGTAATAAATCCAGTAGCGCCTGTCTGGATTGCGCCTCGATCGGCTGCAGCTCGGACAATACCGAAATCTCGATCCGTACGCGCTTGAGCTCGTCGGCGCTTAGCGCTGCAAAGCGCCGATCCCGAAACGCCGCATTGTAGGCTGCGGTCGCAACCGCCTGCGCCAGCGGCTCGACCGCTTGCAACGAACCGACGCAGCCTCGCAACTCGCCATCCTGGGTCAGCGTAATGAAAACGGCACGATCGATTTGCAGTTTATCCTCGTAACGCGCAAGGTCGGGTCGCAGCGCCCTGCCCGATTCCAAGCCGCTTTGTATCGATTGGCGCGCCAGCGCCAGCAGCTGCGATTGCTCGCTGGCGTTTAACTCAATGCAATTCGAAGGCGGCATAGCCGACTACCCGATCCGCTGTACCCGCGGTATCGCCGGAGTTGCAGGCGGATAACAAGGACACGCTGAGCGAACGCACACTGCTTGAAGCCATCAAACCGTTGATAACGCGGGCGCCGCAGGCTTCCTCGGCCCTCAAGCCGGTCGATTTTTCGAGGATTTGGTCACAGGTGGCGGCATCGATCTGTTGCGCCTCGCGGTAATTCAAAAAATGCGACAGATCCGAACTGATAACAATCAGCGTGTGCGGGTCCCCGGCAAGACTGTCGATCACCGCCGCGACCCGCTCGGGCGCGACACCGCCGACAACCGCAGGCACCAGCGTGAATTCGGGCAGCAGCGCTTGCAGAAACGGCAATTGCACCTCGAGGCTGTGTTCCTCGCGATGCGCCTCGTCGGAAACTTCCACGCCCGGCAAGCTGGCTAGCCGATCGAGCGCCTCGCGATCCAGCTCGATATCTCCCAGCGGCGTCGCAAATTTCGCTACCGAAGGAATCGCGATACCCTTGAGATAAACCCGGTGCGCCGGGCCCAACAGCAATACGCGCCTAAAGCGCCCGGGATCCGCTCGCAGGCAGCGATAGGCGCAAGCCGCGGTCGACCCGGAATAAATATAACCGGCATGGGGCACGATTAGCGCCCGCGGCAGGGTTTCCGGCAGCGCTGTGTCGACGCTTAGCAACTGCTCTACTTGCTGCTGCAATCGGAGCGCATCGGCTTCATAGAAATATCCGGCGACGGCAGCCTGACGAGTACTCATTTAGCTATCCTCAACCTCGATTTATTTTATTATTATAACCCGAATTGAAAATCTGCCGGATTGCCTTGGGTCAAGCGCCGTCGCGGATGTTTGGTTTATGCTGCCGGTTGGCTGCATCGTTTTGTCAAGGCAAGAGAGGATTTGCATGCGTAGAAAAATCGGCTTCCACTCCCGTATCTTAATCTTCGGTTTAATGCTAATGGCGTCGGGCGCGCCGCTGTCGGAGGACTTCGTCGACCTGGTCAAGCGTTGCGAAGCCTGTCACGGCGAGGACGGCAACAGCAGGCTGCCGGTGGTGCCGAGTATCGCGGGCTTTTCCTATGAAGGTTTTCTCAACACCATGGACGTGTTCCGCGAGAACGAGCGCATCGCGCTTGAATTTCAGCGCCCCGGCGAACCCGAGACTATGATGAACGATATCGCGCGCAGCCTGAGCGATGCCGACGTCGAGGCCTTGGCAAGATATTTTTCGGCACGTAACTTCCAGCCGGTGCGCCAGGCGGTCGATGCCGAACTGGCCAGCCGCGGCGCGATCCTGCACAAACAACAGTGCGAGCGCTGCCACACCGACAACGGCGCCCACCCGGTCGAAGATGCCGCGATTCTGGCCGGCCAGTGGACCCCTTACCTGCGGCTGCAGTTCGAAAATATATTAAGCGGCAAGCGTATCGTGCCGCGCGGCATGCTGCGGCGGGTAAAAAAGCTCGACCAGAGCGATATCGAGGCGCTGCTGAATTTTTATGCGTCGGTCAACTGATTCGATGCGTTAAGCCGATTAGCGGGCGCTGAGCTCGCTCAGCCGCTTTACCATTTCCTCGTTATCCCATTCGATCGCGCCGTACAGCGTATAGATAATTTCGCCGTCTTTGTCGAGGATGAAATTGGCCGGCGCGGCGAACACTTTCCAGCGACCGAGGGTAGCGCCGTTTTCATCCAGCAATACCGGGAATTTCACCGGCACCTCGTCCAGGAAACGCCGCACCTGATCCTTCGGTTCGGCCATGTTAACCGTCACGATCCTGAAGGCTTTGCCGCGCATTTTATCGAGCAGCCGGTTCATCGTCGGCATTTCGGTGCGGCATGGCGTGCAATAGGTCGCCCAGAATTGAACCAGCACAATATTGCCACGATAATCCAGCAGCGACTGCTGCTGCCCCTGCATATCGAGCAATCGGATTTCGGGTGTCGTTAAATCTCCCCGGTAAGCCTTCAATTCGCCCCTGGCGGCGGCGCAGGGCAGGCTCAACAGAATCAGCAACAGACCGACAGTTACGCTGGCTGTATTTCTCATTGTCATATCGCCCCTAGTTTGCGTATGTGGTCGTGAATCAGGGCATCGAGCCGGCGGGTCATTTCAATCTCGGCCCGGGTTTGGTCGTCGCGCATGTAAAAATAGCCGCGCACACCCGCGATCAAATCGGTCTCCACCGGGCTACCCGACTTCGCCAGCGCCGCCGCCAGGTGCGGCAAGCCCCAGCGGTTGGGGGTGCGCTCACCTTCCAGCACCATCACCGGATGCGTCGATAGCCCGGTTTCGTCGATGTAGACCGGTTCGGAACCCGGCTGCGGCGTTTTTTTGTTGATGCGCGGCGTGATTAGCAGCGCGCCTTTCAGTTTGGAACTCGGCTGCTGCAAGCCCGTGTCCGCAAGTCCGCGAATTACCGGCACTGCGGCGCGCGCGCCCGCGACCAGGTAAATCTCTGCGGCGCTCGTCGTATCTAGAATGTATCGAATCACCGCTGCCACCTCGTGCGCCGGTACCCGCGCGACATTGGACGGCAGCGGCGATTAAAAGTGTGCGCTTAGCATATCGGGAAAATAGATCTGGTAGCCCTGGGCGATTAATTTTCTCGCGGTCGCAAACTCGATCGAATCCTCGCCCTGGTTACAGGCAAACCAGATCAGGGCTTGCGCGGAGTCACTGCCGAAGCGGCGGATATCGACTTCGATATCATCGTCGAGCGCGAGCGTTTCAACGGAATCCGCCGCTGCACCGGTAACAATCCCGACAAATAACACCAGACCTAGCAAGCACCGCAGCATCGACTCGCGCGACACTCTGATAGAACGCGCCGATA
>DS021198.1:1452071-1467221 GCA_001735895.1 Olavius algarvensis Gamma 3 endosymbiont | reverse complement strand
CACATATCACATCGCCGTCACAAGCTTACCATTCGCCGCTGGCGCCGGCTTGCATTATCTCGGTCATCGCGTCACGGATGCGAATCGCATCCTGCACCAGATCGGGATCGAGTTGCGATCCGGGTTGCCAGGCGCGTGCCAGCCAGCTGACGTCCCAGTCCAGCGTCATCAACCAGATATCGCCATTGGCGTCCTCCATTACCGTTATGCGGCAGGGAATGAAAATCGAAAACTCGGGGCTGAAGTCGAGCATCCTGCGACCGACTATGGCGTCGCAAAACTGCAGAATTTCGATACGCAAAGTCGGCAGACCGGAAATTGCGCTGACGTCTTTCCAGAATTCGTTATGTCCGACTTTTTTGAAATTGACGTCATTGGCCTTGAGCTCCATGGCTTCGATGACGTCGTCAAAACTGAGCTCGGGATCGGCTTTCACCTTGTCCGTCATGAAATTGAACAGTTGGCGCATCGACAGGCTGCTGGCGCCTACCATTTGATCGTAAAACTGTTTTTTCTGCGCGGCCGGCACCGGCGGCATGACGCGATTCGATTGTTGCATGAGTTGTTGACGGCGAATTTTTTGCGCTGCCGGCGAGAGATCTTCGAGCAGGCGCGGACCGGCCTCCATGTTAGGCGCGAGTTCGGCCGCAACCGCCGCCGGCAGCTCGGACGCGGCCGGCTGCTGAGCGGCGCAAATCCCGCAGAACGACAAGCCCGCCAGCAAAATCGCCAATCGTTTAAAGCCTAAAGGCATCATGCTGTGCCGACCTACTTGACGGTGGTTTCCACCGTGTCGGTTTCACCCTTGTTGTCCTGCCAGTGCAGCGATACCTTGTCACCGCTGACGGCACCCGCAATATCCATTGCCAGGTAGGGATCCGTCGATACCCCGGGACCCAGATTGAGCGTACCCACGAGTTCGCCGTTGACCGAAAAATTCACAAACTTGATATAGTGAATCGGAAGCTCGGCGCCGACGGCGTCGAGCCGGTTACCGGTTTCCATCGGGTGTTTGATCAAACAGGTCACCCTGATCCCGTTTTCCACAATTTTAGTCTTGAGACGTGTTCGTCTTTTAGCCATTTCAAATGCCTCTTTGCTTCAGCCGCAGCCGCCGACCGCCACCCTGACTTCCTGCGATGTCATAAACCACTGACCGCCGGATTTGACATATACGATTACCTCATCGGTACCCGCCATCTTGATCCGCATCCTGAAAAAACTGCCGGTGCGCGCCGTAGTTTCAAACATGCTGAGTAACGGGGTTGGATTTTTAGGCACCACAACCGCGATCGATTCCGGCGCCGGCAATGTGGTCGATACCACAATCGGCACCACCGCGCCATTTTCGGCCTGCAATGGCGCGTCCAGCTTGATTTGATCGCTCATCGTCGGTTCATTGCCAGCCAGTACTTGCTTGAGCACGGTGTCAAGGTCGCGCGCCAGAAAGGCGGCATCCGGCCGCGCCGCATCGGCTTGCGCCAGGTATAACAGACCGCCGCCACCGGTAAACAGGCTCGCCGCAACGGCCAGTTTTTATTGTAAAAAAGATCTCCTCTTCATGATTATGTTTTTATCCGTTGTGAAATCCGAGGCGGCTTAGTCCACCCCGGATCCCGGGTTAAAAGAAAATCACCCAAACATGTCCGCCGTAATCGACTTGTACCAGCCGACCCGATATTTGGACTCGTTTTTGTGCACCCTGGACTTGTTTCCGACCTTGCTGACACCACCTGAGACTTTGACGATTTCGCCATCCTTCAGGCGGTAAACCGCGACCACGGAAATAGCGTACTTCGGTCCAATCTGGCTGTAACAGGTGTTGTTATAGGTCGGCTCGGGCGCCTCGCTACCCGCCAGCCCCGAGACGATTGCCGCAGCGCAGTTCTTGGCCTGCGATGCTGACGAGTGTCCCGATTTGGGCATGGGGCCGGCCACGCAGGCGTCGCCAATGATATACACGTCCTTGGCGATCTTCGATTCAAAACTGCCCATGTCGACGTCGCACCAGCCGTCCTTATTGGTCAGTCCCGCATTGGCGACCAGCAAGCTGGCTTTTTGGTAGGGGATCAAGTTAATCACGTCGCCCTTGTAGGTGTCGCCAAAGTCGTTGCTCACCGTCATGCTGGCCGGGTCCACGCTGTTGATGTCCCCGCCATCGCTATCCTTGACCCACTCGATCATGTTGCCGTATTGGCTGGCCCAGCCCTCGTGGAAGGCCGCCTGCTTGGAATGCGACGGGTTGGCATCGAGAATCAGAATTTTGGATTTCGGCTTGTTGGTCTTCAGGTAACTCGCCATCATGCTGGCCCGTTCGTAAGGCCCGGGCGGGCAGCGGAACGGCTTTTTCGGAGGCACGATGATCACCGTGCCGCCATCCTTCATCGCGTGCAATTGCTTGCGCAGCAACAGGGTTTGCGCGCCGGCTTTCCAGGCGTGCGGCATGGCTTCCTGAGTCGCTATCTGATCGTTCTCGATCGAGCCCCAGCGAAAATCGATGCCGGGGGATAGAACCAGCTTGTCGTACTTGAGCGAACTGCCGCCCTTGAGCTTGATCGACTTGCCGCCGGGGTCGATGCCGGACACTTCATCGTGTACCACCTTGATGCCGGCACCGGCTAAACCGTCGTAACCATGGGTGATCTCGCTGATTTCGAGTTCACCGGAAATCACTTCGTTGGAAAACGGGCAGGTAATAAAACTGCTATCCCGTTCTACCAGGGTTACATCGAGCTTGGGGCCCCAACGCTTCAAATACCTGGCGCAGGTCGCACCGCCGAAACCGCCGCCGACCACGACCACCTTGCCGCTGGCTCCGGCGAAAGCCTCCAACGGCCACATCAGACCACCGAGTCCGGTGACCATACCGGCGGCGCCCATTACCTTGAGAAAGTCTCTACGATCGTATGCTGTCATTGTCTTTCTCCTCAATCATTGTTTACTGTAATATTCGGCCAGCATCTTCAGCTCGGCCTCGGTATAACCCTGGGCGTGGCGATCCATGATACTGGTGGGTTCGTCACCGCTGGCGAAGGCCTGCATCAGATCCAGGAAATCCTCCTTGTTCTCGCCTGCGATTGACGGGTTGGGTTTAGCGCCTGCGCCGTTGATACCGTGGCAGCTGTTGCACTGGGATGCCATTAACTCGACACGGGAAACGCCTTCGGCGCTGGCGCCGGGAGTGAAGCCGAGCCCACCGACCAATGCGGCGGCGAAGGCGTATCTAGTGATAATACGAAAATTGGTCATAATGCTACTCCTCTTAAAATTGGAATTTTCGTTGTATTGAATTACTCGGAGGGGCGGGAAATTCCCATTTCCTCCATCTCTTCTTCAAAATCGATGTCGTCGGGCAACTCGTGGGCGGCGCCGTAGTGACATTCGATGCAGGTCAAGCCTTCCTTGCTGGCGCGTTTCATTTTCATCCGGCCCTTGCGGCTCTGCTCCTCCCAGTGCATGGCGTCGTAGGCATGGCAGTTACGGCACTCGCGCGAGTCGGTCGCCAGCATGCCGCGCCAGACATTGCGCGCCAGCGTCATGCGCTTTTCGAGAAATCTCTCGCGCGTTTCGATACTGCCAAGCATCTTGTGATAGAGTTCGTTGGTGGCCTTTATTTTGCGCACTAGCTTCGGCGTCCATTCTTTGGGCACGTGGCAATCGGCGCAGGTTGCCCGGACTCCGGAGGCGTTTTTGAAATGCACCGTGGTTTTGTATTCCTCGTAAACATTGGCTTCCATTTCGTGACATGACACGCAAAACTGCATGGTATTGGTGTATTCCATGAAGGTATTGAACCCTCCCCAGAAAATAATTCCCGCGGCGCCGCCAATCAAAAACACGACGCCCCAGCGCGAACTCGCCGCGGGTCGCCAGAACCATTTCCATAGCCGTTTGACCATTAATAAACTTCCTCTTTTTTAAGTCCGTCGCAACCGCGCGCGTCGGGCGCGATTTCGTCAGTGGTTTGCCAGCATCGATATATGGATCGAATTCGCCGGACAAACGACGGCGCATTCACCGCAGCCGGTACAGCGCTGCTGATCGATTCGCGGCTGCAGGTTGGTGACCATGCTAATCGCATCCTCGGGGCAGGCGTCCCTGCACCCGAGACAGGTCATCCGCTGCCA
This sequence comes from Olavius algarvensis Gamma 3 endosymbiont, assembly GCA_001735895.1. Taxonomy (GTDB): domain Bacteria; phylum Pseudomonadota; class Gammaproteobacteria. The sequence continues at coordinate 1,463,094 of DS021198.1, read as the reverse complement.
GCCGAGACAACTACCGGTGTCAAGGCTGACCGAGCCTGGCGCCGCCTCTTCTCGAGCGGCGAATTCCAGCGCCAGCTGCGCACGTCCCTGGCGCGTAAAATACTCACCGGTTAAAAAAGCCCGCCGCGCCGGTGACGGTTTATCCGCTTCACTCGGCAAATGTATTTTCCACCAGCGGCGCAACCCCGGCCTGCGGCACATGGCACTGATTGCAGGTGAAACGTGCGCCCGACAGGTTCCAGCCTTCATCGCTTCCCATGGCGCCTACTTTCGAATAATGCGCCTTGTTCATCGGGTTGCCGCCCTTGACGGCTTCCTCCGCGTCGATTTCATCCGGGCGGTCGTGACATTCCAGGCACTGGTTGTCCTCCAGCGTTATCGGCAGCATCGACGCCACTTCGTGGGGCACTTGCGGCGGTGCGCCCGGAAAAGCCCGAGCCATCGCCTTGCTGTAGCGCGCGCGAGTATCGTCATAAACGAATACTTCGGGATCGGGTGTATTGAACACGCTGGTTTTACTGAGTCCGATTTCGGCATCGCTGACACTGCCCGCACCGATAGCGCAGGCAGCCAGAATGGCGACAACGGAAGACGCGGCAATTAATTTTACCGGGTTCATGGAGACCTCCTTTGCGAAATAATTTCTGGGGAAAATTGGGTAAATTTGGGTTCCAGGCCGTCACGGCGACCTAGCGACCAGTGAAATTCAAGGCTAGCTTCGGGGCAGGATCCAACGCATCGCCCGCAGGCGCTGCACTCGCCCGGGGTGACCCAACCGGTTTGTTCGAGCTTTTTCAGATTCAACACCTGGGGTTCCGGACAAACGGTGGCGCACTCGCCACAGTGGGTACAGCTGGCGGTATCGAAGGCCACGACCAGGCGCGCTGTGCGGCGCCCGATGATGGAATAGAACGCGCCCAACGGACACAGATGCCCACACCAACCGTGCCGGATTACGAATAGATCTAGAATAAAAATGCCCAGCACGGCGATCCAACCCAGGCCAATGCCATAGATCAGTTCGCGATGCAGCATGCCGATCGGGCTGATCCATTCGAAAGCCGCGACCGCGGTAATTGCCGACAGCAACAGCGCCGCCACCAGCACCAGGTAGCGGGTAGTGCGCGGCAGGTGGAGTAGATCCTTAATATGCAGGCGCCGTCGCAGCCAACCGGCCAGGTCGGTCACCAGATTAACCGGACAGACCCAGACGCAAAAGACTCGCCCTGCAATCAACCCGTAGAGCGCGAGGATCAGAGCGGCTCCGATCAGCACTTCGGTGTCGGGAATTGCACGGGTTAACACGATTTGCAGCACCGCGAACGGATCCGCCATCGGAATCAAGCCGGCGAACTCCGAGCCGCTTAAGTTGCCACTTAACAGCGGTTCGCCCGCCAGTGACCAACCCCAGTGCGCGGTGCCGAAAAACAGTAATAATATGCCGATCTGGGTTATCCGGCGCAGAATGACAAAACGCCAGACGGTAATTTTGCCTCTGAGCTGCGGTGGATCCAGCAATTCGTGCATAGGGCGGCCATTGGTGCCGACCATCGGCTCGCCGTCGCGTCCCAGTTTCGGTTTGAGGTCGGATTCGTTCACAGCTCGTTATCCTGATTCAAATAGTCCAGCGCCGGATTTTCGCTGTCCTTTGCGCTCTGATCCGTCGACGACTTGAAATCCTGGGTAATCGAGGTTTCGCTCTTCCAGCCGAGCCGATAGTGCTCGCCGATTTCGCCCTGCACCAACTCCGGCGGTACGATGCGGATCGCAGCCTGTTGCGTCGGACAAACCTTTTCGCAGATACCGCAACCGGTGCAGGCATCGCTGTGCACCAACGGTACCAGCATCGCATGCTTGCTGAGTCGGCGGGGCTGATGTTCGACCGAAATTGCCGTATCTTTGAGCGGGCACTCGCGATAGCAAATTTCGCAGCGCAGGCCCTGCCAGGACAGGCAGTTTTCGATGTCGATCACGGCCAGGCCCATGCGCGAATCCTCGATCTTTTCCAGCGTTTCGCTGATGGCGCCGGTCGGACAGGCTTCCTGGCAGGGAATATCGGGGCATAAATAACAAGGCGTCTGACGCGGTACGAAATACGGCGTTCCCACCGGCACGTAGCTGCCGGCCTCGGCCAGATCGAGGGTATCGAAGGGACAGGCCTGCACGCACTGGCCGCACTTGATGCAACGCGCGTAAAATTCCTCCCTGGATTCGGCGCCGGGCGGGCGCACCGCATGCGGTGACGCCTGCGCCTGTTGCTGGATCAGGTAAAACCAGCCGAGCGCGCCGGTCGCGGTTAGCGCCGAACCCTGCAACGTCTTGAGCAGAAACTCGCGCCTTGATTTCCGATTCGTTGTCACTAACCGCTACCACATGTCACCCGGCATACCGCTAGACCTTATAGACCTTGACCGCACACTTCTTGAAATCCGTTTCTTTCGACATCGGGCAGGTTGCATCCAGCGTGACTTTATTGATGAAGACACCCTCGTCGAACCAGGGCACAAAAATCGTACCCTTGGGCATACGGTTGCGGCCCTGGGTTTCGATCCGCGCCTTGATCTTGCCGCGGCGGGATTCAACCCAGGCCAGGTCGTTGCGCGCCAATCCGCGTTTGTCGGCATCATCGGGGTTCATGAAGATTTGCGCCGCGGGAACCGCGCGATGCAGTTCCTCGACGCGCCGGGTCATGGTGCCGGAATGCCAATGCTCGAGCACGCGTCCGGTGGTCATCCACATATCGTAGTTGGTGTCGGGTTGTTCTACCGGAGCCGCATAAGGCCTGAAAAAGATCTTTGCCTTACCCGCCAGCTTGGTTTTATTTTTATTCTTGACACCATCGAGATCTCCGCTCGGCAGGGCTTTCAGCGCCGGTCCGTAGAAATCGAAGCCGCTGCCGGCTTTACAGTAGGGATCCCACCGCTCGTTGAAACGCCACTGGGTTTCCTTGCCGTCGATCACCGGCCATTTCAGACCGCGCACCTTGTCGTCATAGTAAACGTCGAACTGGGCCAGGTCGTGCTGGTGACCGCGACCGAACTGCGCATACTCTTCGAACAACCCCTTTTCGACAAACCAGTCGACTCCAAGGTCTTCCACGGTGCTGTTGGCATGACCCTTGGCTATCGCGTCAGGCCATTTGTACTGTTTGGTGAAATCGTTTTCGAACAGTACCTTATACAGGCTGTCTTCGGGCGAATAGCCCATTTTGCCGGCATCGGCCAGCACATCCGGCAACTTGCCCTCTTTAAAGCCCTTGGATTTCAAACCGGGGATTTTCTTCTCACCCCAGACGTCTTTCAGCTTGAAACGTTTGGAAAATTCGAGCAGAGTCCAAACGTCGGTGCGGGCATCTCCGGGAGGAGCCACTTGTTCACGCCAGGCCTGGGTACGGCGTTCAGCGTTACCGTACATCCCCCATTTTTCGTAGATCATCGCCACCGGCAAAATCAGATCGGCGACCTTGGCCGAAATGCCGGGATAAGCCTCCGAGCAAACAATGAAATTATCCATTTCACGCGCCGCGGTAATCCAGTGGTTGGCGTTTGCGGTGTTCTGGAACGGGTTACAGACCTGAATCCAGGCCCATTTGACCTTGCCGTCCTCGAGATCGCGCATCAGCTTGGTGTAGTGGCTGCCGACCTTCGGGTTCAGGGTCTTGGCGGGCAACTTCCATAGTTTCTCCGAACGCGCGCGGTGTTTCGGATTCATCACCACCATGTCCGCGGGCAGGCGGTGGGCAAAGGTGCCGACTTCGCGCGCGGTACCGCAGGCGGAGGGTTGACCGGTCAGCGAAAAGGCGCCGTCGCCGGGCTTTGACTGCTTGCCCAGTAATAGATGATTGGCGTAACACTGTTCGTTGACCCAGGAACCGCGCTGGTGCTGGTTGAAACCCATGGTCCAGAAGGAAACAACCTTGCGGTCCTTTTCGATATAGAGATCGGCCAGCTGCTTGAGTTTTTTCTTGAAGGATGCCAGGGATTCATCGGGATCGCCCTTGGCAAGCTCGGCCACGAAGTCCAGCGTATAGGGTTCGACGCCTTTCTTGAAGTCTTCGAAACCGATCATCCAGTGCTTGACCGGCTTCTTGGTATTGCCCTGTTTGACAACTTCACCCGGCTTGCGTCGCTGTGCGATTGCTTCGGCCGCGTCCAGAGTCACCTTGCGTTCCTTGGCCTGGGTATCCTTCTCGGCCGCATAGGCAAACTTGTCGGTACCGCGCATGCCATAACCGATATCGTAGGGTCCGGTGGCGAAGACGCAGTGTTTTTTGACGAAATCGTGATCCACCGCGTCACGCTTGATGATTTCGCGTGCGATGTAATTCTGGATCGCGAGATCGGTATTGGGCTTGAAGATAATTTCCACATCGGAGATATCGGAACACATGTTGCTGTAGGTCGTCAGGTTGACGATCTTCATCTTGTCGTGCGACAGCTTGCGATCGGAAGCCCGCGCCCACAGGATGGGATGCATCTCCGCCATGTTGGCCCCCCACAGCACCGCGGTATCGGTATACTCGATGTCGTCGTAATTGCCGGCGGGTTCGTCGATGCCGAAGGTTTGAATGAAACCGACCACCGCCGAAGCCATACAGTGTCGCGCATTAGGGTCGATATTATTGCTGCGGAAACCCGCTTTCATCAGCTTGGCGGCGGCGTAACCTTCCTGAATGGTGTACTGGCCGGAACCGAAGATGGAAACGCCGTGCGGGCCTTTTTCACCGTAGGCTTTTCGAAACTGCTTTTCCATTTCGTCGAAGGCGCGTTCCCAGCTGACAACCTGGAAATTGCCCTTCTTGTCGAATTGACCGTCGGTCATGCGCATCAGCGGTTTGGTCAGTCGGTCTTTGCCATACTGAATCTTGCCCAGGAAGTAACCCTTGATACAGTTCAGACCCTTGTTGACCGGCGCATCGGGGTCGCCCTTGGTGGCGACGATGCGGCCGTTCTTGGTGGCGACCATAATTCCGCAACCGGTGCCGCAGAAGCGGCATACCGATTTGTCCCATTGCCAGTCCTGTTCCGCCTCCGCGGCGTTGACCACCTGGCTCACCGGGATACCGACCGTGGTGGCGGTGACCGCGGCGATGTTGCTCTTCAGAAACTCACGTCGGGTGATTGACATGTTAAATCCTCCAATAAATTTGGGCTAATCAATAAATTTCGGCTAATTTGGGTTGAGACGTTGCAATACGGATTTACTGATTCCGCTTGCTTCATCGAATTCGTTTGGGTCCGGATCATCCAGATTCGGATCATCGGCAAAATAGTGGTAAACCAGCTCGGCAACGACCACGCCGGGAATGGCTTTGATTTGTTTTAAGCCTGCGACTTCGGCATCGACCGATTCGGCTTCTTGCACAAGGACGATGCGGGCGCTGGCGGGATCTTGGTAATGGACTTCGACGCCGGACAACTCTTCGAGACGGGTGACGGTTTCGTCATAGTTCCGGGGACTCACGGATACCGCGATACCTGAAAGGTTCATGGTCTGTTTCTCCTTGGTTGCCCAATAATATGCATTTATTCCAAGATCAATTAAATTAGTTTTGATTTCTATAATTTTAATCCCGTAAACAATCGTTCTCCTTGATAAAGGTCAAATCGGTAGGCTATAACCGAACTATTCTGGTTCAACTTGACAGATCTAACTACATAAGAGGTATTTCATTTGCTCCGACTCTACCCAACATGTAATAGAAACCGCATTGCAGGACTAAATTTGTGAACCAGGATCGCGCCATATCGGAAACCGTCGTCAGCACCAAGTATTGGCACCGGCTGGAAGATGGACGCTTACAGTGCGATCTTTGTCCGCGGCACTGCCATCTGCGCGATGGTCAACGCGGGCTTTGCTACGTACGCCAGCGGCTCGATGACGAAGTCAAGCTGGTCAGCTATGGACGTTCCAGCGGCTTTTGCGTCGACCCGATCGAAAAGAAACCGCTAAATCACTTTTATCCGGGCAGTTCGGTATTGTCGTTCGGCACCGCCGGATGCAATCTTGCTTGCAAATTCTGTCAAAACTGGGACATGAGCAAATCGCGCGAAATGGACACGCTCGCCGATGCCGCGTCACCGCAAAAGCTCGCCCACGTCGCGGCCGAACTGTCCTGCCGCAGCGTTGCCTTTACCTACAACGACCCGGTCATCTTCCACGAGTACGCGATCGATGTGGCCGCCGCCTGCCGCGAGCGGGAGATTAATACGGTCGCGGTGACCGCGGGCTACATCGACCCCGAACCGCGAATTGAATTTTTCGCGGCAATGGATGCCGCCAATGTCGACCTCAAAGCCTTCACCGATCGGTTTTATCACAAGATCTGCGGCGACCATCTGGCGCCGGTGCTCGAAACCCTGGTTTATATTCGCCATGAAACCGACTGCTGGCTTGAATTGACCACGCTGTTGATCCCGGGCGAAAACGATTCCGACGCGGAGTTGCAGGAGATGACCCGTTGGGTGGCGGAGAATCTAGGACCCGATGTGCCGCTGCATTTCACCGCCTTTCACCCCGACTGGAAAATGCGCGATATCGAACGCACGCCGGGCGCCACGCTGACGCGCGCGCGCCGCATCGCGCTCGACAACGGGCTGCATTACGCCTATACCGGAAACGTGCACGACAACCAGGGTTCCAGTACCTGGTGCCACAACTGCGGCGCGCTGCTAATCGAACGCGACTGGTATGAACTCGGACGCTGGGGTCTCGATCAAGCCGGCGGCTGCGCCAGTTGCGGTGAACGCTTACCCGGGCATTTCCTCGACAGGCCGGGCCATTTCGGCGCGCAACGTATTCCGGTTTCGATGAATCGTTACCCCGAAACCTGAAGTGACGCGGGTATCGGTTTACGAATTCGAAGAGCTGCCGAATTCATCGTCGAGCGCATCGACGATCCCGCGTATAATTTCGATAAAGCTATCCACTCCCGTCTGGTTGTCAACGCGCCGACAGGCATTCAACCCGGAAAGCGCGATATTGTAGGCCGCATGGTAGTTACCCCGCTGGACGAATGCCTGGATTTTCTCTGTTTCAGCTTCAATATTCATTTTAGAACCTCGGTCTAACCCGCTCGGTAACACGGCCGCAGCCCGAATCGACATACTTCAGACCTGTTGGCAGACAATCCCCGGGTAAATCAGCTACGGAGGAATATCGATACTACCCGAATGCTGATATCCGTGCAGCCACCAGGCTAATAAGCTTGAAATAGATTGAGCACTCTTTATATAGTATCGAATCCGATTTGACTGGACCGCCGATGTCCGCCCGCATACTAATTCTGTTCGCCCACCCTTCCCAGCATCGCTCCGAAGTCAACTTGCCGCTGGTCGAAGCCTCAAATGCGGTCGAGGGCGTCAGCGTGGTCGATCTCTACGCCGAGTACCCCGATTACTGCATCGATATCGAACGCGAGCAGCAACGTCTGCGGGCGCACGACATCGTCGTCTTCATGTTTCCTCTCTATTGGTATTCGACGCCGTCGATTCTAAAAGAATGGCAGGATCTGGTGCTCGAATACGGTTTTGCCTACGGCCAGGATGGCCGGGAACTGCAGGGTAAGCGGCTGCTGTGCGCGCTTACTGCGGGAGGCTCCGAGCATGCCTATCGTGCGAGTGGCTACAATCACTACTCGATACGCGAACTGCTGCGGCCGATCGAGCAGACCGCAACACTCTGCGGTATGGTCTATCTGCCGCCCTATGCTCTGTTCGGATCGCGCACGGCACTCGAAGATGGCAAGGTGGTCGAGCATGTCGAACGCTGGCGACAGATTCTGGATTGTCTGCGCGACGACCGGATCGATATCGATCTTGCGGCGCGGGCCGGCAAGCTTAACGAATGTCTGGCGCCGCTTGTCGACACCGCCCAATGACCGGTTATTTCATCCAGGCATTTATCTACCTTTGCGCCGCGGTTATCGCGGTACCGTTGGCAAAACGGCTAGGGCTCCGTTCGGTATTGGGGTATTTGATCGCCGGCGTAATTATTGGCCCGGTGGTAGGACTGGTCGGAGAGGAAACCCAGACCCTGCAGCATTTCGCCGAGTTCGGCGTTGTCATGATGCTTTTCCTGGTCGGCTTGGAACTCGAACCGCGCATGCTGTGGTCGATGCGCAACCGCCTGCTCGGTCTCGGTGGATTGCAGGTAGGCCTGACCACCGCGGCAATCATGGCGCTCGGTCTGTTGCTTGGGGTCGACTGGCGGATTGCCTTGACCGTCGGCATGATTTTGGCGCTGTCTTCGACCGCGATCGTGCTGCAAACGCTGAACGAAAAAGGCTTGAGTAAAACCGAAGGGGGCCGGGGCGCATTTTCGGTACTGCTGTTCCAGGACATCATCGTTATCCCGATGCTGGCGTTGATTCCGCTGCTCGAATTACCGGCCTTGGCGCAGGCGGCCAGCACGGCCGCCAATCAAGCCGCAGAATCGCATGGCCATTTGAATCTGGTTGCCGGACTGCCCAACTGGATATATGCAATCGTTGTCCTGGGTGCAATCGCCAGTGTCATCCTGGGTGGAATATATCTCAGCCGGCCATTGTTTCGTTTCGTCGCCCAGTCGGGATTGCGCGAAGTGTTTACCGCGGCGGCCTTGATGCTGGTGATCGGTATCGCGGCACTGATGAGCCTGGTTGGTTTATCGCCGGCGCTCGGCACGTTTCTCGCCGGCGTGGTGCTCGCCAACAGTGAGTTCCGGCACGAACTGGAAACCAACATCGAACCATTCAAAGGTTTGTTGCTGGGGTTATTTTTCATTACCGTAGGCGCCGGCATCGATTTTCAGGTGTTGGCGCAAGACTGGGCGCTGGTCGCCGCCATCGTCGCCGCAGTCATCCTGATCAAGGCGGCGATCGTCTACCTGCTTGCGCGAAGCTTTGGCATCGGCTCCAGCGATCGCTGGCTGGTCACGCTCGGGCTGGCACAGGCGGGCGAATTCGGCTTCGTGTTGCTGAGCTTTAGCCTGCAAAACAACGTCATTCCGGCGGATATAGCGCAACTGCTCGCCCTGGTGGTCGCCATATCGATGTTCCTGACCCCTGCGCTTTTTATCTTCTTCGATAAGGTGCTGGTCCCCCGTTTCGCCGCTAGCGAACCACAGCGGCAAGCTGACGTAGTCGATGACGAAGGTCGCGTACTGATTGCCGGTATCGGACGATTTGGCCAGATCGTAAATCGATTGCTGGTTGCCAATGGGATTAAAACCGTGGTGCTCGACCACGACGCGAAGCAGGTCGACAACCTGCGCCAGCTCGAAATCAAGAGCTACTTTGGCGACGCCACCCGGCCCGACCTGCTGGAAACGGCCGGCATAGAAGACGCCGACCTGTTCGTAATCGCTATCGATGACCGCGAACGCGCCGTCGAACTGGCGACCTTTATCGAACAGCGCTATCCGCATATCACGGTGCTGGCTCGCGCCTTCGACCAGATCCACTACTACCAGCTAAAACAGGCGGGCGCTGAACTAATAATCAAGGAAACCTACCACGCCGCGCTCAATCTCGGCTGCGAAGCCTTGACCCGACTTGGTTTTCATCCGTTTCGCGCCGAACAACTCAAAACCGCGTTTATCGCCACCGAGAACGAAACCGTCGAGGCGATGTATCAAAACTGGGTTTCATCGACCGACAGCGGTATGAGTCCAGGCTATCGCGAACTGTTCATGCAACAGGAAGCGGCAATCCGCGCCGCTATGGGAGTCGACCGCAGTGACCGTCACAGTAACAGCGAACGCAGCTGGAATCCGCCACCTAAGGGCTATGCCGAAGAACTTGCCGAAATTGACGACGGGCAAGATTGAAACCGGTTAAATTGATTCCGGTCAGTGTCAAGCGGCGCTGGTTTCTTACAGTAAACCGATCGCATCGAGTCACCCAACAGGCATGACCTCGCATATAAACCACGAAAACCTATCGCAGGCGGACAGTCCGTCAAGCGGCCGGCTGATCGCCTCGATGAATAGTCGCTCGGCCTTTGGCCATCCGGTGCAATACATCAAGCTGATCGAAACTCATATTTCCTGGATCCTGTTGACCGGTGACTTCGCTTATAAGATCAAGAAACCGGTAAATTTCGGGTTCCTCGATTTTTCGACCCTGGACAAACGACGCTTTTACTGCGAAGAAGAACTACGCCTGAATCGCAGATTCGCCCCGCAAATCTATCTCGACGTGGTCGAGATTCGCGGCAGCGAGACAGCGCCGCAGATTAACGGGGCGGGTGACATAATCGAGTATGCCGTCAAGATGCGTGAGTTTTCTCAGCAGTGCCTGCTCAGCCATTATGCGGCCCGGCAGAAACTGAGTCCGGAGATCGCCGATGCGATAGCCGACAGGGTTAGCGAATTTCACCAAAGCAACCCCCGCGCCGCAGCGAGTAGCGACTTCGGCGGTGCGCTCGAGGCCGCTCACTGGAGCGATGAAAACCTGGTGCACATCGCCCAGGCGATTCCCGCGGCCTATCTGCCCAATAGCTATTTTGAACTGAAACGCTGGTACCGCGAAAACGATCGGTTACTGGAGCAGATCGATAGCCGCAAAGCCGCCGGCTTCGTGCGCGAGTGCCACGGTGATCTTCACCTCGGCAACATGGCGATGATCGACGCCGTCGTCACCCTGTTCGACTGTATCGAGTTCAACCCTGAACTGCGCTGGATAGACACCGTCAGCGAGGTCGCATTCGTCGCCATGGATCTGCACGCGCGCGGCTATCCCGATTTCTGCTGGCGTTTCCTCAACCGCTACTTCGAATCCAGCGGCGACTATGCGGGCATCGCGCTGCTGCGCTACTACTTCGTTTACCGCGCGCTGGTGCGCGCCAAGGTCGAGGCATTGCGGGTCGACCAGGAAGCCCGCGACGACGACAGCTACCTTGCACGGATCGCGCCCGCGCTCGAATACATCGAACTGGCCGGGCGCTGGGCCGCCAGCCACCGTGCCGGATTGATACTCATGCATGGACTGTCGGGATCGGGTAAGTCCACCGTGGCCGCGCAACTGGTGGAAAAAATCGGCGCG
>DS021198.1:1447992-1451751 GCA_001735895.1 Olavius algarvensis Gamma 3 endosymbiont | reverse complement strand
CCTTGGAAGTGTTGCAACGCCAGCTACAGACGCGACAACCTATCAGTCGGCAGGAACGTGAGATCGCTGCCGTGGTATAACCATCGACAGCACCGGGCTCGATAATGCAAAAATCGACGAAATCCGGGAAACGCTGGGCTAGTTGACGGTGAGCACATCGGCTTCGATCAGATCCAGCAATTTTTCCGCCGTGTTGCCGATTAGCTTACCGCTGATGCCGCTACGCGCCAGAGTGCCGATAATCACGATACTCGGATCGATTTCATCGCATATTCCCTTGAGCGTCGGGATAGTCGCCCCCTCGCGCAGGTGGATCCGCGCAGGCTCGACGTCGTAGAGTTCACTTAGTTGCTCAAGGCCCAGTTGATGACCATGTCCCTTGACCGGCAGACGATCGGCATCGATATTACCCTGGTGGGCCGCGGCGATATGCAAATCCATGCCGACGATATCCGCGAAAGCCCTGGCATCGTGGATGATGACGCTGTTGAGCCGGGCGTGCTTGCTATCCTTGGAGGCGAGATCGACACAGGCCAGCAGTTGGTTGGAGCGCCATTCCTGGGTCTGGTGGGTAAATAAAATCGGGCTGGCGCAGTGCCGCATCATTTTGAAATCTGAAGTAGCGCTGTAGAACCGGCGCGACTTGCTGTGGTGGTAGCTCGATTTTATCACCAGGTGGCAACCGGATTTAGCGATCGCATGCAATGCGGCGTCGGGCCAGCGGCTGTTCCAGACGACTTCCTGGCTAAAAGGCACGCCCGCTACCTCGCAGGGTTGCATTTGTTCCGCGAGCCAGCTTTGCGCATCGGCCAGCGTCTGGCGTTTGAAGCTCTGGCGCGAAGCATAGGCATTGCCCTCGCGAATATCCCGATAGATACATAAGAAGGCGTGAATTTCGCAATCGGCCAGCTTAGCGATCAGCAAAGCCTTTACCAACGCAACCTGGTGGCTGGCGGTGGGATCGACAACGACGAATAAGCGGGTTTTATGCTGTATCATGATACGAATCCCTTTCGTTCCACCGGCCCATCGATTACTTGACGTTCAGGCAACTGCATTCGGCCAGCTGCGCAATCTTGTGCGAAACGCTACCCAGTACCAGGCTTTTCAGCTTACCGAAGCCGCGACATCCGCTAATAATCAAATCGGCCTGGCGCTGTTGCGCGTAGGCGACAACCTCTTCCGCGGGATCGCCCAGCACCGCCCTGGCGTCGACCTCGGCCACACCGGCGTCGCGGGCGCCACTTCTCGCCTGTTCGACCAGAAAGTCGGCATAGTGAAACATCGCGGCCTGGGCATCGGCGTTCGCCTGCGCCAACGAACTCATCATCGATGCCGGTGCGTGTTCCAAATTGACCATCATGCGCGGCATGGGATTGATCAAGTGTTCGGTTTCACTCATCCGGCGCAGCGATTCGGGTAATTGCATATTGGAACTGTCGATGATGTAGATAATACCCAGCGGGACATGGTTCTGCTGCGCCAGGCCGATGCCGATATCGAGCGCCCGCTGGGCAGGTACCGAGCCGTCAAATGCAACGACGATAGACTTGAACATCGCAATTTCTCCTCTCAGACTGTCATTATTGCAGCACAGCCATGCGGCGTGATTCTTGACCCGAATCAACTTGCCCCGACTTGAGGCGGCGGAATTTTAGCTCCGGGCCCGGAGCGTAAAACAGCCTCTAATCCACTTGTGTAGCTCCATCACGACCATCACCGATAGCGCCAGCATAAACAGGGTAAACCATTGTTGCAGGGTAACCGGGCTGGCGCCGAGCACTTCGCCCAGCCATGGGGTGTACATCGCACCGATATGAACCAGCTGCGCAACCAGGGTGCCGCCCAACAGCAATTTGTTGCGCAAGGGGTTGTGACGCAACACCGACAGGGTTTCCGAGCGACAGTTGAAAACGTGTACGTTTTCGAACAATACCATCAGCAACAAGGTACTGTTGCGGGCCTGCTCGACGCTAAAACCCTGGTCGAGCAAGTGCTTGAACAGGCCAAAGGCGACTGCACCGATCACCAGCGCCGAGATAATTACACGTTCCAGCATAATACGGTTGAAAATCGCTTCCTGCGGCGGTCGCGGCGGTCGCCCCAGTTCACCGCCTTCACCCGGTTCGAAGGCGAGCGCAATATCCTGAATACCGTTGGTTACCAGATTCAGCCACAGCAATTGCACCGCCATTAACGGTAACGGCAAGCCCGTGATCATCGCCATTACAAACAGCACCAGTTCCGCGGCGCCGGTCGATACCAACAGGAAAATAACCTTGCGTACGTTGGCGTAGGCGATGCGGCCTTCCTCGATCCCGTCGACAATCGATTCGAAATTGTCGTCGGTAATTATGATGTCAGCCGTCTCGCGCGCTACGTCGGTACCGTTCTTTCCCATCGCCACGCCGACCTGCGCGCTGCGCAAGGCGGGGGCATCGTTGGCGCCGTCGCCGCTGACCGCGACGTAGTGGCCGTTGCGCTGCAGCGATTGCACGATGGCGAGCTTTTGGGTCGGCTCGACGCGTGCAAACACCAAGGCGTCGCGGGTCATTTGATCCATTTGGGCCTCGCTGCCGGCAGTTTTCAACTGCGACCCGGTTATCACCTGGGAATCGTCCTGCAGCAATTCGAGCTCGCGGCCGATGGCGCAGGCGGTTACCGGGTGATCCCCGGTGACCATTGCCACGCGAATGCCGGCGGCGCGGCATTTGGCCACCGCCGGACGCGCCTCGGGGCGCAGCGGATCGATCAGCCCGATCAGGCCGATCATTGTCAAATCGACCAGGTGTTCATAGTTGAAGTCTTGCCGGGATCCAATCTCGGTAACGCCGCTGGCCAGCGCTATCACGCGATAACCCATGGCCGCGAGACCATGCGCCTGGTCTTCGATCGCTGCGCGGTCGATCGGTTGCGGACCCCGCGCCAGCAGCATGCTGTCACACATATCGAGCAGCTTCTCGAATGCACCCTTGACGAATACCCTGGATTCGCCTTCGACCCGATTCAAGCTGGCGCTGTAAAGCCGCTCCGATTCGAACGGGATGCTGTCGATTTCCGGGAAACGATCGACTAGTTCGGGGCGTTTGAAACCGGCCTTGTGCGCCATGATGAACAACGCCACGTCGACCGCGTCGCCGTTATGCGTCCAGGCGCCGTTTTGGTGCCCGATAAAGCCTTCGTTGGCAAGCACGGCACAGCGACAGGCCTGTTCGAGTAGCTCCAGCTCCAGCGCGTCCAGTTCCCCCGAGTCGCTGACGATATCGCCATCCGGTCGATCGCTTTCACCGGTTACCCGCCACTCAGCCTGACACGGCAGGGCCAGCCTTCGCACGGTTAATTGATTCGCGGTTAGCGTACCGGTCTTGTCGGATGCGATATAGGTGCAGGAACCGAGCGCTTCGACCGCAATCAGCCGGCGCACGATCACGTCGCGTCTGGCCATGCGCCGCATGCCGATCGCGAGCGCAACGGTCAGCGCGACCGGCAGGCCTTCCGGGATCACCGATACCGCAAGCGCCACCGAGGATAGGAAGATATCGGTCCAGGACATGCCGCGCAGTATCAATATCAGCGCCATCAACAAGGCCGCGCACCCGACGAAAATCGCCACGCGCTGAGTAAAACGTTCCATGCGCTCCTGCAATGGCGCCTTGACAACGCTGGCGGCGGTCACCGATTCGGCAATACCGCCGAGTTCGGTTGCGAGCCCGGTGGCGACCACCACGCAGAGCGCGCGGCCGCGATTAACCAGGCTCC
>DS021198.1:1406044-1438370 GCA_001735895.1 Olavius algarvensis Gamma 3 endosymbiont | reverse complement strand
CTCCGGCCTCCCGCATCAAATTCCGCGCCTTATTCCGGCTCACCGGATAACCCAGACAGTTCAGGGCCCGTTTCATACGTCGGCTGCCGTAGGTATGATCACTCGCATCATCAACCCGCTGAACCCACTCCAGCATTTCCTCATGCTCGGGATCAGGCGGTCTTGTGTCCATCTGGCGCCGGTAGTGGTAATAACATGACCGGTCCACACCCAGCACCTGACACATCAGGCGAACGGGAAAGGTATTCTTGTGTTGGGTGATAAACGAGTATTTCATTTCGTTTCTGCTGCAAAGAATACCGTCGCCTTTTTTAAGATTTCTTTCTCCATCTTCAGGCGTTTGATTTCAGCTTTAAGTCGACGGTTCTCTTCCTGATCCGGTGTCAGCTTGCCGTTCCCACGGAAAGCCTGGCCATCACCCGATTGTTCCTCTTGCACCCATCGGCACAGCATATTGGCATTGATGCCCAGGCTTCGCGCTGCTTCCGCCCGGCTGTAGCCCTGATCAGTTACCAGGCTCACTGCATCCAGTTTGAATTCTTTCGTATATTTCTTTCTCGTTGTCATCTATCGTTACCTCAGTTAAGTTTCATTATCTCTTAACTGGGTGGTATCAATCTATTGGACCATGTCAAAATATCGCTATTGCTGTAAGGCCGTAGGCTATAAATTTGCGATTACTATTTAGAACCCGCTTCATCTCGCGCATCCTTTGGGCTTATTCATCACAAATTCTTTTTTTCTTAACATAGCATGCTGCCGTATTACATATTCATCAAAGGCTTTAGTGCCGCCTTGTAAATAAAATATATTATCGCGTTTGAGCAGTCTCGACATTTCATTTCGCCATAGTTCGAATTGCTCGTAACCTTGCCCAGCTTTATCGATCAGTATGACGGAAGGCGACGAGCCTGATGTCGGATTCGATTGCCCTGAATTAAATATATGCCGCAACTGGTTAGCTGCCGGATATTGGTCAAAGGAGAAAATAGCATCGAAATATTGAACCAGGCGCTTTGAAGGCTGGATGGTAATATCTACAACAATCCACGGTTCGTAGCGTTGATCAAAAATTAGCTTTCCTGGAGTTAAGCTATAAATGCCTTCTGCTTTATTAAACTTGAGTTCATTTTTCGCGTTATTTTGCAATCCGATTATGCCGCCTTGAAGGACTTTTACATTGGGATACCCGGTTTCGAAAAGTTGCTTACAGGCGTAGATCAATCTGGCCCGTTCGACACCCTCATCTAATAACAGGATTTTTTTATTTTTCAGAAATGACTTTGACTTAACCGCATGCAATGGCATATTTATTGACTGGCGAATGTGATTTCTCGAATACGATTTCGAATCGCGAACGTCGATCGCAAAATAAGCTTGTCGGCTACGTTCATATTCGCTTAAGGGTAATAAACAGCGATTTACCCATTGCTGATATTCGCCCGTATTTTCAAACAAGGGTTCCTGCAGAGCAAATAAGCTCGAAGCTGCTGACTTATAATTATCCGTTGCATTGCAAGTCATATGCTCGCCAGCTCGAGCCAACGAACTGGATATTAGGGTCAATAGTACAACTGATATCAAAATAAGTAATTGCAACCAGTAATTCTCCGTAGCGTCTTGATTTAGAAAACTCTGTAGGAAGCGGGCTCGTACAACTAGCCTACTGGAGATATTTTTCGCATGCAAATAAGACAGGACTAACCGTCGGCGCCACTAAATATAATTCCATCAATCTTGAGGCTCGGCCACATTTTAATCGCGTTCGACTGTTGAATCGCACTATGTGATGCTTTTCTCTCGAACACGGGCAAGATCGATAAAGAGCGGGGATTTCTCGAGATCTAGCGACACACATCCCGAATCAATTACTGGTAGCGCAGTTGTCATTTCAGACATTTTCGCGATTTTGTGTAGCGCATCTTTTCAAGATGCGCGCGGGCATCGCCCCGATATTGTAAACCTCCCCTTATAGCATCCGCATTTCGGTAAAGGCATTGAATCTTGTGGATATTGCTTCTAGTATGGGCGGCAATCATTTACCGATTCATTCTGACATTTGTCCAGGCTGTGGACGCATTGCAGCGGAATGGCCGGCCCGATACAGGAGTTAAGGGATGCCCGTGATTGATTTTTTACGCCATATGAAACCCTGGCTGCTGCTCGCGATTTTGCTGCAACTCAGCGCATGCGCCACCGAGAACCTGGAAATCTGGCGCCAGATTCCGATTCAAACGGCGCGCATTTCACAGTCCGAAAAATTCACCCTTAATTTCCGCATCGATACACCCGCTATCGCAAAACTCGAGTCCCGCCGGCGCGAAGATGAACTCGACCGGCGCATGGATTCGATTTTTATAAATTTAATCGGCGCGAAAAACTGGCAGCTCATCAAAAACCTCTATGGCGTCAGCTCGGTTCGTGAGGAACTCCTGAGCGGGGATATTCACATGGAGGGATTGTTCAATTTCAATATTTATCTCGACCCCCCTGGACCTCGAAAAAATTGTATTGGAAGGTTCCGGACGGTATTTTGCGATTCGTGACAAGACCGGGGCAATTCTGATCAGCGGTGATTTTCACGTAGCCCCACAACGCTTCTCAATTAAAACGATTGCCGGGGGCTGCCTGGCGCTGGATAACCGCCTGTATATCGCCCGTATTCCGGGAAAAACCACCTATTTCAAGGATATCCTCGTACGCCATGATCTGATGATCGACACGACCAACGCCGCCGACAAGGCATTTTCTATCGATTACAGCAAACAACACCCGGTGTATCTAGATTTGGACAAAGATAATAAATACGATCCGATCGTGGAACGGATTGGAGACCTCACAATCGACGATTTAAACCACCAGGTTAAGTTGTTCGATATCCGCGGCATGTTATTCATCAAACAGAATTACCAGTTCAGCCCAGAGACCAGGAATTCCGCATCCGAATCCCCAAGCGAGCGCCGCAAGTGCGTGCATCAAGCTTCCCTAGAATCGACTAGCCCGGCTGGTGAACCACAGGAGTAGCCAGATGAACCCGACCTGCTCTCACTGCCATCACGAAAATCCAGCGGCCAGCCGACACTGCAATCAATGCGGCCATCCGCTGGATCAGGGCTTGCCGCCGACGGCCCTTGATAATCAGTCGCTAGTCGAGGAGAGTCATCGTATCCGCAAGGAATTCAGTGAGGCGGCAAATGCGGAGGCGTTGAAAATCAAACTGGAGTTGCTCGAGGCCTTCCAGGAAAAAGCGACCAAGTGGGCCAAGGTCCAGTTTGCCGCCGGTACTACCGCACTTACCCTGTTGTTGGGAGTACTTGCCTATGCCGGCTTCAGCGGTTTTGACGCGGCTAAGGATTACCGCGCATTGGTAAAGACCAGCGAAACGACCATCACGGATAGCCTGAAAACCAGTCTGCAGGCGATGAACCGAAGCAAACTTGAAAACGAAAAACTGTTTGCCGAGATCACGCGCGATCTGAATCAGCGTAAAACTGAAATCGACGATAAATTCGAATCGGCGGATGCCGCAATTGATGAGAAGCTGACGAAACTCAGCCAGATCAATACCGAAAAAATCGGCGACTATCAGTTAACCCTGGAAACCAAGATTGCCGAGATCAATTCACTGAAAGAGGATACCGAGTCAAACCTGGTTCAGGCCGAAGCGATAATTGAGAATATAAGGAAACTCGAAAACAGCCGCTTTCGAATTATCGTGCATTATCGTGAAGAAGAACCCGTTCTCTATCGCAACAATTTAAAATTAATTGAGCAAGTTCTGTTCGATAAAGGCTTCATTATTGATCAAGACGATATTGCCAACGTCAGAACCGATCGGCAGGAAATACTCTATTACTCCACCTCGCCACAGGTCATGGAAAAGGTTCGTGAAATTCAGCGCCAGCTGTCTAATCGGTTTCCCGACATCCCGATAAAGTTCGTCGGCGCGGCCAGTCTCGATTCACTGCAGGTGATAGTCAAACTATGCCCGCAAATTCCCGACGGCAAGATCCCCTGCGAGACTTAAATGGGCATATAGTGCAATCTTAAATTAGTCGGTTTTTTTATGAAAACCACTCGACACCTGGCTCAATCCGGTTTATCGACCAGGTCAATGCCGCTGTCATAGCATGAGTATCGGATCGTTTTGCGCTAGAGGCGATCCGGCCAGTCGAAGTCGTCGGTCTCCGCCTCCTCCAACTCCCAGCTGTACCGTTTGCGGGGCGGCTCGGGATCACGATTTTTAAGCAGGAAGGCCAACACCAGGCCGATTAAACCGCCGCTCAAATGCGACTCGAAGGAAATCTCCTCGAGCGTCGGCAAAACACCCCATACCATGCCGCCGTAGAGTAAAAAAACCACCATCGAAAGGGCGATGGCACGTCGGTCCCAGCGCAGGATCCCGATCGTCAGAACGAAGAACAACATGCCGAAAACAATTCCGCTGGCGCCGATGTGATAAGCCTCGCGCGCAAACATCCACACCGCCGCGCCGCCGCCGAGGTAGAGACTCGGCAGCAGCAGTTTGAATGCGCGCGGATAACCGTAGGACAGCATTGTGCCGATCACGATAAACGGCGCGGTATTGGCAAACAAATGCGCAAAGGAAGCATGGATAAAAGGCGCAAAAATTATCCCCGCGAGGCCACCGAGAGACTGCGGATAGATGCCGAATCGGGTAAAATCGAGACCGCCGGCGACCTCGATAATCTTCACCATCCACAGCAGCATCACGAGCGCAACCGCGATGCCGAATGCAATTCGCAGACGCCGTGCGTCGGCGGCGGTGTCGGGTCGAGATTGAGGTTCCATATCACAGCCTGTTCAGGCCGGGTATCGACCTCTGGTTTAACATACCACGATACTCCAAAACGAGTTGCCAGTTTAACGGATCACGTTAGATGACACTCCCCCGTTTCTTTTCCCCCGCGACAATACAGACCGGCCGACGGGCGACCGGTCTAGTAAACCAGGATTTAAGTTGCAATCGAAATGCGCTTGACGTCTTGCTCAAGTGTGGTTCGCCGCGGGATTTCGAGCTTTAGTACGCCCTTATCGAGCTTGGCTTTTATTTCGTCGGCGTTGGCATCGTCGGGCAAAGCCAGGGTGCGTTGAAACGCCCCATAACTGCGTTCCATACGATAGTAATGTTTATCCTTGTCTTCGCTTTTTTCCTCTTTTTGACCCTTGATGGTCAATACGTCGCGAACGACCTCCAGCGATAAATCGGACTCGGTCAATCCCGGCACGTCCAGATTGATCAGATAGCGGTTGGCGTCAGCCGAAATATCGATTTGCGGGCGATAAAATTCCGCCAGCCCGGCGCCAGCCATAGCCGGCGATTGCAGTGCCGGCATACCCAGGGATTCGAATGCATCGTCGAACCAGCGGTCCATATCGCGATGCAGGCTAAACAACGATCCGCTGCGGCTAAGCGGCAGATCCACGGCCCGCTCGCGGCTCACCGGTATCCGCTTTTCGTCGTTATCGCTTTCCTCGTGTTTGAACCAGTTCCAGGGTTTGAATTTTTCCAGATTCATAGCGGTCTCCTAGTCAATTGATTACGGCGTTCATGAAGAACGACCTTTTATGCGCACGATTACCTAAGGATTAGGTGCTCAATTTCAAGCCGAATTAATTGACCTGGATCAATTTCCGAGCAGTAACCGATCGCCGGCGGTAGCTGAGGTTTAAGACGATTGATGGTTCGGCTCGAACACGAGTAAAGCGAAATCGCCGTCGCCGGAAAACAGCATGGGTAAAAAATCTGGGTGCCTGTGATAACCTACGCGCTTTCGGCGTCGCCTATGTTAAATCTGATACCCGCAATTATTTTTATCAGCGTAAATTACCGCGTGGGTCGTATCGCGAAAGATCGTTTCAAGGGGAAATCGGCTACCATGTTTATCGGAGTGTTATTACCGCTGTTAGGGGCCAAAATCGGTGATTGTAAAATTACGCCAACCATGTCGGATCGGCAATAATGCAAGCAAGTAGCACCAGCGACATCCCGGCCATTTCTGTGATCGTACCCGTATACAAGGTTGCGGATTATGTCCAAGAGTGCCTTGACAGTATCGCGCGGCAGGATTTTGGCGCGTCATATGAAGTTATCCTGATTAACGATTGCTCTCCGGATAATAGCGGGGAGATATGCCGTAATTGGATCAAGGACCATGCTGCAGATTTTAGCTATTTCGAAAATGAGACCAATATGGGCGTCAGTATCTCCCGCAATCGCGGACTGGCGAGCGCCGCGGGCAAATACTTCATGTTCGTAGACCCCGACGATGTACTGCCGCCGCGGGCATTTTCCGACTTATACCGGGCGGCCGAAGCGTTTAACGTCGACATAGTCAAGGGTAATAACACGATCTTTACCGCGGCTCGTGAAACCGGGGCGAGGTATAACGTCGGCCATCCGAAACTTGTGGAAAACGATGCTGTATTGACCACCCTGTACCAACACGACAAGGTACGAGGGCACCCTTGGGGCAAGCTTTTTCGGCGTGAACATCTAGGCGCCTTCCGGTTTCCGGAGGGGGTACGCATGGCCCAGGATTTGTTTTACTGTAGTGAAGTATTCGCGCATGCCAGATCGTTATTTCTGCTCGATAAAAACGTCTACCGGTATCGCAATCACGATAGTGGATCAACCGGTCGCAAATTCTCGTCGGGCTCTTATCTCGACTGGCTTGGCGCAGTCGAAGACACCGCGCAATTCGCCCGCAATCGGATTCATTTGCGAGCCCACAAAAACCTGATGGTGCGCACCATGACTCAGCTCGCACGCGAATCCCGCAAACTGCCGCCGGATCAAGCCCGGGAAGTATTAACCGTGCTCGAACAACGCTGCCAAAAGTGGAAAATCCAACTGCCCTGGCTGATCCTGAAAGATAAACTGGATCTGCGATCGCTCAGCCGATATGTCAAGATGCGACTGGCAATTCGGAAAATTCGCAGGGGTCTGAAATGCTCGTAATAGGTCGACAATTTACCCTCGATTCTCAGATTCGGGATTGATTGAGAAATACATGACTCCCAGTGTGGTTATATTTCGTAAGCGCCTGCTTTCCTATTCGGAGACCTTTATCGCCGATCAGGGGCTGTTGCTTCCCGGTATGCAGGCGGTTTTTTGCGGTTTTGGCGAGGATACCTCGGGGCTGGCAATGATCGAAAACGCACCGCATGCTCTGCTTTCCGAGTTTAGCCGGACGCCGGCCCTCAGCAAGCTTGCCTTACGCATGGGATTATCGGCCAACCGGCGATGGCTTAGCGCAATCGAGCAGTATCATCCTAAGCTGATTCATGCGCATTTTTTTAACGACGGCATCGACGCACTGCAGTTGGGCAGGCAGCTCGAATTACCGGTCATCACCACGGTTCATGGCCATGACATCACCAAATACGAAAACGCAAAACTTGCCGGTGGGCGGACGCAAAGATTTTTCGAGCGGGTCGATCGCGTAATCGCCGTATCCAAATTTATCGCCGAGCAGGCCCTCGCGCGCGGCTGCCCCAAGACGAAACTGGTCCAACATTACATCGGTATTGATCTGGAAAAATTTACCCAGCAAAAAAACGAAACCGCCGACCCCTCGCTGCTGTTCGTCGGGCGCCTGGTGGAAAAAAAGGGCTGCACCTATTTACTGCAGGCGATGGAGCAATTGAAACCACGATTCCCTGAACTGAGGCTCACCATCATCGGCGAGGGCGATTTAAAACCTGTGCTGCAACAGGAGGCATCGGAGCGAAAATTGAATGTCGAATTCGCCGGCACCGCCAGCGCCGCCGAAATTAGACAGCAATTGGCGCGATGCTGGCTATTTGTCGCGCCCAGCATCACCGCCGAGAGCGGTGACGCGGAGGGGCTTGGCATGGTATTCCTCGAGGCCCAGGCGCTGCAAACCCCGGTGGTCAGTTTCCGCAGCGGAGGCCTGGTCGAAGCGGTTGACGAGGGTAGGACGGCCTTGTTGAGCGGTGAAAAGGACGTGGCCGGGCTAACGCAAAATATCGCGCAGCTGCTGGAAGATTCAAGCCTGCGTCGCAAAATGGGAATTGCCGGCAGAGAACGGGTAGAGAAGGATTTCGATGTGCGCCGCCAATGCGCCAGGCTGGAATCGATTTACGCGGAGTGCAGTTGATGTTTGCCTCGGTAATCTTCACAACCTATAACCATCCGCGGTGGCTCGAAAAAACCCTGTGGGGCTTCTCGGCACAGTCCTACCGCGACTTCGAAATCATCGTCGCCGACGATGGCTCGAATGAAGAGACGCGTGAAGTCGTCGAGCGGCTC
Organism: Olavius algarvensis Gamma 3 endosymbiont; assembly: GCA_001735895.1. GTDB lineage: Bacteria > Pseudomonadota > Gammaproteobacteria. Next base: position 1,430,074 of record DS021198.1, on the reverse strand, counting down.
AAGACTGAGATCGATATTCCGATTCAACACATTTGGCAGGCGGATGACGGTTTTCAGAAATGCCGGATCATGAATAAAGCCATAGTCGCGAGCCGCGGCGAGTATCTGATCTTTACCGACGGTGACTGCATCCCGCACCCTGAATTCGTCCAAAACCACGTTACGCTTGCGGCGGAAAACACCCTCTTGTCGGGCGGTTATTTCAAGCTGCCGCTCGATGTCTCGCGCGCAATTTCCAAGCAGGACATCCTCAGCGGCGACTGCACCCGGCCCGGCTGGTTATTGCGTCATGGCGTAGCCTTCACGCCGAAAATTGCAAAACTCTATTCTCATCCGCTGCTGGGCGCGATCCTGGACGCCTTGACGATTACGCGCGCCACCTGGAACGGGCACAGTTCTTCGACCTGGAAAAAACATTTTATCGAAACCAACGGCTTCGACGAGCGCATGCAATATGGCGGTCAGGACCGCGAATTCGGCGAACGCTTGATGAACTTGGGCCTCAAAACCCGGCAAGTGCGCTATCGTTGCAGCTGCGTACATCTCGATCACGGTCGCGGGTATGCACGCCCTGAGTCGATCGCGAAGAATCGAAGCATCCGCAAATATACGCGCGAACATCGGGTTACGCGCACCGACTACGGCATCGAGCCGAATCCGGGCAAAGCGTCGGGGGAAAACTAAGCCGTGTTCGCACCCGAACTCGAGCAAGGCCAGATCGACGAGTTGCTGGCGCTGCTCGAAACTCAAAAAAGCGAACTCGAATTGCAGCTCGCACAGGCAGCCACAGCCGCAAAACCGGTGACGCTCGACCAGCAATCGGTCGGCCGGGTGTCGCGCATCGACGCGATCCAGCAGCAGCAGATGGCGCTTGCCAATCAACAACAGACGACCCGAATGGTAAAACGAATCGAACGCGCGCTGCAGCGCATCGCCAGCGATGCATACGGTTACTGCCAGCAATGCGAGGAGCCCATAACGTTTGCACGTCTGCAGGTTCAACCCTTTGCCGATCTATGCCTGAATTGTCAATCTGCCAGCGAAAAGTCTTAGCGCCGCCTACGCGGCGCGCCCGGATGACTCGCTCGCGTAGATGCGCGCGGATGCCTGCTATCGGCGAGGGCCAGCGCAAATCAGTAAACTGTTATTGCCGGAGTTCTCCATTTGGCGATCCCGTTTTGCGGTAGGCCGCATCCAGCATTTTCGGCTGGGCGTCGTAAGCGCGCATCATTTCCGCCGAGTATCCGCGTAACCGCGCAATAAAACGCCGCCAGCGGCGATTGATTTTACCCTGCGCAAAGTAATTATTATTGTCGAACCAGTTGATCGCCGTGTGGTTTCCCAGACCGTCGATAACCACCAAGCGCGCCTGTCCTGCCGATACTTTCTGAAACAGGATGTTGTAACGCCCCATGTCGGCGCTAAACACGATCAAATTGTCGAGCAGGTATTGTTTGAGCTGATCGAGATAAGGCTCGAACTCGGCCACCGGATAACCGCGCTCGAAATGCCACCACAGGGACTTGGAAACCGCACCATCGTAGTCGGCTATCTTGTCCACCACATAACCCTCGCCCAGATTGGTCGCGACCCTGCCATGGTAGCGTGGGATATGGGTGAAATCACTGAAATCGCGCCGTGCCAGGGTCTTGTATAACCTGAGTTCGCGCCGGGTTTGCTTGTCACCGTCCCCTTTCTGGATTTTAATCACCTTGCCATCGTCATCGGGATGCTGATAACAGGCGCGCTCCTGTCCGACGCCGATCGGCTCGCTGGTAATTTGAATTATCGGCTTGTTCATTCGGCGGCAAAGATATCATGAATTGTTATCATTGACTGCATACGCCAATCGATTTGTAATAGTCGCGTCCGGCGCCGATAAACCGAGGCGAAATCGAGGCCTGCCGCCGGAAGATATAACCAGCGCAAACGCTACCGAGGATGCTTTTTCGAAACTCGGGCTCGATCCGCTGCAACAACGGCGGGAATTCTCCTTCGGTATCAGACCGATCGCCTGCTGCACAAACAGCTAGTCGCGGACGACTAGCTTGTTTTAACTATTGCTTGGCCTCTTTTTTATCGAGTCCCTGCAAGGCCTGGATGATATTGGACGAACCGAGAATTGCCGCGGCGCCTTCGAAACTGCCGGCCTCGCCGCCGATGACCTGCACGGTCGGCACCTTGACGATACGGTGATTCTCCTTGGCGGCTTCAAGCGCTTTTTCCAGCGCCGCTAGCTGCAACGCGGCTTCCTTGCCCAGCACCAGCGCCTGCGCCTCCTGACCCTTGGCAATTTCGAGCAGCTTCAGCTTTTCACCTTCACCCAGCAAACGCAGTTGCTCCTTGGTGAATTCGGCGGCCTTTTTACGGATTTCGGCCGCCACCAGCTCTTTCTGCTGATCGGCGGTCGCGCGCTCGCGCTCGACCTTGATCCGTTCGCGTTGCGCATCCTGTTCCTTCTTATAGGTCGCCTGCAGCTGGATCGCCAATTGTTCACGCAGCGTGGCCACTAAAAGCTCGGGCGGAATTGCCGGTTCACCCATGCGAACTTCCTGGATGGTAACTCCCGCCTTCAAACCTTCCGGCACGATCGCCTTCTCTACTTCGGCGACAATTTCGGCTCGCTTTTCTACCAGATCTAGCACCTTGCGGCCGCGATGACCGCCGATGGTGCGCAGGATATCGCGAATCACCGGCGTGATGATGTTGTCTTCAACCTGCTTCAAGCCGCCTACCGAGGCAACTACCTTGGCCGCGTTTGCCGGATTCACCGCGACCACGACGCGCATTTCGACCGGCACGGTCCAGCCCTCGACGCGCACATTGATGGCGCGGTCGGCGGCGTTTTTCGGCACGGCGATCACTTCCGAGACTTCCTTTTGCTGAATCTTGCCTTCGTCGGATACCGTCAGGTTGATGCGGCGCGCGGTATAACCACCCTTATAAACCCAAGTCTGCAACCGCGTCGGAATGATGGTGGTAACAAACGCTTTTTCATTGAGGTAATAACGGCCCGGCGGAATCGGCTCTTCCCAGACGCCAACGCAACCCTTGGGCACCAGCGGCAGGGCGACACTCTTATCGGCGGTGCCAAACGATTTGGCCGGATCCGGGCAAACTTCCGTGGTCGTCTTGATATTGCTGCGAATGACCGCGACATGCCGATTCTGTTGAAAAACTCGGTTATTAAATGGCCGATTTCCGCGCACCAAATCACGGCGATGATTGGATCACTTCGGTAATCCACATTTTTCGTGGATTTTGTTCTGGTTTAGTTGCTTTTGATCGGATTTAGCATAAAGCAGGCGCACCTATCCTGTAATCAGGCGGTTTAAATCGTTGTTGCGCCAACTTCTTCAGGTTTTGCGCTGTGGCTGCCAGTAAAAATTCGTCATGTGCGCCAGTGATACCGCGCAATCGTAAACGGTCAAAGTTCATTACTCGCTTAAGATGGGCGAACAGCACTTCAACCTTTTTTCTGTCTTTCCTGGATTGTAAATATTCCGTGGTCTCGCAAATATCCCTGGCAACGTCACGAGATGATTCATAGATACTACGGGCGATCTTTCTGTGGCTAGTATATTTAAGTTCGCAGGTTTTACAGTCATGCTGACTTGAGCGATAGATAATCGTGTTGGCTTTGGTAACGGGTGAACGCGGTTTTTTGAATGGGCGATTTCTGCATCTCAGTAGCTTGTTCGCCGGGCAATAATAACAATCGGCTTCGTTATCCCAGGTGAATGCAGCCCGACCAAACATGCCCGGTTTACCGTGAGACTTATCCCAAACCGGAATATGCGGCTCTATCTGTTTTTGCTCCACCACCCAATCCAGCATCTCCGCAGAGCCATAAGAGGTATCGGCTATGAGTCGTTCAGGTTTGATTGCCAGTTTCTCTTCGACCCGGTCAATCATGGTTCGAGTGCTACTGACCTCAGCGATTCGATAAGCCGGTGTAGGCTCGACATCCATGATGACATTGTGTTCAATATCGATCAGGTAATTGGTGCTGTAATAAAACTGGCCTGGTCCTTTGTCGCCCGCCCACTGTGCCATCGGATCGGTGGTAGACACTTTCTTCTGTGTTCTTGTTGCTGAAGGATCGTTGTCTAGCGCATCCAGATATTCTCTTACCGCCCGTGACTGTGTGGGTGATGGTTGCCAGTCAACCGGACCATCGGCCATACGCTGCCGGGAAGCATCGGCTTTGATATAGCTGGCATCGGTGGCGAAGCCTTCGCCTTTGATGAGCCCTTCATCGTTACAGCGCTGCACCACCGTATCAAAGACCAGTCTCAGCAGGTCAGCATCCCGGAAGCGGCCATGCCGGCTCTTGGAAAATGTTGAATGATCCGGTACTTTATCTTCCAAACCCAAACGACAGAACCAACGGTAGGCCAGGTTGTATCGGATCTCGTCACATAACCGTCGCTCTGACCGGATGCCGTAACAATAGCCGACCAATAACATCCGAATCATGAGCTCAGGATCAATCGACGGCCTGCCGGTATGGCTATAAAAGGGGTCAAGGTGGACACGGGTTTGATCAAAGTCGAGAAACTGATCTATCTGGCGGAGAAGATGCTCGTCTGGAATGTGCTTTTCCAGGCAAAACTCGTAAAACAATGCGTTCTGCTGCGCCGGTAGTTGTCCCATCATGGGAGACTTCCTAATGAAGTGGATACCGAACTCGATTATCTCATGGCCGAGTCATAATCGAGAGTTTTTCAACAGAATCTGCCCGGTGGGAACGTCGGTCGCCAGCAGCTTGTTTATCTTGAACAAATACGGGTTGAGACGGTATTTACCCGGCTTCAGCACGTTAAACTGCGGCCCTTTCTGGCCGCCGTTTTCGAGGAAATAGGTCGCATTCAACATGTCTTCCTCTTTACCTTCGAACCACGGACTGGCGAGGTAGGCCCCTTCGTCGATCGAGCGGCCGTCGTTGCTCACCAGCAAGCCGTACTGGCCTTCGGGGACTTCCTGCACCGGGAAAAACTCGACCTCGAACAGTACCCGCACGAATGGAATCAAATGAAACCCCGGTCCGAGTATTTCAGCCTGCGGACCCTTTTGACCGTCGAGTGCGATAATACGTCCCGACGGCAATTCGTCACCCAGGTAGATGCGCTTGAGTGCTCCAATTTCATCGCCATCGACGATCACGAACGACCGCGACAGAAAGCCGATAATGGCAAAGATCACCAACGAGCTCTTGATAGCGCGGTCGATAGCCGGTCGGCCGGAAAGACTGCGACGCGAAACTACTGCTGCAACTATCAATGCCGCGGCTGATAAAAATACCATTAGCATGGCGCATCTCCTTATTGTTGTGGGCGCTTCACCTAGCGTTGTTTCTAGTTCATTTCTCAGTTAAAGCAATGACGGAAACGAAAAAAATGAAGCAATTCAATGATATATATGGGCAAATCGGCAAATTTAAATATTGCCGGAAAATTGCCGACAACAGGAATATAATCAACGGCCCAGGACGGAAGCATGCATAACCGGCTCATGCAACATCAAAAATTCAACCGCTGGCATGAAAAACAGCTTTATTTGAGCTTTGCCTGGCTGCTCAGTTGCCTAATGTGCGGTTTCCTGTTTGCTGCGATTGTCGAGTTTGTCGGCAAAAATCTTTCCGGTATCTTCACCCTAATTTCGCTGGTGGTTTTGTATGGCATCGGCCTGGCTGCGATCGAGTTGTTTCGCCGTTTCTGGATGCAGTTTTCATTCGCGCAGCAATGCGCCAGTTCCGCCACCTGCAGCCATTGCGGTAAATACGGGCTGTTCGAGGTGCGGGGAGATGCCTGGCCAATTTATGCGCGCTGTCAGAAATGCGATCATCAATGGGTAATCGGACAGGACGAGGATTAGCCGCTTGGCTGATTTAAGAACACGGATTTGACCCACCCACCGGAGATGGTCTTTAATGGGTCTGTTTAGCTAACCGGTACTCTTCCATGTCTTCAAAAGACACCTGCATCTACCTCGGACAGGCCCTCGCCGACTATGGTTTCAAGGACGGACATCCGTTCGGCCCGCAACGCCACGATTCCTTCCAGGCCGAGTTGATACGCCGGGGCCTGGATAAACAACTGGCTATTCAAACCCCGGTAGCGGCCACCAGTGACCTCATCGAATTGTTTCATACCGGCGACTATATCGACAAGGTGCGGGACTTCTCGATCAGCGGACACGGCTATCTCGATGGCGGCGACACGCCATCGTTCGTTGGCATGTTCGAAGCCGCAAGTCATGTTGCCGGATCGGTAACCGACGCGATCGATCGCATCATGAAGGGCGAATTCAAGCGCGCGTTTTCTCCCATAGCCGGGCTGCACCATGCCCGCCGACACGTCGCCGCCGGGTTTTGCGTGTTCAACGATTGCGGCATCGCAATCGAATACCTGCGTGAGCAATACGGCATCAAACGGGTAGCCTATATCGACATCGACGCGCATCACGGCGATGGCGTGTTTTACAGTTTCGAAGACGACCCCGATCTCATTTTCGCCGACATTCATCAGGACGGCCGCACCCTTTATCCGGGCACCGGCTTCGTCAACGAAACCGGCGTCGGCGAAGCCGAAGGCACCAAGCTCAATGTCCCGGTGCCGCCCTTTTCCGATGATTCAGTATTCGAGGAAGTGTGGCCAATCATCGAAAGCTACCTGCGTAAGCACGAACCGGAATTCATATTGCTGCAATGCGGCGCCGACAGCATCAAGGGCGATCCGATTACCAACATGGAATTCAGCCCGGCTTCACATGCGCACGCAGCGGCAAGTTTACGCAAAATCGCGGATGACTATTGCGCGGGACGAATGCTGGCGATGGGCGGCGGCGGTTACAATCACGACAATATTGCCCAAGGCTGGACCGCCGTGGTCGATTCGATGGTCAACGACCCGGATACCAGATGACAGCGCCGAACTAACGTCTCTGGTGCTTGCAAGGTCAGCGCTGTTACCGGTACCGGTAACAGCCGTGACCAAATTTCATTTTCGGCCAAAATGCCTCCGTCGTCATTACCCAGAAAGACTGCCCCGGGTTGACCTCGAAACCGGTGTCGGCCTTTTATTTCTCCAAGGCTGCTATATCGCGAACCAAACCGTGACGCTACTCCCAGCGTACAAAGGTTTCCTCGGCGATCGCGGCTTGCAATAACTCGATCAAGGGTAGCGCGCGGGTATGCAGACTGACTGCCGGTTGATCGGCATCGGCCTCGCCGGCCGGTTCGACCTGCCGCGGTATCTTGTCCAGCGCCAGATTGAGATTTTCCAGCGCCGTGGTCACATCCTCGGCGTCGATTGCGCCCGGCACCGAGGTGCCGAGCGCCATCATTTCCAGCATCGATTTCGCGACATCGCCAAACATGGTGATGTTTGCATAAGCCTTGCTCTTAAAAGTTATCAGCACGGTTAGTCTCGGCTATTCCTTATCGAGCACATACTGCAATATGCCGCCGGCTTCGTAGTATGCCACCTCGTCCCGCGTATCTATGCGACACATTACGTCCACCGCCAGTACGCTGCCGCTCTCGTCGGTAATCGAAAGTTCCAGTTTTTGTCCCGGCTGCAAACCTTGCTGCATACCTGAAATGGTAATCTTTTCGGCACCGCTTAAGCGCAACCGCTTGCGATCGAAGCCGTCGATGAATTGCAGCGGCAATACCCCCATACCGATCAGATTGGAACGATGAATACGCTCGAAGCTCTCGGCAACCACCGCCCTGACACCCAGTAATCGCGTCCCTTTGGCGGCCCAGTCCCGGCTGACCCCGTGCCGTACTCCTGCCGGCGATCACTACCAGCGGGGTGTCCGTTTGTCGATATTTCATCGCCGCGTCATAAATACTCATGACTTCCCCGCCGGGCATGAAACAGGTGACGCCACCTTCGACATCCGGAGTCATTTCGTTACGAATCCGAATATTGGCGAAGGTGCCGCGCATCATCAATTCGTGATTGCCGCGGCGTGAGCCATAGGAGTTGAAGCTGCTTCGATCGACGCCTTTTTCCAGCAGATATTTGCCAGCGGGACTGTCTACGGCAATGGCGCCGGCCGGCGATATGTGGTCGGTGGTAATCGAGTCGCCGAAAAGCGCCAGGATTCTCGCCCCCACCACCGGTTGTAGTTGATTGCTATTATCGAGACTGAAGTAAGGCGGGTTGCGAATATAGGTCGAATCGTCATCCCAGCGGTAGGTCATACTTCGCTCAACGTCAATTGCGCGCCAATTGTCGTCGCCGGAGAACACATCCGCGTACTGTTGCTTGAACATCGCCTGATTGACTTTCAAAACTTCGTCGGCGATCGCCTGGTTACTCGGCCAGATATCCCGCAGATACACGGCTTTGCCATCGCTGGATTCGCCTATCGGCTCGGAAGTCAAATCGATACGGGTACTGCCTGCGAGCGCATAGGCGACCACCAGCGGCGGAGAGGCCAGCCAGTTTGCCCGGACGTGCTGATGGATGCGGCCTTCGAAATTACGGTTTCCGGAGAGTACGCTGGCAACGGTGAGATCGCGCTCTCGAATCTGTTTTTCGATGGCCTCGGGTAAGGGCCCTGAATTGCCGATACAGGTGGTGCAACCGTAGCCGACCAGATTGAATCCAATCGCATCGAGTTCCTGTTGCAAACCGGCAGCCGTCAGATATTCGGTGACCACTTTCGAACCCGGCGCCAGCGAAGTCTTGACCCAGGGCTTGGTAGAAATCCCTGCCGCGCGCGCGTTTCGCGCCAGCAACCCCGCCGCCATCATAACCTTGGGATTCGACGTATTGGTACAGGAAGTCACCGCCGCAATGACGACATCGCCATGCTGCAGTTCATCATCCGCACCGCGTTCAAGCGTATCTTTATTGCCGATAATCGACTGGGTTGCCGCTTTGATAGCCCCCAGGGCCACGCGATCCTGCGGACGTTTGGGCCCGGCCAGCGAAGCTTCGACCGAAGCCAGGTCCAGCGTGAGGCTGCTGCTGAAAACCGGATCCGGCGTATCGGCCTGATACCACATGCCTTGCGCCCGGCAATAGGCTTCGACCAGTTCCAGGGTTTGGGCATCACGCCCCGTCAAACCCAGGTAGCGAATTGTCTCCACGTCCACCGGGAAGAATCCACAGGTAGCGCCGTATTCGGGTGCCATGTTGGCCAGCGTGGCGCGATCGGCTAAAGGCAGTTGTACCAAACCTTCGCCGAAAAATTCGACAAACTTGCCGACCACGCCATGCTCACGCAGCATCTGCGTTACGGTCAGCACCAGGTCGGTAGCGGTAATACCCTCAGCTAACTGACCGGTGAACTGAAAGCCGACGACCTCTGGTATCAGCAGCGAAATGAGCATCCCCGCTTCCGCCTCGATGCCGCCGACACCCCAACCCAGCACGCCGAGACCGTTGATCATGGTGGTGTGTGAATCGGTCCCCACCAGGCTATCCGGAAAAGCGTAAGTCTTACCGTCAAACTGTTGTTGCCAAACCGTTTTAGCGAGGTATTCGAGGTTAACTTGATGACAGATACCGGTCCCGGGCGGCACTACGCGAAAATTATCGAAGGTTTCGGCACCCCACTTCAGGAAACGATAGCGTTCGTCGTTGCGCTTGACCTCCAGCGCGACGTTGGCGGCAAAGGCATTCGGCGAGGCAAACTCATCGACCATGACGGAATGGTCGATTACCAGATCTATCGGTATCTGTGGATTGATACGCTGCGGGTCTTCAGCGGCGGCATCGCGCATCGCCGCCAGGTCAACCACGGCGGGGACCCCGGTCAAATCCTGCATCAGCACGCGCGCCGGCCGAAACGCAATTTCTCGCTGCGAGCTGCGATCCCGCACCCAGTCGCCAAAGGCCTTGATATCCGCCGCCGTATCCTGATCGCCCCGTTCGAAGCGCAGAATATTTTCCAGCAATACCTTCAACGAATAAGGCAGTCGTTCGATTTCGGGAATTTGTGCGGCGAGTTTCTCGAGGCTGAAATAATGAAATTCCCGGCCGTCTACCTCGAGGGTTACGAGGGTGTTAAAACTATTACTTCCAGGCGACATGATGCATCTCCGACGAATGGTCGCCGGGATTATATCGCGTTATTCACATAGAAATTGAATTACATTTGCATCGTTCAAATCTACTTTTTTACCCAGGCTGATATATCCCGAGCCAAATAGTGTGAACTCTTCGCGACGCAGGTAAACGTCTGTCCTTCGGAGGTGCGCACGAAGGTGCCGTTTGTGCTCTGGTCGGTAATGATGAACTTACCCCGCCGATGCTCGATCTTGGAGTGGTAGCGAGAAATCAGGTCACCTTTGATTAACAGCTCGCAGTCCCGGTCCCGGCCGAGGACGTAAGAAGTCGTTTCATTCGAAATTTCGTGGGGTTCGCCCTCGTAATTGAGAGTCAGGCTCTTGACTTGCTGGTGACGGGCCGGGTTGGTAAAACTGCTGGCGGTCGCCATGTTGGTAATGTCGCCTTCCTGCTCCCAGGCAAACAGGTAAACATCGAGTTGCTCGTTACGTCCCTTGACGCGCAGACGGTCGTAGGGGCGCATGCTATTGGACAGATCCGCATTCTTCACCAAAAACGCGATTTCCTGGGTGCAGAGAATCTGCCGCGCCTTGGCCATGCTCGCGACACGCGCCGCGACATTTACCGTATCGCCGAATATATCGTCGTTCTCGAGGATGGCACTGCCAAATTGCATACCGATTCTGATCGATACGCCGATGGTTTCGGGAGAACGATCGTCTTCCATGGTTTCCTGAATCGCCTGTGCGGCGAACACCGCCATATCGATATCGGTAAAATAAACCAGAATTTCGTCACCGATGGTCTTTACCAACTTGCCGCTGTGACGTCGTGATATTGAAATCAGCGCGTTCAACGCCTTGGAGATACGTTCCCTCGCCAGATCGTCGCCCATGTTCTCGTACATGGCCGTGCTGCCGGCCACATCGGCAAACATTACCACGCAATTGATCGTTTCTCGGGACACTGAATTACTTTTCTTCATGCTTGCTGTCTGAGCTGTTCCCTAATGGAAGCCGTATTCATTTCGGTCCCTGTTTAAGCCTCGTTTGGTCGGGGGCCGAATCTATCATGCCGATACAGCTCTTGCTTTAATGTATATAGCATGTTGACGAGTAATATAAAGAATCAGGATGGGCTACTGGCAGAAATATAGTCGATCGCACGCTGAATCCGAGCGATGCTGCGCGGCTTACCGAGCAGCTCGATGGTTTGATCGATCGGCGGCGAAAACGAACCGCCGGTAACCGCGACCCTCAAGGGTTGTCCGACCTTGCCCATGCCCACTTCGAGTTCCTCGGTAATCGTTTCGATTACGGCATGTATCGATGCCGCATCCCAGCTTTCCAGCCCTGAAAATAGCCGGAGCGCGCGCTGCAACGGTTCCAGGGCCGGTGCTTTCAACACTTTGTTGGCGGCTTTGTCGTCATAGTGCTCAAATTCCTGGAAACAATAACCGATACTGTCCACCAGCTCATTGATCGTCACTACCCGTTGCCGATACAAATCCACGATCGTCGCCAGATCGAAATCAGGGTCATGATCGAGTTCCAAGCGCTCCAGCCGCTGCCTGACCAGCGCCACTATCTCAGCCAGCGGCAGGCTCATCAGATACTGCTGGTTAATCCAGTTCAGTTTCTCGGTGTTAAAAGACGAAGGCGCCCGGTTGAGCGCATCCAGCGAAAACAAATCGATCATTTCCTGCAGGCTGAAAATTTCCTGGTCGCCATGGGACCAACCCAGCCTTACTAGATAGTTCAGCAAGGCCTGCGGTAAATAACCGGCTTCAAAATACTCCATCACGCCGACGGCGCCGTGGCGTTTCGAAAGACGCTTGCCGTCGTCGCCGAGAATCATCGGCACATGCGCATATTCGGGAACCGGTGCCTTTAGCGCACGCAGAATGTTGATCTGCCGCGGCGTATTGTTGACATGGTCGTCGCCGCGCAACACATGGCTAATGTTCATATCCATGTCATCAACCACGACCGAGAGATTATAGGTAGGACTGCCGTCGCTGCGTTTAATGATCAAGTCGTCGAGTTCGGAATTATTGACGTCGATCCGTCCTTTTACGTGATCGTTAAAACTGACGACACCCTGCGCGGGATTTCTGAAGCGTACCACCCCGGTTTTCGCAGGATCGGGTTGCAAGCCCAGATCGCGGCAACAACCGTCATAGCGAGGCTTCTGTTTCGCCGCCATCTGGCTTTCACGCAACGTCTCCAGGCGCTGTTTCGAACACTCACAGTAATAGGCATCGCCCTGTTCGATCAATTGATCGATGATTTCATGATAGCGATCGAAACGTTTGGTTTGGTAATAAGGCCCTTCATCGTAATCGAGGCCCAGCCAGGACATGCCATCCAGAATCGCATCTACCGACTCGGGAGTCGATCGCTCGAGGTCGGTATCTTCGATTCGCAGCACGAAGCTGCCATTCATTTTTTTGGTGTAAAGCCAACAAAACAGCGCCGTTCTGGCACCGCCTAGGTGCAAAACGCCGGTTGGGCTCGGAGCAAATCGGGTTTTAATCATTAAGGTCGGGCTAGCATTGAGAAGCGCGGTATTTTAACGGAATATTGGCCGTCAGGTCCGACTATTTTGGCTTTCAAAACCGTTTCTTCAGTTCCAGCACCGAGCCTGCTTTCTGCATATGGGTGTGTTCCAGAAAAGAGTTGCCGAGCAGAACTTCAGCGGGCTGCGCACCGGCGATTACGGTGGCGTTGACATTGCTTACGCGAATGCCGCCGACACGGACGGCATCGAGCTTGACGGTCCAGGCCTGCACCAGCGCAGACGCAGTTTGCACGGTATTGGGGACACCTTTGCGAAAATCGATGTTAAGCTGCTTGGCCTTGTTACCGCTAAGAGTCACGAAGGTGGCGCCGGTGTCAACCAGAAATCGTGTGCGCTGGCCGTTGATCGTACCATTGACAAAATACATCCCGATTGAATCGGGGTAGATCTTCAGGCTGCTGCGTTCCGGTTTCTTGAAATTTCCGGCAATCGATTGATTCAATCCCAGTTTCACCGGCTTGCCGTCGATAACGACCACTGCACCGCGTCCCGAAGCCGCTTGCAGCAGCACGCCTTCGAAGGTTTCGCCCGTTCTAACTATTTTCTGCTTGTTGCCGATCTGCAGTAGCGCCTTGTTGGCGAACAGCGCTATCACCCTAACGCCAGTGTCGGCCGCCAGCGTTACCCCCGACCACAGACTCAATAACATTAGCAACAGTTTCAGACGCGGCAGCATCTAGCTCACCGACCACAGCACCAGATGCATGCAGGCCAGAGCGTACAACCCCGCCAGTACATCGTCGAGCATGATTCCGAAACCGCCTTTAATTTTTTTATCCGCAATTTTAACCGGCCAGGGTTTAACAATATCGAATCCTCTAAATAGCACAAAACCAAGCAGTATCCATTGCCAGGCAAACGGTACCGCGATCATCGTAATCCAGTAGCCGACGAACTCATCCCAGACGATACCGCCGTGATCGTGAACCCCGAGCGCATCGCTGGTGTACTGGCATATATAGACCCCGATAGCGAACCCAAGGTTCACCGCCAGTAGATACCAGGGCAGACTCAACTGGGCTAACAACAGGTAAAAAGGCACCGCGACCAGAGTGCCGAAGGTCCCGGGCGCAACCGGGGCGAGGCCGGAACCGAAACCCAACGACAATAGATGCAGCGGGTTGAGTAGCAGTCTGGGCGGTATCCTAGTCAAAGTGCCGATACCCTTGGCGTCGACTCAGATCGATCGAATGTTCACCGTCGAGTAGCTGGTATCCGGACTCCGTTATTTTACCGATGGGCGTCAACCGGGTTTGCGGATGCAAACTATTCCAGCGCTCGACCTCGGCCTGGAAACCGGGCGCCAGGGTGCAGCAGATTTCATAATCGTCGCCGGCTTCGAGCGCGTACTCATAGAGCCCCTGCCGTTCAATCCAGACGTCTACCGGTAACGCGGCCTTTTCGATTACGGCGCCACAGCCGCTGGCGTCGAGTATATGCCTGAGGTCGGCCACCAGTCCGTCGGATATATCGATTGCCGAACTGGCAAATTCGCGTAGGAAAAAGACCAGCTCGAGCCGCGGCTGCGGTCGATTCAATGCGGCCTCACTTTTCGCCAGTAGCGTCGGTTCAAGCTCCAGTTTTCCCTCGATCTGCGCCAATCCCAACGCCGCGTTACCGAGTTCCCCCGAAACCAGAATGATGTCCCCTACGGCTGCACCCTGGCGCGTAACATACCGGCCACTGGGCACGTAACCCGCGATCTGGATGCTGATGGCAAGCTTACCGCGGCAGGTATCCCCACCGATCAACTGCAGACCGTAGTTATCCGCAACCCATTTCAAGCCAGCCGCAAATTGCGTCAACCATTGCGAGTCGTCGTGCTCCAGGCTCAACGACATTAAAAACCAGGCGGGGTTGGCGCCCATCGCCGCCAGATCGCTGAGATTAACCGCCAGCGCCTTGTAAGCGATGTCGGCCGGAGCGGTGGACTGCGGGAAATGAATTCCAGCGATCAAGGTATCCATACTGATCACCAGTTGCTGACCGGTGGGCACTTCGACTACCGCGGCATCATCGCCAATTCCGAGGACGGTGCCGCTAGCAGGATCGCCGATAGCCTTAAAATACTGTTCGATGATCGCAAACTCGTTCGCCATCGTTGTCTCCGGCGCGCCGTTTACCTGGCCGCTTCGATTTCGCGCAACTCCCGACACAGTGGATCGAGCACCCCGTTGACAAACTTATGGCTATCTTCGGCGCCATAGGTTTTAGCGAGTTTGATCGCTTCGTTGATCACTACCTTGTAGGGAATCTCAGGATGATGCTCCAACTCGTGGGTTGCAATACGTAAAATATTGGTTTCTATAGGGTCCAGATGATCTTCAAAATTGGTGACATACTTGCGAAACTTCGCGTCGAGGGCGACGGCGCTAGGAGGAATCCGGTATAGTAATTCGAGAAAATATTCTTCGTCGCCCGAAGACACCCCCTGCTCCTCTAGATAATGGTCTCTTATCCAGTCGAGATCTTCACCCGACAGCTGCCATTGGTACAGCGCCTGCAAGGCCTTGTCACGGGCATGCTTGCGCTGCTTGATAAATCGCGCCTTGTCATTCACGTGGGAACCAATGCCTACTTGATCTTGCGCAGCAGGCTGATCATTTCCATCGCGCTCATGGCGGCATCGGCTCCCTTGTTGCCCGCCTTGGTGCCGGCGCGTTCAATCGCCTGCTCGATGGTGTCGGTAGTCAGAATCGCGTTCACTACCGGCAAAGAATGCGCCAGCGCCAGCGCAGACAGCGACTTGGCGCTCTCTCCGGCGACGATATCGAAATGCGGAGTGGAGCCGCGAATTACCGCGCCCAGCGCAATCACCGCGTCATGTTTACCGGCGGCGGCGTAAGTTTGCGCCACCAGTGGAATTTCGAGCGCACCGGGAACATGGCTGACCGTGATATCGCCGGCGTCGATTCCTGCCCGCTGCAGCGTATCCAGCGCCGCACTCAGCAGGCTTTCGACGATAAAACCGTTGAAGCGTCCGACGACAATGGCGATTTTCGCCTGCTTGACCGTCAAGTCACCGTCGATTTTGTTGGCATCCGTCATTGTGTTACTCCTGATCAGAATAATAATCTACTACTTCGAGTCCGAAGCCGGCCAGACCGTGGAACACCTTGGGTGCGCTCAACAGCCGCATTTTGCGCACCCCGAGATCGGCCAAGATCTGCGCGCCGATCCCATAGGTACGCTGATCGTCTCCATGATCTTCGTCGCCATGCGCCTGGATCATCGATTCGATCATGTGCACCATGTCCTTGGGCGTTTCCGCCTGGCGCAGAAATACGATGACGCCTTCGCCGGCGCTATCGATGGTTTGCATGACATCGCGCAGCGGCCAGCCACGCCCCTGGGTGCCCGCCAAAGAATCGGTTAGCGTATTTTGCACGTGCACGCGCACCGGAATCGGTTTATCGGGATTTATCGTACCCTTAACCAGCGCCAGGTGCAGCTCCTGGGCGATGCTATCCTCGAAGGCATAGAGTTTGAACTCGCCAAAATCGGTGGCAAAACGCGATTCGACAATGCGTTCAACCGTATGTTCGTTCTCGATTCGATATCGGATCAAATCCTCGATGGTGCCGATTTTCAAATCGTGCTTCATCGCGAACTTTTCCAAATCCTTGCGTCGCGCCATCGAGCCGTCGTCATTCAGTATTTCGACAATGACGGCTGCCGGCTCGAAACCGGCCAGCCGGGCCAGATCGCAACCCGCCTCGGTATGGCCGGCGCGAAACAAAACGCCGCCCTTACGCGCCATCACCGGAAATATATGCCCCGGTTGCACGACGCTTTCCGGGGTCGCATCGGCATCGATCGCGGCTTGAATAGTAGCGGCGCGATCGGCCGCCGAAATCCCGGTGGTAACCCCGACGGCGGCCTCGATCGAAACCGTGAAATTGGTTTCCATAGCGGCGCGGTTATCTCCCACCATCAGTGGCAGGCGCAATTGTTTGCAGCGTTGTTCCGACAGCGTCAAGCAAATCAGTCCGCGTCCGTACTTGGCCATGAAATTGATGTTATCGGCGGTAACCGCCGCCGCGGCCATTAAAATATCGCCTTCGTTCTCCCGGTCTTCATCGTCCATGATCACCACCATTTTTCCGGCTTTGATATCGTCAATGATTTCCTGGGTCGAGTTCAACTTCATATCTAGCCTGGATATTGCATGAAGGGAACGAAACTCAGGGGAAATCTGGCAAACAAGGTCGGACGATCGCCCGCCGAGTCATAGCCATAGCTATGGCTCAAGGGGGATCGTTCGAGATTGGCAGCCAGATTATTGATGTGCGCCATCCATGGCGCACACCCCTTCGGGGTTGCTGCGCATCGCCAATCCGCATCCTGCGGATTGGTCCTGATTTCGTTCAGGCACAAACTGTAACCAGCCATTTTCCGGAATAATTGACTTAATACTTTGATATCTATGTGACTTCTCCGGAGTTTGTGCCGCCTTCATGCAATATGCAGGCTAGCTTAACTGGTTTATTCATGATTGATAAATCCCGATTTTACCAGGGTTTCGAGCATCTGTTGGTCTTTGTCTGAGTTGGAATCGGCTCGGCCCTGCAGCAAGCGCTCGAGATAGCGCGCGATTATATCGACTTCGATATTAACCCGGGCACCCGGCTGATAGTACTGGAATACTGTTTTCTGCTGGGTATGCGGCACAATATTAACATCGAATCGATTGCCGTCGACGCGGTTTACCGTCAGGCTGGTGCCATCGATGGTAACCGAACCCTTGGTGGCGACATAATGCTGCAGCGCGGGTTCGATTTCAAAACGGTACCGGATCGAGCGCGCGTCCGGCTGCATCTCCAGCATCCTGCCGACCCCGTCCACGTGTCCGCTGACCAGATGTCCCCCGAGGGCATCGTTCAGCGTCAGCGCGGGTTCCAGATTGACCGGGCTGCCAAGGGCGAGTTCACCGAGGCTGGTCTTGTCCATGGTTTCCAACGAAACGTCCGCGCTGAAAGACTGCTCGCCGAGCTGGATCGCGGTCAGACATACCCCGTTAACCGCAATGCTGTCGCCAAGTTGCGCGCGCGACAGGTCCAGGCCGCCGCAGTCGATCGTGAGCCGGATATCTCCGTTGCGTGGTTCGCTGCCGGCGACGCTGCCAAGCGCCTTGATGATTCCTGTAAACATCAATCCAACTCCAAACTGTAACTGGTCATGGGCAAAGCGCTACCGGTGTCGAAGCAGGCACCCGCCTCGATTCCGGCGCGCGCAACTGCGCTGGCCTCATCGAATTGATCCCAGGCTACCTGCATCGCGCCCAACGCAAATTCGGCGCCCGAGCCAACCGCCCAAAAGCGCGTGTACTGATCGACCTCTCGCAGCGAGTAAAGCCCGAAAATGCCGGTGCGATTCATGATGAGCGCATCGACCCGGGAAGACTCGTAGGAATCGTCATCCTCATCTTTGCTGTTGAGAAAGTATTCCTCCTTTAGTATCGGATGGAGCTGGCGCATGGTCTCGAAAATATGGAAACGATCAGAGAAATCAATCTTGTCGGCATGCTTTTGCAGCAAATTTTGCATCACCAGGTGATGCGCCGCACTACCGACTATACCGATGTGGTTATGATCGGCAAAAGCGATAATCTTTTCGTAGTCGCTGACAAATTCAGCCGCCTGGCGAGTATCGCCGAAGCTGGTCAGGCTGTCTGCGGCTATGCAGGCCTGTCTATTTTTTATTACGGCAACAATAGTCGACACGGTTAATCCTGTTCGAAGTTCAAGGTCAAGCGTAAATCCTCACCAATCCGGCGGGTATCGCAAATGCGACAGGACCTGCGCTGATCCATGGCGGTCAGCTCGCCCAGGTCGAATCCGCCGCGCGCCCGGCTACCCAGTAGATGCGGCGCCAGGTAAAGTATCATTTCATCGGCCAGTCGCTGCTCGATCAGCGCGCCCGCGAGGCGGCTGCCGCATTCGGTATGCACTTCGTTGATACCGCGCGCGGCCATATCTTGCAGCATCGCACTCAGCTTTAACCCGCCCGTCTCAGACGCTGTCATCTCGATCACCTGCGCGCCGCGCTCGAGCAATCGATGCTTGCGCTCGGCATCGTCGCTGCAAGTATAAATCCAGATCTCGCCCGCGCTGGAAAACACTTTTTCCCGACCGCTCAAGCGCAGTTTGGAATCCACCAGCACCCGGATGGGCTGCCGCGCTTCCCGTGTCTGACCTAACTCCTGATTCGACAGCCGCAGATTTAGAGATGGATCGTCGTCCAGCACCGTCTGCGAAGAACTCAGAATGGCCGAGGCCCGAGCGCGCAGGAATTGTACGTCACGCCGCGCTGGTTCGCCGCTAATCCATTTACTGGCGCCGTTTGCCAGTGCGCTGCGGCCGTCGAGGGACAATGCCATTTTTACGCTGACAAAAGGCAGCTGTCGCTCCATACGTTTTATAAATCCGCGGTTGAGCTCCCGCGCCTGCGACTCGAGTACGCCGGTGATTACCTCGATGCCGCCGGCGCGCAACTGCTCGAGCCCGCGCCCGCTGACCTCGGGGTTCGGATCCTGCATCGCGACGATCACCCGCGCCGCGCCGGCGGCGATAAGCGCGTCGACGCAGGGCGGCGTGCGGCCGTGGTGAGAACAGGGTTCCAGGGTAACATAAAAATCGGCGCCGGCCGGAATCTCGGCCGCTGCAATTGCGTTAACTTCCGCATGCGGGCCGCCGCTGAATTCATGCCAGCCGGCGCCAAGCATCCTACCGTTCTTGACAATCACACAGCCGACGCGCGGATTGGGATGGGTGCTGTAAAATCCCTTACGCGCCCGTTGCAGCGCTTGCGCCATCCAACGATGATGCTGTTGCCGCGACATCAGCTCTCCTCATCGATCAAGGGGACTTGCCGACGGTGCTCTTCGGGGGTTGGTTCGGCGGCCAGGGTTTGGATGGCTTCCTCGAAAGCCTGGATGTCCTCGAAGCTCAGATAGACGGAGGCGAATCGAATATAAGCGACCTGGTCGACCCGCTGTAACTCGTGCATCACCATGGCGCCGATTTCGCGCGACGATATTTCCCGGGTATCGATGCCGACCAGCTGGCGTTTGATGTGATTGATGGCGTCTTCGATCTGCTCCGCCGACACCGGGCGCTTTTCCAGCGCGCGCATCATGCCGCTGCGTAACCGCATCTCATCGAAAGCGTCACGGCTGCCGTCGTTTTTGATCACCATCGGCATGTTCAGCAATGGCGCTTCGTAAGTAGTGAAACGTGTTTCGCAGGACACGCATTCCCTTCTGCGGCGCACCTGGGCCGATTCCGACGCGAGGCGCGAATCGACCACGCGCGTATCGGGCGTACCGCAGAAAGGACATTTCATAATGCGTCGGCTTTAATTCCGGTAAACCGGCAGACGGGCGCAGATATCGCTGACCTTTGATCTGACGGTTGCGATCAAATCTTCATTTCCCATATCGTCGAGTATATCGCTCATCCAATTGGCCAGGTCGCGGGAATCCTGCTCGTTGAAACCGCGCGTAGTGATCGCGGGCGAACCGATGCGCAGGCCCGAGGTCACGAACGGCGACTGCGGATCGTTCGGCACCGAATTCTTGTTAACCGTAATATGCGCCTTGCTCATAGCAGCATCGGCATCCTTACCGGTAATCCCCTTACTGATCAGCGACAACAGGAACAGGTGGTTATCGGTTCCGCCAGAAACTACATCGAAACCGCGCTTGATGAACTCTTCGGCCATCGCGTTGGCGTTTACCAGCACCTGCTTCTGATAATCGACAAAATCATCGCCCATGGCTTCCTTGAAAGCGACCGCCTTGGCAGCGACGGCGTGCATCAGCGGGCCGCCCTGGGTACCCGGAAAAACCATCGAATTGAGTTTCTTTTCGATCTCCGCGTTGGCCTTTGCCAAAATGATTCCACCGCGCGGTCCACGCAGGGTTTTATGGGTGGTGCTGGTGCATACATCGGCGATGCCGACTGGACTGGGATAGAGGCCCGCTGCCACCAGACCGGCGACGTGAGCCATATCCACGAACAAATAGGCGCCGACCGAATCCGCAATATCGCGAAAACGCTGCCAATCCATGATGCGCGAATAAGCCGAGAAACCGGCGATGATCATCTTCGGCTGGTGTTCTTTGGCCAGTGCTTCGACCTGCTCGTAGTCGATTTCTCCGGTATCGTTGTTCAAGCCGTACTGGACCGCATTGAACAGCTTGCCCGAAAAGTTGACCTTGGCGCCGTGCGTCAGGTGGCCGCCGTCCGACAGGCTCATGCCGAGCACGGTATCGCCGGCATTCAATAGCGCGAAAAATACCGCCGCGTTGGCCTGCGACCCCGAGTGCGGCTGCACGTTGGCGTAATCCGCATTAAAGATTTTTTTAACCCGTTCGAGCGCGAGTACTTCCGCGACGTCGACATACTCGCAGCCACCGTAGTAACGCTTGGCGGGATAACCCTCGGCGTATTTATTGGTGAGCACTGAACCCTGCGCCTGCATCACCCGTGGACTGGTGTAATTTTCGGACGCGATCAGTTCGATATGATCTTCCTGGCGCTTTGCTTCGTCTTCCATCGCCTGCCACAGATCCGCATCGAAGTCGGCAATATTCATTGATTTGGTGAACATCGGGTTACCCTCGGGGAAAAAGAAGGGGATGATACGAAAATCTCCCATAAGTATCACTATAAAACACGACAATTAGCTCCTTTATTACGGCACGAAAGCTTGCAATTGTCGGAATATTCCCCAACTGTACAGGGTATCGGGTAACAATGGCATAAGAGGCCAATTTAATGTGGCTTTCGTCGAATCGAGTGTATAATCAGCTCATCATCAACACAGGTATCGATTAATGGATAACGTAGGTATTTACACCCCACCGCAAGCCAGCCCTAGCGTTTCTGGCAGCGGTTCCGAAGTATTTCAGCCCAGCCTGACCGTGAACGAACTGGAAGTCACCCAGCCGGCGCAGGACAAGCTGCATGAGATTATCACCCAGACCGACGAAGATGTGTCCGCGATTCGTATTTACATCAGCGGCGGCGGCTGCGGCGGCCTGTCATACGGCATGACCTTCACCGACGAGCAGGGCGATTTCGACACTATTTTGCAATTCGACGGGTTTAAGATTCTGGTCGACGTGGTGGCGTTGAATTATCTCAAGGGCGCACAGATCGATTATATCCAGGAAGTCGGGCGCGAGCGTTTCGTTTTCAATAACGTGTTTGCCGAAACCGGCGGCTCCGGCGTCTGCGGCGGCTGTGGTTCCGCCGGTGGCGGTTGCGCCTGATTTTCCGGCTGAGCGCTACTTGATCGCTAATTAAGACCCACCGTAACAATCCCGCAAAGCCCGGCACACCGCCGGCTTTGTTGTTTTAGCGGCGCCATCCGGCAGTTATCGCATCGCCGCCTATTGCTCGGCGGCGCGAACGCTGGGTATGCCCATTATGGTGATTTCCAACAGCGAACATTCGCTGGTGCCGGATATTGCAAACGGCATTACGGTCGATTTCGGGCAACCCGAGGCCGCGCTCGAAACCATTCTGGCCGCAATCGAAGGCAAACCGGTGGCATGTGTACTGGCTACCGACGACACTTGCGTCGAACTCTGTAGCCGCCTTGCGCGAAAGCTCGATCTGCCACACAACACAACCGCTGCCGCCCTGCTCACGCAGCGCAAGGATCTGGCACGCGAAGCGCTTGCCAGGGCCGGCTGCAATATCCCGCTATTCCAACTCGTAGCGCTGCAAGACATCGATGCTATGCAGTTGCAACTACCTTACCCGGTCGTCGTCAAACCGCTGGGCCTGTCCGCCAGCCGCGGCGTCATCCGCGCCGATAACAAAATCGAGTTCCATACAGCCTGCCGACGTATCGACGCCATCCTGGAAACAGTCGGAATCACTGGTTTTGCGCGCCAGCATCTGCTGGTTGAGTCTTATATTGACGGCCCCGAATACGCTGTCGAGGGATTCATGGTCGGTGGTGATTTCAGGTTATTAACGATTTTCGACAAACCCGAACCGTTATGCGGGCCCTTTTTCGAAGAAACTTACTATCTCACACCTACCCGGTTGAATACCGGGCAGCGGCGGCAGCTGGTCGAAGAAATAACGAAGTGCTGCCACGCCTATGGCCTCGAACAGGGGCCCGTGCATGCCGAAGCGCGTCTGTCGGTAACGGGACCGGTTTTACTCGAACTCGCGGCGCGCACCATTGGTGGGCAGTGCGGTCAGTTGATCGAATTCTCGCTGCGGCAAAAGCTGGAGGAACTCGTAATCCGGGGCATGTGCGGGATAACGCCGGAAATCGATGACCAGGCTGAAGCGGCTGGTGTTTTAATGATTCCGATTACCGCCGCGGGCATTCTAAAACGCGTCGAAGGTTTGACCGCGGCCATGCAAACCGAATTCGTCAGGGATATCGAGATTCACATCAACCCGGGTTACGAGTTAATCCCGTTACCTGAAGGTGCGAGCTATCTAGGATTCATCTTCGCCCAGGGACCGGATTTCGAACAGACATATGGCGCGTTGCAAAGCGCCTACGGCAAACTCCGTTTTATTACGCAACCGAAATGGACGCTGGAAAATATGGCCGGTTGATTTACTTTTTTGCGCCGGGCGCTCTGAATCCCTCCGGCTGCTGCCCGAGCTCGCCTTCCTTGAAAATAAATCCGAGCATATGCTGTTCGAGAATCGCCAGGCTGGCCGGGTCGATCGTCGACAACCCGTTTTCATTGATAATCATGGTCTGGCGCTCAATCCACTGGCGCCAGCCCTCGGCGGAAACATTGTCGTATATCCGTTGCCCGAGCTCGCCGGGATAGGGAACTTTTTCGAGCCCGGGAGCCTCTTCACCCAGGACCAGGCAACTTACCATTCGCGTCATCGATTACTACCCAAAAAAAACAGCCGCTAGCCGGCGGTTTGCAATGATAGCAGAGTTAGTCCCGATCAAAATGCATAATTGACGCCGAACGCCAATACCGGCCAACGTTCCAAATCATCAAGATCATCTTCGGCGTCGCTTTCCAGTTCGCCCAGTCTGCTGTCAAGTTCGGCCTGGTTTAAACTGTTAGTGCCACCGGTATTTACGGTCGCTTTCAGATCGACATCGGGGTCGAGCATAGCCACGCCGAGATCGACCGAAAACGATAATCCGCCCGTGCCGCCCGCGCCGCGGCCCCAGCCAATACCAAGATAGGGTTGATACGAATCGCTGAGCTCGACTTCGCCGTCAATAGCACCTAGATCGTCCGTCGCAAGGGGTTGCCCGTCGACTAAGATATTGCCTTGAAGTTGACCGCTAAAATCGACGCTGCCGGTGTGTTTGAACATACCGGCCGTCACGCGAAAACCCCCATTAAATACAAACCAGTCGAGCAAAATTGCATTGGAGCCAAAATCAAATTAAAGCTCGGCGTCGATAT
>DS021198.1:1388790-1401209 GCA_001735895.1 Olavius algarvensis Gamma 3 endosymbiont | reverse complement strand
TGATTCAAATACCCCGGCATCTCGTTGGCGATTGGCATCCGATAAAGTCGAGCGCTTAATCGGACCGCAGCCCAGGTGATAGTGATGCGCGGAATGACTATTGTAGCTCACCTCCAACTCGCGCAAGCTCCGACAACCGGACAATTGAGCATACATCAGACTGATTAACTGCCCCCAGCTGTCGAAACCCTTGTTATGTTTATCGCTCCGATGCTGTTCAACGCAGCGTTTGAAAGTATTTTTAGGAAGGACTTTCAAAAGTTCGCCAAATCGGGTATTTGTATACATGTTGCAGTGTCCTGAAATTAAGTTGTTGCTTATGGTTTTATTCGTAAAACCCGGGCACTGCAACACTTTCAAATACACCAACTTAATTTATTCCGGACAGCAGTGCGCCCAAGCGGGGATCTGAATCGCCCCGGGATTTCCGGAGGCTGTTTTGTGTGAGTCATGCGGCCTCGAATGACTCTTCCAGTTGCTGATAATACATCAGCTCATACTCGACCGGCGGTATATCGCCGATCGATTCGAGTAATCGTCGATGGTTAAACCAGTCCACCCATTCCAGCGTGGCGTATTCGACATCGTCGAGTGCCTTCCAGGGACCACGCTTTCGGATGACTTCAGTCTTGTATAATCCGTTGATCGTTTCAGCGAGAGCATTGTCGTAAGAATCACCGACGCTACCGACAGAAGCATCAATGCCGGCCTCCGCGAGCTTCTCGGTGTAGTGGATCGACAAGTACTGGCTGCCTCGGTCACTGTGGTGAATCAGATCGCCGGCAATCGCTCTTGACCAGACGGCTTGATCCAGGGCATCGAGAACCAGTTCTGCCTTCAGCGAACGACTGACGCGCCAGCCGACGATATATCGAGCGAATACGTCGACGATAAAGGCGACATAGACGAATCCCGACCAGGTCGGCACGAACACCCACAGCTGATTGGGCCGAATCGCGCTAAATTCACGATTCACGAGATCAGCAGGCCGGGCAAGGGAATCGTCAGCGATGGTCGTCCAGCAGTTCTTTGGACCTCTTGTTACACCCCTCAGACCCAGTTCTCGCATCAGACGCTCTACCGTACAACGAGCCACAACAAAACACTCCCGCTTCAATTGGCACCAGACTTTGCGAGCGCCGTACACCTCAAAATTCTCTTCCCAGACGCGTTTAATTTCCGCCTTGAGATGTCGATCTCGAGTTGATCGCTTCGAACAGCGATCTGGGTCCAGTTCTCGCGCCTTGTGCTCATGGTAGGTCGACGGAGCAATCGGCAATCGCTTGCAGATTGGCTCGACTCCGTAATCGACCCGGTGATCGTCGATGAACGACACCATTATTTCGGTCGGCGGCCGAGCTCCGCCTGGGCGAAATAGGCAGAAGCCTTGCGCAGAATTTCATTGGTCTGCTTGAGCTCTCGATTTTCGCGTTCCAGTTCCTTGAGGCGATCTCGCTCGCTCGTAGAGATGCCGCCACGCTTCCCCTGGTCAATCTCTGACTGTCTCACCCAGCGGCGTAGCGTTTCTGCTGTACATCCTATTTTCGATGATATCGATTCAATGGTTGACCACTGGGACTCGTGCTCATGTTGATGCTCGAAAACCATACGAACCGCCCGTTCCCGGACTTCCGGGGAATATCTTTTGTTTGTCTTCATTACCCAATCCTCTCAAGAAATTGAGCCTCCGACAAACCCGGGGCGATTCAATCTTTTAACTCTGCGCGTTATGAGATTCCGCCCCATAATGTCATCCTCGCGTAAGCGGGGATCTTTTAACTCGAAGTCATCCCCGCGCAAGCGGAGATCTTTTAACTCAATGTCATCCCAGCGCAAGCGAGGGTCTTTCTGGGTTAAGACTTAGAATCCAACCACGACTATCAGCTTAACGCCAACGCCCAATACATCTCACATGAAATCATTACACCTACCTCGGTCCACAGACCGCCCAGAATCGGATATCATGCGGACATTCAAGGAGTACTGACATGACCATCAATTCCAAAAACCTGCTACTGTATCTGCTGTTGATTCTCGGCGGCAGCGTTCTCGGATTTCTCGCCGGCGGTTATATCAGCAGCAATTTCGGCATGGGGCTTATTCTCAACAGTACGATCAGCAAGGACGCTCGGGACCTGCAATCCAAGCTCAGCGCATTGCGGGCATTGCGCGCCAGTGAATTTTCCGTCGCGCTCGAAACCATCGAGGCTAGCGTTGACGACCAGCTAGTGATTTTCGACCCGCGGGAACCTTACCCAGGCCTCGACGAAGCTACTCAACTGCAACTCGATCTGACGATTGAAGCAGCATATCGATATCGCCAGGATTTTCCCCGCCAATCCGACCGGGCGCATGTCGACGCGATGGTCAAGGCACTATTTCAATTCATGGGGTCAGTGTCGATTGAAAATCACCCATAAATCAATCGACACTGACCCCTTTGAACTTGTTCGCCAGGTCCAACCCTGCGAGACAATAAGGCCGTTCAGTCTCAAACATTCGCCATCGCGGTAGCGTTGCGTCGATCCAGCCGGTTGGCAATCACGCCGAGCCAAATCGATCCAATCGCGGTCGATGCAACGATGATCGCATAGGGCATGGCCGTGCCGTCGTGGAATACGCTGACCAGCGCAGCAACAATACCAGCCAACCCGATTTCAATGAAACCGAATGCCGATGCCGTGCTACCGGCCGAACCGTCAATCGCGCTCATCGCCCGGGTGGGTACAACCGAAAAAATCGGCCCGAGCCCGAAGGCAATCAACAGGTTGCCAAACGCCAGCGTAAGGTGATTGAGCCGGTCGGTGTATTCGAGCGCAACAATCAAGACCGCACCGATTAGCATAATTGCGAGACCGAGATTGAGGAGGCGAATCGCGCTGTAGTGCTCGACCAGTTTCGTCGTCAGTGTCGCGCCGGCAAAATACGCGACGACGATTACGGCCTGGTAATAGCCGAAATGTTCGACGGCTACGCCATAATATTCGATCAAAATAAACGGTGCCGCAGTAATGAAGCAGTAAATCATGCCCAGCGCACATCCCGCCAACAAGGCGTAGATATAAAATTGGCGGTTACGCACTATCCTCACATAAGTCCCGGCAACGACACGCCAGGCCAGCGCGCCGCGATCCGGTGTGCCGGTCTCGGGCAACAGCAGGTAGATCAGTAGCGCCGCAATACTCGCCAGAACCGCGGTCAGGTAGAAATTGTATTGCCAGCCAAGATAAACATGGATGTAGCCACCCAAAATCGGCGCCACCGCCGGGGCTAGCGCGATTGCCATGCCGTAAATAGCGTAGGCCTTGATCTGCTGCTTTTCGTCAAACAGGTCGCGAAACACCGCGAGACAAATGACCGCTTCAGCCGATGCGAACAGGCCCTGCAGCACCCGGGCGATGAGTAGCTCGTCGATTGTTCGCACGAATGCACATAACAGGCTGGACAGGATGAAAAGCGAGATCGCGGTCAGCATGACAGGGCGGCGGCCAAAGCGATCTGCTAGCGGGCCATAAATGATTTGTGCCGCACCGTAGGCGATTACGTTGATACTAATGGTCAGTTTCAGCAGTTCCGGGGTCGCGTCGAACCAAGCGACCAGATCTGGCAGGCTCGGGGTGTATAGGTCGGTTGACATGATACTCGCGGACTCGGCGAGCACCATGACGAAGATGACAACGAGAAAGCCCGGTGAGGCGGTTTGGGCGGACATGCGGATCCTGGTGACGTTTCGAGGCAACAGGATGGTGTAGACGCCATTTTAAGTCAAACCCCGGAATGTTATTACCCCAATTAGTAAATAAAAACACGCTGCCTTGCATCCAAATTTGGCTCATATGGACTCGATTGTCGCCCACTGGGATTCATGCTCATGCCGATGCTCGAAAACCATGCGGACTGCCCGTTCCCGGACCTCCGGGGAATATCTTTTGTTTGTCTTCATTGCTCAATCCTCTCAAGAAATTGAGCCTCCGACAAACCCGGGGCGATTCATCCGACTGAAGGATAGTAATTGGTAAGACAAGATAACATCCCGAAGGACCGAGATGCTATCTTTGGTTGGGTCTCAAGCGAGACTTAATTGAACATCGATGTTGTTGCGGGTCGCATTGGAATAGGGGCATACCTGATGAGCTTCTTCAATCAAGGTGTTGGCCGCTGTCGTATCTACGCCTGGCAGGTCGACGCTCAGTGAGACTTCGAGACCAAATCCACCGGCGGCGCGGGGGCCGATGCCGACAGTCGCGGTGACGTTGGTGTCATCCGAGATGGCGGGACCTCCGTTTTGGGCCGATACGAACTTCATTGCTCCGAGAAAACAGGCGGCATAACCCGATGCGAATAATTGCTCTGGATTATTTCCATCACCGCCTGGGCCGCCCAGTTCTTTCGGGGTTGCCAGTGATACCTCAAAACTGCCGTCCAGGGTTGCGGATTTTCCGTCACGCCCACCGTTGGCGCGTGCCGTCGTGCTGTAAAGTACTTCTACTGTCATTTTTCATTCCTGTGTTTGTATAAATTGACTAAGTGATTGGAATATAGCATACTAATGATTAGTGTACTAACTAAAATTAAAAATTATCTCTTTCCAATTTACTTTCTTGCGCTTGACCCCGATACTCAGGGTTTCGCGCACGGACTCTTAAGTTAGATGAAATCAAGAATCACTGATCGTAAATGCCTGTTGAGATTGGAAGACCAATTGTGTTTTGCGCTTTACTCCACCTCGCGGGCATTTACCAAGCAATACTCGATCCTGCTCGAAGAAATGGGCATTACTTATCCTCAGTATTTAACCCTGATGGTGCTTTGGCAAAAAGACGGTATTTTGATTCAGGAGATTGCGAGCAACCTCGAAATTGAAGGGGCAACTGCTACTCCCATGGTTCAACGGCTGGAAAAGCTGGGATTAGTAACCCGGGTACGCAGCCAGGAAGATGAGCGAAGAGTTAACGTGTTTTTAACGGAAAAAGGGCGCAGCTTTTACAAGAAGGCATTGTCGATTCCAGAAAGTCTGGGCTGCGTCACCGGTGTGGACGCCAAGCTCGCGCGACGCCTGATCGATGAACTCAATACCATTAAGCTGAATATGGAAAGCGAGCACGAGATGACAGAAAAAAGCCCGGCGAAGCGCCGGGCTTAAGCCGTTGCACATTCACTGATAGGCGATCACTTTCCGGCGATCAATGATACTTCAAGTAGCACCGGGGCACCGGATTTGCTGCCAGGCAGTGCGGCAACTTCAAATGCCTCGCGTGCCGGTGGTTTTGCATCGCCTTTCCAGTAGTTACCGTAGATCTCGTTAAAAGCGCTGTAGTGCTTGATATCTGACAAGAAAACACTGACCTTCAATGCATCGTCAAAATCGTAACCGGCAGCCTTGAGAATCCTGCCGATCGATTCCATCACAATTTTTGTCTGGTCTTGAACGTCGTTTTTGCCATCCGATGCATAGGCCGGAATCGCGCCGTCGACGTAAGCGATATTGCCGGAAACAAACAGCAAGTTCATACAAAAGGTTCTGCCTGCGCAAATAAAGCTCACAGAAAGCGGCACTACCCTGGCCGTTATAAAGGATGCCGGGCTATCCGCTCAGCGTACCCATTTCGGCGAGCTGTTGATCCGAAAACGGCCAGACGCCGCGCTGCTGGAACTCGATCGAGGCTACCCGGTCGAGATCGATCTGTCGCCGAATATCGAGGCCAGGGATGATAATAAGCCATGGTAACCGGTTGTCTTTCCAGGCGGAGGCTTCCCTACATCTCGACAATACAGCAGTGGGGTTAAATCCTTCCGTCGCAGATTGCCCTACAATAATACAAAGGGACACCGCGACCTCTTCTGGATGTGGGCGTCAGGAATTCAGATAAAATAAAATTTTTTGAAACTCGGA
Organism: Olavius algarvensis Gamma 3 endosymbiont; assembly: GCA_001735895.1. Lineage (GTDB taxonomy): Bacteria > Pseudomonadota > Gammaproteobacteria. The sequence goes on along the minus strand of DS021198.1, from coordinate 1,395,316 downwards.
GCTAGAAGACGAGCGCCCCAGAAAAGTGATGGCGCTGCCCGATATTTATCGAATTCAGGCCATATCAGCTTGCCGTCAGCGGAGAATTGATGGTTTTCGGATGATCAAGCTATGGAAACTATCCCGCATCGCGTTCTGGAAAGTCGGAATCGACGGCTGTGCGGACTCGCCGATGCCTGCGCATCGGCTTTGATTGAATGCTCCGCAACGAGGCTGGGAAAAAGAGTGCCGGGGCATCCCTGCCCCGGCTAACCTGGGAGAGTCAGATCGCCTTCATGGACATTTGTTTGGCGATATAGTCCGCCTGTCGAAGCGCGAGCGTCACGATCGTCAGGGTCGGATTTTCGGCAGCGCCGGTAGTGAACTGACTCCCGTCCGATACGAACAGGTTGTCGATATCGTGGCACTGCCCGTTCTTATTGACCACGCCATCTGCCGCTTTGGCACTCATGCGGCAGGTGCCGAGGTTGTGCGTCGACGGATAGGGCGGCACCGGGTAGACGTGATTAGCGCCTGCGGCTTCGTAGACGGCGCGACCCTGGCCAAAGGCGTGTTCGCGCATCGCGATATCGTTGGGGTGATCGCTAAAGTGCACGTTCGGAACCGGCATACCGTGCTGGTCTTTTTCGCTCGCGTGTACGGTGATGCGATTGTCTTCCTGGGGCATGTCCTCCCCGACCAGCCACATTCCCGCCATATTCGCATAGTTATCCATGGCCCTGCAGAAATCGCGGCCCCAGCCGCCCGGGTCGAGAAACGCGGCCATGAACGGCAATCCGATCGACAGAGTCTCCATCTCGTAGCCACCGACGAATCCACGCGACGGGTCGTGGCGCGCCTCATCGGTGATAATGCCCGCCATGGTGGTACCGCGCCACATGCGTACCGGCTTATCGAAGCTCGCATAGACTGAACCGGTCATGTGGCGCATATAGTTGCGCCCCACCTGGCCGGACGAGTTTGCGAGGCCATCCGGATATTTGCTCGATTCGGAGTTGAGCAATAGCCGCGGCGTCTCGATCGAGTTGCCGGCAACACAAACGATGCGAGCCCTTTGTTTTTGCTGATTGCCATCGGCGTCGGCATAGACGACCGCACTGACCTTACCCGACCTGTCATGCTCGATTTTAAGAACATGTGCGCTCGGTCGCAGGTCGAGGTTACCGGTTTTTTCCGCTTTCGGAATCTCGGCGTTCATGGTCGACCATTTCGCATCCATCTTGCAGCCCTGGAAACAGAAGCCGAGCTGGCGACAATGAGTGCGACCGTCACGGGCCCGGCTGTTGATTGCCATGCGACCGGTATGACAATTTTTGTACCCGAGTTTTTTAGCTCCGGCATACATGACCTTGAAATTGTTGTTACCCGGCAGACCGGGAATTCCATTGGTGCGGGTGACGCCCATTTTGTCTTCCGCCCTGGCGTAATAGGGTTCGAGATCCTTAAGCGTCAACGGCCAGTCGAGCAGGTTCGCGCCGGCAACGTCGCCATAGTGGCTGCGCGCTTTGAATTCATGTTCCTGTATGCGCAAACTCGCTCCCGCCCAGTGCGTCGTGCTGCCACCAACGGTTTTACAGATCCAGGCGGGCAGCCCCGAAAAATCGCGCGAAACTCGCCAGCTGCCTGATGTCGTGCGCTTGTCGAGCCAGGAAATTTGCCCGAAAGAACCCCATTCATCATTTTGAAAGGTCGCCGCGGATTCGCGCGCGCCGGCTTCGAGTAAAACGACCTTAATGCCTTTTTGGCAGAGTTCGTTGGCAAGCGTTCCACCGCCTGCGCCTGAGCCGATTACGACAACGGCCGAATCATCATCTAATGCTATCTTCATCATGTCTTCGTCTCCTTAGGCTTCAGGCTTTCGCCGGGCTGGCAGCGGTATCCGGGGCGGGTAACCAGTCGAGATCCTGGAATCCGCGGTCGAAATACCCCCCCATTTCGTAAGAGGCGCCCTCGTATCCGAAATGTGCCCAGGCCATTTCATTGTTGTATAGCGACACCACCGAGGTGCCGCGTATTTTTTCGAAGAAATCGCTGCCCGCCATCTTAATCACGATGTTTTCACGCGCGAGGTAGTCGAGTCCGGCCCAGTCGCCGCTGGCCAGCTTGTCGAGTTCTTTGAGCCCATCGCGCAGCATGGATGCGACATTGGCATCGTTTGTGGCCGCAGCGTCTAGATCTTTGACCACCAGTGCATATACGGCATCGTCCAGCGTGTCATGTGGGAAGATACCGCGCACCACCTTCAGCAGCTTGCGACCTTCGTTTTCGGTCATGGCGCTCATCGACAGCGCCCAGGTGCGCGTCGGCGCCAGCGCGGCCAGGGTGCCGCTGCCGGCTGCCAGGGTCCCCATCAAGACGCCGGAACCGGTTTTTAGAAATCGACGTCGGCTGATTGTTACGGGGGCATCTACATTAGCTATTGTCTTACTCATCGTTTATCTCCTCGGGAATGTAGTCATTTTTAGTATCTGAAATGGGCCGCCAGGCAGATCATTGATAGTGTCCATGGCGTTGCAGCACCTCGATTTCATATCCGTCCGGATCGGTGACGAAGAAAAACCGGGCCAACAGGACATCGTTCGGTGCGAATGCGACGATGTCGGTTGGCTCGAGTCCGAGTTCGCAAAAGCGCTGATATTCCGTGTCGAGATCGTCGACGCACACCGCGACGTGGCCATAACCGTTGCCATGGGTATAGGCTGCTTTTTCACCCTTGTTGAGGGTTAGCTCGATTTCCATATCGTTTTCGTCATTGCGCAGATAAACGAGGGCGAAATCTTCGAAATCGAGCTGATGAGACGGCGTCAGAGCAAACGCCTGCCGGTAGAATGCCAGCGATCTATCCAGGTCTAGAACTCGAATCATCGTGTGTATGATCTTCGCCACAATCACCTCGTCGCCTTATCTCTAAAGTCGGATCAGTATAGCTGCGCAAATGCCCGGGTGGTAGTAAGGGCATACTACATCTAAATAATTTGCCGGCGGTCGCGAATTGCCGGTTACTGGGCCGTTTTATGCGAATTTCGATAAATCAATCCCGAATTTGAAAAGTTGGCGTATTTAAAATAACCTTGTTCGGTCGGATCCGGGAGTTTGGATCGGGCAAACCTGGGGAGGAACGAATCATGTGTCAAATCTACGCCGGCACCGAGCCGGCCCGTTACGACAGCGAAGCGCGCTCATTGCGAATTCGGGGATACGTCACCAGCATTCGCCTGGAAAACGAATTCTGGAGTATTCTCGAAGAGATGGCCGACGAGACAGCGAGCTCGACGCCTGAGCTGATTAACACGCTTTATACCGAAGTTCACCAAAATTTTGGCGAAGTACGAAATTTCACGTCATTTCTTAGAACGGCCTGCACCATCTACCTGACCCGCAAAGAAGCGGCGCAGCCCGATACTGAGCCAGAGCAAATGCGAGTGGCTTCGGCCTAGGTTTTGTGAAAAATTGTTTGCTGTCTAGTCCGAGTAAGGTACTTTCGGCATCCAGCAGAATTGCGCCCCGCTAACATTTATACCAATTGAAACGCTACTCGGGAAAACTGGTGAAAAGCCAATCGTGACCGCAGTAAACCGATGCGTGTAAGAGGTATAAACCTAATGGCAATTACTAAGCAATAATATCGTCATTTCGGGCAGGATATCAACAGACTCGCTAGATCGCCGCCAACAGCAACAGGGTTCGATTCGAACAAAGATTCCGGCGGCAGGTTGCAAAGCCGGGGAAACTCGCCGCGCGCGATTATCCATGGGCTGTCCGAGCCGTATGGACCTCTCTGCCAATGAGGCAGGAAAGTGCTGGGGGATCTTAGCTGCACGGGTGTTTTTGCTTCGCCGCCAATCCCATGATCGCCTCCGTTTGCCCGGTTCCAGTAGCTGTATTGGCTGATGACTTTGCCGGGTTTTTCTCCCGGCAAGCCCACGCTTGCCACCAATCCGCCTTTCTCAGCTCCAGAAACGAAACCCAGTGCCATGCTGTTTTCCATTTCCACTGCGCCTTTTACGGTCCCCACCAACCCACCCGCGTCGGCGTTTCCGGAAATGTAGCCGTCGGTGTAGCTTGAATGCACTATGGTGTTCCGCTGCTCGCCCGGTTTGGGTGCCGATACCAGGCCGATCAAGCCTCCGAGGTAGCGTGTTAACCGTTGATCGTCGCTCGGTGCGACTTTGCCCCGCTGATAATTGACTAGAATTTGTGCTTGCCGGGCATCGGATTGACCGATGAGCCCCCCCAGGGCTTGACCGCCAGAAACGTCAGTACCCGCATAATTAGCTATGACGATCGGATTATCTTCCACGCGTCCTATCAAACCGCCAATTTGTTTCGCTCCGTTCACGTGACCGACAAACATACTCGAAGCGATCCAATGGAATCGATTCTGCCTTTGCGGGTCGCGCATTTCGCCCACCAGTCCACCCACACTCTATCGATGCCGCTTACGTCACCGCTGGCCCAAACGAACTCTAAGCGGCCGTTCAGCTCGCCCACAAGCGCACCGGCCCGATCACCGCCGTTGACAAAGACGTCATACAGGCCTAGTCGTTCGATACTGCCTTGCGGCCCCACGTGCCGAAACAGGCCCGATCCGGAAAAGCCGGGTCGATCGAAGCGATAATGGGAGATGGATTTTTGGTTGCCGTCAAAGACGCCATTGAAGACCTGCGACTGCTGATCAAAACCACCGATATTGCCCGGTAAGTTAGCATAGTTGTAGTGAGTCATATCGATATCGGCCATCAGTTTGAAGAATCGGTCCATATAAGGCTCTTTGATGGCGAATAACTGAGAGGCGTTGCACAGGGTATAGGCTTTTTCTCTCGAACTCCCGTCTATACCCTGCTGGCCGCTATTGGCGAAGGGCCGGTTCTGTTGCCGCTGGCGATTGCAATAGCTGCTGACATGCCAATTCTCCAGACGTATCAGCGCTCGGTAACCATCGACCCGAGTCGGTTTGAATCCCCGCTTTGGGTAGTTGCGTACATAGGGACCCTGTCGCAGCCGCCGATGCAACTCGAAGGGGTTGATCGCCGGATAGCGACTGATGATTTGTGCCGCCAAGCCGGCCACATAGGGCGTGGCCATGGAGGTCCCGCTACTCCAGGCATAGCCTTGAGGAGCTGTCGAATAGATGTTCTCGCCCGGCGCCACCATAAAGGGTGCTAGAGAAGTGTAATTGGAGAAGCTGGCGATTTCGTCTTGACTGGTGGAGGCGCCGACGCGAATCACTTCGCCAAAGCCGGCTGGATAGCGCGGGTTTTGCTCGATATCAATACCGTCGTTGCCGGTGGCCGCTACGATAGTGATGTTTTGCTGCCAAGCTTTGCGCACCCGCTGATAGAGCAGTGGTGTACGTACTGATAGGGTAAAAGAGCAGTTAATGATTCTCGCCTTCTGGGCTATCGCATAGTCGAAGGCGGCCAGCACACCAGCGTAGGACAAGTTCCGGTCTTCACCGGCAGGAAGCATCATCATTTTAACTCCCGGCGCAATACCGTAGACCCCCTGTCCGTTTTGATTGTTGGCGCCGATGATTCCGGCCACATGGGTGCCGTGGATGCTGCGCTGGAGTTCAACGTTATTGTTATTGAAGTAAAAATTCCAACCATTGACATCGTCCACATATCCGTTGCCGTCGTCATCGATCTTGTTGCCCGGAATTTCCCGGCTATTGTTCCAGACGTTGCCGCGCAAATCGGGATGCTTGATATCAACCCCGGAATCGATGATGGCAACAATGAGATGGCTCAGGTTCTGATTAAGGGCCAGAACCTCACGGCCGTTGAGATCGGCATTGTAACGACCCTTGTCCCGGCCGTTGAATAAACCCCTATTGTCCGGAGCCCAGAGCTTATCGCTGATTGAATCGCCCCGGGATTTCCGGAGGCTGTTTTGTGTGAGTCATGCTGCCTCGAATGACTCTTCCAGTTGCTGATAATACATCAGCTCATACTCGACCGGCGGTATATCGCCGATCGATTCGAGTAATCGTCGATGGTTAAACCAGTCCACCCATTCCAGCGTGGCGTATTCGACATCGTCGAGTGCCTTCCAGGGACCACGCTTTCGGATGACTTCAGTCTTGTATAATCCGTTGATCGTTTCAGCGAGAGCATTGTCGTAAGAATCACCGACGCTACCGACAGAAGCATCAATGCCGGCCTCCGCGAGCTTCTCGGTGTAGTGGATCGACAAGTACTGGCTGCCTCGGTCACTGTGGTGAATCAGATCGCCGGCAATCGCTCTTGACCAGACGGCTTGATCCAGGGCATCGAGAACCAGTTCTGCCTTCAGCGAACGACTGACGCGCCAGCCGACGATATATCGAGCGAATACGTCGACGATAAAGGCGACATAGACGAATCCCGACCAGGTCGGCACGAAGGTGATATCGGCAACCCACAGCTGATTGGGCCGAATCGCGCTAAATTCACGATTCACGAGATCAGCAGGCCGGGCAAGGGAATCGTCAGCGATGGTCGTCCAGCAGTTCTTGGACCTCTTGTTACACCCCTCAGACCCAGTC
>DS021198.1:1387928-1388740 GCA_001735895.1 Olavius algarvensis Gamma 3 endosymbiont | reverse complement strand
GGGGCGAACGCTTGTTCTTGCACGGCGCGAGTGGCAGCGGTAAGTCGACGCTGCTCGGGCTGATCGCAGGCGTGCTGATGACGAGCATCAACGAACGGCGCCGAGAAATGGCGATTCTGCGCGCGATGGGCGCGCGCCCCGGGCACGTGCTGACGTTAATGCTCGGCGAAGCCATGGTGATCACGTTGTCCGGTATTGGGCTCGGAATCCTGTTGGTCAGCGGTATATTCCTGCTCGGTCAGGACTGGATTGCGCGCAAATTCGGACTTTTCGTTGAACTGAACTTGTTTACCCCGACCCGGGTCTATGTCCTAATAGCCATTGCGCTGTTCGGTTGCCTGATCGGGGTGATTCCGGGCATCCGCATGTATCGTTATGCGCTGTTGGACGGCATGACCGTTCGCGTTTAACCATTACTGGAAACATTTACGATGACAAAACACCCTATTCCGGCCGTCCTGATCGTGATCGCTGGGCTGTTGCTGCAGCCAGGCGCCACCGCCGCCGAACCGCGTGAAATTACCTGGGACGACCTGGTGCCGGCCGAAGCGCAGTTCGACGACCCTTATACCAAGCTGGAAGAAGACACGCTCTACGAGCTCAGCCTGGTGGCGTCGGTGCGTGACCGCATCGAGGCCGGCAGCAAGGTCGAAGAGCAAACGCTGGTCAACTACAAACGCCGGGTCGAGGAGCTCGAAAGCGAGGGCATCGACGTCGACGGGTTAATCGGCATGCGCGACCAGGTTGCCGCCGAACGCATGGCCAAACTCGAACTCACCAACGACCGACTTGACGGGCAACGGGTCCGTATC
>DS021198.1:1386241-1387878 GCA_001735895.1 Olavius algarvensis Gamma 3 endosymbiont | reverse complement strand
AAGGCGACATAGACGAATCCCGACCAGGTCGGCACGAAGGTGATATCGGCAACCCACAGCTGATTGGGCCGAATCGCGCTAAATTCACGATTCACGAGATCAGCAGGCCGGGCAAGGGAATCGTCAGCGATGGTCGTCCAGCAGTTCTTTGGACCTCTTGTTACACCCCTCAGACCCAGTTCTCGCATCAGACGCTCTACCGTACAACGAGCCACAACAAAACACTCCCGCTTCAATTGGCACCAGACTTTGCGAGCGCCGTACACCTCAAAATTCTCTTCCCAGACGCGTTTAATTTCCGCCTTGAGATGTCGATCTCGAGTTGATCGCTTCGAACAGCGATCTGGGTCCAGTTCTCGCGCCTTGTGCTCATGGTAGGTCGACGGAGCAATCGGCAATCGCTTGCAGATTGGCTCGACTCCGTAATCGACCCGGTGATCGTCGATGAACGACACCATTATTTCGGTCGGCGGCCGAGCTCCGCCTGGGCGAAATAGGCAGAAGCCTTGCGCAGAATTTCATTGGTCTGCTTGAGCTCTCGATTTTCGCGTTCCAGTTCCTTGAGGCGATCTCGCTCGCTCGTAGAGATGCCGCCACGCTTCCCCTGGTCAATCTCTGACTGTCTCACCCAGCGGCGTAGCGTTTCTGCTGTACATCCTATTTTCGATGATATCGATTCAATGGTTGACCACTGGGACTCGTGCTCATGTTGATGCTCGAAAACCATACGAACCGCCCGTTCCCGGACTTCCGGGGAATATCTTTTGTTTGTCTTCATTACCCAATCCTCTCAAGAAATTGAGCCTCCGACAAACCCGGGGCGATTCAGATAGGCAGGCGGTTTTGACTTTGGGTTTCCACCACGTAATTGGGCTCCACCGCGAGAATCTCCGCCTTGGCGCGCAGTGCGGCCATGACCTTTTTATGCGTTTCTTCATCCGTCACATTACCGGTCACCAGCGCCAGCCTACCCTGCGAATAGAGCCGCGTTAGTTTCATTACGGGCAGGTCGGCTGTCAGTTGCAGGGCATCGAGCCGCTCCTGCTCGGACATGCCGGCCTTGAACTCTACGACGTATTCGCCCTGAAAAAGGCGAACGCTTTGCTCACCGAATTGAGTGGTTACAATCGGTTTTTGACCGCCGGCCGGATCGTCGTTCGTGTTGTTGGATGCAATATGACAGGCGCTGAGCAAAGCAATAAATAGGCACGGAATGAATTTTTTCATCGATCTGGTTTCCAGTAAGCATAGGAAGTATTAACACCCTATTTTCCTTATTCCACCAAGATAAGGAAAGAGATGCGCGATGCCGCCCAGTTCCGGAACACCCGAAATCCGTCTGATTTCCATCACCATGTCCAATGTTGCTTCGTTTACCGCCGGCTATTCCAGTCGAATTCCATCCACCAGACATGCCGCTTACCTGCCGCCTCTTGCGGAGATTGTAATGGTGTGAACTGAACGAATTTGACCTTTAGTAGCGGATATTGCCGTTTGAGGTTAACGAGGTCGCTTTATCGAAACCGGCGGCCGACTGCAACCGGGCGAATGCTATTTGATCCCGATAAATTATGTTATATTATAACAGTCATGATGTCTTTTCGCGGTAATTGTATTTGAGGTACCAACCTGCCTGA
>DS021198.1:1376393-1382318 GCA_001735895.1 Olavius algarvensis Gamma 3 endosymbiont | reverse complement strand
CCTCGGTTCGATCGGTGTGATCGCGCAATTGCCCAATTTCAATCGGCTGTTGAAAAAACACGATATCGACTTCGAGATGATCACGGCGGGCGAATACAAACGCACCCTGACGATACTCGGCGAAAACACCGACAAGGGACGGGAGAAGTTCACCGAGGAAATCGAGGACCTGCACCTGCTTTTCAAGGAATTCGTTATACAGCACCGGCCCGGGCTCGATATCGAACAGGTCGCCACCGGCGAATCCTGGTTCGGTCAGCGCGCGCTCGACCGCGCGCTGGTCGATGAATTGATTACCAGCGACCAATACATTGTCAATGCTTGCGAGACGGCTGACGTGTTCGAGGTCAGGTACGTGGAAAAGAAACCGCTCCCGGAGCGGCTGGGTATTGTCGTACAGGACACCGCCGACGGTCTATTGATGCGCTGGTGGGAACGAGGCGCGTTTTCCCGATTCTTTTCTTGAGTGCTGATGGGGTCAGAGGCGCATGCAACCCGGCGCTCCTACTCATTCGGCCGGAGGTCCGATCAGCCGGCGAATAACCTCGGTCATATGCTCGACGTGCGAACCTTCCCAATAGACCTTGCGGCAGTTCGAACAACGGTAAAATTCGCTGTAGAAGCGCCGCGTCAGCGGTTCGAGGCTATCCCAGACCTGTTCCCGGTCGACGCGCTCGATCCTGCCGTTGCATTCGAGGCAGCGTCGCAGCGGCCTCGCCAGTGCGCCGAGATCGAGGCGGGTTATCACTTCGCGCAGCTGGGTGTCGGGGTCGTCCGAACGCACCCAGAATCCGTGGGTTACGGCCTTACGAAACAGCAGGCGCCGATCGCGGGTCAGAATTATGCGCCGTTCGGTAGCGGATAATTCGACGATTTCCCGATCTCCGAGACAATTGTCGTAAACGGTATCGAATCCGAGCATGCGCAAACGCCGCGCCAGCTTGCCGAGATTGACGTCGACGACGAAGCGCGTTTTGCGCAGCGGGCGTGGGCGCAGGCGTTGCAGCCGGGAGATATCGATGCTTTCGAACATCGGGTATACCGCTACTCTGTCCTCATTTTTCAAGCGGTAATCGAAACCCACCGATTCGCCATTGACCAGGATCAGGTCGATCTCGCTATGCGGCACACCGATGGTTTCGATCGGGTCCTTGATCGCCGGATCGCCGGCGAAACGGTACTCGATGATTTTCTTGCGGCCCTCGGGAACGAGAAAATCGTTGAGCTCCTCGTAAAAGCGAAAATTGGCGCGGTGGGGTTTCACGCTTATAATCGGATTGCCGGTCGCAGAGACACGGGCAATGGTATTAATAATGTTTGAACTTGTCTCCTATCGTAAACCAATTACGGCGTTAATCGTCTTGCCGATCATGCTCTGCGTGTGCGCGCAGACCCGGGCCGACGACGGCTTCCAGGCGAAGCGCGAGCAATTGATTCGCGTGATCGAAGCGGACGTGCGCGATACCAGCACCTACCTCAAGCGATCGGACCTCGATGCGCGCGTGTTCGATTCGATGCGGCGCGTACCCCGGCACGAATTCGTGCCGGAACACTTGGCGGGACAGGCTTACCGCAACCGCCCGCTTCCGATCGGACACGGGCAAACCATCTCGCAGCCATACATCGTCGCGATCATGACCGACCTGCTGGAGCCTAAGCCCGGTCACCGGCTGCTCGAAATCGGCACCGGTTCGGGCTACCAGGCGGCGGTGCTGGCCGCGCTCGATACCCGCGTGTTCAGCATCGAAATCATCGAACCGCTGGGCCTGCAGGCGCGGCAGCGGCTAGCGCGGCTGGGTTACGCGGTCGAGACCCGAATTGGCGACGGCTACTACGGCTGGCCGGAGGAGGCGCCGTTCGACGGAATCATCGTCACTGCGGCGGCGAGCCACATTCCACCGCCGTTGGTGAAGCAGCTGCGCGTCGGCGGTAAAATGATTATTCCCGTGGGCAGCCGGTTTGCGACCCAGGAACTCATCCTGATCACGCGCATCAGCGAGGACGAGGTGGTCACGCGCCAGGTGCTGCCGGTCAGATTCGTGCCGCTTACCGGCAAACATTGAATCACCCGTGGATCGATCCGCCCAGCCGCGCATCTCAATAGCACTGATATCAGCTGCGGTACTGGGTTACGAGGTACTGCTGATGGCGCTGTTTTCGCTGATCCAGTGGCATCATTTCGCCTACCTGGTGGTCAGCATCGCATTGCTCGGCTTCGGTGCCAGCGGCAGCCTGTTGGTGTTCGTCTCCCCGCGCCTCGCCGGGCGTTTTCGCGGATTCGCGGCAGCACAGGCCAGCCTGTTCTCGCTGTGCCTGTTGCTGGGATTCGCGCTCGCGCAGCGGCTTTCATTCAATCCCGAGGAACTCATCTGGGATCACGGCCACTGGCTGCGCCTGGCGCTGGTCATCCTCTTGCTGGGCCTGCCGTTTTTCTTTGCGGCAAACTTGATCGGACTGGCGCTGATCGAGTATCGCGAGCGCCTGGCGCGGATTTACGCCGCGGATTTGCTCGGCGCCGGCGGCGGCGCGCTGGGCATCATCGGGCTGTTGTTCCTGGTGCCGCCGCCGCAGGCGCTGCTGTTTCTGGCGCTGCTCGGATTCATCGCCGCGGCCGCGGCGTGGATCGAATGCCGCGGGCGCGTGCGCACGGCGCTCGCCGGTCTGGCCGCGGCGGCGTGCCTGCTATACCTGCTGCCGGGCGAGTGGATCGAACCGCGTATCTCGCCGTACAAGGAAATGAACCAGCTATTGCGTGTCTCGGGAACCCGCGTAATCGAGCGGCGCTTCAGCCCGCTCGGCAGCCTGAGCGTAGTCGAAAGCACCTCGGTACCGCTGCGCCACGCCCCTGGGCTCAGCCTCAATGCCGCAATCGAGCCGCCGCCGCAGCTCGGGCTATTTACCGATGCCGGCGCGATGACCGCGATCACGCGCTACCGCGGACAGCGCAACGAACTGGCCTACCTCGACGCGATGACTTCGGCGCTACCCTATCATTTGATGCATCCGCGCAGAGTGTTGGTGCTCGGCGCCGGCGGCGGCGCGGATGTATTGCAGGCGATTTACCACCGGTCGGCGCAAATCGACGCGGTCGAAATCAATCCCCAGGTCGTCGGCCTGGTGCGCGAGCGTTTCGCCGAATTCAGCGGCGGCATTTACGATCATGAACGTGTCAAGATACACATCGCCGATGCGCGCGGCTTCCTGCAACACGGTGGCGACAAATACGACTTGATCCAGGTACCGATGCTCGATTCCTTCGCCAGTTCCAGCGGCGGGTTGCACGGTCTCAACGAAAACTTCGTTTACACCACCGACGCGCTGCGCCAGGCGCTGACGCGACTCGAGCCCGGCGGTTTCCTCGCGCTCACGCGCTGGATTCGATTGCCGCCGCGAGACAGCCTGAAACTGTTTGCCGCCGCGATCGACGCGCTGCGGCAATCCGGCGTCGACGATAGCGCGCGGCGCCTGGTATTGATCCGCGGATTGCAGACCAGCACGCTGTTAATCAAAAACGGCAGGATCGCACCCGCCGAAATCGAGCGTTTGAAGGAATTCTGCCGCGTGCGCGCCTTCGACCTGGCCTACTACCCGGGAATGCCGAGCGGCGACGCGAACCGCTACAACCGACTCGACAGGGCTTATTATTACGACGCCGCCATCGCGCTGCTCGGCGAAGGCCGCGAGCGTTTTTTGCGCGATTACAAATTTAACCTGGAACCGGCCAGCGACGATCGTCCCTTCCATTTTCATTTCACCAAATGGGGCAGCCTCGCGGAATTGCTTGAGCTGCGCCACCGCGGCGGCGTCGCGCTGCTCGAGACCGGCTACCTGACACTGGCGGTAACGCTGTTGCTGAGCCTCTTGCTGAGCCTGCTGCTGATACTGCTGCCGCTGGGTTTCATCAGGCGCGAGCGCTCCGCGGGGTGGCTGCGTTTTGGCCGCGCGCGGGTATTGTCGTATTTCAGCGCGCTCGGGCTCGGTTTTCTGCTGATCGAAATTTCGTTTCTGCAAAAATTCATCCTATTGCTACAACATCCGCTATATGCGGCAGCGGTGGTGCTGGCATCGTTCCTGGTCGCGGCTGGGCTCGGCAGCGCGTTTGCACAGAAATACGCAGGCGGCGAGCGCGCGCGACGCGTGAACGCCGGCGCGGCGGCGGCCATCCTGCTGCTCGGCGGCGCCTATCTGCTGCTGCTCGGGCCGCTGCTGCAATTGGCCGGAGGCTGGCCGTTGCCGACGCGTATCCTGCTCAGCATCGGCCTGATCGGTCCGCTCGGATTTTGCATGGGCATGCCGTTTCCGCTCGGCCTCGCGGCGCTCGGTAGCGGGGCCGCCGGGTTGACCCCATGGGCCTGGGGGGTCAACGGTTGCGCTTCGGTGATAAGCGCGATACTGGCGTCGCTGCTGGCGATTCATTTCGGTTTCAACCTGGTGATCCTGTTGGCGCTGGGTTGTTATCTCGGCGCAGCGCTAGCCTTTCCCCGGTCGGTGGACGAATAGCCCGTTTTTCTCGCCGGTTTACAGCTGGTCGTCGATGAATGCGCTCAGATTCTCGATGTAAGCCCGGCCGCTGACGAGAAAACCGTCGTTGTGGCCGCCTCGGATGTCGAGGAACCGCTTATCCGCAGGCGCCGCATCGAAAACTTGCCGGCCCTCGGCGTAGGGGACGATTTCGTCGTTCTTGCTGTGCACCACGAGCAACGGACAGGCGATGGTGCTGACGTAGCTGCGGGTGTCGTAGTCGAATTTCGCCAGCCATTTCACCGGCAGAAAGGGATAGAGGCGCTGTGCCATGGAAGTTACCGAGCTGAAACTGGACTCGAGTATCAACGCCGCCGGCCGGTGTCGGCTGGCAAGCCAGGCGGCGATCGACGATCCCAGCGAGCGACCGAAGACGATGATGTTAGCGGCGTCGATGCCGCGCGACCCGGTCAGATAAGACCACGCGGCCTCGGCGTCGCGGTAGCTGCCCTCTTCCGTCGCCCGCCCCTGGCTTTGACCATAACCGCGGTAGTCGAATATGAATACGTTTAGATTCATCCGGTTGAAAATCGCAATCGAGTTCAGCCGGTGTGAAATATTGCCCGCGTTCCCATGAAAAAAGAGTACGGTGGCCCGGGCGTTTTCACTCGCAATAAACCAACCATGCAGGCGCAGCTCGTCCTCGGTTACCAGTTCGACATCCTCGAAGCTGAGTCCGATATGCTGGGGCGTCGCGGACAGGTCTCTAACCGGGTGATAAATCAGACTCGACTGACGAAAATAAACCAGCGCGGTCAAGCCGGCATAGAGACAAACCCCGAGCAGCAGAAATTTCCAGACGGCTTTCATCATGAATTCCTGGGACAGTATACCTTTTTATATTTCGCCGGCCCGCGGTATAAAAAGGATCACTGCAATATAACAATGATTTCGAGCCCGGAACCGCCGGCCGGAAAACAGGTATACTGTCCCGGTATCAACTGTCTAAAGTCGGATTCATGGCAGGCGCAGACAAAGATCTCCCCCAAAAATCGAGCAGGGCCGCGATCGACGCGTTCGTGAAACAAGTCCGATCGATGTCGACGATCGAGCCCGGCCAGGAGCGCGGGCGACTGATATTCGCAATGGACGCCACTGCCAGTCGGGAACCCAGCTGGGATCGCGCCTGCCAGATCCAGGGCGAGATGTTCAGTGAAACCGCGGCGCTCGGCGGCCTCGATATTCAACTTTGCTACTATCGCGGTTTCGGTGAGTTCGAGGCGAGCCCGTGGCTATCCTCCTCGACGACATTGCTGCAGCGCATGACCGGCGTGTCCTGCCGTGGCGGTCATACGCAGATCGAANAGGTGCTGCGCCAGGCTATCGAGCAGACCAGGCAAATGCGAGTTCAAGCCCTCGTGTTTGTTGGTGACTGCATGGAGGAAGACATTGACCGGCTGTGCC
>DS021198.1:1367064-1376107 GCA_001735895.1 Olavius algarvensis Gamma 3 endosymbiont | reverse complement strand
CCCCGCGGGGCCTATTGTCCCTTCGACGCGACCAGCGCCGGACAATTGCGCGATCTGTTGAGCGCGGTTGCCGTTTATGCCGCCGGCGGCCGGAAAGCCTTGCAGGATTTCAGTAAAAATCGAAGCGAGGTTGTGCGGCACTTGACCCGCCAATTGCACAAGGATTGACCCGTGGCGCGACTGTTGCTATTGCTCGGTCTGGGTGTCGGTCTGTTCATCGGTTTGCGTTGGCTGTTTCGTCAACCCCCCAGGGTTTACTGGCAAGTCATTGCCATCCTGCTCGCCGCCGGACTGGTAACGCTGGTGCTCACCGGCCGCGCGCACTGGCTGACGGCCGTGTTTGCCGCAATGCTACCATTCCTTCGTGCCCTGCTTGCGCTGCTCTACCATATTCCTTTGCTCAAACGCCTGTTATCCGCCATGGGTGCGGCGCAACAAAGCACCGAACCGAGCGGCGGACAAACTTCCACCGTGCATAGCAAATATCTCCGAATGACGCTGAATCACGATTCGGGTGACATCAACGGCGAAATTCTTAACGGGCGTTTCGCGGGCAAGAAACTCGATCAACTGGATCTCGACGCGCTGTTGCTATTGCTAGGGGATTACCGCGACGACGAAGAATCGGTCGCCTTGCTGCAGGCCTATCTCGACCGGGTCTATGCCGACACCTGGCGAGAGCGGGCCGGTGCCCAAGGCCAGCAGCATGCTGCCAACGCACCGGGTGATATGTCGCACGAAGAGGCGCTACAAATTCTGGGGTTATCGGCCGAAGCCGGCGAGGCCGAAATTATCGAGACCCACCGGCGGCTGATACAGAAGCTGCATCCGGATCGCGGAGGGTCCGCCTATCTCGCGGCCAAAATCAATTTGGCGAAGGATACCTTGCTGGACGGATAGCCCATCGAAACAGGCCGAATCGCAAGTATAGGGAGTATTAACGCCCTATTTTCCCTATTCCACCCAGATAAAGAGAGATTCGAGAAACCGCCCAGTCCTGGAATCCCGAAATCTGCCTAATTTCCGTCAACCCGTTCAATGTCGCCTTTCTTCCCGCCGGTTATTCCAGTCGAATTCCAGCCACCAGGCATGCCGATTACCTGCCGCCTCTTTTGGAGATTGCAATGCTCTGAGCTGAATGGGCTTGATCTTAATCTTGTTGGCTACCTAAATAATCCCCTTTGTGGCGAAGCCCTGCTCTCCGGCAATGGGTTGAATTCTTTTGATTCCGCTTTTCTCTCCAGCTGTGCCATTACCTGCTTGATCACGACCGGGGCTTTGATACTTGCGACTACCTTAGCTGCTGCTTTTTACCTGCGATGTATAAGTTATCCGGGTAGCCGTGGTGTCGTCCATTTCTCGGGCAACGCGCTGTCCTTGGATTTGGTCGACGGACAGCAGTAATAGGCCGCCGATGGCAAATAATACGATGATCGACAAGATCGCCAGCCTTGGATCACCGGTAAGCCCGCTTACCATTGCCACCAGCAAGGGTCCGAGCACAGTGGCAAATTTACCCATGATATTGTAGAAACCGAAAAATTCCGCCGACTTGCGCGCGGGGATAATTCTGGCATATAAGGATCGGCTCAGAGACTGCACGCCGCCCTGCACCAATCCAATTACTATCGCCAGCACATAAAACTCCGCAACCGCATCCATGAAATAACCGTAGATGGTTACAGCAACATAAATACCGATTGCGATCTCTATGCCGGCCCTGGCGCCGATTTTTTCACCCAGTTTGCCGTAGGCGATAGCGGCCGGGAAACCGACGAACTGGGTAATCAGGAATGCCCACACTAGGCTTATCTGGTCGAACTCAAGGCGGATCCCGTAATCCATCGCCATCCTGATGATCGTGTATACGCCGTCGATATAAAACCAGTAAGCCAGCAAAAAAATCCATACAGTTTTCAACCGACGAATTTCCCGGAAGGTCGCAAGCAGCTGCTCGATGCCGCCGGAAACTGCCCGCGTAAACGGAATGCCTGAATCGATTTGTCTCTCTTTGACACCTACGAACAGGGGCATGGAAAATAACGCCCACCACAGACCGGCCAAGATAAATGAAGCCAGCATTGCCTGGTCTCTGCCGGAGAATCCGAAGGTTTCGGGAGCGGTAGTAAACGCGATGGCTATGACCAATGCGAGGCCACCTCCCAGGTATCCTGCGGCAAACCCGAATGCTGAAACCATATCGAACTTGTCTCGCGCCGCGACGTCGACCATCAGTGCATCGTAAAAGATATTGGCGCCAGCAAATCCGATCCCAGTCAATGCGTAAACACATAACGCCAGTAACCACTGGCCTTGCTCGATAAAAAACAACGCCGATACGAACACGACGCCGATTGTTGCAAAGGTGAATAAGAATTTTTTCTTGATTCCACCTTTGTCTGCAACCGCACCCAGCACAGGCGCCAACAAGACGATTACCAGGCTGGTAACGGAATTGGCGATCCCGAGTGGCGTGGTGCTGTTTTCGGAACCGGAATCCGCAAACCAGAAGTTGCTGAAAACCAACGGGAAAAATACCGCCACTACGATGGTCGCATAAGCCGAGTTGGCCCAGTCGTAGAGGGCCCAGGACAAGGTTCTTCTGTTGTACAAATCATTCATGTTATGTTCTTGTCAGCCCGAGTTATGCAGCCGATTCTGACTGCACAGATAGTGATCACCGGTACCTGTGCCTGTAACATGGTGCGCTTGGGGCCCAGTAACAGGAAGTCAGCGCTTGCAGCGAGCGCGATAGAAGCCGTATTCATCACCTGTGCATGACTAACGCCGCTATAGGCGAAACACCACCACCCGGTTAATGTTTTCGTCGCCGCACAGATTGCCCAGTGTCGCCTCATCGACGATCGGGATTCCGTCGGGGTAATCGGCGCCAGCCAGCGAGGGCGCGTAACGTCGCCCGGCGATATCCGGAATCTGGTTTGCGGCAAAGGCAATCGCTCGGCTGTCGGGAGCGTCGCGGCAGACCATGTTGAAGTTGTGAAAATCGCGACCTGCCGCGTCCATAAAAACCACACAAGTGGGTTTTTGTTTACCTGACATAGACGTGTTAACACATAAAAACAGAGGTTAGAGAGCAATTATTTCTAAGTTGAAGAATAAGTATATACAAGTTAGTCAGCGACCTGGAAATCCGAAAAAGACTTCATTACTTCCAGCGGCAAGGGAAACACGATAGTGGTGGCATTTTCGCTGGATATGTCATTCAGGGTTTGCAGGTAGCGCAGTTGCAGGGTTTGCGGATTCTTTGACATGATTTCCGCAGCTTCCAGCAACTTCTTCGAGGCCTGCAATTCACCCTCGGCATGGATCACCTTGGCGCGGCGCTCGCGCTCGGCCTCGGCCTGCTTGGCGATGGCGCGGACCATGCTCTCGTTAAGGTCGATATGTTTGATTTCAACATTGGTGACCTTGATCCCCCAGGACGCGGTTTGTTCGTCGAGAATGTTCTGAATATCGGCGTTGAGTTTTTCCCGCTGCGACAGCATTTCGTCGAGATCGTGTTGACCCAGAACCGAACGCAAAGTAGTTTGTGCAAGTTCACTGGTGGCGACAAAGAATTGCTCCACCTGGATGATTGCGCGTTCCGGATCGACCACGCGAAAATAAAGCACCGCGCTCACGTGCACGGTGACATTATCGCGAGATATCAGATCTTGCGTGGGAATATCATAGGTAACCACACGCAGATCGACGCGCACCATTTTCTGGATAAACGGGATTACGATAATCAAACCGGGGCCCTTGACCATCTGGAATCGACCGAGGAAGAAAATTACGCCGCGCTCGTATTCCCTGAGGATACGGATCGCCGAAATAATAACCGCTAGTATCAGTATTGCTGGCGTCAGGTATTCCAATAAGTACATATCTATTCCTCCCCGGGCGATTCATCGACCGGTTCAACTTGTAAAACCAATTTATCGAGTGCAGCGACGCGCACCTTTTGGCCCTCAGCCAGCGGTACCCGCGTTTCCGCAAGCCAGGATTCACCGTCGATATCCACGCGACCGCGTTCGCTGAACGCCTCGCGCACAATCCCGATATGGCCAATCATGTATTCGCTGCCGCTGACTACCTGTGTACGTCTGAGCGTGGCAAACTTTTTCAATATCCACAGCATGAATCCGCCCGCGGTCAGCGCAGTAGCGCCGATCATCGGGGTCGAAACGGCGATATAATCGTCGTCAAACAACATGATAGAGCCGACGGTAAACGCTAGCACCCCGCCGAGACCGAGGATACCGCCGCTGGTAACGAATATCTCCGAAATGATAAAAACGAGTCCAATTGCGAGCAACGCGAGCCCGGCGTAGTTGATCGGCAACACCTGAAATGCATACAGCGCCAATAGCAGACTGATGACACCGACGACACCGGGCAGAATCGCCCCCGGATTGGAAAATTCGAGAATCAGACCATAGATTCCGATCAGCATCAACACGTAGGCAATATTGGGATTGGTAATGATGGCCAACAGTTCCGAACGCCAGTCCGGAGAAATGCGCTCGATGACTAAGGCATCGGTGTCGAGTACAACGATACTACCCTTGACATTGATTTCTCTGCCGTCGAGCTGCTCTAACAATGCTTTGAGATCTGGCGCGACCAGATCGATTACGTTTTGCTCGAGCGCTTCTTGTGCGCTCAGGCTGGCCGCTTCGCGCACTGCTTTCCTCGCCCATGCTTCATTACGATTCCTGAGTTTCGCCAAGCCTGTTATATAGGCGGTGGCGTCGTTGATGATTTTTCGTTCCATGCTGGTTTTATCATCGTCGACATGGCCATCTTTGCCAGGTTGCGACGGATCAGTCGGTATTTTCGGCAATCCCCCAATCTGTACTGGTGTGGCTGCACCCAGATTTGTCGCGGGTGCCATCGCCGCTACATGACTCGCATAAAGGATATAAGTACCCGCGCTTGCCGCGCGCGACCCTTGTGGCGAAATATAAGTAATCACGGGGACGTGGGCATCTAGTATCGCTTTGATGATTTCGCGCATGGAATGATCGAGACCTCCAGGAGTATCCATCTGCAAGATAACCATGGCGGCACGATCGGCATCAGCATTATCGATGCTACGCACGATAAGTTCCTGGGTGACCGGTCCAATCGGACCATTGATTTCAACCAGGTAGGCCTTGTTCCCATCGTTGGCAATGGCTACAGCGACGCTTATGAGCGCGGCGATGCCCAGGAACAGGCGGAGCAATGATTGTAAGTACTGCATAAAACTAGCTAAAGATTACAAACAGTTTCCCCTGCTCTCATTGACCTGTATCACCTGCCATCGATATTCGGGGTTTTCGCCCGGCTGCCTCTGCCGGCACAGCAACAAGCCAATGCACCGTTAATTGACCAGTCGCAACTACCGGCCTTCCGCAGAGGATAAAATACAGAATTGACTCAGGTATTGCGCATGAATGATACCCAACCCGGAAAAAAAATAGGTGAAATATTAAAATAAGCAGCAACAACTCTTGCCGTGGTGGCGTTACCTGGTCTGGTTCTCTGTGCTGTTCGTGTTCGCCTGGTACTTTTTGGGCCCTACCGACAGGGACCGGATAATCCTGTCCTATAGCGATTTCAAAGCCAGCGTGATGGACGATCAGATCGCCTGGGTGGAAATGCAGGGCGATCGCGTTTCGGGTGAACTTCATCAGCTCCGTATGCCTGAAACGGGGTGCCTTGGATCCCAAAACCCGCTTCATAACGACCCTGCCACCAGTACAGGACCCAACCTGATCGCCCTGCTGGAGCAGCACGGGGTCGAAATCCGCGCTGTATCCTCGGAGGCGCACTGGTTGGCAAAAGCAATCATCGGTGTATTGCCGTGGATGCTGATTATCGGTCTGATCTGGTACACCACCAGCCGGATGCAAAAGCGCTTGGGCAGCCTCGGTGGTGGCGGCTTGTTCGACTTCGGCAAATCCAGGACCAAACGCTTTCGCCAGTCGGATTCCGAACTGACTTTCGACAATGTCGCCGGGCTGGAAAACGCCAAGCGAGATATGCGCGAAATCGTGGGTTATCTGAAAAACCCGGAACATTACCGCAAGCTGGGCGCCAAGATCCCCAAAGGTATATTGCTTATGGGGCCTCCCGGCACGGGCAAAACGCTGTTGGCCAAGGCCGTGGCCGGCGAAGCCAACGTTCCTTTTTTCAGCATCAGCGGGTCGGAGTTCATCGAAATGTTCGTCGGCGTCCGCGCATCGCGCATACGTGATATGTTTGCCAGCGCGCGCAGGGAAGCGCCCGCGATTATTTTTATCGACAAAATCGATTCGGTGGGCCGCGCCCGCGGTACCGGATTGGGTGGCGGCCACGACGAGCGCGAGCAGACACTGAACCAGATTCTCGGCGAAATGGACGGTTTCGACCCGCACGAAGCGGTGGTAGTGCTAGCGGCGACTAATCGACCCAACGTCCTCGACGCCGCACTGTTGCGCCCGGGCGGCTTCGACCGCAAGATCACGCTGGATCTGCCGGACAAAAAAGCACGCCGGGCCATACTCGAAATCCACTCCGCGGCCGTGCCGCTCGACGACGATGTCGACCGGGGTCGCCTGGCGGCGCTGACGGTCGGTTTTTCCGGCGCCGACCTGGAAAACCTGGTGAACGAGGCGGCGCTGCTGTCCGGGCGTGAAAACCGCGAAACGGTGAACATGGAATCATTGCTCAATGCGCGTGACAAGGTGGTGCTCGGCGGTAAACGCGAATTGATTATCGGCGACGAGGAGAAAGCCCTGGTCGCGCATCACGAAGCCGGGTACGCGATTGCCGCCAGCCTGCTGGCCAACGCCGATCCGCTGGACAAGGTCACCATCATCCCGCACGGCCGCGCCCTGGGCGCCACCGAACTGATTCACGAGGAAGAACATTATAATCTGCGCCGCAGCTGCGTCTACGACCGCATCGGCGTGATGCTCGGTGGTCGCGCTGCGGAGCAACTGATTTTCGACGAAGTCAGTTCTGGCGCCGAGGACGATCTCAAACAGGCAACGCGCCTGGCGCGCCATATGGTGACGCACAGGGGCATGAGCGAAAAACTGGGCCCGGTCGCGTTTCGGCGGGGAGAAGGGCATATTTTTCTCGGCCACGAAATGACCCAACAACGAGACTTCAGCGAGCATACGCCCGGCTTATCGACGATGAAATCGGCTCTCTGCTCAAGCGTATCGAACAGGAAATTGCCACATTACTGCAGCAGCACCGACCGCAACTGGAAACGCTGGCATCTGGTAGTCACCGATTCTTACTCAAAACGCATCTACACGGCGATAGTGCACGACCTGGCCTCGCAGTCCTGGGATTCGCGGGGTACCGGTCTGGAATAATGGATGAAATTATTCTGCGATTCCGTAAAAATTGCACAAATTACGACTCACAATGGACCCGGATATTGGCCAGGCTACTATAATTGGCAATCCACGGAATTTTCGAGAGGCAATCTAAAATTATCAACGGAAAAAAAATCGTCGTCGTTATGCCGGCCTATAACGCCGAGCAAACGATTAGCCACACCTATAACGACCTGCCCATGGATGTAGTCGACGATGTCGTGCTGGTCGATGATGCCAGCCATGACGAAACCGTTGCGATTGCGGAAAAGCTGGGTATCAGACATATCATCATTCACGACGACAACAAGGGTTACGGCGGTAACCAGAAAAGCTGCTATCAGAAAGCCCTGGACCTGGACGCCGACATCGTCATCATGGTTCATCCGGACTATCAATACACGCCCAAACTGGTACGTGCAATGGCCGCATTAATCGCCGAAGACATATTCGATTGCGTGCTGGGATCGCGCATTCTCGGCACGGGTGCGCTGAAAGGCGGCATGCCGCTGTACAAGTATATTGCCAATCGCGGCCTGACCCTGATCGAGAACCTGCTAACGGGCTACAAGTTGTCGGAGTACCACACCGGTTACCGGGCCTTCTCGAAAAACCTGCTGCAAAGCCTGCCGCTGCACCACAATTCGGATGATTTTATTTTTGATAATCAAATGCTGCTGCAAATCATCTTCTACAATTTCAGCATTGGCGAGGTGACCTGCCCTACTCGTTACATGGATGAAGCCTCGTCTATCGGCGGTATGCGGGTGATAAAATACGGCCTCGGCGTACTGCAGGAATCGGTGCTGTACCGTTTGAATAAAATGGGGATTATAAAACGCCGCCTCTATCAGAATTAGGGTTCAACGATCTGACCGTCTGGGAGAGGACACACAGAGTCGGTTTTTTGAACTAAGATTCGCTTGGAGTATCTGAATCAACCGGCAACCGAATCAATGAGCAGGCAAGCAACGCCCTTCAATGCCCACACAATCGGCTATGAATCGCCCCGGGATTTCCGGAGGCTGTTTTGTGTGAGTCATGCTGCCTCGAATGACTCTTCCAGTTGCTGATAATACATCAGCTCATACTCGACCGGCGGTATATCGCCGATCGATTCGAGTAATCGTCGATGGTTAAACCAGTCCACCCATTCCAGCGTGGCGTATTCGACATCGTCGAGTGCCTTCCAGGGACCACGCTTTCGGATGACTTCAGTCTTGTATAATCCGTTGATCGTTTCAGCGAGAGCATTGTCGTAAGAATCACCGACGCTACCGACAGAAGCATCAATGCCGGCCTCCGCGAGCTTCTCGGTGTAGTGGATCGACAAGTACTGGCTGCCTCGGTCACTGTGGTGAATCAGATCGCCGGCAATCGCTCTTGACCAGACGGCTTGATCCAGGGCATCGAGAACCAGTTCTGCCTTCAGCGAACGACTGACGCGCCAGCCGACGATATATCGAGCGAATACGTCGACGATAAAGGCGACATAGACGAATCCCGACCAGGTCGGCACGAAGGTGATATCGGCAACCCACAGCTGATTGGGCCGAATCGCGCTAAATTCACGATTCACGAGATCAGCAGGCCGGGCAAGGGAATCGTCAGCGATGGTCGTCCAGCAGTTCTTTGGACCTCTTGTTACACCCCTCAGACCCAGTTCTCGCATCAGACGCTCTACC
>DS021198.1:1363626-1367014 GCA_001735895.1 Olavius algarvensis Gamma 3 endosymbiont | reverse complement strand
ATTCTCTTCCCGACGCGTTTAATTTCCGCCTTGAGATGTCGATCTCGAGTTGATCGCTTCGAACAGCGATCTGGGTCCAGGTCTCGCGCCTTGTGCTCATGGTAGGTCGACGGAGCAATCGGCAATCGCTTGCAGATTGGCTCGACTCCGTAATCGACCCGGTGATCGTCGATGAACGACACCATTATTTCGGTCGGCGGCCGAGCTCCGCCTGGGCGAAATAGGCAGAAGCCTTGCGCAGAATTTCATTGGTCTGCTTGAGCTCTCGATTTTCGCGTTCCAGTTCCTTGAGGCGATCTCGCTCGCTCGTAGAGATGCCGCCACGCTTCCCCTGGTCAATCTCTGACTGTCACACCCAGCGGCGTAGCGTTTCTGCTGTACATCCTATTTTCGATGATATCGATTCAATGGTTGACCACTGGGACTCGTGCTCATGTTGATGCTCGAAAACCATACGAACCGCCCGTTCCTGGACTTCCGGGGAATATCTTTTGTTTGTCTTCATTACCCAATCCTCTCAAGAAATTGAGCCTCCGACAAACCCGGGGCGATTCACTATCTCGCATTTCTTGCGATAGCCACCATTGCGGCCTATTCAGGAATTTTCAATCAGGAAGTCCTTCGATGGGATGACAAAATCTATCTGAACGCCGACCTGGTTCAGTCACTATCGATGGATAACCTGATATCCATGTTAAGCGTCAAGCACAACGGAAACTGGCATCCCCTGACAACGCTGAGTCTTGCATTAGATCAGGCTTTGTGGGACGCCAATCCCACCTATAGCAAATTGACCAACCTGCTGCTGCATTTGGTAAACGTAGTGCTGTTTTACGTTCTCTCATTCCTGGTGTTGCGCCATGCCACCGAAACTGTCGCGGCGACCAACAGGCCGGCGATCGTCGATTTGCTGCTGCAGGACCGAACCCGGTTTGCGGTTTACGCAAGTCTTGCCGCCGCCACCCTGTTTTCGCTGCATCCGCAGCATGTCGAATCGGTGGCCTGGATTTCGGAACGAAAGGGTCTGCTTTGCTCTGCCTTTTACCTCGCCAGCCTGATTACCTACATTAAAGCGGCAAAAGAACGGCAGCTGTTTTACTCGAGATTGACCATCGTTTTCGTGTCGTTGGCGCTAATATCGAAACCGATGGCGATCAGCCTGCCGGTAGCATTCGTGTTACTGGATATTTACCCATTAAAAAAAGTACCCAATCTCAATGTCTCCGTCGACACGATAAAAACCCTGCTGGCGGGAAAGTCGATTTACATCTTGCTGAGCGTCGCCTCCATCGTCATCACCCTGCTTTACCAGGAGCCCCAGAGTTCAGCGGTACTCGGCTATGTACCTCGTCTGCTCAATGCATTTTCAGCCTACCTGCACTATCTGTTCTCAATTTTCTATCCGGTCGATCTTTCGCCGTTTTATCCCTTCCAACAATCAAGCCTGCAGCCATCGCTCGCTAGCATTTTTTCGGTGCTGGCATTTTCGGGGCTGGTTTATGCCGTCGTGGCGCTCTATCTAAAACAGATACATTTTCCTTTGGTTGTGTTTATCTTTTATCTGGTTTCACTGTTACCGGTAATCGGTATCGTCAAGGTCGGTTACCAGGCGATGGCCGATCGTTATGCCTACCTGCCGACCATGTGGATATACCTGTTGGCGGGCGTTGCCCTGTACGCGTTGTTCGCGAGGCTGCAAAAGACCGGACCTGGATTTATTGCGCCCGTCGTGCTCGCCGCGGTATCCCTGTTACTTGGCGCCACCACCTATGAACAGTCCAGGCACTGGGAAAATGATTTCCGGCTCTGGCAAAGAGCGATCGACATTTACCCGGATAGCGCATCCTTCGCTTATGTCAATCTGGCCGCGGCTCATAGTGCCAGGGGAGATCTGGAAATGACGCAAATCGGGCAACTGATTGACAAGGCAATTTCGATATCACCGCGGGAACCCTATATTCTCCGGGCGGCGGCCAACTATCGAGGCATGATCGGTGACGAGTCAAAGGCTTTCGAGTACCTGCTCAGGATAATCGAGGTCGCGCCCTACAATACCTGGGCCCAGACAACGGTAGGCGATATCTATTTCAGTCGGGGCGATGCCATTAATGCCGGAAACCATTATCTTGCAGCCTTGGAACATGGCGAGGATCCTAAATTACTGGTCTACAAACTGGCCCTGGTCGACTTTCAACTGAAGCGTTACCGGGAAGCGTCAGCGAAGCTGGAAATGTTGAGCGCGGCGGAAATGGGCGAAAAAGAACGTGCGCTGCAACAGCAGATCCAGGCAGCGCAGGCGGGTTCCGCGCAGTAACACCTGTTGCAGAGATAGTCCTCGTTCCGTGACGTGACGCTATTGCCGCGTCCGCGATCACAGGCATAGGCGTAAGCGCCGCACCCTGGCTTGCAATCGCTGACCGCACAGTTTCCAGCACGGCAAACGGCATCAGCGGCAACGCCGGTAGACTCCAGCCTAAATGCGCCTGCCATTCACGTTGGTCACGCTTCCGAGTCAGTAACTGATAAAGTCGATTTTGCGGTCGCGGGAAAAGCCTGCGCAGGCTGCTTTGCAAAGAGCCGTAAACCTTCTGACTCGCGGTTAAGCTAGCGCGGGAAACGAACTCCAGCCCAATCGAGTCCGGGATTTTGTCCAGTCATCCCTTTTCGAAATGCGAGACATGCCGACATCGTCTGAGCGGATAACTGCATTTGGCGGTATCGAAATCGTGCGCCTCGAACAAACGTTCGAATTCGGCGTCACCTCAGTTCCAGCTGACAACGGCGTCGATCGCAGCGAGGAAGCGGCACACTGATCGCGGCTCTACCCGCTCGATCGGATCCCTGTCTGAGTTTCTCGATATACTTTTAACAACGGGAAATCAGATATCGATCAGCTTTCCTGGTTCGCAACCGCGCCGGTAGAAACAAAGTTTAACTTCAATAAAAAAAAAGCGGGCAGGCCGATAGCGATGTAAACACAATACTGATTCAATCGACCCAACAAAGAAACCAGCGCGCCATTACTCGATGCGGCGGATTCGTACAGGTAGGCAAATACGCTCTCGGTGATACCCAGGCCGCCGGGCGTGATTGGCACCGTATTAAAAAACAGCGCGATCGGGTCGAGGATGAAGTGGGCAAGTAACGGTAGATTATCGTTGATCAGGATGCCGATAATGACGAAGTTGAATATGGTAATACTCTGGGAAACAACCGTTATCGCAAGACACAGCCCGACATCCCGACGAAAAACGATAATCCGTTGAATCCCCTCGACGATTCGGTGTAACAGCGCGGGAAGTCGTTTATAGACGAGCGATAACGGACCTTGTTCCAGCAATCGTTTACTGGACATCAATCCGATCGCCACGCTAAGGGCGAGTAAACC
>DS021198.1:1361229-1363576 GCA_001735895.1 Olavius algarvensis Gamma 3 endosymbiont | reverse complement strand
TTGTGGGCTGGAGCATGAGCCCTCGGATGAAATCGCAGTTGGTCTGTGATGCCTTGAAGATGGCCGCCTGGCAGCGCCGACCCAAGGCAGGTTTAATCCATCACTCGGATCGTGGGTCTCAGTATGCCAGCAAGGCATTCCGAAAATTACTCAGAATCAACGGGTTCCAGGGCAGCATGAGCCGTAAAGGTGACTGTTGGGATAATGCGGTGGTCGAGAGCTTCTTTGGCAGTCTGAAGCAGGAGCGGGTGCAATGGCGAAATTATCAGACTCGATATGAAGCACAGCAGGATATTCTGCAGTACATATCCAGCTGGTATAACCCATATCGATTACATTCGACGCTGAATTATGTCAGCCCGAATGATTATGAAAAACGACTACTCGAAACGAAGCATGCCGCTTAACTGGGGTGTATCAAAAAGTTTGACCACGTCAAAATGTATTTGAAAAATTCAGGAGCGTCAGTAATAACGTAAGCGTCCGGTAAACCCCACCTGGCGGACTGCGGGGCTAACGGCGCTTTTTCTTTTTCCGACGTTTCTTGTTTTGTACTGTGCGAGTTTTTTTGGCGGGTGGCGGATCGTTAATCTCCTTCACTGCCGTCAGTAGGTGCGGTGGGATTCGCCAGTGACGCCCGTCGTCAGTATCGACGTTGACGGTCTTTCGGTTGCGTTTGATAAGGCGTCCGAACTGGCGTCCCTCCGAAGTTTCGAAGCTCACGCGGGCACCGATATTGAAGGCCATCATGCTGACGTGTGCCTGGGCATGTTCGAGGAACTTGATCCGCTCGACAATGCGTTCGTTCAGGCCGTAGAGTTCCTCGATGCTGAACTGATCGATGTCAATCATGGCGATTGGGTGCGCTGCACAATTTAGTTGACTGCCGCCGATTTGGGTAGATCCACGTTCCACGGCAGAAGTCGATCGACGTCATCAGGATGCTCTGCGATCGCTTGCAGCACGTAGCGGAGATAGTCGTACGGCTGCAGCCCGTTCGCCTTGACCGTCTCAATGATGCTGTAGAGCATCGCACTCGCTCGGGCACCGTTGGCCGTGTTCGAGAATAGCCAGTTCTTCCGACCGATCACGAAAGGTTTCACCGCGCGCTCGATTCGGTTGTTGTCGATTTGCAGGTTCCCGTCCTCA
Organism: Olavius algarvensis Gamma 3 endosymbiont; assembly: GCA_001735895.1. Classification (GTDB taxonomy): domain Bacteria; phylum Pseudomonadota; class Gammaproteobacteria. Next base: position 1,362,427 of record DS021198.1, on the reverse strand, counting down.
AGATAGCGTTCCAGCTTCTCCCACTGGCCGAGCGTGTAGGTGACTGCTTTGCCGAGCGTTGTCTTCGGTGGCACCTGGTTGGCGGACTTGTCGAGCCAGGCTTTGAACTCATCGAGTAACGGCCGAGCGCGCTCCTGCCTGGCCAGTTGCCTTTTCGCTGGGCCCAGATCCCGGATCGCAGACTCGATCCGATACAGCTTCTGGATGTGACTGATCGCCCAATCTGCCCGGCCGGATTTACCTTTGGGCTGTGCCTTCTTCGCCTCGACGAACTTGCGCCTCGCATGCGCCCAGCACCCCACCAGCACGGCCTCGGTCTGCTCGTAAGCGGCATAGCCGTCCACCTGCAGGTAGCCGCGATACCCATCGAGATAAGCCTTCACACAGTGCCCGCTTCTCGAGGCTTGGTAATCGTAGAGCACGATATTCGGTAGGCTTTCCTTGTCTGATAACGGCGAGTCGCTGCCGGTGCAGTAAATCCACATGTAACAACGATGCTTGTCTTCCTTGAGCACCTGAACCGGCGTTTCATCCGCTTGGACCACGGGTTGTTGGCGTAGCCTGGCTTTCAGGTGCTCGTAGACCGGCTCAAGTAAATCACCGCAGCGCATCATCCACTCGGCCATCGTCTTGCGGTTCAGATCGATATCGAACTGCTTGAACATTTGCTCCTGGCGATACAACGGCAGCGCATACTGGTATTTGTTGGTGATGATTTGCGCCAGCAACGATGCTGTCGCGATGCTCTTCGGGATCGGTGTTGGCGGCACTGGCGCGATCTTGATATTGACCTCGGTGCCGGTCTCCTCGCAGTGTCGACAGCCATACTTCGGCCGGACATGCTCGATCACCTTGACGCTCGCCGGAATGAACTCGAGCTGCTCGCTCTTCTCTTCGCCGATGCGATGCAAGTTGACATGGTCCAATAGATTGATACCACCCAGTTAAGAGATAATGAAACTTAACTGAGGTAACGATAGATGACAACGAGAAAGAAATATACGAAAGAATTCAAACTGGATGCAGTGAGCCTGGTAACTGATCAGGGCTACAGCCGGGCGGAAGCAGCGCGAAGCCTGGGCATCAATGCCAATATGCTGTGCCGATGGGTGCAAGAGGAACAATCGGGTGATGGCCAGGCTTTCCGTGGGAACGGCAAGCTGACACCGGATCAGGAAGAGAACCGTCGACTAAAGCG
>DS021198.1:1358567-1361179 GCA_001735895.1 Olavius algarvensis Gamma 3 endosymbiont | reverse complement strand
AGAGAAAAAATCACCGTACATTCCGAGGCAAAAAAGCAGCCTCGGGCTCTGATGGTGGCGTCCCCGCGTGAACTGGCAATCCAGGTTGCCCGGGGATGGGGTGTCCAGGCGCAAAACCCTGCGCGAAATCAATCTCGATCTCGTGAGGTACATCATTGGACTTGCCAGCCCGGTAAAAAGCCAGGGCAGTTGAGTTAAAGTAGGTCCTGTTATTTTCGGCGGTAAACCAACACCGAAAAAGGTGATTGAATTTGATGCCCCTGTGCGTCTTGATCCCACAGATAACTGGTTTTTTCATCGTGGATATCGACAATCCCGGCCAATTCATAATGCCTTTGTGCATAGTCATTGAACCATTCGAAAATATGCGGTATCGATTTCTCGCGCACCAGCCAGGATGTCGCTACGCGGACGAACACCAGGAATTTGGGTTTCGCGCGTTCTATCTCAGCTATCATTTCCCGCTGCATGGTAAGCGCATAGGGATGAGACTCCATTAAGGCATAGGTATAGATATACCCTGTAGCAGAGCGCCTGTTCGAATAAAAATATATTTGTGGTTCGGAGCCTAAAATTGCAACCTGATCATTATCATTGCTGTTGTTTTTTATATAGCGGGCGATTTCAAGCGATTCGGGAAATGGATTTAAACCATAGGTCGAACGCGACGCCTCGCGCGGTTCCATAAAAAACAGGAACTCTCGCTGCTGCCAGGTACTGTAAGCAAGAACACATATAGTTATCAGTACAGGGGTGATCTTTGTCGCCGGCACTGTTTTCTGGCGGCCGGCCAGGTCACAAAGGGAGGACACTCCCAACCCGGCAAGAAAGCCCACCGCCGGAAGTAAAAGAATGAAATAGTGAGGGCGAAAATAGAGACCGGGACAAACAGCCAAAAATGAAAAAATCGAAAACAGAGCGGTAAACAGGCCATATGCGCGCGATCTTTTGTTCCAGACCAGAGAAGTCAAGCCTATTCCGGCTAGCAGCCAAATCAGTATAGACGAGTGGACGATCCCTCCAAGTTGATCTGCCAGGAGCGCTATTCCGGCGGCAAGGGGAACCGAAGAGACATATTGGCTGGCATAATCGAAAGTCCAGAACCAGAACTTGTCAAATACACCGGCCTGGTAAAGGATGAGGCAAGTCAGGGCAAATGGCAGTGTTACTCCTGCGAGGAAGACCAGGCATTTCATTACCAGTGAATTCCTTTCCAATGGTTTACGGGTGATTTCCGTCAAAAACAGGTACAGGCCCCCAAAGGCGATAAACACCACACCGTGTTGCTTCATTATAAAACTCAGGCCGAGTAAAACAGACCCGGCGAACAAGGTAGAGCGTTTGTTGGTATCGGCGGCATAAACTAAAAGCAGTATCCCGCCTACAGCTGTCAGGATGACAAAATGCTCTGCATTCGCAAATATACCCTGGACCTGCTGACCCATTGATAAAAGAGCAAAGGACGCCGCCGCGACTACTCCAGCAAACGCATCGACCAGTTTTCTACCAAGTAAAAACAATAGCAGTACCGTTGCAGCATTGATCACAAAAAGGCCGAGATGAATGGCTCCCGGGGTTTGACCAAAGACAGACATAACGAGGGCGTATGCTGCATAAACTCCCGGCATTTTCAGGTTGTAGATCTGCCCATACGGAGGAAGACCCTGCAGGATTAACTGGCCCGCATAGGCGTATTCCCCCTCGTCACGCTCCAGGGGAACTTCGAACAGATGCATACGGATAAGGCCGGCAGCCAGGATGACGCCTGCAACGAGGATCCAGTCCCAGTTCTGACCGGGTTTTGGCCAGGCGTTTCGAATTGTATTTAATCGATAAATCACTGGCATAGAGTATAGGTAATTCCAACCGCTTGCTGTCACTATGACATGGTCCAATAGATTGATACCACCCAGTTAAGAGATAATGAAACTTAACTGAGGTAACGATAGATGACAACGAGAAAGAAATATACGAAAGAATTCAAACTGGATGCAGTGAGCCTGGTAACTGATCAGGGCTACAGCCGGGCGGAAGCAGCGCGAAGCCTGGGCATCAATGCCAATATGCTGTGCCGATGGGTGCAAGAGGAACAATCGGGTGATGGCCAGGCTTTCCGTGGGAACGGCAAGCTGACACCGGATCAGGAAGAGAACCGTCGACTTAAAGCTGAAATCAAACGCCTGAAGATGGAGAAAGAAATCTTAAAAAAGGCGACGGTATTCTTTGCAGCAGAAACGAAATGAAATACTCGTTTATCACCCAACACAAGAATACCTTTCCCGTTCGCCTGATGTGTCAGGTGCTGGGTGTGGACCGGTCATGTTATTACCACTACCGGCGCCAGATGGACACAAGACCGCCTGATCCCGAGCATGAGGAAATGCTGGAGTGGGTTCAGCGGGTTGATGATGCGAGTGATCATACCTACGGCAGCCGACGTATGAAACGGGCCCTGAACTGTCTGGGTTATCCGGTGAGCCGGAATAAGGCGCGGAATTTGATGCGGGAGGCCGGAGTTCAGGTACGTCATCGCAAGANATTCAAGGTGACCACGAACAGCAATCACAAACAACCGGTGTACGACAATCTGCTTTCAGCGCAATTTGATGTGC
>DS021198.1:1357155-1358517 GCA_001735895.1 Olavius algarvensis Gamma 3 endosymbiont | reverse complement strand
CCAAACGCCATCCGGGCTAAGGACGCGTTATTTGTTATTGGAGGCTGAGGGCGGAATCGAACCGCCGTACACGGCTTTGCAGGCCGCTGCATAACCACTCTGCCACCCAGCCAGTCAGGGGCACTCGCGCAAGTCGATGCGCTGCGGTCATCATACTTTATTTATGATGACCAAAAAAAGCCCCGAACGAATCGAGGCCTTGGAACTGGAGCGGGAAACGAGATTCGAACTCGCGACCCCAACCTTGGCAAGGTTGTGCTCTACCAGCTGAGCTATTCCCGCAAAAGAGCCGCTATTCTATAGATTCGCCCTCGCCTGTCAAGCCGAGCGGCGCCGGATATCGCTATCCGTGGCGGGTGATTACCGGCCACGCGGCGCGCAGGTAAATAACCATCGAGATGATGGTTAGAATCGCCGCGAAATAGTATATAACCAGCCCTATTTGGAAGATCGGCAATCCCATCAGGGGTTCGGAAAATATCATAAATCCGAGCGCTGTCATCTGGGCCACGGTCTTGGTTTTACCAATAAAAGATACCTGCACCGCGGTGCTGGCGCCAAGCTGCGCCATCCATTCGCGCAGGGCTGAAATCGAGATTTCACGGGCGACGATAACAATCGAAAGCAAGGCAATCAGGATGCTCGGGTTCTTTTCCACCAGTAGCACAATCACGACCACTACCATGAGCTTATCCGCCACCGGGTCGAGAAAGGCCCCGAAGGAGGATTCCTGCTGCATCGAACGCGCCAGGTAACCATCCATCCAGTCGCTCAAACTGGCGATTGCAAACAGCGCCGTGGCCACGATATTGGCCCAGTTGAACGGCAGGTAAAACACCAGCACGAACAGCGGAATCAAGGCGATTCGAAACAGGGTTATAGCAGTTGGCAGCGTTACTTTCATCGGCTCGTTGCGTCACGATCAGCCGTGCAAACTATCATAGATCGCCTGCGCGGTCTCTCGGTTAATTCCCTTGATTTGCATTAACTCTTCGACCCCCGCAGCCTGCACGCCCTGCAACCCGCCGAAGGTATTGAGCAGCATCTGGCGTTTTTTGACGCCAATCCCCGGAATTTCCTCGAGCCGGGATTTGCGCCGGGTTTTGGCGCGGGCCTGGCGATGCCCGGTAATCGCAAAGCGATGCGCCTCGTCGCGAATCTGCTGGATTAACAACAAGCCCGGCGAGTCGATCGGGAAATTTAACACCGACATCTCCTCGTCGATAATATCTTCGTAGCCGGCGCGCCGTTCGGCGCCCTTGGCCACACCGAAGACGCGCAGGTTTTCCTAGACCGTCAGAATATTGAGTGACTCCATTACTTCCAGCGCGCTACCCAGTTGACCCTTGCCGCCATCGATCA
>DS021198.1:1344017-1357105 GCA_001735895.1 Olavius algarvensis Gamma 3 endosymbiont | reverse complement strand
GATATCCTTAATGTTGTAGCGCCGGTATTCATTTTTGATCGCACCGTCGCGGCCGAATACGACGCAGGACGCCTTGGTCGATTCGCCCATGGTGTGGCTGATATCAAAACACTCGATACGCTCGGGCGGATTTTCCAGATGCAGCAACTCAACCAGGTTTTGGTAACGCTTGCTCAACATGCTGGCCGATAACAGGTAGCTTTGCAGCGCCTGCCTGGCGTTATTGACGGCATTTTCCAGCGCCCGCCGCCGCTTGTCGCGGACATTGTGCACGATCCTGACCCGCGATTGGTTGAGCTGGTGCAGGGTTGCGGCCAGGATTTCGCTATTCTCCAGTTCGTGGCTGACGATGATTTCGGGCGGCGCCGGGTGATTCGAATAGTGCTGCATGATGAAGGTTTCCAGCAGGCTGCCGGCGTCGGTATCGAGTCGGGCTCGATTGTAGAACGGCTTATTGCCGAGCGAAGTGCCGTTGCGGATCATGAATAACTGGATACAGCTACGGTCCTGCTGCAATTCGCAGGCAATGATATCGATATCGCCGTCGAAGTCGGTGACAAATTGTTTTTCGGTAACGCGCCGCAGGGTTTCGATGCGATCGCGCACCTGTGCCGCCTGTTCGAAATCCAGACTGGCGGAGTGGCCTTCCATCAATTCGATTTGTTGGTCGATCAACTGGTTGCTCTTGCCGTCGAGAAACAATTGCGCCTGCTCGATCTGGCGTTGATAACTTTCCCGGTCGGTATGGCCGACGCAGGGTCCGGTACAGCGTTTGATCTGGTATTGCAGGCAGGCGCGGGTGCGGTTGGTCATCGCCGAATCTTCGCAATTGCGCAGCTGGAACATGCGTTGCACGTGATTGATGGTGTAGCGAATCGAGCCGGCGCTGGGGAACGGTCCGTAAAAAGTCCCCTTAGCCTTGTCGGGTTTGCCCCGGAAAACCCGGAGAGGCGGGTAGTCATGCTTGCTGAGGCAGATATAGGGGTAACTTTTGTCGTCGCGAAACAGGATGTTGTAGCGCGGGTTCAGATTTTTGATTAAATCGTTTTCCAGCAGCAGCGCTTCACTCTCGGTGCGTGTATTGATGACCTCGATTTTGCTGATATTGTTAACCAGCGACATGATGCGCGTCGACAAGCCGGTTTTGCGAAAATAACTGGCAATTCTTTTTTTCAGGTTTTTCGCCTTGCCGACATAGATGACCTTGTCGTTGCTGTCGATCATGCGGTAAACACCGGGTTTGCCGTTCACCGTATCGAGAAAAGCCTTGTGGTCGAACTGCGTTTGCCGCGTCATCGCAGTAGTCCGACGATACGTTCGAATACCTGCTCGAACATGCGACGGTTGAGCCTGCCGGTATTGAAGTTGTAGCGACTGCAGTGGTAGGAATCGATCAGCCGGAGCTCGGCGGGCAGCGCGTGTTCGCCCAGGTGCCGGAACCGGATCGAGGTTTGCGGCAGTCCCACTGCCGTGAGCACGCTGCGGTGAGCGATTGTCCCGAGCGCCAGAATGACCGATCCGGCTTTTAGTTGCTCAATTTCTTCACGCAGATATGGATTGCATTGCCGAATTTCGGCGCCGCTGGGCCGATTCTGCGGCGGCAGGCATTTGACTGCATTGGTGACCCGGCAATCGATCAGATGCATGCAGTCGTCTCCGCGCCGCGATCGCGGTTGGTCGGCGAAGCCGAATTTGTACAGGGTTTCGAATAGCGTCTGCCCTGAGGCATCGCCGGTAAAGGGCCGTCCGGTCGCATTGGCGCCGTGCAGTCCGGGTGCGAGTCCTACGATCAAAAGGCGCGCATCGATCGCGCCAAAGCCGGCCACCGGCAAACAATGATAAGCGGGAAATCTGGTTTTTTGCTCGATCCGGTAAGCGCTAAGACGCGGACACAGTTCGCAGCCGTACAGATCGGTCACGTTAATTCACTCCGAAGTGGCGAATTCGACGATGCCCTGCTCAACCGCTATTTTTATCAAGTCAACTTCGTTTTGCGCCCCCAACTTATCCAGCAGCCGCAGCCGGTAAGTGCTGATTGTCTTTGGACTCAGGCAAAGTTTTTCCGAGATTTCGGCATTGGTTAATCCATGTGAAATCATCAACATCACCTGAAATTCGCGCCGCGACAGTTTATCGATGGGGTTATGCTCGTTGCCGGGCAATAACGACAGCGCGAGTTGCTGCGCAATACTCGGTGCGATATAGGCGCCGCCGTTGTAAACCTGCTGGATCGCGTTCAACATTTCCTCGATGCCGCATTCTTTGGTCAGATAACCTTTGGCGCCGATTTCGAGCATGCGTTTGGGAAAGGTTTGCTCGTTATGGATCGTCAAAACGATGATTTTCTGTGCAGGATTGCGCTGCAGGATACGCCGGCAGGCTTCAACCTCGCCGATGCCGGGCATGTTGACGTCCATTAATATGACGTCGGGCTGCAGTTCCTGTGTCAGTATAAGGCTTTCTTCGCCACAGTCGGCTTCGCCGACAATCTCGACCTGATTGCTGTCTTCCAGCAACCGTCGGATACCGCTGCGGACCAGCATGTGGTCGTCGGTTAGTAAAACGCTTATCAATGTTATGCACCAGATAATCTGCAGCCATTATAACACAGCTATCCTACCCGGTGTTATCCGAGCGCGCGGTTTTTAATAGCGCAGCAGCACCGAACCCCATGTGAAACCGCCGCCGAATGCCTCGAGCAGCAGCAATTCATTCTTTTTGATGCGCCCGTCGCGCACCGCGACGTCGAGCGCCAGCGGCACCGAAGCCGCGGAGGTATTGCCGTGTTTGTTGACGGTTACGACCACCTGATCCATCGGCATTTTGAGTTTTTTGGCGGTAGCCGAAATGATGCGCGTATTGGCCTGGTGCGGCACCAGCCAATCGATATCGGATTTCATCATACGGTTGGCGGCGAGGGTTTCGTCGACGATACGGCCCAGCGTGTTAACCGCCATTTTAAATACCTCATTGCCGCGCATTTCGACATAGGCTTTGCCTTTTTTAACTTCCTCGAATCCATCCGCGATACCATGCGGCACCCACAACAGGTTCTCATATTTGCCGTCGGCATGGATGTGGGTAGATAGAATGCCGGTTTCTTCGCTGGCCTCCAATACCACCGCACCCGCACCGTCGCCAAACAAAACGCAAGTACTGCGATCCTGCCAGTTGAGAATGCGGGAGAAAACCTCCGCTCCTACTACCAGGGCTTTCTTGGAGCTGCCGGTCTTGATGAATTTTTCCGCAACCGTGAGCGCATAAACAAAACCGGTGCAAACCGCCTGAATGTCGAACGCGGGACAACCGTGAATATCGAGACGCGCCTGTAATATACAGGCCGAGCTGGGGAAAATTTTGTCCGGAGTCGACGTCGCCAATACGATTAAATCGATTTCGGAGGCCTCGATATTGGCTGCCTTCAAGGCCATGCGCGCGGCTTTTTCCGCCAGGTCTACCGTGGTTTCATCATCGGCGGCGATATGGCGTTGCTCGATACCGGTACGCTCGCGGATCCACTGATCTGAAGTATCGACTAATTTTTCCAGATCATGATTCGTCATGACATTTTCCGGCAGATAACTGCCGGTACCGCTAATCCTCGCGTAAGTCATGTAACGGCTTCCTCTGCCTGGCTGAAATAGTTTTCGATTTCGGCGGATATCCGTTGCGGCACCTTATTTTCGATTTCTATGGCGGCGATCTTGATCGCGTTAAAAAACGAGCTGGTATCGGCGCTGCCGTGGCTCTTAATGACGATACCGTTGAGCCCCAGCAGACTGGCGCCGTTGTGACGGCGCGGGTCGAGCCGTCGCTTGAGCGCCGTCAGCACCGGCAAGGCGCAAAACCCGGCCAGGCGGGTCAACCAGTTACGTTCGAATTCGCTCCGCAATACGTGGCTTACCAACGCCGCCAGGCCCTCCCCGGTTTTCAGCGAGACATTGCCGACAAACCCATCGGTCACGATCACGTTAACCGTGCCCCTGAACACGTCATCGCCTTCGACAAAACCGTGGTAGTTCAAGCGGGTGCCCCGGATTAGCTGGCTGGCGCGTTTGATCGATTCGTTGCCTTTAATCTCTTCCGAGCCGATATTGAGCAAACCGACGCTGGGACTCTCGATGCCTTCGACCGATTGCGCGAGTATCGAACCCATCAAGGCAAATTCGAGCAGAATTTCGGGAGTGCAATCCGGGTTGGCGCCCAGATCGAGCATGTGGGTATGCCCGTGAATACCCGGCAGTATGGTACAGATTGCCGGACGGCTGATACCGCGTATGGTTTTTAAAACAAACTTACCGGTTGCCATCAACGCACCGGTATTACCGGCGCTGACACAGGCCTGCACCTCGCCTTCCTTGACCAGATTTATAGCTACCCGCATCGAGGAGTCTTTTTTCTTCTTCAGCGCGACCACCGGTAAATCGCCCATTTCGACCACCTCGGAGGCATGCTGAACCCGGACCCAACGGTCTTGCTGTAAATTATGCTTTTGTAGCTCGGTCGACAGTTGCTCCCGATCGCCGACCAGCACCAATTCGATGCCGGGGATCTCTTCCAGCGCCATGTTTGCCGCGGCCACGGTAACGCTCGGTCCGTAGTCACCCCCCATGGCGTCGAGTGCAATAATTTTCTGTGCCATTTATATCGCGTCCGAAATAAATACGGGCGGTATGCGCCGCCCGTATTCAAATATCAATTTGACCGATCTTACTCGTCGTCGTCTTCGACGATCTTGTCCGCGATAACCTTACGTCCCTTGTAATAACCATCGGCACTGATATGGTGCCGGCGATGCGTCTCGCCGGTAGTCGGTTCCACCGACAGGGTCGCCTTGCCGAGCGCATCATGCGATCGTCTCATTCCCCGTTTCGAAGGGGTTTTCCGGTTTTTCTGAACTGCCATTTGTATCTCCAGTTAACTTAATCTGTCGTTTTCAGTTGTTGTAACACTGCAAACGGATTGTCTTTAGCGTCGACCTCGGATTCCGAAGTCGTTGCCCGCCAGTGCTCGTTGCAGCCGGTATCCTCATGCAAGGCTACCAGTGGAGTTCCAAGAATTAACTCATCCTCGACCACTTCAAAAATATCGATGTAACCGTTTTCGCTGTATATCGTATCCACGCTGCTATCACGCACGACTTCATCGTCGGCGTCGATCATCAGTCGGAAATCCAGCTGCAACGGCATTTCCAATGGTTTCAGGCAACGCTGGCACTCGAGTTCGAGACTGGTCTCCAGTTGCCCTGTTATCATAGGAATGTCGTACTCGTTGCGAACGAATTCAAATTTGACGACAATTCTCCGTTCGTCTTCATTGTTACTTTCAGGCGGTAGCAATTCCCCCAAACGAACCAAATCCGACAATGCGATATCGTCTTCAAAATAGCCGTTTCGGGTTACTTCCTTTTGAAATTGATAGCGCCTGCGCAACTTATCCCGCATAAGGCGGCGATTTTACATGCTTGTGGATAAGATTGTCTATTCAATTTGCGGCTAAAGTTCACGGGATTGTGAAATCGGCACAGCCCTGTAATATACTGCGCTGCGGCGCTATTGCCGAGCCCGGCGATGCCCGCAAATGACCTACTATCCGGAGCCATGAAACCAGTGCAAGACAAGATTATTCTGGCCAGCAGCTCACCCTACCGCAAACGCTTGCTGGATCGCCTGCATCTCGACTATGAATGCCGTACACCGGATATCGACGAATCCATTCTGCCCGGTGAAGCGGCCACCGACTATGTCTGCCGTCTGGCGCAGGCGAAAGCGCAGACGATTGCCCTGCAAGCACCCGATGCAACCGTCATTGGTTCCGACCAGTGCGCGCTGTTGGACGATCGAATTCTGGGTAAACCCGGGTCGCACGCAAAGGCTTTGCGGCAACTGCAGGACGCGCAGGGTAAAACCGTGGTATTCCATACCGCTGTTTGTGTATTGAACCTGGGACGAGATTTCCGCATGGTCGAGGAAGTATTGTTCGAAGTCCAGTTCAGAAACCTGAACGATCGCCAGTTACAGCACTATCTGCGGGTCGAGCAACCCTATGATTGCGCCGGCAGTTTCAAGGCGGAAGGTTACGGCGCCTGCATGTTTAGCGCGCTACGCGGTGAAGATCCGAGTGCACTGATCGGATTGCCACTGTTAAAGTTGACCCCGATGCTGGAAAGCGCCGGCATCGAGGTGATCTAATAACAGTGGCCGCCCAACCCGTTAATTCACCGAAAATCCGCCCCGCAAGTATTCGCTGATATAACGGCCGGCGCCGCTGCCGATGCGATCGGCAACGCGCTCCAGCAAACTGGATTCGGGGGTGAAATCGATAATTTTCTCAGCTTCGAGTTCGCGCGCAACGCTGCGGGTCGTACCGTAGTCGTCCGCGAGCCCGAGTGTCAGTGATTGTTCACCGCTCCAGATCAATCCGCTAAACAGATCCTGACTAGCATCCAGGCGATCCCCTCTGCCCTGTTTCACTGCTTCGATGAAATGTCCATGCACCTGGTTTAGCATGGATTGCAAATGCGCTTTCTGCGCGTTATTTTCGGGTAGGAAGGGATCGAACAAGGCTTTGTTTTCTCCGGCGGTCAACAAGCGGCGCTCGACCCCGATTTTTTCCATCAATTCGACGAAGCCGAAGGCATCCAGACGCACGCCGATGGAGCCGATCAAACTCGATTTATTGACATATATCTTATCGGCGGCGGCGGCGACGAAATAACCGCCCGAAGCCGCAATATCGGTTACTACCGCGTACAGTGGAACGGATTCATGCTGCTGTTTGAGGCGCATGATTTCATCAAAGATGTAGGCCGATTGCACCGGTGAACCGCCGGGCAAGTTTATCTCGATGACGATGCCCGCGGTATCGCCGTGTTCGAATGCCGACTTGAGTCCGGCTATGATGGTATCCGATCCGCCCGGCTCGCCGCTGGCGATAACTCCGGAAAGCTTGACCAGCGCGGTATGTTTATCACCGCTCACCTTGCCGGCAATGCCGCCGCCATCGTCTTTGCCGACGAACAGAACCAGGGTCACGACAGTCAGGTAAACGATGAAAAACAGCATGTAGAAAACACGCCATCGGCGCGCGCGGACCTGCTCCTTAAGCGCGGCAAACACCAGTCTGTCGATGACGTTCTGGCTTTGCCCGGACGCGGACGCGGGGGTTTGATTAAGTTCGCTTTCTGAATCAGCCATTAGATTTCCTGTTCCTGTGTTGCTGTTAAGGAAACTCTGATTTATTCAGAGTTTCCGCGGCACAGGGATGTGCCGCCATTTTTCAATGACTGCAAGCCATTGCAAAATGAAGGAAAAGCGAAAATCGCATTTTCGTTTTTCCGTGCTCTGACAATTCAGGATGAATTGTTCAGAGCTTCCTTAAATTATCAAATCGGGTTGGTCCCACCCAGCAGCCCCTCGAATTCCGCAGGTAAGGGTGCATTGATTACCACTTCAGAAGTGTAGTCGCAAAACGGCAGTTCAAGGCTTGTTGCGTGCAACATCAGGCGTTTGATGCCCTGCCCTCGCATGCTGCGATTGAATTCGTCGTCGCCGTATTTGTCGTCTCCCGCGATTGCATGTCCCTGGGCCTGGCAATGCACTCTGATTTGATGGGTGCGCCCGGTCACGAGTTCAATCTGGATCAGGCTGTATTGTTTAGCGCCGTTTAGCAGCCTGACCCGACTTATCGCCGGCTTGCCGTTAACGTCGACCTGCATTCTTCGTTCACCGTTCGGCAAATAATATTTTTTCAGCGGCTGCGAGATTTCGGTAAGTTCCCGCGGCCAGTTACCATGAACCACGGCCAGGTAGTTCTTGGTGAGTTGATTACCCTGCAACTGGGCCTGCATGGCGAGCAGCGCCTGGCGGTTTTTTGCCAGCATGAGGCAACCGCTGGTATCTCGATCGAGCCGATGAACCAGTTCGATTTCAGTATGCGGATACAGCATACGCATCGCATCGATGACACCGTAGGCGACCCCGGAACCGGCATGCACCGCGAGCCCGACCGGTTTGTCGAGTATCAGGATATCGCTGTTTTCGAAAATGACCGCCCGTTCGAGTCGCTGCAGTAACTGTTTTGGCGGTATCGTTTTTTGCGGTCGTTCCTGTCCCGGATGCAGCGGTGGTATTCTGACCTGATCGCCTATCTGCAGCTTGTAATCCGGCTTGCTGCGCTTTTTATTGACTCTTACCTCCCCTTTTCTGATGATGCGGTAAATTCGCGTGCGCGGCACGTTATCCAGACGCTTTAGCAGGAAGTTGTCGAGCCGTTGATTCAGCTGGGCAGCAGAGATTTCGACCAGGCTAACGGCGGTTTTTTGTGGTTTATTTGAGTTCAATGGATGGCAGTCACGACAAACTATGGTATATTCGCGGCCGTAGCATTGTACTGCCTATTATCAGGGCAAAACACTACCAATACAGTTTTTTCGCGGAAAGCAAACCGCCAGCGCGGATGTTTTCTAAAAGAATTAGTCCTGACGGACGTCGACCGGACGTTCGAACATAGGGCACTAACAAACCCCGGCCTATGTACTGCCTCATACTCAGTATTGCTTACATTAAAAATTTCCCTACGATAATCGGTTTGACCCAAACCGGCTGGTCGGGCTTATGCGGCCCGCAACAACAACTGGAAATTCTGGCAAAATCTGAAATCTGCAGCGCCCGGCCGTTGACGCAAGGCAACTATTTCAATGAAACGAATTCTAATCAACGCCACCCAAGCCGAAGAGCTGAGAGTGGCCATGGTCAATGGCCAGCGGCTTTACGATCTCGATATCGAAGTACCTTCCCGGGAACAGAAAAAATCAAACATCTACAAGGGTAAGATTACCCGCGTCGAACCTAGCCTCGAAGCCGCTTTTGTCAATTATGGCGCTGAGCGGCACGGGTTTCTCCCGTTCAAGGAAATCGCCAAACAGTATTACGGCGATGCGCCGCGCGACGATGGCGGCAAACCAATTCTCAAAGACGCACTCAAGGTCGATCAGGAAATTGTCGTCCAGGTAGAAAAAGAGGAGCGCGGTAACAAGGGCGCCGCATTGACCAGTTTTATCAGCCTGGCGGGAAGGTTCCTGGTCGCGATGCCGCAGAATCCTCGCGCCGGCGGTGTATCGCGGCGTATCGAAGGTGAAGATCGCGATGAGCTGAAGAAAGTCTTGTCGGGCCTCGAAATGCCGGAAGGCATGGGTGTTATCGTGCGTACAGCCGGCGTTGGCCGCAGTGTCGAGGAAATGCAATGGGACCTCGACTACCTGACCCAGGTCTGGTCTGCGATCGAAAAAGCCGCCGACGACAAAAAGGCGCCTTTCCTGATTTATCAGGAGTCCGATATCGTGATTCGGGCATTGCGCGACCATTACCGCAATGATATCGGCGAGATCCTGATCGACTCGGAACAGGCCTATAACCAGGCGCATGATTTCATGTCGATGGTAATGCCCGGTTCAATCAACAAGCTTAAGCGTTTCGATGACAAACTGCCGTTGTTCAACCGGTTTCAGATCGAAAATCAGATCGAATCCGCTTTCTCGCGTGAGGTCAACCTGCCCTCCGGCGGCGCTATCGTCATAGATCATACCGAGGCGCTGACCTCGATCGACGTTAACTCCGCACGCGCCACTCGCGGCAGCGATATCGAAGATACCGCGAAGATGACCAATCTCGAGGCCGCCGATGAAATCGCCCGGCAACTTAGGATTCGCGATCTGGGTGGACTCATCGTCATCGATTTTATCGACATGATGCAAAACAAGAATCAGCGCGAAGTGGAAACCCGCCTGCGCAATGCCGTTTACGACGATCGGGCGAGAGTCCAAATCGGCCGCATATCGCGCTTCGGATTACTGGAAATGTCGCGTCAGCGCTTGCGCCCCTCACTGGAAGAATCCAGTCAGATCGTTTGCCCGCGCTGCAGTGGGCAAGGCACAATTCGTGACGTCGAATCGCTTTCGCTGGCTGTGCTGCGGCTGCTCGAAGAAGAAGCGCTCAAGGATAATACCGGCAAGATACTGGCCAAGATTCCGGTCGAATGTGCAACTTATCTACTCAACGAAAAGCGTGAAAAAATCGACTCGCTCGAGCAGCGGCGCAAAGTGCATATCGTCGTCATTCCCGATCCCAAGTTGGAAACCCCTCACTATGAACTGGAGCGGGTAAAGGACAACGATACCCACCGTCACGAATCGAATTACAAAAAGTCCTACGAGTTGACCACCGAGGAAGAACCGGTCGATCTGGTTGATATGGCCAGCAGCACGACGGCCACGCCAGAAAAGGCAGCGGTACAACGGGTTGCCCCCACCGGCCCCAGGCCAATCGCGGCTCAATCCGCGGCGCCGGCTGAAACACGCATCGGCTGGTTCGGCAGGATTATGAATATGCTGGTGGGTGGCGACGATAAGTCGGCCGCGACACAAGAAGAAACCCCTCCCAGACCGCAAAATCGCCAGAGTCGCGGCGGTAATCGCGGGCGTCGCGGTAAATATCGCGGCGGTCAGAATCGGCAACGCTCGAATGCGAATGTCAAAAGCGGCGAAGGCAACCGGCGCGGTGCGAACCAGGAGAATGAAAAACGTAGCCAGGAAAAATCCGGATCGCAGGAAGGCGGGCGCAGCGGTCAAGCGCGCTCCGGACGTTCGCGCGGTGGAAATCGCTCAGGTAACCGGGGTAATCGCGGCGGCCGGCAGCAGGATTCCAGGGCGCAACAGGACAAAAACGCTAAAATCGAGGGTAAGACGACTACCACCCAAAGCGAGGCCCCAAAAGCGCGCTCCGGCAACAAGCCTGATTCCGCGCCAGGCGAAAACAAACGGCCGGCGGGCAATAAAAAATCCGTGAATGCCGAAGCGTCTAATCAGCAAGCGGCCGATAAGGGCAACAGTCGACCAAAAACCGTTGCGGCCCGCGATCAAGGTGATGACGCCCAGTCCAATGCAAAATCAAGGAAGAAAGCTGCGGCTAGAACCGCCACCGACAAACCCGCAGCCGTCGACGAATCGGCTGCAAAGTCCGAAAGCGGGAACTCTAAACCGGAGGCCCGTAGTCCTGCAATCAAACCGGTAACCGCGGGATCGGCGCCCAAGAAAGATACTGCCGACAAAAAACCGCCGGTTGAAGCGGTTAAAAGCGACGTCGCCGCATCTCCGGCGGCGTCGACCAATCAGGATTGACAGTACTTGTCAGCCCGATAATCCGGCGGGATTCGGGCTGGCATAGGTTACTTATCCAATTCCCGCAGAATTTCTTCGGTGATATCCACGGCATCGTTGGCATAGGCGACGCCGGCCTCGGTAAAAATGAATTCATAGCCCTGTTTTTCACCATAGTCCTTGATGACGGTTCTTATTGCAACCTGTACCTCTTGCAGTAATTCCCGCTGCTTGGACTGTAAATCTTCTTTCAGCGATTGCTGTTCAAACTGAAAACGACGTTTGTTCTGAACGATACTGTCTTCAGCCTTCTTCTTTTGTTCGCCGCTCATGACGGCGCTATCGTTCTGGTAGGTTTTTTCCATCTGCTGGATATTCTGCGCCAGGGTACGCAGGCTTTGCTCACGCTCGCCAAACTCCTGTTGCAATCTTTTATTGGCGGCTATCGCCTGCGGCGATTTTTGGATCAACTCCTGGGAATTGATAAACGCGTTTTTGCCGGCGGCTTGCAGGTTACCGCTCAGTACTGCCAGCAGGATTAAAGTCGTTAATTTCATGCGTCGATGTCTCTATTGGTTTACTTGGGATTGTTGATCTTTGAAACGTTGGTTCAGCATATTTTCTATATTCTTGGCGTCTTTGAACAGCTTTTCGATACTCTCCTTGGAGTATGGGCTGCCAATTTCCTCAGCTTTGCCAGACTTGGGCTTGTCTGACTTGGCTTCTTTCGGCGCGGATTCCTTGGGCGGGATCTTAACCGCCTGAATCACGTTGGCGTCGGGGTCGAATCCCTTGATCGTATACTCGATTCCAGCGGCCGGCGGCTCGGTCGTGAATTGAACATTGCCTTCGGCGTCATTCCACTTATAGAAGATATCCTTGCCGGCCAGGCTTTCATCCGAAGTGCTAAAGTCGTTGGCTTTGGGTAGCTTCGGCATATCCGGCAGATCCGGGAG
Source organism: Olavius algarvensis Gamma 3 endosymbiont (assembly GCA_001735895.1). Lineage (GTDB taxonomy): Bacteria > Pseudomonadota > Gammaproteobacteria. Next base: position 1,344,994 of record DS021198.1, on the reverse strand, counting down.
AGAGAAGTCGGGCAAGCCGATATCTTTGATGCTCATGAGGGCGCTGCCGTCTTTACCCTTGAGGATAGTAAACGGCAGCAGCATCGCGATAAACAGAGCCGCGATCATCAGTTTGGCGAACAGTTTCATCTGGATTTCCGGTTTCGCTTGGTTGCGCTAAAGTATAGTCTCTTAGGCTCGAATTTCAGTCATCCCGTGCATAAATGGCAGCAGTACATCGGGAATTCGGATACTGCCGTCGGCCTGTTGGTAATTTTCCATGATCGCGATCAGGGTGCGCCCCACCGCGAGGCCCGAGCCGTTCAGGGTATGCACCAGCTCGGGTTTGCCGGAATCCGGATTGCGCCAGCGCGCCTTCATGCGACGGGCCTGGAAGTCGGTCATGTTGCTGCATGACGAAATCTCGCGATAGCTGTTTTGGCCGGGTAACCACACTTCCAGGTCGTAAGTCTTGGTCGAAGCAAAACCCAAATCCCCCCCGCATAAAATCACCTTGCGATAGGCCAACCCCAACAGCTGCAAAATGGTTTCGGCATGACCGGTTAATTCCTCGAGGGCGGCCGCCGAATCCTGCGGCTTGACCACTTGCACCAATTCCACCTTTTCGAACTGGTGTTGACGAATCATGCCGCGGGTATCCTTGCCGTAAGAACCCGCCTCCGAGCGAAAACATGGGGTGTGAGCGACAAACCTGAGCGGCATTTTTTCCGCTTCGACAATAGTCTCGGCGACAAAATTGGTCACCGGTACCTCCGCCGTCGGGATCAGGTATAAATTGTGAGTCTCCGACTCGATATGAAACAGGTCCTGTTTGAACTTGGGCAGCTGGCCGGTGCCGGTCAGCGTTGCCTCGTTGACCAGGTACGGGGCATAAACCTCGGTATACCCATGTTCGGTTATATGCCGGTTAATCATGAACTGGATCAGCGCCCGCTGCAGCGTTACCAGGCTGCCGGTCATGGGACAAAGCGCGCNCC
>DS021198.1:1318191-1340887 GCA_001735895.1 Olavius algarvensis Gamma 3 endosymbiont | reverse complement strand
AGCGCATCGCATGGATGGAGTGCAGGTGATTGCGTACCCGGCGCCGGTCGCGCAACGTCACGCGGGCGTAGCCGGGCCGAATTTCCTCTACGCGGGCGCCTATGGTGCCGCTATAGGGGGCAATCCGGCCAAGCGCCAGGCTGAACAGGCGGGCACCGGCCGGCCAGTTCGCCAGGCGCGTCCACCATTTTAATACCCTGCCCTGATTCTCGGGGGATTTGATCTGTGTCATCGAAACCGAAGGCTAACTTGTGCGGTTGGGTATTATGCGTTATTAATGAATTTATGGACATAAACGATAAAGAAAAACTGGTCGCCGCATTCGACCACATGGTGGAAAGCGTCAGCGAGGCCGTGCATAACGCCGAAGAGGCGCTGGCTCCGACCGTCGACGAAATGGTGCACAACGCTCAAGTGTTGGCGCGGGAACTGTTCGCGCTGACCCAGGAAGAAGCCGAAAGCCTGGGCGCCACCCTGAAACGCGATTTGCACAAGGCCAACAAAACGCTAAATCAGCAGCGCAAGGAATTGAAGGATTGGCTGAGTTTCGATCTGACACTGGTGGAAGATCGGTTTATCGATCTGATCGCGCGCGCCGCGGATAAAACCTGGCTCGATTTTCACGAATTCGAGTATGAGGATCATCAGGCGAGCCTCTACCGCAGCGGCGAAGTCTGCAATGCCGGCCGCTTTAACTGCAAGCATTGCGACAACGGCATCAAGCTTTCACAGACAGGCCATATCCCGCGCTGCCCGGTTTGTGACCGTGGCGAGTTTTACCGGGTGATCGGCTAGCTTTTCCCGACCGGCTTTTTTCATCACCGCGCGCATATTCCCCCGTAAGCTGCCGGTCTCGGGTTACCCGGCCGGAATTCTCATTTATTAGCCCGGCGACAGTATAGGTCGCATGCAGCCATCGAGCGGCGCCTAATTTTTCCTCCGCGACGGCGATAAAGATTCAAAAAAATCGGCTTAATCGGTTTACAATACCGCCGGCGTAAACATTCACAGGAATCGGAATGAATAGATGGTACCAACAGTTATCAAAACGGCTCGAAGCTAATCCGCAACTGACGAGACTGAAACTGAGCGAGGAGACGTTTTCCGAAAATTACCAGGGGGACTTCTCGGTCGACGATGCCATCCCGGATCTCGAGGTGCTGGCGACTATCAATACTAAAAACCGCGCCCAATCGCGCCTGGTGAAAATCTCGCGCGACCCCAAAAACTACTCGATCAAGTTGTTCACGCTCAAGGATACGATTCCGTTGTCGCAATCGATGCCGATTTTCGAGTCGATGGGATTGGAAGTACTCATCGGGCGCCCCTATCGCATTAAAATCAGCAATCGCAATTACTGGATAAACCATTTCACGCTCGGTAACGGCGACCAAATTTGTACGGTGGACGAAGCCAAGATTCCAGGTTATTTCAGCCAATTGTTCGAAAGTATCTGGCAGCAGCGCAGCGAAAACGACGCTTTTAATCACCTGTTGTTCAGCGCCTGCATCAAGGCCGAAAATATTCAGATATTGCGCGCTTATACCGGTTATTTGCAGCAAATCCGGTTTCCGCATAGCCGCGAATATATTATTGAAACGCTTAACTATTACCCCGACATTACACTGTTGCTAGTGCGCAGTTTCCTGCAAAAGTTCGATCCGGAAAGCTCGCAGCCGGATTCATACCTTGAGCTATTCGAGCAAATTCGCGCGAAACTGCATGATATCGAATCCTTGGATCACGATCTGATTTACAAACGCATGCTCAACCTGATCGAGGCGACCGTGCGCAGCAATTATTTCCAGGCCGATAACGGCGGCACCGGACACATCAGCTTCAAACTGGACTCCCAAAAGATCGAGCGCTTGCCTAAACCCAGCCCGCGTTATGAAATTTATGTTTACGCCGCCCGCTTCGAGGGTATCCATTTGCGCGGCGGGCTAGTTGCCCGCGGTGGCATCCGCTGGTCGGACCGGCGCGAAGATTACCGGACCGAAGTGCTGGGTCTGATGAAAGCGCAAATGGTGAAAAACGCGGTCATCGTGCCTGCCGGATCGAAGGGCGGATTCATTACCAAGCAGATTGCCAGCCTACCCGCGAACGAGATATACGGCGAGGTCCAGGCCTGTTATTCGCTGTATATTAACGCCTTGTTAGAAATTACCGATAACCGGGTTGCCACGGATATCGTCCAGCCGCCGCAAATCCGCGTTCACGACGAACCCGATCCCTATCTGGTGGTCGCCACGGACAAGGGGACAGCCGCATTTTCGGATATGGCCAACAGCATTGCCGCAAACCATGGTTTCTGGCTCGACGATGCCTTTGCCTCCGGTGGATCCCAAGGTTATGACCATAAAAAGATGGGGATAACCGCGCGGGGCGCCTGGGAATCGGTTAAGCGCCATTTTCGCGGACTCGGCAAAAATATTCAAAAGGAAAAATTTACCGTGGTCGGCATCGGCGATATGTCCGGCGACGTTTTTGGCAACGGCATGCTGCTGTCGCCCTGCATACAATTGGTCGCCGCGTTCAATCATATGCACATATTCATCGACCCTGCCCCCGATGTCACAAAGAGTTATCGGGAACGCCAGCGCCTCTTCGGCCTCGCGCGTTCAACCTGGAATGACTACAACAAAAAACTGATCAGCAAGGGCGGAGGGGTGTTTTTGCGCAAGGCCAAACGCATCGATTTGACGCCCCAGATGCAACAGTTGTTGCAGTGCAAGGAGGATCACTTAACTCCCAATGAACTCATCGTCTATATCCTCAAGGCGCCGGTCGACCTGCTCTGGAACGGCGGTATCGGCACCTATGTCAAAGCCAGCGGCGAAACCGACGCCGACGTATCGGATAAAAGCAACGATGCGATTCGGATAAACGGCAAGCAACTGCGCGCCAAAGCCATCGGCGAAGGCGGCAACCTCGGGATCACGCAGCGCGGGCGGGTGGAATATGCGCTTGCCGGAGGCCTGTTATACACCGATTCCATCGACAATTCGGCGGGTGTCGACTGCTCGGACAATGAAGTCAATATCAAAATCCTGCTGTCGCAACTGGTCAAGTCCGAACGTTTGAGCAATAAGGAGCGCAACCAGTTGTTAGTGGAAATGACCGATGAGGTCGCTCAAAAATGCCTGCTCAACAACTATCGACAAACGCAGATCATCGACAGCCTCGAAAAGCACGCCGCGCTCAACATGTATCAACATGCCCGTTTCATGCGCCACCTGGAGGCGGAGGGCATTATGAGCCGCAAGCTGGAGAACTTGCCCAGCGACAAGCAGATCACCGATCGCATCGCTAAAAACCAGGGGTTGACGCGTCCCGAGCTCTCGATTTTATTGTCTTACAGCAAGCTGACCTATAAAAACGCCTTGCTCGAGTCGTCATCGCTCACCGAACAATGCTACGACGCGCTGCTGCTGGGTTATTTTCCATGGCTGATTCGCGAACGCTACGCCGATGAAATTCTGCAGCATCCGCTGCGCAAGGAAATCATCGCCACCATATTGAGCAACCAGATTGCCAATAATATCGGCATCGGTTTCGGTTCCCGCATTCGCGAGGAAACCGGCTCGACCATCGAGGATATCGCCAAGGCATATGTGGTCTGTGTCGAAGTGTTCGATCTGTATGACACCTGGCGCAATCTCGAAAAGCTCGACAACGTCGTGCACGAACGCGACCGCTACGAGGTTTTCCAGGCAGTCAGCGGCTTGCTCGAGCGCTCGATCAGTTGGTTGCTGCGCAACCAGCTGTCCGATTTCAGTGTCAGTCATATGATCGAGCGTTACAAGACCGACACCCGCGTCCTGCGGGAAGTGATCTCCAGCGCTATCGTCGGCAAGTCACGCAAAAACTACCTGGCGACCAAACGCAATTTCGTGAAATACCGCTTGCCGGCGGCATTAGCGCAGGAACTGGTAGACAAGACGACACTGGCCTCGGCCTTCGATATTATCGAAGTAAAATCGAAGCTTAATAGCGATACCGAACATGTGGCGCGGTTGTTCTATGCGCTTTCAGAACGGCTACAGCTACACTGGATCAGGGACGCAATCTCGCAAACCGTGGTGCGCACTCACTGGAATCATTTGGCAATTCTAAACCTGCGCAATGATTTGCACGCCAACCAGCACAATTTAACCGAAATCGTGTTACAGATCGTCGATAATAAACGCCATATCAACAAGGCTATGGCGATATGGGAAGAGCATCATCCCGAAGATCTGCAGCGTTACGACAGTATTCTCAATGAATTCGAAGCGATGCGCAGTTGCGACTTTCCGACGATTAGCGTAGCCGTTTCGGAAGTGCGGCGCCTGGTGCAATTAAGCAAGCGAGAGCATTATAGTCAGAGCGAATTAATTGTTTAATATCAATAATTTAATTGACCTTTTTAATGTTTAAATTCCTGGCGCGGCCATAACGCGAGTTGGTGGATAAATGTCATGAGTCGTTTTCAGGACAAGTTTGATCATCGTGTCTGGGAGGTTGTCTCTGCAATACCCCCCGGCCGCGTCATGGGTTATGGCGAAGTGGCTAGAGCGGCGGGATTTCCGCGTTATTCAAGAATGGTCAGCGCCGCCATGGGGCGTTCGCCCGAACCCCTGCCCTGGTTTCGTGTGGTGCGTTCGAATCGAACCCTCGCGTTCGAACCCGACTCCCGCTACTACCGGGAGCAAGCCCAGTTGCTGAAACAGGAAGGCGTACGTTTCGACGGCTTGAAAATTATCGAAGCCGAGTCTGACGACAGTCTGGATCGGATTCTGTGGGGCCCGCAAGACTAGCACATGCATTTCGGTACCCGAGTCACTATTCGCGGGCTGTCATGCTTGCTGCTATGGGCGGTCATGTCGGTCGGTCCCGCGATCGCACAGATGGCGGGAATTAGCGCCGAAGTCATCGGACAGCCCATCGATCAGATTTTGATCAGCGGCAACGAGGATACCCAGGCAAAATGGATTCTCAAATGGGCGGGTATCCAGCCGGGCCAGATCCTCAACATTCCCCTGCTAAAGCATGCCCACCAGGAATTGCGCGATACCGATTTGTTCAGAACCGTCAGATTTCAGGCCGAACGTTTCGAAGACGGGGAATTGATCTTGCATATCCTGCTCGAGGAGAGAAGGTCCTGGCTGCTGGTACCGCGCCTCAATCGCAATGCCGACGGGGACGTCAAATTCGGGATCAGGTTGCGGATGTACAATTTGAACGGCGCGGACCAGACCCTTAGCTTTCTGGCGCAACAAGAGGAAGAACATACCGGCGATGACTCGGAAGAATTTCGCATTCGTTACAAATGGCCGCTATTCTCCAAGCCCTATAAGCTGGAATGGCGCCTCAGCCAGGTAATCGAAAATATCACCGAGGATTTCGATGAAGGTTTCCCGCGACTGGCATATCGATGGATTGCCGCTTCCGCTTACCGTCGGCACCGGCATCACCTTCGAAGAACGCGGATTGGACCGGCCCTATCCCGAAACGATCGAAGCCCAGGAGGCCGGGCGTTACAATCGATTGCATTTAACGCTGACCTTCGACGATCTACATTCCGAACGCTACCGACGTTATGGCAGTTACTATTCGCTCACGCTAGCACGCGGTTTCGATTGGCTCGATTCAGACTATGATTCCGAGCTGGTCGAATTCGAGGCGCTGGGCTTCAGGCCCCTGAACCGTTACGACAACATCAATTATCGCCTGGTCGTGGCTGCTTCGAGTAATAGCCCCTTCGACTATCAGAAGTACGGTATTGGCGGCGGCTCGAGCATCCGCAGACTGGAAAGTGTCGATGATCGCGGCGATGCACGGGTGTTCACCAATATAGAATACGTTTTCGCCTACCAGAAACATCCGGGGGTGCGCCATAGCCTGTTCCTGGATAGCGGCAATATCTACGACGATTTCGATGACATCGATCTGGCCGACATGCACTACACCATCGGTACCGGTTTTCGCTGGAAGATAGAATCCTTCGTCAAGACCGACCTGTTTCTGGACTTCGGTTACGATATCGACGAAAAAGCCGGCAAGCTTTACGGCGGGACCTCGCTACCCTTCTAGCCTGCATATTGCATGAAGGGAACGAAACTCAAGGGAGATCGTTCGAGATTGGCAGCCAGACTTTTCCTGATTTCGTTCAGGTACAAACTGTAATCGGCCATTTTCCGAAAAAACTGACTTAACACTTTGATATTTATGTGATTTATCCGGAGTTTGTGCCGCCTTCGTGCAATATGCAGGCTAGCTCGAATATCTCGCCAATTTTCCGCGCCGCGGCCATAATCGGTGGAGCATAGCGATCATGTCGGATACCGAACTTAGCGATAACTTGCAGCGGTGATAAATTCGCCGAAGGATTCACACCAGACCAGCAGTGCGCGATAGCTCGCCGGATCGATATTTTCCGGGATATCCAGAATGAAATTATTGAAAGTTTTGACGGCGCCTATTTTGGCCGATTCGTCCTTTACCAGCAGGAACTCCTGTTCGGTTTGAACCAGGGTCGGCGTCAGGTATAGCTGATAATCAGGCCCCGGGGCAATCGAACCCATGAAGCTGATTTGTTTGGCCGATATCGAAATCCGACCTTCCCCCCAGTGCAGGAAATCGCTGCCCGCAAGTTTTTTATGGAAGTCGCCCTGGTAGATGGCCTGTGCCGCGCTCGAGCTGACCTCCGCATTGCTTGGGGCGGCGGGTGCCGTCAGCACCGGCAACAGATAAATGCCGAGCGCAAAACCAATTCCCAGGGCGAGTCCGTGCGTGATTAAGAAGCGAATTAATTTAAACATGGAACCCTCTGCCGGTGATGCCGGTCGAATTATGTCGCTGGAAAAGTAAAAAATCCATCCCAAAACTGCTAAAGTTCGCGCCGACTACACCAGGAAACCTACTATGACTGAGACCTTCGATTACGATTTGATAACCCTCGGCGCCGGTAGCGGCGGACTCTCGATTATCGAGCGTGCCGCCAGCTATGGCCAACGTTGCGCCGTGGTCGAACGCGGTAAAATGGGCGGCACCTGCGTTAACGTCGGCTGTGTGCCAAAGAAAATCATGTGGTTCGGGGCCAACCTCGCACATATGATTGGCGACGCCAAAAGTTACGGTTTCGATCTCGCGCACAACGGCTTCGACTGGTCGCAACTGGTGGCCAGGCGCGAGACCTATATCGATGGGATAAACCATTGGTATCACGGTTATCTGAAGGATCTCGGAGTCGATGAAATCGAAGGCGACGCCAGCTTCGTCGATGCGCATACCATCGCCGTAAACGGAACCCACTATACAGCGAAACATATTGCCATCGCGACCGGCACCCGGCCTCAGGTACCGGATATACCGGGTGCCGAGCACGCCATCACCTCGGACGGATTTTTTGAACTGACGAGCCAACCGCAGCGTGTCGCGATTGCCGGATCGGGTTATATCGCGGTCGAACTGGCGGGCGTGTTAAACGCGCTCGGCAGCGAAGTTTGCCTGTATCTGCGCAAGCACCACGTGCTTGGCGATTTCGACAGCCTGCTCAGCACAACTCTGTTCGAAGAGATTACCAAGTCGGGCATCGAGGTGCGTACCGAATGTGAAATTACCCGCATCGAACGCGACGCAGAAGGCAGGATTTCACTGCAGGACAGCCACGGCGTCGGCATGCAAAACCTGGATCAGGTCATCTATGCCATCGGCCGGGGACCGGATCTCGGCGGCTTGAATCTCGAACAGGCCGGGGTCGAGTTAAACTCCAGGGGATATATTGAAACCGATACCTACCAGTGCACTAACCAACCGCATATATTTGCGCTGGGCGACGTTACCGGACGCGCGCCGCTAACCCCGGTCGCGATTGCCGCCGGGCGGCGCCTGGCGGATCGCCTCTACGACGGTCAAACGGAGCGCCATCTCGATTACGAATTGATACCCAGCGTGGTTTTCAGCCATCCGCCCATCGGTACCGTCGGCATGACGGAACAGGCGGCACGCGCCGAGTACGGCGAGCGCGTCAAGATCTATCAAACCCGCTTCACCGCCATGTACAACTCGATCAGCGGTCACGATGTGCCCACCGCGATGAAACTAGTTTGCCTGGACGAGGAAGAAAAAGTGATCGGCTGCCACCTGATCGGCCCGGGCGTCGATGAAATGTTGCAGGGCTTTGCGGTGGCGATTCGTATGGGAGCCTGCAAACGCGACTTCGACGACACCGTGGCGATTCATCCGACCAGTTCCGAGGAATTGGTGACCATGCGCTAGATTTTCATCAGTGCGGGTTCGCGGGTCGAGAGAAGCAGCTAAAGCCTAGCTTATAAACTATTAATTCAATGACTTAGAGGGTTAACTTGAAGTAACTTCATCCAAGCTGGAGTACGTCCCGCATCGCGAACAGACCTTTTTCCTGCGACCCTATCCAATGGCAGGCGCGCAATGCACCGCGGGCGTAGATCATTCGGTCCGACGCCTTGTGGCTGATTTCGATGCGTTCCCCTGCGGCGGCGAACAAGACGCTGTGATCGCCGACGATATCCCCGGCCCTGATGGTGCTGAAACCGATGGTATCGCGCGCGCGCGCTCCGGTTTGACCCTGGCGGCCATAAACCGCGCATTCATCCAGATCGCGCCCCAGCGTTGCAGCGATCACCTGACCCATTTGCAGGGCCGTGCCGGAGGGCGCATCCAGCTTGTGCCGATGATGCGCTTCCGATATCTCGATATCGACGCTATCGCCTAGCACGGCGGCTGCGATCTGCAACAATTCCAGGCACAGATTCACCCCGACGCTCATGTTCGGTGCATAAACGATGGCAATTTCTTGGCCTGCATCGGCCAGTTTCTGCTCCAGGCCGGCGTCACAGCCGGTGGTGCCTATTACCATTTTTTTCCCGTGTTCGAGTGCAAACTCGACGTGTTGCGCGGTTGCCTCGGGACGGGTGAAATCGATTAAGATATCGAAAGTGTCCGGATCGAGCTGTGCGCTGATCGGCACCTGGTTGGGTTCGAGCCCGGCCAGCACGCCCGAATCGGATCCGAGGCTGGGACTGCCTTCCCATTCCAGCGCCTGGGTCAGCTGCATCGCGTCGGCTTCGCTGCAGGCGGTTATCAGGTTTTTCCCCATGCGCCCGGCGGCGCCGGCGATTGCTATGCGAGTCACGGCTGCCCTCCGACTCAGGATTTCATGTCTTCGAAAAACTGCTTCATGCTGTCGATCCACGTATTTTCGTTAGGGCTGTGCTTGTTGGCCGCCTTACCCATCGACTGCCCAAACTGTTCGAGCAGCGACTTTTGCTCGGCGTTTAATTTTACCGGGATTTCCACCACGATGCGGCAAATCAAGTCGCCTAGCGGTCCACCGCGTACGGGTTTGACACCTTTGCCGCGCATGCGGAAAAGTTTGTGGCTTTGAGTGCCGGCCGGAATCTTCAGATTCAGGCGGCCACCGAGACTGGGTACTTCGAGTTCACCGCCCAGGGCTGCGGTCACGATGTTTATCGGCACTTCGCAATACAGGTCGGCGTTGTCGCGTTCGAAAATGGGGTGGGGTTTGACGTGTATCTGTACGAACAAATCCCCGCTAGGCGCCGCGGAATCGCCCGCTTCGCCTTCTCCCGAAAGTCGAATCCGGTCGCCGTTGTCGACTCCGGGGGGTACTTCTACCGAAAGCGATTTGTGTTCCTTGACACGACCTGCGCCGTGACAGGTGACACAGGGATCGCTAATAGTGCTGCCCTTGCCGCGGCAATTCGGGCAGGTTTGCTGTACCGAGAAAAAGCCTTGTTGCATGCGCACCTGGCCGTGGCCGCCGCAGGTACTGCAGCTCTCGGGCGCAGTACCGGGTTTGGCGCCACTGCCGGAGCAACTGGTGCAATGTTTCAACGTGGGTACGCGGATTTTAACCGTGGTGCCGGCCACGGCGTCCTCGAGACTCAGTTCGAGGTTATACTGTAGATCGGCGCCTTTGCGTACTCGCGAGCGTCCGCCACCGCCGAAAATATCACCAAAAATATCGCTGAAGGCGTCGCCGAAACCGCCGCCGCTAAAACCGCCGCCGCCGACCGATTGATCTACTCCGGCGTGGCCAAATTGATCGTAGGCGGCCCGTTTGTCGGCATTGGAAAGCACGTCAAAAGCTTCTTTAGCCTCCTTGAAATGATGCTCGGCCTCTTCACTGTCGGGATTTCGGTCCGGGTGATACTTCATCGCCAGACGGCGGAATGCCTTTTTGATATCGGCGTCCGAAGCCGTATTAGATACCTCGAGAACTTCGTAATAATCGCGTTTTGACATGGGTTCTATCTACAAAAAGCAAAAACCTGGCGCGATAAATCGCGCCAGGTTCGTCATAACGATTGGATAATAATCGTTATTTCTTGTCTTCTTCCTTGACTTCCTCGAACTCGGCGTCGACGACATCGTCACTCGACTGCGCCGCAGCGTTCGCATCGACCGTCTCGGGACCTTCATCGTCAGCGCTGCTCGAGTAGGCTTTCTCCGCCAGCTTGCTTGACGCTTCGGCAAGCGCCTGTGTCTTGGCTTCGATGTCGCCTTTGTCGGATCCTTCCAGCGCCTTTTTCAAATCTGCGATCGCCGCTTCGATCTTAGACTTGTCTTCGTCCTCGACTTGCTCACTGAGATCCTTGAGGGATTTCTCCGCAGCGTGAATCATCGCGTCCGCCTGGTTACGTGCTTCGACGGTCTCGCGGTGTTTACGATCTTCGTCGGCATGTGCCTCGGCGTCCTTGATCATGGCATCGACTTCATCATCGGAGAGTCCGCTGGACGCTTTGATCACGATTTTTTGCTCTTTGCCGGTTGCCTTGTCCTTGGCCGATACATTAAGAATACCGTTGGCATCGATATCGAATGTAACTTCGATCTGCGGTGTGCCGCGTTGCGCCGGCGGGATATCGGAGAGATCGAAACGTCCCAGCGACTTGTTGGCGGTGGCGACTTCCCGTTCACCCTGCAAAACATGCACAGTAACAGCGGTCTGATTATCTTCGGCCGTCGAAAAGGTTTGCGCGGCCTTGGTCGGGATCGTCGTATTCTTTTCGATCAACTTGGTCATTACCCCACCCAGGGTTTCGATACCGAGCGACAGCGGAGTGACATCGAGCAACAAAACGTTTTTAACATCACCGCCGAGCACGCCACCCTGGATCGCGGCGCCACTGGCGACGGCTTCATCCGGATTGACGTCGCGACGCGCGTCACGGCCGAAGAAGTTTTTAACCACTTCCTGGACTTTCGGCATCCGGGTTTGCCCGCCAACCAGAATGATATCGTCGATATCGGATACCGATACGCCGGCGTCTTTCAGCGCGACCTTGAGCGGCTCGATGGTGCGGGCGACTAAGTCGTCCACCAGCGATTCGAGTTTGGCGCGGGTGATTTTCAGATTAAGATGCTTCGGCCCGGCGGAATCCGCGGTTATATACGGCAGGTTTACATCGGTTTGTTGACTCGAAGACAATTCGATTTTCGCTTTTTCGGCGGCTTCCTTGAGGCGTTGCATCGCCAGCGGATCGCCGCGCAGATCCATGCCCTGCTCTTTCTTGAATTCATCGGCCAGGTAATCGATCAACCGCATGTCGAAATCTTCACCGCCGAGGAAAGTGTCGCCGTTGGTGGAGAGGACCTCGAACTGATGTTCGCCATCCACTTCCGCGACTTCGATGATCGAGATATCGAAGGTACCGCCACCGAGATCGTAAACCGCGAGCTTTTTATCACCCGTCGACTTGTCCATGCCATAAGCCAGCGCAGCAGCGGTCGGCTCGTTGATAATCCGTTTGACTTTGAGTCCGGCGATTTTACCGGCATCCTTGGTCGCCTGGCGTTGCGAGTCGTTAAAGTACGCGGGAACCGTGATGACCGCCTCGGTCACTTCTTCGCCGAGATAGTCTTCCGCGGTCTTTTTCATCTTCTGCAGCACGCGTGCCGAAATCTCCGGCGGCGCCATTTTCTTACCCTTGGCTTCCACCCAGGCGTCACCGTTGTCGGCCTTGAGGATCTTATAGGGGACGAGGTCGATGTCTTTTTGCACCGCGGATTCGTCGAAGCGACGCCCGATCAGGCGCTTTACCGCATACAGGGTGTCGTTGGGATTGGTGACTGCCTGGCGTTTCGCCGGCTGTCCTACCAGGACTTCGTCATCGGCGCCAAAGGCGACGATGGAAGGGGTGGTACGATCGCCTTCCACATTTTCGATAACCTTGGGTTTGTCGCCCTCCATTACCGCCACACAGGAATTCGTGGTGCCGAGGTCTATGCCTATGATTCTGCCCATTAATATACTCCAAAAAAACTGTTCGAAATGAAACTTACACCCGATGTAGGGTTATTTTTTATGCTTTCAAGCGAATTCACGCAAATAATTCAGGGTTTATTTGGCCACGACGACCATGGCGGGCCGCACCAGCCGGTCGTTCAGCCTGAAACCCTTTTGCATTACTTCGATAACGGAACTGGGTTCTGCATCCTCGACCTCGATCATGCTGATAGCCTGGTGGCGTTCCGGGTCGAATTTTTCACCGACGGGGTCGATTTGTTCCAGACCGTTTTTTTCCAGCACCTGGACAAACATGTTCATGGTTAACGCGGAGCCTTCGCGGATACTTTCCAGCGTGGCGTTATCGGCCGCGGCGGCGGTCTGCCCCAATTCCATGCTGTCGATAATCGGCAGCAGGTTTTCCACGAAATTCTTGAGCGCATACTTGTGTGCGTTCTCGATATCGCGTTCGGCGCGCTTGCGGTTATTATCGATTTCGGCGCGCAGGCGCATCATCTGGTCCCAGTAGTCTTTGATGGTCTCCTGGGCTTTTTCGAGCTGCTGCTCGATGCTTTCTTCCTGCTCGTCCGGCTCGGCTTCTGCGGCATGTGGAACGACGTCTTCGAGATGCGCCTGTTCCGTCGCTTCGGTAGCCAGCGAATGCTCGTCTTCGGTTTCGATTTTGGTTTGTCGTGGCGACATTAACTGCTCCGTTTGATACGAATTATCTAATTAAATGCGTTTTTCCGGTGGCCCGCACAGGGTGGCCCGCACAGGGTGGCCCGCACCAGTGCAAAAATTCTGGCTACAATTTAAGGATTATTTCCGAGTATTCAAGGCCGATGTCAATAATTTTGCGGTAATATCGACCACGGGAATCACCTGTTCATAGGCGATACGCGTCGGGCCGATCACACCGAGTACTCCGATCATTTTACCCTTGACATGATAGGGCGCCCCGACCACGCTGCAATCGCTCAACACCGAGTAGCCGGATTCGCTGCCGATAAAAATTTCCACGCCATCCGCCGCGGTGCAGCCGTCGAGCAGTTTGAGCAAGTCGGTTTTTTGATTAAATACATTAAATAAGTTACGCAACTTATTGATATCAGAGAGTTCTGCATACTCGAGCAAGTTACTCTCTCCGCTAGTGATCAAGTCTTCATGCATATTCAGACTGCAAACTTCATCCATCGCTTCGAGCACGGTTTCCATGATGGTATTGACGTCGGTGCGCAACTCGGAAAGCTCATCGAGCAGCGTTTGACGCGCATTTTCGAAACTGTGCCCAACCAGATAGCGGCTCAGCATCTGTGCCGCCTGCTGCAGCTCGATCTCGCTGTAATCGCGATCCACGTGAATTACCTTGTTGTGCACGTCATCCTTGTTTATTACCAGGATCACCAGCACCCGGCGTTCGCTTAGCTTCATGAATTCGATATGACGAATTTCGGTCGGTGCGGTGTGGGTCAGGCTGATGATGCCAGTCAGGTGGGTGACGCGGGACAAAATGTCGCTGGCGCTGTGAATCAAGTCACTGGAAGTTTTATTTGCACTGAAACTTTGCGAAATCACCTGTTGCGCCGATTTTTCGAGATTATCGACTTCCAGCAGGCTATCGATGAAAAAACGGTAGCCGGCCTCGGTTGGAATTCGCCCCGCAGAGGTATGCGGCGAATCCACCAATCCCATATCTTCGAGCCTGGCCATGATATTGCGTATGGTCGCGGAGCTGACATCGAGACCCGACAATTGCGCCAGATTTTTCGAGCCAACCGGCTGTGCATCACGTGTATACGAGTTGATCAATTGCCGTAACAAAAGCTGGGCGCGCTCATCAAGTTCGTATTTTTCAGTCATCGGGTCTGATATATTGTTGCCAAGCCGTAGTTTAGTCGCATTTAATTCTAGCGGTATACTAAACCCCCGTAAATCAAGGAATCCAGGTAAAAACCCAGATTATGCCGGCAAATTTCAAATCAATCGGTCTGGTGGTGCGTAGCGATATGCAGTTGCGCCACGAAAGCATTAAAAAAGTGACCGATGTTCTGGCTCGCCATGCCGAGGTCCTGGTGCATTGTCTCGACTTCAATTTAAAGCTGGCCGAAATATCGAGCCTGCCCCTGGAGCGGGTGGTCGCGGACGTCGACCTGGTCATTTCGCTGGGCGGCGACGGCACCTTGTTGACCGCGGCGCGCGCGCTGGCCGACAAGAACACCCCGTTGCTCGGAATTAACCTCGGCCGGTTGGGCTTTCTCGCCGACGTGTCTTTTGATGATTTCGAATCCTATATCGACGAGGTGGTCGCCGGGCGCTATAGCGTCGAGAAGCGATTTTTCATCGAGGGCAAGTTTTTTGAGAACGATAAACTGGTAGCGACCAATATCGCGCTCAATGACATCATTCTGCATAGCCCCGAATCGGCCAACATGATCGAATACGAAATTTCGAGCGGGGGCGAATTGATCCATATCCAGCGTTCCGACGGGGTTATCGTCACCACGCCTACCGGCTCGACCGCCTATGCCCTGTCCGGTGGCGGTCCGATAATGCACCCCTCGCTCGAGACCTTGGCCATCGTCCCGATATGCCCGCATACGCTGAGTAACCGGCCGATCGTGTTGCCTGCGGATCAACCGATCGAAGTGCGGCTCGGACAGGATACGCAGCTCGCCAAGGTCAGCTATGACGGACATTCGACCCGGCTGGTCAAGCAGAATTGCCGCATTCTTATCACGCGCTACGGCGAACTTCTGACCTTGCTGCATCCCGAGGATTACGATTATTTCGAAGTGTTACGCGAAAAACTTTTCTGGAGCGCAAGTTACTAGTGCTCGATTCGATCCAGATCAAAAATTTTGCCATTATCGATTCGCTGCAGCTCGATTTAGACACGGGTTTGAGCGCGCTGACCGGAGAAACCGGCGCCGGCAAGTCGATTCTGCTCGACGCGCTTAAACTGGCCGCGGGCGACCGTGCCGAGAGCGACAGCATTCGCAGCGGCTCGCAACGCGCCGATATTTCGGTCTGCTTTCGGCTCGACCAACACGCTGCCGCCAAAGAATGGCTGGCGGCTAACGAAATGGACGCCGACGGCGAATGCGTCATCCGCCGCGTACTCTATGCCAACGGCCGCAGCAAGGCTTTCATCAACGGTTATAGCGCCACCCTGATACAGTTACGCAGCCTGTGCGACCTGCTGATCGACATTCACGGCCAGCACGAGCACCAGTCACTACAGAAATCGCAGGTACAGCGACAATTGCTGGACGCTTTTCTCGGCGAACCCGGGCTGATCGCCGAGGTGGCGCAAAAATACCGGGAGTATCACGACTTGCAGCAACGTCTGCGGCAGGTACGCTCGGGTTCCCAGCAACGCGAACAACGCGTCGACCTGTTGGCGCTTTATTGTAGCGAACTACAGCAACTAGACTTCGCCGAGGGTGAATTCGAACGCCTGCAGCAAGACTATCGGCGTTTGGCGAATGCCGGCAATCTGATCGCAAAGACCGGCGAGGTGCTTGAACTGCTGTATGACGATGAAGAACACAACCTGCAATCGGCACTCAGCCTGTGCGAGCAGCGGCTGGACGAGTTATCGACCGGCGACAGCGCCTTGTCCGCCAGTCATGAATTGATTAATGCGGCCTTGATCCAGGTGCGGGAGGCGACCGTTGAGTTGCGCGCTTATCGTGACGGCATCGATCTCGATGGCGAAGCCCTCGAAGCCACCAACGAGCGTATCGCCTGCGCGCAAAATCTAGCGCGTAAACATCATGTCGAGGTATCTGCCCTGCCCTCGCTTCGACGCGACATGGAACAGGAACTAGAGCTGCTGCGGGGCGATAGCTTTGACCTCGAGACGATTGCCGCGGAATTCGAAAAGGCGCGCGAGGATTTTCTATTCAGCGCCGGGGAGTTGTCGCTCAAACGCAAGCAGACGGCGGCCAGCCTGTCGGAACAAATAACCCAGGTGATGCAGCAGCTGGGGATGGCGAACGGCCGCTTTGCGATCGATATCGAGTCTGACCAGGAGCCGACCGCCAACGGTATCGACCACATTCGTTATCTGGTTAGCACCAATCCCGGACAGGCGCCCAAATCCCTCGCCAGGGTGGCGTCCGGCGGCGAACTATCCCGCATCAGCCTGGCGATACAGGTGATCATGAGCGAGTCGTCACAGATACCCACGTTGATATTCGACGAAGTGGATAGCGGCGTCGGCGGGGGTATCGCTGAAATTGTCGGCAACAAGCTGCGTCTGCTGGGTCAGGATCGCCAGGTGTTATGCGTCACCCATTTGCCCCAGGTCGCTTCCCGGGCGCATCACCATTTTCGCGTCGAGAAGACCAGCGCCGGAGGCGCCACCACGACCGCCGTCGCCGCGCTCGACGAGGCCGAACGCCTGGAAGAGGTTGCCCGCATGCTTGGCGGGGTAAAGATTACCGAGCAATCGCGGGCCCATGCCAGCGAAATGATTTCGTCGCGAGATTAGCCGGAATTAGGACCATTACACCGCACACCGCAGGTCTGAAATTTATAATCCGTTGTGATTAAATTCAGGCATCTAAGAGCAAAACGCCGCGCCGACTTGAGATCGTCATTTTTCTTTGAATTGGCCGTAAAGCACCATGGTGTGCTCGGTGATGGTGAAACCGTAGCTGTCGGCAATTTCTTGTTGTCGTTGCTCGATAATCTCATCATAAAACTCGACCACCCGGCCGGTTGAAATATCGACTAGATGGTCATGATGTTCGCCGTCGTCGATTTCGAATACGGCATGACCGCCATCGAAGTGATGGCGCGTTACCAGACCGGCGGTTTCAAACTGAGTCAGGACCCGGTAGACCGTAGCCAGCGCTATTTCTTCACCCGAATCCAGCAACATCTTATAAATGTCTTCCGCCTTCAGGTGACGATTCGCGGAACTTTCCAGCAATTCCAGAATTTTCATACGCGGCAGGGTTACTTTCAATCCCGCGTTTTTTAAGTCAGCCGATTCCATTTATTTTGTTCTCAATGTTTGCAGCAATTAGATCCTGTCAGTATTATCGCGCCTTGATTAGCAACTGTCGGAAATATGATTCTACGACTATTACAAACAGTCCTGATAATCGGACTGGCCATTGTAGCATTGTCGGGCTGTGTGTATCGAATGGATATACCCCAGGGGCAGCGCATCGATCCGGCGCTGGTGGACCAGCTCGAGATCGGCATGTCTCGTAAACAGGTCGAATTTTTGCTGGGGACGCCGTCGATTGTCGATTTGCACCACCCCGATTTATGGCATTACGTGTTTTATCTTAAAACCGGCAAAGACGGCAAGGTCGAGAAGAGTGTCATGAGACTTACTTTCAGCGGCGATTTGCTGGCGCGGATCGATGGCGATCTCATTCCGGGTTAACCGCCCCGCCGCCTTTTTTCATTTTTAATCCCTGCGCCGCGCGCTGGCGGCGAACCTCCTTGGGATCCGCAATCAACGGCCGGTATATTTCGATGCGATCGCCATCCTGTAGTTCGTAATCGGCGGCTATGGCCTTGCCGAAAACACCGAGTTCGCAACTGCCCGCGTCGATTTCAGGAAAATGCTCTTCGATACCCGACTGGCGCACGGCCTCACGTGCAGGGGTCCCCTGCGCAACGCTGCATTCGACGATAAGCTGCTTTGCCGGCGTCGCATAAGCTACTTCAATTAATGTTTTATCAGCCATACAATTCGCGTGCGCGCTCACAAAACGAATCTACCATAGTATTTGCAATGCGGGTAAAAACGGGTGCGATGACGGCCGCGGCGAGACCGCGTTTAAACTCGAACTGCAACAGCAGTTCGATTTTGCAGCCCTCGCCGTCGAGCGCAGTAAACTGCCAGTGACCTTGCAGTTGCTTAAAGGGGCCGTCCACCAGGTTAATTTCGATCGACTCGCCGGGTATCATCGAATTACGCGTCTTGAACCACTGATCCAGGCCCGCGGTACATATCTGGATCGAGGCCTCCAACGAAGTCTCATCGGATCGATGGAGTCTGGCTCCCCCGCACCAGGGTAAAAACTCGGGATAGGCCTCGACCTTATTAACGAGGTCGTACATGAATCGGGCGGGATACGGCAGCAATGCGCTGCGAGATATTTGCGGCACTTCAGATCAGTCCAAATGCAGCGAGTATAACAATTAGTAACAGTACCGGAACGATATATCGGATCAAGTAATTCCAGGCTTCATAACTCAGTTGCCGCGACAGCGCGAATTCCTTGTGGCTGACTTCCTGCGGAATTTTCCAGGCGACGAACAAGCACAGGAGCAACGCGACGAACGGCTGAATCAGGTGACTGGATAGAAACACCAGTACATCGTGAAATCCCGCATTGTTGATCAGCCGCACCGCTTGATCCCCGAAAAACAGGGCGATCGTGAACCCATCGCCGTTCCATACGCTATGCGCCAGCACGACACCTAAACCAAACAGCCAGACCCCGACGCCGAGCAATACAGCGGCCTTCAGTCTCGAAATCCCGCTTTTGCGTTGAAAATAGGTAATCGGCGCTTCCAGCAAGGCGACCGAAGTCGTCAGCGCCGCGATCGTCATCAACAAAAAGAATAAGGTACTGAACAGGTAGCCGGATGAAAACTGGTCCAGGATAACCGGCATGATGCGGAAGGCAAACTGGCTGTCGGCCCCGGGCTCGTAACCGGCGGAAAGTATGAGCGCGTTAATCGACAGGCCGGTAAAAACCGAAAACAGGAAATCGACCGTAATTACCAGCACGGCAGAATAACCAATCGACACCTCGCCAGGCAGATAACGCCCCAAGGCAATCATGACGCCGATGCCGAGCGCAAGCGTATAAAAAGCGCGTTGCAGAGCGAGTATCGGCGTGTTGGAATCAATTGCCGAAAAATCTGCATACAGAATGTAGCGGATACTGTCGGTGATACCGGAGGAAGTCAGTGCCAGAATCAGGCCTGTCACCAGCAACAGAATCATCGTCGGCACCAGTATCAGCATCATTCTTTCGAGTCCCTTTTTAAGCGGTTGCGCGCAGATAGCGACCAGGCCGGCGACAAACAAGGTATGCCACAGCAACGTGCGTTCGCTATCGATCGTCAATTCTTCGAATAACAGTTTGGCGGACTCCAAGGTGACGCCATCGAACAGACCGATAGCGGCGCGTACCGCATAAGCGAGCGACCAGCCGGCGATGACGCTGAAGGTCGACACGATCAGAAATGCGGCTAACATCGAACCGATCCCGGCCAACTTCCAGTAAACCGAAGCCTTATACTGTTCCGAAAGGCTACGCAAGCAGGCCGCGGGATCGCTTCTGGTCAGGCGGCCCAGCATCAGTTCGACCATGAGCAGCGGTAAACCGAGCGCAAACAGGAACAGCAGGTAAAGCAACAGGAATGCACCGCCGCCGTTCTGGCCGGCCAGTACCGGAAAGGTCAGAAAATCGTTCAGGCTCAGGGTAGCACCGGCCGCAACGATGACGAATGCGGAGCGTGAGCGCCAGGTGAAGCCGTTTTCAGTGTTACTCATAGTCAACCAAGTATAGCGGGTCGCCGATTATCCGGAGATTTATGCTAGCCGTAAATCCTTTTCTCTTTAATATAATAAATTCAATAAGTTATTAAGTATAGTTAAGGTAACTTATTCTTCAATTACAAACCAGAGTAAAGCGCTGCCAGGCTGCTGCGGGAATGGCGCCCTACAGCCAGTAGCGCAAAAATCTCGCGAGCCAGCCCAGGGGACGCAACAGCCAGCCGCCGTTGTGTGGTGTGTGCAAGGTAATTTCGATACTGTTTTCAATATCGTCGTCGAATCGCTGCCGCAAGCGCGCGACCAGCTCCGCGTCGTCGAGTAGCAGATCGAGCTCCCTGTCGTGAAACAGACTGCGGTAGTTGAGATTGGTGCTACCTACCAGGCCCTGGTTGTCTATCACCATGGTTTTTGAATGCAGTAGCCGTTTATCGTATTCGTAGACGCGAATGCCGGCCTGCAGTAAATCGGCGTAAAAGCTGCGCGCCAGCAACGGAAAGAAAACGATGTCGGAGCGGGCGGGCACGATCAATTGGACTGAAATGCCGGACCTCGCCTTTTGTTTCAGCAGTTGCAGCAGCCGGTGGGTCGGATTGAAATAGGCATTGGTGATCCAGATTCGCCGCTGTGCGAGTTCCAGAACTTGCAGCGGTTGCAGTTTTCGCTGCTGCCGATGCGACCTTTCCCTGCTTGCCATATAGTAGAGTGAGCGCTTACCGACATTGACCGTCTTGCGTTTCCAGACTTCGGCAAAATTATCCGACAGTGTGTTAACCATCGGTCCGCTCACCCTGAGTCCGGTATCGTGCCAGTAATCGTCGGCGCCGGACACTGGCCGATTGAAATGATCGTCGGTTATGTTATAGCTCCCCAGCCAGGCGTACTTGCCGTCGATCAGGCAGAGCTTGCGATGATTGCGATGATTGATCGCGGCAAAGAAATGCAGGAATTTCGAATACCAGCGCCCCGCGCTTAACGCGCGACGATAGAGCGAGAAGTCCCAGGGCAGCGGATGAAATACGCGCAATTCGCACCCTGTCCGGTCGAGCCGTTCGGCAATGGCATTGGCATCCCGGTAGGAACCGACGCCATCGATTAACAGCTGCAGCTTTACCCCGCGAGCGATCGCCCGTTCCAGCGCCTGCAGCACACGCTCACCGATAGTATCCAGTTCAAAGATATAAATTTCGAGGCCAATATGGCTGTCTGCAACATCGATATCCGCCAGTAACCCGTCGAAATAGGATCCGGGTGTAAAGAATAGTTGCTGCCCTTCCCGCACGTCCGGGTTTAACCGAAAGCGAATCGCGCGTACAGCGGCAGATGGTCGGATAGTTCGTTCCAGGGCTGGCGCTGCAGGCAGAACGAGTCGACCAGGTTGATGCCGCGATAATAGATTCGATCCATGCGCAACATGGGCCGATGCGACGGAAAGGTCTTGGCATAGGCGCCGTTTAACTTGCGAAACGCTTCCTGCATCCCCAGCTGCGATTCCAGAGTTTTACCAATACCCCCGTGCCAGTCGTTAAAATCACCGCCCAGCACCAGCGGTTCGTCCTGGTCGATGGTGGATTCGATATAACGCCGTAGTTCCCGAATCTGCCGTTTGCGCTCGAATCCGATCAGGTCGAGATGCACGCAAAGCAAATGCAGCGGGCCCTGCCCGTCCGGCAACTCGATTCTGCCGTGCAACATGCTGCGGCTGGCCCGCTGAAAGCGCGATAGATTGAGATTGTTCCATTCTACGATCAGATACTTGCTCAAAATGGCGTTGCCATGATGACCCTTGCGATAGATCGCATTCTTACCGTAGGCGTAATGCGGCCAGATGCTGTCGGCCAGGAATTCGAACTGGCTAACCTCGGGCCAGGCGGAAATACGGGTTTCATGATGGAAATGGCGTCCCTGGATTTCCTGCAGCAAGACCACATCGACCTCGGCGTTGCGCAAGTGCTCCTTGATCTTGTGTAAAACAAAATCACGGTTGTATCGATCGAAGCCCTTATGGATGTTGTAAGTCAGAATATTGATCATTGGATATCGCGTGCGGCCTGCATGCAGTTTAACCCTTTGTCAGCCAAAATCACGCCTAACAGTCACAACAACCCACTGCGTTGCGAGCAAAATTAAGGCAGCGACGGGACGGATACCTTGAACCGAGGCTGCGGGTCCTAGGCAGCCCTGATAAGGCTGACGATCGAAATTCCAACCCTTCAAATACGCGTCTCTCGTAATGTAGACAATTGAGCATTAGGCAGGACGAGCGCGTTATGACATGGTCCAATAGATTGATACCACCCAGTTAAGAGATAATGAAACTTAACTGAGGTAACGATAGATGACAACGAGAAAGAAATATACGAAAGAATTCAAACTGGATGCAGTGAGCCTGGTAACTGATCAGGGCTACAGCCGGGCGGAAGCAGCGCGAAGCCTGGGCATCAATGCCAATATGCTGTGCCGATGGGTGCAAGAGGAACAATCGGGTGATGGCCAGGCTTTCCGTGGGAACGGCAAGCTGACACCGGATCAGGAAGAGAACCGTCGACTTAAAGCTGAAATCAAACGCCTGAAGATGGAGAAAGAAATCTTAAAAAAGGCGACGGTATTCTTTGCAGCAGAAACGAAATGAAATACTCGTTTATCACCCAACACAAGAATACCTTTCCCGTTCGCCTGATGTGTCAGGTGCTGGGTGTGGACCGGTCATGTTATTACCACTACCGGCGCCAGATGGACACAAGACCGCCTGATCCCGAGCATGAGGAAATGCTGGAGTGGGTTCAGCGGGTTGATGATGCGAGTGATCATACCTACGGCAGCCGACGTATGAAACGGGCCCTGAACTGTCTGGGTTATCCGGTGAGCCGGAATAAGGCGCGGAATTG
>DS021198.1:1302848-1317337 GCA_001735895.1 Olavius algarvensis Gamma 3 endosymbiont | reverse complement strand
GAAGCGATTCTGCAGACCAATAAAGTCATCAGGAATACCTATATGCTGTTGTCGATGACGCTTATTTTCAGCGGCCTGCTGGCGTTTGTCAGTATCGCTATGCAAGCCTCTCACGGCATTGCCTTCGGCGCGACCATCGTCGGTATCCTGCTGCTCTGGTTTGTACTTCCGCGGACTCAGAATTCAGCAGCCGGCATTCCAGTGATATTCGGCATAACCGGTTTACTGGGTTTTGGTCTGGGGCCGATGCTGAGTTACTACCTGTCGGTTAATCCGAGTATCGTCATGGTCGCCATGGGCGGCACCGGCGTTATCTTCCTGGGACTTTCCGGCTACGCCCTGACTACGCGCAAGGATTTCAGCTTCCTCGGCGGCTTTGTTTTTGTCGGACTGCTGGTTGCCATCGCGGCCATGATCGCCAATATCTTCCTGGCCATTCCGGCCCTGGCGTTGGCTATTAGCGCTGCCGTCATCATGATCATGAGCGGTTATATCCTGATGCAAACCTCGATGATGATTAGCGGCGGCGAAACCAACTATATTTCCGCGACCGCTGGGTTATTTATCGCCATTTTGAACATTTTCACCAGTTTGCTGCACATACTGGGTGCCTTTGGCGGCGACGACTAATTCTTGCTTTATGTTGTGCAATTAAGCCCCTGTCCTCAGGGGCTTAATTTTTTGGGAAACTGATATGGACTGGATCAAAATCGGCTCCGCCGTCCTGCTGGTAGCGATGTTTTTCATGATACTACCCGGCGCCAAGCGCATGGTGAAGGAAGCCCCCAAGGGCGACGCCAAGGACTGGATGGGCTTTGTCATACCAATTCTTGCAATCGTTTTATTCGTGATCCTGCTGATTGCGCTGGTTTAACCAAATTCGCTCCGCCAGCGCCAGGTCGCCCGGCATCGTAATCTTCAGGTTCTCGCCGCTTCCGGCCACCAGCGCCGGGCTGTAACCCGCCAGTTCCACCGCCTGTGCATCGTCGGTAATCGCGATTTCGTCGTCGATTACCCGCCGCAATGCATTCAGCAACACTTGCAGGTGAAACACCTGCGGCGTCAACGCGCGCCACAACCCCTCCCGCGGTAGGGTGCGGGCGATTTCCAGGTCTTCGTTTTGCAACTTGAGGGTATCGTTCAGCGGCGCCGCCAGGATCGCTCCGGCGGTGTGCGCGCGGGCGGCGGCTATTACCCGGTCGAGATCGTCATGTTCGACCAGCGGGCGCACTGCGTCATGCACCAGTACGATGACGTCGTTGCCGTAACGAAACTGCAACATCGTCAGTCCGTTGTAGACCGAGTGTTGGCGCTCGACACCGCCGTCGGCGATAAAAACAGTCTTGTTCGAGCTGTAACTTATCTCTTCCCAGCGCCTGTCATCCGCCTCTAGCACAATCACCGCGCCATCGATGGCGGGATGGGACAGCAGGCGATCGAGGCAGTGTTCGAGAATCGATTTGCCCTGAAACCGAAGATACTGTTTGGGTATATCTTGCTGCATCCGGCTGCCGCGGCCGGCCGCCGGTATCACCGCCCAGACCGGAATATCAACGCTCATTGCCGCTGTCCGCCGCCGGCGGGATCAGTTGAATAAAGGTTTCGCCCTGTTTGATCATACCGAGATCGTTACGCGCTTTTTCTTCGAAGGCGTCAAGGCCGTTTTGCAAATCGAGCACTTGCGCCTCGAGGATTTTATTGCGTTCCTCGAGCTCGCGTAGTCGTTGTTTCTGGCTTTCGAGCTCGCGCGACAGCTGTACGACCTCCGACAAGCTGCCATCGCCAAACCATAACTTGTATTGCAGGCCGAACAAAATCAGGATCAAAACGGCCAGCAGCATCTTCATCGGTACATCGATATCGGGTTAAAAGTTTTTAATCGCCGATTTTCCCGGATAGGTTGCGGCGTCGCCCAAGGCGGCTTCGATGCGCAGCAATTGATTGTATTTGGCGATTCGATCCGAGCGCGATAGCGAGCCGGTTTTAATCTGGCCGGCACCGGTCGCCACCGCGAGGTCGGCAATCGTGACATCTTCGGTTTCGCCCGAGCGATGCGAGATTACCGTGGTATATCCCGCCGCGTGGGCCATCGAGATCGCGGCCAGCGTTTCACTCAGAGTGCCTATCTGGTTGAATTTGATCAGTATCGAATTGGCGATATTCTGCTCGATGCCGCGCGCCAGGATACGGGTATTGGTGACAAACAAATCATCGCCCACCAGTTGAATTTTATGACCGAGTTTCTCGGTTAGTATCGCCCACCCGTCCCAATCGCTTTCATCCATGCCGTCCTCGATGCTGATGATCGGATACTGCTCCACCCAATTGGCGAGGTAGTCGGCAAATCCGGCGGCGTCGAAAGAACGGTTTTCCGAACTCAACACATATTGATTGTTTTGGTAAAACTCGGAACTGGCGACATCGAGTCCCAGGCAGATATCGCTGCCGGCGCTGTAACCGGCCTTTTCGATCGCGATCAGTATCACTTCGATCGCTTCTTCGTTGGAAGACAGATCGGGGGCGAAACCGCCCTCGTCGCCAACCGCGGTATTCAGACCCCTGGCGGCGAGCACCGATTTCAGCGCGTGGAAAACTTCGGTGCCGTAGCGCAAGGCTTCACTGAAGCTGGGCGCGCCGACCGGCAGGATCATGAACTCCTGTAAATCGACGCTGTTGTCCGCGTGCGCGCCGCCATTGATGATATTCATCATCGGCACCGGCAGCTTACTGGCATCGGCTCCGCCGAGGTAACGAAACAAGGGCTGTTCGGCAGCAGCTGCTGCCGCCTGGGCGTTGGCCAGCGAAACCGCGAGCAAGGCGTTGGCGCCCAGGTTGCTTTTGTTTTCGGTACCGTCGAGCTCGATCATCGCCTGATCCAGTCCTGCCTGATCGTCGCAATCGCGCCCGATTACGAGCTCGGCGAGCTGGTTATTGATATGACCCACGGCGCGGGTTACGCCCTTGCCCAGGTAGCGTTTGCGATCACCGTCGCGCAACTCGATCGCCTCGCGCTCCCCGGTCGATGCGCCGGAGGGCGCCGCGGCCCGGCCGAGCACGCCGTTGTCGAGACTCACCTCGGCTTCGACGGTCGGGTTACCGCGCGAATCCAGAATTTCGCGGCCGATAACCTTGACGATTTTACTCATAGTTGCTCCGTAATAAATGGCGTTTTAAAGCAGGTCGCTTTCATGCAATCGCACGGCCTTGGCGACACGGTCGATTTCGATCAATACCTGCAGCAAGGATTGCATCTGCGCCAACGGCCAGGCATTGGGGCCATCGCTGAGCGCCTGTTCGGGATTGGGGTGGGTTTCCATGAATAACCCGGCCACACCCGCGGCGACGGCGGCGCGCGCCAGCACCGGCACGAATTCGCGTTGCCCGCCCGAGACCGTGCCCTGCCCGCCCGGCAATTGCACCGAGTGCGTTGCATCGAATACGACCGGGCAGCCGGTTTGCCGCATAACCGCAAGCGAGCGCATGTCGGATACCAGATTGTTATAACCGAAGCTGGCGCCGCGCTCGCATACCATGATCTGTTGATTACCGGTTTCGCGCGCCTTGTTGACGACCTGCTGCATGTCCCAGGGAGACAGGAATTGGCCCTTTTTGATATTAACCGGCTTGTTTTGCGCGGCGACGTTTTGAATGAAATTGGTTTGCCGGCATAAAAAGGCGGGCGTTTGCAGCACATCGACGACGCTGGCGACTTCATCCAGCGGGCTGTCTTCATGCACGTCGGTGATAACCGCAAGCTTAAGGCTGCTGCGCACCTTTTCCAGGATCGCGAGCCCGGTATCGATGCCGAGCCCGCGAAAGCTCTGACTGCTGGAACGATTGGCCTTGTCGAAGGATGATTTGTAGATAAACGAAATATTCAACTGCCGGCATATCTGCTGCAGTTCGGCGGCGGTATCGAGCGCCATCTGCTCGGATTCGATCACGCAGGGACCGGCTATCAGGAACAAAGGCTGGTCGAGCCCCACCTCGAAATCGCAAAGTTTCATTGCGAGTGGGCCTTGTGATAATCGAGCGCGGCGCTGATGAAACTGTTGAACAGGGGATGACCTTCACGCGGTTGCGACGTGAATTCCGGATGGAACTGGCACCCGATGAACCACGGATGATCAGACAATTCGACCATTTCCACTAGTTCGTTGTCGACCGACAGGCCCGAAATCACCAGGCCGGCATCCTGCAATTGTTGCAGGTAGTTGTTATTGAATTCGTAGCGATGCCGATGGCGTTCATGAATTTCTTCGGCGCCATAGGCGCGACGGGTGCGGGTACCGGGCACCAGTTTGCAGGTTTGCGCGCCGAGGCGCATGGTACCGCCGAGATCGGTATCTTCATCGCGCATTTCTACCGAGCCGTCGCGATCGATCCATTCGGTAACCAGAGCGATTACGGGATGCGGCGTTTTTGGATTGAATTCGGAGCTATGCGCCTTGCCGAGACCCAGTACGTTGCGCGCATACTCGATGACCGCTACCTGCATGCCGAGGCAAATACCGAGATAAGGCACGTTATTAGTGCGCGCATAATTGACCGCGGCAATCTTGCCCTCGATGCCGCGGCTGCCGAAGCCCCCCGGCACCAGGATCGCGTCGAGGCCTTTGAGTGCATCGATACCGTCGGATTCGATCGAATCGGAGTCGATTTTGACGATGTTAACCCGCGTGTTGGTATGTATCCCGGCATGGGCCAGCGATTCATTGAGCGATTTATAGGCATCGGTGTGGTCGACATATTTGCCGACGAAACCGATCGACACTTCGTTTGCGGGGTTTTCCAACGCTTCGACGACGCGATCCCATGCCGATAAATCGGCCGGCGGCAAATCCAGCGAGAAACGTTTAACCACGATATCGTCCAGACCCTGCTGGTTGAGTTCACGCGGGATCTTGTAAATATGGTCGACGTCGATCGCACAGATAACCGCTTCCTCGGCGACGTTGGTAAACAAGGCAATTTTGCGGCGCTCCTCGATCGGAATGACACGGTCGGCGCGACATAACAGGATATCGGGCTGGATACCGATGGAGCGTAATTCTTTGACCGAATGCTGGGTGGGCTTGGTTTTGATTTCGCCCGCCGCCGGCAAATACGGAATCAAGGTCAGGTGCATGTAGAGCACGTTATCGTGACCCAGTTCGAAACCCATTTGGCGGATTGCTTCCAGGTAGGGTAGCGATTCGATATCGCCCACGGTACCGCCGATTTCGACCAGCACGACATCGGCCCCGTTGGTGCTGTTGAGCACCGAGTTTTTGATTTCATCGGTAATATGCGGAATCACCTGTACCGTGGCGCCGAGATAGTCGCCGCGCCGTTCCTTGGCAATTACGCTTTCATAAATCCGGCCGGTCGTGTAATTGCTGCTTTTTGAGCAATGCACGCCGGAAAAGCGCTCGTAGTGGCCGAGATCGAGATCGGTTTCCGCGCCGTCATCGGTAACGTAAACCTCGCCATGCTGAAACGGACTCATGGTTCCCGGGTCGACATTGATATAGGGATCGAGCTTTATCATGGTCACGCTGAGTCCGCGTGCCTGCAGTAAAGCGGCCAGTGAGGCAGATGCAATGCCTTTGCCCAGTGATGAAACAACACCACCGGTAATAAATATGAATCGGCTCATAGGCCCCGAGTTAAGTGAATTTAAGGTGCTTAGGTTGGACGGAAACGATAGCAGAATCCGATTTTTAAGACAATCGACGGGCCTAAAAATAACCCTCAATCGAGGGTCAAGAAGCTTACTAAAGAATAGTGGAGTGCAGCCGATAGTTTAAAACAATGACGGCTTTCTGTGCACAACGACGATGCGAGCTTTGATAGTTGAAAATAACCGCGTTTACCGGGATTTGCTGGCGCATACCCTGGCTGAGCAGGGTTTTAACTCCGATAGCGGCGACAGTATCGAGTCGGCCCGGCTCTATGTAGACTCCGAATCCTATGACATTATTTGCGTCAATCAGAAGCTGAAGGACGGGCCGGGTGAGGAGTTCGTCGCTTATTGCAATCGACATCACAGTCAAAACGGCACGCCAATCCTGTTTTTGAGTGAAAATAAAGCGCTCAAAGCCGAACAACTCTCGGTGCGGGTCGATAGTGTAATACACGAACTGAACGAACACCAGATCGAAGACCAGATCGTGCACTTTATCGATTTGCATCTGGATCCGGTGTTTTTCGAGGGTCGCATCCTGTTCGTCGAAGACGATGCGGCGGTGGCAACCGACATACTGAGCCAGTTACAGGAAACCGGCTACCAGGTATCCCATTTCACCACGGCGGAAGCGGCCAGCGAGGAATTCGATGCGGTAACCGTATACGGTTCACATGCCGAAGCCTATGACCTGGCGATTACCGAAATCGATCTGATGGGCCAAATGCAGGGCGAAGATCTGGTGACAACGATCCGTTCCTACGAAGACGGTCGGGGGTTTATCCCGATTATCGCGATAACCGAAAGCGACGACGATCAGCGCCGCATCGCGCTGTACCATTCCGGGGTTAGCGATTTTTTACCCAAGCCGATACTGCGCGAAGAACTGTTGATCCGCATCAGTAACCTGATCACCAATAAACGCTTACTCGACAAGGTACACGACATTCGCCGCGAGCTGTTTGCCTTGGCGACCATCGATAATCTGACCGGTTGCCATAACCGCCATAGTTTGATGGAGTTTTCCGATAAATTCATTTCCACGGCGCGGCGCCACGAGTACCCGGTCAGCCTGCTGGTTATCGATCTCGATCATTTCAAGGCGGTCAATGACAATCATGGCCATGCCGTCGGCGATCTCGTGTTGCAAAAAACCGGCGCGCTGCTGACCGAGAGTTTCCGCGACGGCGACCTGGTGTCGCGTTACGGCGGTGAGGAATTCGTTGTGCTAATGACCCACTGCGATGCCAAAAACGCCTGCGCTAAAGCTGAAAAATTGCGGCTTGAGATCGAAAATCTGAAGCCGGAAGGATTGCAAATCACCACCAGTATCGGTGTGACTTCATTGGAAGTTGGCGCCACCGGCGATTTCGAGGCCATGTTCCGCGCCGGCGACGAAGGCGTCTATGCCGCCAAAGAAGGCGGCCGCAATCGGGTCGTGTACATCGATGTGGCTTAAGCTGCATATTGCATGAAGGCGGTACAAACTCCGGAGAAATCACATAAATATCAAAGTGTTAAGTCAGTTTTTCGGAAAATGGCCGGTTACAGTTTGTACCTGAACGAAATCAGGACCAATCCGCAGGATGCGGATTGGCGATGCGCAGCAACCCCGAAGGGGTGTGCGCCATGGACGGCGCACATCAATAATCTGGCTGCCAATCTCGAACGATCTTGTTTGCCAGATTTCCCCTGAGTTTCGTTCCCTTCATGCAATATGCAGGTTAACCCCTAGGTTTTTGCGCCAGAACTACGGCGCGTCGGGGCGCGGGTAAGCCCTCGACTGTCAAGGCTTGGTTCTCGGAATGCAGGCACTGCGCCAGCGATTCGAATTGCATCCATTCGGTGGCACGCTGCTCGACGTTGCTGGTTATTGTTTCGTCAACGACTCTGACATTGATAAATCCGCAACGCTCCAGCCAGGTCACGAGTTCCGCTGCCGACGGGATAAACCAGACGTTGCGCATGCGCGCGTAACGCCCTGGAGGCAGCAACACCCGGCCTGGCCCGCCTTCGATTACCAGCGTTTCAAGGCAGAGTTCGCCGCCGGCGGCGAGCAAACTCTTGAGCTGGTAAAGATGGTCGACCGGACTCTTGCGATGATACAAAACACCCATCGAAAAAACGCTGTCAAAGCAGTTCATCTCCGCCGGCAGATCATCGATTCCGAGCGGCAGCAGGTTTATCTCGCTGCGTTGCAGGTATTTTTGCAGCGCCAAAAACTGCAGGTTGAATAAAACCGAAGGTTCGATTCCGAGCACCATGGCCGGGGATTGCGACAGCATTCTCCAGCAATGGTAGCCATTGCCGCAACCGATATCGAGAATACGCCGGCCGTTCAAGGGTGACAGATGGGGCAGAATGCGATCCCATTTGAGATCGGAACGCCATTCACTATCAATCTGCACCGCCGCTATCCGGTATGGTCCTTTACGCCACGGCATCAACCCCTTTAGCGCCTGGTGCAAGGCTTGCGGCTCCCGGCATAGGGCTTGCACGGTGACAGCAGGCAAGTCGAAACGGGCCTCGATATCGCTCAATTCGGGTAACCCGTCCAGGGCCTGCGACCAACGCGGGTAATCGCCATGCCCCACCAACCAAGATGGGCTCTGCGCCTGCAGCTGGTGCGCCCATTGATCGAACCCCTGGCGGCGCAGGCTAGCGAACAGAGGGTCCCAATTCACGCCTTGATTGCCAGGAAGGAGACAAAGTTAAAGCCCCGGAAGCACTGGTATATTTCGTCGAAACCGAGCTGCTGAAGTCGCCGATAATGCTGTTGCTCGCTGTCAGGAATCAACACTTTTTCCAGGGCATTGCGCTTTTGACTGATTTCGAGGTCGCTATAGCCCATGGTCTTTTTAAATCCCTGGTATAGCTGCATCATGCGCACGCTTTCCGCCTCGTCCTCGAACGCTACTTTCTCCGACAAAACCAGCACTCCGCCGGGATTGAGGCCGCGATAAATGTTTTCCAGCAAGCCCTGCCTTTCCTCGGGTTGCAGAAATTGCAGCGTCAGATTCAGCACTACCATCGATGCACCGTCGATCGGTACCCGGCGAATATCCTCGCAGCGCCATTCGATCCTGTGCCCCGGCGTCTGGTGCCGGCGGCATTTCTCGATCATCGCTGCCGAGTTGTCCACGGCGACGATGCGGCAGTCGACGCCGCGCGTCTGCTCGGCGATCAACAGGCTGGCTTCGCCCAGCGAGCAGCCCAGATCGAATACGCGGCTGCCGGGTGTAACGAATATATCGGCGTAGAGGCCGATCATGCGCAGCAATAACGAATAACCCGGCACCGAGCGCGCAATCATATCCTTAAACACGCCGGCGACGGTTTCATTGAATTCGAAAGCCTTGACCTCGCTCAGACGCCGGGAAAACACGCGGTCCCGTTGGTCGTCGTCACTCACAGCAGTAAACCCTCGAGTTGGCCATCGAGATATACCTGCGCAGTCCCTGCCCGCTCCCAGGGTGGCACACGGTGTCGCTGAAACAAACGTTTGAGTCGGTGCGCATCGCTATTCGGCTCTCCTGGCCGACGAAATTTGAGCGTCAACAATTGCTCTCGATCTTCGATGTTTAACCGCTGGAAAACTTCCTGGCGCGACAGTTTCAAATCGAATTGCTCGATTTCGATATCCTGCCGCAGGCCGAACTCGAATTCGCCGCCGCATTGGACCGAGCGAGCCGCCGTTACCAGGAAGAGCCGCTGATCGTAAATTCGGATCGAGTAATCGGGCATGGCGATCTCGGGCACGGCATCGGGGCTTGCCTGCAGTTGCTGCATCAAGGTTTGCAAACGCGCCTGCGGCAGCGCCGTCAAGCCCGCGCTTTCTATCCAGTAGCGGATCAGGTTTTTGCGTCTCGCGAGCGACAGCGCGAGTAACCCGGGCAGATCGAGCCTGGTCCCGCCTTGCTCCGCTGTATCCTGTATCGCCTCTAGGTCCTGAAGCGCAATCTCACTCAACAATTCCTGCGTTTCAGACTGGATCTCGCTGCAGGTCGAAAGTGCATTTTGATAACCGGGCCAGCGTGTTTTAATCGCTGGCAGAACCTGTTGGCGCAAATAATTGCGATCGAACCTGAGACTTTGATTACTGGGGTCGTTATACCAGGCCAGTTCATGTTCATTGGCGTAGGCTTCGAGTTGGGCGCGGCTAACGCCAAGCAAGGGGCGTAACAATAGCGTTTCGCCCAGATAGCGCCGGCTCGCGATACCGCGCAATCCGGCGACCCCCGATCCACGCAAGGCGTTGAGCACCAAAGTTTCAGCCTGGTCGTCGGCATGATGCGCGGTCAGGATGCAATCGCCCGCCCGCGTTCCTTGTTCGAACAGTCGATAACGATGACGGCGCGCTACCGCCTCGATGTTGCTGTCGAGCGCGTGGAGATCGAGCCGATCCAGTCGCATTTCGAGGCCGTAGCCGCGGGCCTGCTCGATACAGAAGCGCTCCATCTGCGCGGCATTCTCGATCAGGCCATGATTAATATGCCAGGGAATCAATTCGAACCTATGCGCCTGCGATACCAGCAAATGCAGCAACACGCTAGAATCGAGACCGCCGCTAAAAGCCACAAACACGCGTTGGCAGCTTGCGGGAATCGATTCCAGGCAGGATCGCATTTGAGCGCGCAACTTACCCGGTCAGCTTTCCCGGTACTTGCCGAAGGACATCAGCTTTTGGTAGCGCTGATCGAGCAATTTGTCGATCGAAATCGATTCGAGCGCTTCGAGACCCTCGACCAGGCTTTGTTTGAACGATGCGGCAATCTGATCATACTCGCGGTGTGCGCCGCCGAGCGGTTCCTGGATGATGTTGTCGATCAATTGCAACGAAAACAGGCGCTCAGCCGTAATACCCATGGCCTCGGCGGCCAGCGAAGCCTTGTCGGCGCTCTTCCACAAAATAGACGCACAGCCTTCCGGTGAGATCACCGAATAGGTGGCGTATTGCATCATGTTGATGCGGTCGCCGACGCAGATCGCGAGCGCACCGCCGGAGCCACCCTCGCCGATGACGGTACAGATGATGGGCGTTTTCAATTCGGCCAGGGTATACAGGTTTTTAGCGATCGCCTCGCTCTGTCCGCGTTCCTCGGCGCCAATACCGGGATAGGCGCCCGGTGTGTCGACCAGGGTTACTAGCGGCATCTTGAACTTTTCCGCCATTTTCATCAGCCGCAACGCCTTGCGGTAGCCTTCGGGGCGCGGCATGCCGAAGTTGCGTTTGATCTTGGCACGGGTATCGCGCCCCTTTTGTTGGCCGATAACCATGATCGGCTTGCCATCGAGCCGTCCGATACCGCCGACTATGGGGTGATCGTCCGCAAAGTTTCGATCCCCATGAAGATACTCGAAATCGGAAAAAACCCGCTCGATATAATCGATGGAATAAGGCCGGTTCGGATGCCGCGAAAGCTGTGAAATCTGCCAGGCCGAAAGCTTCGAAAAAATCGAATTGGTCAGGGTTTCGGCCTTACGCTCCAGCGTCTGGATTTCCCGGCTGATGTTTATATCCGAATCGTCAGTAACATATCGCAGCTCGGAAATCTTGGCCTGGAGTTCGGCGATCGGCTGTTCAAAATCTAGGAAGTTAGGATCCATCGATATCCGTTGGAATTATCAAATCTGGTGGTAGTTTAACGATTCGCCATATGGCTGTCATCAACGCCGCTATCCGGCGACTAAGAAATCTCTGCCGTTATCAATTCGAGCGCTTTTGCCGGGTCTTCGTGCCGGGTAATCGGTCGCCCGATCACCAGATAACTGGCGCCGTCGGATAGCGCCTGTTGCGGCGTCGCTATGCGTTGCTGGTCGTTCGCGGCCGCCCATTCCGGCCGAATACCCGGTGTCACCAGCAATGCCGCGGCGCCAAGGTTGGCGCGCAGACCGGATGTTTCGCGGGCGGAACAAACGACGCCGTCCAGGCCGCAGTCGATGGATTGTCGCGCCAGCCGATCGACCAACTGGTCTAACGGCATTGTTATCCCCAGGGCGTGCAGGTCGTCAGCCGACAGGCTGGTCAGCACGGTAACCGCTATCAGGAACGGACGTCGGGCAACAACCTCTATGCCTTCGCGCGCCGCCTGCATCATGGCGGCACCGCCCATGGCATGCACATTCAACATCCAGACTCCCAGTTTCGCCGCTGCGCTGACAGCCTTATTAACCGTGCTTGGGATGTCGTGAAACTTCAAGTCCAGGAAGACGTCGTAGCCGCTACCGACCAGTGCCTCGACCAACGCCGGCCCGGCGCTGGTAAACAGTTCCTTACCGACCTTAAGGCGGCACTGCTCGGGTGTGATTTTACGGGAAAATTCAAGCGCCTGCCGCTGATCGGGGAAATCGAGCGCAACGATAATTTTAGGATCGATCACAATCTTACCGGCTTCATCGACGCCCAGTTACGGCAACTCGGACACAGCCATTGAATGGCGTGACTCTCGTAACCGCAGCGGGCACAAGTATATTCGATCTTTTTATCCTGAATCGATTTCAGAAAATGCGACAGGGTTTCCCAGGTTTCGCCGAGTTGGTCGGGATTCGATTTCAGAAAACGCAGGGCAAATTCGAACGCCTCGAACGAGGGAGACTTGTGCAGTATATCGGAGAGAAACTGCCGTGCCGTTCCGATTTCATCGTTACGCGCATAATGTTCGAGCAGCGCCATAGCCAGCCGGGTTGATGGATGTTCCCGATACTGATTCTGCAAGAAGTCCTGATATACGCGGGATTCCCGGTTTAGGTAAATTTGCCGGGCCGGTTCGATGTATAAGGGCATATATTCCGGGCTTTGACGGATCAAACGCTGGAAAATACGTTTCGCCGCGGTAAGATTCTCGGTATGCAAAAGCAATTGAATCAATAACAAAGCTGCCCGAACGCAACCCGGGTCGACCTCGAGCGCACGGTCCAGACTTTTGCGCGCCAGGCGGTTGTTGCCGCCCTCGATCGCGTCATTGGCGATTTCGCACAAGCATTGGCTATAGGTGACCGCTGCCTCCGCGTCACCCTTGCGGTAAAGCACTTGCGCACAATCGACCGCCTCGGCCCAGGACTTTTCGGTAATGTATAAATCAAGCAGACGGCGATAGGCGAGGATGGCATCGGCATCGAGTTCGATCATTTCCCGATACAGTTTTTCCGCTCGATCGAGCAAGCCCGCCTTAAGGTAATCGCTGGCAAGCTCGGCAATCGCTATATGGCGTTGCTTGCGAGTAAGATTTGGACGCGCCAGCAGATTCTGATGCACCTTGATGGCGCGATCCACTTCGCCCTTGGAGCGGAACAGGTTGCCTAAAGCAATATGGATCTCAATCGTATCCTTGTTGACTTCGATCAGATCGGTAAAAATCTTGATCGCATTGTCCGAGTCTTCCGCTAGCAGGTAGTTCAAGCCTTTGGCATAACGTTCGGAAAATGGATCGGCCTGTTGTCGACCGGCGCTCTTGCTGAACGGCTGCCAGCGCCCTAGCAACCAACCGATAATAATGGCGGCCAGAATTAGCAGAAAAAACCAGATATCCATGGGTAACCCTCAATCCTGAGCGTGCAGGATGCCGAGACTACTTCTGGTTATTCGCGCGATCGCGCAACTCCTTGCCGGGTTTGAAATGCGGCACGTACTTCCCGGGCAGGTCTACCTTGTCTCCCGACTTGGGATTACGCCCTGTTCTCGGCGGCCGATAATGCAGGCTGAAACTTCCAAATCCCCGAATTTCAATGCGTTCGCCATTGGACAAGGCGCTGCTCATCATTTCAATCAGGCTTTTTACCGCCAGCTCGACATCCTTGTAAGCGAGATGCCCCTGATTTCTAGCTAAATTATCGATCAGGTCTGACTTGGTCATAGAGGGTACAAATTCGGCTTCATTCATTAGTTGGTCCAATAATCGGGTTGGGTGACGGCCAAGCCGTCACCCGATTGTAGATCATGAGTCCATTTTTTCCTTAAGCAGATCACCAAAGCTGGTGGTGGCCGCCCGGGCATCGCTACTGGCTGCATAATCTTTTAGCGCTTCCTGTTCTTCATCGCTGTCCTTGGCCTTGATCGACAGGTAAATGCTGCGTCCCTTACGATCCATTCCGGTTATCTTGGCTTCGATCTGTTCGCCTTCATTGGTGAACTGGCGTGCATCCTCTACCCGATCCTTGGCCATCTCGGAAGCCCTTAGCAGGCCCACGATGCCGTCGCCCAGATCGACTACCGCCGCTTTGGCATCAACCGAAACCACCGTGCCCGACACTATACTACCCTTGGGTTTGTCGGCAATAAAGCTCGCAAACGGATCTTTTTCAATTTGCTTGATGCCCAGCGAGATACGCTCGCGCTCGGGATCGATCGACAATACCATGGCTTCGACTTCCTGTCCCTTTTGATAATCGCGCACCGCTTCTTCGCCCAGCTTGTTCCATGACAGGTCGGTCAGGTGAATCAGGCCGTCGATATTACCTTCCAGGCCGATGAAAATACCAAAATCGGTGATTGATTTGATCTTGCCGGCAATGACATCGCCCTTGTTGTTGGTGGTCCCAAATTCTTCCCAGGGATTCGCCTTGCATTGTTTCATGCCGAGCGAAATGCGGCGGCGTTCTTCATCGATTTCCAGGATGACGACTTCGACTTCATCGCCGAGCGTTACCACCTTGTTGGGATTGACGTTTTTGTTGGTCCAGTCCATTTCCGAAACGTGAACCAGGCCTTCGACACCGTCCTCGATTTCAACGAAACAACCGTAATCGGTAATGTTGCTGACATGCCCGAACAAACGCTGCCCTTCCAGATAACGCCGCATGATGTTTTCCCATGGATCGTCACCCA
>DS021198.1:1275971-1301473 GCA_001735895.1 Olavius algarvensis Gamma 3 endosymbiont | reverse complement strand
CGCGTCGGATTGATACCGACATGTTGTAGCCTGATATCACTCGCCGGCGCAATCGAGGCGGCGACCATAAAAAAGGCCGCAGATGATATATCGGCCGGAATGTCGATATCACAAGCGCGCAAAACCTGTCCGCCATGCATACAAATCTCGCCGTCGGCAGATTTCACCTCGCAACCAAAGCCGCGCAGCATGCGTTCGCTATGATCTCGTGTCGGCGCCGGTTCACGCACGCGGGTTTCTCCGGATGCGTACAACCCCGCCAGTAGCAGACAGGATTTGACCTGCGCCGAAGCGACCGGCATGTCATAGTCGATCGCCGCCAGCGGCTGCCCTCCCCTGACCTGCAGCGGCGCCCGACCCCCGGGTTCGCTTTCGATCACGGCGCCCATTTGTTGCAGCGGCGACAACACTCGCTGCATCGGACGCGACGACAGTGAAGCGTCGCCTATCAGGCGCGAGTCGAATTTTTGTCCGGCGAGCAACCCAAGCAGTAACCGCATCGCAGTGCCCGAGTTGCCCACATCCAGATCGGCCGGCGCTGGTTTGAGGCCATGCAATCCCGCCCCGGTTACAGTTACCCGATCTCGATCGCGTTCGATTTCCACGCCCATCTGGCGAAACGCGAGAACGGTGTTAAGACTATCCTCGCCTTGTAAAAACCCCGAGATACGGCTCACCCCCTCGGCGATCGATGCCAGAATGATGGCGCGATGAGAAATCGATTTGTCACCGGGAACCCGAATATCGCCGCGCAGACTGCCGCCGGGCTTGCAGATAAACTCGGTCACTAGCCCGGGTACTTCATGAAGGGAACGAAATTCAGGGGAAATCCGGCACAAAATCGCCCGGAGCGATTTTGGACGCGCGTAAGCGCGGCCCCGCAGGGGTGAGGCGCAAGGACGCGCTGTTTCGGCGCACCGCGAACAAACAACAAGGTCGGACGATCGTCCGCCAACCCATAGCCGTAGCTATGGGTTAAGGAGGATCGTCCGAGATTGGCAGCCAGATTTATCCTGATTTCGTTCGGGTAAAAACTGTACCCGTTAACATTCTTGAAAAAACCGTTCAAGTTATTGAAATTCATTTTATCTCTCAAGAGTTTGTACCGCCTTCGTGAAATATCAGGGCTAGCAATTTCCTATTAACGAATCACGTTCCGTTTTGGCTCTCCCGAAGAGCTTGAGCAGTTCATCGGCGTTATTATCTCGAATCGCGACGGCGATCCGGTCGAGCTCGCGCTGGTATTGCTCGATAAGCACAACCAAGGCATCGCCGTTTGACAGGCAGACATCGCGCCACATCACCGGATCGCTGGAGGCGATACGGGTGAAATCTCGAAAGCCGCCAGCCGCATAACGAAAGATTTCGTCATGGTCGTTCAAGTGCGACAGGTGGTGTACCAGCGCATAGGCGAGCATATGCGGCAAATGCGAGGTCGCCGCCAGCACCTTGTCATGGTGTTCGACGCTGAGATATTCCAGGATAGCGCCGCTGTGGCGCCACATTTGGTCGACGATCTCGACCGCGTCCGCGGCGGTTTGCTGCAGCGGCGTCAGGATGACGCGCCGATTCTGATACAGACTGGCAAAACCCGCTTCGACGCCGCTTTGTTCGGTTCCGGCAATCGGATGCCCGGGTACGAATCGGGGAAAGTCGTCACCGAGTTCGGCGGCCGCCGCGGCCACCACCGATGCTTTGGAGCTACCGACATCGGTGATCACCGCAGTTTCTTTGATATTCGATTTGAGCTCGGCGAACACCGGCTGCATCGCACCCAGCGGTACCGCGACCACGATAACGTCGGCGTCGGCGACACATTCCGCGATCGATGCTTCAAACCGGTCGATAACGCCAAGTTCGATACCCTTTTCCAGGTTGCGCCGATTGCGGCCATAACCCACTACCTGCCCGACCGCACCGGCCTGCTTTAACGCCAGCGACAGTGAACTGCCGATTAGTCCGACGCCGATAATGGCAAGTCGTTCGATCACAAAATATCTCCCAGCGCCTGGTACATTTGTTGCAGCTGCGGTTCAGTACCGACGCTAATGCGCAGATGTTCGTGCAAACCGTAGTTGGCGACCGGCCTGACAATGATGCCGCGCTGCAGCAGCTCCTGATAGACCCGTTGGCTGCTATCGCCGAAACAAACCGTCAAGAAGTTACCCGCCGATGGGATATAGGAGATACCCCGAGCGTCGAACCAGCGCTGCATGGACTCTAATCCGCGCGCATTGACGAGGCGGCTTTGTTCGACAAAGGCATCGTCTTCGAGCGCCGCCTGCGCCGCTGCCAGCCCCAGGCTATTGCCGTTAAATGGCTGCCTGACGCGGTTAAACAAGTCGCACAGTTCGGGACTCGAAACCGCATAGCCGACGCGTAGTCCGGCGAGCCCGTAAATCTTCGAAAAGGTACGTGTGACGATCAGGTTGGGAAATTGATCGAGCCACTGCAGCGTGTCCGGATATGGCTCCAAATCGACGTACTCAAAGTAAGCTTCGTCGATAACAATGGCAATATTTTCGGGCAGCTGCTCGATAAAGGCGCGCAACCGGTCGCGGCTTAACCAGGTGCCGGTGGGGTTGTTCGGATTTGCGATAAATACGACCCGGGTTTTGTCGCTAATCGAATCCGCCATGGCCTCGAGATCGTGACCATAGGGAGATTCGCGGTCGGGCCCCAAGGCGGCGGCGACTTTTGCGGTGGCGCCGCAAGCCTGGGTCACCATGGCGTATACCATAAAGGAATACTGCGAAAACACCGCTTCGGCGCCGGTCTCGAGAAAGCTGCGCGCGATCAGGTCGAGCACGTCATTAGAGCCATTGCCGATGGTAATCTGATTTTCGTCGATTCCAAGTTTCTGAGCGAGCCGCTGTTTTAGGTAATAGGCATTGGCATCCGGGTAAAGCTCGATATGTTCGCCGGCCTGCTGCAGCACGTCTCTGACCAGCGGTGAGCATCCCAGCGGATTTTCATTGGAGGCAAGCTTGATGGCGTTGCTGATGCCGAGTTCGCGCTCGAGTTCTTCGATGGGTTTGCCAGGGGAATATGGGTGCAACTGTTTGATTTGCACCAGTGCGCTATCGATGATGGTCATTAGAGCGAAGCTTTTGGATAAGAACCCAGTATTTTAAACAACGCCGCCTGATGTTTCAGCTCATTTAAAGCTTTGGTGACATCCTTGTCCTGTTGATGCCCATCGATATCGATGAAAAACACATAAGCCCATTTGCCGCCATGCGACGGGCGCGATTCTATTTTGTTCATGCTGATGCCGTTATCGGCCAGCGGCTGTAACAGCCCCAGCAAGGCGCCCGGTATATTCCGGGTCGAAATCAGGAGCGAGGTTTTGTCGTTACCGCTGGGGTCGACATCCTGGTTGCCGATGATTACGAAGCGTGTGGTGTTATCGGAAAGGTCTTCGATATTTTGGTAACAAATCTTCAATTCGAAGACCTCGACCGCCGGCAATCCGCAGATTGCCGCCGCATCCTTCTCGATACTCGCAAGACGTGCGGCTTCGGCGTTGCTACTGACCGGGATACGCTCGACGCCGGGGAAATTCTGATCGAGCCAACCACGGCATTGGGCGAAGGATTGCTGATGCGAATAAATGTATCTGATCCCGCTAGCATCCGTCGATTGCCGCGCCAGATGGTGATGCACGAGAATTTCCACCTCGCCGCATACCTTGAGATCGGAATCGATGAACATATCCAGGGTATGGCTAATCACGCCCTCGGTCGAATTCTCTACCGGCACCAGGCCGTAATCGGCGTGACCGGTTCCAACCGAGTTGAACACATCCGGGATACTGCTCATCGGCACCGTCGAAACCGAATGACCGAAATGTTTTAACGCGGCGCTCTGGGTGAACGTGCCTTCGGGACCGAGATAGGCAATTTTTAGCGGTTGTTCCAGTGCCAGGCAGGCCGACATGACTTCGCGAATCAGGCGCCCCACCTCGTCATCGCTAAGCGGGCCCTGGTTTAGCGATTTCAAACGCTGGATGACCTGGGCTTCGCGGTCGGGGCGAAAAAAATTTATGCTGTCATCAGCGCCCTCGCCGAGCTCGCGCTTGATCTCGGCCACGCTCACCGCGCATTCCGCGCGCTGGTTGAACAGCCCAAGCAGCCGCTCGTCGATGGCATCGATTTGTGCGCGCAGCTTTACCAGGGCGGCGTCATTCATGACTGCTTCAGCTCTCCGTCTCGGGTTCGTCCTCGACACTGGCCGCCACCGCTTCGATTTGCACCAGCTGTTCGTTTTCACCCAGCCGAATCAGGGTGACGCCCTGGGTGTTGCGCCCCAGTATCGAAATATCTTCCGACGGCGTGCGCACCAGGGTGCCGCCGTTGCTGATCAGCATGATTTCTTCGTCGCCCTGGGTTTTGATCGCGCCGACGACGGCGCCGTTGCGTTTCGAAGTCTGAATCGAGATGACGCCCTGACCACCGCGGCCTTGCGTCGAAAAATCGCCGACGCGGGTCCGTTTACCGTAACCGTTTGCGGTGGCGAACAGTATCTGCCCCTCGTCGGAATCGACCGCTATCAATGATATCACTTCGTCGCCGCCTTTGATTTTTATGCCGCGTACGCCGGCCGCGGTACGACCCATCGCACGGACGTCGTTTTCATCGATGCGGATGCCTTTGCCGGCGCTGGTAAACAACATCAGGTCGGATTTGCCGCCGGTCAGTTGAACCCCGATCAGGCTGTCTTCGTCGCGCAGATCGAGTGCGATAATACCATTCGCCCGCGGGCGCGAAAAATTCGACAGCGAGGTGCGCTTGACTTTACCGCTGGCGGTCGCGAAGAAAATAAATTGGTCCTCGGGATAGTCGCGTACCGGCAGAATCGCGGTAATGCGTTCGTTATCTTCGAGCGGCAACAAATTAACCATCGGTCGGCCGCGAGAGGTGCGGCTGCCGATTGGCAATTGGTAAACCTTTTGCCAGTACACCTTGCCGCGGGTGGAAAAGCACAGCAGCGTGTCATGAGTCGAGGCGGCAAACATTTGTTCGACGAAATCTTCACCCTTGACCTTGGTGGCCGCCTTGCCGCGGCCTCCACGGCGTTGTGCGGAATAGGATTCCAGCGGTTGCGCCTTGGCGTATCCCAGATGCGAAATGGTGACTACGACATCCTCTTCGCTGATCAAATCCTCGACCGTCAAGTCGGAATGATCGACCACGATCTCGGTGCGGCGCGGATCTTCAAACTCTTGCTTAACCACTTCCAGTTCGCGTCGGATTTCCTGCTTCAGGCGTTCGTCGCGGTTCAAGATGTCTAGCAAGTCCTCGATCTTGTCGAGGATTTCGCGATACTCGGCGATAATCTTGTCCTGCTCGAGCCCGGTGAGCTTGTGCAGTCTTAAGTCGAGAATCGCCTGTGCCTGTTTCTCGGTCAATCGATACAGATCGCCGACCAGACCTACGTCTTCGCCGATACTTTCCGGCCGCGACGAATCGGCGCCGGTGCGTTGCAGCATATTCGTGACTATCCCCGGAGACCAATCCTTTTCCAGCAAGGCGGCCTTGGCGACCGCGGGACTCGGCGACTGTTTGATCATTGCGATGATTTCATCGATATTGGATAGCGCAACAGCGAGGCCTTCGAGCAGATGAGCGCGGTCACGCGCCTTGCGTAAATCGAATAGGGTGCGCCGGGTTACGACTTCGCGGCGGTGCAGGATGAAGGCTTCGAGAATTTGCTTGAGATTGAGCAGCCGCGGCTGGCCGTTGACCAGAGCTACCATATTGATGCCGAAAACGTTTTGCATCTGGGTCTGCTTATACAAATTATTCAGGATCACGTCGGCGATTTCGCCGCGCCGCAATTCGATCACCATGCGCATGCCGTCCTTATCCGATTCATCGCGCAATCCGGTAATGCCTTCGAGCCGTTTTTCCTTGACCAGCTCGGCGATTTTTTCGAGCAAACGCGCTTTGTTAACTTGATAAGGCAATTCGGTCACGATGATGCTTTGCCGACCTTTCTTGTCTTCTTCGTAATGAGTTTTCGCGCGCAGGTAAATCTTGCCCTTGCCGCTGCGGTAGGCTTCGCGAATACCCCTGGCGCCATTGATATACCCGGCGGTTGGAAAATCCGGCCCCGGAATACAGGCCATCAGTTGCTCGATGCCCGACTCCGGTTCGTCCACCAGCAAAATACAGGCGTCGACCACTTCACTCAGATTATGCGGCGGAATATTGGTCGCCATGCCAACCGCGATGCCGGAAGATCCGTTGATCAACAGATTGGGAACCCGCGTCGGCAATACCATGGGTTCGTATTCCGATTCATCGTAGTTCGGCAGATAGTCGACGGTTTCTTTTTCCAGGTCCGCCAGCAGTTGGTGCGCGATTTTCGACATGCGCACTTCGGTGTAACGCATCGCCGCCGGTGAGTCGCCGTCGACCGAGCCGAAGTTACCCTGGCCATCGACCAACATGTGCCGCATTGCGAAGGGCTGCGCCATGCGCACGATAGTGTCGTAAACCGCAGTGTCGCCGTGCGGGTGATATTTACCGATCACGTCACCGACCACACGCGCCGATTTTTTGTAGGGCTTGTTATAGTCGTTGCCGAGCACACTCATCGCGTAGAGTACGCGCCGATGCACGGGTTTGAGGCCGTCGCGCACGTCGGGTAAGGCACGGCCGACAATAACGCTCATGGC
Source organism: Olavius algarvensis Gamma 3 endosymbiont (assembly GCA_001735895.1). Taxonomy (GTDB): domain Bacteria; phylum Pseudomonadota; class Gammaproteobacteria. The sequence continues at coordinate 1,294,791 of DS021198.1, read as the reverse complement.
GTATTCGAGATACGATTGACGCATCTCGTCTTCTAAATTTACAGGAAATACTTCCTTGGCGATATCTGCCATAAAACTAGCAACTCAACGGTAAGAATTGACGCAGGAATGAGTCAATCACGATCTACGCAATTTTATCACAGACCGTGGGGTTAGGACTACCGCTAAGATCGCCTCTCCTGCGTCCAAATAAGGCGATTTACGGGTTTTTGCCGCCGATCGCGACGAAAGTTCACCTACGCGCGTTGAATGCTGCAATATCCGTTTTAAGTCGTGTCCAAATCTTGTAAGGTTCGGCTATGCTGCATCGATATCAAATCATCCAGGCCGAGTGGACGGTCACCGTTAATCCGAACTTCGAAGTACTGCGCGACTTCGCCGTCGTGATCGAGAACGACCGCATCCAGACGTTGATCGCGAACGATGAAATTGCCGAACTGCCTTGTTTCCCGGAAGCGGAAGTCATTCGGCTGCCGGGATGCGCCCTGTTGCCCGGACTGGTCAATAGCCATACCCATGCGTCGATGAGCCTGTTCCGGGGCATCGCCGACGATATGCCGTTAATGCAATGGTTGACCGATCACATCTGGCCCGCCGAAGCGAGCTGGGTCGATGCCGGGTTCACTGCCGATGGTTTTCGCCTGGCCGCCGCTGAAATGATGCGCTCGGGCACCACCTGCCTGAACGACATGTATTACTTCCCGGACGAAGCCGCACGCTCAGCCCAACAGATCGGCATGCGCAGCGTCATCGGGCTGATCGTGCTCGATTTTCCGAGTGTTTGGGCGCGCGACGCCGACGAATACCTGCACAAAGCGCTCGCGGTGCACGATGAGATTCGCGAACTGCCGCTGGTCACCGGCGCCTTTGCTCCCCATGCCCCTTATACGGTTTCGGATGAGCCGCTACGACAAATCGCGATGTACAGCAACGAACTCGACCTGCCGGTGCATATGCACGTGCATGAAACCGCCAGCGAGGTCGCCGAAGCCCAGCAAAAAACGGGGCTGAGACCATTGCAGCGGCTGGATCAGCTTAACTTGTTGAATCCGAATCTGATCGCGGTGCATATGACCGAACTCGACGAATTCGAGATCGAGCGGGTGGCCGAAGCCGGCGTCAATATCGTCCATTGTCCCGAGTCCAACCTGAAGCTGGGCAGTGGCATCTGTCCGGTTGCCGCCCTGCTCGACAAAGGGGTCAACTTGTGCCTCGGCACCGACGGCGCCGCGAGTAACAACGACCTCGACCTGCTCGGCGAAATGCGCACCGCCGCGCTGCTGGCCAAGGGCAGCAGCGGCGATGCCAGCGCCTGCAGCGCGCGCCAGGCAATCGAGATGGCAACCATCAACGGCGCTCGAGCCTTGGGATTGGCGGACCGGATCGGCAGTATCGAGGCGGGCAAAAAGGCTGACCTGATCGCCCTCGACCTCAACAATCTGAACACCCAGCCGCTGTATGACCCGGTCGCGCAGATCGTCTACGCGGCCTCGAGTCGCCAAGTGTCGCATGTCTGGATCGACGGCATCGCGCAGCTTTGGGATTACGAATTTTGTCGAATCGATAGCGACGAACTGATCGCCAAAGCCGCGTCCTGGGCGCAAAAAATCAGGCGTTAACTTATGTCACTCCAGCACAATGTCGATGCGGCCGAAATCGAAAAATTTCAATCGATAGCAAGCCGCTGGTGGGATCGCGAAAGCGAGTTCAAGCCGCTGCATGAAATCAATCCGCTGCGGCTCGCCTATATCGCGCAGCAAGCGGGGAAAGTCGACGGCAAGAAAATCCTCGATATCGGCTGCGGTGGGGGCATATTGACAGAGGGTCTGGCGCGGCAAGGCGCTGTGGTAACCGGTATCGATATGGCCGAGCTATCGCTCAAGGTAGCAAAACTGCACCTGCACGAATCCGGGCTCGACATCGACTACAGGCTTGCGACGGCGGAGCAGTTTGCAACGGACAACCCGGCTGCATTCGATATCGTAACTTGCCTCGAAATGCTGGAACATGTGCCCGATCCGGAGTCTATCATAACTGCGGCGAGTCACATGCTGAAACCCGGCGGCGTCCTGGTCTTGTCGACGCTTAACCGTAATCCTAAATCCTTCGCGCTGGCCGTGTTGGGTGCGGAATACATCCTGCGGCTATTGCCGCGCGGCACCCACGAATACAAAAAGTTCGTCAAACCTTCGGAGATGGCTGCCGTATTGCGCGCCAACGGCCTGCAGCCGCGCGATATCACCGGCATCAGTTACAACCCGCTGACTAAAAACTATTCCTTGGGGCGGGATATCGACGTCAATTACCTGATGACCGCGAGCTTCGATGATTGCTAATGATTAGAGCCGTACTGTTCGACCTCGATGGCACCCTAATTGACACCGCACCGGACATGGGCGGCGCGTTGAACAATTTGTTAATCGAGGAAAATCAAGATCCGTTGCCGCTGGAGGCGATTCGCCCGCTGGTTTCGCAGGGCGGACTGGTGCTGACCCGACTGGGGTTTTCCGGCAAAGTGTCCGAGCCTGAAATCGAACCGTTACGGCAGCGTTTCCTGCAGCACTACCGCGCCATCGTCGCCGACGAATCGAGATTGTTCGACGGTTACGCAAAAATTCTCGACCGTCTGGATGAACGTTCGATTCCCTGGGGCATCGTCACCAACAAACCCGAGTGGCTAACCGAGCCGTTGCTGCAGCAGCTAGGCCTCGCGCAGCGTTGCGGCGTAGTCATCGGCGGCGATACGCTGGCGCAACGCAAGCCGCATCCGCTGCCGCTGCAGGTGGCCGCCGAGCGTCTCGGTGTGGACTGCGAGCAATGTGTTTATGTCGGCGATGACGAACGCGACATCGTTGCCGGCAAGGCCGCCAATATGAAAACCCTGGTGGCGGCATACGGTTATATCGAGGATATCGACGCGATCCGGGGCTGGCAGGCGGATGGCGTCATCGATTGTCCGGGCGACCTGTTGCAACACGCATTGATGAGGCCGATATGACCCGTATTCCCGATAACTTTAGTCTCACAGCCGACCTGTTAAAGGATAAGATCATCCTGGTTACCGGTGCTACCGGCGGCTTCGGCAAGGTCGTGTCGCTGGCGCTGGCGCGCCAGGCTGCGACGGTGATTTTGCTGGCGCGCAACCTGCGTCTGGTGGAAGCGCTATACGACGAGATCGAGCAGGCGGGTTACCCGACGCCGGCGATTTACCCGATGAACCTGGAAGGCGCCGCCGAGCATGATTACAACGAACTCGCCAGCAATATCGAGTCCCGGCTGGGGCGCTTGGATGGCGTGATCCATTGTGCCGCACTGCTGGGCGCACCCACCGTGTTCGCGCAAAGCGATGCCGAAACCTGGTACCAGGTGCATCAAGTCAATCTGCACGCACCCTATCTGCTAACGCGCGCCTGCCTGCCGTTGCTGACGCAAGCGGAACAGGCTTCGGTGCTGTTCATGGTCGATGACAAATCCGGTGCCTACTGGGATGCTTACCAAGTCAGCAAACGGGGCCTCGCGGCGATGGCGCAATTGCTGGCCTGCGAATACGCCGGTAGTAATTTGCGCGTGAATAGTTTCAATCCCGGGAAAACGCGAACCGGCTTACAGCTGCGCGCCTACCCTGCCGCCGATGAAAACGACCGCTTGCCTACACCGCAAGACCATGTCAATACCTTTCTCTACCTGATGAGTGCGGTCTCGGACGAGAATGGCGAAACCTTTACTTCCTAGACGTTCGAGAGCCGTAATTTTTTGAGTTGTCTCCTGGTTTATAGTCATCCAGTGTCTACAGTCATTCCCGCACAAGCGCACTGCTGTCCGGAATAAATCATAATGCCAACTGTGCTTGATGTATTTGGAAATCGGATTTCCATTTTCGTCGTCGTTTAAGTACTTCGAATTCGAGTCTGGGTCGCTGGAATAGAGTCGATTTGAGTTCCGCCAGCCACAGATAAAAACCGCGTCTCGATCCACAAAGTTGCCGGTATAGATCGGCGATGAGATACGTGATCAATGCCACCAGTATCTGGATTTTGACCGCATTCTCGCTTTGACCGAGAAACTTTTTGATTTTCAGGTTCTGCTTGACCCACTTGAACCAGAGTTCGATCGCCCAACGCTGCTTGTACAGCGCTGCAACTTCTTCAACCGGGACCCCCATCAGGTTGGTTACCAGTCCACATGATCCTCTCGATGCACCACTATTCGCCGCAACGGTTTGACGTAGTTGTTTTTCCGGCCGCCGCCAGGCCATTTGTTTTTAAACTCAATGACCTCATCCGACAGTATATCTCCTTCGGTCGAGCGGCTTTTGAGCACCCTGATCGATGCGTTACGCTTTAACCGGGTCACAAAGAAAGCACCCTCCTGGTCGATTTGATGCCACCAATTGTAATCGCAATATCCCTTATCAAACACATACTTAGCGCCCTTCTCGATTTCAACATTGCGTCCATACTCAATATCGTTCTGGGTCGATGCCGTGATCCGAGCGTCACAAGGCAACTGCTTGTCGGGGGAATACAGCAGGTGAATCTTCAGGCGTGACATACTACGCGCTTGCGTCCACTCATAACCCCGGCCGCGCAGACAGATCGGCGTCGAGTCCAACAGATAGAGCAAGTCCTTTATCTCATTGCGTACTCGCCGATGAGCCCGGCCCATCAGCTGCTGGCAGAATGATTCAAATACCCCGGCATCTCGTTGGCGATTGGCATCCGATAAAGTCGAGCGCTTAATCGGACCGCAGCCCAGGTGATAGTGATGCGCGGAATGACTATTGTAGCTCACCTCCAACTCGCGCAAGCTCCGACAACCGGACAATTGAGCATACATCAGACTGATTAACTGCCCCCAGCTGTCGAAACCCTTGTTATGTTTATCGCTCCGATGCTGTTCAACGCAGCGTTTGAAAGTATTTTTAGGAAGGACTTTCAAAAGTTCGCCAAATCGGGTATTTGTATACATGTTGCAGTGTCCTGAAATTAAGTTGTCGCTTATGGTTTTATTCGTAAAACCCGGGCACTGCAACACTTTCAAATACACCAACTTAATTTATTCCGGACAGCAGTGCGCACAAGCGGGAATCTTATGGGGGTGGCTGTCATTGCAAGATCCCCGCCGGGACCCACAGGGCCTAAAGCCGCGCAGGCTTGCGCGGGGATGACAGTAATTTGCGGGGATGACAGTATTTCGCCGGGGTGACCAGTTATTGTGAAATGCATGCGGTATCAATAGCGAATGAAAACCGCGGTCAGGGAAAAGCGGTATAGGAACTTCAAGAAAATGAATAAAACCACCCGCTGATAAACGCCGATCAAGCCACGGCGCCAACCGCTGCGATCTTCGGGTTGCCGCCACAGATAAGATGAAACGAATTTACCCGGTTCGGCGGTAGCGGTCGCCGCCATCGCTTGGCGGTATTCCTCGCTGGCATCCGGATGGGATTCAAGGCCCTCGACGATATACTCCAGGTATTGCTCGGTGGGGCTGAGATTAGCTGTGGAACGGTTGGTCTGGTAAAAATATAGGTGTTCGCCATCCTGCTCGACCCAGGTGCGCCGATAACGATTTATCACCGGCACCGCTTCGTAAAAGTCCATGCGAGCGGCGTCCCTGGCGGACAGCGTATAGAGCAATCCATGCACCGCTTCGCCAGCGGCAGGCTCGGCGGAGGCATATGCGCATCCTGTCCAGGGCGCCGGATGATCGAAGCGCAGGCCGTGATTCCTGAGCGTAAAGGGTTTCATCGCAAATGGTCGGATACGCCGTTCATTCATTATCGCGGGGCTCAAATTGGCGCCGAAAGCAAGATATTGCAGCCGTTCCTGGCCATGCCCGAAGAGGCGCCTGATATTGCAAATTTCGAACGAAAAGCGCCAGATAATGTAACGCAGCATAGTAAACCCGAACGCTGACAAACGCCGGCACGATACTGGCTTATTATAGTCGGGTCAATTGTGCAGCCGTCATAGAGAACCATGCCCATCTGCCGCTATAATCAGTGGCGATACGAGCAAGCTCGGAGTCAAAATTCACGGCTTGCGAATTCGGATCGGACAGCAGCCGAGATAGATCATTGATAGCCATTTAAATTTTTGCTGTGATAAACGGGTATGATTAAGACCGCAACGAATTTCGGCAACATAATTTTTATATAGACGAAATGTCATCAGACGATCCCACCGACAAGCTTGACCGCGTTGTCACGCAAGCGCGCGCGGAAAGAGAACAGGGTTACCGCAGCAGGGCGTTGAAAATGTATCCCTGGGTATGCGGTCGATGCGCGCGCGAGTTTAATCGGGAAAATCTGCGGCAACTGACCGTACACCACCGCGACCACAATCATGACAACAATCCAGCCGATGGCAGCAATTGGGAACTGTTATGCGTTTATTGTCATGACAACGAGCATTCGCGCTATATCGACGCGAGTTACGGTGATTCCGCGAGCTTCGCACAACCGGCGGAATCGACCCATAAACCGTTTGCGGATCTCGCATCATTGCTTAATAAAAATAAGGAATAACCCGGCAAGGGCCAGGCGTTTCCGAGTCTCAATGCGTGAGTGTTCTGGCTTCTGTTTTTTCCCCGGCGTCGGCAACGCCGCTAACCGCTTCGGCCGGCGCTTCGACCTCGGCATTCTCCGCGACCTCTTCGAGAACATCGACATTGATTAGCGGTTCTTTGGCGACGCTCGATTCGCCGAGATCGCCGGCTAGCCGCGAAGCCTCGCCGATAGCAGCGTCATGCCCGGCGTTCGCCGGACCAACTTCACCGGATTTCAGTTGCGTGTAAGGCGCGGCATGCTCGTCTAGCGTTACCTGAATTTTCTCCGGGTCGGCCTGCGTTACCGCCGGACCGACTAAAATATCGTCAGCCGCCTGTTCCGCGTCATTTGACGCATCGTTGCCAGTGAGCGCTACTCTGCCCTGGGGTTGATCCAGAAGGCTGACAAAAGACTTGCCGTCACCGAGAGTTTGCGCGCCCTGCGCCAAATGCTGGTAGACCTTGACATAATTTTGCGCCAGATCGTTCACCAGCTCGGACGTCTTGTTGAAATGTTGATTGACGCTGACCTTGTAACTGTTCAGCTCTTCCCGGGTCGCGTCCAGCTCGGTCCTGGTTTTATCGGCCTGTTTTACCGATGGTGCGAGCAAGCGGTAAGCCAGCGCGCCGATGATTGCACCGACGAGCAGCGCGACAATGCCAATTGGCCAAATTGAATTTAGATCTTCCACAATGCCCCTGGTTTATCGACGAATGTATTGCTGATAATCGATTATAAATTAAGCCTTGCTGCATTCATACCTCGCAGGCCTGAATCGAAGCCAGCGGCGATTGTGCCCGATATTTACTGGTGCCCATAGTTTCCCCCGGAGTACATCGCCCGCGAACCTTCAGCGCCGAGCACTACTGGTATTCGAAATAAAATGCCGCGGGGTCGAGGCAGCGTTGCAACGACAGCAGACAGTGTTCGTCCGGTTTTAACGACCAACTGCCGTTGGTTCGCAACTGGTACCGATAACCCTCGCGGCACATGTGAAACACCACCGGCATCGCGTTGCTTGACTTGTAGCCGCCGAGCAGGCCGATGATTGCGTCGAGTTCGTCGGCGGTCTGTCCATCGAGCGTAATATGCAAGGCACGTGCATTGTCGGCGCGGTAGTCGTCCATCAGCCGCACGCTCGCGGCGCGCAGCTTGATGCCATTGTTGAAGTCGTCGTAGGCGATACCGCCGTCGACTACCCAAACCAGATCTTTCTGCAGGATCGGTTCGATTTGCGCCAACAAGTCGGGCAGGACGCGCACGTCGACGCGCCCGCTGCGATCGTCGAGGGTGACGAAGGCTTCCCGCCCGCGAAAGCTGTTACGCATGCGGATATCGACGACCAGCCCGCAGACCCGGGTTTCCTGTTCTTTCTGGCGAAATCTTTCGCCGCCACCGCCGCTGTCGAGCCGTTCCAGCCACTGGCCCAGGCTGGTCGGTGCAAACTGTCGGATCTCGGCTTCGACCAGATTCAATGGATGACCGGTCAAAAATAGCCCAAGCGCCTCTTTTTCCAGCATCAAACGCTGCTTTTCGTCCCAGGCTTCGCACCCCGGCAGGCTATGTTCCTCGGTTCCGACCGCGCCGATACTGCCGAACATATCGGTGATGCCGGCATTGAGGTTGTTTTGTTGCTGTTCGGCCGCCTGCAAGGCATAGGGCAGATGCGCCATCAGCGCCGCCCGGTTCGGGCTGAAACAATCCATCGCACCACCCTTGATCAGCGCTTCGAGCACCTTGCGGGTCGACTTGGACGAATCGATACGCGCGCAAAAATCGTCGAGCGAACGGTACTCGCCTGCTGCACGGCATTCGATAATGCTCTCGATAGCGCCCTGGCCCACCCCCTTGATCGCACCGAGACCATAGTAAATTTGCCGCTCGTCGCCGGCGGTGAACTGATAGTTCGAGCGGTTGACATCGGGCGGGCGGATATCGAGTTTCATCTCCCGGCAATCGTCGATCAGCGTGACGATCTTGTCGGTATTGTCCATATCGGCCGACAACACAGCCGCCATGAATTCCGCCGGGTAATGCCGCTTCAGCCAGGCGGTTTGATAAGATACCAGCGCATAGCCCGCGGAATGAGACTTGTTGAAACCGTAACCGGCGAATTTTTCCATCAGGTCGAAGATATAGGTCGCGGTCGCGGTTTCGACCTGGTTGGCAACGGCGCCATCGGTAAAAATGGCGCGCTGCTTTTCCATTTCCTCCGGTTTTTTCTTGCCCATAGCTCGGCGTAGCATATCCGCACCGCCGAGGGTGTAACCGGCCAACACCTGGGCGATCTGCATTACCTGTTCCTGGTAGAGAATAACGCCATAGGTCGGTTGCAGGATCGCCTCCAGCGCCGGATGGGGGTACTCGACCCGGGCGCGTCCGTGTTTGCGATCGATAAAGTCGTCGACCATGCCGGACTGTAGCGGACCGGGCCGGAACAAAGCCACCAACGCGATGATGTCCTCGAAGCTGTCGGGTTGCAGGCGCCGGATCAAGTCTTTCATGCCGCGCGATTCGAGCTGAAACACGGCGGTGGTCTGATAGGCCTGCAGCAGTTTGAAGGTATCGGCGTCATCTAGCGGGATACGCTCGATCTCGAGTTTGTCTTCGGCACGGCCGGCATTGATCGCATGCACCGCCCAATCGATAATCGTCAGGGTGCGCAAACCGAGAAAGTCGAACTTGACCAGTCCGACCGCCTCGACGTCATCCTTGTCGTACTGCGATACCTGCCCCGAACCACCCGCTTCGCAGTAAAGCGGAGTAAAGTCGGTTAAGTCGCTCGGCGCGATCACCACTCCACCCGCGTGTTTGCCGACGTTGCGCGTCAAACCTTCGAGCGAGCGCGCCATATCGATCAACATCGTGACTTCCTCTTCCTGCTGATATAACTCGAGCAGCGCTGCTTCCTGTTCCAGCGCCTTGTCGAGTGTCATCCCGACTTCAAACGGCACCAGTTTGGCGATGCGGTCGACAAAACCGTAAGGGTGCGACATGACGCGGCCGACATCGCGGATGACGGCTTTGGCCGCCATGCTGCCATAGGTAATGATTTGCGAAACCTGATTCCGGCCATAATGATCGGCTACGTAATCGATGACTTCGTCGCGTCGGTCCATGCAGAAATCGATATCGAAATCGGGCATCGACACGCGCTCGGGATTGAGAAAGCGTTCGAATAGCAATTCATAGGCCAGCGGGTCCAGATCGGTAATATTGAGCGCATAGGCGACCAGTGAACCGGCGCCCGAGCCCCGTCCCGGCCCGACCGGAATCTGGTGGTTCTTGGCCCACTCGATGAAGTCCATGACGATAAGGAAGTACCCGGGAAATCCCATTTCGATAATGACATCGAGCTCGATTTTCAGGCGTTCGTCATAGGGCCCGCGTTCGAGCTCCCGCCCGGCGGGCAGCTGTTGCCGTAAAAAATCGAGGCGCCGCTCCAAACCCTGCTGGGAAACGTGCCGGAAAAAGCTATCCGTGGTATGGCCTTCGGGCACCGGGTACTCGGGCAAGTAAGCCTCCCCCAGCGTCAGGCGCAGATTGCAGGCTTCGGCTATCGCCACCGAATTCGAGATCGCCTCCGGGATATCGCTGAACAACTCGACCATTTCATCGGCGGAACGCAGATATTGCCGCGGCGAGTAGAGCTTGGGCCGGCGTTCATCGTCGAGCGTAAAACCGGTGCAAATGCAAACCCGTACTTCATGGGCCTCGAAGTCATCGGCATCGATAAAGCGCACGTCGTTGCTTGCCACTACCGGTATTTGTCGCGCGCGCGACCAGGTCACGGCCTGCGAGATGTAGGTTTCCTCATGGGCGCGCCCGCAGCGCTGCAGTTCAAGAAAGAAACGCTGTCCGAACACATCGATCCATTGCTGCAAGTAGGTTTCGGCAAGCTCGGTATTTTGCATGCGCAAGGCGATTCCGATATCGCCCTCGAGGCAGGCAGACAAGGCAATCAGGCCTGCGCTGGCGTCGCGCAGCCAGGCGATATCGATGGTGGCTCGATCGGCGGTCTGCCCTTCCAGGAAGGCACGGGAAATGAGACGCTTGAGGTTTAGGTAACCCTGGTCGTTTTGACACAACAAAACCAGGCGACTCAAGGGTTCGGTGCGGTCGGGGTGGGAGATCCAGACATCGGCGCCGAAAATCGGCTTAATCCCCAGCGCGGTCGCCGCCTTGTAGTGCTTGACGACGGCAAACATATTGTTCGAGTCGGTGAGCGCCACCGCGCCCATACCGCGCGCGCGCGCCTGCTCCACCAATGGCTTCAGCCGGATCGTGCTGTCCTGCAGCGAATACTCGCTATGCAGATGCAGATGAACGAAACGATTAGCCATGCAAAACGTCCCGCACCGGTTTGAAACTGCGGCGATGCACCGTGCAGGCACCATGTTTTGCCAGCAGTTCCCGGTGCAGCGCGGTCGGGTAACCCTTGTGACGGGCGAACTGGTACTCCGGATAGCGGCGATCCAACTCGAGCATTTGCCGGTCACGAAAGTTCTTGGCTAGTATCGAGGCTGCCGATATACAGGGCTCCGAGAGATCGCCCTTGACGATGGCGCGCATGGAGTAACCGTCGAGCGAGGGCAGCCGGTTACCGTCGACGAGCACCTGCTGCGGTTTCAGTTTCAGGCTCAACAAGGCGCGTTTCATGGCCAGCAGGCTGGCTTGCAGGATATTGATCGCATCGACTTCATCATGACTGGCTTCGGCTATCGCCCAGGCCCTGGCTTGATGTTTGATTTCCGCCTCCAGCGAAATGCGCCGGCTCTCGGACAATTTCTTGGAATCGGTCAATCCCGCAATCGGGAAGCGCGGATCGAGGATTACCGCGGCGGCGACCACCGAACCCGCCAGCGGGCCGCGCCCGGCTTCATCGATACCGGCGACCAACCGGCATTCCCGGCCATCGTCCGACTCGAAGTCGCCGCGCTGCCACAACGGCGGTCCGTTAATAGCCGAGGGCTGCGTCGCCATCGCAAACCGGTCGACGGTCGCGCCGGAAGTTGGGTGAAATACACCGGCTAGCTTCGCAATTGGGTTTTCATGCATATATAATGCGCCGTTTGAATTTACCCCTGCCACTTATGTCTCAATTACCCAAGGTTGCTGTTATTGGCGTCGGTCACCTCGGCAAATGGCATGCTGAAAAGTATGCCGCCTGCGCCGATTGTGAACTGGTTGCCGTGGTGGACACCAATGCCGAAAGCGCTGGTGCAATCGCGCAACAGCACGGTGCCGAGACGTTTAGCGATTATCGCGATGTCATCCCGTTGGTTGACGCGATCAGCCTGGTGGTTCCAACTAGCCTGCATTATAAAATTGGTCGCGAGTTTCTGGAAGCGGGAATTCACTGTTTGATCGAAAAACCGATCAGCGAGTCGGTCACCGAAGCGCAAACCCTGGTGAACGTGGCCCGCGACAAAGGCCTGGTGCTGCAAGTCGGGCATATCGAACGTTTTAATAGCGTTATGCTCGGTATTACCGAACATTTGCAGCAGCCGCAGTTTATCGAATCGACCCGGCTGGCGCCGTTTACGACCCGCGCCACCGACGTCAGCGTCATCCTCGATTTGATGATCCACGATATCGATATCATTCTGGACCTGGTCGACAGCCCGATATCCCGCATCTCCGCCAGCGGTATTTCGGTGCTGTCGGATACCATCGATATCGCCAATGCGCGCCTCGAGTTCGAGAACCACTGCGTCGCCAATGTCACCGCGAGCCGCATCAGCCGCAAGCGCGAGCGCAAACTGCGCATCTTCCAGAAAGACGCCTATCTGTCGGCGGATTTTCAGGGAAAGATTCTGGCGCTCAACCGCAAGGGCGAAACCGACAATGCCGAGGGCTTTAAAGATATTACCCATGAAGAACTCGGTTTCGAGGATAATGACGCCCTCAACCTGGAAGTGCTCGATTTTATCAATGCCATCAAAACCGGCAATCGGCCCCTGGTGAGCGGCGAAGACGGAAAACGAGCGCTGGCAACGGCGATTGCGATAACGACACAAATCCAAAGAATCACTATGAATATACCTATGGTAGACCTGAAGGGTCAGTACGAAACCCTCAAGACGGAAATCGACAGCGCGATCCTGCAGGCGCTCGGCGAGACCCGGTTCATCCTCGGCCCCAACGTTCAGGCCTTCGACGGGGAGGCCGCCGACTACCTCGGCGCGCCGCATGCGATTAGCTGCGCCAACGGTACCGATGCACTGCATCTTGCCCTACTCGCGGCCGGGATCGAGCCCGGTGACGAAGTGATTACCAGCGCGTTTACGTTTATCGCCACCGCCGAGGCGATCCGCTACGTCGGGGCCACGCCGGTGTTCGTCGATATCCAGCCGCATAGTTTTAATTTGGATCCCGCCTGGGTCAGGGACGCCATCACCGACAAGACTCGGGCAATACTGCCGGTACATCTATTCGGACAACCCGCCGACATGGATGAAATCCAGGCGCTGGCCGACGAATTCGATTTATTGATAATCGAGGATTGCGCGCAATCCTTCGGCAGCCGCTACCATGGCAAATCCACCGGCACCCTGGGCGTCGCCGCCGCATTCAGTTTTTTCCCGAGCAAGAATCTCGGCTGTTACGGCGACGGCGGCATGGTAACCACGACCGACGCCGCAACCGCCGAGCGGGTAAAGATGCTGCGTAACCACGGCAGCAGCCGACAGTACCATCATGACGTAATCGGCTTTAACAGCCGGCTCGACGAACTCCAGGCCGTAATCCTGCGCATCAAGCTCAAACACATCGATGCCTACAACGGCAAACGACTCCAAGTTGCCAGGGCCTACAACGAACGGCTTGCCGGCAGCCGTTTCGAAACGCCCGTGATCCCCAGCGATCGCGACCATGTATTTCACCAATATACGTTGCTGTGCGAGGCCCGCGACGCGGCGCGCGAAGCCATTATCGCCAAGGGTGTTTCCTGCGCTGTTTACTACCCGGTGCCCCTGCATCGACAGCAAGCCTTCAAGGATACGCAACAGCCGGTGTTGGCGGTGACCGAATCCACTGCGCAACGCTGCCTTTCGTTGCCGATATTCCCCGAAATGAGTGAACAACAGATCGAAACCGTTTGCGAGGCCGTGTTGAGCGCCTGATGAGCCAGGCCCATGTCATGATCCTGGCCGGGGAAGCTTCCGGGGATGCCCACGCCGCCGAATTCGTCGAGCAATTGCAACGCCTGCGACCCGGGATCCGCTTAAGCGGCATGGGTAGCGTGGCAATGCGCCGCGCCGGGGTCGAGGTTTTTTTCGACTCGTCGGTCATCGCCGTCGTCGGCCTGGTCGAAGTGCTGCGGCACTGGGGCGATATCAAACGCGCGATGGCGATCGTCAAACAGCGGCTCGAACAAACCCGCCCGGAGCTGCTGGTGCTGGTGGATTATCCCGAATTCAATCTCAAGATGGCGCGCCATGCGCGCGCGCTCGGCATCAAGGTATTGTTCTACATCAGTCCCCAGGTGTGGGCCTGGAGGCCGAAACGTATTCACAAGATCGGCAGACTGATCGATCACATGGCGGTGATCTTCAAGTTCGAGCAAGTCTATTACGAAAATGCGGGCATTCCGGTCAGCTTCGTCGGCCATCCGCTGGTCGACAAGGTGAAAGTCGGCCAGGATGTCGCGGCGCTCCGTTCGAAGTTCGGCCTGGCCGACAGGGACAGGGTAATCGGATTGTTTCCCGGCAGCCGCCGCAGTGAAATTTCACGCCTGCTGCCGTTGATGTTGGAATGCGCCGAATTGATGCGCCAACGCGACCCGGCTATCAGGTTCCTGCTGCCGGTTGCATCGACGCTGGATTTCGAAGAGATATCCCGGCAATGCGCCGAAGGGAAGCTCGACATTAGACTCTGCCGGGACGATATCTATGAAGTCATCAGCTGTTGCGATGCGATCGTGAGCTGTTCGGGTACGGTGACGCTTGAAATCGGCTTGCTCGGGGTGCCGATGTGCATCGTCTACAAGATGTCGGGATTGTCATATGCGATCATGAAACGTTTGATTACAATCCCGTATATCGGGTTGGTGAATATCGTTGCCAATCGCCCGGTCGTGCGAGAATTCCTGCAACGGCAGGCTAATCCCGCCGCGGTGAGCGCCGAGGTTTTCGAACTGCTGGAAAACCCCGGTTACCGCGAGCAGGTCACAACCGGGCTCGAAAGCGTACGCGAAAACCTTGGCGCGGGAGATGGCGCGCGCAACATGGCACAATTGGTACTGACGTTGATCGAGCAATAATCCTGCGGAGGAGAATATGGCTACTCGGGGGCATTCAGAGGGTATCACCATGAGCGGCGGCGGGCTTTACTCGCTCGCGACCATCGGCGCCAAACACGTTATCGATGCGGCCACACCGATGGTGCTGGATGCCATCGCCAGCCTGTCCAGCGAATCGATCGCCGACGGTTTCACGCTCTCCGACATGGGTACGGCCGATGCAGGCACTTCGTTGACCATGGTCGCCAGTGCGATCGAGGCCGTGCGGGCGCGGGCGCCGCAGACGCCGATCTCGATCGTTTACTCGGATCAGCCGGCTAACGATTTCAACGCGCTGATTGCCAACGTTTACGGACTCGGGCCGTTCGAGACCTACCTCGATCGAAGCGAGCAGGTTTATCCGCTGGTTTCAGGCACCACTTTTTACAAACAGATTCTGCCGAACGCGACGGTCGACATCGGCTTTTCGGCGACCGCGATGCACTGGTTGAGCAGCAAGGTCTGTAACATCTCGAACCACGTTCAGGCGGTGGGCGCCGCGGGCGAAGAGTTGGAAAAGTTTCGCGCGCAGGCCGCAAGCGACTGGCGGCAAATATTGTTGCATCGCGCCGCGGAACTAAAACCCGGCGGCAAGCTGGTGTTGATCAATTTCGGTTGCGACGAACAGGGGCGGTATCTGGGTAATACCGGTGGCGTTAACATGTTCGACAATTTCAACCGGATCTGGCGGTCTTTTCTCGAGCAGGACCGCATCACGCACGCGGAGTATGAAAACATGACCCTGCCGCAATATTACAACACGCTGGAGGAATTCAGCGCGCCGCTAACCGACCCCGACGAAGCGGTCTACCGGGCTGGACTGCGTCTTGATCATATCGAAACCCGAGTCGTTAAATGCCCGTTTGCC
This sequence comes from Olavius algarvensis Gamma 3 endosymbiont, assembly GCA_001735895.1. GTDB lineage: Bacteria > Pseudomonadota > Gammaproteobacteria. The sequence goes on along the minus strand of DS021198.1, from coordinate 1,279,092 downwards.
GAGGCCTTCGCCGAACACGGCGACGCCGAGCGCTTCGCCGAGTCGTATATCCCGACAATACGCTCCTGGAACGAGAGCATATTTTTCAACGGCTTGTCCGACCGGCGTTCGCCGGCAGAGCGCCAGCAGATCATCGAGGATTACTACGCAACCTATCGTGACATGGTGCGCGACAGTCCGGCAGGTCACGGCATGGATTACGTGCATGCTTATATGGTGATTTCTAAAATAACAGTCTGATAGAGCGGTCGCTGCGAAGGGGACAGATTAAAGATCTGTCCCCAAGGCTCCCGGTCTTTCCAAGCTTCGGATACCCGGGATCAGATCAGGAATCGTCCCATTCGAACGATAATCAGGTCTCGACCGGATAGCCCGCTTTTTCCCAGTCGGGCATGCCGCTATGGCTAATGCAGGTGATGTGATTGAGTCCCTGAAAATTAAGATTCGTCGTCGATGTCTGCGCCCGCCGGCCCGACCGGCAGTAGAGATAAATCTGTTGATACTGCCTGAGTTCGTCGACATGTGAATTTTCCGTGCCCATCGGAATATTCTTACTGCCAGGCACATGGCCTTTGGCAAACTCTTCGGGCGTACGGTTATCCATGACCAGGATATTGTCGGGCTGGCCCTGCCAAATCGCATGTAAGTCGTTCATATCGAAGTCGCGCAACAGGTAGCGGTTGGCGTCGAAGTCGATACCGACGCTCATGTTGGCGGGCACCGCCTCGTTGATACGTTTCGGCATGTCTAGATTCAGGTTGTTCATCAAATCGACAAATTCCTGGCGCGAGCGAGCGCCTCCGAGTCGGGGATTCCAGATCTTTTCCTCGCCGATGGTCGATGTGGTACGGCCGTTATAGTCATGCCCCGGATATATAATGGTATCGTCGCTGAGTACAAACAGTTTTTGCGTGATACTGTCGTAAAGATGCCCGGGGTCGCCGAATTGAAAATCGGTGCGCCCGCAGCCGCGAATCAACAGGGTATCCCCGCTGAACAACATGCCGTTACAGAAATAACTAGTGCAACCGTTGGTATGGCCGGGCGTCGAAATCGCCTTAATCTCATAGTGGCCGAGTGGAATGCAGTCACCGTCCTTGAGTGGGATATCGATCGCTTCGATGCCGGAAATTTCGCCGTAAACCAGTTTGGCTCCGGTAATCTCGCGAATTTTTCCGGCCGAAGTGATGTGGTCGGCATGCGCATGGGTTTCAATCGCATACAACAGTTCCACCCCAAGCTCGTTGATGATTTGCATATCCCGCTCGAAGGTTCCGAGGACCCCGTCAATGATAGCGCCCTCGCCCGTGTCCGAATCGATAAGCAAATAGGTATAGGTACAACTTTCCCGATCGAATAATTGCTTTACGCTCAGCTGGGGGGTCATCATGGTGGCAAGCTCCGTGGTCTGCGACAACCAGTTTAATTTTTACAATTGACGAAGGCAATTGGCGATGGCATCTTGAGATGCTTACTAATATTAGTCATCGTCATGGACATTAAAGCACTGTTAAATCAGCTGGATCTGAAATCGGAAATTATTGTCATCGCGATTATTGCGGTTGCGGTCATGTTAATCCTGATTATCAACCGCCGCCGTATAGCGATAGGTTTGCGGGAATGGCGCACCCGGCGTTGCTTGAATCGAATCGGCGGCGCGCAAATCCGCAACCTGGTCTGCGCCGACGGCCTCGATGGTTTTTATACGATCGATCGACTCGCGCTGACTCGCGATGCAATCCTGTTAATCACCTATAAACCCTATGGCGGCAACATCTATTGTGCGGAGCGAATTTCGGAGTGGACCCAGGTTATCGGACAGAAAAGCTTCAAGTTCGAAAATCCATTGTTCGAACTTGAAAACCAGCTTACCGCGCTGCGGCTGCTAGTCGGTAACGCGCCGCTGCGCGGATACCTGTGCTTCAGCAACAACGCCTTGTTTCCGAAAGGCCGCCCCGACTCGGTGCTGAACCCCGTTACCATTCCCGAGACACTTTTAACCGAAGACTGCGAAAGCGTGAAGGCAGAGGTTCAGGCCGCCTGGGATTTATTGGTAATGCACCAAAAAGAGGCTTCGCTCACCCGCCATGTTAGCGTTAAAACTTGAATTATTGGGATAGAAAGCCCAGAATGACGGTGTCTTATTCGAGGGGCTTAAATATAAAAACCCCGAGACAACTATAAAAACATACCAAACAATAAACCAGTAACGGAGAGAATCAGCAATGAAACGTCGTGATGTACTCAAAGGTGGCGTTGCCGCCGCCCTAGCAACCGGAGCCACTGCGGTTTCAGCACCGGCGCTCGCCGCCAAGCGCATCGAAATCACCATGGTATCCACCTGGCCGCGCGACTTCCCCGGCCTCGGCACCGGCGCCCAGCGTTTCGCGGAGCGCCTGACCGCAATGACCGACGGCCGCATCAAGGTCAATTATTTTGCCGCTGGCGAACGCGTAAAAGCATTCGACTCGTTCGACGAAGTGGCTTCAGGCAACGCTCAAATGTATCACGCGGCCGATTACTACTGGAAAGGCAAACATCCCGGCTGGGCTTACTTTACCGCGGTTCCGTTCGGCATGACTTACACCGAAATCAACGCCTGGATACAGTGGGGCGGTGGTCAGGCACTATGGGATGAACTCGCCGGCGGCTATGGCCTGAAATGCCTACCCTGCGGTAACACCGGCGTCCAGATGGGCGGTTGGTTCCGCAAGGAAATGCGCAGCGCCTCCGACTTCAAAGGTCTGAAAATGCGCATGCCGGGCCTCGGTGGCGACGTCATCGCCAAGCTGGGCGCTTCGCCGGTATCGCTGCCGGGTGGCCAAATTTACGAAAACCTGGTTTCCGGTGCGATCGACGCCACCGAATGGGTCGGCCCCTGGAACGATAGTTTCATGAAGTTTTATGAAGCCGCCAAGTACTACTACTATCCGGGCATGCACGAGCCGGCGGCGCAATTGTCACTCGGCATCAACAAGAAATTCTGGGACGGCTTGACCAAGTCCGACCAGGCCATCATCGCGGCCGCGGCCGAGGTCGAAAATTCGATCATGATGTCGGAGTACAACGCCAAAAACGGCGCCTCGCTGGCGAAACTGATTTCCGATCAGGGTGTCAAACT
>DS021198.1:1254538-1274567 GCA_001735895.1 Olavius algarvensis Gamma 3 endosymbiont | reverse complement strand
AAACTTCAGCGATGACATTTATGACAGCTTTGGCGACGCCGCCGCGGAAGTGTTCGACGAAGTGGAACAACACAGCGCATTGGCGAAGAAAGTTCACCAAAGCTTCCTCAAGTCGCGCAACGAAGTTGGCGCCTGGGCCAAGATCTCCGATCAGGCTTACGTGGCGCAACGCAACCGCGTACTCGGGCTGTAGAGCTAGTTCAGTCGTGAAACCAAAACGGAGTCTTCGGGCTCCGTTTTCTTTCGCCCGTCGTTAGCCGTAGCATGAAACAACACCTGCCTATACCCTTGATATCGCGCGCATTCGCGTACAGCATGGTAACGGCGGTGTTTTTGTACCTGCTCAATAATTATCTCGTATTCTGGCAGGAAATGCCGGGGACCTATGCGCTGGCGCTGCATTACGGCTGGTTTGGGCTCGAGGTAACCGAAATCGATCCGGCGAAGATCGGTCAGGGCTGGATCCAACTCATCATTTACCTGCTGGCGCTCGCCGGCGGTATCGCTTACGCGATCAAGACCAAAACACGAAGCCTACAAGCGGACAGTATCCGTTTCGCGCGGCTTTCAGCCTATATCGTCCGCGTCGCCTTCTGGTCGGTTACGCTAGTCGGCTCGATCGATATGCTGATATCTTTCCTTCGGGTTGAAAACTTCCTCGAGCCCATAGTCGGCGAATGGTTGACCCAGCAGCTAGGGCGTCCTATTTTTCGGGGTACCTATGTCCACTACCCGTTGATTTTCATTTCGCTTTTCATGGCTGCCAGGTTCCGCAACATCAGCTTCTCCTGGCTTGCGCTGATGTGCGTTCTGGCGGAATTTCTGATCGTCATAACCCGCTTCGTGTTTTCTTACGAACAAGCCTATATGGGGGACGTGGTGCGTTTCTGGTACGCCGGACTGTTCTTGTTTGCGAGTTCGCAAACACTGGTGGAAGAAGGGCACGTGCGGGTCGACGTGCTCTATGCCGGATTCAAGCGCCGCAAGAAAGCCTTGTTCGATAGTATCGGCTGCGTCCTGCTCGGGATGCCGATTTGCTGGGTCATACTGATGCAGGGCATGGGCGGGCGCGGCAATAGCATCAACAGTCCTTTGCTCAGTTTCGAGGTATCGCAAAGCGGCTACGGCATGTACGTCAAATACATCATGGCCGCCTTCCTGATTATTTTCGCGGTGACAATGCTGATTCAATTTGTCAGCTACCTGCTGTTCAATATCGATCAGCTGCAAAAACGCGGTGCTAGCAGCGAAGCACAGCTGACTTATAATCAGCTGATCTCCGGAGATAAAAACGTCACTACCGGCGGTGCTCGCTAGCTATGGAACTCTACTTCCTGGTCCTGCTAGTCGCCATCATGGTTTTCGCCCTGACTTCGGGCTATCCGGTGGCGTTTGCCCTACCCGGCTCGGCGATTGCCACGATCGCGATTGCCGCTTTTTGCGGTTGGATTTTCGAGGGTAACGTCGATGCCTATTTCGTGCTCGGCGGTCCCAATCAGTGGCTTAGCGCCGGGGTAACCAATTATCGAAGTCTATATTGGGTGGTGGAACGCGATACGCTAATCGCAATCCCACTGTTCATCTTCATGGGCATTATGCTGCAACGCTCGCGTATCGCCGAGGATCTGCTGGTGGCGATGGCGCAACTGTTCGGCCCTATTCCCGGCGGGCTCGGCATTTCGGTGGTGTTTGTCGGCGCCCTGCTAGCCGCCACCACCGGTATTGTCGGCGCTACGGTGATCGCCATGGGTTTGATTTCGCTGCCGGCGATGCTGCGCAACAATTACTCGAAATCGCTTGCCTGCGGCACCATCTGCGCCTCCGGCACCCTCGGTCAGATTATCCCGCCGTCGATCGTATTAATCATCCTCGCCGACCAGTTGTCGAGCGCGGCGGATCAGGCGGCGACAACCCGTAAGGCCGAATATAAGGAAGCCACCGGGGAATTTTCGATGCCGGGCGATTTCGATGTGGTCACCGCAAGCGCCGGCGACATGTTCATGGGCGCTTTTGTGCCGGGTATGATTCTGGTGGGGCTTTATATGCTCTACATTCTGGTATCGGCCCTGATCAAACCTGCCAATGCGCCACCCGTGCCGTTTGAGGGGAAATACGATCACAAGTTTATCCTTCGCGTGTTGCTGGCGCTGGTGCCGCCGCTGACGCTGATTTTTATCGTGCTGGGTTCGATAATCCTCGGCGTGGCGACGGTAAATCAGGCCGGCGCCATCGGCGCTATCGGCGCCATGATGATGGGTAGCTATCGTCTTATGGAGGGTAAAAAGAGCGCATATTACCCGGCGGCCCTGGCTATCGGCGCGGTATTTGCGATGGTCGTCCTGTTAAACCTGTTCGAACTCAACATCAAGAATATACAAACCGGTTATGACGCCTTCGGTATCGCGCTCGCTGCAATCGCTGCGCTGGTCCTATTGGTTTCGATCGGCTGGGCCACCTGGCGCGCCTTTAAAATCGATGACACCCTGCGCGGAGTGATGATGGATACCGCCAAGACCACCTCCATGGTGTTTATCATACTGCTCGGCGCCGCCATGCTGACCTCCGCGTTCCGCGGATTCGGCGGAGAAGAACTGGTCAAGGAACATTTAACCTCGCTGCCCGGTGGATTCTGGACTCAGTTTATCGTCGTCATGGCGGTGATCTTTTTCCTCGGTTTCTTCCTCGACTTTCTTGAAATCGCCGTGGTCGTGGTGCCGATCGTCGCCCCGATTCTGCTGGCGGACCCGGGCGCGAATGTTACCGCGGTCTGGTTTGGCGTTATGGTGGGGATGAACATACAGACCTCGTTTCTGACGCCACCCTTTGGATTCTCCTTGTTTTATTTACGCGGTGTCGCGCCTAAAGACGTGCGTACCCTGCAGATTTACAAGGGCGCGGCGGCCTTTATCGTGCTGCAGCTAGCGGGGTTGGCAATCGCCGGCGCCTTTCCGGGTCTGGTCAACTACCTGCCGAACAAGACTCATCTGATTTCCGAAACCGCGCCACCGCCGAGTAACCCCAGGTTACAGGAATGCCTGGAGGATTACCTGTTTGCCGATTACGACCTCAATCGGGGAACCATCGAAGCGAGCATCGAAAGAATCGGCACCGCCAATCTGGCTTATCTGCCGGATGAGTATCAGGAGCGCCTGAATCAAAGCTACCGGCAGGCGGCCATCTCCTTTGCCATGATCGATGAAATTCGGGGCGCGGAACAAGCGCTCGCAGACTATTCGCCCGGATACCGGCCGCTTCACATCGAAGTTCGGCGCATACAAAGAGAAGCGCGCAAACTGTTGCGCAAAATCGAAGACCTCGATCAGACACGCCAACGTATCGCCTTCGACGAGCCTGTGGATGAGAAGCGCATCGAGCGAATTTTAGCCAGCATCGCCGGGCTGAAGGCCGAAAGCGAGGCGCTGCTGGCAAATATTCCCGATCGCTGGGAAAGCGCGCGCACCGAATTTGAAACTTTGGCCAAGGCTGAAACCAGGGCCCGTCGGCAATATCGACAAAACGTCGATGAAAGTTATGGCATGATTGTTACGATGCGCAACATGATTGCCGAAACCGAGCAGCTCAGTGCGCTGCAAAGCGCATTCGACTCGCTCCAGGAATTGGTACGAAACCAGTCTGCTGAGGACGGCCTCGAGGCCATCAAGCCGCTGGAACTCGAAATCGACAAACTGACCGAAACGCATCGCATCAAATCCAAACTGTCGCGGGCGAAACGCGCCCTGCGCGGTAGCTCTGCGGATAAGGACAAGGCACTGGATCAGTTAAAACTCGGTGCCGAAATTCTGCAAGCCGAAATCGATTGGCGCCAGCGGGCCAGCGATGAACTCGCCGCTGATCTCGAAGCCTATGACCGGGCGGTCGCCAGCACCATCGGCATGCGTATGCAGGAGCGACTGACCTCAGATCAAGCCGAATCGATTGCCAGCTGCCTCGCTATTCACAAGGATTTGACGCTCCACTTCTAGGGCCGGCCGCTACATGACACAGGCGGATTTAATCTATCGCATCCTCGCGATTATCTTCCCGGTTTTCAGCATCGTCGCGATCGGTTATCTATACGCCCGCTATCGGCACGCAACCGATATGTCCTCCGGTAACCGTCTCAACATGGATATTTTTGTACCGGCATTGATCTTTGACTACATGTCGAGCAGCAATTACGCGCTGGCCGATTATATTTATCTATCGCTGGGATGCCTCTTGGTCATACTCGGCTCCGGCATCATCGCCTGGCCGGTGGCCAAGCTGCTGGGTTACCAGTGGAAAACGCTGGTGCCGCCGATGATGTTCAACAACTGCGGCAACATGGGATTGCCGCTGACGGCGCTCACCTTTGGCGAGGCCATGATGCCGGCCGCGATACTGCTGTTTGCGATATCGAATTTTTGCCACTTTCTGATCGGGCAACAATTGATCACCCAGCACTGGTCGCCTAGAACGGTAGTCTCCAATCCGATGATCGTAGCGACCGTTCTGGGAATCGCCGCCTCCGTTTTAGGGGTGGAGATTCCCGAAACCCTGCGCCAGCCTATCCACATGCTGGGATTGATTGCGATTCCGTTGATGCTGTTTTCACTCGGAGTGCGTATGCTGGCTATCGATTTTCGCGACTGGCAAATCAGCCTGGTCGGGTCATTTCTGTGCCCGCTCAGCGGCTTGCTGATAGCGCTGGTTATGCTTCATCTACTACCCTTGAACGAATCCCAGGGCTCGTTGCTGATATTATTTAGCGTACTGCCACCGGCAATTTTGAATTTTATGGTTGCCGAGATCTATAACCAGGAGCCGCATCGAGTCGCGTCAATCGTGCTGATCGGTAATCTGGTCAGCGTCCTGGTCATTCCAACAACCCTCTGGTTCATTTTGTGAATCGAAACGTCCTACTGCTGGCGTTGGCGCAGGCGCTAATGATGTCGGTGAATTCGCTGATGGTGACTTCGGCCGCGATCATTGGCAGCCATCTCGCTACCAACAAGGCGCTGGCGACGCTGCCACTCGCGTTGCAGTTTGTCGCCGTCATGCTAACTACGATTCCGGCATCGATGCTGATGGGTAAAATCGGCCGTAAACTCGGGTTTTTGCTGGCGACAGCGATCGGTTTGATCGGCGGCGGCTGCGGGATAGTCGGTATTTACCTGGAATCGTTCTCACTTTTCTGCATCGGCACGATCGGCACCGGCATTTATACCGGCTTTGGAAATTACTTTCGTTTCGCCGCCACCGAGGTTTCACCGGCGGAAAGAAAAAATACCGCGATCAGTTATGTGCTTGCCGGCGGCGTGCTGGCGGCCGTCATCGGGCCTAATCTGGCGAATCTCAGCAAGGATGTGTTTGCCGTTACCTATCTCGGTATTTTTGTTTCGGTAGTCGTTTTATATCTTTTCAACGGCATTAACTTTTTATGCATGAAGCTACCCAGACCCGCGGCACACGATTTCAGGCAAAACACCCGCTCGATGATGCAGATCGCCAGTCAGCCAAAATTTATCGTTGCGGTAGCCAGCGCCGCGATCGGATACGCCGTCATGGTCTTGCTGATGACGGCAACCCCGCTCGAAATGACCCACCAGCACCACCAATTCAGCGATGTCGCTTTTGTCATTCAGTGGCATGTGCTCGGTATGTTCGTGCCGTCATTTTTTACCGGACATTTGATAAACCGCTTCGGTACCGCCCGTATCATTCTATGCGGATCCGGCTTGATGCTGGTTTGCATTTTGTTAAATTTCAGCGGCAGCACGGTTTGGCATTTCTGGTCGGCGCTACTATTGCTCGGCGTGGGCTGGAACTTCATGTTTATCGGCGGCACCAGCCTGCTAACCGAAGCCTATAGCCCCGAAGAAAGCGCCAAATCCCAGGCCCTCAACGACTTTGTGGTATTTACGGCTGCGGCCTGCGCCTCATTCAGCGCCGGCGCCTTGCTGCATACGCTCGGCTGGCAACTGGTTAACTATGCGGTAGTGCCGCTGATCGCAGCGGCCCTGTGCGCGCATGGCTGGCTGTGGTTGAATGGACGTCGGCCCGTAACTACAGGTCGCTAAGACCTTCTATCCTGTCGCCCGGTTTTAGATCGTGTTCATGATCGCTTAGTTCGAGCACGTAAAGTGACGACCCGGCAACCGAATAAACCGGACAGGGAGCCTCGAGCCAGGGCTCCAGTCGGCGTGTGCCAACCACCCTGGCGTCACTATCGATCCAGTAAACACGTATGGGTATCAGCATGTTTTTCATCCAGATGCGGTGGTCGTCCACCTGCTGGTAAACCAGCAGCATTCCACTTGACCGATCGAGGTGATTACGCATCATTAATCCCCGGCGGCGTGCCGCAGGGGTTTGCGCAAGTTCGACCCGGTAGGTGGCCGTCGCGGTTTTAAGCTCGATATACCGCCCCGCAAAAGATTCGAGCGGCAGAAATGCCAGGAGCATTAAAAAAACCGGAATCAGCGACCGCTGCACAGGTGTGCTATAAGTAGGCCTGAAAGTGACACATTCACAGATATAGCCGATATTTCATCTAAACCGTTAGAGTGTTGCCGTAAAAACTTGATTATATTGTATTAGTTTGTTTTTTTATGAAAATTCGTTAGTATTACTCAGCGCCAATAATAAGTTGAAATAAGTGACATAAGTTATTGATTTTGCTAATATGTCGGGTTCTGCCAGAATCAATGTGGGGTGAAATAATTGATCTCGAGCACAGATAAAAAAACCGATATCCCAAAGGATTCAAATATCGCGCCATACGAAAACGCGCGTCGCCTGAGCATCCTCCGGCGCCAGCGTAAGGTATTGATCGTCGACGATGAGTCGACCGGACGTACGATCCTCGCCAAAATAATCCAACAGGCCGAAGAAGGCGTCAGCGTCGATTCCTTCGACAACCCGTTGGCGGCGCTGCAGTGGCTAAATCACAATCACCCCGATTTAATCATCACCGATTATCGCATGCCGGATATTAATGGTGTCGAATTGATCAAGCAGATTCGCGCCAAACCCGCCTGCCAGGATATTCCCATTATGATGATAACCGTGGTTAGCGAAAAATCGGTTCGCTATGACGCGCTGGAAGCCGGCGCAACCGCTTTCCTGACTCGCCCCATTGATCAGATCGAATGCCGCACCAGCTGCCGCAATCTGTTAAAACTGCATGAACAACAGTCGATAATCCAGGATCGGGCGGACTGGCTGGCGCGTCAGGTCGAAGTCGCGACCCAGCAAATTGTCTCACGCGAACACGAAACTCTGTTGCGGCTAGGCAAGGCGGGCGAATACCGCGATGAAGTGACCGGCAACCATGTCGTGCGCATGGCCAAGTACTCGCGAGAAATCTCGGAAGCCCTGGGATTGTCGGAAAGAGAATGCGACGAAATCGAATACGCGGCGCCGATGCACGATATCGGCAAGATAGGAATTCAGGATAATATCCTACTGAAACCCGGCAAGTTCGATCAACAGGAATGGCTGACCATGCAACAGCACACGATCATCGGTCATTCGATCCTGTCCAATAGTCAGTCGCGGTATATCCAGACCGGCTCGATTATCGCGCTCAATCATCACGAACGCTTCGATGGCAACGGTTATCCCAACGGCCTTTCCGGCAAGGATATCCCGCTGGTGGCGCGCATTGTCGCGGTTGCCGATGTGTTTGATGCACTGGTCTCGACCAGACCTTATAAACGTGCCTGGGCGGCCAAGGATGCCCAGGACTATTTGCACAAACACGCCGGCACCCAGTTTGATCCTATCTGCATAGAAGCCTTTTTTGAACGCCTAGAAAACATTACCAATATCCATAAAACTTTCAGCGACGGCTAATTGCCGACTCAGCTATCACATCTATGGAAAATTCTGAAAAGGAAAAACGACGCGGCTCGCTCGCGAAACTGAATCGTCGCTTGGCACGAACCGACGATACGGAACCCGCACAGGCAAAACTCAGGCTCGCCATCGGTGTCTTGTTGGTGGGGTATTTTTGCCTGCCCTGGGGCGCCGAAGAACGCTTTGCCGAGGTGATTCGCTCGCTGCCAAGCATGATGACTATATTTTACTATAGCGGTGCACTGGCGATTTTTCTGGCGATCCTGGTTTATCCAGTAGCATCGCCGCTTCGACGGGTTATCGGCGCTGCCCTAGATATGATTTCGCTGTCTGTCGTGATGTACTTCGCCGGCGGTGACAGTGTCATATTATTCGTGCTTTATCCCTGGGTTATCCTGGGTAACGGTTTCAGATACGGCACGCGTTACCTGTTCATTTCCCAGGCCATAGCAACAACGGGCTTCCTGGCTGCAGTCATCTGGGGCAGTTACTGGCAGGAACACCGCTCGTTTGCCTTAGGATTATTTTTGTTACTCGTCCTATTGCCGATCTACGCAGCATTTCTGATCAAGCAACTACATGTTGCGATCGATTCGGCAAAGCAGGCAAACGCGGCGAAAAGCCGGTTTCTCGCGAACATGTCGCATGAACTCCGGACGCCGTTGAACGGCGTTATCGGGGTGGGTGATTTGTTGCGGGAAACCAAACTGAATTACGAACAAAGGGAATTGGTCAATACCATGTACAGTTCGGCGAATACATTGCTCGATCTGATCGAAAACGTACTGGATATCGCCAAGATAGAAGCCGGCAAGATACTAATCGAGTCCAAGGATTTTGATATGCACGGCCTGGTCAATTCGGTAATTTACATGCTTACCCCGATGGCGGAAAAAAAGAATTTAACCCTGTCTTGTACCTTCGATCCGGATACCGCGTTTGAACTGAAGGGTGACCAGCAACATTTGCGGCAAGTGCTGATCAATCTGGTCAACAACGCGATTAAGTTCACGGAAAAAGGGACTGTTATCCTGTCGGTTAGGACTGTCGGTGGAACCGAATCGATGCCCCGGATTCGATTTGATATCAGCGACAGCGGGATCGGTATCGACCCCGAGTCGATCGACCGAATTTTCGATAATTTTACACAAGCCGATACAATTACCAACCGCTCCTTTGGCGGCACCGGACTAGGCACCACGATTTCCAAAGAACTGGTCGAGTTGATGGACGGGGAAATAGGCGTTGTCAGCGAACTCGATAAAGGCACCACATTCTGGTTTGAGATTCCCTTCCTGGCGAGCAGCAATCCGCAGACCAGTATTTCGGAAAACCACATCCTCTTACTCGCGAGCGAAGAAACCGTCAATATCGTCAGGCCTGCGTTGAAATCCTGGCAGGTAGATTTCGATTGGGTCAGAACGCCGAGCCGCGCGCTGTCACAGTTGATCCGAGCCAACGATGAAGAACTTCCTTACGAGACCATTGTCGTGGATCAGGCCTGTCTGGTGGATCTCGACGCGGTGAAGTTTGCTCAAATGGTTAAAGCGGAAGGTTTACTGGAAGATAATTCGCTGGTGCTGATCAATTCGTCCGACACCATGATCGACGCCAACAAGTCGAACTTCTACTACATTTCGACCATTGCCAATCCCGCAGAAAAACGCCTGTTATTCAATGCCCTGCACGCGGCTCAAAGCGTCAGCCTGAACGATAGCAAGATCGTCACCATGGCGGAGCACTATACCAAACAGGCCGGGGTTTCTAATCTGAACATACTCGTCGCAGAAGATAATCGGGTGAACCAGCAGGTTATCGAAGGCATTTTACACAATGCGGGCCATAACGTTCGAATCACCAGTAACGGCGAAAAAACGCTCGACATACTCTGCGATGAACTCGACCAGATCGATATGCTGATCCTGGATATGAATATGCCCGAGATTTCCGGGGTCGAGGTTGTCAAGACCCTGCGTTTCATGGATACCAGTAACCAGCTACCGGTAATTATGTTGACCGCGGACGCCACTCCGGAAGCCAGGGAAGCGTCCTTAAGCGCAGGCGCCAACCGTTTCCTGACAAAACCGATCGATGCCCGGGGACTGCTCGAATGTATCGCCTCGCTTTCCAAGAACATCCGTAAGGCGAAGGCCGGCAAGCAGATCGCGAGCGAACCCAGGCGCCAACTAGCCAGTAGCTTTGTTGAATCCGACTGGTATGGCAATGCGGTACTGCAGGAACTGGATATTCTCGGCGGCGAACCCGATTTCCTGAAACTCTTACTTAAAAACTTCGAGCGCGAAGGCGCGCAGCACATATTGAATATCAAGAAGGCGATGTATGACGATTATCTCGAATACCGGGAAAATCTACATGCGTTAAAAGGATCGGCGATCGAGCTCGGCGCCAACCGGCTGGAGGAAGTCTGTATCGAGGGCGAAGCGCTAAAACCTTATGACATGGGTAGCGAAAAAATTGATTTGATGTGCCAGCAAGTTGAAACGGTATTTAACAAAACCGTTACTGCACTTGTCAGTGCAGTAACGGTTGAACACGAAGCACTTCCGGGTAAGACGACCGACCATTAGCCCGCCACAGCGTTTTTACGACGACCGCGCGACGCAAAACACCGAGATCGGCGGGCTGGTAAGGTTTCATTAATATCCTTCTTCTACCCGATTATTCTGACGGCGCACCAGCCTTTCCATCATGCGCAAATCTTTCGGTGCCAACTGTAGTGCGGCGTCAGCCCACACGGTAGCAATATCGGCTAGTTCCTGGTAGCTGACCTGGTTGCATATATCTTTGAGTTTCTGCATTGATTTGTAGGTGTTGCTGGATCTAGCCGTATTCTTGATATAGCGATAGACGGCGACTTCGCCTTCGCCTTTTTCCGCAAGAATGTCGATCACTCCCATTTCGTAAAGCTGTTCGGCAGAGAACAAGTTTCCGCTGAGAATCATTTTTTCGGCCGCCGCAAAACCGATCTTGCGCGATAACAAGGAATAGGCGCCCATCCCCGGAAACAGGTTAAAAAGCACTTCCGGCAATCCCATTTTCGCACCTCTTTCGGCGATGATTACGTTGCTGGACAGCGCCGCTTCAAAACCGCCGCCGAGTGCATCGCCTTGAATCAATGATATGGTCGTCAGATCGAGGTTATAGTGGAACATGTTCTGATACAGGATATCGATACATTTAATAGCGTAGTCGAGCAGTCCTTGGCGGTCGCCCGCCTCGATGTATTTTTTAAACAACTCCAGATCGCCGCCGAGGTTGAACATGCCGTCGACATCGGAGCCGACCACCAAATAGTCATATTTCTCGCCGTTACTTTCCTGCATTTCTTGTTTTACGCTTTCCAGGTAGTCGGATATGTCATCCAGCAATCTCAACGTAAAAGAAGGCCGCGGCGCTCCCTTCATCAGGAACCAGCCTATTTTATTTTTGGCGTCGTAAAAGGTTTTTAACTGTGATTGATCGGCGTAAGCCTGCTGTTCAGGCGGAACTTCATTGATATATGCTACATTGCGCATGTTGTCACTCCAGATATGAATGTCTTCGTGCCTGAATTTTGCATTCAGGAATTTGGCTATTATTTCAATGCCCGCGACGCTAAAACGTCTTATTTTCAGGGCGTTTCCCAGCTTTTAGGCAAGTGGGTTGTGAAGTTCAATTTACCGAAACGGGAAACGATTGCAAGCAAACTGTGACCGAGTTCACACAAGTGATCGTAGAAATTACTTTAAGTATGGCCCCCAACTCTTTGCCAAGCCGAAACTTTGTTGGCAACGCAGCGACTTGATATTTTTTTCGCCTTTACAGGCAAAAATGTTTAAACAGCCTTAAGTTGGCTCTGAAAGTGTTTGATTTTGAACAATAAAAGTGTCGGAAATTCGACGATTTCCTGTCAAATTATTGACTGCGAACTACAGGGGTTAATCCGCTTCGTCAATCCAGGCCATTTGAATCGCTTCCAGTATTTTTTCGTTGGAATGGTTGGGATCGTCTTCGAATTCATCGAGTGCGCAAACCCAGCCGTGCAAATCGGTAAAACGCACATATTGTGGATCTACGTCGCTATGTAATTCCGCCAGCTCGATTGCAATATCGAGCGTATCGGTCCATTTAAGACTCATCGCTCTCTCCTAATGATTTTCAGACACCATATTGATGGTATATTTTGGAATTTCGATCGTAAGATCGTCATCGCCGACGATCGCCTGACAGCTCAGTCGGGAATCCATATCCAAGCCCCAGGCCTTATCGAGATAATCGTCTTCATCCTCGCTCGACTCTGGCAGCGAATCAAATCCCTCGCGCACATAAACATGGCAGGTGGTGCAAGCGCAGGATTTTTCGCAGGCGTGTTCGATATCGATGTGATTTCCCAACATCGCGTCACACAGGCTGATACCCGGTTCGACTTCGAAATGCGCTCCCTCGGGACATATTTCATCATGCGGTAGCACCGTAATCTTGGTCATCAAACATCAACCTCGTCAATTTGTTTGCCGGTAAGCGCCTGTTGCACGCTTGCATTCATGCGTCGAGCGACATAGGTTTCACTCACGTCTTCGACGGCTTTGATTAAATTCTTCAACTCTTCGGTAGAACCGGAGCCGACTGCCGCTTGCAACTCGTCGCGCTTTAGCTGAATCTGCGATAGTTCGTTCTCATCCAACAGCACCGAGCCGTCCTGGGCCAGTGCCGCGTCGATTGCTTCGATTACCCGGCGGGCCTCCACCTGCTGCTCTTTGAGCATACGCAGTTCGATATCCTCGCGCGCATGTTCCATCGAGGCACGCAGCATCGATTCGATTTCGGTATCGGTCAGACCATAGGATGGCTTGACGACAATATCCGCCGTGACGCCGCTGGTCGTTTCCTGCGCACTTACCGACAGCAAGCCATCGGCGTCGACCTGGTAGGTGACGCGGATCCTGGCCGCACCCGCCACCATTGGTGGAAAGCCTCGTAATTCGAAGCGCGCCAATGAACGACAGTCCGAAACCAGCTCGCGTTCACCCTGCACCACATGAATCGACATCGCGCTCTGACCGTCCTTGAAAGTGGTGAATTCCTGCGCCTTGGCTACCGGAATTGCGCTATTACGGTCAATAATTTTTTCACTCAAACCCCCCATGGTCTCGATCCCTAGCGACAGTGGTAAAACGTCGAGCAGTAGCATCTCGTTATCTGGTTTATTACCGGCCAGGATATCCGCCTGGATCGCGGCGCCGAGCGCAACTACCTGATCGGGATCGAGCTTATTCATCGGTTCGCGTCCGAAGTAGTCCCCCACCATCGTTTGTACCAGCGGCACCCTGGTCGAACCCCCTACCATGACGACTTCAGCAACCTCTTGCTTGGCGACCCCGGCATCGCGCACCGCCCGCCGACAGGCTGACAGCGTTTTTTTGACTAGTGGTTCGATAAGGGCCTCAAACTGCTCGCGCTTGATCTCAGTTTGCCACGGCTGCGGCGCTTCAATCCGAATAGTGGTCGATCCGGCGCTACTCAATTGCTCCTTGGCGCTGCGGGCA
The DNA here is from genome assembly GCA_001735895.1 of Olavius algarvensis Gamma 3 endosymbiont. GTDB lineage: Bacteria > Pseudomonadota > Gammaproteobacteria. The sequence goes on along the minus strand of DS021198.1, from coordinate 1,261,182 downwards.
GCGGACAAAATCCTGCGCGCCAGCAGCGCATCGATATCGGTGAAACCGGCCTGCTCGATGATCCACTCGCCCAGTGCATGATCCATGTCGTCGCCGCCCAGCGATGAATCGCCGCCGGTCGCAAGCACCTCGAATACGCCTTTGTTGAGCCGCAAAATGGAAATATCGAAGGTGCCGCCGCCAAAATCATAGACCGCAATCAAACCGTCGGCGTCCCGATCGAGACCGTAGGCGACGGCCGCCGCGGTGGGTTCGTTCAATAACCGAAACAGATTTACCCCGGCTAGCCTGGCGGCATCTCGTGTGGCCTGACGCTGGGCATCGTCGAAATAGGCGGGAACGGTGATGACCACGCCGGCCAGATCGCTGCCGAGGCTTTGCTCGGCCCGGCGCGCCAATTCTTTTAATATTTCGCTCGAAATTTCAACCGCGCTGTAATCGCCGCCTGCCGTTCGAATTCGGAGCGCCGCGCTGTCTTCGGCGCTGACGAATTCATGCGGCATGACTTCACCCAGGCGTTTCACATCGTCCCGTCCCCTGCCCATTAAACGTTTGACCGATGCGATCGTGTTTAAAGGGTCGCTGCTTAGCAGCACCTGCGCCTCGTAGCCGACCAGCGCTTGCCTGCCGTCGAAATGAACCACCGAAGGCAGCAGGCTGCACCCCTGTTCATCGGGCAAACAAACCGCTTCACCGCTGCGTAGCGTCGCGACCAACGAATTGGTGGTGCCGAGGTCGATACCGACGGCCAGGCGATGCTGGTGAGGTGCGTTCGATTCACCGGGCTCGGAAATTTGCAGTAGCGCCATCAGGTCTCTTCCAGCTCAAATTGAAGTTCCGCTAACTGTTGCTGGATACGCTGGACAAACTGCATCTTACGGCAGCTGTCGATAGCTGCTTCGTGCCGTTGCGCGGAAAAATGTTCGACAAAATCTTGCGCCAATTGGTCTGCGCGCTGCTCCAGCCTGGCCTCGATATCTTGACTTCGCTCAAGCCCGTTATCGCCATGGCGACAAGCGTCGACCGCTTCCCGCAAATCGATCTGCTCCATTAAAAAAGCGGCATCGGAAGTAGTCGCCGAATCGTCAGGCAGGCTGACACCATTGATTTCGAGCAGATAACGCGAACGCTTAACCGGATCACGCAGGGTTTCATAAGCCTGGTTGACCCAGGACGCCATTTGCACCGAAAGACGCCGCTTCTGATCGTCGGCGTCCACGTGGCGGTCGGGGTGATAGACAGCCTGTAAACGCTGCTGTTGCGCATGTAATGCGACGCAATCGATATCGAACACGGGATTCAAACCAAATAGCTCGAAATAGTTTTGGTTAAGCTCGGGGGACTGCATGGTTATTTTTTTTAGTATCAGACGGTAAAGCTTTCACCGCAGCCACAGGCATCCTTGGCGTTGGGATTTTTGAACTGAAACCCTTCGTTCAGACCGACCTTGGCAAAGTCGACCTCGGTCCCGTCCAGAAATACCAGGCTTTTCGGATCCACCACAATCTTAACGCCTTTGGATTCGAAAACTTCATCGCCTTCCCGCAATTCGTCGACAAATTCGATGACATAGGCGAGCCCCGAACAGCCCGTCGTTTTCACACCGAGCCGCAAGCCGATGCCCTTGCCCCGGTTTTCAAGAAAGTGCTGCACCCGGGATGCAGCCAGATCGCTAAGATGAATGGCCATTTGTGTCTCTCTATACCGCCGCCTGGCGGATTACCGCTGGCAAGTTGTCTACCAGTGCCTGAAGTTTTGTTGCCAGTTGTTCGATATCCTGCAAGCTATTATCCATACCGATACTCAGCCTGATCGCGTTCAGCGCCAGATTGTCTTCGACCCCCATCGCTTTCAGTACATGGCTGGGCTCGGTTACCGCACTATGGCAGGCCGAGCCGCTGGCCAGGGCAAACCCCGCCCGGTCAAGCTCCATCAACAGGGTTTCACCGTGGTAATAGGGAATTGCAAAATACGTGGTATTGGGCAATCGCGGCGCCTGCTGCCCGAACACTACGCTGCCGGGAATATTTGCAAGCCGGGACTCGAAGGCATCTCTCAGTCGCGATAAATGCTGCTGCTTAAATTCCATTTCCATGCGCGCTAGCGCCGCGGCCTTGCCCAGGCCGACGATGCCGGCGACGTTCTCGGTACCGCCGCGAAGCTTGTGTTCCTGCTCGCCGCCGCTAATCAGCCGCTGCCTCGGTTTGCGGTTGATCACCAGTGCACCCACACCCTGGGGGCCGCGCAGTTTATGCGCCGAAAAACTGATCGCATCGAGGTCGAGTTGCGACAAGTCGAGCGGAAGCTTACCAACTGCCTGGGTAGCATCGCTGTGCACCAGGCAGGAATCGCGATCGACCATCGCCGCCAGCGCCGGCAGCGGTTGAATAACACCGGTTTCGTTATTCGCATAAATGACCGACAGCAACTGGGGATCCGCGGCTGCGATAATCGGACGCGCCGCCTCGAGGTCTATTTGTCCCGCGGCGTTCGGCTTGAGCCGGATGACTTCGACACCGTCCGACTGCAGCTGCTTGAGAGGCTCGAGTACGCTCGGGTGCTCGATCTCGCTGCTGATCACCGGAGCCTGGCTGCTACGGTCGACATAACCTTTCAACAGCATATTATTGGCTTCGGTGCCGCCCGAGGTAAATATTATCGAGCTGTCATCGCAACCCAGCAGTTGTGCGACCTCGGCGCGCGCCGACTCGACCGCAGAGCGGGCCATGCGACCATAGCTATGCAGGCTCGATGGATTGCCGACCGGATTTTGCAGAAAGGGCAACATCGCGTCGATGACTTCCGGGTGCATCGGCGAGGTGGCGTTGTGATCCAGATAGATTGACATGATTCGGTTATTGCAGATTCGACGCTTGTTGTCTCATGTCATGTACCCGCGACAGCTCCTGCACCTCTTCATTTCGCATCATATCGGCGAGTGAAATCGTGGTCAGGTAGTTTTCGATCTCGGCGCTCAATTCTTCCCACAGCTGCTCGGTCAAACAGGGCTCGTAACTGGCTGAGCCATTGACGACATCCCTATCCGCAACTTGCATTTCTTCGTCGACGGCATTGATCACGTCGGCAATGCAAACTTGCTCGGGCGTGCTCCCCAGGCTATAGCCGCCGCCGGGTCCGCGAGTGCTGACCACCAACTTATTGCGGCGCATTTTGGCAAACAGCTGTTCCAGATAGGATAGCGATATCCCCTGGCGCACCGAGATATCGGCCAGCGACACCGGCCCCTGATCGGAGTGCATGACAAGATCGAGCAACGAGGTTACGGCATAACGGCTTTTAGTGGACAATCGCATCGTAGCATGGTTTAGCGAAAAACGGGCTCAGTATACAATCCTGACTAAATTGGTCAACTATTATCAAGAGGTATATTGACTATTACCCTGGTACCGCGCCCAGGCTCGCTTTCGATGCTTATCAGGCCGCCATGCGCCTCGACTATCAGCCGGCACAGATAGAGCCCGAGGCCATAGCCACCCGTATCCCGCCGGCGTGCGCTATCGGGTCGATAAAAGGCCTCGGTAAGCCGCGCTATGTCTTCCGCAGCGATACCGATCCCGTGGTCCTCGACCGCTAGTTGCAACGACGCCCGATCATGCTGTAGGCTGACCTCGATCGGCGCAGCGTCGTCGTTCGAATAATGGCAGGCGTTGTCGATCAGATTTTTTACCAGCAACTTGATTCGCATTTGATCGATCTCGAGTTCGAGTGGCGACAGCTCGGTCTTAATACGATCGTGGCACGGGTGGTTATGCACTACTGCCTGAATCAGCGCGGCCAGATCGCAGCGTTCCCGGTGCAAGGGTGCATGTCGGCTATTGAGCTTCTCCGATTCAAGAATCGCCGTAACCAAAACCTCCATTTCACGGACGTCATCGATCAATTTTCGCTGAATTTCGCTCGCGTCGAGTAATTCGAGATTCACCCGCATACGGGTAATGGGTGAGCGCAATTCATGACTGATCGCCAACAGCAACCCCGATTTGCTTTCCAGCATCGATTTAATCTGGGCCGACATCCGGTTTATGCCGGCGGCCAGGCGCGCCAATTCGCCTTTGCCCCGAACCTCGATATTCTGTTCGAGATCGCCGGCGCCGATTCTCTGGATTTGCTGCGACATGACTTCAACCGGTTTGAACATGCGCCGTATCGCCGCATAAAGCAGCAACAGCAGCAATCCGAGAAACAAAAACAGAAACCCGTGACGACGTTCGGATCCCCGGCGGAGGCTATTATCGACAGCGAACAGGTAGCGATAACCCTGTTTCTCGATCAGCAGATATTGCGCGCGTCGATGGTGGCTAAAATAAACCCCGTCGTAGGGCGCGGGAGCCGGTTCGAAGTCGCCGACGTCAAGCGCTCGCAAATTAAGGCTCGAAGCCCAGTTTACTCCCTGGCCTTCGATGCTGAGTTCAAACGGCAGATCGTCGGCCAGCCGCTGCGCCACCGCCAGGTCGGGAGGCAGCCCGATATCGTCGATCAGATACTCGATGTAACGGTCGACATTGGGTAGTATTTCGTTTTGTAGATGCGGTTTAAGGCGCTTGCTAAAACTGATTCCTAGCACGACCGCGAGCGCCAATATCGTAATCAAAAAATACAACAGTAACCGGAATACCAGGCTTTGGCGTTTGTGTTGCAGGTATTCCCACATTATCGATTCACCAGCTGATAACCCTGCCCGCGCACCGTACGTATTAACTCGGGTCGATCCAGTTTATGCCGTAGCCGACTGATCAACACATCGATCGCACGGCTGTAAATATCGGCGTCGATACCGCGTAGCGACTGCATGATTTCATCGCGCGACAATACCCGCTCCTGGTTTTGCACCAACAGGCGCAGCAATTCGTACTCGGTCGCGGTAATCGCAATTTCGTCGTCATTTCGAGTAAGCTGCTTTTTATCCAGGTCGAGGGTTAATTCACCCAACTGGAATACGGATACCGCCTGTTTAGCCGTTTTGCCGCGCCGGAAGATGTTCTGGATGCGCGCCACCAGTTCGCGCGGTTCGAAAGGTTTGGGTAAATAATCATCGGCGCCCAGCTCCAGACCAACGACACGATCCATGACTTCACCGCGTGCAGTAAGCATCACGACCGGAACATCGCTGAACTGTCGAATCCGGCGACAAGTTTCGAAACCGTCGATTTCAGGCAGCATGACGTCGAGCACGATCAAATCGAAATTCTCGCGTTTGATACGCTCGATACCTTTCAAGGGGTGAGTTTCATGCCGCAGCGACATTTCGAATTTGGCGAAATACTGCTGCAACGGTTCGGCCAGCCGTTCATCGTCATCGATTAGTAATAACTGGCGCATCTGCCTGCCCGTATTCAACCATGGCGGTCATTGTACAACGCGGCCTCCTTTTGAGAAGCCGCGTTGCCCGGCTTCGATCGATTAGTGGCCGGCGCCATGTCGATGATGGCGATGATTTTTAATAAATTCCTGTAATTCCTGCTTTTGCTCGGTATTCAGGGAATCCAGAAAAACCGCCAGCGATGAGATCACCAGGGGTGCTTTTTCATTCACCATCTGCGTTTTCTGCTGCACGATTTCCATGGCGCGCGCCTGATTAAAACTCGGCTCCTGCAACAGCGCTCCGATTTCATTTATCTGCTGTTGTTTGCCGGCTTTGGCATCGAGCATGATCTGCGCCACGGTTTCGGCCAGCGTGGTGAAATTTTGCCGTTGCTGATTGTCGAGATCGAGTTTTTTGGTCACCCTGTCGGTGACGAACTCGACCTTTTCCTCGGGCGTCATATGCCAGTCGCCATGTTTGCTGACGGCGTAAACCACGCCGGAACTGCCGGCGACCAGTAATACGGCGGTAATAATTTTGGTAGAAAGTTTCATGGATATGCTCCGTAGTTGATTAACGGAACCAGAGTCTAGAGAAGGACTTGTCAGCAAGCTTTTCGATCGCGTAACGATTTGTAACGATTTGTAACAGTCACGGCTGTCGCTTTTCGATAGCGCTCAGCATGCCGCGCAGGATATTGATTTCGTTGTGAGTCAATTCACTGCGTAGATACAGCCGGCGCAAGCGCTGCATGATTAAGCCGGGCCGCTCCGGATCCAGAAAACCGGTGGTTTCCAGCGTTTGCTGCAGATGCTCGAAATACCTCTCAAGCTCGCCGCTACTGGCGGGTTGATCCACCGCATCGGGCGGTGTGAATGACGGCGGCTCTGCTTGATAACGATAGATTTCGTAACACAGCACTTGAATTGCCGACGCCAGGTTAAGCGAACTGAACTGCGGATTGGTCGGAATCCCGACCATGAAATTACACAGCTGTATTTCTTCGTTGGTTAAACCGGAATGCTCGCGTCCGAAAACCAGCGCCACGCGGTCATTTTCGCCCATCGCCCAAATTTTTGCGGATAAGGCTTCGGGGTCCAACTCCGGCCAGGGCAGCGAACGCCGGCGGGCGCTGCTGGCGAAAACGCAGGTGCAATCGGCAATCGCCGTGGCGAGATCGTCGCAGGTTACGCGATTGTCCAGCACCGAATTCGCGCCCGAGGCCCGGGCGTAGGCAATTTCACCGATTGCGCATCGCGGAGCAACCAGCGTCAACTGGTCGATACACATATTATGCATCGCCCTGGCTGCGGCCCCGATA
>DS021198.1:1229095-1233673 GCA_001735895.1 Olavius algarvensis Gamma 3 endosymbiont | reverse complement strand
AGTGGCCCGCTGTGCCGGAATGCTCAAACAATACGGCGTCGAGAAAGGCGACCGCGTCGTGATTTACCTGCCCATGATACCCGAAGCCTTGATATCGATGTTGGCCTGCGCCCGGCTGGGAGCGGTACATTCCGTGGTTTTTGGCGGCTTCGCGCCGCCCGAACTCGCGGTGCGCCTCGACGACGCAATGCCGAAAGTGTTGCTGACCGCATCTTGCGGCATCGAAATAAACCGTGTTCTCGAATACAAGCCAATCGTCGACGCCGCGATTGAAATAGCCAAGCACAAACCAGCTACCTGTGTGGTACTGCAACGCCCGCAGGCGCAAGCCGAGTTGCAATCGGGTCGCGATATCGACTGGCAGCAAGCGGTGACCGCCGCCGAACCCGCCGCCTGCGTTCCGGTCAAGGGTAGCGATCCGCTATATATACTTTATACCTCGGGCACCACCGGTAAACCCAAAGGCGTGGTGCGCGAAAACGGCGGCCATGCGGTTGCCATGAAATACAGCATGAGCGCGATTTACGATATCGAACCCGGTGAAGTTTACTGGGCGGCGTCCGACGTCGGCTGGGTGGTGGGACATTCTTATATCGTCTATGGCCCGCTAATCCACGGCTGCACCACGGTGTTATATGAAGGCAAGCCGATCATGACGCCGAATGCCGGCGCCTTTTGGCGCGTGATTTCGGAACACGGAGTAAAAGCGCTATTTACCGCGCCGACCGCGTTTCGCGCAATCAAGAAAGAAGATCCCGAGGGCGCACTGGCGGCTAAATACGACCTGTCCTGCCTGCAAACCATATTCGCCGCCGGCGAACGTCTCGACCCGCCTACCTACGAATGGTTGGCGCAAACCTACCGGGTGCCCGTGCTCGATCATTGGTGGCAAACCGAAACCGGCTGGGCGATCGCGGCCAATATGCACGGCCTGGAACCGATGCCGGTCAAATCGGGCTCGTCGACAGTACCCGTGCCCGGGTTCAATGTCGAAATCCTCGATGACGCCGGCAATCGGCTCGGCCCGAATGAGCAGGGTTTCATCGCAATCAAACTGCCGCTACCGCCGAGCTGCCTGGCCACAATCTGGGGCGATGTCGAGCGCTTCAAGGAAAACTACCTGGAAACCTATCCCGGCTATTTCACGACCGGCGACGGCGGTTATTTCGACGAAGACGGCTATCTGTTCATCATGGGACGCGTCGACGACGTCATCAATGTTGCCGGGCATCGGCTGTCCACCGGTGAAATGGAAGAAGTCGTCGGTAAACACCCGATGGTCGCGGAATGTGCGGTGATCGGCCGCAACGACGAACTCAAGGGTCAAATGCCGATGGGATTCGTGGTATTGAAGAATGCCGAAGGCGCTAAACCCGACCGGATCGTCGAAGAATTAGTGCAACTCGTGCGTAAGGATATCGGCGCGGTGGCCGCCTTCAAGCAAGCCCTGATCGTCGCCCGACTTCCCAAAACCCGCTCCGGCAAGATTTTACGCAAAACGCTGCGCTCGATGGTAGACGGCGAAGACTACGTGGTGCCGTCCACGATCGAAGACCCGGCAGCGCTGGACGAAATCAAAGCCCTGCTGTAAGCGGTAGCCATTGCTCTATTGCGGCAGCAGATGCTCTAATTCCATACCGATGGCGGAATAGTTCGGAAAACCCTTCCAGTAGCTGGGGTCGGATTCGTCGGTCCGGTTTGAGTCATTGGAAAACTGTACCAGATCGAGATATGGCTGGTACCTGGCAAAATCTCCCTGAATATGTACCCCGAGAAACGCGGTGATGAAGTGCTGGTTGATATTGTTCAGGCGGCGATTGTCCCAAGCGGGTTCCTGATAATGATGTACTCGCGATAGTGCTGCTCCGCCAGCGGCGGCGCCGGGTTGGGGGCGATCTCGTGTATCGCGCTTTCGTAGGCGAGTAGATAGCGATCTGAATTCACCGCAGCGTTAAACAAACCTCTGACGGCCGCGTAACCCGAAGTTTGATCCTGCTTGCCGACAATGAACAGGCTCGGAATATCGATTCCGGCCAGCGCCGTCGGCGTCCACACACCGAACGCGCCGCCCCAGGGCGCAAACGCTACCATTGCACGGATTCGCGGATCGAGTTCCTCCGCATAGGCGGCAGTGCCTTCTTGCAGCCGCGCCAGATGTCCTCCGGGAACGAAATTGACGACAATCGGGCTATAACCTGCGCCGGCCGCATTCAAGGCACCGTAACCGCCCATCGAATAACCGACCACAGTTGTGCGATCGGCATCGACCATACCGGAAAGAAAACCGCGACCGCGATTGCTTTTACGCGCCATCTTGCGCAGTACGAAATTGATATCCAGGGTGCGATTCAACAGCGTGCTGGAAAACCCGGCCTTATCCGCGTGAGTCGATTCGGTATGATCGATCGCGACCACCACGTAACCCTTCGAAGCCAGGTTTTCAGTGAGATAGGTCATTAGTACCCGCGAGCCGGGATAACCGTGCGAAACGATCACCAGCGGATAGGGCCCGCCGTCTAGATTAGGCATTGCGCCGCGCGCCGCCCTGCCCGCAAATTCGAATGGTCGTAGCGGACGATCGGGATCACCCGCGCCGCTGCCGAGCACGTCCTTATAGGTCGTCAGTTCGCGATCGCGATAATATAACCGGGCCGGGTACCAGACTTCCAGTTTCAATCTACGGTTGTAAACCGGATTGGGGTTTTCCACACTCCAATTGAGAATGTCTATTTGGTTGCGATTCACCACCCGCAGCGTGCGCACGCCGACCGTGTAGTCGCCGCGTTGCGCCAGTTCGGGCGCGTCGATACGGGCATCACCGTCTAAAAAGTCGCTTGCCTTGACCTCGCTGCAACCGTTTCTGTGGTAGTGGTGATGGTAATAGCGATCATCATCATCGTCGTCGTCATAGCCGCCCCCATACCCCGAGTGCTGCGCGCCGCACTGATGGACGGCATGGGCCGGCGCTAGCGGCAGGATCAGACCGCTGACTGCGAGTAGTACGATTAATACGGAAAACTTATTCTTTGACGACAACTGCATGACTCCCCCGATGAATAGTTTTTATTGGGGATTCAAGATATCGGTATTTTCCCGGATTGTCTAATGTTCGTCCCGAATTCCGCCGGTCGAATAATTAGGTGTCGACAATCCCGACTCAGGCTATTTAAGTATCGGTCTGAGATCTTCGATTTTATCGAATAAATGCCAGATATAGGCATCGCTGCCCTGTACGCGGTGCGGGTGCAGGTCGGCGAGCTGTGGATCGTTACAATAGCTGTCGAAAGCTTGTTTCGATTCCCATTCGACCAGAATCAAGACTTCGCGCGGTTCGACATCGCCGGTCGCAACCTCGCGAAACTTGCCGAGCGCAATAAGCCGACCGCCGTGGGCTTCGACCTCAGCCGCCGAGCGGCGCGAGTAAGCAAGGTATTCGTCACGATTCGAGACGTTGAAAAGGTTTAATGCGTATACTGGCTGGGACATCGGGTTATCTCCGTAAATATTAGAATCGACGAATAACGCCGCGCTTGGCGATAGCAATGCGCAGTTTACATTCTGTACTTCGTAAACGGCAGCTTAAGTCTTAGCTGATTCATACTCCTAGCATCGGTAAGTGTTTTCTCAAATGATAGGTGAGAGCCAGTGTGATACATGATTTAATCGCGTTAATTGGAAACTCTTCATCCACTTTAAACACAATCGCCCGGTTTCCTTCGAAAACGAGTTGATCCCGGTAAAGTTCTTTAAATGTGTCAATCAGCCTAGAGCTGCAATGAAAATACATCGCGTATTGGTCTGTAGTCGATTCGATCCAATCGATTCTGATGGTGCTGCCGGTTTTGCTGAGATAACTCGGTTGACCCCATTTGAGTGTTTCTTCAATCTTACCGACACTCTCGGTTTCGGCGGCGGTTTCCAAAATCAGCCGACGCAGAAATAACAATCGGTTTTGTATGGGTTCAGGGTAGCGATCAAATTTCTCCGATACCTGCGGTGACTCTGATAGCGGCATTGAAACGATTCGAATAGACGCTTATGGGTCGATGACGGCAATCACCAGATCCATGACATTGGTGTTGGTCGGTCCGGTCACGAACAGGGCGTCGTTTTGCGCCAGCCAGCTGCCGGCGTCGGCGCGCGCCAGTGCATCCCGCGCTGCGCCGGGATCGTGCCAGGTAGCGCCATCGACGAGGCCGCCGGCGGCCTCGGTGGGGCCGTCGGTGCCGTCGGTGCCGGCGACTAGAATGCTGATGTCGTCACGACCGGCAATTGCTTCGGCGAGCGCCAGCGCAAGGCTCTGGTTGCGGCCGCCGCGGCCCGGGTGGGCGGGCAGGATGACGGTAGGTTCGCCGCCGAGGATGTAGACCCCGGGTGGCGCCGAGCGCAGCTGCTCGCCGATTTTTTTGGCCAGATCGAATACGTCGCCATAAAGCGATTCCTGGTTCATTACCACTTGGCAACCCAACTCACGGGCGCGGCGTGCGGCCTGTTCCCGCGCAATTGAGTTGGAGGCGATTATCTTCGAAACTGACAACACCCGCGCGCGATGGCAATCGCCGAGGCCCGAGCCGATCG
>DS021198.1:1219805-1228983 GCA_001735895.1 Olavius algarvensis Gamma 3 endosymbiont | reverse complement strand
CATCGGAAATCGCGTAGACCCGAAGTTCGGCGCCGCTAAAAGCTTCGATCAACTTGCCGTCCTTGATTAGGGAGGTTTGTTTGCGGCGCGCGTTGATCTCGCCGATGGTCTTGCCGGTCGCGATCATGTCATCGGTTATTGCCTGCAGATCGGCCAGGCTCATGCCGTCCGGCAAGGCTTCCGCCAGCGCAGACGCGCCGCCGGAAACGAGCAGCAGCACGCGGCTGCCGGCCGGCATCGACCGCATGCGCCCCAGCAGCGCCCTGCCCGCGTCCAGCGAATGCTGGTCAGGGATTGGATGTGCCGATTCGATCACCCGCACGCGCGGGTTGGCGCACAAGATCGGATCGCTATGGTGGTACTTGGTCACGACCAGCGCAGCGCAGTCAGGAACGCGTTGCAGCGCGCCCCGGCACATACCCGAGGCTGCTTTGCCGACCGCCATCACCAGATCGGGGGTGAACTCGCTGTCGGCGGCAAGCGCGTTTAAAACCGCCTGCCGGCCCGAGACGGCCTCGATTGCGGCCTGCCAGATTTCGAGGATCGTCTGTTCGCGTCCGGCTTTTCCCGTCATGCCCGGGGCTTCAACGATAAAATACGAAGGCGCGCGTTTCCACGCTTTCGCGCGGCTTCGCATCGGGCGGTGCGGACGGCAAATGTATCGCGGTGTGAATGCTGCAGGGTTGTCTGCCGCCATCGATCGAATCGAAGGTCTTGAACAGCAACACCTCGGGTGGACGCATCGCCGAATAGTAAAACCAGCGCTGTTGCGGAGCGTGCAGCGCGAGCTGGATTTCGCCGACGTGATTCGGCGCGCGGCGCTCGGTATCGACCAGATTGTCGGCCGTAAGACTGCGCGCATCGACCAGCGCCAGCGGATAGTCCTCTACCGGGTCGGTTAGCGGCCGCCAGACGTTGACGATCTGGAAGCGGCCTTTAGCCAACTCCTCGGCGTCATCGCCGAGGTTTTCGCGCAAGCACACGAAGCCCGAATTCGGTGTGTAATCGTTATGCACCAGCGTCGCCGGTTCGCGCAAGTTCTTTTGTTCGCGCAACCCCGGATCCGAGGCGCGCACGGTATGATCGAAAATATGCACGCGGTAACCGCCGGTTACCCGCTTGAGAAACTCGACGATCTCGGGTTCATAGATTGATTCGACCTGCCTGGAGTCGAGAAAATTGTCGACGCGGGTCTCGCATGGCAGCAGGTCGAAACCCGACGGGTGTTGACCGAGTTCGCGCGGCGCTCCAGCATCGTCTCGGCTGCGCGCATCTTCGACTTCGACCGCGACGATGTTCATCGGCTGGTTGATTTGGTGGGTGGCGTTACGCCCCGCGCTCGAAGCATAATAAATCGGGCGTTCGCTGCGGCGAGCTAAAAATTCGACTTCGGCCTGTACCGGCATATCAACCTCGTTTCAATTCGCGATGGCGGAAACAGTCCAGGGTATGGTCGTTGACCAGTCCCGCGGCCTGCATAAAGGCATAACATATGGTGCTGCCGACAAATGTAAAGCCCCGCTTTTTCAAATCCTTGGACATGGCGTCGGAAATCGCGGTATTGGACGGCACCTGCTCGATTTTCCGCCAGTTGTTTTGCAGGGGTTCGCCATCGACGAATTGCCACAGATGGGCATCGAGGCTTATACCCTGCTCGCGCAATTCGAGATAGGCGCGCGCGTTTTTAACGAATCCATTGACCTTTAGTTTGTTGCGCACGATCCCGCTGTCCTGCAGCAAGCGATCTATGCGGGGTTGCCGGTAACCTGCGATCTTGTCGACATCGAAGTTATCGAAAGCGCGCCGGTAGTTGTCGCGTTTGCGCAGAATCGTAATCCAGCTGAGGCCGGCCTGCGCGCCTTCGAGACAGAGGAATTCGAACAATAAGCGCTCGTCGTGCAGCGGCACACCCCATTCCTCATCGTGATAAGCCCGGTAGAGCGCGTCGTCGCCACACCACCAGCAGCGCTTTGGTTCCTGCCGCGCCATTAAAGGCTCCCCACAAACCGGCCGATACGATTGCAGGCTTCAGCCAGCTCCGCATCGCTCACGGTACAGGAAACCCGCACGTAACCCGCCGCGCTGGCGCCGAATGCGGTCGCGTCCAGCACCGAAACCCCGGTGGCATGATACAGCTCGCTGGCAAACTCGTTTGAACTCAACCCGGTGCCGAGCACGTTTACCATGACGAACATACCGGCATCGGGTAGCAGCGGCTGCAGCCCGGGCATCGCAGCAAAGGCATCGAACAGCAGGTCCCGGCGCCGGCGATAAATGTCGCGCATACGCACGACATCTGCTTCGCAATAACGCAGCGCATGTTCGCTTGCCTGTTGCACGAATCCGGGTAATCCGAAAAGCATGCAAAGCGCCAGTTTTTCCATATTGTCGATCATTTCGGTGGGCGCAATCGCCCAACCGAGACGCCAACCCGACATGGCGTAGGATTTCGACATGCTGCCGAGGGTAATGCTGTGTTCATACATAGCCGGCTGGGATGCCATGTGATGCATTTCACCGTCAAACACAAAGTCGGTATAAACCTCGTCGGCAACCACCCATAAATCATGCCGCCGGGCGAGCTCGGCAATGAATTCGAGTTCCTGCCGATTCAGCGCAATGCCGGTCGGATTGCTCGGCGAGGCATAAAATATGGCGCGGGTGGCCGTGGTGATCGCCGCCTCGAGCACTTCTCGATCGAGTCGAAAACCTTTGTCCGCATCGAGCACCACGGGCACCAATTTCGCGCCGGGCGCCTGGATAGTGGCCTCATAGGTCACATACATGGGCTGCAGCACGATCGCTTCATCCCCTGCTTCCAGCAGGCACATCGCGCAGGCGAATAGCGCATTTTGCGCGCCTGAGGTAGTAATGACGTTGTGCGCGTCGACCAGCTGTCCGGTGCGCGCTTGGTGGCGCTCGGCGATAATTTCGCGCAGCGATTCGTGCCCGCTGATCGAAGTGTAATGGGTGTCGCCTTCACGCATCGCTTGCAACGCCTTTTCCACCACCGGCTCCGGGGTCGCGAAATCGGGATCGCCGACGCTCAGCACGATAACGTCCTCGCCACGCTGCTTGGCCTGATTGGCCAGATAATGCAAATCCCAGGCGTCGGCCGCTTCACCCTTGACGCGCTCGGTTAGCGTTGAAAACCTCATGCGGATTGCCAACCGGGTTTCAATTCGTCGAGTAGCGGCACGATCCAGGATTTGTGCGCCTGCAGTTCGTCGCGGCTCATGCCGGTTAACTCATAGGGTAGCACCAACCAGTCCTCGGTCTGGTGCAGAAAGTAGTCCGGCGCCGGATTGTCGCGTTCGGCATCGGGGCGGTAATAAGGCGCGGCGACACGCAAATCGCGCGCCATGTTGCGCTTGGTTTTGACCTGCAAACGTTCGATCACGGACTGCACGTTGCGACCGGTGCTGTACACATCGTCGACGATTAACAGCGCGTCGTCCGCGTTGAGATTTTCGATCAGGTACTGCAATCCGTGGGCGCGCATCGGGCTGCCCTGTTCGAGCTGCCTGAAGTAATCGTCGTGCCCGCGGTAGGAAGTGCGGATCGCGATGTGGTCCGTCTCCAAACCGAGATATTGCAGGCACTCCTGCACGTAAATCCCGACCGTGGAACCCCCGCGCCATACGCCGACGATGAAGTCTGGTCGGAAACCGCTCTGGTATATTTTAACCGCGAGCCGGTAGGAATCTTCGAGCAAATCCTGCTCGTCGATAAAGCGTTTATGCATCTGGACTGCGTCCTCTGGGTGAGCTGTGATATTCTTGCGAAGCCTACCAATTGACCCGGCCTATTGCACGCACGATGACAGAAAAACTCTACCTGTCGGCACAACAGTTGCTCGAGGATTCGTTCCGTCTGGGGGCCGACATCATTCAAGACGGATTCCGACCCACGATGATGATTGCAATCTGGCGCGGCGGAGTACCCATGGGTATCGCGATTCAGGAACTGTTTGCCTGGTATGGCATCGAAACCGACCACGTCGCGATCCGCACCTCTTCCTACAGCGGCATCGACGGGCAATCGCATCAAATCCGTATCCATGGCATGAACTACCTGATCAAGAACTGTCGCCACGAAGATAGCCTGTTAATCGTCGACGATGTTTTCGACACCGGCCTGACCATCGACGCGGTGATCGCCCACCTCGAGGAAAAGGCCCGCCTCAATACGCCGCATGACATTCGTATCGCCGTGCCCTATTACAAACCGTCGCGCAATAAAACCGAACGCGAACCGGATTATTACCTGCACCAAACCGCACAATGGCTCAAATACCCGCATTCGCTGGAAGGTCTCAGCACCGACGAAGTTGCAGCCAATCGTCCGGAGTTATTCGCGATCATCAAGGATCAGCTGGACTCGCAGGCTGAGAAATAACGGCTTGCGCATCGCTCGCCGCCGTACTCTTGAAATTCAGAAACAGGCAAATTGCAGCCGACATCAGCGCCAGGACGGCGGCCAGTATGAATGCATAGGCCAGTTCGAACTCTCCCGCCAGCCCGGCGAGCAATGCGCCGAACATGCCGACGCCGTCGAGCACGGTAAATACTATGCCCAGCGTGGTCGCCTCCGATTTGCCGGAATACTCGACCGCGGCGGCGAGGATAACCGGGCGCACTGCGGTCAGGAGCGCAATTCCCGGCAACAATCCGCACAACGCCCAGTAGAGGGTGCTGCTCATTCCGGCAAACAGCGCAAAGAAGCTGGCGGCGAACAAAGTCAGCAATATCAAGGGCTTGCGCCCGCGGCCATCGCTATATTTGCCGAAAAAGGGCTGGCAAATCGAACCCAGCATCAAAATCACGGCAAAGATCGCCCCGGCGTAAAAGGGTGACAATCCGTGCTCGATCTGAAAGTAAAGCGGCGCCATCGCCAATTGCGCCATCAAGGCCATATTGTACAGGACCATCAGTAACATCAGCGCGATGCCGGCCGGCTTGAACCACTGGTGCGCCAGCCCGCGCACATCGATACGGTGCAGCTGGGCGGCGCCATCACGGCTGATACGCGCGGCCACGGGGATGAACAACAATCCCATGATCACGGCCGGCAACACCAGGATTTGCAGCGTGGTTTGCCAGTCGAAAAACCCCAGCAGGAAACCGGTGCTCAACGGCGCCAGTACTTCGGAACCGATACTGCCGCCGATTGCGTGGATGCCGAGCGCCTGCGCGCGTCGCTGCGGCATCGCCTTGACCAGCACGCCGGTGGCGACCGGATGCCAGAAGGCGTCGCCCATGACGGCCAACGCCAGCAACAGCGTAACCGGCCAGAACCCGGGCGCCAGGGTCGCGCTAAAATAACCGATCGCCACCCACCAAAAGGACAGCAGCATCAATAATCCGGGCCGGGTCGAACGATTCGATATCACGCCCGCCGGAATATAGGCCAGCCCGGCGCCGATACCGTTAATCGTCAGAATCAACCCGACCTCGACGGGACCGAGCCCCAGACTGGCTGCAATCGCCGGCGCCAGCAACCATAAGGTACCGGCGACCCAGTCGTTGGTTAAATGCCCGAGCGACAGGGTCGCCAGTAAAAAGCGGTGTTGTTTAATCTGTGTTGTCATAATCGTCAGCGCGAATCGAGGCTTCGATTCCGGGAAAATAGAATAACAGCGATAGCGCACGGATCAACATGAAACACATCAATCCCAGGAACAGGCCGTGATTGCCGAAGGCCGGAATCGTCCACTGCAGCAGAGCCAGGTAGGCTACCAGCGAAACGATCATTGCATTGCGCATTTCGCGTGTGTGGCTGACGCCGATAAAAATACCGTCGAGCTGAAAACTCCAGATCGATATAATTGGCGCCGCCACCATCCACGGCAGGAATTGCAGCGCGCTCGCGGCGACCGCGTCGATGTTGGTGAAAAGCCCGATTATGACTTCCCCCAGCAATAGATAGACCAACCCGATCAGCAAAGCGAAAATTGCGGCCCAGATACTGGTCAACAATACCGCACGCCGAAAAACTCGCCGTTTGCCGGCGCCATAGGCGCTGCCCGCCAGCGCCTCGGCGGCGGTCGCAAAACCGTCCAGCCCGTAAGCCATGATGCTCTGCAGATGCAGCAAGATGGCGTTTGCCGCCAGGATCACTTCGCCCTGCTGCGCGCCCTTCGCGGTGAAATAACTGAATGCGAATAACAGGCACAGGGTACGGATGAAAATATTGGAATTGGCTTGAAACAGTTTGGCGAGCGCGGCCCGCTCCAGCAACCGCGCCCGACTAAAACTCCGGAGCGCATTTTTGATTTGATAGCGCAACAGGTAAAATCCGACGAGCATGGCGAGGTATTCGGCTATCAACGACGCCAGGGCCACGCCTTCGACGCCCCAGCCGAATCCCAGCACGAACAGCAAATCGAGCAACATGTTGCTGATATTCAACACCAGCTGCAGCACAAACGCCGCGCGCATATTGTGCAGGCCGAAAAACACGCCGGTAAATACGTATACGCACAGCACCGCCGGTGCGCTCCAGATACGAATATGTGCATAGTCGCGCGCCAGGGATTCGACCGCGGCCGAGCTTTGCAGCAGGTGGAGCGCGAATTCGATTAACGGCCAGCCGACGGCAATCGTCAGCAAACCCAGGGCGACGGCCAATAGCAGTGCCCTGATCAGGGTATCCGACAACTCGCGCCAGTTGCCCGCGCCATAGGCCTGGGCCACGAAACCGGTAGTCCCCATGCGCAGAAAGCCGAATCCCCAGTAGAGGAAACTGAAAATCAGGGCGCCTAGCGCAACAGCCCCGATATACTGCGCCTCCGGCAGATGCCCGACCACGGCAGTATCGACCGCGCCTACCAGCGGTACCGAAATATTGGAAAGGATGATCGGCCCGGCCAGACGCCAAACCTTGCGATACGACAGCGCCAGGTCGGCCCGCGTTTCACTCATCGGTAGAGGGATAGGTCCACTGTACCTCGTCGTCCTCGCCACTCGGTTCAACCCGCTCGGGTTGCTCTTCGTGGGCCGCGACGTAAAGCTGATTCGAGGTCGACTGCGTCCCCGGGACCGCGACAAACGGCTTGCGCCTGGCTGGGCTGCCGGCACGCCGGCGCCACAATAAAATAGCGAAACTGCACAACACCAGTTCGACCGCTGCGATATGCAGAAATAGACCCTGGGGTCCGAAATGCCCCATGAACTGGCCGGCGACCACCGGGCCGGTTACCGCACCGGCGCCGTAGGTGATCAGCAAAGCTCCTGCGACCTGCACGCGCTGGTTCGAGCTCGCCATATCGTTGGCCGTCGCCGCCGACAACGAGTAGAGCGTGAACACGAAAGCGCCGAGAAATCCGGCGCCGAGCAGCACCATGGCGAAGCCCTCGACATACAGCTGCCAGACGGCTGCCAGCGTGACGATCAAAGGGATGTAAACCAGCAGCGGTCCGCGGCCGATACGGTCCGATAAATGACCTACCGGCCATTGTAATAGCAGCCCGCTCATGATCATGATTGCCATAAAGGTCGCCAGTTCCTGCTGATCAAAGCCCATATTGGTCGCGAACACCGATCCCAGGCCATTGATACTCGAGTTGACCAGTCCGCAACAAAACACCCCGACCACGCCCAGCGGGGCGATTCGATACAGATCCCAGACTTGCATGCGGGCGGCGTGCACCGGCACCGGCGCCTTGGTGCGCGTCAGCAACACCGGCACCAAAGCCATCGAAAATATAATCGAGGCCAGACTGAATAGTCCGAAATCGGAGGGATCGCCGACCGTCAGCAAAAAATTGCCGCAACCGGCGGCGAAGTAGTTGGTGATCATGTACATCGACAGAATCTTGCCCCGGGTTTTGTTGGTCGCCGTCTCGTTGAGCCAGCTCTCGGTCACTATAATCATGCCGGCCATGCAAAATCCGGCAATAATGCGGAACAGCATCCAGGCATAGGGATCGACGACAATCGGATGCATCAAAGCCGAAGCCGACATCAATGAAGCGAAAGCCGCGAACGAACGGATGTGTCCGACGCGGATTACGACTCGATCCGCGAACACCCCGCCTAACAGCAGGCCGCCGAAATAGGCCGCGACGATGAAGCCGACCAGGTTGGGCGAAAATCCCTCCACCTGGGTGCGCACCCCGAGCAGGGTTGCGAACAGGCCGTTGGCAAGCAACAGCAGACCGTAGCTAAACAGAATCGAAACGAGTGTTTTATACAACTTCGGAAAAGCCCCGGTGAGCGCAGCGAACGAGACTTACTCTAGCCCAAACCGCGGCCGATATCACCCAAGGTCGGCATATATTTGTAATCCGCGGTACCGCCTGGGCACTCCAAAAAAACCGCCGTCGTTTTATTTTTTATCGAGTTCGAACTCGGTTTCCTCGCTGGTAACTTGCTGCACCGACTCGATCGGCGAACCGGATGGATGCACCGCGGTCGCGGTTCCCGACACCTGTTTGTCGAGCGGTACCGGGGAGCTGCTGACCATGCGAAAGATTGCAAACAACCCGGTCAACCCGTGGACCGCCGCAATCGACCAGAACAGGGCTTGATTGCCGAAATAATCCATCAATGCCGCGAACAACAATGGACCGGTTACGGCGCCGAGGCCACCCACCAACACCAGCGCACCGCTGGCGGCGATCATTTGATTCGGCTTGAGGTGGTCGTTGGTATAGGCGATACAAATCGAGTAAAGCGGAAACGCCAGGCCTCCAAACAACGCAATCGCGAAAAACAGCGCAACGGTCGATACCTGTTCCGCCGGTATGCAAACCGCAGCCGAAATTGCCGTCAAGATCGTGACCAGGGTTAACACCCTGCGCCGGTCGAAGCGATCGGACAAGGCCCCGATCGGCCCCTGCGCTAGGACCGTACCCACGACCGCTGCGCTCATGAAATAAGAAGTATCGCGAATATCGAGTCCGATGCGCTGCGCATACACCGGACCCAGCGCAAAAAAGGTCGCGGTCACCATACCGACCGCAAACATGCTGACCAGGCCCAGCGGCGTCAGGCGGTATAACTGCAACAGGCTGATGCGTACCGAGTCGTGAAATTTAGGCGATGAGCCGGCGGACAGCAACAGCGGCACCACGGCGAGAGAAATCAGGATCGACACCAGGATGAAGAGTTCAAAATCGAACGGGTCGGCGAGATTAAGTAACAGCTGCCCGGCGCCGACCCCGATATAGGTACCA
>DS021198.1:1208365-1219755 GCA_001735895.1 Olavius algarvensis Gamma 3 endosymbiont | reverse complement strand
TCAGGTCGGGCGCCGATGCCGGAATCCCGCGCGATGAATCGCCTTCCACCACGTAACGCGGCACCCAGTAGGCCGTTTCGCCGATAATGCCGGTAGCGCCGAGGTGGGTAAGCGAACCATCGCCGCCGTACTCGCTCAGGTATTTCTCTTTCGAGGGGTTATAGGAAGGCCAGGTTTCGCAATTGTAAAACAGGTCGCCCGCGCGGATGCCTTCCCACACGCCCGGTCCGCCAGGGATGGCTACCGACTTGACCTTATAACCCATCTCGTTTTCGAGCACGTACTGAATGGTGCGGCAGGTAACCACGCCGCCGGTCCAGTCGGGGTCGGGAATGGTCAGGCGCTTGGCCGCCTGCACGGATGAAATCGGACCGATACTCAGCGCCAATAGCATGGACGCCAACACGGCTCTAATTTTTAATGACATATTGCATCTCCTCTTCGGATATCATTTTTATTACCGCAATCAGCGGCGGGTCGGATCGATAATACTGTTTGACAATGCCCTTGTCGAGCCGGCTTAAGGCTAGGCTAACCCCATCGCTTCGCGCTGCGTTTTGGTCCAGGCCTGGGACATGCGATCGAGAATGATGGCCAGCAAAACAATGCCGATGCCCGCCTGTAGCGAGATCCCAATACTGGCCCGGTTCATGCCGTCGAAAACAATCAGTCCGAGCCCTTTGCCGCCGATCAACGGGGTTACCACCTCCATCGCCAGCGCCATCATGATGCCCTGGTTGATACCGAGCATGACCGCCGGGGTAGCCATCGGTATTTTGATCTTGATCAGGGTTTGCACCAACGACGCGCCGAACGAACTGGATACCTCGTTGATCTGTTCGGGTAACTCGCGGATGCCGAGTGTAGTGCAGCGCACAATCGGCGGCAGCGCGTAAACCACGGTCGCGATAACTGCGGATACCTGCCCGCCCTGAAACAGCATGATGACCGGCACCAGGTATACGAATACCGGCATGGTTTGCATGGTGTCGAGAATCGGTTTGACGATGGTGTCGGTGGTTTTGCTGTAAGCCGATAAAATGCCAAGCGGCACTCCAAACAGGAAACAGATAAACACCGATACCAGCACGGTCGACAGCGTAATCATGCCGAATAGCCACAGATCGGTGGCGCCGATAAACAGCAAGCCCAGCAGAGTGCCGACGGCCAATCCCCGGCCACTGAATAACCAGGCGCCGGCAACAAAAATCAGGCAGGTATACCACCAGGGCAAACCCTTGAGAAACGTATTCAAAGGGTTGATCATACCAAACCACAGCGTCTCCTTGATGCCCTGGGTAATCGCGTAAAACAATTCGTCGGTTACCAGCTCGTCCATGAATTGATTGACCGGGGTGCGAACCCATTCGCGCGGAAACTTGCCATACAGGTCGGTGTAGGATTCGAGCAGCATCAGGACGATAATCAGCACCAGGCTCGCGATCAGAAAACTGCGCGCCAGCATGAGTTCGCGCAACCTTAGGGCGAAGTCCGAATTAACCAGGGCCGCCAGGCGACAGACCGCGATCGTGACCGCCAGGGTGATCATATTTCCTGCCACGGCGATCTGGCGCCAAATCCAGTCGATGCCGTATTCCAGATACAGAATCGGCTTGAAAGTATCTAGCGCCTGTGGAAACAGGCGAAATACGTGGTCGCGTCGACTGGCGCTGGTCTGTTCGATATTTCCCATGGCGTAGGTAACTCGGTCGAGGATGATCGCCATCAACACGATCGCCAGACCGCCTTCTAGCGCCTTGCCTACGTTGAGCCGCACCAGCCCCTGGTAAACGATATCCCCGAGTCCGGGAGAACCGATGAATGTGGCCAACACCACCAGCGCCAATGCCATCATGACCGTCTGATTGACGCCCAGTTTGATCGAAGGCATGGCGAGCGGTATTTTGACCTTGATCAGCGATTGGGCACGGGTCGCGCCAAACGAGGTTGCCGCCTCGTCGATGCCGGCCGGCACCTGGCGAATACCCAAGTTGGTCAAGCGCACCACCGGCGGCAGGGCATAAATGACGGTCGCGAGGATCGCGCCCGGCGGCCCGATACCGAACAGGTAAAAGGCCGGGATCAGGTAAACGAATGCCGGCAGGGTTTGCATGGTATCGAGAATCGGTTTGATGAAGGCTTCGAAACGATCGCTTTGCGATGACATGACACCCAGCAGGATCCCGCAGACGATCGATATCAGAATCGATATGCACATCAGGCTCAGGGTTTCCATCGACTCGTCCCAAAAATCCAGCACCAGCCAGGAGCCGACGGCGATGATGCCGAGCAGACCGAGCCGCAGACCCCCGTATGCGAATGCGGGCAGCACTAAAATGACGAATACGACCTGCCACTGGGTAAAGGTCAGAAAATCGACCATGATCTCGTAGAACCAGACCACACCGGCGGCGATGGCGCGCGTGGTAGGCTGAACGAAGGGACGAATCCAGGCGTCGAATTCATCGACCTTGGCGGCGAAGGGAAAAGCGTCGACCCAGCTTTGGGGAAACAGGGTCTCGCCGCCGTGAATTTTCCACACCAGCAGCGAAACGGCTAACAGCGCCAGGCCGGTTACCATCCCGCGGCGTTCTTGCCAGATACCGGCGAGCAGGCCGGATTGATCGCGGCCGTCGATTACTGCACTCATAAATTCTCGCCCCTCCCGCGGAATCGACCTAGCTTAACGTCGATCAACAGGTGCTGCAATACGAATTGCAGCGGCCACGGGTTCTGGCTAAGATGTCCGTTGAACGAGTTGCAACACCATATAATAAAGTTTAAGGGCCGGTTGTAGCGAAACGCCGACTCTCCATTAAAGTCGGGGAATCAGCTACAGATATCATTGTAATGGATGGGGGTAAAACTATGCATCAAACGATTCCGACACGGAATAGAATCCATGTCTGATACGCCGCAAATCGTTTGCAATAACATCTGGAAGATATTCGGTAGCTACCCCGAAAGAACCCTGGAAACAATCGATCGCTCATTATCGCGCGCCGAGGTGCAGGAACAGACCGGTCACGTGATTGCGGTAAAAGATGTATCTTTCACCATCAATAAAGGTGAAACCTTCGTCGTGATGGGACTCTCGGGTAGCGGTAAGTCGACCCTGGTGCGCTGCATTTCACGGCTGATCAAACCCACCGCCGGGGAAATGATTATCGACGGCGAAGATATCATGGCCTACGACGATGCTAAGCTCACCGAATTGCGGCGCTTCCGTATGAGCATGGTATTCCAGCATTTCGGCCTGTTCCCGCATCGCAAGGTGATCGACAATATTTCGTTCGGACTCGAAATACGCGGCATGAATAAAAAGGAGCGTAAGGCGAAAGCGATGGAGGTGCTGGAAAAGGTTGGGCTACACGGCTGGGCCGACCACTACCCGCGCGAACTGTCCGGCGGCATGCAGCAGCGCGTGGGGCTCGCCCGGGCGATGGCGGTGGATCCCGAGATCCTGATATTCGATGAACCTTTCAGCGCCCTCGACCCATTGATCCGGCGCGAGATGCAAGACGAACTGCTCAAGATACAGGCGGAAGTGCACAAGACCATGATCTTTATCACCCACGACTTTCTCGAAGCGATCAAGATGGGAGACCATATCGCGATCATGAAAGATGGCGAGGTTTCCCAGATCGGCACTCCCGAAGAAATTGTCGCCAATCCGGTCGATGACTATGTGCGCGAATTTACCGAGGACGTACCGCGTTACAAGGTATTGAGTGTCGGTAAAATCATGCGCGAAGCATCCGCGGCACCCGGGCGAATGGCGCCGAACGGGTTAACCAACACGCCAAGCTGGACTCGCTGATCGATATCGCAATCGCGGCCGAAGGCCCGCTCGCGGTGGTCGACGACGATGACGCGATTATCGGTGAAATCGACCAGGCCATGATTTTAAAGGCCATGGACAGCCGCTCTTAAAGCGGCGATTAAATCTAACGGCGAACCGATATCGTGCCCCGGGGGTCGATTTCGATCCGATCGCCGCTGCGAATCCGCATCATTTCGTCGAGTCTAATCGCCACCACGGGAACTTCCATCCCGTAAAGCCGATTCGCCACCAGGGCGCCGATTCCGATATTGACATCGCGCTCGGCCAGCACCAGGGCATGCGGACCGCTGCCGTTGCGCAGGGTTTCCGCGATACCCCCCGGGGTACCGGCCGACCCGCGGCTGGCGGGAATCAGCAAAATCGAACCCCCGACCCGCTGCCCGTGCTGCGGGTGATGTATGTCGATGATTTCACCTCGCGCGCAATCGAATCCGCCCCAGAAGCTCAAACTATCGTCTAGCACCAGTGCCGCACCCCCTGCCCGCCCCGGAACCAACACGCTTGCTGCAATTTCGAACGCAGTATCGCTCACACCACTCCCCATTGGTCGAGCACGACTTCACCGTTAACCGCCGACTCGACACATTCCGCGAGGCTGCCGATGACCGCCTCGACCGGCAGCATGCCGGGTGCGTAATAAGCCCACTTGGCCGAGTTGGTCATGATCTTGCCCTGTAGGCCGTTAACGGCAGGCGAAAAATAGGTGCAGGTATCGGTAATGATTTTGACGCCCGACCGACTCAGCGACTCGATCCAGCCGCGCTGGCGTACCTGTTGCAAAATATGGCGGCTGGTAGTCAGGTAACAAATCAATTCCGGGTGGATGCTGCGGCCGGCAAGCAGCGTAACCAGGCGCTCGAACTCGGTTACGGAAAAATGCGGTGTTCCGAGCGCGATGCCGGCCAACGGCCGGTCCGAATTCATCCCTAGCTCGAAACGCGCCTGTCGTAAGTCCGCGACCTGCAATTCGATGACTTGTTCGAGGCTACCGCCCTGGCTGGCCGCCTCCAGGTTTTCGGCCTCCGGAGTAAGTCCGACGGCATGAAACAAGGGTACACTGCCGGATGAACTACCGGCGGCACTGATCGCCTTGAGGTCGTCTTCGCTGCAGGATGTCGCAAGACCCACTATGGCAGGCACCCGGTGGCCACTACGGCGCCCGATAATATGACCTAGCAGGTGATAAAATAGATCGTTTTGAAGTATTTGCGGAGGCAGCCTGCCGACGTCGAAAACCAGTTGCGCGGCACGCGCCTCGTCGCGATGCAATTTGCTGAAGGGCACCCGGCCGGTGAGCGCCGCGCATACGTCAAGATAATCACCGTATTTATTGGTACGAGCGCCAACCACCGAATTATAAAAACTGACGGCGTTTGACTCGGAGCCGACGATATGGTCGCCGAATTGCGGTCGCTCGGGTAACTGGTAAGGCGCGCAGGTCCATACCGGATTGCAGCCGAGTTTGACATAAGCCTGCATCAGCTGCCGGGCCTCCGCCATTTCACGACTGGCCTGCGGATCGCGAATCGACAAGTCATTCAACGCAATCATACCGTTATTGGTCCAGGCTGGAACCGCCAGCCGGGCATCGTTATCAAGCAGGTAATTAACGAAATCGAGATGCGCCCGCCCATTGTAAAAACAGGCATCGATATGCGCGAAACTGATGTCGATAAGGGTATCGACTTGATCGATATGCGCGGCAGTGACTACCGTTTGCATGGCGAACTGCATGGCTTTGCCGAGTTTGCCGGCTAATCGATCCTGGTCCAGTTGGCTTAATTTCAAACTCACGGCTAGCAGTCGATTAATTTGCGCTCACGAAAAAATCCGCCGCGGTGTCGCGCCTCGGCCGCGATTAGCGCCATTTACCAGAGCTAGTTTCGATTGACTCATGATTTCACCTGTTACGGGAATCGCTTAAGCTTGAGACATAATCTGCGATTTATTGACGAGACATGCAAGCGGTATGTTGAGTCATGCCTGGAAACGATATATTGTTGCATATCGGTGCATCTTAGCGCATGGCCGGCGGCAAGCGTTCAATGAACCTGCGGTCAATCGGACAGAATCGATTTCGACGCAGCGGCCTGGGCGCCGCCAAGCTCCGTATCGAAAGCGGTTGCGCCGCGCGGGAATTTGGCTTTCATAGCATAAACCGGACCTACGCTATAGATGAGTAAAAAGGATTTTTCAGTCGTGACAACCGCAATCAACACTCGCAGTGGATGGAAATCAAGCAACACCAGGGAAAATGCGAGAGACCCGCAAAATACCTGTCGGAACCTCGTTATTTACGCTTGTATTCACGATTTTTATATCTATTTAAGCTGAATAATTAACATGGACAATAGCCAGGTGTCAGATCAACCCGAAAGATCACCAAAACCGCGTCTCTGGATAAGAATTATCGTGGTGATACTGCTGCTGCTGGCGATTGCCGCTCCATTGGCGTACATAAAAGGCCAGCAATTCGACGAATTGGCGGTCCAGGGCAGTCAGCTGCCGCCGCCAATCAGTGTCACCGTGGCCGAAGCCGTGAGCAACCGCTGGAATCGACAAATCCGCGCGGTCGGCACTCTGGTGGCATTCCAGGGCGTGGATATAACCACCGAGGAATCCGGTATCGTGACTTCGATCGACTTCGAATCGGGCGAGGAAGTCGGAACCGGATCGCTCTTGGTCGAACTCGACAATCGTACCGAAATGGCCAACCTGGAATCGGCCAGGGCGCAGTTCGAGGCGGACAATAGCCAGTATCAGCGCTTGCTCAAACTTAAGGATCAATCCTTTGTAACCAAGAACGATATCGACACCCAAGCCTCGCTGGTCGATATCGCCGAAGCGCGTATTAATGTCGCCAAAACGGCCTTGTCCAAGAAACGAATTTATGCGCCGTTTTCCGGCAAACTCGGGATTCGTCAGGTCGATCTGGGCGAGTATGTCGCACCCGGAGGCATCATTGTTACCTTGCTGTCGCTGGACAAGCTCTACCTGGATTTCACCCTGCCGGAAAGTAATTTCAAAGACCTGGTCGGCGATCAACTGATTGAATTCAAGGTGCGCTCCTATCCCGATCAGACCTTCAGCGCCCGCGTCGAAACCTGGAATCCGCAGCTCGACGCCAATACGCGCAATATATCGATTCGCGCGCTAGTCGATAATCGTAAACGTTTGTTGGCGCCGGGCATGTTTGCCGACATGCAGGTTCGTTCCCGCCGTCAGCTGCAGGTAGTGACGGTGCCCGAAACTTCGATTTTTTACAATATTTACGGTGAGGCGGTTTATATCCTCGAACGGCCGGAAGCCAGCGAAAAAGACCCGCAACCCGATTTCCGCCTGGCCGCCCGCCAGGTAGACGTTGCCTATCGCAGCCAGGGCATTGCCGGTATCGCCAGCGGTATCGAAGCCGGCGATATGGTGGTCACCTCGGGGCAGCTCAAGCTGTACCCGAATTTACGGGTCGCGGTGGTCGACGACGCTCCCGAATATCAGTCCAGCGCGCAGTAACAAGCCATGCTGACCGACTATTTCATCAAACGCCCGGTATTGTCGCTGGTAATCAGCACCATGATCGTGTTGCTCGGGGTGCAAGCCTTTTTCAACACTCAGGTGCGACAGTACCCGGAACTCGAAACCTCGGTCATATCGATTACCACGGCCTACCCCGGCGCCAGCGCCGAACTAATCCAGGGTTTCATCACGACCCCGATACAGCAGGTCGTATCCAGCACCGTCGGCATCGATTACGTGCGCTCCAGCAGCAGCAACAGCGTTTCCACTGTCGAGGTTCACATGAAGCTCGGGGTGGATGCCGATATCGCCCTGACCGAAGTCAGTACCAAGGTCGCCTCGATCCGCGGCGAGCTGCCGGCGGAATCGGAAGATCCCGTTATCGCCAAACAGTCCGCCGAGGGTTTCGCGCTGGCTTATTACAGTTTTTACAGCGAAACCCTGTCCGATGTGGAAGTCACCGATTATTTGCTGCGCACCATCCAGCCTTCGCTGTCGACGCTCAAAGGGGTCGCCGAGGCCGAAATTCTGGGCGGTAAAACTTATTCGATGCGGGTCTGGATGGACCCGGTACGCATGTCGGCGCTCAAGGTTTCGGCGGCCGACATCGCCAATGCGATCGGCGCTCAGAATTATCAATCGGCCGCGGGGCAAACCCGCAGCCGGCTGGTGCAAACCGATGTCAATGCGGTTACCGACAGCAGCGATCCCGAGGTATTCAAGCGTTTCATCATTCGCGAAGAAGGCGATAACCGGGTGCGGCTGGGCGACGTCGCCGATATCGAGCTGGGTGCCGAAAACTATGACTCATTGATTATGTTCGACAACGTACCGTCGATATACATTGGCATCAATGGCACCACCGACGGTAATCCACTGACCACGATTAAACTGGTAAACGCGGAACTCGAGAAACTGAAAAAGTCGTTCCCCCCCGGACTCAATGCCGCCATCGCCTATGACTCGACCGAATTTATCCAGGCATCGATTAACGAAGTCATCTTTACGCTGGCGCAAGCGGCCCTGATCGTGATCGTGGTCATATTTCTATTCCTGGGTTCGTTTCGCTCTACCTTGATCCCGCTGGTGACGATTCCGCTTTCAATTATCGGCGTGCTGTTTTACATGCAGATCATGGGCTACTCGATCAATCTGCTGACCCTGCTGGCCATGGTCATGGCTATCGGTTTGCTGGTCGATGACGCAATCCTGGTGGTGGAGAACATTTATCGGCATATCGGTGAAGGTCTGCGCCCGCTGCAGGCCGCATTGCAGGGAGCGCGCGAAATCGCCAAGCCGGTGATTGCGACGACCATCGTTTTATGCGTGGTTTACGCTCCGATCGGCCTGCTCGGCGGATTGACCGGAGTGTTGTTCAAGGAGTTCGCGTTTACCCTGGTCGGGACCATTATTATTTCCACCATCATCGCGCTGACGCTATCGCCGATGATGTGCTCCCGTGTCCTCAAACCGACCATCGCCAACAATGCCTATGCGCGTTACGTCAATGCGCTGTTCGAACGTATACACTTGGGCTACGAAGAATTTCTCGCCGGTTCTCTGAAAACCCGTTCAGCTACGATAGTATTCGTGATTGGCGTGGTCGCGATGCTGGTGCCGATGTTCCTGTTCATTCAAAACGAGCTGGCCCCGGAGGAAGACCAGGGCGTTATTTTCACCTTTTCGCAGGCGCCGGACCACAGCAGCATCGACTATCTAAACAAGTATACGGCGCCCTATATCGATATTTTTCGGGAGTACCAGGACGAGTACCAGTCATCGTTTATGGCCAACGGATTCGGCGGACCGACGGTATCCTTCGCCGGCATGTTGCTAAAACCCTGGGAGCAACGCAGCCTGACCTCGATGCAAATGATTCCCCAGATCCAGCAGGCGCTCGACCAGCAACCGGGGCTGCAGAGTTTCGCCTTCAACCCGCCATCACTGCCGGGCGCCAGCGGCAATACCCCGGTCGAATTCATTCTCAAGACCCAGCAGGGTTACGACCAGCTTTACGGCGTCGTTCAACAGGTGCTGAACAAGGCCCGCGAGAGCGGTAAGTTTTATTTTATCAAGAGCGATTTCAATTTCAGCAAGCCCGAAATTCGAGTCACCATCGACCGCGAGCGCGCCGAATCCATGGGTATCTCGATGCGGGAAATCGGCCAGACGCTCGGCGCCATCCTGGCCGAAGGTTATATCAGCCGTTTCAACCTCGCCGGACGCAGTTACAAGATTATTCCGCAGGCGCGCAGCGCCGAGCGCCAGAATGCCGAGGTTATCAGTCAGTATTACGTTTATTCCGATCGCGGCGAACAGGTCAACCTGTCGTCGCTGGTGGATATCGACTATAGCTCGGTACCGCGCGAGCTGGTCCAATTCCAGCAGCAAAACGCGGCCAAGATCGATGCGGTGCCAGGGGTGCCGCTGGGCGAGGCGCTGGAATATCTGCGCACCCTCAGCGAGGAAGTTGCGCCCGCGGGTTATACCTTCGATTACCAGGGACAGTCGCGCCAATTGATTCAAGAAGGCTCGGTGTTGGCGCTGACCTTCGGCTTTGCCGTTATCGTCGTGTTCCTGGTGCTGGCGGCGCAGTACGAAAGTCTGCGTGACCCGTTCATCATTCTGACTACGGTGCCGTTGGCGATGTTTGGCGCGCTAGTGCCTATGTTCCTGTGGCAGGTGTCGATGAATATCTACAGCCAGGTCGGCCTGATCACGCTAATCGGCCTGGTCAGCAAACACGGCATACTGATTGTCGAATTCGCCAACGAAATTCAGAAAAACGAAAACCTGGATCCGGTAAAAGCAGTGATCAAAGCTTCCTCGATCAGGCTGCGCCCGATCCTGATGACGTCATTTTCGACCATCATCGGCATTATGCCGCTGGTTGTAGCCAGTGGCGCCGGCGCCGCCAGCCGTCAGGCAATCGGCATCACCATCGTCTCCGGATTCGCCATCGGCACCCTGTTTACGCTGTTCGTATTACCGGTGATTTATACCTTTTTCGCCGGCGATCATCGGCCGCAAGTGAGCGACGATGAATCCTTACTGGCTGCGCGCCTGGTCTGATTCGGCACGCAGGTAAGCGGACTCCGCCAGAATCCATTCGCGAAAGGCCGCCACTTTGGGGATTTGCGATTTGCTCGCCGTCGTCACCAGATGGTAATTCATCTTGACCGGCAGGCGAGTCGCAAACGGCTGCACCAGTCTGCCCGCTTCGATTTCGGCTTCGGCCATTACATTCGCCAGCAAGGCGACGCCCTGCCCTTCGAGCGCAGCCTGGAACAATAAATCGGATTGATTGAAATAAATGCCGTGATCGGCGTCGACGTCGTCGGCCTCGACCACCTTGAGCCACATCGCCCAGTCCGGGAACCCCGGATCGATCTCGTCGTAGTTACTGTGCAGCAAGGTGTGATTTTTGAGATCGGATATTTGCTTGAGGCCCTGCCCCTGCTGCATCAAAGCCGGTGCGCAGACCGGAATCAGATCGAAAGAGAACAGGTAGACCGTATCGAGCTCGGGATAGACGCCGTCACCGAAACGAATGCCGACGTCGATATCCTCGTGCACGAAATCGACCAGCCGATCCGAGGTATCGATGCGTACGTCGATCCCCGGGTGTTCCGCTTTAAACCGGGCCAGTCGCGGTATCAGCCACTTGGAAACGAACGACGGGGCCGAGGTAATCGTCAGCGGGCCCGCGCTGCTTTTCGCGCGTAACATAGCGACTGCGTCACCGAACTGCTCGAATCCGCCACTGATAAGCGGCAGCAACAATTGCCCGTCGTCGGTGAGCACAATCTGCCGATTCAGTCGCTTGAATAGTTTGACCTCGAGAAATTCTTCGAGCAAACGAATTTGCTGACTGATGGCACCCGGCGTCACGTTTAGCTCACGCGCTGCCGCGGTAAAACTCAAATGCCGCCCGGCGGCTTCGAATGCTTGCAGGCTTTTCAGTGGCGGTAATCTATTCATGTTAGATAATCTAATTCGAAAGTCAGAATATATCGTTTGGGGCGGCCGTACA
>DS021198.1:1189764-1208315 GCA_001735895.1 Olavius algarvensis Gamma 3 endosymbiont | reverse complement strand
GCCGATGACCGTGCTCGAAGAGTTGGACACCGCCAAGATCGGCGTTTCCGAAGTGGCCCGTAACGTGCGCCAGACCACCCGTTTCATCGACGAACTTCTGACAGCACAGCAGGAAGTAGTCATCGAACAAGGCTTGCAGCTGAATCAGTTCACTGCCGCCGAGGAGCCCTATAAATGCAACGGTCGCCTTTACTTTCAAACCGAGGAGCATAGCGCCAGCCTGCCCGATTCGCTGCCTGGAAATAAAAACGATAATTCGATTCTGAATACCATCATGTGGCTCAAAGGTGAAATTAGCGACCATGAAATCGTCCTGATTTCCAAAGACATCAACCTGCGCATCAAGGCCACCATACTCGGGATCAAGGCCGAAGATTATGCCAACGACCGGGTGGTCGACGATCTCGACTTGCTGTTCAGCGGCTCGCACCCGCTTGCCAGCGATTTCTGGGAAGTGCACGGCAAGCAGATCGAAAGCTGGCAAGACGAAGGCAAGGCCTATTATGAAGTCGCCTCGGTCGAGGGCGAAGAATGGTTCCCCAATCAATTCATCTACATGAACGGTGAGTTCGAGGCCATCGTGCGTAAGCGTAACAAAGCCGGGTTTCTGATCGAGGTATGCCAGAACTACTATGGCCAGCGCCATTCGGTCTGGGGCATCACCGCGCGTAACCGGGAACAGAATTTTGCCCTGAACTTGCTGATGGATCCCGAGGTCGATTTCGTCACGCTGTCGGGTAGCGCCGGTACCGGCAAAACTCTGCTGGCGCTGGCGGCGGGCCTGACGCAGACCCTCGATCAAGGACTTTACAAGGAAATCATCATGACCCGGGTGACCATTCCAATCGGTGAAGACATCGGTTTCCTGCCGGGTAGCGAAGAAGAAAAAATGACTCCCTGGATGGGGGCGTTGATGGATAACATGGAAGTATTGACCGGAAACGATCAAAAGGATTCCTGGGAACAGGCTGCGACCAACGACTTACTGCGCAACCGAATCAAGATTCGCTCGCTCAATTTCATGCGCGGCCGAACCTTTCAAAACAAGTACATCATAATCGACGAGGCGCAGAATCTGACCTCGAAGCAGATGAAAACGCTGGTTACGCGCAGCGGCAGCGGTACCAAGATCGTATGCCTCGGCAATCTCAAGCAAATCGATACCCCCTACCTGACGGAAAACACGTCAGGCTTGACTTACGTCGTCGATCGATTTAAGCAATGGGAGCACAGCGGTCATATAACGCTGATGAGTGTCGAACGCTCGAGGCTTGCCGACTATGCCTCCGAGGTGCTGTAGGGTATCTTCGACGGGGTTTGTTGCGGAAATCTCTTCGAAGGGGACAGAACTGAAGTTCTGTCCCCGGTTTTCCTGATCCCCTCGAGGTAATCGGTGAGTCAATCAGCCATAGTGATACCCGAGGTATCCGGTGGCGGCGGATCGGGCTCTTTCGCGGCGGTACTCAATTCACTGCCCACCGGGGCGATGTCGAATCCTGCGATATCGATTTCGGGTTCCGCCGGGGCCTGATAATCATCCTGTAGTTCGCTGCCGACCGGCGCAACCGTAGCCGCGAGATCGTCGATCTGATCCCCGGTTATGCCCAAGGGATCGAGCTGCGGCGGCGGTGCTACTTCACCGTCATAACTGGATTCGTATTCCTGCGCTGCGGCGGCCTCGGCCGGTGCCGCGGGCGCTGCGGCGGCGGCAACGGGCGTATCGGTGACGGCAGACGGCTCGGCTGTCGGGACAGCTGCGTCACCCCCGGTTTGCACGACTTCGCACTCGGCGCCGGCGCGATTGAGTGCAGTCTGATACTTGTTGGCTGTAGCTAGATCGACATTCTTCTTGATGACGATGCGTTTGCCGGAAAACAATTGCGCCAATTTACCTTCGTCGGCATTGAACATTTTACCGACTTTGCCTTTTACCTCGTCCGGATTGGCGCCGTCACTGATCTGTCCGGAAAATGCGACTTCGAATAATTGATCACTCATGTCATGATTCCCACACTGCTGCACTATACTATAGAACAAATTTCAACAACCGGTAGCTATGACCAAAAACACGGAAATCACGCGCCTGACGCCACGTGGGCACATGGACATCTTGTCTCGACTCGAAGTCAGCCAGCTCAAACAGGGCAATGTCGATGGCGGCCTTTACGAAACCTTCAGGCGTTGCTCGCTCGCGGTATTGAATGTCGATAGTAAGACCGACGATGCCCGCGAAGTGTTGGAGCAACATCGCGACTTCGAGATTCGCGTGGTGCAGCAGGAGCGCGGCGTCAAGCTCGAGATAGGAAACGCGCCGGAAAGCGCCTTCGTCGACGGCCGTATCATGGTCGGCATTCAGGAACAATTATTCGCGGTGCTGCGCGACGTCTCCTATGTCAAAAACAAGATCGCGTCGAACAAGATCTTCGACATGGAAAGCAGCGAAGGCCTGACCAACGTGGTGTTCCATATCCTGCGCAATGCGCGCGTGCTAATCCCGGAAACCGATCCCGATTTAGTGGTTTGCTGGGGCGGCCATTCGATCAAGCGCCTCGAATACGACTATTGCAAGGAAGTCGGTTACCAACTGGGTTTGCGCAGCCTGAATATCTGCACCGGCTGCGGGCCGGGCGCGATGAAGGCGCCGATGAAGGGCGCTGCGATCGGGCACAATAAACAGCGCATCCAGCAACGACGTTACGTCGGCCTCACCGAACCGGGCATTATCGCCGCCGAATCGCCGAATCCGATTGTCAACGAACTCGTGATATTGCCGGATATCGAAAAAAGGCTGGAAGCTTTCGTGCGGGCGGGGCATGGCATCATCGTATTTCCGGGCGGGGTCGGCACCACCGAGGAAATCCTGTACTTGCTGGGAATTCTGGTCAATCCGAAAAACCGGCACATCCCCTTCCCGCTAATCCTGACGGGCCCCGAATCCGCGCGCGCCTACTTCAAGCAGATCGACGAATTCATCAAACTGACACTGGGGCCCGAAGCCCAGGAGTTTTACAGCATTATCATCGACGATCCGGTCAAGGTCGCGTGCGAGATAGCCGCCGGACTCCAGTCGGTGCGTCAATTCAGACGGGAACATTCCGACGCCTATTATTTCAACTGGATTCTGAGTATCGACCAGCAGTTTCAAAAACCCTTCGAGCCTAGCCACGAGAATGTCGAATCCTTGGTCATCAGCCGCGATCAACCGCTGCACTTGCTGGCTGCCGATCTGCGCCGCGTTTTTTCGGCGATTGTCGCCGGCAACGTCAAGGACGACGGGATAAGGCGCATCGAGCAACACGGCCCTTTCAAAATTTGCGGCGAAACGGAATTGATGCAAGCGCTCGATGCTTTGCTGCATTCCTTCGTTGAGCAGGAGCGCATGAAAGTGCCCGGGATATCCTACACGCCCTGTTATTATCTGCACAATCAATGACCGTCCACCGCAGCAGACCTATGCGCAGCGCCCGCCAATGAGCACCGTCAGGGCGATTGCGATCAAACACCGGCCGCGCGTGGCGATGCAGCTTATCGATAGTGCGCAGATCAGCGTTGCCAACGGAATTCTCGGTGATTTTCGCGGCTGCCAGCTCAATCGGCAAATCACGATATTGAGCGCAACGGCCTGGCGCAAGGCCTGCGCGGAAGTCAATGCCGACCTGCCCTGGACTATCAGACGCGCCAACTTGCTGGTCGATGAGGTCGAGTTCGACGCCGGCTTCGTCGGTAAATCGGTGATCATCGGCGAGGTCGAATTGATTGTCACCGAGGAAACCGTCCCCTGTTCGATGATGGACGCCCAACACCCGGGGTTGACCGCGGCATTGGTCCCGATGTGGCGCGGCGGTATCTGTTGCAATGTCGTCAAACCCGGGCATATCAAGTTAGGAGATAGCATTGAATTCGCTTGAATCGATCCGTAACTACGTCCGCCTGACCCCCGAAATCGGTACCGCCGGACAGCCCCGGCGGGATCAGTTCGAGCCGATCGCAAACGCAGGCTTCGAAACGGTAATTAACCTCGCGCTGCCCACCCACCCCGATTCCATCGACGACGAGGGCCGACTGGTAACCGAACTGAGCATGAATTACCTGCACCTACCGGTGCCGTTTGATACCCCCAAACCCGACCACTTGTTTCAGTTTTGCGCACTGCTGGCCGCGTTACACGGGCGGCAGGTATTCGTTCACTGTATTATGAACTACCGCGTCTCGATCTTCATGTATCATTATCTGCGACAGGTTTTGGAATATTCCGAGCCGCGGGCTCGCTCGCCGATACTGGACTGCTGGCAAATCGAACCGCAATGGCGGGAAATCCTGGCGCTCGACGCCGCCAGCCTGAACCTCAGCCGGATTCGAACCGACGATAATCCCCAAGCAGCCTACGCTCGGCACGGATACCGTTGAAGCAGTAGGCGCCGACGCAGATCAAAACAATAGCGCTGCCGCTCAACGTCAGCCAGCTGGGCTGTTCACCGACCCCGATCCAGACCCAGATCGGCCCCAGGATCGATTCGGTGAGCGAGAACAACGCAACCTCAGAGGCCATGATGTAACGCGTGGCGACCGTAAAACACCAAAAACCGATACCGAACTGCAGGCTGCCCAGGGTCACGGCAATCGCCAGATCGTGATTCGATATCGCGAAGGATTCGACGAATAAACCCGCGACCCCACCCATGACGATGCCGCCGAGGCAGGTCGCCGGCAGCATGTCGACGCCGCGTTTGTGGCGAATGATCAGTAAAAACACGACAAACGAAGCCACCACGCCCAGCGCGGCGATATTACCCAGCCAACGGCCTTCGAAAAAACCATCGGTAAACATCAGCCCTATGCCGACCAGCGATACCAGCATCGCAATAATGCCGAAGCGCGAGGTTTTCTCGCCCAATACCAGCCAGGCCACGGCGGCGGTCGCCAGCGGCGACACGCCGATGATGAAAACCGCGTTGGCGACAGTGGTCCAGAGAATGGCGAAGATATAACAAATCGAACCGAGCCCCAGCACCAACGCGGCCCATAACCCAGGCGAGCCAATCGCACGGAAAGCCCCGCCGATATTGGAGCGATAACGAATTAACAGCAGCAGGAACAAGGTCAGTGAAAAGGTGAAACCGCGATAAAACAGGATTTGCCAACCGCTGGCGGATTCGATATTTCGCAACAGGATGCCGGAGGTGCTGAGGAAAAAACCCCCGACGATTACCAGTAATACCCCGTAACCGTATCTGCGCTCCATGGATGCGGTTTAAATCGAAATCGTCCCGGCACCGGCGCGGGGATTATGCCGAGGGCAGGTGTCGAGATCCCCGCTTGCGCGCACTGCTGTCCGGAATAAATCATAATGCCAACTGTGCTTGATGTATTTGGAAATCGGATTTCCATTTTCGTCGTCGTTTAAGTACTTCGAATTCGAGTCTGGGTCGCTGGAATAGAGTCGATTTGAGTTCCGCCAGCCACAGATAAAAACCGCGTCTCGATCCACAAAGTTGCCGGTATAGATCGGCGATGAGATACGTGATCAATGCCACCAGTATCTGGATTTTGACCGCATTCTCGCTTTGACCGAGAAACTTTTTGATTTTCAGGTTCTGCTTGACCCACTTGAACCAGAGTTCGATCGCCCAACGCTGCTTGTACAGCGCTGCAACTTCTTCAACCGGGACCCCCATCTGGTTGGTTACCAGTACCAGCGGGTCCACATGATCCTCTCGATGCACCACTATTCGCCGCAACGGTTTGACGTAGTTGTTTTTCCGGCCGCCGCCAGGCCATTTGTTTTTAAACTCAATGACCTCATCCGACAGTATATCTCCTTCGGTCGAGCGGCTTTTGAGCACCCTGATCGATGCGTTACGCTTTAACCGGGTCACAAAGAAAGCACCCTCCTGGTCGATTTGATGCCACCAATTGTAATCGCAATATCCCTTATCAAACACATACTTAGCGCCCATCTCGATTTCAACATTGCGTCCATACTCAATATCGTTCTGGGTCGATGCCGTGATCCGAGCGTCACAAGGCAACTGCTTGTCGGGGGAATACAGCAGGTGAATCTTCAGGCCCGGAATGCGTGACATACTACGCGCTTGCGTCCACTCATAACCCCGGCCGCGCAGACAGATCGGCGTCGAGTCCAACAGATAGAGCAAGTCCTTTATCTCATTGCGTACTCGCCGATGAGCCCGGCCCATCAGCTGCTGGCAGAATGATTCAAATACCCCGGCATCTCGTTGGCGATTGGCATCCGATAAAGTCGAGCGCTTAATCGGACCGCAGCCCAGGTGATAGTGATGCGCGGAATGACTATTGTAGCTCACCTCCAACTCGCGCAAGCTCCGACAACCGGACAATTGAGCATACATCAGACTGATTAACTGCCCCCAGCTGTCGAAACCCTTGTTATGTTTATCGCTCCGATGCTGTTCAACGCAGCGTTTGAAAGTATTTTTAGGAAGGACTTTCAAAAGTTCGCCAAATCGGGTATTTGTATACATGTTGCAGTGTCCTGAAATTAAGTTGTTGCTTATGGTTTTATTCGTAAAACCCGGGCACTGCAACACTTTCAAATACACCAACTTAATTTATTCCGGACAGCAGTGCGCTTGCGCGGGGATGATGGGGACTAGCTGACATCATGCGGCGCCTACGGGACCTTGATCACGGCGCGGCCGCGGATCTTGCCGTCGAGAATGTCTTCGGCCGCCTGCGGCAAATCGTGGAAATCGAGATCGAAGCAAAGCTCATCGAGCAAATCGAGATCGAGGTCCGCGGCCAGCCGCTGCCAGGCAAGCTTGCGGCGCGCCAATGGCGCCATCACCGAATCGATTCCATAGGCGGTAACCCCGCGCAGAATAAACGGCGCCACGGTCGTCGGCAGGCTCATCGATTCGGCCAGGCCGCAAACGGCGACGGCGCCGCTGCGGCTGAGCTGACTGAGCACGTTAGCCAGGGTGTTGCCGCCGGCGACATCGATCGCCCCGCGCCACCGCTCCTTGCCGAGCGGACGCGCTTTTTCGGCAAATTCGGCGCGCTCGAGAACCTCCGTCGCCCCCAGACCCAGCAGAAACTCTCGCTCCTGCATGCGCCCGGTGGTCGCCACCACGCGATAACCGAGCTTGCCCAGTACCGCGACCGCGATACTGCCGACACCGCCCACGGCGCCGGTCACCAGCAGGTCGCCGTCGTCCGGGCCGATGCCGTGATCCTCGAGCGCCAACACGCTCAGCATCGCGGTATACCCGGCGGTGCCAATCGCCATCGCGGAGCGCATATCGAGGCCCTCCGGCACCGGCACCAGCCAGTCGCCGCTGACGCGCGCCCTTTGCGCGTAACCGCCCGAATGGTCTTCGCCGACGCCGAAGCCGTTTAGTATCACCGCGTCGCCTTCGCCGAAATCGGCATGGCTGGATTCGATCACGGTACCGCTGAAATCGATGCCCGGGATTAATGGAAACTTGCGAATAATCGGCGATCTGCCGGTGAGCGCCAGGCCGTCCTTGTAGTTGAGCGTCGTGTATTCGACGCGCACGGTGACATCGCCCGCCATCAAGTCGTCATCTTCGAGCTGGGTTAAGCTGCAGCGCTGGCCGCTATCGCTTTTGCCGATCTGATACGCCTGAAATTGTGCTGACATGTGAGCCCCGTTAAACGCTATTTGTAAGACAAATCATGTTAAAGTAAATAATCGCTAAATGCATCTCCAAAAACTTAGGGCTTAGCATGCAGGAAAATGTCATCGTCAAGGCCAGTATATCCAAACAGATCGCCGAGCAATTACGCAATGCTATCGTCGATGGGCAGTTCAAAATCGGTGATCGATTGCCGACCGAAGACGAGCTGGCGCAGCGCTACGGCGTATCCCGCCCGAGTGTGCGCGAAGCGCTGAAACGACTCGCCGCACAAAATCTGGTACGCGCCCGGCGCGGCCCTGCCGGGGGCAATTTCGTGGTGCAGCCGAGTTACGAAGAGCTCGCCGGGTCGCTCAGCGGCGCCGCAACCCTGCTGGTGGGCATGGGCGCGCTCGGCATCGAGGAAATCATCGAAGCGCGCCGCGTCTTGCAAGGCAGTTGCCTGCGACAGGCGGTTGCCCATGTCGGCGCGGCGCATTTGAAAAATATCGAGACCGCATTAGCGCGCCAGCAAGACCCCGGAATCAGCGACGAGGAATTTTGCCAGGCGGATGTCGCCTTCCATCGCGCACTGGTCGACGCCACCGACAACGGCATGCTGCGCTTTGTGATGTACACCGTTATCGAAGCGCTGATTCCGGTGACCAATATGGTGGTTACCGTGGTACGCGAACGCGGCGATATCATCTCCTTGCACCAACGCATACTGGAGCAGCTGCGCCGGGGGAATGCGGCCGCATTGGACGTGGCTATGGATGAATTGCTCGACTACCTGCTGCAAAAATTTGAGCAGGCCAGCGCCCAGCGGGCTTAACCGAGGGTGAGGCTGTCGCTGCCGAAAAACAGATAGGCGGCGAGCCCGAGCATAACGAGGATAATGGTTATGCCGATACGCGCCATGCGCACATCAGCCGCACGATCCTGTTCGAAGCCATAAATTACCTCGCGAATCCGGCGCAGCGCACTGCGCGCCAGTTTGCGTTTTTTAAAATCTTCGATAACTGCTTCGGAACGCTCGGAATCGGCTGACATGGCGACTGTTTTTACTTTGTATTGCAACTTATAATGGACCGCGTTCCATGAATTTTCAACTGTAATTGCTTCACAGCATCGATCGAGGAGAGAAGTTGATTCCAATCATCCTGTCCGGGGGTTCCGGAACCCGTCTGTGGCCTTTGTCGCGCAAGATGTACCCCAAACAGTTCCTCAGCCTGTTGCGCGACGAAACCATGCTGCAGCGGACCCTGCAGCGGCTGGAAGGGTTGGAACACGCCGCTCCGACCGTGGTTTGTGACGACGAGCATCGTTTTATCGTCGCCGAACAGGCGCGCCAGATTGGTATCGAGGATTTATCGATTATCCTCGAACCCTTCGGCAAGAATACCGCGCCGGCGATTGCGGTCGCCGCCGTTCACGCCATGCAGCAAGACGCCGACCCGGTATTGCTGGTGCTGACCGCCGATCACGAAATTCCGGACCAGCGGGCCTTTACCGATGTCGTTAAGCAGGCGCAGCCGCTGGCCGCAGCCGGCAAACTAGTCACCTTCGGTATCGTGCCCACCTATGCGGCAACCGGTTACGGTTATATTCGACGCGGTGACGCCGAGGGTAACGGATTCGTTGTCGATGAATTCATCGAAAAGCCCGATGGAAAAACCGCCGAACAGTACCTCGCCTCGGACAGTTATTACTGGAATAGCGGCATGTTCATGTTTCGCGCCGGCGCCTATCTCGCCGAACTGGAAAAATTCAATCCCGAGATGGTCGCGCACTGCCGCGAGGCGGCGGCCGAAATGTCCGAGGATATCGGCTTCCTCCGACTCGACGCAGAGGCCTTTGCCCGCTGCGAGGCCGACTCGATCGATTACGCGCTAATGGAAAAAACCGACCTCGCCTGCGTGGTGCCGATGGATGCCGGCTGGAGCGATATCGGCAGCTGGTCGTCGCTATGGGAACAGGGCCGAAAGGATAAAAACGGCAACGCCACCCGCGGCGACGTGCTCGCCTGCGACACCGAAAACTCGATCGTGCATGCCGAGAGTCGGCTGGTTGCAACCGTCGGGGTCAGCGATTTGGTCATCGTCGAAACCCAGGACGCGGTGTTGGTAGCCGACAAGACCAAGGCGCAGGAAGTGAAGCAAATCGTCGAACAGCTCGCACAGGAGGAGCGCGAAGAAGAAAACTTTCATCGCATCGTTTATCGCCCCTGGGGTAGCTTCGACTCGATCGACGAAGGCGAGGGTTACAAGGTGAAGCGCATCAGCGTCAAACCCGGGGCGCGCCTGTCGAAGCAAATGCATCACCACCGCGCCGAGCACTGGGTCGTGGTGCGCGGCACCGCGCGCGTCTTCCGCGACGAGGAAATTTTCGACTTGCACGAAAACGAATCGGTATTCATTCCGCTCGGCACCACGCATTATCTCGAAAATCCGGGCGACGAACCGCTCGACATCATCGAAGTACAGTCGGGGTCCTATCTCGGCGAAGACGATATCGTGCGCTTCGACGATATTTACGGCCGCAGCGACAACTAATTTCACTCATGTTGATCTGGATCAGCCCGGCCCGCCCGCGAAATTGCATATTCCTAGGGCATGACTGAGCAGGATCCGATCCAGTTCGACGATACCCAGCTCGAAGAATCGCTGGAGTATCCCGCCTGGTTTAAAATAAGCCTCGGCGATCTGCAGGAAGATATCGCCGAAGCACGCGCCGCCGGCAAGTTCGGCATCATGGTTTACTACGGCCAGAAACGCTGCGCCTATTGCGAAAAATTTATCACAAGCAATCTCGGCGACGACAGTATCGGGCGTTATACCCGTGAACATTTCGACGTCATCCCGATCGATATCTGGGGCATCGAGGATTTCGTCGACACCGACGGCAATAGCTATAGCGAACGCGAATTGTCGCTGCGTTATAAAACCAACTTCACTCCGTCGCTGGTATTTTACGACAAGAGCGGCAAGCCGGTATACCGCCTGCGCGGTTATTACCCGCCTTATCAGTTTCGCGCAGTGCTGCACTATGTGGTCGAGGGATTTTACCGCGTCGAAAAATTTCGCGACTACCTGGCACGCGCCGAACCGGAACTATTCTTCACTTCGGGCGATTTAATCGACCGGGACTTTTTTGAGTCCCCGCCCTATGACCTCGATCGCAGCAAACGCAAATCGGATAAACCGCTCGCGGTCGTCTTCGAACAGGGTTCATGCCACGCCTGCGATTTGCTGCACACCGGCCCGCTTTCGCAGGATGAAATCCTCGGTGAAATCGAACAAATGGACGTGGTGCAGCTAGATTTGTTTGCCGATACCGCGGTGATAACTCCGGCCGGCAAAACCACCACCGCCAAGCAATGGGGGCGCGACCTCGATTTGTTTTATACGCCGGCTATGGTGTTTTTCAGTCCCGCGGGCAAGGAGATTATGCGGGTCGATTCGGTTGTGCAATTTTATCGCTTGTGGGGCGTGCTGAACTTTGTCAACCGGCGCGGATACGAGAGTGGCATGGATTACCAGGGCTGGCGCCTGCAGCAGCGCGAGATCGCTGAATAAGCGGAGCTATCGATGACCTCCGAATCATCCAGTCGCGAGTTCCTGGCACAGCAGGTGATCGATACCTGCCGTGCGATGAATGCGCAAGGCATCAACCAGGGAACCGCCGGTAACGTCAGCGTACGCTTCGATGACGGCTTCCTGATTACTCCTTCGGGCATGGCCTATGATTGCTTGCAACCCGCCGATATCGTACTGGTCGGTCTTGATGGCGCAACGAACGACCGGCTCAAGCCGTCCAGCGAATGGCGCATGCATTGCGACATCTACCGCCGTCACGACGACGCCGGCGCCGTGCTGCACACGCATTCGATTTTCGCCACCGCACTCTCCTGCCTGCGCCGGGATATCCCGGCGTTTCACTACATGATCGCGGTGGCCGGCGGCAACGACATCCGCTGCGCCGACTATGCGCTGTTCGGCACGCAGGCACTTTCCGACAATATGCTCGAAGCGCTGGAAGATCGACGCGCCTGCCTGCTCGGCACCCACGGCATGATCTGTTTTCACGACAATCTGGAACGGGCATTATGGCTCGGGGTCGAGGTGGAAACCCTGGCGAAGCAGTACTGGCACGCCTGTCAGGCCGGCGATCCGGTGATTTTGAACGACACCGAGATGCAGCAAGTCACCGACCAGTTTACCGACTACGGTAAACAACCACCGCGCAAAGATTGAACGGTGCAAGTCGACGGCAAACCATATCGCAGCATCTGGGTCAACGCCGACGGTATTACTATCGACGTCATCGACCAAACTCGGTTACCGCACGAGTTCGAAATTCTCAATCTCAAAACCCTGGCCGATAGCTGTGCCGCGATTCGCGACATGGTGGTGCGCGGCGCGCCCCTGATCGGCGCCACCGCGGCCTACGGGGTATATCTCGCGATGCTGCAGGAGCCCTCAAATGCCGCGCTGGATCGGGCTTGTGAGACACTTTATGCGACGCGACCGACCGCGGTGAATCTGCGTTGGGCGCTGGATCGAATGCGCGCCCTACTGTCGGATATAACGCCGGCCGAACGCAGCGACCGCGCCCTGACCGAGGCCGGGCGGATCGCTGAACTCGACGTCGAAATCAACCAGCGAATCGGCCGCCACGGGCTCGAACTGATCCGCAAGGTCGCGGCCGGGAAAAAACCCGGCGCTGCGGTCAATATCCTGACCCACTGCAACGCCGGCTGGCTCGCGACCGTCGACTGGGGCACCGCCACCGCGCCGATCTACATGGCCCATGACGCGGGCATCCCGCTACAGGTCTGGGTCGACGAGACCCGGCCGCGCAACCAGGGCGCGAACCTGACCGCCTGGGAACTGGGGCATCACGGGGTGCCCCACAGCCTGGTCGTCGACAATGCCGGCGG
The DNA here is from genome assembly GCA_001735895.1 of Olavius algarvensis Gamma 3 endosymbiont. Lineage (GTDB taxonomy): Bacteria > Pseudomonadota > Gammaproteobacteria. Next base: position 1,195,760 of record DS021198.1, on the reverse strand, counting down.
CCATCTAATGCAACAGGGCATGGTCGATCTGTGCCTGGTCGGCAGCGATCGCACCACGCGCTCAGGCGACGTCTGCAACAAGATCGGCACCTACTTGAAAGCGCTCGCGGCCCACGACAATGAGGTACCGTTTTACGTCTGTCTGCCGAGCACCACCATCGACTGGAACATCGGCGACGGCTTTAGCGACATTCCCATCGAGCAACGCGGTGCGGACGAAGTGACGCAGATCGCGGGAAAATTGCCCGATGGAGGCATGGGTACGGTGGTTATCGCGCCCGAGGGCACCGGCGTCGTGAACTATGCATTCGACGTGACGCCGGCCAGACTCGTGACCGGATTAATCACCGAACGCGGGATGGCCGAGGCTTCGGAAGCTGGCCTGGCGAACTTATTTTCCGATGGGGCTTCGAAGGGGACGGATTAATATCCGTCCCCCGGGATTCCCGGCCATGGCCTCAATTTTGTTGCGTCCCCTTTAAATATATGCGTGAGAATTAACGCATTCACCGCCGACGCCTTTTCCATTTGCACCATATGCCCGGCGCCGTCAATGATTTCGACGACAGCGTTGTTCAGGGCTTGCGCCTGCGCCGCGGGTATAACCGCATCGTCGCTACCCCAGATCGCCAGCGTACTCAAACCCGATGCATCGATTTGCCCGGCGAGCTGCGCGCTTTGCACACCGCCGGGGAACAGTTCCGCGGCGAGGCTCGACAAGGCTTCCTGCACACCGTCGATGCGCTTGTACTTAAGCAAGTCGTCGACCATACCGCGGTTCACGAGTTCGCTGTCGGCGAACAGGTTGAACAGCACGGGTTTAAGTTCGCGCCGCGAAGCCGCACCGACGAAGCCGTCGATATAGGCTGAATTGATCGCGGGCCCGAGACCGGCGGCGCCGATCAGTGTCAGCGACTGTACCCGGGCAGGCGCATCGCAAGCGAACCGGGCGGCGACCGCGGCGCCCATCGAGTGTCCAACCAGGTGTGCGCTATCGATCTCGATTGCATCGAGGAAGGCCTGCAATGCAGCGGCAAGCCCGACGAGGCTGGGGTCTTCGAGGGTTTTTACCGACTGCCCGTGACCGGGCAAATCGAAAGCATATACCCGCGCTCGCTCTGCCAGCGCGTCGATGTTGAATAGCCAGTTATCGAGATCGCCGCCGAAGCCGTGGATTAGCACCAGCGACGGCCCGTCATCGCCGCGACGGGCAAAACGCAGGCGACCTGCGGCGGTGTCGACGAACTCGTACAGCGATGCGGCGGCTTCCTCGTCGTCCTCGTCCGCCGGCACTTCGTAGGCCGCGATATAGGCATCGATGATGTCATCCTCAACCTCCGGCGGCGCGAGCACGCCCAGTAACGCGCGGATCGGGTAGGTTTCGCCTGCGGCGCCGACGCGGCGCCGCAGGATGCCCGCGTCGGCGGCTTCCACGGCGCTCGCGATCTTGTCGGTTTCGACTTCCATGATCTCGTCGCCCACGGCGATTTCGGCGCCCTCGTCGACCAGCCAGTCGACCAGGACGCCCTCGCTCATGGAGAGCCCCCACTTCGGCATCAGCACCGGCGTGATGTTGGCTTCGCTCATGGTTACGGCGCCATGGTCTTGCGTACCGCGTCGACGATACGCTCGGCGCTCGGGATATACAGGTCTTCGAGCGCCGGCGAGAACGGCACCGGGGTATGCGGCGCTGTCACCAGTTGCGGCGCGGCTTTGAGGCTAGCGAACGCTTCCTGCGATACCGTGGCGGCAATATCCGCCGCGATCGAACAGCGTGGATTGGCCTCGTCGACGCAGATCAGGCGGCCGGTGTTTTCGACACTTTCGACGACGGTATCGGTATCGATCGGCGACAACGTGCGCAGATCGATGATTTCGCATTGGATACCTTCCCCGGCGAGCGTCTCCGCCGCCTCGCCGGCGCGGTGCACCATCAGGCCGTAGCCGACAATCGTTGCATCTCCGCCTTCGCGCACAATATTGGCTTCGCCGAACGGTACCGTGTAGGACTCTTCCGGCACGTCGGTTTCAGCGGCATAAAGGTTTTTGTGTTCGCAGAAAATCACCGGGTCGTTATCGCGAATCGACTGGATCAGCAACCCCTTGGCGTCGTAGGCATTCGACGGGCACACCACTTTCAGACCGGGTATGTGGGTAAAGATCGGCGTCAGCATCTGGCTGTGCTGGGCCGCCGCGCGGAACCCAGCGCCGACCATTGCACGGATCGTTACCGGCGTTTCCGCCTTGCCGCCGAACATGTAGCGGAACTTGGCAGCCTGGTTGAATATCTGGTCGAAGCACACGCCCATGAAGTCGAGAAACATCAGTTCCGCGACCGGGCGGAGTCCGCAGGTGGCGGCGCCGACCGCGGCACCGATGTAGGCGCTTTCCGATAGCGGCGTGTCCATCAGCCGGTCGCCGTGTTTGGCGTACAGCCCCTTGGTAACACCGAGCACACCGCCCCAGGCATCGTTCTCGCCGGGCGAACCGCTGCCGCCGACGATATCTTCACCCATGACGATAACCGTGGGATCTTTGGTCATTTCCTGATCCAGCGCCTCGTTGATTGCATCTTTCATACTTAAGTTGCGAGCCATTTCTATTCCTCCTCGTAAATTTGCATACGGCGATGCATCAGTATTGGACGTAAACGTCGGTGGTCAAATCCGTTGCCTCGGGCAGCGGTGCGTCAACGGCCTGTTCGACCGCCTTGTCGATAGCCGCCAGCACTTCGGCGTCGATCGCGTCGAACTCACCGCTGCCGACGACACCGGTGTCGGTGACGCGGCCGCGGAACATTTTCAGGCAATCGTGGTTTTCACGGTTGTATTCGTTCTCGCCTTCGCCGCGGTAGGTTTGCGCGTCGCCTTCGAAATGACCGAAGAAACGAACCATCTTGCATTCGAGCAGCGACGGCCCGCCACCCTCGCGTGCGCGCCTGATCACCTCGCCGGCGGCCTCGTAGACGGCAAAAAAGTCGGTGCCGTCGACGATCACACCCGGCACACCGAAACCCGCAGCGCGGTCGGCGTATGAATCCACCGCGGTGGCGTAATCAACCGAAGTCGATTCCGCATAGCCGTTGTTTTCGACGACGAATATCATCGGCAGATTCCAGATCGCGGCCAGATTCAGGCTTTCAAGGAAGGTGCCCTGGTTAGAAGCGCCGTCGCCGGTAAAGCTCATGCCGATGCCGTTATGGCCGAGCTTCTTCGCGGCCAGTGCGGCACCGCAGGCGAGCGGCGAACCGGCGCCGAGAATTCCGTTGGCGCCCATCATGCCCTTGGACAGGTCGGCGATGTGCATCGAACCGCCCTTGCCGCGGCAGGCGCCGCTGGTTTTGCCGTAGATCTCGCCCATCATTGCGCCGATATCGACACCCTTGGCGATACAGTGGCCGTGCCCACGGTGGGTCGACGCGATGCGGTCCTGATCGGTAAGATGCATCATGATGCCGGTCGCGGCGGCTTCCTCGCCGGCGTAAAGGTGCACGAAGCCGGGAATTTCACCGCGGCCAAAATCGACATGCAGCCGCTCTTCGAATTCTCGGATGGTTTTCATCGTGCGATAAGCCTTAAGCAGTTCCTCCTTACTCAATGGGAATACATCGTTCATGTTGGTTCCTCCGGTTGTGGTTGTGACGCAATGATTGCCGCCGACGTGACGCCGCCGCGGTCGTGCAGTAAACGCGCGCGGGCGCCGTGTTTCATGCATGCCGAGACATCGATAGTACGGAATGCTTCGGTGCGCAGCGTGACCGTCGGCCGGTCATCGGTTGAAAATGAAAGTTCGCGCTCGCCGTCGAAGGCGATCGACCCCTGTTGCGGGCCGATCGGATACGCCCTATCGGGCAACAGCGCGCTGCAGGATTCGATGCCGATAGTTTCGATGATGCCGGGCGCGATCGGGGCGCTCAGCAGACAGGCGGGATTATCCGAGTGATCGAAGCGGACGCAGCGCCCCTCGGGCGTGTCGCGATCGACCGGGTCGAGCAGACCGGCGATTACCGACATACCGATCACCTCGGTTTCGGCGAAGGCCACGAATAATTCCTTGAAACTCTCCGCCCGCCACAGCGCTCGCGCGCCGATATAACGCTCGCCGACGACGGCGACATCGACCAGCGCGATTTCTCGCCTGCCCGCGATGTCGACCTCGAGCAGCTTGTTGGGGCGCAACGCGATTTCGTTCAAGTCAGGGTCGCTGACGGCGAGACCGACCGCCATGCCGACCGTGGTCGGCTCCTGGTATCGGGGAAAAGCGTTATTGGTACCGGTCGATACGCCTGCAATCGGTAAATCGCCGCCGGCCGAGACAACGGCGCGATGGGTACCGTCGCCACCGAGCACGATAATCGCGGCGACTCCGGCAGCATGCATTTGCCGCGCGGCATCGACGCTGTCTTCGGTCGCGGCGCTGATCGCCATGTCGAGATATTCGACCTCGGGAAAGCGCTCCTCACCGAGCCTGGACGAACGTTGCAGACCGCGTACCACGTGCTGGCGAATGCCGGAATTCTCGGGCATGATCAGCACCCGCTCGATACCGACCGCACCGAGGCCCGCGAGCAGGCGTAAAACGATGTTGGCGCGGTCGGTGATTTGCATATTGCCCGCATAGGCTACGATGCGGCGGATATCGCGCGCCGATACGGGATTCGCGATGATGCCGACGACCGGCTTTTCCCCGATCACAATCGATTCCCGCACGCGGATTGCCGCCGGTTTGTGATAGTGGTGGCGGCAGTAAATGTGCCGGACGTACCCGTTGCGGCCTGTTCGAACAGGTCGATGGGCGTGATACCACGGATATCTGTTAGGGAGTAATCCGTCATCTCCGTAGCTCGCTCGGTGCAGTACACCGAGACATAAAGCCGTAAACCCCTGCGAGCAAAAAAATCGGCTGGTCAGGTGAAAATGCTGGCGTTTAAAACCGGAAACTTAATTACTACTCCGATCGATCGTCCGCGTCAACCCCGGGCTGGATCGAGGGTCGCCTGGCATTAGGGTTGCAAGCGGGGGAACGGTACCAATTCCGGGGACGGCAGAGCCATCATGAACAGGCCAACATATTACCCGCGTGAAAAATGGGTATACTGTCTCGGAACTGCGAAGGAGTATGCCATCATGAACGATTCCAAGATCAGGCTGCCCGACGAGGTCGCCGCCATCGAGCGCAGTGGCTACGTCGTATTTGCGGACGATTCGCTGCCGCCGGAATTTCGCGCCCGTTTCGACATCGGACGAATGCCGGTAGCCGCGATTCGACATGTGCGTCAGTGGGGTTTGCAGGTCGACGACGAGTTCGAGCTTCCGGGCCATGAACGCACCAGGATTCCGGATGAAGAGATGTGGGAAGTCTGACGTGGTCAAACTTTTTGATACACCCCAGTTAAGCGGCATGCTTCGTTTCGAGTAGTCGTTTTTCATAATCATTCGGGCTGACATAATTCAGCGTCGAATGTAATCGATATGGGTTATACCAGCTGGATATGTACTGCAGAATATCCTGCTGTGCTTCATATCGAGTCTGATAATTTCGCCATTGCACCCGCTCCTGCTTCAGACTGCCAAAGAAGCTCTCGACCACCGCATTATCCCAACAGTCACCTTTACGGCTCATGCTGCCCTGGAACCCGTTGATTCTGAGTAATTTTCGGAATGCCTTGCTGGCATACTGAGACCCACGATCCGAGTGATGGATTAAACCTGCCTTGGGTCGGCGCTGCCAGGCGGCCATCTTCAAGGCATCACAGACCAACTGCGATTTCATCCGAGGGCTCATGCTCCAGCCCACAACCTTTCTCAAACACAGATCTATCACGACAGCCAGGTAAAGCCAGCCCTCCTGGGTCCATACATAAGTCACATCCGCTGCGTAGACCTGATCAGGCTGGGGCACATCAAATTGCCGCTGAAGCAGATTGTCGTACACCGGTTGTTTGTGATTGCTGTTCGTGGTCACCTTGAATTTCTTGCGATGACGTACCTGAACTC
>DS021198.1:1175923-1185739 GCA_001735895.1 Olavius algarvensis Gamma 3 endosymbiont | reverse complement strand
CCTGATCAGGCTGGGGCACATCAAATTGCCGCTGAAGCAGATTGTCGTACACCGGTTGTTTGTGATTGCTGTTCGTGGTCACCTTGAATTTCTTGCGATGACGTACCTGAACTCCGGCCTCCCGCATCAAATTCCGCGCCTTATTCCGGCTCACCGGATAACCCAGACAGTTCAGGGCCCGTTTCATACGTCGGCTGCCGTAGGTATGATCACTCGCATCATCAACCCGCTGAACCCACTCCAGCATTTCCTCATGCTCGGGATCAGGCGGTCTTGTGTCCATCTGGCGCCGGTAGTGGTAATAACATGACCGGTCCACACCCAGCACCTGACACATCAGGCGAACGGGAAAGGTATTCTTGTGTTGGGTGATAAACGAGTATTTCATTTCGTTTCTGCTGCAAAGAATACCGTCGCCTTTTTTAAGATTTCTTTCTCCATCTTCAGGCGTTTGATTTCAGCTTTAAGTCGACGGTTCTCTTCCTGATCCGGTGTCAGCTTGCCGTTCCCACGGAAAGCCTGGCCATCACCCGATTGTTCCTCTTGCACCCATCGGCACAGCATATTGGCATTGATGCCCAGGCTTCGCGCTGCTTCCGCCCGGCTGTAGCCCTGATCAGTTACCAGGCTCACTGCATCCAGTTTGAATTCTTTCGTATATTTCTTTCTCGTTGTCATCTATCGTTACCTCAGTTAAGTTTCATTATCTCTTAACTGGGTGGTATCAATCTATTGGACCATGTCACGTCCTGGTCATACCGGCTGGTCGTGGTTTTGGTGTAAGTCTCGCCGCCCCCGATCGTGGTAACCCGGACCCAGGTTACATTGCCATAGGCGTCCATTTTGAGACTGGCGCCGTCATGACCGGTTTCGGAAATAACGATTTTAAAGGGTGTTTCCTCTGACTTGTTGTATTCGAACGATTCTTCGGTCGATTTGGCGAGATAGGGATGATACAGACCGTTATCGCTCGCCAGGTCCTGATGCAGGTCGCGATAATCATTGGTAACTCGCACCACCAGCTTGCCGTCGACGCGCCGCTCGACCCGTTGAGGCATGCCGGCATAGGGAAAGTCCTGCCGATAGGTGGTCGTAGTTATCGAATTTGTTATCGAATCGGTCGCTTCAACCGTTTTGAATCCCTTCGGGCCACGGCCCTCGAGATCGAGCTTGAATTCGCTGTACTTGTACGACGTCGTATATTCGCCGCCGAGGCCGTCACCCTTGCGCACCCGCTTGACGATGTGCATCGGAAACATCCGGCTGTCATCTTCGTTCTGACTGTAAATTGCGTCGCTATCTTGTGATGTCGACTGGTACTCAATTGTCGTTTTCGGACTCGAGCCGTTGGTAATACCGATTAGCTGATCCGGGACACCGGCGTTGGGACCGAATCCGCGCCAGGTAGTGGCATCGGGGCTCAGGACGATTTCCGACATCCCGTCGCCGTTGATATCGGCGACGTGAATACGGTGTTCGTCGTTATGCCATTCTCCAAACTCCGACGGCATGCTGCCCATGTTCTCGAATCCCGTGCCGGTCGAACGCATCCAATACCAGAGGCCCGGCTTGTTCGGCCCGATCAACACATCGGTGAACCCGTCGGCATCGATATCCATGGGAAACACCCGGTCCTGATTATCGCTAAAATTGTGGTATCCACTACCCCACTGTTCCACGGGTAGAAACCCCTGCCCGTGAATCCCGCTGCCGGTATTGAGTGCCACGTACCATTTATTATCGGCGCGTGGCCCCGATACCAGATCGGCTAATCCATCGGCGTTGACATCGAACAAGCGGATGCCTCTCGCCATGTCTGCGTCATAACTCCACACCGTATTGTAAGAAGGGCAATCGTCACCTTTAGTGGCAGGAGCACATTGGCTGGAAGTCGCAATCCCGGTATCAAAAAAGTTGGTGAATGCCGTGGTTGTGACCGGTTCGTATCCATTGCAGATCCGATCGCCACCCTTGTTGGTTCGCCAGGAAGTGCAGACCTGGGTTGTAGTAGATTGAACCTGTCCTTGCCGGTCGATGAAGTTATTGTCTTTGACGAAACCGGCTCCGGTATTTTTGAGCAAGTCCCAGTAGCCATCGGTCCCCGGCCCAATCAGGATATCCTGCAGACCATCGTTGTCGACATCGACAAAGCTGATATGGTCCGGGCCGATATCTTTCTGAATCCACGCTGGATCGGCGAAACCGTCGGATATGTAATTCGTGATTGCCGAAAAACTGCTGCCGTTGGAACGCAAAACATTCCATTGACCACTGCTTGTCGGGCCAAACATCAAATCCTGCTTGCCGTCGCCGTTAAAATCCATTGGCCGGATCCGATCCTGAGCGTCCTTCCAGGAGCCATAAAGATCGTCGGCAACCTTACCGAGGTTCAACAAACCGCTGCCGTCCGCATTGCGTTCTTTTGCCCAGATGTCGCCGTTGCCATTCGGGCCAGCAACAATATCCAAGTGGCCATCACCGGTCATATCCATGGTTCGGATGCGATCGAGATTATGGGACCAGCTACCACCCAACCAGTTATATTCGATGTACCTGTTAGGGCTCAATCCCCGATTATCACCCTCATCTTCCAAGTCCTTACCCGCGATCAGATGCCAGTTGCTATTGGAAACCGGGCCGATAATAAAGTCTGTTTGGCCATCTCCGGTGAAATCGAATATCTTGAACATCTCCGGATCACGCTCATGGCTGCTTTCTTCATGTTTTATTACTCCTTTACTGACGAACCCCGTCGGTCCCTGGGTCCAGTCGAATTTCACGGGTGGCAGACAATCGCCATTGGCGACGCATTCTTGAATCGCGTGCATACGGCTCTTACGGGTGGTGCTGGTTTCGTCGTAGGTGAAATTGTACTCACGCACCAGATTGGTGCCGACGTTAACCTGGATACTGTTCATACGGTCATGCGAGGACAGCTTATACCCGTGCATGTAACCTTCGCTGGCGTCAAAACGTCGTATCTCGTCGTAAACGAATTTGACCGTTACTTCGAAACCGCTCTCACCGTAGGTGATTTTCTCGGGGCGATAACCGGTCGTATTGTCGGCATTGGTCAAATAGTCGAAATGTACAGAATTACCCGCTACATCGAAAATGTTTTCCACCGCCCAAGTCATCGTCTTGATGTTGTCCTGCGATGCACCGCCGACATGACCGCGCAGCTTTATCCTCGAGTTTGCGGTTTTACCATACTCGAAGGTTTGCGCCGACTTGGTTTCAACCCTGAACCAGACGTCGCTACCGCCGTCACCGGCGACTATGGTAATCCTCGAAAAACTGTCGACCTCAGTTCGATACTCGGCTCCGGGCTGACCATTTGCACCCGAGCCTTCGACTAGCACCAGGCGTTGACCATCGAGGCAAAACGCGTCGTCATCGGTGTAGGTCGGCGCTATGGCAACACGCGCTATCCCGTCTTGTGCACGAGTTCTCGGACAGCGGCTGATTGTGGACAGGCCGCTGACCGCAAATCCAACGCCGAGCAACCCGTTGCCGGCTTGCGCATTGAATGCTATCTCCAGGGTTGGCTGCAAATCGCCAACACCGGGTGGCGTGTAGATCGGAATACTGTAACGGGCTGCACCGGTCGGATCGACTTCGAAGCTGGCGTTGGTCGAACCCACCTCGTATTCGGAGTAATCTCCGAAATAGTCTTCCAGGTCTACCGGTTCGTGGATCGGTTCCAGGATCAGGTTTTCATTCGCGGTGGTAATCTGCGAGTCAGGGTCTGCTGCAATCTCGCTGCGTTTCTGCGAGCCGACCAGTCGACCGAATTCGTCATAATAAAATACGACTTCGCCGACTCCGGGGATATCCACGATCCTGTAATAAACCGCGCCGAGTTGGATCGCGTAAACGGTGCAGTTGCTGCTGGTCAGGCAGACTTCCGCCTCTAACAATTCCTCCGAGGTTAATAGGGCTGGCTGATCGTAGGTGACCGGATTGCCATCTGCATCATTTTTCGGCCAGATGATTAGCGTATTGTCGGGAGTTACTACAATGTTATATTCGAGATTGTTAAAGGCTGCTATACCGGAAGACTGGACGGCCATGCCGGCAAAAAAAACGCTGAGCGTAAAAATGCAAACTTTTCTAATGGTTTTCTTCAGCCCGCGGCTGAATATTTCAAAGCCCATAACTATCCTGTCGTCCTGCCATTGGCACCCCATTTTTTATTTTTCGGGCCAAATCATGCACCCGGCCCGGCGTGGTTATTATTGGTCGAGTTGTTTTCTCAGCTCGTTTATTTTTCGTTCAATGTTTGCCACCCGTTCGCCGACAGCCCGTTTTTCTTCATCCGTTAAATCGATCTCGCCAAGATTGTTTTTTGCGACAATCGCATTTGCGTTGGCGATGATCTGATCGGCTTCGCTGATCAATTCATCGGTGGTTTTGCTACTGGACTGTTTCGCCGGCTGCTCGGGATCGATGACTTCAAACGCCTTGCCGGTCTGATAGGCAGGCTTTGCGGAACGCTCGGAATGCTGGGTTTGCTGGTTGCTGACTTGCTGTTTTTGGAGCTGGTACAGGCCGAATAAGCCCGCTGTGAATAGTATCAAGACCAGCGTCGCAATCAGTCCCTTATTGTGTTGGATGCTGGCCAAAATACACCTTTGTCCCAATTCATATTTCTATATCCGAGCGCCTAGCCTCGCACATGTCGGAAACGACTGTCAACTTTTTGTCACTCGGAGCCTAAACGACCGGACCCTTGGCGACCCTATAGAAAGGACAATATTTTGTAACGGCGGCTATGTTTTATCCGGCCGTAGAAAAAGCAAAGCGGATAGAGCATCACCAGCGTTAATATCCACAACAGATATACGCCCGGTAAGCTTAAACCCTGTACCGGATGGTACCGCCAAATGTCAGCGAAATAGGCGCCAATCAGTGCCACCAATCCATGCGCCAGGTACAAGTGGCTAAGGTAAAAAAACAGAGGCACTCTACCAAAATGGATTAGCGGTTTTAACAGTTTGCTATTGATTCGCTCCAGCACCGCCAGCACAAGTGCCGGGCCCAGTGTCATCAACACGTAAATGATAGAGGGCGGGTATTTTTCCGCGTTTAGAAAAGACATCAGTCCTCTTACGGGCTCCATCTGCAGCGACCAGGGATCTGGGTCGCCGTAGCCGTTAAATACTCGTAATAACAAGAAACCTAATATCAGCAGGAAACCAATAACGAATAGCCATGTACTGCGTCGCGTAGCATCGAGCCTATATAGATCGCCCGCAAGAAATCCCAGTAACATCACGGCGAACCACGGAAGAATCGGATATTCAACGTACAACTCACTAGCGAACCAGTCGATCGGGCCTGTTCCTCGCAAAACATTATAAAGGGCCAATCCCGAATCAAAGAAATTCACGGGTAACATATCGGACAGGTTATGACCTAGGGAACCTCTGAAGAACCCGTTAAATTCTTATCGCCGACAACCGGGTGATATTTTTTCCTAGGGTTTCTCGGATAAGTTTCTGGTTTTTGGTATTTTCTTCTGAATGTCATCATCATTTCCCTATTCAGGGCGCACTAACCCTGCAGTGCCTGTAATTCCCTTCGGCACAGATACAGGTTTGCCAGCGCAAACAGGGTAAATACTTGCGCTGCATTTTTCTCGATTCCTTTGTAGCGAGTCTTGCTATAGCCCCACAAATCCTTCACGATTCGAAAGGCGTGTTCTCCCTTGGCGCGGGTTCGATTGCTCTTCCGGTTAAACGACCGATCCGCAATGTTCAGTTTCTTCCCTCGCCTCGCTTTACGGTTGATTCGCCACTCGACTCCAGACTCTTCAAATCGGGCTTTCTTCTCGGCATCTGCATAAGCCTTGTCACCATAAACGACTTGCTCCTCGCCATGAACCAGTTCCTCCATCATCTGGGAATCGTGAACCGCTGCATCCGTCACCGCGACACTGTGCACCCGGCCATGCGTATCCGTGCCAACATGCGCCTTCATCCCAAAGTACCACTGGTTACCCTTTTTCGTTTGCCTCATCTCCGGATCACGCTGCTTCTCCTTGTTCTTGGTCGAGCCCGAGGCACCAATGATAGTCGCATCCACAATCGTGCCTTCATTCACGATTAAACCATGATCGCTCAGATAACCTTCAACCTGCTGAAACAGCTTTGTGGTTAGACCCTCTCGTTCCAGCCGATGGCGAAATCGACAGATTGTAGTTTCATCCGGTATCGACTCCAGATCTACGCCCACAAACCGGCGCATGGATTCCGTATCGTACAAACTGTCCTCTGCAGCCGGGTCACTCAGTCCATACCACTGTTGTAAAAAATAGATTCGCAACATTGATTCCAATGCGATCGGTGGCCTGCCCGTATGACCTTTCGGATAAAACCGCTTGATTGGCTTTACCAGTAATCCCCACGGAATAATGGAGTCCATTTCCTGAAGAAAGCGCTCGCGTCGAGTCGTCTTTTTCTTATTGGCATATTCAAGATCGGAAAAGCTCGGTTGTTTCATCATTCAATCTCTGAAAACTTGTTCGACGTATTTTATCCCGCTAATATGACTTTTGCAGAGATTCCCTAGCAAAATCAATAATGCGAAAAACCAGATTAACGATTTCGGTAGATACACGAATGCCGACATAATTATCATCCCGGCGCCTATGACCCATATAATTTGCAAGTATATTAAATCGCCAAACTCGAAGGTCCAGGCAAAATTAATCAGCAGGATTTCTAACAAAACCAGCCAAATCCCCCCGACACAACAATATAAAGGCAATGTTCCTTGTCGACTTTCCGGACTTTATGACAAGCGCCGTAGACAAGCCCGCCAGGGCTACAAAAACTGGTGCACCAAAATGTCCGAACCAGCGCGTAAAAAATAATGCCGGCGAAGCGATTTCGATATCTTCCGGCCGATACGGCAGGTTCATCCCAAAGAGCCGAATATGGCCCAGGAGCATGATAATCATAACCAGGCCGCGCAATACATCGATACTGGGCAGTCGTTGAGATTTAATGGCGACTGGTGACATGGATATCAGTCATTTTTAAGTAAACGTCGCGCTCAGGCAAGCCCATGCCATTTATTTACAATAAGCATTTGCAGGGGTAAAGAATCTGTCGGTTTGGTTCGATGCATATTTTGGACATGTATTGACCGATCGTTCCAAACTCAATTAAACTTCCCTGATAGTCGGAGATTTAACATGCCCTGGCAAAAGAATTACGACGAAACCAAAGTACTCGAGCAAGCGATGCGCGCTTTCTGGGCGCGGGGCTACGAAGCCACGTCGATGAGCGATCTGGTCAAGGCGACCGGCATCAATCGCGGCAGTATTTATGCCGCCTTCCCCAACAAGCACGAATTATTCATGCGTACGCTCGACCACTACGACCGGATTTACCGTGACGAGCATCTAGCAAGCATCGCGGAGCGCGAAACCCCGCTCGATGCGATCATCGGCGTGTTCGAGAGCGCGGCCTGCAAACCGAAACATGACAAGATCCCCTGGGGGTGCCTGATCGTGAACAGCGCGCTCGAGCTGTCGCCGCACGACCCCGAGGTTGCGAAATTTGTCGAACGCAGCCTGCAGTCGGTCGAGCAATTTTTCTTCGCGCGCATCGAAGCGGCCAAACGGGAGAAGTCGATCAAGCGGCAACTCGACTCGGATGCCACCGCCAAGGCGTTACTCAGCCTATTTCTCGGATTGCGCGTTTTGACACGCGCGAAAGCCCGTAAACCCACGATAGACGCCATCATCTCCCAGGCCAGGATGATGCTCGTTTAAAAAAATTTGATCTATTTTGGAACGATCGTTCTGTAAAACTGGAGGAGAATATCATGAGTGTATCTTATGTAGAAAGAGAACAGGCGAATGCCGAAACCATCGCCTTTTACGACAAAGCCGAGGATCGTTTCCAGGCCTTGCTAAATATTTTCAAGGTCTTCGGACATCAACCCGAATACGGTACCGTCTTCACCGACATGATCATGGCGATCCTGAAGGATGGGGTAATCGACTGGCAAACCAAGGAGTTGCTGATCTTGAAGGCAACCCAGCGTAACCAATGCCAGTATTGCGTGGTCCAGCATGAGCGCGTCTCCGACATGCTTGGCATTGCGACGGAAAAGGTCGCCGATATCGATGGCGATAAATATCAATCCAGCCCGCATTTTACCGAGGGCGAAAAAGCCTTGCTCGATCTGACCGTGCAAATTGGCGACGATGCCAACCGGGTGTCTAGCGAACTCTGGGAGCGCCTACATGCCAACTGGAGCGAGCCGCAGATTGTCGACGCGGTTTTTGTCATCACGATTTACATCGCGGTTTCGAAATTCGGCGACGCCCTCGGGGTCGAGCTGGAATCGATGTTCGACGGGATCGAGCCGCAGCTCAAGGTAGGGGGACAGATTTAAATCTGTCCCCTAATACTTACGCAAAATAGTCAGGCCGTCACCGATCGGCACCAGCGACAAGTCGAAGCGGCCCTGCGCTCTCCCACGCAGCCAACTGCTGACATCACGCAGCGCGACGGTATCGTCGCTGCTGTCTTCGGGATCCGCGACCGAGCCGTTCCACAGCATGTTATCGAGGGTTATCAAACCGCCGCTACGCACCAACGACAAGCAAGACTCGACATAAGCCTTGTAGCCGGTTTTATCGGCATCGATGTAGGCAAAATCGAAGGCGCCCTCGAAGCCTTCGTCGATCAATCGATCCAGGGTTTGCTGCGCCGGGGCCAGCTGCAGATCGATCCGGCCGCGTACATTCGCCGCCCGCCAGTGCTGGTTGGCGACGTCGGTGAATTCCTTGCTCAGATCGCAACAAGTCATTTTCAGTGCGGGCATGGCAATGGTCAGCCGCAGGCTAGTATAGCCGGTAAAGGTCCCGATTTCGAGGCCGTTGCGCGCATCCAACAGCTTGAACAGCAGCACCAGCAGCTGCACCTGCTCCGGTGAACTGATCATGTTGGCGTCCGGCATGGCGAGCGTCTGCTCACGCAAACGCGCGCAAGCCTCGGGTTCGTGCAGCGATACATCGAGTAGATACTCTTGCAGCCTGTCATCCAGGCCTATTGACGATGCCGACATATCAAAATCCTCCTGAATTCATATCGATGTTCAATAACCCCGAACTAATTGGGGTTGAGTTTCTTTTTTGAGACCCATACCTTGCTCCGGTAGGCATTTCATTCTGACTTAAGCCGGGAGACAACACAATGTCGCTTCATTTGATTAGTTTCAAAACCTGTCCCTTTGTGCAACGCGCGGTCATCACGTTGAAACACAAAAAAATCGATTTCGACATCACCTATATCGATCTAGCCGATCCCCCGGATTGGTTCCTCGAGCTGTCGCCGCTGGCCAAGGTGCCGGTACTCAAGGTGGACGACGAAGTTTTGTTCGAATCGGCGGTCATCAATGAATACCTCGATGAAATCACCGGCGGCGAACTGCAGCCGAAAGATGCGCTGGCGCGCGCCAAGAACCGCGCCTGGATCGAGTTTGCCTCCGACATGCTCGGCAATCTCTATATGATGAAGATGAGCAAAGATGCCGAACGCTACCAAAAGTACCGCGACCTGCTGACCAGCCAGCTGGCGCGCGTGGAAAATCGCTTAGGCGACGGCCCCTGGTTTAACGGTGAGCAGTTCACCCTGGCCGATACCGCGTTTGCGCCCCTGTTTCGCCAGAACTCGGTCGCCGATGGTAAGCTGTCGATATTGGATCCGGCAGCCACCCCCAAGTTAAACGCCTGGGCCGAGCGGCTGTTGGCACTGCCGGAGGTACGGGATTCGGTAGTCGACGAATTCGAAGACC
>DS021198.1:1156232-1175033 GCA_001735895.1 Olavius algarvensis Gamma 3 endosymbiont | reverse complement strand
GCCGGCAAAGGCGACCTGGCCGCTATGGCGATCGCCCTCGAAATGGGCGCGGCGGATATAGAGGATATGCCAGGCCTCGTCGATGCGCAGGAACGGTACCAGCACCGCGGCCTCGCGCACCGCATCACCGAGCATTTCTGGTGGCAGGTCATAGGTCGTGCCGCTTTGGGTTTGCAGCCGCGCACGGATTTCATCGGCGCTGAGTCGATCGAGGTCAGGCACGCCGGGTTTTGCTTGTGCGCCGCGCCGCGGCCTGTTGCAGAATTTCGCGGCGTTGCTCGTTGCCGGCCGCGCCCCAGGTGCAGATTTCGTCGATGCTGCGAAAACAGCCGATGCAGATATCGTCGTCATCGAGCGTACATTTGCGCACGCAAGGCGACTCGACGCGCAGCCTGCTGTCAGTATCCGAGCTGGCCATGATCAAATTCCGGATGCTTGCGAAAATGCTCGATCGCCTGCTCGATCTCGGACAGCAAGCGATTTTTATCCTTGCCGAGCTCTCCTTTCAGCACCAGGTGATTGGAAACGTGGTCGCTGCGGAAAATCGTGTTTTCGAGCTCCAGCGCGCCGATAAAGATTTGCATTTCCTCGCATAGGGCCACGCTATCGAGCTCTTCGAAGCGCTGGCCGAATGAGGTTTCGAATCTCTCGCGTCCTTGGTAAAACGTCAACACCAGGGTCGCCAGATAATCGGGCTGGGTTGCGTTGATCAGTTGCGCCGAGGCCAGCGCGTGTTGCCGGCTCAGCGCCTTGCCGCCGAGCCCGTTCAAGATCATCACCGAGGTCTTGATGCCGGCAGCTCGGGCGCGTTGCAAGGCTGCTACCGTGCTGGCGCGGGACTCGCCCTTATCGACCTTTTGCAACACTTCGTCGTCGCCGATTTCGGCGCCGACGTAAATGACCCGCAATCCCAATCCCTTGAGCTCGGCCAGATCGTCGTCGCTTTTGTTTTTCAGATTGGACGGCAGGCAATAAGAAGACACCCGGCTCACCGACGGCAAGGCGGACTTGATTTCAGCGAGGATATTGCGCAAGCGCCGCATCGAAAGCACCAGCGCATCGCCGTCGGCCAGGAATACCCGGCGCGGCGTCAACCCCTGCTGCGCGCAGCGGCGAATCTCGGCCAGCACTTCCGCCTCGGGCCGCGGGCGAAACTTTTTCTGCGGCGCGGTATACATTTCGCAATAGCTGCAGCGGTTCCAACTGCAACCGTTGGTCACTTGAATAATCAACGAACGCGCTTCGCTCGGCGGCCGAAACAGGGGTTCGATATATTGCACGGGAGGTTGCTGATACATGATTGCGGTAGACTAAGTTAAACTGGGCGTAGCTGACAAGCGTAGCGCGCGTCTCGTGGCGCTAAAAGTGCAATAATTCTAGCCCGAATCGGCGCTCAATCAAAAATCGGTGCATCCGATTTATTTATTTGTAAGACAAATAAAAACGGGCTAGCATTGCAGCGCTTTGACAATAACGGCGATTACCGCATACCCGGGTAGATTCCTGCTTTGACCGACAAGATTCTGAGTATATCGCGGCGCACCCGCGCGACCCCGTTCACGCGCCGCGTCGAGGCCGCCGGCGTCAAGGGTTACACCGTATACAACCATATGTTGTTACCCACCTTTTTCGAAAGCAACGAAGCCGATTACTGGAGCCTGTGCCGCGACGTCCAGGTCTGGGACGTTTCCTGCGAACGCCAAATCGAGGTAACGGGCCCCGATAGCGAACGCTTGATTCAGTTGATGACACCACGCGATATTTCCAAAGCGGTCGTCGGCCAAGGCTTGTACGCACCCCTGTGCGATGAAACCGGCGGTATGATCAACGATCCGGTGCTGATCAAGTTCGCCGCCAACCACTGGTGGGTATCGATTGCCGACAGCGATGTGCGCCTGTGGGCGCGCGGCCTGGCGCTGGGTTTCAAATTAGATGTCGCGATCCGCGAAGCGCCGATCTGGCCGCTCGCGGTACAGGGCCCGAAAGCCGAAATTCTGGTAACTCGGGTATTTGGAGACGAAGCTCCCGGCATTCGCTTCTTTCGTTCCAAAATGCTCGAATTTCACGGCCGCGCGATGATGGTGATGCGCTCGGGCTACAGCAAACAGGGCGGCTTCGAAATTTACCTCAACGACCCCGAGCTGGCCGAGCCCTTATGGGACGAATTGTTCGCGCAAGGTAAGGATTTGCAGGTACGACCCGGCGGGCCTAACCTGATCGAACGCATCGAGAGCAGCCTGCTGTCTTACGGCAACGACATGAATTACAACAATAATCCGTTCGAATGCGGGCTCGACGCCTTCATCGACCTCGATGCCGGCATCGAGGCGATGAGCCTGCCGGCGCTGCGCGCGCTTAAGGGCAAGCATGTGCATCAATTGATGGGGCTGGTATTCGACCAAGTCGTCGCCATTCCCGACTGCGCAATTCTCGACTCTGGCCAAGTGGTCGGCGATGTACGCTCGCAGGTCTGGTCGCCGCGTTACGGTAAGTATCTGGCGCTGGCGATGATGCGGCGCGACTACCTCGAACACAACCAAAGCGTAACCGTCGACGGAAAAATTGGTACCATCGTCGACCTACCCTTTGATTTTGACGCAATTCGCTAATCCCGGGAGACAGCTATGAGTCGATCCTCGTACCTCAAACCAGACACGGTGGCGCTGCATGCCGGTTACGTTCCGGAGAGCGACCACGGTTCGCGCGCGGTACCGGTATACCAGACTACGTCCTACGTATTCGAAAGCGTCGGCGCGGGTTCTTCGCTGTTCAACGTCGAACAAGGCGGGCATATCTACAGCCGCATCACGAATCCCACGGTGGCGGTGCTGGAACAGCGCATCGCGGCGCTGGAAGGCGGGAGCGGCGCGATTTGCACCGCGTCGGGGATGAGTGCCCTATTTACCGCCTTCATCACGCTATGTTCGGCCGGCGATCACTTGATTTCGGCGACCCAGATTTACGGCTCGACCGCAACCTTGCTCAAGCATACGATCAAACGCCTCGGCATCGACTGTACATTTGTCTCGATCAACGACGAACAGGCGCTGCGCGATGCCATCCGACCCAACACCAAGCTGGTATTTTGCGAATCGATCGGTAACCCCGGGCTTGAAATCGCCAACCTACCGGCGATCGGCGCGATCGCGCACGAAACCGGAATTCCGCTGGTCGTCGACGCGACCTTTGCGACGCCGAGCCTGTGCCGCCCGATCGATCACGGCGCCGATGTGGTGGTACATTCGGTGACCAAATGGATGGGCGGGCACGGCGTCGCCATCGGCGGCGCCATCGTCGACGGCGGCCGCTTCGACTGGGCCCAAAGCGGACGTTTTCCGGAATTGACCGAGCCCTATGCACCCTTCCACGGCATTCGCTTCTGGGAAGAATTCGGACCCTCGGCGCTGGCGATGAAAATGCGCGCCGAGTCGATGCGCGACATCGGTGCGGCGATGAGCCCGCACAATGCCTTCCTAATCCTGCAAGGCCTCGAAACCCTGAGCCTGCGCATGAAACAGCATGTCGCAAACACCGCCGAATTGCTGGCCTGGCTGCAGCAGCAGGAGGCGGTCACCTGGACCAATTATCCCGCGCTGGAATCGAATCCCAGCCACGAGCTCGCGGCGACGCTGTTTCCCGGCGGCGCCGGATCGATGCTGTGTTTCGGCGTGGTCGGCGGCCGTGCCGGCGGCGCGGCATTTATCGACTCGCTGCAGCTGGCGTCGAACCTCGCCAATGTCGGCGACGCGCGCACCCTGGTGCTGCACCCGGCAAGCACGACCCACTCGCGCTTAACCGTCGAGGACATGCAGGCCGCCGGCATTAGCGAGGATATGATCCGGGTTTCGGTCGGGATCGAGGATATCGCCGATATCAAAGCGGATTTCCTACGCGGTTTCAAAGCGGCACAGCGCAGCGCGGGAGCAGCCTGATGTATCTCGTCGTACGCGGAATCAAAACCTACGCGGCCACCGGCGGCAAGGACTTCGATCCCGCGCTGCCGACCGTCATGTTCGTGCACGGCAGCGGGCTCGATCATCGCAGCTGGGCCTTGCAGACCCGCTGGTTCGCCTACAACGGTTACTCGGTGCTGGCGCCGGACCTGCCCGGACACAGCCTGTCGGCGGGCGAGGCGCTGGAGAGTATCGAGGAGATGGGGGTCTGGCTGGCGGAGTTCATCGCGGCCGCCGGTGCCGAGCGGGTGCACGCGATCGGCCACTCACAGGGGTTCCTCGACCTGCTCGAACTGGCGGGCCGGGCGCCAAAGTTGCTCAAATCGATTACCGGCGTCGGCACCGCGGGCGCGATTCCGGTTAACCCGGCCTTGATCGACGCCGCCCGCGACAATCCCGGCGCAGCCGCGGAAATGCTGTTGATGTGGGGCTTCGGCAACGATGCGCAATACGGCATTAGCGCGGTACCGGGGATGCAGCCGATTGCGATCGGACGCCAGATCATGGCGCGCAATCCGCTCTACCAGGATTTGGTGGCTTGCAGCAATTACGACAACGGCGGCGCGCTTGCGAAGGCGATCGATTTGCCGGCGCAATTGGTGCTGGCGCGTAACGACCGGCTCACCCCGGTCAAGGCCGGCATGGCTTTCGCCGGCGAATTGAACGCCAAGGTAAGCGTGATCGAGCGTTACGGGCATATGTTGCCGATCGAAGCGCCGCGTCAAACCCTGCAACACTTGCGCGACTTGATCGGCGCGCTGGAAGCTGGCAGCCCGGAGAATTAAATGAGTATAAAAAAAGTAGCGGTAATCGGCGCCGGCACCATGGGTGCGGGGATTGCCGGCCAGGTGGCCAATGCCGGCATCGATGTCTGGCTGCTCGATTTGCCGAAGGAAGACGAAGCCAACGCACTGGCTCAGCGAGGACTCGAGCGTTTGCGCAATCCGAATCAACCGGGCTTGATCAGTAAAGCGGCGGAAGAGCATATTCACCTCGGCAACACGCGCGACGATTTCGATCGCCTGACCGACTGCGACTGGATCGCCGAAGCGGTGGTCGAACGGCTCGATATCAAGCAAGACCTCTACCGTCGCCTCGACGCGGTTTGCAAACCGGACGCCATAATCACTTCTAACACCTCGACCATTCCGATTCGGCTATTGGTCGAAGATATGCCCCCGGCATTCCGCCGCCGCTTCGCGATTACCCATTTTTTCAACCCGGTACGTTTCATGCGCCTGCTCGAGCTGGTGCGCGGCGAGGATACCGATCCCGCGGTCATCGATCTGTTGGCGGATTTTTGCGAACAACAGTTGGGCAAAGGCGTGGTGCCCTGCCTCGACACCCCCGGATTCCTCGGCAATCGCGTCGGTGTGTTCGCGATTCAGTGCGCGCTGCACGCCGCCTTCGAACTCGGCCTGACGCCGCTCGAGGCGGACGCCCTATTCGGGCGCCCGATGGGGATTCCCAAGACCGGGGTATTCGGCCTCTACGATTTAATCGGCATCGACCTGATGTCCGACGTGGTGCAAAGCCTGGTTAGTATCCTGCCCGAGGGCGATGCCTTCCACGCCGAGGCCGCAAAAATCCCGCTGATGACGCAGATGATTGCCGCCGGTCGGACCGGCAACAAACAGGGACAGGGTTTTTATCGCGACGCCGATTCCGGGCGCCAGGTGCTAAACCTCGAGTCCGGGGAGTACCAACCTGCGCCGCGACTTAATCTGCCGCTTGCCGAACACGCCGAACAGGAAGGGGTCAAGCTTTTACTGGACGACGATAGCACCCACGGCCGGTTCGCCTGGCGCGTTCTGTCGCGCACGCTGAGCTACGCGGCCTCGTTGATACCGGAGGTGGGGGAAGACCCTGTGGCAATCGATGACGCGATGAAGCTCGGTTATAACTGGATCAAGGGCCCGTTCGAGCTGATCGATGAAATTGGCGTTGACTATATTATCGATCGCCTCGAAGCCGACAATATGACGATACCGCCGTTGCTGGCCGAAGCTGCCGGTAGCGGTTTTTACCGGGTGCGCAACGGCGCCTTGCAGGCACGCCACAACGGCGGAACCTGGCTTGCGATCGAGCGCCCCACAGGCGTAATCCGTTTCACCGAGAAGCGCCAGACGATGGTCCCTGTCAGCAGCAATGCCAGCGCCAGCTACTACGACCTCGACGGCATCGCGTTGGTCGAGTTTCACAGCAAGGCGAATGCGCTCGACGCCGAGTCGATGCAGCTACTCGCCGCCGCGTTGGATCAGGTCGAGAGCGACGGCATGCGCGGTCTGATTCTGCACAACGATGCGCAGCATTTCTCCTGCGGCGTTAACCTGCAAACGGTGCGGAATTTCTTTCGTCGCGAAGACATGACTGGCCTCGATCGCTTTCTCAAAGATTTCCAGGACACGGTGCAGCGCATGCAACACGCCCGCTTCCCGGTGGTGGCGGCCCCGGTCGGCATGTCGATCGGCGGCGGCTTCGAAGTGGTATTGCACGCCAGGCAAGTCGTCTGCCACGCCAACTCGGTTACCGGGCTGGTCGAATCGCTGGTTGGCCTGGTGCCCGGCGGCGGCGGCTGCAAGGAAACCCTGTATCGCTGGATCGAACTGCTGCAATGCGGCGACGACATCAGCGAGGCTTGCTGGAAGGCCTTCATGAACCTGGGATTCGGCAAGACCGCGAGCTCGCCGATCATCGCCAAACAGCAGGCCATGCTGCGGACCAACGATCGCTTCGTGATCAATCGCGACCGGATACTCGGCGAGGCAATCAAAGCGATAGACGATCCGGCCGGCCAGGTCGAGTTTGTCCGGCCCGACCTAGCCTTACCCGGCCGACCGCTATTCGAAGCCATGGTGGAATGGCTCGAAGCGGCGCACAGCAAGGGACAGATTATGCCGCACGACGTCAAGGTCGGTACCGAGCTGGCCCGCATCGTCAGCGGCGGCGACACCGACCCGGGCAGCGTCTGCAGCGAACAGGGTTTCTACGACGCCGAGCGCCGCTCGTTTCTCGACCTGGTGACCACCAAGGCGACGCGCGCACGCATCGACGGCATGCTCGACGCGGGTGCGCCGGTAAGAAACTGACAATGCCGGGCCAGGCGCGTCATAAAATCCCCGCCCCTATAAAGTCATCCCCGCGCAAGCGGGGATCTTTCAATGGTGGCGCGTTTTTGAGATCCCCGCTTGCGCGCACTGCTGTCCGGAATAAATCATAATGCCAACTGTGCTTGATGTATTTGGAAATCGGATTTCCATTTTCGTCGTCGTTTAAGTACTTCGAATTCGAGTCTGGGTCGCTGGAATAGAGTCGATTTGAGTTCCGCCAGCCACAGATAAAAACCGCGTCTCGATCCACAAAGTTGCCGGTATAGATCGGCGATGAGATACGTGATCAATGCCACCAGTATCTGGATTTTGACCGCATTCTCGCTTTGACCGAGAAACTTTTTGATTTTCAGGTTCTGCTTGACCCACTTGAACCAGAGTTCGATCGCCCAACGCTGCTTGTACAGCGCTGCAACTTCTTCAACCGGGACCCCCATCAGGTTGGTTACCAGTACCAGCGGGTCCACATGATCCTCTCGATGCACCACTATTCGCCGCAACGGTTTGACGTAGTTGTTTTTCCGGCCGCCGCCAGGCCATTTGTTTTTAAACTCAATGACCTCATCCGACAGTATATCTCCTTCGGTCGAGCGGCTTTTGAGCACCCTGATCGATGCGTTACCGGGTCACAAAGAAAGCACCCTCCTGGTCGATTTGATGCCACCAATTGTAATCGCAATATCCCTTATCAAACACATACTTAGCGCCCTTCTCGATTTCAACATTGCGTCCATACTCAATATCGTTCTGGGTCGATGCCGTGATCCGAGCGTCACAAGGCAACTGCTTGTCGGGGGAATACAGCAGGTGAATCTTCAGGCCCGGAATGCGTGACATACTACGCGCTTGCGTCCACTCATAACCCCGGCCGCGCAGACAGATCGGCGTCGAGTCCAACAGATAGAGCAAGTCCTTTATCTCATTGCGTACTCGCCGATGAGCCCGGCCCATCAGCTGCTGGCAGAATGATTCAAATACCCCGGCATCTCGTTGGCGATTGGCATCCGATAAAGTCGAGCGCTTAATCGGACCGCAGCCCAGGTGATAGTGATGCGCGGAATGACTATTGTAGCTCACCTCCAACTCGCGCAAGCTCCGACAACCGGACAATTGAGCATACATCAGACTGATTAACTGCCCCCAGCTGTCGAAACCCTTGTTATGTTTATCGCTCCGATGCTGTTCAACGCAGCGTTTGAAAGTATTTTTAGGAAGGACTTTCAAAAGTTCGCCAAATCGGGTATTTGTATACATGTTGCAGTGTCCTGAAATTAAGTTGTTGCTTATGGTTTTATTCGTAAAACCCGGGCACTGCAACACTTTCAAATACACCAACTTAATTTATTCCGGACAGCAGTGCGCTTGCGCGGGGATGACTAAATAATGCGCGGGGATGACTGAATAATGCGCGGGGACGACAAAATAAATGGTGTAAAATTCCTGCTTGCGCCAAGATGAAAACTGATTGCAATCGAGGTGTGTTATGACAATTGAATACGATCGCCTGCCGGCCAACGCCGCCAATTTCGTGCCGCTGACACCGCTATCGTTTCTGCATCGGACCGCCGATATTTATCCGCAGCGCGAATCCCTGATTTATAACCAGCGGCGCTATACCTGGGCGCAAACCCGCAATCGCTGCGTACGCATCGCTTCCAGCCTGGCGGCGCGCGGTATCGGTAAGAACGACACGGTTTCGGTATTTGCCTTCAATACACCTGAAATGTTCGAGAGCCATTTTGCGATTCCGATGGCGGGCGCGGTATTGAATACAATCAATACCCGGCTCGACGCGGAAACCGTGGGATATATCATCGACCACGGCGAAGCGCGCATGTTCATCTGCGATCGTCAGCTGTGGCCGGTACTCGCAGAGGCGCTGCAGCATTGCGAGCTGCGCCCCGAAATCGTCATCATTGACGATAGCGACGCCAGCGAAAAGCCGGAGTTACCGAGCGATATCCCGTTCAGTTATTACCAAGATCTGGTCGATCGCGGTGACGACAGCTTTGAATGGCTTCCGCCCGAAGATGAGTGGCAAGCCTTGACGCTGAATTACACCTCGGGCACTACCGGCCGGCCCAAGGGCGTGGTTTATCATCATCGCGGCTCATACCTGATGACCATGGGCACCGTCATTTCCTGGGCGCTGCCGCCACACCCGCGTTATCTGTATACCGTGCCGATGTTTCACTGCAACGGCTGGGGCCATGCCTGGACCATGACCGCGCTGGCGGCGACCGTTGTCTGCCTGCGCGCCTTCCAGCCGAAGCTGTTTTTCGATCTCGCCGCAGAACACAAAATAACGCATTTCGGCGGCGCTCCGATCGTGCTCAACATGCTCGCCAACGCACCGGCCGACGAGCAGAAACAATTCACCGACACGATTTACGCCATGACCGCGGGCGCGCCGCCTCCCGCCCAGGTACTGGCGAGCATGGCGCAATTCAATTTCGAAGTCATGCATGTTTACGGGCTGACCGAAACCTACGGCCATATCCTGCACTCGGCCCCCCAGGATGACTGGTACCGGCAATCGATCGAACAACAGGCGGAATTGAAGGCGCGCCAGGGCGTGCGCTTTGCGATGACCGAGGCGGTCGATGTCGTCGATCCGGAGAGCGGCGAGCCGGTGCCCTGGGATGCGGAAACCATGGGTGAAATAGTAATTCGCGGCAATACCGTGATGAAAGGTTACCTCAAGGATGGCGACGCAACCGCGGCTGCTTTCAAAAACGGCTGGTTTCTGAGCGGCGATATCGCGGTGGTACACCCGGACGGTTACATCCAGGTGCGGGACCGCGCCAAGGATGTCATTATCTCCGGCGGGGAAAACATATCCTCGGTCGAAGTCGAAGGGGTGTTATACAAGCATCCGGCGGTGGGCGAAGCCGCGGTCGTGGCGCTGGCCGATGGCAAATGGGGCGAGGTCCCCTGCGCCTTCGTCGAACTCAAATCGCAGGCGACCGCCAGCGAACAGGAATTAATCGATTACTGCGCTGCGAACATGGCGCGTTTCAAACGACCGAAAAAGGTCGTTTTCGGGGAGTTGCCAAAGACCGCGACCGGCAAGATTCAAAAAAATATATTGCGCGAACGCGCCAAAGGGTTGTAAAACCCGGTTATAGACTCCATTAACGATCCAAATGAATAAAGACATATCTCCTCTCGAGCTTCGGCATAAAATTCGCAACGGTGAATTTACCACCAATACTTCCGGTTACTCGCGCGGCTTCGTGCAGGGCAATCTGTGTATCCTGCCGGCCGATTATGCCGGCGAATTCCTGCAGTTTTGTCAGTCCAACCCAAAACCCTGCCCGCTGATCGGCATGGCATCGACCCCGGGCGATTACAACATTCCGAAACTCGGGGTAGACCTCGATATCCGCACCGACATTCCGAGCTACCGGGTATTCGAAAACGGCGAACTGGCGCGCGAAGTAACCGATATCCGCGACCTCTGGCGCGACGATCTGGTGTCCTTCGTGCTCGGCTGTTCGTTTTCGTTCGAAGAAGCGCTGATCGACGACGGGCTCGAAATTCGTAACGTCAGCGAAGGAGTTAACGTGCCGATGTACCGTACCGATATCGATTGCAATAGAGCCGGCCGCTTTGCCAGCAAGATGGTCGTCAGCATGCGTCCGATGATCCCGTCGGACGCGATTCGCGCCATCCAGATCTGCACCCGTTTCCCGGCGGTCCACGGTGCGCCGGTTCATTTCGGCGATCCGGCGAAAATTGGCATACGGGATATTGATCAGCCCGAATTCGGCGATGCGGTTACCATCCGCGCCGACGAAGTCCCGATTTTCTGGGCCTGCGGTGTAACTCCCCAGGTCGCGGTCGAGCAGGCGCAGCCACCGTTTTGCATTACCCACTCACCGGGTTGTATGCTGGTATCGGACTTACCTAATAGCCACCTCGCGGTGATGTAAGCGGAGAAAACCATGTTAATGCTCAATTGCGATCTCGGCGAAAGCTACGGCTCCTGGAAGATGGGGCGCGACGATGAAGTCATGCCGCATATCGATCAAGCCAATATCGCCTGCGGATTTCACGGTGGCGATCCGCTGGTGATGGAGCGCACGCTAGCGATGGCGAAACAGAACGACGTCATGGTCGGGGCGCATCCCGCCTACCCCGACCTGGTCGGTTTCGGTCGCCGCCCGATGCACTGCTCGGCGGAAGAAATATCCGCCTTCATGCATTACCAGATAGCCGCGCTAGAGGGCATGGCCAAAATCCAGGGGCTGGAATTGACCTACGTCAAACCCCATGGCGCGCTCTACAACGACATGATGGCGCGGGAAGCGGTACGGGCGCCGATTCTGAAGGCGATTGCCGACTTTCATAAGCCAGTGCGCTTGATGCTGCAGGCAACGCCCGAAGCGGAGCAGCACCGCGCCGAGGCCGCCAGACACGGCATCGATCTGTGGTTCGAAGCCTTTGCCGACCGCTGTTACGACGATGACGGCAAATTGCTGTCGCGCGCCAAACCGGGCGCCGTGCACCCGCGCGCTAAAATGCTGGTGCAGGTCGAACAGATTTGCCGCGAAGGCACGGTGACTTCGGTCAGCGGCCATACCCTGGAATTAAATCCCGACACGCTTTGCGTGCACGGTGACAACGAAGAGGGTATCGCCGCGATCAAAGAAATCCGCAAAATCATCCATTCCTGATCGCCGCATGAATATCGAAGTTGCCGGGCAAAACGCCTTCATCGTGTATTTTGCCGAACAAGCCAGCGCGGCGGTGTCGGCTCAAATTCAGGCGGCGGTGCGTAACATTCGCGCCGGCATGCAGGACTGCCTCGTCGATTTGGTACCGTCCTATGCCTCGTTACTGGTCATTTTCGATCTCGACCGCTGCGATAGCTACAGCGTCAGGCGGCAGCTACGCGACGCGCTGCAACAGCTTGACGCGGCAGACGCCGCCGCCGGTGAACTGGTGACGCTACCGGTTTACTACAGCAGCGAATCGGGACCCGATCTCGAAATCGTTGCCGAGCGCGGCGGCCTGAGCGTCGATCAGGTAATAGAAATACACCAGCAGCAAGAGTATCGCGTTTACGCCATCGGTTTTGCGCCGGGTTTCGCCTACCTCGGCGAAGTCGACGAACGCATTGCGGCACCGCGGCTGGCGACGCCGCGGCAAAAAGTACCGCGCGGGGCGGTGGCGATTGCCGATCGCCAAACCGCGGTCTATCCGGCCATGTCCCCCGGCGGCTGGAATTTGATCGGCTTGTGCCCGACCCGCATGTTCAATCCCGAGCGCAATTTCAGCATGCCGGTCAAGGTCGGCGATCGGGTTCGCTTCGAGGCGATCGGCCGCGACGATTTCATCGCAGCGGGCGGCGAATTATGAACGGCTTCCTGGTGCAACAGCCCGGTCTGCTGAGCCTGCTGCAGGACCGCGGCCGCTATGGTGCGCATAATCTCGGATTGACCACCGGCGGGCCGCTCGATTTTGTCGCCTTCGGCTGGGCCAACCGTCTGCTCGAAAACGAGTTCAATGCCACCGCGCTCGAAATCGGCTTCGGCGGACTGACGCTAGAAGCCGAGGTCGAAACCAGTTTCGCCATTACCGGTGCCCAGGCTCCCTGTGCACTCAACGGTGAATCCCTGGCGCAGTGGCAAACCCACGACATCGGGGTCGGCGATAAGCTGGAAATCGGCTTTGTCAGCCAGGGCACGCGGGTTTATCTCGCCGTCGGCGGCGGTTTCGATATCAGTCCGAGTCTCGGCAGCAGCGCGACCGTGGTACGCGAAAAAATCGGCGGCATCCGCGGCGACAAGTTGCAAGCCGGCGACCGCCTGCCCTGCCGCAGTAGCAAGACGGCGCGGCCTTGCCGGCTGCCCGCAGCGGTACGCCCCGAATACGGTCAATCCGCCAGTTTGCGGGTCGTGCTCGGTTATCAGCATGCGGCTTTCGGCCCCGCGCAACAGTGGCGTTTTTTTAATTCCGAATATCGCCTGACCGAACGCTGCGATCGGATGGGTTTTCGTCTCGAAGGCGAAACCGTGCATTGCGACCTGGTCGGCATGCTGTCGGAGGGCATTTGTCACGGCGCGATTCAGATTCCGGCCGACGGGCAACCGATCGTGTTGATGAACGACCGACAGACGATCGGCGGGTATCCTAAAATCGGGTCGGTGATTGGGCACGATACCGCGCGACTGGCGCAATTGACACCGGGCTCGAGCGTGCGCTTCGAGGCGATTGGCATCGAGCAGGCGCACAGTATCCACTGTCTTGAACGGGCGCGCTTCGAACGCAGCAGCCTGCGTCTGGAGCCTATATAAGAATGAATGAAACCGAAGAATTGGGATTGAGCCGCCGGATCGAGGACATTCTGGTAGCGCGCAATCTACGCGGCATGAAGACGGTACAACCCCATTTGCAGCCCGGTTACTGCCTGCGCGCGGCGCGCATACTGCACGGCTGTCGGGGTAATATTCTGATCGGGACCGGTTTTCCGGTAGTCAAGACCTTCGAAACCGACGGGCCGGTAGGCGCGATCGCCATGTACGAAGCCTTCGAAAACTCGGCGCCACCCCGACCATCGTATGCGGTCGCCCGATTTCCCAAGCGCTGGCGGCGAAGTACCGCGTACACGAAATCAGGGTCGGCGATCACGACCAACGCGAACACGAAGCCCAGGAGGCGCTGGAGCGATTTCAGCCCGAGGCAATCATTTCGATCGAGCGCCCCGGCCAGGCGGCCGACGGCGGCTATTACAATATGCGCGGCGAAAGCATCAGTGAAAACACGGCCTGCTTCGATACCTTCATGACCCAGAGTCACTGCCCGACCATCGCCATCGGCGACGGCGGCAACGAAATCGGCATGGGCAAGGTCGCGCAGGCTTTAAAGGATCTGAATATCGTGCCCGCGACTACCGGCTGCGATGAGTTAATCGTCGCCGATGTGTCCAACTGGGGGGCCTACGGCATTATTTCGTTCCTATCGGTCTGGAACCGGCGCGATCTACTCGGCGAAATCGTGCCGCTCGATATATTCGAGTATATTTCGGAGCTTGGCAGCGTCGATGGCGTCACCCGCGTCAATCAATTAACCGAAGACGGGCTCGATATCGGCGAAGGCGAAAAGGTCATGCTGGAATTGCGCCAGGTTTGCGGATTCATCTAATCCAACACCCCCCAAACCCAACACTCCCAAAGATTTACTCAGAGTAAAATCTGTTAATTTCGTAGGACATTTCTAAGACTTACTCAGAGTAAAATCTGTTTATTGTCGAGTATTCTTCGGCACTCGGAAAATTTTACTCTGAGTAAAACCTCCGTCACCTGGAAAAATTTACTCTGAGTAAATTCTGTTTCGGGAGGTTGTGGTCTGGTACTGTTATTTTCAACTTTTGGCTCTATTTGCCAAAGCCGCGTTTCTGCTTAACTTGCGGGCCATTTTGACGCGCATCGAACCTCCAGAGGCACTGATATGACGATTGCATATTTGAACGGCGAATACCTACCGCTTGAAGAAGCCCGGATCTCACCAATGGACCGTGGCTTCCTGTTCGGCGACGGTATTTATGAAGTAATTCCCTCATACGGCGGCAAGATGGTCGGTTTCGGTCCGCATATTTCGCGCATGCGGGATGGTCTCGACGCAACCGAAATCGATCTCGGTTGGGATCAGGACCAGTGGCGCGAGCTCTGCTCCACACTGCTGGAAAAAAATGGCAATGGCAATCTCGGTATTTACCTGCATGTCACCCGCGGGGCGGATAGCAAACGCCACCATGCCTATCCCGACGGGATCGAACCGACGGTATTCGGCTACGCCTTCGAAATTCCCGCACCGCCGACCCCGGATCGCGCTGAGATCAAACCGTACACCTGCGCAACCGGGGCCGACATGCGCTGGGATCGCTGCAATATCAAGTCGATTTCTCTGCTTGGCAACGTCATGCATTTTCAACAGGGACACAGCCAGGGCGATGGTGAAATCCTGCTCTATAACGAAAACAGTGAATTAACCGAATGCGGCGCCTGCAATGCCTACGTGGTCAAAAACGGGGTGGTCGCCACGCCGCCGCTGGACCACCAGATCCTTCCCGGCATTACGCGCCAGCTGCTGCTGGGCGTGTTGCGGGCCGACGGCAGCATCCCGGTCGAGGAACGCGTGGTTACCATGGATGAAGTCTGGGACGCCGACGAAGTCTGGATATCAAGCTCGAGTAAAGAAGTCGTTCCGGTAATTCAGCTCGACGGCAAGCCGGTGGGCGATGGCAAACCGGGACCGGTCTGGGAAAAAGCCGCGAAACTCTATTCCGCCGGTAAGTACGACTTTTAACTAACCTGGCGGCCAGCTCGGCGATAAATGGCTCGATCGGTAACCACCATATCGAGCCTGACGTCCCAGTCCTCGGGAACGATCCGTTCGACCCGCTGCAACTCGTGTGCCACCCCGATCAAAACCGGCTTATCGGCAGCGCGGTTCTTCCTAAAACTAAAACTGCGATCGTAAAAACCGCCCCCCATGCCGATGCGATTGCAAGCGGCGTCGAAAACCACCAGCGGCGCCAGCACCAGGTCGAGCGCCGCGGGCGCCAGCATTTCGCTTTCGTCGACATCCGGCTCCGGCAGCCGGTAGCGGTTGACCCGCATTTTTTGGGAGGGAAAATAAGGTGAAAAACGCAACGACTGCCGCTCCAGATTGGGTAGATATACCTCTTTGCCCGCGCTTAACGCCTGCTCGATCAACGGCTCCAAGCCAATCTCGCCATTAACCGCGAAATAGGCGGCAATACGTCCGGCCTGTTGGTATTCGGGCAAGGCGGTGAGCCGCTCCGACAGAGCGGCGGCGGCATTCGCCAGCGCCGCGCGGTCGAGTTCGGCGCGACGCTTGCGATGTCTTTGTCTCAACTCATCGTTAGACAATACGCCACCTCAGCCGGTATCCGCCGTCGCGTGAAACCGTCATTCGACCAGGCTCAGCAGCCATTCCTTGAACGCCAGCACCGCCGGATTTTGCAGATGCGATTGCGGGCATACGATGTAGTAACTGAAGTCGTTTTCCAGCGCCAGCTCGAACGGCTTGATCAGCTTGCCCGACTCGAGGTGATCCTCGACGAAGGTGGTCGACCCCAGCGCAATCCCCTGCCCGTCGATCGCGGCCTGGATCAATACATTGGTATCGTCGATAATGGTGCCTTTGTTGGCGGGGATTCCGGTCGCGCCGGCGAGTTCCAGCCAGTCGCGCCAGCATTCGTTATCGCCGTCGTGCAGCAACGCGTAGTAGCGCAGGTTATCAATACAGGTTAACGGCTTGTCGGTATGCAGGAAGGTCGGCGAACAAACCGGGAAGAAATCGAGGCTTAGCAAGCGGTCGGCGACCACCCCCGGCCAGTTGCCCTTGCCATAGGTAACCGCGACATCGATCTCTTCGCGTTCGAAGTCGACCGCGGCGTGGGCATGAAACAGGCATAAATCGATTTCCGGATATTGCAGCCAAAAATACTTCAGGCGGGGCGACAGCCATTTGGCCGCAAACGATGGTGCGAGACGCACGCTAATCGTGTTGGAATACTGCTCTTTATTGAGCGCACCGATGGCGACCGAGACCCGATCGAAGGCCTCGATGACTTCGGGCAGCAGCGCCTTACCCTGCTCGGTCAAGGCCAGGCGTCGCGGATAACGCACGAACAAAGACAGACCCAGAAATTCTTCGATCACCTTGATTTGGTGACTAATTGCCGCCTGGGTAACGTTGAGTTCCCTGGCGGCGCCGGTAAAGCTGAGTAACCGGCCCGCGGCTTCAAAACACTTGAGGCTGTTGAGCGGAGGCAGTCGGCGGCCCATAGGTCTGATCTATGATTATAAAAACTAATGCATACTATAAAAAATAATCGTTTGAATCCAATGAATTCTGATTCGAAAATGCCAGGCTGTTGTTCATAACCCAAATACTCCGGCTACGAGGAAACTCGCCATGGCACGACGTTCCAATGCCCGCCAGGCAAAAATTGCGCTGCGTAAAGCGGCGCTGGCCGAAGATCTGAAGCCGGTACACGCGGGTGAATCCGGCGGTCAATACAAGCCGCTGTCCGATTCGGATATCGCCCAGATCGACGCTACCGTATATCGCATTCTGGAAGAAATCGGATTTGCCGACGCCAACGAGTACTGCATCGAAACCTGCCTTGCCGTGGGCGCCACCTATGGCGACGACCAACGCCTGCGTTTTCCGCGAGCGGTGGTCGAAGATGCGCTCGACAAATGCCAGCGGGAAATCACTCTGCACGGCCAGGATCCCAAACACGATTTGCAGCTGAGCGGATCGCGGGTACATTTTTCCACCGCCGGCGCCGCGGTCATGATAGCCGATCCGGAAAACAACGAATACCGTGAATCGCAGGCACAGGATTTGTACGACATGGCGCGGATTGCCGATCAGTGCGAACACATCCACATGTTTCAGCGCAC
This sequence comes from Olavius algarvensis Gamma 3 endosymbiont, assembly GCA_001735895.1. Taxonomy (GTDB): domain Bacteria; phylum Pseudomonadota; class Gammaproteobacteria. The sequence goes on along the minus strand of DS021198.1, from coordinate 1,157,525 downwards.
CTGCGTGTTGCGCGATATCGCCGACAACAGGGCGATGGATATCAATACCGCCTATAACGCGCTGATGGGCACCACCAAACATATCGGTTCGAGCTGGACCGAAGCCGAGCACCTCGAGGAAACGCTGAAATTACTGCACCTGGTCGCCGGCGGTGAAGACCGCTGGCGCGAACGTCCCTTCATGAGCATTTCCTGCTGCCACGTCGTACCGCCGATGAAATTCACCGACGAGGCGCTAAGCTGTATAAAGGTCGCGGTCGAGGGCGGCATGCCGGTATTACTGCTGTCCGCCGGCCAGTCCGGCGCGACCGCGCCGGCTTGTCTCGCGGGCGCGGTCGCGCAGGCCTGGGCCGAATGCCTGGGCGGGCTGGTGTATGTCAACGCCATTAAAGCGGGCGCACCGGCGATCATCGGTACCTGGCCCTTCGTCTCGGATCTGCGCACCGGCGCCATGAGCGGCGGTTCGCCCGAACAAGCCATTCTGTCGTCGGCCTGCGCGCAAATGGGTCTTTACTACAACCTGCCTACCGGTACCGCCTGCGGTATGACCGATTCCAAGTTTCCCGATTTTCAAGGCGGCGCCGAACGCGCCTATACCCTTGCCTGCGCGGCGGCCTCCGGCGCCAATATCGTTTACGAGTCGGCCGGCATGTACGCCAGCCTGCTCGGCGTCTGCCCCGAATCCTTGCTAATCGACAACGATGTGCTGGGCGCGGCAATGCGGATTACCCGCGGCATCGAGGTGAATCAGACAACCTTGAGTTTCGATGTGTTGAAAGATGTCTGTCTCGGCAATAAGGGACATTATCTCGGCGCAGGGCAGACGCTGGAAGTCATGCAAACCGAGTATATTTACCCCGAACTCGGCGATCGCCTGAGCCCGAACGAATGGGTAGAACAGGACAAGCCGGTACTGCTGGACAAGGCGATAGCCCGCAAAGACGAGATACTCGGTGGCTATTTCCCGGACCACATCAGCGACGAACTAGATCACCGGATTCGCGCGCAATTTGATATATTTCTACCCCGCGAGGCTTTTGGCCGTAGCGCCTGAGCCCATAACAAATACAAAACCCAGGATAACAAGATGAAAAGTCACGCCAGAGTCGTAATTATAGGAGGCGGTTCACTTGGGGTGAATCTGCTCTATCACCTCACCAAAGAGGGCTGGACCGACGTCGTCCTGGTCGAAAAAGGCGAACTCACCACGCGGCTCCACCTGGCACGCGGCAGGTCTTTGCTCGCACTTCATCGGCAATCACACGGTCGCCAAGATCCACAACTACACGATCA
>DS021198.1:1112744-1156182 GCA_001735895.1 Olavius algarvensis Gamma 3 endosymbiont | reverse complement strand
CCGCGTGAAAAATCCGTATTTCGCAAATCCGGCAGTATCCGCATGGGTTTCACCCAGGTCGAAGAGGAATGGTTCCGCAACCTCGAAAGCCGCTCCAAAAACATCGGCTGCGAATTCAACATCATATCCAAGGAAGAGGCGCGCGAGTTGAATCCGTTCATGAACTTCGACCAAGCACGCATCATTGCCAGCACGCCCAATGACGGTCATGTCGATCCGACATCGGTCGTCATGCCGCTGTCGAAGCTGGCGCGTAAAAACGGCGCCGAAATATACCGCTTCACCCAGGTTACCGAAATCAACGAGCAGCGTAACGGCGAGTGGGAAGTCGTCACCGATAAAGGCACGATCATGGCCGAGCATGTGGTCAACGCCGGCGGTTGCTTCGCGCGCGAAGTCGGCGCCATGGTGGGCGCCAACGTGCCGCTGGTCAATCTCGAACACCAGTACCTGGTCACCGAAAAGCATCCCGATATCGAAGCACTGGGGCGGGAGATTCCGGTTTGCCGCGATTCCTATAGCTCATCCTATATCCGCCAGGAAGGCCTCGGTTTCCTGGTCGGGCCCTATGAAACCTTCGGTTCGCGCCCCTGGGCGCTCGACGGCATGGACTGGGGCTTTGACAGAGAACTGTTCGAACCCAATCTCGAAGTCATCATGCCCTTCCTCGAGCGCTGTTTCGAACTGACGCCGAAAATCGAAGAAGTCGGCGTCAAATCGATAGTCAACGGTCCGATTACCCATACCCCGGACGACAATATCCTGGCCGGACCGGTCGCCGGCCTGCGCAATTTCTGGAATCTCTGCGGCGCCAGTATTGGTATCGCTCAAGGCGGTATCGGCAAATTCATGGCGCAGTGGATGATTTACGGCCAGACCGAAATCAACATGGCGCCGCTCGATACCCGCCGCTTCGGCGATTGGGCCGACAAGAAGTTCTGCACTATCAAGGCGATAGAATCCTACGAGGAAATGTACGGTTACGGCGCACCCAATGTTAACCGCCCGCACGGCCGCCCGATACGCGTCAGCCCGTTGTATGCGCGCCTGCTCGAGCACGGTGCGGTGCACGGTGTGGTGCAGGGTTACGAGAAACCGCACTGGTTCCAAACCGATGCGGTACGCACCGATAGCTTGAGTTGGTCGCACAACGAGACGCATGCGGTGGTGGCCGAAGAGTGCGAAGCAGTGCAGCAATCGGCCGGCGTGATCGACATCTCCGGCGCCGCCAAGTTCGAGGTCAGCGGACCCGATGCGGAAAAATTTCTCGACCGGCTTTCCTGTAACAAACTACCCCGCGTCGGCCGCATCGGCCTGTCGCTGTTTCACGCGACAAACGGCGGCATCATGTGCGAAATGTCGATTTCGCGCTTCGCCGACGATTGCTTTTACCTGATTTCGGCGATCGGATCGGAGAATAAGGATTTGCACTGGATGCAAATGAACGCCGACGGATACGACGTCAACATCGTGAATTTGACGGAAGAAGTGTCTTCGATGTTGATCACCGGACCCAATTCGCGCGAAATTCTGCAGACGATGACCGAGGATGACTTGTCCCATGCGGCCTTCCCCTGGCTGGCCGCGCGTGAAATTCAACTCGACGCCGCCAAGGTTCGTGCGCTCAGGGTCTCCTACGCCGGCGAACTCGGTTACGAACTGCATATGCCGACCTACCAGTTATTGTCGATCTACGATTCGATGTGGCGCAGAGCGGAGCCTTTCGGTATTCGCGACTTTGGCGCCTACGCCTTCAATTCGATGCGCATGGAGAAAATGTACCGTGCCTACGGCCATGAATTTACCGAGGAAATCAGCGGTTTCGAGGCCGGCATGGGCCGCTTTATCGATACCAGCCGTGATTTCATCGGTTGCGAAAACCTGAAGCAGCGACAACAGGACGGTTACCAGATCGAACTGGCATATCTGGTGTTCGACGACGACCTGCCCTGCGAGTGTTTCGGTAACGAAGCGGTTTATCACAACGGTGAATTGGTCGGGTTGACCACCGGCGGCGCCTACGGTCATCGGATTGGCAAGAGCACCGCCTTCGCCTATCTGAAGCCGGCGTTGATCAGTGGCGGGCTCGAAGTCACAATCGACACTTCGATCGGCAGCCGCAGCGCGCATATCGCAATGGACGCGGTCTACGACCCGAACAACGAATTGCTGCGCAGCTAGCCCGGAGGCTAAGATGCAAACTGTCGAATTTACCCGCATGGAAGACGGTAGCCGAGAAGAGTACGAATTTCTCGACCGCCTCGAAGGTGGATACACGGCGCGCTTGCCCGGACGGATTATGGAAGCCATGCAAAAGTTGGCAACCAGCCTGTCCGGCTATCGCATCAACCGGCTCGAACATTGCCTGCAGGGAGCGACGCGCGCCCAGCGTGCCGGCGAGTCCGATGAAATGATTGTCGCGGTGTTACTGCACGATATCGGCGACGAACTGGCGCCGCATTCACATAGTGAAATGGCGGCGGCGATTCTGCGCCCTTTCGTGTCGGAAAAACTCTACTGGATCGTCAAACACCACGGCGTTTTTCAGATGTACTACTATGCGCATCACTGCGGCGGTGATCGCAATTGCCGCGAAATGTACCGGGATAACCCCTGGTACCAGGACGCCATCGACTTTTGCCATAACTACGACCAGAACTGCTTCGATCCCGATTACGATTGGGAGCCGCTGGAATTTTTCGAACCGATACTGCGGCGGGTAATGGCCACGCCCAAACTGGAAGACCCGGAGCAGATCGCGCGCTACGGCAAGGCTGAATAATTATCGCCGGTTTGCGCTCTGCGTCTTCCCCGGCCGACCCGTATTACCCCGGTGACAGCGAATTTCAGGGGTCGATCGGCCTGGGCTTGGCAATACTGAATCCCTGCGCGTAATCGACACCGGTTTCCCGCAAGGCGTCGAGGGTGGCATCGTTCTCGACAAACTCCGCGATGGTGCGTTTGCCCATGACGTGGCTCACGTCATTGATCGATTTAACCAGTTCGAAATTGATTCGATCTTCGACCATGTCACGCACGAAGAAGCCGTCAATTTTAAGGAAGTCGACGGGTAGGGTTTTCAGGTAGGCAAAGGATGACAGACCGCTACCGAAATCGTCGAGCGCAAAGTAACAGCCGCAATCCCGTAATTGCTGGATAAAATAATTGGCCTTGCTCATGTTCTGTATGGCCGCGGTTTCGGTAATCTCCAGGCATATGCGGCTCGCGTCGACTTCTTTTTCATCGATCACTGCGAGCATGTATCGCAAGAACGATTCATCGGCGACCGACATCCCGGATAGATTGATGCTACAGCGTTCCTGCGGCTCCGACACCAACCAGTCCAGCGCTCGATTGACGACCCAGGTATCGAGTTGCGTTGCCAGATTATAACGCTCGGCGGTCGGCAGAAAATTGATCGGCAGCACAGGAAAACCGTCTTCATCGATCATGCGAACCAGCACTTCGCTGAAGTGCCTATGGCCGTTCCTTTCGGGATTCAGCGATTCAATCGGCTGCTGGTAAAGCACGAAACGTCCTTCGTCGAAGGCGTGATTGAGTTCGACGATACGCTGCATTTCCTGGTGGCGTTGCGCGACTTCAATATTGTCTTCGCTATAAACGTGAATACGATTACGGCCCGCGTCCTTGGCCGCATAACAGGCCGCGTCCGCCGAGCGCATCACGTTGGCGATATTCCCGCTGCTGAAGTCTATCGGAATCACGCCGATACTTGCGCCGAGACGGAAATTTCGACCCGCCCACATAAAGCGAAACTGATCGATGGCTTCGCGCACGGTCTCGGCTACGCGATTCGCCTGATTCATCGTGCAGCGCTCGAGTAACAAGCCAAACTCGTCGCCGCCCAACCTGGCGATGGTATCGCGCTTGCGTACCTTGTCTTCCAGCAAAGCGGCAATCTGGCGCAACAGTTCGTCGCCGGCGTCGTGCCCGCTGGTATCGTTGACCACTTTGAACTGATCGAGATCGATGTAACACAGGGCGTGCTCGCTGCCATCCTCGCTACTACTCTTGACCACGCGCACCAGACGCTGTTCGAATTCGCGCCGATTCACCAGCCCGGTCAGGGGGTCATGGGAAGCCTGATAATTGAGTTGCTGTGACAGCAAATAAGACTCGGTGATGTCGATCCCGGTGCCGCGATAACCGATGAACACATCTTCATCATCGAATTTGGGCTTGCCGCTGATGCGCAGCACGATCTCCTCGCCGTCGAGGCGTTGATAGTTGTAATCGAAATCGTAAAAGGATTCACGCTGGTTAAGTTTTTGTGTCAGCCGAGTCCAGTTTTCAGATTTAAAATTATTGTTGGGTGCGATTTCTTCCCGGGTTTTACCGATGATCTGCTCGACATCCAAACGATCAAATTCCGGATAATTGCCGGATAAATAGGTGAATCGCAGATCGGCATCCTGCTCCCAGAACCAATCGGCCCCCATTTCAGCGAAATCGCGCAAGCGATCTTCGCTATGCATAAGCGCCTGTTCAACTTGGTATTGGCTGGTAATATCCCGCGCGTGAGCCATAATTCTCGGCTCCGCAGCGGAATCGAAATGCAGGATTTGTTTACGCGTCACATCCAGCACCTTGATCGAACCATCTTTATGTCGATAGTGATAAATCCCGGAAACCACTCGATCGGGGTCTTGCAACACTTCGGCGAACTGGCGTTGTATGCGCTCACGTTCTTCGGGTATCGCATGGGTGCCGGCCAGGCAGGACTCCAGTTCGTCGACTCGATAGCCGAGTACGGCTTCGGCCGCTTTATTGAGAAATTTGATTTTACCATTGGCGTCGACGACGCAGACAATATCGGTAACGTGCTCGACGATGTTTCTAAAGCGACTTTCACTTTCAACCAGCTGTTGTTGAGCACTTACCACTTCCGAGATATCGCTACTGACGCCTCGATACCCCGTAAAACTGCCCGACTCGTCGAAAATCGGTTTGCCGCGGGTTCGCAGCAGGCGAACTTCCCCATCGGGACGCCGCAGCGACCATACCGTCGAGAATTCGCTGCGGTGCCGTAACGCGTCATCCACCTTGCGCCACTGGCCGACATCCTCGACCCGGCCGGAAAACGCCTGTTCCCGAGTCTGGCCGACAACATCTGCCGTGGCAATACCGGTTATTTCCTCGAAACGGCTGGAATGATAGGTAAATCGCAACTCGGCATCCATCTCCCAGAACCAGTCCGCGGCCAGCAGTGCGAGGTCGCTGAAACGACCCAATAAATGTTCCGGCTTCTGATTGGCTTGCCCTAAAGGCAAGCCGACAGTCTCTCGACTGGTTTCGATCGTTACTGAGTCCTGCCTTTCTAACGACTGGCTCTTCATGGTTATAATTGGCTAATGCCTGTTATAATATTACATTTATCCAAGTCTAGGTTTTCTGACGCATATGTCCAGCCTGATGTGGCGAATGAACGATATTCAGGCGTATTTCCTGTACCCTTCCACTCTTTAGCGAAGCCTATACACTTTTTCCGTTTGTGGTGCCACTTTGACCCTATTCCCTAAAACTGTAAACTTGAGCCACCTGAGCAACAAGGCGGCAACTAAAACTGCAAGCTACCCTAGCGAATTGCAGGAAATCGCAAGCCTGGAAAAATCCCGGGAAGCGTTTGACGAAATATCGCGTTGGCCAGGCTACCAGGCAACCCCGCTACTGCGTCTCGATACAATCGCCGCCGAGATCGGTGTCAGCGGAATTTACTATAAAGATGAATCACGGCGCTTTCACCTGAAGAGCTTCAAGGCGCTGGGCGGTGCATTTGCCGTTGCGCGGCAGCTAACAAAGCAGATTGTATCTGAGACCGGCGAGTCACCCTCCATCGATGACCTGCTCGGCAAACGTTACCATGCGATTGTTGAAAAAGTCGTTATCAGTTGCGCCACCGACGGCAACCATGGCCGTTCGGTGGCCTGGGGCTGCCAGTTATTCGGCTGCGGCTGTGTTATCTACATCCACCGCGACGTTTCCGCCGGCCGCAAACAGGCGATGGAAGCGCTGGGCGCGGAAGTTATCCGCGTCGACGGCAACTACGACGCTTCGGTCAAGCGGGCCGACTCCGATGCCGACGTCCATGGACGCATTATTGTCTCCGACACCAGCTATCCCGGCTATATGGACATACCGCGCGACGTCGCCATCGGTTATACCGTGATGCTGATCGAGGCCGTCGAACAGATGCAGGGTTCGATACCGACTCATGTATTCATACAGGCCGGTGTCGGCGGGCTGGCGGCCTCGGTCTGTGCCTTTTTCTGGGAGCTTTGGGGCGAGCGCCGGCCGCGTTTTATCGTGGTCGAGCCGGAACAGGCCAACTGTCTGCAGCAATCGGCGGCGAGCGGCAAACCGGTCGCCGTCGGCGGCGACCTCGAAACTCTGATGGCCGGGCTTTCCTGCGGTGAAGTATCGCTGTTGGCCTGGCAGATTCTGGAGCCGGGCGCGGACGATTTCATGACCGTGAGCGAAGACTCGGTCGCGCCTTGTATGCAACTGCTGGCCGCCAACAATCCGGCCATTGAAGCCGGCGAATCGGCGGTGGCCGGAATTGCGGCGGCGATTGCCGGCCGTGAAGATTCGGCAATGGCGGCTACCCTGGGACTCGATCAATCCAGTCTGATTTTTGTTATCGGCACCGAGGGTGCGACCGACCCTGAACTTTACCAGCAATTATTGGCCGAGTAATGTCGCAAGCACAGCCGCAGCGCGGATTTTCGCAAGTCGAGTTCGAATCCCGCACCGAAACCGCGCAGCGCCTGATGCGCGCGTCCGAACTCGACGCCATGTTGTTGACCACCGAACCGCATGTGCGCTATTTCAGCGGTTTTCTAAGCCAGTTCTGGCACAGCCCGACGCGGCCCTGGTTCCTGCTGATACCCGCGACGGGCAAACCGATCGCGGTGATACCGACGATCGGTGTGGCCGGTATGCAGCAAACCTGGATCGACGACATCCGCAGCTGGTCGTCGCCGCAACCCGAGGACGATGGGATCTCTTTGTTGCTGACCAGCATAAGAGAACTGCCCTTGCGTTTTGGCAGGCTCGGAATGACGCTCGGCGCCGAGAGCCATTTACGCATGCCGGCAGCTGACTATCGACTGCTCGAGCAACAGCTATCGCCACTGGCACTCGTCGATTGCGCCGATTTGATGCTCCGACTCTGCAGCATCAAATCGGCGGCCGAAATCGAGAAGATAGCTTATGTCTGCGGACTTGCCTCGGATAGCTTCAACGCGCTGCCGGGGTTTGCCCGACCGGGGCAGAGTGAACGTGAGATCGTGCGCGCGATGCGCATCGATTTGCTGCAACGCGGGGCCGACCATACCCCGTATATCGTTTCGGCATCGGGCAGTGAAGGTTACAGCGATATCATCATGGGCCCGCGCGATCGCAAGTTGCACGACGGCGACATCTTGATCATCGACACCGGCACCGTATTCGATGGCTATTTTTGCGATTTCGATCGCAACTTTGCCTGCGGTCACGCGTCTGATGAGGCAAGGCGGGTGTACGATATTCTGTATCAGAGTACCGACGCCGGGCTGGCCGCGGCCAGGCCGGGGGCTACTACCACCGACGTCTGGCAGGCGATGTGGTCGGTGCTCGAGGCTGGCGGCGCTACCAGCAACGATGTCGGACGCATGGGCCATGGCCTCGGGGCGCAGTTAACCGAATGGCCTTCGCTCACGGCGAGCGATAGCAATCGACTCGAACCGGGCATGGTGATTACCCTGGAACCGGGAATGGATTACGCCGGCGATAAGTTGATGGTGCACGAGGAAAATATCGTTATTACCGAAACCGGGGCGCAGCTGTTGAGCAAGCGGGCCGCGGCCGAATTGCCAGTGATTAAATAGGAAGTATAAGAACTATGATTCAATTTCTGATCCGAATGAGTCAACACCGACTTTACTGGGCCAGCCTCGTGTTGTCCGGGCTCGCGCTGGAAGCGGCTGCGCTTTATTATCAATATGCCCTCGACGAGTGGCCTTGCGTACTCTGCATACATGTTCGCATCTGGGTCATGGCCTTTGTTCTGCTGGGCATCCTGGCCCTGTTTTTTACCGCATCGCGCGGACTCATGCGCGGGTTCCACGGCGCCAGTGTAATCATCATGCTCGGCCTGGTGGAACGCAGCTGGCGCCTGCTGGCGATAGAGCGCGGCTGGATCTTCGGCGATTGTGAAATGGACCTCGGCATGCCGCCGTGGTTCGCCCTGGATCAATGGTTCCCCTGGATGTTTGAAGTGCAGACTTCTTGCGGCTATACCCCGCTTATCGCTTTTAACGTCAGCATGGCCGAGGTATTGCTTGTTATATCTGCGGCACTGTTGGTATCATGTTTATCGCTTTTTATAGCAAGCTGGCTGAAGCGGTAATAAGCTGAATAAGCAAAAAAAGATTTAAGTAAAAATAGAGTCCGGCCGATCCAAGTACGAACATTTACTCACCGTCAAACTAAGGAATCTCTGCAAAAGTCATATTAGCGGGATAAAATACGTCGAACAAGTTTTCAGAGATTGAATGATGAAACAACCGAGCTTTTCCGATCTTGAATATGCCAATAAGAAAAAGACGACTCGACGCGAGCGCTTTCTTCAGGAAATGGACTCCATTATTCCGTGGGGATTACTGGTAAAGCCAATCAAGCGGTTTTATCCGAAAGGTCATACGGGCAGGCCACCGATCGCATTGGAATCAATGTTGCGAATCTATTTTTTACAACAGTGGTATGGACTGAGTGACCCGGCTGCAGAGGACAGTTTGTACGATACGGAATCCATGCGCCGGTTTGTGGGCGTAGATCTGGAGTCGATACCGGATGAAACTACAATCTGTCGATTTCGCCATCGGCTGGAACGAGAGGGTCTAACCACAAAGCTGTTTCAGCAGGTTGAAGGTTATCTGAGCGATCATGGTTTAATCGTGAATGAAGGCACGATTGTGGATGCGACTATCATTGGTGCCTCGGGCTCGACCAAGAACAAGGAGAAGCAGCGTGATCCGGAGATGAGGCAAACGAAAAAGGGTAACCAGTGGTACTTTGGGATGAAGGCGCATGTTGGCACGGATACGCATGGCCGGGTGCACAGTGTCGCGGTGACGGATGCAGCGGTTCACGATTCCCAGATGATGGAGGAACTGGTTCATGGCGAGGAGCAAGTCGTTTATGGTGACAAGGCTTATGCAGATGCCGAGAAGAAAGCCCGATTTGAAGAGTCTGGAGTCGAGTGGCGAATCAACCGTAAAGCGAGGCGAGGGAAGAAACTGAACATTGCGGATCGGTCGTTTAACCGGAAGAGCAATCGAACCCGCGCCAAGGGAGAACACGCCTTTCGAATCGTGAAGGATTTGTGGGGCTATAGCAAGACTCGCTACAAAGGAATCGAGAAAAATGCAGCGCAAGTATTTACCCTGTTTGCGCTGGCAAACCTGTATCTGTGCCGAAGGGAATTACAGGCACTGCAGGGTTAGTGCGCCCTGAATAGGGAAATGATGATGACATTCAGAAGAAAATACCAAAAACCAGAAACTTATCCGAGAAACCCTAGGAAAAAATATCACCCGGTTGTCGGCGATAAGAATTTAACGGGTTCTTCAGAGGTTCCCTAACATGTGTGAACCGGGTTATGATGAAAAACCTTAGCTGGGCATTTGCCGAAAATTTTCTTGGTCATTCAGCGATCTGGTACAAGCAGCTAATTGTCGCATTTCTGATAATTAATCCGTTTGTGTTCTGGATCAGCCCGTTCGCCGCCGGTTGGCTGCTAATCCTCGAATTCATATTTACCCTGGCGATGGCGCTCAAATGTTATCCGCTGCAACCCGGCGGTTTACTTGCGCTGGAAGCAGTCGTCATCGGCATGACCAGTCCGCAGGCGGTCTACCAGGAAACGATCGCCAATTTCGAAGTTATCCTGTTGCTGGTATTCATGGTCGCGGGTATTTACTTCATGCGCGACCTGTTGCTTTATACCTTCACCAAGATCCTGCTATCGATCAAGTCGAAGGCAATTTTGTCGATCTTGTTCAGCTTTACCGCCGCCTTCCTCAGTGCCTTTCTCGATGCGCTGACCGTGACCGCGGTGCTGATCTCGGTTGCCGTCGGCTTTTTTTCCGTTTATCACCGGGTCGCCTCGGGTAAACAATTTCATCATCACGATCACGATCACAGCACCGATAGCGAAGTTACTCATGATCGCCGCGCCGAACTCGAACAATTCCGCTCTTTTCTGCGCAGCCTGATTATGCACGGCGCCGTCGGTACCGCGCTGGGCGGCGTATGCACGCTGGTGGGCGAACCGCAAAACCTGTTGATCGCGGAGCGCGCCGGCTGGAATTTTATCGAATTCTTCTTGCGCATGGCCCCGATTACCATGCCGGTGCTGGCCTGCGGCCTAGTCACCTGCGTCGTGCTGGAGAAACTGAAGTGGTTCGATTACGGAGCTACCCTGCCCGAAACGGTCGCTCGAACCCTGTCCGATTTTAACGCCGAACAAGAGGCGAAACGCCAGGACAAAATGACGGCACTGTTGATCGCCCAGGCAGCGATCGGTGTCGTCTTGATTCTGTCGCTGGCGTTTCACGTGGCGTCGGTCGGTTTGGTCGGACTGATGATCATCGTCTTGCTGACCGCCTTTACCGGCGTCATCGAAGAGCACCGCATCGGTCATGCCTTCGAGGAAGCATTGCCCTTTACCGCGCTGCTGGTGGTATTTTTTGCCGTGGTCGCCGTGATTCACGAACAGCATTTGTTTACGCCGGTTATCACCGAGGTGCTGGCGATGGATCGTGATCTGCAACCCATCATGTTTTTTATCGCCAACGGGGTTTTGTCGATGATTTCCGACAACGTCTTTGTCGCCACGGTTTACATCAACGAGGTGGCCCAGGCCTTTAAAAACGGCGTCATCGACCGGGAACAATTCGACCTGCTGGCGATAGCAATCAATACCGGCACCAACCTGCCGAGCGTCGCCACCCCGAACGGCCAGGCGGCATTCCTGTTTCTGCTGACCTCGGCGCTGGCGCCGCTGATTCGCCTGTCTTATGTCAAGATGTTATGGATGGCCCTGCCCTATACCATCGTACTCAGCATCGTGGGCATGATTGCCATTTCGGTGGCTTTCTAAAAGCTAGCCGGAGGAGCTTGCCGCTTGCGGCCTCACTGCTCAGGCGCGCAGGCGCGCCTCATTCAACTGCAGCCACTGCAGCGCGATGATTGTCGCCGCAGACCGTATCTTGCCGGCAGACAGCCAGGCTTCGGCGGAGTCGACCACCAGCACGCGGATATCTTCATGTTCATGGGCTAGTCCGTGAATTCCGCCGACGCCGGCGCTGTCGACGATTCCGCAAAACAGGCTGCAGTGCTCGGAGGTTCCGCCCGGGCTGACATAATATCTGCTGACGGTCTCGAGCCGGCTGATTTCGCAACCCGCTTCCTCGACGCATTCGCGCAGCGCGACATCCGTTTCCGACTCACCCGCCTCGATCACTCCGGCGACACATTCGATCAGCCAGGGGCCATCGCCATCCTCGATCGCGCCCGCCCGGAACTGCTCGATCAGCACCACCTTGCCGCGCTCAGGGTCGTAAGGCAGCACCGCAACGACCACACCGCGCTCGAATATCTCGCGCGTAAACACCGGGCTCGAGCCGCCGCCGAACAGCTCATGCGAAACGTGGTATTCGTCCAGTTTGAAATACTTTTGGTAGAGCGTGAGATGCCGCTCCAGTTTCCAGCGATACTTCATCGCGTGGGCGCGGCCATAATTTCGGTAACCCGGGCCAGATCCTGTTCGGTATCGATCCCGGGACCGGGATCGGCCAGCGCAAGCGCGCTGTGAATCACGTATCCGTTAGCCAAAGCGCGCAACTGTTCCAGCGATTCGGCAAGCTCCAACTCGCCGGGCGGGAGTTGGCTGAAGGTTTCGATAAAGCCGACGCGGTAGGCATATATACCGATATGCCCGAGGTATTGATCTAGGTCCCCGCTACGGTCGAAGGGAATGACCGAACGGCTGAAATACAACGCCTTACCCTGTTTATCGACTACCAGCTTGACCAGGTTAGGATCTCTTGCGGCTGCGGCGTCGATGGGTTTATGCAGGGTTGCCATGGCGCATTCGTGGTCGGCGAGAAGCTGCGCCACCTGGGATATATTGACGGCCGGCATCAGCGGTTCGTCGCCTTGAAGATTCACCACGATCGCGTCCTCGCTCCAGTCGAGTTGGCGCGTGACTTCCAGAATGCGATCGCTGCCGCTGCGATGCCCGGCGTCCGTCAGACAGACGCTGCCGCCGAAATCCGTGACCACATCGGCAATGCGTTGGTCATCGGTCGCCACTACCACCGCGCTGGCCTCGGTCTGGCGCGCGGTTCGATAAACCCATTCAATCATCGGTTTGCCGTTTATATCCCGCAGCGGTTTGCCGGGCAGGCGCAGCGAAGCGTAGCGCGCCGGTATCACGATGCGAAACTCGGGAGTCATCGATTCAGCTCAGCGCCTCGACCTCGGCGCTACTCAGTTCCCGCGCTTCTTCCGGCAGCATCACCGGAATGCCGTCCCGAATCGGGTAGGCCAGGCGCGAGGCGCGTGAAATCAGTTCCTGGCGCTTCTTGTCGTAGATCAGCGGACCCTTGGTGACCGGATCGACTAGTATGTCCAGCAAATGTTTATCCATGATGTCGGCTCTCCAGCAGTTGGAAAATCTGATTTTTCAGCTCGTCGTTCAAGTCTATGTTCAATGGCACGACCCAGATGTTTTCGCGCGCCAGCCCTTTTAGCTTGACCGCGTCCTTATGCGTTACCAAGACCGGCAGGTCGGGCTTGAGGTTCAGGTCCTGGGCGCTAAACTCGTGATGGTCGGGGAACTCGTGCTCGATAACGTCGATTCCCATCTGCATCAGGCTGGCAAAAAATATTTCGGGAAACCCGATGCCCGCGAGCGCGTGCACCTGCTGCCCCTGAAACTCGCTGATGTCGCGGCGCTGTTCCGGGTTGGACAAATTCCAGACTTCACCCAAGGATTCCACCACCTGCTCGCTATCGCGATCTATGGTCACATCTACCCGCCGCAGGCGATCGTAGGGTTCGCGCAGCGGCCCCGCCGGCAGCATCAACTCGTTGCCCAACGATAGCTGGCGGCAGACTGCAATCTCGATGTCTCGTTTAAGCGCGTAATGTTGCAATCCGTCATCCGAAAGAATGACATCGGTTGCGGGAAACTGTTCAATGATTTGCCGCGCCGCGGCGACCCGGTCGGCGCCAACTCCAATCGGGCAACGACATATTTCCGACATCATGTTGGCTTCGTCACCGACGGCATTACGGGTAATGCCGGCATGCAGTATCTGCACGGTTTGCTCATGGCCACTTTTGTAACCGCGGGTTACGATCGCCGGATTAAAACCCTTGTCCTGCAGCATTTGAAAAAGGGCAACCACGATGGGTGTCTTGCCATTGCCGCCGAGGGTAATATTGCCAACCACGATGGTTGTCACCGGGAGCTTGGTCGAGCCGATCAGGCCCAGCTTATAACCCAGTCGCCGCAGGCCCACCGCCAGCTGGAAAACCCAGGACAACGGCATCAAGAGAATCGACAATGGGTTCATCGACCATAACCACCAGCCCTGCCGCTGATGGGTCGACAGACTCACCCAGTGGTGCATTAAGGATTTATTGAGTATCGACGAGCGGATGACCCTGGGTTTGGCGCTAACCGCCTTGACTTCGCCTTCCTTGCCGTCGCGGAATTGCATCGAGTGCAGCTTGGCATAAATCCCTTCGTGTTCGAGCAACTCCCGGTGGCTGCCCTGTTCCAGAATCTTGCCTTGATCCATGACCAGAATATGGTCGGCGTGTTCGATCGTGGATAGCCGATGCGCGATCACCAGGGTAGTGCGATTCTCCATCAAATGCTCCATCGCGTGCTGAATAAAGCGCTCGGACTCGGTATCCAGCGCCGAGGTGGCTTCGTCGAGAATCAGAATCGGAGCATCCTTTAATAGCGCCCGGGCAATCGCGATTCGCTGCCGTTGACCACCCGATAACAACACCCCGCGCTCACCGACCTCGGTGTCGAGTTGCTCCGGCATAGCCTCGATAAATTCCCAGGCATGGGCTTGCCGCGCCGCTTCGACAATCTGCGCCTCGTCGACCCGGTCGGCGACGCCATAGGCAATATTATTACGAATGGTATCGTTGAACAGGCGCACGTCCTGGCCGACATAGGCGATCTGGCGGCGTAAATCCCCAATGCGATAACTATCGAGCCGTTCACCGTCGAGCCGGATTTCGCCGCTATCGTATTCGTAAAGCCGGGGTATCAAATTTACCAGACTCGACTTGCCGCTGCCGGAGCGCCCGACTATCGCCACGGTTTGCTTCGGTTTCACCTCGAAGGTGATTTCGTCGAGCACACGCTGGTCGCTGCGCCGATAACACAGCACCACGTTGTGGAAATCCAATCGTCCCACGGCGCGTTCCAGCTGCAGCTGACCTTCGTTGTGCTCGCTGTCCTTCGACGTCAGTTCGAACACGCTTTCCCCGGCCGCTATACCTTTCTGGATGCTGGCGTTGATCGAGGACAAAACCCGCATCGGCGCCAGCAACATCGTCATCGCAAAAATAAATGAAACGAAATCGCCGGTAGAGATTATGTTACGCATCGATTCCGAGGTCGCAAATGCAACGATGGCCGCAAAGGCGATCGCGACCACCAGCTGAATCAGCGGCATGCTGATTGCCTGCGCGATGGTCATTTTCAAATGCAGCTTCAGATTGGCCCGGTTCACTTTTTCGAATTTGTTGCGCTCGAAAGCGTCACCGCCGAAAATCTTGACGACACGATTGGCGTCGATCACTTCCTGGGCCACCTGGGTTACCCCACCCATGGACTGCTGAATATTTCTGCTAATAGTGCGGAAACGTCCAGATATTCTGACCACGATCAAGAATACGACCGGCCCGGCGACCAGGAAAATTGCGGTCAATTGCCAGTTCAACCAAATCATATACCCCAGCAAGACGACAATACGCAGGCTGTCCTGGATGAACACGGTCAGGGACGATGAAACGGCCTTGGACACCTGTTCGACGTCGTAGGAAAAACGCGCCACGATAGCGGCGCTTGAAGATTGATCGTATTCATCGCTGGTCATCGTCAACAGTTTTTCGAACATCATGCGGCGCAGCGAATTGATCACGTTGCGGCCGATGTAGTTCATGCAATAGCTGCGCATAAACACGGCGACCATGCGCACCACGAATATCAGGATAATCGCCAACGGCATCAGCTGGATAATCAGGGGGTCGCGATCGATGAATCCGTCGTCCATCAACGGCTTCATCAAATAGGCAAAGGCGGCATCGGAAGCGGCAAAGATGATCATGCCGACTACCGCTAATAGAAAATAAACCTTATGCTCGAACGCCATCGACAGTAGGGCGCGATAGGCCTTATAGCCGGTCAAATTGCTATCAATCGGTTTCACTGCCCAAACCTCGGATTCGGCACGGATTCAGCTACTCGATGGGACGCGTGGTAGCTATCGAAACTTGAGTCAGGCCCATTTGTCCGATCACGTCCATCGCGGTTACCAGCGATTGCACGGGTGAATCGGCGTCCGACTGGATAACAATCGGCAACCGGGTTCCGTTCATGGCGCGCTCTAGCGCCGCTTTTAAGGTTGCGCTTTTGCTATTGGTCAATTCGCGCGAATTCAAAAAGAAACTCCCATCGGCATCGATTAAAAGATTTAGCTTTTGCGGCGGGTCTTGCATTTGCACCTGGTTCGCTTCGGGCAGTTTGATCTTCAATTGCGAGGTCGTATCGAAAGTGGTCGATACCATGAAGAAAATCAACAACAGGAAGACGACATCGATGAGCGGCGTCAGGTTGATATGAACGTCTTCCTCGGGTTTGCCGTGATAAAAATTCATCGCCTCATCCCAGTTGTTTACGATCGCCGTGCAGAAATTCAACCAGCTTCATCGCTTCCTGCTCCATCGCCACCACCAGCTCGTCGATTTGGCGCTTCAAATGGCGATGAAAAATCAGGCTGGGAATCGCGATGGTCAAGCCGGCCGCGGTCGTGATCAGGGCTTCGGAGATACCGCCGGCCAGTTGCCCGGGGTCGCCGACGCCGACCACGGTAATTGCGGTGAATACGCGTATCATGCCGATGACGGTGCCAAGCAGGCCTAGCAGCGGCGTAATCGTCGAAATCGTACCCAGCGTATTCATGAAACGTTCCATCTCGTGCACCACGTGACGGCCGGTTTCCTCGATGCTTTCGCGGATCAAGTCACGCGACAGGTGACGGTTGATCAGTCCGGCGGCAAGCACCTTGCCTAGCGGAGATCCGTTTTCGATTTCGGCGATATGCTGATCGGTCAGCGCATCGCTGCTGAGCAGGTTCCAGATACCGGTCAACAATTTTTCCGGAATTACTTTTTTTTGGCGCAGAGTCCACGTCCGTTCGATGATGATGGCCGCGGCCAGCACGGAGCACAACAAAATCGGAATCATCAGCCAGCCACCCGCCTGAACCAGTTCGAACACGCTTTGTCCTCGGAATTAAATGCCGCACATCATACTGTGACCGAAGGCTTTTTACCATCGCCTCCAAATACGGGATTCGGGGTTGCGTTCGGCAACGATAGACAACCCCTCAGCGCCGCTGTCGACGGTAATTGCGCCGTCAAAATCGTTACGAAACTGGCGGCTTCCCAGAGCCGCGTAGCGGGCTACCACCGCCGGCGCCGGAAAACCCCAACGATTGCCGCGGGACAGCGTATATATGACATGCCGCGGTTTTACCTGGGACACAAAACCGGCGCTGGACGAAGTTAGACTGCCATGGTGCGGCGCCAGCAAGACATCAGCAGCCAAAGCGGGTCCGTACCGGGCGATCAAACGCTGTTCGCGCGCCGCTTCGATATCGCCGGCCAACAATACGCGATGATTGCCTTGGATCATCAGCACACAGGAGCGGTTATTGGTATCGCCGTAGTCGCTCGAACCGGGCAGAAAACGGAACTTCACCCCGTCCCAGGTCCAGTCGGGGAATTGGTGGCAGGAGCGTACCCGATGGCGGTCGGTAATTCGGGATTCGAGCTCTCGCGGCGTACCCGAAAGCAGGAATAGTTGCCGATGATCGTCCAAAAAGGCATGTAAACCGCCGCTATGATCCTGGTCAACGTGGCTGACAATGGCCAAATCCGGCCGCTCGATGCCGCGTTTGCGCAGACTCGGCAACAAACCCCAGTTCGTCGCGCTGAAAACGCCGGCTTTGCCGGGTCCGAAATCGTACACCAGGCTGTGATGGCGCGTTGTCAGCAGGATTGAAGTTCCCATGCCGACATCGAAGACCAACATTTCGAATGCACCCTGCTCGGGCCGGGCCGGTTGCCAGCCTAGCATCAGAGATAGACCGACCAGCGTGACCGCACCTAAGCCGAGACCGCGCGGCAACAATAGCCAGACTATCGCCGCCAATATCAGCAATAGCAGGGTCAGCGGGTATACGCCTACCATCGGACTCATGCCGCTGGACAACAGGAAACCGAGATATTCAAGCAATGTCTGCAATACCCTGTCGGCCAGCCAAAACAGCGATCCGGCAAATTCCAGCCCCCCCAGCGCCAGCAGGCTAGCACACAATATTGCCGGTAAAACAATAAAGCTGATGACCGGGATCGCCACCAGGTTCGCCGGCAAGCCGGCGGGATTGATTTGCTCGAAAATCAACAGGCCCAGGGGCAGCATCGCCAATGAAAAGCAGCATTGCAACGCAATCAACTGGCGCCACCAACTGATCCGCTCGGGTAGGCGGAACTGGACAAAAGCGATCACCAACAGGGCACTAAGGCTCAACCAGAAAGAATTTGAGCCGACTGCGCGCGGATCGACGAGCAGAATCGTCGCCACCGCCAATGACAGCGACTGCAGCAGATTGACGCGGTTGCCGAGCAGCATCGCCAGTAACAGGATTACCAGCATTACCAGAGCGCGCACGGTAGGCAGGCTAAAGCCGGCCAGCGCGGCGTAAAGACTGGCGCCCAGGATAGCCATTACGGCAGCTGTCTGTATGCGATTGAGCCTGCCCGGATGCAAGCCTAAGCGCCAGCAGCAACGCCCGACGCCATACATCAACCAAGCTACCAGGCCGACGTGTAATCCGGAGATCGCCAGCAAGTGTGCGGTTCCGCTGGATTGCAGCAAATTTTTATCGGCCGGCGTGATATCGCCGCGAAATCCCAACGCCAATGCCTTGATCAATCCCTTATGCGAGCAAGCGCCGCAACCGACATCGATTGCGCTAGCCAGGCGCATGCGCCAAAAGTTAATTTGCCACGGGCTCGCGGGCTCGAGCCGGGCATTCAAAGTGGAATTGCGGATATAACCACGCGCGTCGATACCGCGGCTAAACTGCCAGGCTTCGAAGTCGAAGCTGTCCGGATTCAAGCTCCCCCTGGGTTGTCTCAATTTGACCACGAACTGCCAGCGCTCGCCCGCTTGCGGAATCACTTCATCCTGGTACCAGTTCAAGCGCAACCGTCGCGGCAGCTGGCCGGGATAGTTGTCGATTTCGGGGTGATTTAAATCCAGGCGAACGCGGCCGGCATCGACTTCGGGGATATCGGCCACCACGGCCTGCAGCCGGGTGAACCGCTGATCGAAGGCCTCGATCAGACGATGATCCAGATGGTAGTGAAGCAGCGCCGAACTCCATAAATAGGCGGCGCCGGCGAGCAGCAGCAGGCGATAAGGTGGGTTGTAACGGCACAATAATAAGAGTATCGGCGCATAAGCCGACCAATATCGATCCGGTAACTCGTTGCCGTAATAAGCCAGCAACGAACCCAGCATAATTGCCACCGCGTGTTGGGGCATGCGATCCCTGCCCTGATTTCCCTGTTATGTGATCCAACTCTTTGCAGAATATTGAATTACTGCCGATAATACAATTATCATGGCAAGGAAGATTGTAAGAAAATTCTTGCCGCAGCCCGACGTCATCACACAGAACCGCTGGATCAAATTACTGGGCCCGCGGTTGCAGGAGCCGTCGCTGTGGCATATCAACCGGCGCTCGTTTCCGCTAGCGCTCGCGCTGGGTATGTTTTGCGCTTTTATTCCGGTCCCGTTTCAAATGCTGATCGCCGCCGTCGGCGCGATCTTGCTGCGAGTCAACATACTTGTCGCGGTACCGACGGTGTGGGTCAGCAACCCCCTGACCATAGGCCCGATGTATTATTTTTGTTACAAACTGGGGGTCAAAATGCTCGACCTGGAGCCCAATGGCTTCAATTTCGAACTGAGCTTCGACTGGCTGGTCAATGGCCTGACTGCGATCTGGCAACCGTTTCTGTTGGGCTGTTTCACGGTCGGTCTGATTGCCTCGGTCGCCGCCTTCGCAGCAGCGCGTCTGTTGTGGCATATGCACATTTTGAGTCACATCAAAGCACGCGCCAGGCGTTTACATAATCGCCGCCGCCGGCGTAAGAACGCCGATTAATATTGAACCTGTTTCTGGTAGTCTCGATCACCGCCGGCACCGTGCTGCTGGGCACCGGCCTGTGTTTTTATCTGCTCTATCAGGCGCGCGAAGTCGCTACCACGGTATGGATTCTGGAACATATTATCTGTCCGATTATCCGCATTCTGGTCTTACTCGTCGTCGTTAGCCAGATTTACCCGGTAATCGACGAAAACTCCACCAGCCTCGATTTCTGGCAAGCCTTGGCGCAGCAAAACGAATTCAGGGATATCGTCAACATCCTATTTGTCGCAGGATTGCTGCTGGCATTCTTGCCGCTGGTAAGTCACCCCGTATTTGCCTTGCCCCTGCAAAGCACGTTTAGCATTGCGCTGGTTTTTCACGGGCAGTACCTGCAAGCCATGGGCGGTCTGACGCTGATTCCGTCGATTGCCACTATCCTGAAACTCATTGCCTACATGGCGCTAGCCTATTTCGTGACGCGCGAGCTGAGCATTCCATTGTCGCGCTGGGTAGACCGCCGACTGGTGGTCGAGGGCAGCATTCGCCTGGTCTCCGATGCCATTTACATGGTGCTGCAAATTCCGGTCATGCTGATCTACTGCGGTTTCCTCAAGGCTCAGTTGACTTAAGCTGCCGCCGGCATGATTCAATAGGTACGGCGCCCGCCGTCGGAACTCTAGTCGGCCAAGTAAGCAAGTGTCGGCAAAAACTCAATTCTGACCCCAAACTACCCAAGGTTCGGATTCTCGGGGACAGTCCAAACGTCGCACTGCTTACCAGATTATCGCGCGGTTCTTCAGCGACGTTTGTCCTGTCCCCCTCGAAGCGAGCGAAACGTCTCAACACCATTCAATTTTCAATCGGAACCTCTTAGGACTCCGGCCGCAGTACCCCGTCGAGCATGTGCCAGCGATACTGCATGCGCGCGGCGATGGCGAGATCGTGGGTCACGACCACTAACGCGGTATTGAGCTCGCGGTTTAAACCCAGCATCAATTCCAGCATCTGCGCCGCGGTGTGCTGATCCAGATTACCCGTCGGCTCGTCCGCGAGCAGGCAATCCGGCCGGGTTACCAACGCCCGCGCCAGCGCCACGCGTTGTCGCTCCCCACCCGACATCTCGCCGGGTTTATGAGCGGCGCGCTGTTCGAGCCCGACCCGGAGCAGCCAGTCCTGCGCAACGATACCCGCCACGCGGCGCGACTCACGCCTGATTAACAATGGCATGGCGATATTTTCGAGCGCGCTGAATTCCGGCAACAAATGATGAAATTGGTATATAAAACCGAGATGGCGATTACGCAGCCGTCCCAGATCGGCTTCGGAGAGCTGAGCCAGGGGACTGCCCGCGACCCTGATTTCGCCGCCGCTGGCATGATCGAGACCACCCAGCAAATGCATCAGGGTTGATTTACCGGCGCCCGAGGCGCCCAGGATGGCGTGACTTTCGCCCGCGGCGACGCTGAAATCGACGCCCTTGAGTACCTCGACGTCGAGTTTACCCTGGCGGAAGGCCTTGCGAACCGCGCTGGCCTCGATTACCGCCGCCACATTTCTTCCCGATTACTCATAACTAAGCGCTTCGGCCGGTCGCGTTTTGGAAGCGCGTAACGCCGGGTAAAGCGTTGCGATCACCGACACCCCGAACGACAGCAGCGTAATCCTGACGATATCGGACTGCTTCATCTCGGACGGCAAATCGGTAATCGGATAAACGCCGCGCGGCAGGAACTGGGTATGAAAAAATTGCTCCAGTGCGGGCACGATGACATCCACATGCGACGCCACCAGCACTCCGCTAACCAGCCCAATCAGAGTACCGATCAATCCGATTAGGGTTCCCTGCACCATAAAAACCCACATGATCGACGATGGCGACATGCCCAGGGTACGCAAGATCGCAATATCCGCCTGCTTGTCGGTGACCACCATGACCAGCGTGGAGACGATATTGAAAGCCGCCACCGCGACAATCAGCGAAAGAATGATAAACATGACGGTTTTCTCGGTACGCACCGCCTTGAAGTAGTTGCTGTGGCGCAGAGTCCAGTCCGATACCCAGTACTGTAACCCAATACTTTGCTTCAGATCGTGCCGCACCAACGGCGCCAGGTCGAGGTCCTCCAATTTCAGACGGATGCCGCTAACCCCACCCTCCAGTCTGAACAACTTACTGGCATCCTGGTAATGCACCAGCGCGCTGCTGCGATCATATTCGTAAACGCCGATTTCAAAAATTCCGACCACCTTGAAACGGCGCAGACGCGGCAAAAATCCCAAAGGCGACGCGGTCGCCTGCGGGGTAACCATGGTGACGCGATCGCCCGGCACCACGTCGAGCGAATTGGCCAGGCCGCTACCGAGCACGATGCCATACTCGCCCGCCACCAGATCGCTGAGGGCGCCGAATTCCATATGCCGGTGGATTTCCGAAACCTCGATTTCATGCAGCGGATCGATACCGCGCACCAGCGCACCGCTAACCGAAGACAAATTCGATATCATCGCTTCGGCTTCGGTGTAGGGGGCGCCGCCGATCACCTGCGGGTGATCCAGGGTTTGCGAGCGCAAGGTTTGCCAATCCTGCAATGGCCCGCGAAAACTCGATACCGTGACATGCGATACCATTCCCAGGATGCGCCCGCGCAATTCGTTCTCAAACCCGTTCATCACCGACAATACCACAATCAACGCCATGACCCCGAGTGCGATACCCAGCATCGAAATCAGCGAAATGAAGGAAATAAAATGATTACGGCGCTTGGCCCGCGTGTAGCGTAAACCGATAAAAATCTCGAGCGGAAAATTCATGCGGCGGATTAAACCATGAATAAGAGTGGGCCACCACCACGACCGCTGCGAATTGCCGCACACTTGTCACTGCACTTGGGTGTGCTATAGTTATACGCAATGCATTTGGAGACTTAGAAAACATGCGCACAGGACTTTATTTGTTACTCCTGGGCTGCAGTTTAATCCTGCAACCCGCGAGTGCCGGCGACGCGTTGGTCATCCCGGGCCATGTTGCGTCAACAGAGCATCAGGTAATGCCGCGGCGCGGCATCAGCATGGACGAGGTACTCAGTCAATTCGGAGAACCCGACGAGCGTTTCGGTCCGATTGGCGAACCGCCGATAAGCGAATGGGTTTACGGCTCCTTCAGGGTTTATTTCGAGCATCATCTGGTGTTACACACCATCGATTTGAAGACCCTGATAATGCCGAAATAGCACTAGGGAAACTCTGATCTTTTCGGAGTTTCCGCGGTACATGCACGTGCCTTCATTTTTCAATGACTGCAAGACATTGAAAAATGAAGGAGAAACGAAAATCGCATTCTCGTTTCTCCGTGCTCTGACAATTCAGGATGAATTGTTCAGAGCTTCCCTAGTATAATAATCAGGTCCAACGCGACCATAAGTAATCGCAACCAGAATCATTCTGGTTTAACCGGAGTTGCCAGTAATGAACATCACTAAAGTTCTGTTTCTCAGCTGTAGCATTTCATTGGCTTTGCACAGCGCCGGCCTGCGGGCGGCCGAAGTCAACATCACCAAGGAAATTGAAAAAGTTTCGGTCATGCACGGCGAATCCAAGGTCGACGTCATGCGCAATCAAAACCAGAAAAACACGATAAACCCGGCGTTCGCCAAGACATCGCGAAAATGCCCTCCATTTTGTATTCAGCCGGCCAGCCTCGCGCCCGGCGTTGAAACGATCGCCGAACTGGAAATGCTGGATTACCTGAAGCGCAAGAGCGAGGGCGACGACAGTATCGTCGTGATCGATTCGCGCACACCCGCCTGGGTCGCCAAGGGAACTATCCCCGGCGCCGTCAATATTCCCTGGACCAGCCTCAACCCGGCCAAGGGCGCCGATCCTATTTCCATCGGTGAAATACTGGAGGAACGTTTCAACGCCCGCAATCTCGAGGGATTGTGGGATTTCAGAAACGCCCGCGTCCTGGTGATGTTCTGCAACGGCATGTGGTGCGGCCAGTCGCCCAACAACATTAAAAACCTGCTGGGCTTCGGCTATCCCGCCAACAAGATCAAGTGGTACCGCGGCGGCATGCAAAACTGGGAAATCCTGGGTCTGACCACCGTTAAACCGGTGCAACAGCAGTAGCCTGCCAGGCAGGGATGGTAACCGATTTATTACCGACAAAATCGCCGCTTGCGATTTTCGCGCTGCTACGCGGACCCGCTAAAGCGCGGCCCGGGAACCCAGTGGGCCGTTCATTGGGCCGCATGGTATTTTGCAAACCCCCGTTAGCGATCATTCACCCCTTTGCTTATAAACCAGGCAGGTCCATGCGCACCACTTTCATGTAAGATGCGGGCCGGCGCATTTCTCGACATTCCCGCAGCTGACTCGGAGCGCCGGCAACGCGTCGGCCAGCTCTACGGTAGCAGCCGCAGTTTGCTGTTAAGCGAACAAATCGAATCCTGGGCGGGGCTATCGGTCATAGTTTGCTGCGACATGACCGATGCGGAGCAACTGGAACAGGAAATTCGATTCTTTAGCCCGACGGCGCCACAGATTTTTCGTTTTCCGGATCTCGAAACCCTGCCCTACGATCAATTTTCGCCTCACCAAGACATCGTCTCCGAACGAATTCAATGCCTGGCGTCAATATCGGAGGCGAAGTCAGGGGTACTGATCCTGCCGGTTAGTACGCTCTTGCAAAAGGTTTCGCCGCCGGAATTCATTCATCAGAGATCGCTCAACCTGAAAATCGGCGATCGGATCGAGCCCGCCGATTTGCGTGATCGTCTCGGGTTTTACGGTTACAGCGCCGTATCGCAAGTAGAGCAACATGGAGAGTTCAGCACCCGCGGTTCCATCCTGGACCTATTCCCGATGGGCAGCCCGGGACCGTTTCGGCTGGACTTCTTCGACGATGAAATCGAGTCGATTCGCCGTTTCGATCCGGAGACACAACGCTCGATCGACAAGATAAATGCCGTCAAACTCCTGCCCGCGCATGAGTGTCCGCTAGACGAATCAGGAATTAAGCGATTCCGTTTGAAATTCCGCGAGCGATTCGAAATAGACCCGAACACCTGTCCGGTTTATGTCGATATCTCGAGCGGTGTTTCATCGCCCGGGGTGGAGTATTACCTGCCGCTGTTTTTCGACCGGCTGGTTAGCCTATTCGATTATCTGCCGCAAAAAAGCCGCCTGCTAATCGACGATGCCGCGATCACGCATGCCGCGAGCTTCGCACAACAGGTGGAGGAACGTTACCAGTCACGGCGTTACAATCTCGAATGGCCGCTGCTCGAACCGGCGCAGCTGTTTCTCGATACGCAAGCCCTACAGGCGCGAATCGCAGATTATTCCTGCCTACTGTTTTCCGCATTCAAGTTACAGCCGGATGATCACGGCAGCGCCAACTGCGATACCCAGGCGATACCGCAATTAACTCTGCAGCCAAATGCCGAACAACCAGACAAGGCGTTACGCAAATTTATCGAAAAGCCGGCATTTGAGCGAATTTTGATCAGCACCGAATCGCCCGGGCGCCGCGAATTCGTCAGCGAAATGTTGCGTCACTATGGAATTCACGCCAGCCAGGTTGAGACCTGGGGTGAGTTTCTGGAACGCGACGACAATCGCTATTTCATCACCGCATCGGCTTTGCAAAGCGGTATGACGCTGGCGGCCAACGGTCTCGCAATAATCACCGAAGGTCAATTATTCGGCGAGCGCGCGGTGCAGAAACGGCGCCGCAGATACCGCAAGACCCGCGACGCCGAGTCCACCATTCAAAGCCTCGCCGATTTGCAACCGGGCGCACCCGTGGTGCACGAGGATCACGGTGTGGGCCGTTACCAGGGCCTGAAAACGCTGACGGTATCCGGCATCGCGACCGAGTTTTTATGCATCGAATACGCCAACCAGGACAAACTATACGTACCGGTTAGCTCGCTCCACCTGATCAGCCGCTACGCCGGCGCCCGCGAAGGCAGCGCTCCGCTGCATCGTCTCGGCACCGAACAGTGGCAGCGCGCGCGCAAGAAAGCCCAGGAAAAAATCCACGATATCGCGGTCGAATTACTCGACATTCAGGCTCGACGGGAAGCCATGGCGGGTTTCGCGCACCGCGTGGCCCTGGACGAATATCACCAGTTTGCCGGCGAGTTTCCGTTCGAGGAGACGCCCGACCAGGAAAGCGCAATCGAAGCGGTGATAAACGATATGCAAGCGTCGCAGCCAATGGATCGAATCGTTTGCGGCGATGTGGGTTTTGGCAAGACCGAAGTCTGTATGCGGGCGGCCTTTATCGCGGCCAATGCCGGTACCCAGGTCGC
Organism: Olavius algarvensis Gamma 3 endosymbiont; assembly: GCA_001735895.1. GTDB lineage: Bacteria > Pseudomonadota > Gammaproteobacteria. The sequence goes on along the minus strand of DS021198.1, from coordinate 1,130,327 downwards.
CGTATTGGTGCCGACCACGCTGCTGGCCCAACAGCATTACCACAACTTCCTCGATCGCTTCGCCGACTGGCCGGTGCGTATCGCCAGCCTGACCCGATTCACCGCCAAGAAATCACTCGACGATACCCTGGAACAAATCGCCGCCGGCAAGATCGACATCGTAATCGGCACCCATAAACTGCTCTCCGACGCCATCAAGTACCGCAATCTGGGCCTGGTTATCGTCGACGAGGAGCATCGTTTCGGCGTGCGTCACAAGGAAAAACTCAAAGCCTTGCGCGCCAGCGTCGATCTACTGACAATGACCGCCACGCCGATCCCGCGAACCTTGAATATGTCGCTCTCCGGGATGCGCGATCTGTCGATTATCGCCACCCCGCCGATGCAGCGACACGCGATCAAGACCTTCGTGTCGCGCTGGAACCAGGATACGATCATCGAAGGATGCCAACGCGAACTCAAGCGCGGCGGACAAATTTATTTTCTGCATAATGAAATCAAGACAATCGAAAAAACCGCCCGGGATTTGCAGCAATTACTGCCCGATGCACGGATCGGCATCGTGCACGGACGCATGAAGGAAAAAGAACTGGAAACGGTGATGCTGGATTTTTATCACCACCGCTGCAACCTGTTGGTGTGCACTACCATCATCGAAAGCGGTATCGACGTGCCTACCGCAAATACGATATTCATCAATCGTGCAGACAAGTTAGGGCTGGCGCAGTTGCACCAGATTCGCGGGCGCGTCGGCCGCTCGCATCATCGCGCCTATGCCTATCTGATCGTACCGCCCGAACGCGCGATGACTGCGGACGCACAGAAGCGGCTACTGGCTATCGAATCGCTGGAGGAACTCGGCGTCGGTTTTACTCTGGCCACCCATGATCTGGAAATTCGCGGCGCCGGGGAAATCCTCGGCGACGAGCAAAGCGGTCAAATCAGCGAAATCGGCTTCAGCCTTTACGCGGAGTTGCTCGATCGGGCCGTGCAATCGCTGAAATCGAACCTGCCGATCGACTTCGAGCAACCGATTATGCGCGCCTCGGAAGTCGGTTTTCACGTACCGGCCCTGATACCCGAAACCTATATCCCGGACATACATCGGCGCCTGATCGAATACAAACGTATTGCCTCCGCAACCGCCGAGGCGGGTTTACGCGATATCCAGATTGAGCTGATCGACCGCTTCGGCCTGCTGCCGGAAGCGTTGAAAAATCTGTTCAGGGTCACTCGCATCAAACTGCAGACGCTTTTGCTTGGAGTCGAGAAAATCGATGTCGGTGAACAAAATGGTAAAATCGTGTTCAACCCCAATCCCAATATCGATCCGATGAAAATTATCGCGCTGATCCAGGCCGATCCCGAACAGTATCGTTTTGACGGAAAACAAACCTTGCGTATTAGCTGTCAAAATGTTGAACTTGAAGCCCGCTTCAAGCAGATTGAATCGCTGCTTAATAAACTGACCGCAGACTAGCATGAATTATTTTTTCCCAGCCCTGTTAGGCCTGGCAGCCCTTTTACCCGGGGTTTTACCGGCGCAAACCTCCGGCGAATCCAGCGTTAAACCCCAGCCAGTCTACGACGTCGAACTGGTCATCTTCAAAAACATCAAGGCGCCGAAAAGCCGCGAATTCATTCTGCCGGTCAGCTCGCCCAGTAAAGCCGAACAAATTCTCGATACGACTTCGATCAGCAGCGTGCTGGCGGCGCGCGATCTCGGTTACGAAATGCTTCCGGACTCGGAGTTCAGACTGCTCGAAGTTGCCGACAAACTAGTCGACTCGCCGCGTTACGAACTGTTACAGCATATCGCCTGGCGCCAACCAGGGGTCGAGCGTGGCCAGGCGCTGCCGATCTGGCTGCGGGGCGGGCGCGTCTACGGCAACGAATATACTTCGATCGACAACCAGATCGAGCTGCTCGAAAGCATTCCGCGAAACGACGGCGAAGAACCGGGTAGCGAACAAAACTTCGCCTTCGACGAACAAACCCTTGAGGCGCTGGAATTGCAGTTGCTCGAACAAGAGGCGCTGCGGGTCCATCAGGGCTTGTATGAGTTCGAGGGTAAAGTTACCGTCGAGTTGGCGCGTTATCTGCACGTCTATACCGACCTGGTTTACCGACGACCCCGGCTGTCGATAGATTCGGTCACTAGCAATGCGCCCCAGGATCAGTATCTCAAGGCCTATGCGGCCGATACGCGCATCCTGAACAATCATAGCCTCAAGGAACATCGCCGCATGCGCAGCAAGACCCTGCACTATCTCGACAATCCCGAATTCGGGTTGTTAATCCTGATCACGCCATTCAAAGCCGCGCCGCCAGCCGACACGGCAGCGACCGGCGAGTAGCATTGTCGCCGGGTTAATCGTCAGTAATCGCTTTTGCGCGGTGCACCGTAACCGCCGCCGCTGAAGGCAAACGGCGGCGTCCTGCCAACCAGTTCCTCGATCAGGGTCAGTTCGGAATCGCTGTGATTGATTACCGGCGCCGGCGCGATAAGCTGGCCTTTGCCGGCCGAGGACAATACGTATACCGGGTTGTCATGGTGCTCCGAGACCAGGTCCCGGCTGACCCCGGGATCGGCGGTGGCGGCGATACGCACCTGCCCGTAACAGGTGCAGATATAAGAGCGGTCGGCCTCCGATTCGATATACAGGCCGGTACCGCGTATCCCGATAGTCGCGGTCGACGTGGTGATAGCATGCGGCTTCGCGCGCCGGCCGAAGACCGAGAGAAGCTTGCCCGACAGAATTCGCATACCTCCGATTATTACTCCATCGCTGCTATTCATTTCGAGTTCGCTATTGCTGCGCAGAATGAACGCGTCCGTGCCGACAACGAAAATGACCCGACTCTCGGGGCCGGTTTTAACGGTAGAGCCGGGACCGATCGGGGTGTCGATATCGGCGGCGGCGGCATCGACGGTCACCCTGCCCTGCAACTGGAAGATAGAACGCCCGGGTGGCAGTTTTTCCGGTATATCGCCACGCGCATGGCCGCTTTGAAACAGGCTGTTCAAATTGGCCCCGGCGAATAGGCCCAGCGATAGCGCCTTGATCAGGAATTCACGCCGCGGATCTTCCATATCTTTACTCATGATTTTTACCTGCCAGACTCTCGATCATATATTAGTAACATAGCCGATAAACGTAAATTTTGCTCAACCGCGGGTAAAGCGGTATTTGCGGTTGCAACTCGCATCAAGGCTGACAATAATGACGGCTAAAACACAAGCGACGAACGCGGGTCGTCACAGGGTCGTTACATGCTTACTCCGGCGATGAGATCGATTGCTGCAGCGGCGATATTTTTAATTTTTTCTGATTTGTACGCCGCACCGCCGATTTATAAGCTGCAAACGGGTCTCGGCGGCGCCATTATCGATAACGACGCGGGAAGTTTTTATCGCCGGAGCGCGGCGAAGCTGCGTTCGAGGGGTTTTTCGGGCGACGCTGTAATCGAACCGCATGCTGAAATTTCATCTTATGAGTATCCCGGCAATAATGATATCGACGGGCACAAAGACGACAGGTCTTCCGGCTACCTTAGCGGTAACGATTACTCGGTGGGTTACTTCCATCGATTTTAACGAGAGCCATTCAATGAATCGAGTTGTGCTAGCAGTAGTTTTATCCACTTGCATCGCGGGACCGCTGGCCGCGGCCGAGGTTAGATATATTACCGATGAGTTCGAGATCACGATGCGCAGCGGCACCAGTACCGCCAACAATATCGTGCGCATGTTGCAAAGTGGCGAAGCGGTGACCGTGCTCGAGCAGGATCTGGTTTCCAAGTATTCGCTGGTGGAAACCGAAGACAATAAAAAAGGCTATGTCTTGAGTCGATTTCTGATGGAGCAACCGGCCGCCCGGCAAAGCCTGCGGGAATTGAATATCAGTTACGAACGGCAGCGTAACCGTATCTCCGAGCAGGAGGGTGAAATCTCCGCGCTCAAACAATCGCTGGCCCAGGAGCAGAGCGATAATCAAGCACTCAAGAAAACCCTGCGCGCCTCGGAACAAGAGCTGGCGGAAGTACGCGGCGCCGCAGAAAATACGCTCAACATACTGGAGCAGAACAAACGCCTGGAAACGGTGCTGGAGCAGCTCAAACAAGAAAAAGCTCAGTTAACCGACATTAACGCCGAACTGAACGACAGCACCCGGCTCGACTGGTTCGTGCGCGGCGGAGCGGTTTGCCTGATCGCGTTCCTAGTCGGCATTGTGGTGACGCGGATCCGCTGGAGAAAACAGGATTCCTGGGGATCTTATTAACCCGCCGATCACGGGATGCGGCGCGCTGCTACAGCTGTAGCGGGTTATCGATGTCAACGCCGTCCATAAAGGGTTTCAGTCGATCCACGTTGGTGTACTGGTAAATCAGTCCAACCCAGCGGCCAACGACCGCGCTCGCGGTATCCTGCCAGGTATTTTTCAAGCGATCTAACACCATGTTTTCCGGGAACGCGGGGACCGGTGCTTGTTGCCGCAGACATTTATCGACCCGATACTGATATTCCCGAAAAATGGCGGCGCTGAATTGACTGAAGTAATGGTCCGGCATCGGTGGGTAGCGGTCGAGTTCGCCGTCGATGTACAAATTCACGTCACGCTTGTATTCCTTCAACAGCGACACCGTGTCGTATTCGGGGTGCCCCTGAAAAAAAACGGTACGGAAACCATCCGGGCTGGTCGAAAGGTGCACGCTGCCATCGTCGGCGGTAACCAAAACCTGCAGTCCGGCAGCCTCGAATTGCTCGCGGTAAACGCTGTTCCAGCGTGAGTGGGGTACGTCGAACACCGAGTTGATTTCGGCCACCAGCGGGTGCTCCGGAGCGACCACTTGATGTCGAAACACGCCCCAGCGCTTGCGGCGTTGTTTTTCCCGCTTCCGCCCATAGCGAAAGTCCAGCACGGCGTGGGTGGCGAGACAGGAACACAGCGTCGAGGTGACATTTTCGTGTGCCCAGTCGGCCACCTCGATCAGCGCATCCCAGAAAACTTCTGCCGCCAGATCGGCGCCGATCACGTTGGCGCCGGTAATGATCAGCGCATCCAGCCCTTGCTGTTTGATTTGCTCGAAACTATCGTAAAATTGCTCGATGTGCGCCCGCGCCGCCGGCGTGCGCGGCAAGGCATCCAGCGTAAAAGGATGCACGAAAAACTGGGCAATCGGGTTGCTTTCTCCGATCAGGCGCAAAAATTGTCTTTCGGTCGCTTCCAGTGCGGCATCGGGCATCATGTTGAGCAAACCGATGTGCAATTCACGAATATCCTGCTGGTTGGCGAGACCCGGCGCCAACACGCGCAAACCCTCTTGCCGTAGCTTGGTGAAGGTGGGTAATTCGTTATGTGCGACCAGCGGCATCAGGCATCTCCTTGTGGCTGTCTGGCAATCGCCATTTCCAGCAACTGCAGAAAATCCGCGTCGTCTTGCACCCCGTCGACTTCTTCCGAGGTCACGGTGTATCCGAGGCTTGCGATCTCATCGTAGCGCGGCAAACGCGAATGGAACAGGTGCGGGAAAACCCAGCGAGCAAATTCGTCGGGATCGATCTGGGCGGCATACTCGAGCCCGGTTTCGCCGAAATACATCTCCAAATGCCGTTGCAGAAAGTCGGGTCGGTAGTAAAGCGGTTTGGGGTCGGAGACCGCACGCTCGATCAACACTTGTTCCTGTGCCTGATTGGTAACCTGGATGTATAAGATCAGCGTATTTTCGACCAGTATGTCAATAACACCGGGTTCGTCCAGCTCGCACAGGCTGCCGCCGACATCGTTGACAAAATGCGGATAGCCATAAATATTGCGCGCCTTCTCGATGAAATGAGGAATATCGTACATGGCGTCGACTTCCGCCTGGCGATAAATCGCCTGGCGCTCTATGAATTCGGCGATCTCGACCCCCCCCAGTTCGGGGTTACCCAGTTTGCCGACAAAACTGAGCACCGGACCCAAATCGTTGACGCGGATGTTGTTCTTGATATAAATCCAGTCGTTGCGCAGCAGTTCTCGCAAAAACGGGACCTTGATCGCCTGCTCCTTGAGCATATCGATAATATGTTCATCCAGGTAGCGGGTGCCGATACGGTAATCGCCGGAATAGTGAAACCAGTTTCTGCCGCGCAACTTGGCCGACAGAAAGGATTTTCCGACGCCGGACATGCCGACCAGGGTCACGCGCTTGTTCTCCCAAGCGCGGAATTCTTCAAGGCTGAACTTCAAGTTTGGCTCCGTTAGGTTTAGCGCCCAGATTATGCATCATGCGCTGCACGGGTGGAACCCGTTGGCGAGGTGGTTTTTGCTTTACCCGCGTCACGTAGCGACTATAATTCCGTTTCATCTTTAGCCGGGCCGCAGCGTGGATCTCGAGTTCGATTTCGTCATTATCGGTGCAGGTTCCGCGGGATGCGTGCTCGCCAACCGGCTTAGCGCCGATGCCGGTAATAGCGTGCTGCTGCTCGAAGCGGGCGGCAGCGACAAAGGTTTCTGGATTCAAACCCCGATCGGCTATGGCAAAACCTTTTACGATCCGGCGGTCAACTGGATGTATATGACCGAGCCGGACCCCGGCATCGACAATCGCCAGAGCTACTGGCCGCGCGGAAAAGTGCTGGGCGGATCCAGCTCGATCAACGCCATGGTCTACATCCGCGGGCAGGCGGCGGATTACGACGACTGGCGCGACCTGGGTAACCGGGGCTGGGGCTGGGACGAGGTGTTGCCTTATTTTAAAAAAACGGAAACCGCCGCCGCCGGCGGCAATCGCTACCGCAGCGCCGACGGACCGCTCTACGTCGACAATGTCAGCCAGCAGCATCATCCCTTATGCCGGCGGTTTATTGCCGCCGCGTTACAATGCGGCTTCGAATTCAACTCCGATTTCAACGCTGAAACCCAGGAGGGCGTCGGCCATTATCAGATCACCGCGCGCGCCTATCTACATCCCGCGTTAAAGCGCCGCAATTGCACGGTCTTTACGCAGGCGCAGGTGACGCGCATCCTGTTTAATAACCGCAGCGCGGCAGGCGTTGAATTCATGCAGGGAGGGCAGCGCCGCCGGGTGAAGGCGCGGCGCGAGGTGATCGTCAGCGCCGGCGCAGTAAATTCGCCGCAGATTTTGCAGCTTTCGGGCATCGGCGAGCCGGCGCTACTCAAAAATCATGGAATCGAACCGGTGGTCGAGTTACCCGGGGTGGGCCACAATCTACAAGATCACCTGGATTGCTGTTATCACTATCGCTCGCGCCTGCCTACCCTGAACAATCGGCTTTATCCCTGGTGGGGCAAACTGGCGGCCGGCATGCAATATCTGCTATTCAGGAAGGGTATGCTGTCGCTCAGCGTCAACCAGGCCGGCGGGTTTCTAAAAGGCCACCCGTCACGCCCGCGCCCCAATCTTCAAACCTATTTTAACCCGATGTCTTATACCGCCGCGCCGCCCGGTAAACGGCCGCTGATGCAACCCGACCGCTACCCGGGGTTTGTCAATTCGATCGGTCAGCTACGCCCCTTGAGCCGCGGTCACCTGCGCATCGATTCGGCCGACCCGTTCGCGCCGGTCAAAATATTCCCCAATTATTTGTCGCAGGAAGAAGACGTCATGCAAATGCTCGAGGGGGTGCGGCTGTTGCGCCGACTGGCCAGCAGTCCCGAGCTTGCGGCGATTATCGAGCAAGAAGTCACGCCCGGCATCGAGGTCCGTAGCGAAGCCGATCTGATCGCGGACATCCGGGCCCGCAGTACTACCGTGTTTCACCCGACTTCAAGCTGCATGATGGGCCCCGATCGTAAAATCGCCGTCGTCGATAACCAGTGCCACGTCTATGGCACGCGGCAACTCAGAGTCGTCGATGCTTCCGTCTTTCCTACGATTGTGTCGGGTAACACCAATGCAGCGGTAATGATGGTTGCCGAAAAGGCGGCTGACCTGATTTTGGGGAAACGGGAGCATTAAGGTTTCCAGTCATCGAGTTTCCATCGTCCGCCCGGCCGACAATCCACTGGTCGGATTTAGCGCTATGATGTTGAGCTTGCTGCTGTTTTCCCTGATGGACGCGAGCGTCAAGTGGCTCGGCGCTTATTATCCGACCAGCCAGATCATGTTTTTCCGCTGCGTCGTGGCGCTGATTCCGATCGCGGTCATCATCTCGATGCGCGGTGGATTCGGAATTCTAAGAACCGCGCACAAAAAATTGCATATGCTGCGCAGTCTAATGGGCATCGGCGCCATGGCTCTCGCGTTTTACGCGTTTTCACTGATGCCGCTGGCGGCGGCGATCTCGATCCTGCACACGGCGCCGCTGTTCATGACTGCACTGTCGGTCTTGCTGCTGCGTGAAAAAGTCGGCCTGCGCCGCTGGAGCGCGGTTATTATCGGTTTTGCCGGCATGTTAATCGTGGTACGCCCGGGCCCCGAGATGCTAGCCAGCGGCAGCCTGTATATGCTCATCGCCGCATTTTTAATCGGCTGCACGACGACCATCATCCGTTATCTCGGCAAGATAGACGACCCGGTCTGTATCACTTTTTACTTTACCGTCACCGGCGTTGCGATCAGTAGCGTCGGCATTCTGGTACAGGGCTGGAGGTCGCCGCCGCCCGCCGATCTGGTTTTGCTGTTATTGGTCGGGTTGTTTGGGGGCATGGCGCAGTATTTGATGACCCTCAGTTATCGACATTTGGCAGTGGGAATTCTGGCGCCGTTTAAATACTTGACAATCGTTCTTGGTGGCGTGATCGCCTATCTCGTATGGGATGAGATTCCCGATCCGGCAAGCTTGTTTGGAATCGGCATTATTGTCGTCAGCGGCCTCTATACCCTGCATCGCGAGCTAGTTTTGGCAGGCGGAAACACGACATGATTGCCCGCAACCACTTAAAAGCCTACGCCCTGCTCTTTTTCACAACTTGGTGCTGGGGCTTGAATGCAATCATCAGCCGGCTCGCGGTAGGCGAGATTTCGCCGACGCAACTGGTTACGTTTCGCTGGCTCGGGGTGATATTGATCTTGCTGTTGCTGGCCCGCAAACATGTCGTCAGAGACTGGCCCATCCTGCGGCGCCATATATTGTTTCTGGGCTTGATGGGTAGCTGCGGATTTACCGTTTTTAACACGCTCTTTTATATCGCCGGTCATCATACCGGCGCTATTAACATTGGAATTTTGCAGGGCTCGATTCCTGTTTTCGTATTACTCGCAAGCCTGTTTATGTTGCGCCATCCGATCGGCAAGATTCAAGGCATCGGAGTGGCGCTCACCTTGCTGGGCGTCATCATCGTGGCGGCGCGCGGCGAGTTCGCTCAACTGGCGGACCTGGCGGTAAACCGCGGCGATTTGTTCATGGTTATCGCCTGCTTCTTCTATGCCGCCTATTCAATCGGGCTGACTCGTCGCCCTAATGTCAGCGCACTCGGTTTATTCGCTATTATGGCCATGGCCGCCTGGCTGGCGTCGTTGCCGTTGGTGGCGTTCGAGATCTGGCAGCAGGGCTGGAACGCCCCGTCGCCTACCGGCTGGCTGCTGGTTTTGTTGGTGACGATACTGCCGTCGCTGATTGCGCAGCTATTCTTTATCCAGGGAGTCGCCCTGATCGGACCCGGTCGCGCCGGCGTATTCGTCAATCTGGTGCCGGTGTTCGCATCGATCATGGCGGTGGTATTTTTAAACGAGGTCTTCGAGTATTACCATGCGCTGGCGCTGGCCTTGGTGCTCGGCGGCATTGGATTATCCGAAATCGGAAAAACCGGCTAACATCGGGTCGACGATTCAGTCACTGCTGATTTCTATCGCCACCATACCAAAGGATTCCATGACTTCAAACACCATATCGTCGGCGTGCTGGCAGGCGTTGGCGATCTGTTCCAGGGAAAACACCCCCTGGTCCCAGTTATCGATATCGTCGAGTATATCCCGGGTTTCCTGATCGTCCAACGGCGGCACATACGCGCTCAATTGATTGGCCAAATATATCAAATGGGTCGCGTAGCGATTCGCGCCGTCATGTACCACCTCGTGGTGGCTGGCGGCGCAATCGATCAGCAATTTCGGCAAACCCCAGTGGTCCATCAGGGCTTCGCCGACGGCGGTATGGGTGAGACCAATCTGGCTTAACTCGGCGCTCAATATATCCACCCGTTTTTGGATCATATACTCTTCGGCCGCAAGCATGCGCTCGGGATATTTATTGATTAACAGCAACTTGCCGATATCATGCAGCAAGCCCGCGGTGAACATGGCTTCGGGCTCGTCGATTTGAGTGCTCTGTTGCGCAAGATGGCGCGCGATTATCGCGGTCTTGATACTGTGTTGCCAAAACGCCTGCATCGAAAACGCCGGGTCATCCTGACTGCTGAAAACACCTCGCAACACCGAGCCGATCAGGATATGTTTCAGCCGTTCACGTCCCAACAGCGTAACCGCCTGATCGATGGAAGCGACTTGATTCGGCAATCCATAGTATGCGCTATTGACCATTTTTAGAACGCGCGAGGAAATCGCGGGATCGTTTTGCACCGTGATTCCGATCTGTTCCACGCTGGCGTTTTCGTCTTCGAGCTGTTGCGAAACTCGTAGATAGATTTCAGGTAGGCTGGGCAGGTCGACGCCCTTGCCGATGAGTTGGTCCAGCGTGATGGGTTGGACCATATTCAGTTCAGCGTATTGCATAATGCTACTGAGCATAGCAGAGATATTTCGGCCTATTATGTCGAATAGTTGACGTTTTTAAGGCTTGCAATCGGAATTCGCCGTGGCCTGGGAAAGGATGCAAATCACATGCCATGCAGCCTGAAAATTCTGCGTTTGCCGACGCAGGTCAGCAGCTTTCCGCGGCTTTCCGCGCCTTGGCCGGGCGTCGTGCTTGGGCAGTAAGCCGGCGGTCTGACATGAGTTCACCACCCTAGCGAAACCTCGGTTGGATGCAAGTCTAGTCGCCGGGACAATCCCCGGGAATGATAACGAATGCCCCCGTCAACTCAGCAGACAAAGCCCACAAGCGCAGGCGAGAATTGATTTCTGCTTGCCAGATTGATGACATTTAACTTTAAACTATTTCTGCAAGTTACTAATCTATAGTAAGTTTAAAGAATAAGCTGGGATCTGAATGCAACTACAGGGTTATTGCTTCCAAACCCGGTTTTATCCCGGTCAAGCTCAGCATTGAGCCGGATCAGGTAACCGGCGAATGCTCATGGTATCGCGGCCTGTCCCACAGCCGGTTGGACATGACATCCTCGATGATGAGCGCCGCTTTGCGCACCTCGCCGGCTTCCAGATAAAGCGGCGTAAATCCAAACCGCATGATGTCGGGCGCACGAAAGTCGCCGATCAGACCCCGGTCGATAAGCGCTCGCATCGCGGCGTAACCATGCTCGAAGCGAAAGGAAACCTGACTGCCGCGTCGCCGTTCGTCCCGCGGACTGGCCAGTTCGAGCTCGGGACAGCTGGCTTCCACCAATTCAATAAATAAACTGGACAACTCGATGGAAACTGCGCGTACATCCTCGATATCGACCATATCCCAGATATCCAATGAGGCTTCCAGTGCCGTTAGTTGCAAAATCGGCGGCGTGCCGATACGCATCCGTTCGATCCCCGCAGCCGGGCGATAGTCGAGACCGAAGTCGAAAGGCGCCTGGTGCCCGAGCCAGCCGCATAGCGCGGGCTGCACCTGCTCGACCAGCCGCGGCGCAACGTAAATAAATGCCGGTCCACCCGGACCGGAATTGAGATACTTGTAAGAACAGCCGACCGCAAAGTCGACATCGCAGTCCGCGACGCGCACCGGCAGTGCACCGGCGGAATGGGCCAGGTCCCAAATTGTCAGAATGCCGTCTTCGTGGGCTTTCTCGGTCAGACTGCGCATGTCGTGCAGACGCCCGCTGCGATAGTCGACTTCGGTAAGCATCAGCACGGCGACCTCAGCGCTCAACCTGTTCTCAATTTCCTCCGGCTCGCATAATTGCAATTCATAACCCCGATCGAGGGATTTTATGAGACCCTGGGCCATATATAAATCGGTCGGGAAATTTCCACTATCGGACAGGATGATTTTGCGCTCGGCGCTCATTTCAAGGGCGGATGCCAGCGCCTGATAGAGCTTGATCGACAGCGTATCGCCCATGACGACACTGCCCGCGGGCGCACCGATCAACTTTCCGACCCGATTGCCGACCCGTGACGGTTGGTTGATCCAATCGGCCCGAGTCCAGGCGGTAACCAGGAGATCACCCCATTCTTGTTGCATCATCGCGCCGACCCGATCGGCGGCGGCCCTGGGTAAGGGACCCAGCGAGTTGCCGTCCAGATATAACAGACCGGCGGGCAAATGGAATAGCGACTTGGTTTTGGCGAAATCGGTCACGAAGATGCATTTCCGGAAATAAGCGGGTATAAGACTAATCTAGCCGGCTAACAAAAGACAAGCAGCCATGAATTTAAAAGTCGAGGATTGGGACGACGCTTACGCCAACGGCGCCTATATCGAAGCTGCGGATAGTTATCCGGGTAAATGGACCCGCGCCGCGCTTCGCTATCGCCAGACCATGGCAAAAAAACAGCTGGCCGATATCGACATCAGCTATGGTACGAGCGAGCGCCAGAAACTCGATATATTCCGACCGGAAGATAACAGGCAGGGTTTGTTGGTTTTCATCCACGGCGGCTATTGGCGGGCATTCGACAAGTCTTGCTGGTCCCACCTGGCTCAGGGGGCAATACAACGCGGCTGGGCGGTCGCGCTACCCTCCTATGATCTGGCGCCCGCAGTTCCGATCAGCGAAATTACCCGCCAGGTGGGAGCGGCTATCGCTATGGCCGCGATCACGCTTGACGGTCCCATCAGGCTGGCGGGTCATTCGGCCGGCGGTCATCTGGTATGCCGTATGATTTGCCGCGACAGCCCGCTTGCACCGGACGTCAGGGCGCGCATCGAGCGCGTTGTTTCGATCTCGGGCCTGCACGATCTGCGTCCCTTGTTGAAAACTAAAATGAACGATGATTTTAATATGGACGAAGCCGAGGCCAGGGCGGAAAGCCCTGCCCTGAATCACCCAATCGATAACGCCGAACTGGTTTGCTGGGTCGGTGCGGAAGAACGCCCGGAGTTTATTCGCCAGGCAGAGCTGTTGGCCAATATCTGGACCGGATTCGGGATCAGGACTTCGCTTCACAAGGCACCGGCGCAACACCATTTTAACGTTGTCGAAAGTCTTGCCGATCCGCATTCGGCCTTGATTCGCTGCCTGTTAGAATAGAATTTGTCGCGCTTCATTTCGTGACAATCAAGTCAAAGAATGGCCTTGGATGATTACTCCTGAGTGGCAATTATGAATATATATAAGGGGTCGCGCTCGAAGAGCCGGGTAACAGATTTCAGCACTTTTGCCAGGATTGCTGTCTGTCGCAAATATTCGATGCTTGTTACGGTTGCCGAATTGGAAAACTAATCGTCCTGCAGCACGAAGTAGCCGCGTTCGAGCGCCTGCCGAAAGGCTTTAAATCCGCGCATGGCTTCGTGATAGATCTTGCCACTCTCCAGCAACTGCTCGCTGAGCTGCATGGAAACGTCATCGGTGTCCCCGCTGGCCAGATTCAGAACCGGCCTCAACTGAGCAATCCCGGGCGCAAGAGTCCTCGTGGAGGTGACAGATCGTCGATATTCCGCGCTTCGGAATTCCGGTCGACCGGCGGCGATGCAGAGGCCGGGCGACAGCAACAACCAGGGTTCGGGGGTTCGAACTGCAACTTTCGGGGGAGGCAATAACGGGTAAACGGAATAAATCTTTTCGGTTGCGGCGGGCATGCGGATAACAGTCTTTGCAAATGTATGCCACTAGGAATCTCCCTTTTGATTCGTAGTTTCAGCCGGACTATCGAAACCAAGCGATATTCCATCGGATTCCTGTTCGACCAGTCATCCCCCGGGTGGATAACCGGCACCGCCCTTAGCTATAGCTTTGGCACCATCAATTGGCGTCGAGTTGGCTATGAGCGCTCAACAAACCGAAATCAAATATATTGAAGTTTTGAACAATTCATTCTGAATTGTCGAAGTTGCCTTATTAATTACTCCCTTTACTGCCCGTGCCGGCCCGTTCGACCATCACGGAGAAATTATTTAGCGATTGCAATTGCAGATAAGCAAGTTCAAGCGCGTCTGATTTGGCCAGATCGGCAAGCTGATCACCATCGAGCGATTTCAAACGCTCCCGACTAATAACTTGAAATCCGGTCAGCGACTGTTGGCTTCCGGTCGGCATGGTGATTTGAGCCTGCATCGATTCGAGTAGATCCAATTCTTTGAGTTTTTCGCAAAATGCCCGGGTACGCTCAAACTGAACCTGGTATTCCTGCAAAAAGGTGAGCATTTTTTCGAGATAGGTCGTCTTCTCGCCCTGCTCATCAAACAGCTTCTCACCCCTGCCTTCCTGATTGAGACCCTGAAACTCTTTATCGACACATAAGGTAAACCGAGAACTCTCCTCGTCACTGGAAAAGACAAACGGATAACGGCGGACAAATGCGGGAATATAGCGACCCTCCCAATTTCCGCCATCGGAAATAAACAGATTACGGTCTTGCTGCAAACCGAGTATGGCAGCGGGCATGGGTTTATCCTGCCCGGCAAAGACAATGACATAGTCGCGCGCTGCAAACGGGAATTCGGTTGCAGTTAGCGGAACGGAATTTACCCGGCTGGCAAAACTGTAGTCCTGGGTAGTGTCAATTGATAAATCGGCGTGTTGATCTTTCGAGACCGGGATAGCCTCTTTATAGAATAATAGTTGTGTCGACATATGCCTCTCCTTGTAAATCACCTTCCCGCGGCAGTCTGATAACAGCCACGGCTAAACTTTCGTAATTGCAGGCAGTGCTCATCCTGAGCCGATAATACACAAGCTTACATTGGAGAAGCGGGCGCTCATCGCTGCAATCAACGCAATTTCATACCGAATCTTCGCCGGCTTTTTTGATTTGTTATTGGCTACCCGGACATTCCTCGTCGGGCAGATCGCGCATATTATTTAGCTGGCTAAGTTCGTTTTTGAACCGAAAACATTGTGCGGCGCGAGCCCCGGCATGTCAACATTCATTGGACAGTTGGAGTTTTTCATAGCGCTAAGTCCATGATTTGTTTGGGACCAAATTCCTGACCCGAAATATACCCCACTGGGTTAGATGCAGGCACTATCCAACAGCTTTAATGAAACGGTTATACTGCGCATTCATTGGAATCAAAAAAGGAACTCCGAACTGAATTCAAGCGCTTCAGAAAACTCCGATCCCGGCATGCAGACATCGATCAGGTTTCGGCGCTGGGAGCGCCAGGCCATCCCTCCGCCGTTGGTATCGAAAATTGGCTATGCAGCGGGAGGCAGAAGCCCTTGATCAGGAAATTTTACGACACCGCCACCGTCTTGATGCATGCATCGGGAGATATCAATGAATGACGAAATCATGGGTCGCTGGATTGTTGAGCTAAAGGCCGGCCCGCAGTTTTACCTGGACCGGCGTTCCACCAATGCGCGTCGTATTCTGTCGGCATTCGATGCAGACCTGGTGGCTGATCCCGCGCAAGCGGATTTATTATGGCTCAGGCGAGGGGTCGGGAAGATGCTGCCCCAGCTCGAGCCCGGACAATTGATCAATCATTTTGCCAATGAAGGAGCCATGATAAACAAGGGCCGCCTGACGGGTAATTTGAATCGTATCGGAGCACCGGATTTTTACCCAACCAGTTTTCGCCTGTACGATGCAACCGAGTGCCAGGCCTTCTTTGACCAGCTTCCCGGCAAGGACGAACCAGTACAGCACTGGATATTGAAACCCGCCAATCTATCCAAGGGCATCGGAATCAAAGTATTGCGCGAATTCGATGGCCTGCATCGGCAGTACCAGGCCGGCGATCTATCGGATCCCGTGGTGGATCCCAAGCTTGAATACATCGCCCAGCGCTACATCGAAAATCCGCTGCTGCTCAACGGTAAAAAGTCGGAGCTGCGCGTTTACTGGATGATCGCCTCGATCGATCCACTGCGAGTATTGTTATTTGACGAGGGCACGGTACGTTTGACCACCCAGGAGTTTTCGCTGGAAGACCTGGATAATCCATTAATCCATGTGACGAACACTTACCAGCAAAAGCGGCATGGCAATCTCGACAGCGCGGCCAATTTGAAATGGACATTTGCCGACCTTGAAAGCTACCTCGTCGAGGATCTCGCAATCGCGCAAGCCGGGTTTTTCGAAAACGATTTCAAACCTCGTGTTCGGGCTTGCCTGAAAACAGTGGTCGAGGCGGTGGCCGCGCAGCTCGCGGATACTAAAACCGAAGCCAGTTGTTTTGGCGTTTATGGCGCCGATGTAATTCTCGACGCGACGCTGAAGCCGTGGCTAACCGAGATCCAGAAAAATCCGGGCTTGAGTCACGATGATCCCATCAAGATCAATATCGTACCCGAGATGCTGCTCGAGGCAGTACAAATTGCGCTCGCTAACGAACTTGACGACTGGCGGGAACTGCCGCGTCGATTCGAATGGGTCATTGGACCCTGACTAAAATTGAAGATCGCGTGCAGCATTTTATTGATCTAAAGTTACAGGTGTCACAAATCCCTCCGGTTTGACGGCCAGTACCGAGAAATCTAGTTGACTGAGAATATCTTCCGCCATATTGCCCATGAAAAACCCGGGCAGGCTGATACGAGCTACCGTACCCATGACTAGGAGGTCCGCCTTAATTTCTGCCGCAAATTCTGGAACAATTCTGCGCGGGTAACCTTTAAGCAAGTGTATTTCCGGCTTGAGATACTCCAGGGCATCTCGCCCTAACTTGTCGATTGTCTCATCCATTAACACGCCTAAATTTTTACTATGCTGTTGTTTTACCTGTTCGAGGTAAGTATCTAGTTCTTGCTCTTGCCTCGCCGAAAACCTGCCTTTAAACAAACTTTCTCCGACGGCCGTCCACGCATGGACAATATGTAACTCAGCGGATTCTGAGAGCGCCAGCGAACTCGCTAGTTCGAGAATCTTATGATTGAGTTGGCGCCTCGTGTGTAACTCTTCCGGTGGATAGTGATCATCGACGTCCACCGCCGCCAATATCCGCCGATAGGTTTTGGGTGGTTTTTGCTTGATCAACATTACCGGGCACGGGCACTTGCGCAGTAAGTGCATGTCGGCGCCGCCGAATACCCGATTAAGCAAACCCCCGCTTTCAGCCTTCTTGAACACTAGATCGTGACCGCCGCGGAGAACCTCGTAAATGATTTCCATAAACGGTATGCCGAAAAGTATCTTGGTGTTGATTTGGATCTTTTCGCTCCAGGGCGCAACCAGCTCCTTCAAGCTCGCGCTATGTTCGATTAATATGTTTTCCTGGATTTGTTCGAACTGCAGGGCGCGTTCGAGTATGCTCGGGTTTGGCAAAAATTCATCCATTGCCTCGATGACGGTAAGATTGGCCTGGTTGTTTTCTGCCAATTTGACTGCTTGTTCCAGAGCGGGATTGTCTTTTAGGTCAGTATTAACGACACAAAGAATGTTTTGAACCGTTTCATAATAGCGCTC
>DS021198.1:1097152-1112376 GCA_001735895.1 Olavius algarvensis Gamma 3 endosymbiont | reverse complement strand
TCTGCCCCCGCTGGTCGGTTTTCTGGCAACTGGGTTTCATTCTCAATTACCTGGGCTTCACCAGCGGCGAGACATTGCAGAAACTTGCCGATCTGGGCATCACGCTGCTGTTGTTCACCGTTGGCCTGAAGTTAAATCTCAAAGTATTGATCAGGCCGCAGGTTTGGGCAGTGACCCTGCTGCATATCTCTATCGTCATTGTCCTGTTTGGAACCGCAATCTTCGCCTTGGCGTTGTTAAATGTTCCGCTATTCTCCGGGCTGGACCTTAAACATTCGCTATTGATTGCCTTTGCACTTAGTTTTTCCAGTACTGTTTTCGTGGTCAAGTCTTTGGAAGATCATGGCGAGATGAAATCGCTGCACGGACGGGTCGCCATCGGTATTCTGGTTATGCAGGATATCGCCGCGGTTGTTTTCATGGCGGCAGCCATAGGTAAACTCCCGTCACCCTGGGCATTATTGTTGTTTCTTCTGTTACCGCTGCGCCCGGTCTTCCACCATTTGATGCAAAAAACCGGTCATGGCGAACTGTTGATACTGTATGCCCTGGTGCTGGCACTGGGTGGAGCCGAGCTATTCGAACTGGCCGGTGTGAAAGACGACCTGGGCGCGCTTATCATGGGCGTTTTGGTATCGACTCACCCTAAATCGGCCGAGATGGCCAAAACGATGCTGGGCTTCAAGGATCTGTTTCTGGTGGGTTTTTTCCTTACCATCGGCATGACCGGTCAACTCTCGCTGGAGGCATTAATCGTCGGGCTGCTGCTGGTGCCCTTCGTACTGGTCAAATCCTCGGCATTTTTTACGCTGATGACCTGGTTTAAACTACGCGCACGGACCTCTCTGCTATCGACTCTGAACCTGACTAACTACAGTGAATTCGGCCTGATCGTTGCTGCGATCGGCGCCGCGAATGGCTGGATAGATGCCGAATGGCTGGTGGTTATAGCCATCGCACTTTCGGTCTCCTTTGTATTCGCCTCGAAGTTGATCAGCAAGGATGACAAAATCTACAGCAGGTACAGTAAATTCTGGGGCGGGTTTCAGCGAGGTGAGAGGCTTCCGGACGACCTGTTGCTGGATACCCACGGGGCAACCATAGCTATCTTCGGCATGGGCAGAGTAGGCAGCGGGGCTTATGACAAAATGCGCGAAGTGCATGGGGAAACTGTCATCGGTGTCGACTTCGATGCCGATCAAGTTAAAAGACATCAGTCGCAGGGCCACAAAGTGTTACAGGGCGATCCGAGCGACTCGGACTTCTGGGACAAATTAGAGCAGGATCACAGCATCAAGCTCGTCATGCTGGCCCTGCCAAACCTCCAGGCGAATCTGGATGCCCTGGCGGAACTTCGCGAAATATCTTTCAAAGGTCGAATTGCCGCGATAGCAAAGTATCCGGATGAGGTCTCTAGATTGCAACAATCGGGGGCAAACGCCGTTTTCAATATCTACACTGAAGCGGGAGCAGGTTTTGCCGAACACGTCGAGGGTGAAACCAAGTCCGAGGAACTCAAGGTATCGCTGTAAAGTCCAGGTCCCATATAGGAACAGCCTAAAATTGGACCCGTTTTTACTTGTAGCCGAAGGCAGTTTACCGAGACAGCTGCCTCCATTTCGAGGAATTCCGCAGACAGTCTAACTTCAACTGTTGTTTGCGACCGAGCATGGTTCTTGTGCTAAAACAAAAAGCTCCTTTTAGGGAGCTTTTCGGTATATGGCGCGCCTGGAGAGATTCGAACTCCCGACCGCTCGGTTCGTAGCCGAGTACTCTATCCAGCTGAGCTACAGGCGCATGATCAGGCTGGGGATTCTACGGATATTTAGTTTGATTTACCAGCGCAAATTGGCTTTCGGGCGCGGCCCCGGACGGGCCTGCATCGATAACGGCGAGGCCGGCATTTAAAGGTAGATATTAGCTTGTTGTCGGCCTGTCGAGGAGTCGATCTCAGCCTTATACGGTGCGGGTAGCCCGTTAGGCGGCGGCTTCGTTACTCTTGTCCGAGTCGCTCGCCTTCATGCTTATTTTTATCGGCTCCTGGATCCCCGAAATTCGACGGAAATTGTACAACCGCTCCAGAATCGTGGCGGTGATTTCCTTGCCGGCATTGTAGAGCAGCTTGCCATCCTCGGTTTCTATGTTGGTTAGCAATACATGACCGGCCTGTAGGCCGTTGAGCTTAACCTCCTTGGTAATGATCTGCTCGGCATCGGCCTGCTCGGCCGTCGTCATTTTGCTGACCGCCTCGAGAATCGCCGGGTCGTATCTCGACGCCTGCTTAGCCATGTGCTGCAACGCCACGGCGAGTTTCATGCCCTGGGTTTTCAGTCGTTCGAGATCCGACAGGACCTTGAGAATCCGGCTCTCCAGCGGAATCGCGTCGCCGGCGACGTTGTCTTCGGGAAATCCTCCGCCATCGAAGTGCTTTTCCTTGTACAGAACGATGCGTGCGACCTTTTCCAGCCGGGGTATATTGGCGAGCAGATTACTGCCGACCTCGGGCAGTCGATCGATCATTGGTTGCTCGACCGCACTCAAGCTGCCGCCGCTTAGCGCCCGCTCCAGCGTTTCCGCCGGAATCGTGACATAGGCAATATTGGAAAACATGGCCGCGACTTCGAGGTTCCAGGTGCTTTGCATCGACAGAATACCGGCTGTGCTGCGGGCCATCTTGCGCAGCGCCATGCTTTTACCGAAGGATTCGGGTGCGACGATGGATAGAATATCGGTCAATAGTTTGATCGAACCGTTCAGCGTACCCTCGAGCAGTTCGCGTTCGGCGTTGATCAAGCGATGCTGTTCGATCCCGTCTTCGAGTGCGCTAGCCAACAAATCCGGCGGACAGGGTTTGTTGAGAAAACGGAACACGCAACCTTCGTTGACGGCATCCGTCGCCGTCTTTTGATCCGCATTGCCGGTTAACATCAGGCGCTGGCTATCCGGCGAACGTTTCTTGGCCTCGCGCAAAAATTCCACGCCGTTCATTTCCGGCATTTGCATATCGGCCACGATTACGGCAAAGGATTCTCCGCGGGCAATTGCTTCCAGGCCGGCGGCCCCGCCCACGGCGGTGTGCACCTCATGGGTCTTGCGAAACTGGCGCTTTAACGCGCTCAGCACGTTTTCTTCGTCGTCGACGAATAAAATTTTGTCAGGCATCAGGCAGCATCCTCCTCTAGGGCGGTAAACAGTGTGATCCATTCGGGCAATCTATCCGCAAGACCGAGGCCTTCCAGATATTCCAGGTCGAATTCGCTGTAAGCCGGCGAGTCTGCGCCCGGTTCTTCGGAAACACCATGTACAATCACTTCGGCGGCGTAAACCGCAGTCACAGCGCTAAATTCTTTTTCCAGTAGTTTTGCCGGCTGGTGGTGATAGCCGACAGCGGCGACCACCGCCTGCGGAATTCCCCACAGGCTGAGCAAGTAAGCACCCACATCGGCATGGGTTGCACCTACGACCCTTTCTTCGGCCACCAGCAAGTCCAGGTTTTCATCGCTCACCTGATGTTTGATTTGCGAGTATTCGTCGGGCAGGTTCGCCGCCAGTATCAGGTGGCCCATATCGTGCAACATACCCCCCATGTAAGCCTGCTCCATCAGCAACTTGTCGGCGTCCTGGCTTTTGGCGATGGATTTGGCTAATTTACCCACCGTAAGACTGTGATTCCAGATATCGACCGGCGCCAGCCGGTCGAGGGTAGACTGCTCGAACTGGGAAAATATTCCGATCGACAACACCAAACCCTTCAAGGTGTCGATGCCGAGCATGGCCGCCGCCTCGGCCGGGCTGGAGACGTTCCGGGCGAGCCCGAAATACGCGGAGTTGACCAGTTGGATAATCTTGGTCATCAAACCCGGGTCGCCCGCGATGATTTCTCCGATATCGGCCACCGAGGCATCGTCGGAACGTAATTTTTGCACGACTTCGTTGTAGACCACCGGCAGGCTGGGCAGCGACGTCAATCCCGAGATCAGCGTGCGCAGCTTGCCATCACCCAGCCTATCCCTTAATGCGAAGGCGCTGTTAAGCGTCGTCTCCAGCAATTCCGGTTCACAGGGCTTGGCCAGGTACTGATGCGAGGGGCCCACGGAACGCATCACCAATTCCTCGCCCGAATGCCCCGACAAAACGATACGCACCGTGTCCGGATGGCGTTGCGAGATTTCCTCGAGCAACTGGGCGCCGTCCATTCCGGGCATGCGCATGTCTGACACTACCGCGTCGAAGGATTCCTGCTGCATGATCTCCAGCGCCTGCTGGCCGCCTTCCGCGAACGCCATATCCCATTTATCACGATGACTTCTCAGCATGCGCTTCAGACCCTGTAAAATATTCGGTTCATCGTCGACGAACAACAAACGTTTCTTCATGCATTCTCCATGTATCTGTATCCGTATCTGTACTTAGATTAGTTATGGGCGGGCGTTTGATAGAGCCGGAGCCCGCACCCGTCACAGTTGTTAGCCCCGGCTTGCCCCGAAGCCTTGCAGCGCTCCGGGTGGGCTTGGCGGTCACATGGCTAACGCGGGACATGTCCCGGCCTGCGTTTGCTCGAAGCGGTATAAAAGCAAGAAAAAGTGAAGCCTGTCGCACTGTAGAGAGATGAATCGGAGGCACCGTTTACCCTTAACTTTCCGTATTTGATCACTGCTCGAAGCCATCCCGATTTACCAGACTGCCTCGATACCGTTACCTATCGGCGCGCAATCCGGAAACTAAAGCAAAAACTAGGGATTCAAGACTCGATCGAGGCAAATAAATCTGCTGGCGACGAGGCGATTCGGAGAGTCAATTTGATAACGCTGTAATTGCCCCGGGGAACTATGAATCCGGAGTCCCGGAGTTACCGTTAATGTCCCAGAGTTTACTTCAGACTTTACTTCAAATAAAAGATATAAATCATTGTTTTATATAATTTATTTAAATTTCTCTTACTCGATAGTCAATTGTAAAGGCAGCGGCGTTAGCCGGCACAGGCAGCGATGAACAAGCCTGCGGGTCGCCCGCATATCGATAGCTTTATCAGTCCCGGTATTCGCGCTTTACGTGAGCGCCGACATTACACAGGATTTCGTAAGCGATGGTTTGCGAACAATCGGCCAGGTGGTTGATATCCGGCGCAGCGCCGAACAACGTGACTTCAGCGCCGACGCCGAGGCCGGGCAACTCGCTCGCGTCGACGGTAATCATATCCATCGACACACGGCCGACGACGTCGCAGAGTTGACCTTCGATAGCTACCTGTGCGGTATCGATCTTGTGGCGCGGATAGCCATCCGCATAGCCGGTTGCGACGACGGCGATTGTCATATCCCGCGGGCAGGCATAGCTATTGGCGTAACCAATCAGATCGCCTTGCAGATGTTGATTGACCGCCAGCACGACCGATTTCATCGTCATCACCGGCCGCAGTTCGCGCCCGGCGCTGTTTCGATCGGACATCGGATCGGCCCCATAGAGGGCGATCCCGGCGCGCGCCCAGAGACGGTGCGTCGACGGCCAGCCGAGAATGCCAGCCGAGTTGGCAATGCCCCATTCGTAGCCGTCCAGATTCAGCGACTTCACCCTTTCAAGCTGCGCCTCGGTAAAGGCACAGTCCAGCTCGTCGGCGCTGGCGAGGTGCGTCATCATACGAATACTACCCAAGGTATGCAGGCGATGCAGGGTATCGATAATCTCGTCGGTTCGGTGGATGGGAAACCCCAGGCGCCCCATGCCCGAATCGACCTTGAGCCAGACATTGAGATCACCCAGGTCGCCGCCGTCGCGCAGGCGATCCAGATGAAACTGGTGGTGTAACACCGGATCGATGTCGAGGCCGATACAAGTCTGCAACTCGACCGCGGTGGTAAAGCCACCCATCACCAGAATTTTCTGTTCGATACCCGCTTCGCGCAAGGCGACTGCCTCGCCCACCGCCGCCACGGCGAAAGCATCCGCACGATCGAGGGCGCGCGCAACTTCCAGCGCGCCGTGGCCATAGGCATCGGCTTTGACCACGGCTATCACGCGATTGTCGCCGGCCGTTTTCTTGAGATATCGGAAATTGTGCTTTAGGGCGTCGAGATCGATGATTGCACGAGGGTGCCGATTGGTTCCATGGCTATTCAAACTCGCTCCCGTAATCGTCGAAGGCGAGGTTTTCGAAACGGGTGTACTGTCCCAGGAAAGCCAGTTTCACCATGCCTATGGGGCCATTTCTCTGCTTGCGGATTAGCAGTTCGGCGACCCCCTTGTCCGCGGTATCCTGGTTGTAGACTTCGTCGCGGTAAATAAACAGTATTACGTCGGCGTCCTGTTCGATACTGCCCGACTCCCGCAGATCGGACATCACCGGGCGCTTGTCCGGGCGTTGTTCGACGCTTCGATTGAGCTGCGATAATGCGACAACCGGCACATTCAATTCTTTCGCGAGCGCCTTCAGCGAACGTGATATCTCTGAAATCTCGGTCGCCCGGTTTTCGGTGGAACCCGATACCTGCATTAGCTGCAGATAATCGATGACCACCAGATCCAAGCCGTGTTCGCGTTTCAATCTGCGAGTGCGGGCGCGCAATTCGGTCGGGGTCAGGGCGGGGGTATCATCGATAAGCAGCTTGGCCTTGGACAACATATTGACCGACGAAATCAGCCGCGGCCAGTCATGATCGTCGAGCCGGCCGGTACGCAGGTTATGCGAATCGATGCGCCCCAACGACGACATCATGCGCAACGCCAATTGTTCCCCCGGCATCTCCATGCTGAATACGGCAACCACTCTTTCATTGTTGAGCGCGGCATTTTCTGCGATGTTCATCGCAAAACTGGTCTTGCCCATTGAGGGGCGTCCGGCAACAATGATCAGGTCGGATTTCTGCAACCCGGAAGTTTTGTCGTCGAACAGGTTGAAACCGGTGGCGATCCCGGTAATCGCTTCCTTGTTGCGATACATTTCCTCGACACGCTTGACCGCCCGTCCGAGCAGGTCGTTGATCGCCTCGAAACCCTCGCGGTTTCCGGCGCTTTGCTCGGCAATCATGAACACCTTGCGCTCGGCGTCGTCCAGCAATTCCTTGCTCGGGCGGCCGTCGGCATTATAGGCGCTGGCCGAAATTTCGTTACCGATCTGGATCAGGCTGCGCAGCACCGAGTATTCGCGCACGATATTGGCATAAGCCTTGACGTTAACCGCAGTCGGCGTGTCGTTGGCGAGAATACTGAGATATGCCAGCCCACCGATGTTTTCGAGCTCGCCCCTGGAACCCAGCCACTCGGAAACGGTTACCACGTCATAGGGTTTGTCGTCTTCGGCAAGTGCGGCGACGGCCCTGAAAATAAGACTGTGATCGTGGCGGTAAAAGTCCTGTTCGTTGACGATATCGGCGATATCGTCCCAGGAGCGGTTATCCAGCATTAACCCACCGATGACCGACTGCTCCGCTTCCAGCGATTGCGGGGGAACCTTAAGGTCATCGACACGCTGGCTGAGTTCAGCCACGCGGGAGGTGATTTCAGACATTTTCTGGCTTCGGGGACTTCGACATGGACCGGCAATGATAAACCTTTTTCACCGGGTCGGAAAAGTAAAAGACCGCTAAAATAGCGGCCTTTGATAAATACTACCCATTCCCGGGGATTTATTCTTCGCCGGTGATATTTACCGTGACCTGGGTATCGACATCGGTATACAGGTGGATATCGACAATATGTTCGCCGACCAACCGCAGCGCGCCCTCGGGCATACGTACTTCGCTTTTCTGGACATCGCCGCCGAGGGTCTCGATGGCATCACATATGTCGGCGACACCGATCGAACCGAACAGCTTGCCTTCGGACCCCACGCGCGCGGTGATTTCTATGACGCCGAGCGCCTCGATTGCCTGTTTACGCGTTTCCGCGGTAGCCAGGGCCTCGGTCGCGGCTTTTTCCAGTTCGGCGCGGCGCGCTTCGAATTCGGCCAGGTTTTCGGCGGTTGCCATCTTGGCTTTAGCCTGCGGCACCAGGTAATTACGCGCAAATCCGGCCTTGACGCTGACCTTGTCGCCTACCGAACCCAGGTTTTCAATATTTTCCATCAGGATAACTTCCATCGGATCACCTCTTATCTATCAATTAACGTTATTCCGGTTTTCAACTTTCTTCCGGAAATTCAACCAGTTATCAACAATTCCGGTGATTGCGGTTAATATTCCCGTAATCTGCCAGACGAACACCAGCAATACATAAAACAGGACCAGCAACCCGTAAGCCTGTTTCTTGGTCGCAAGTCGGGAATGCACGATGGCAATACCCTGAAACATAAATGCGATAACTACAATAAAAGCAAAACTCATCATCCATGCCTGCTGCAGTATCACCGCCAGCGGCACCGTCACAAGCGCGAACAGGGCGGCGGGCTTGCCCAGGGTCAGGGACCTGAATTCCTGACCGAATCCCCGCGAATCGGCGAGATTGGCCTGCATCCAGCGGGCAATGAATATGACCAGCACGTACATCAGGTACAGGCTCGATGCCATTAACACCATCATCAGATGAACGAACTGCCGCAGCTGTTCAGCCTCTTGCTCGGCTAATTGCACTTCCCCCGCACGGTTCTGGAGCAGCTGGGCAACCCAGCCGGATTCCAGGTCCGCCCAGTAAAGATACTGGAAGGCAATTACCACGACGCCAATCAAAATGCCCGCAAGCAGCGTCAAGGCCAGCGAATTACTGCTGCGCAGAACCTGGGCCAGGATAATGACCGGCACCCATTGCAACAGCGCCATCGAGATGCCCGGCTCGGCTGAATTCAATCCCATCCAGGCGGCCAGCGACAACACCAGCGCCGAGACCGCAATCACTTTCAATCCCGCGGTGGAACCCTGGGTCAGGATTATCAATCCGACCAGCACCACAGCCAGCAAGTTAGTTACAAACGCCAGAAAAATACTGACCGCCGAGTAACCTATGACGGGGACGATAAAAACCGCGATTATCGCCAGCAGGCCTACTACCGCCGCCGCCTGATACGGACCCTTTAGGGTATATCTTGCCAGTGCCAACATGCTGACACCCACCGAAGCTATCTCAGTTTGTGCTGATCGGTGTAGGGTAACAGGGAAAGAAACCGTGCGCGCTTGATCGCGGTCGCCAGTTGGCGTTGGTACCTTGCCTTGGTCCCGGTAACGCGGCTTGGCACAATTTTACCCGTTTCGGTGATGTACTCTTTCAGGGTTTCCAGATCCTTGTAATCGATCTGATCAATACCTTCCGCGGTGAATTTGCAAAAACGCTTACGTCTAAAGTAACGTGACATGGTTATTCCACTCCTGCTTCGATAGCAACGGCTTTGGTTTCGTCGGACGCCCCGGGCTCGGCTACGGCTTCCCCGGTTGTCGCGGTTTTGGTTTCCGCGGTGTCTGATGCCCGTGTTTCTTCACTGCTCGCAGGCTTGCGATCGGTGGTCTTGTTCGATTCCTCGCGCTCGACCTCCTTCAACATCGCCGATTTTTCAGTGACGGCGGCTTTGCAGATCAGCGTCAGGTGACGCAGGACGGCATCGTTGAAGCGAAAAGCGGACTCGAGTTCTTCGAGGATTTCCTGGCCGCACTCTATGTTCATCAGCACGTAGTGCGCCTTGTGGATTTTCTTGATCGGGAATTCCAGCTGACGCCGGCCCCAGTCTTCTTCGCGATACACCGCGCCACCGGAATTGGTGATCATGGTACGATAGCGTTCCACCATCGCGGGCACCTGCTCGCTCTGGTCAGGGTGGACCAGAAACACAATTTCGTAATGTCGCATTGTTCTCCCCGTGGGATAAAGCCCCCGGGATCGCATCCCGTGGAGCAAGGAGTGATTCGAGGCCGCTTGGCGACGCTCCAAATCAAGGAGCGCGGATTGTACCCGACCCCTCCCAATGCCGCAATAGGCTAAGCGCCGCGTTTTACAACAAGCATCTAAAGCAGATTTTACTCAGAGTAAAATTTTCGCGTTTGGAACGCGATACCCGGCTAATCGAGCGGCCAGGCATAGCCAAATTGCCAAATTCCTTAGAAATTTACTCAGAGTAAATTTTTAGAACTTTACTCTGAGTAAATTTTAAAGCGGGACGCGGCGCATGCGGCAGGTTTTTTCGGTACGGTTATGTTTGCGCGTTGCGAGAGCGTAGGATTTCGTACAGGCAAACACCGGTGGCGACGGAGATATTGAGGCTTTCTACCTGGCCCAGCATCGGCAGCTTGATCAGAAGATCGCAGGATTCCATCGTCAGGCGACGCAGCCCCGATCCCTCGGCGCCCATGACCAGCGCAATCGGGCCGCTGTAATCATGCTGGTACAGGCTGGCCTCGGCGCGTTCGCTGGTGCCGTATATCCACACCCCGGCCTGCTTCAAGTCCTTCAGGCAGCGCGCCAGATTGGTTACTTCGATTAGCGGCACGGTTTCCGCGCCGCCGGCGGCGACCTTGCGTACCGTGGCGTTGATCTTGACCGAGCGGTCCTTAGGAATAATTACCACATCGACACCGCAGGCATCGGCGGTACGCAGGCAGGCACCCAGGTTATGCGGGTCCTGGACCCCATCGAGCACCAGTAACAGGGATTGATCGTCGATTCTCGCCAGGCATTGCTCGAAATTCGCCAGTGGTTCGCCAGCGACCGTTTCCAGCACGCAGCCCTGGTGTTTATCGCTGTCGCATCGGGCTGACAACTGCGCCCTGCTTTCGAGGCTCACCTCAAGCCCCGCTTTACCCGCCTGCTCGACCAATTGCCGTAACCGCGGGTTGCGATTGTCCGCATAAAACAGTCTGCGGCAATGCTGCGGTGACTGCTCCAACCGCCGCGATATCGCATGGATGCCGAAGATAAAACTGGTGCTCATCGCGATTTGCGACGGCGTTTGGCCTTGCTTTTGGGCTTGCCTTTCTTGCCCTTGCGTCTGGTTTTAATCTCGGATGGCTCGCCGACGACGGCGACCAGGTCGAAATCGATCTTGCGATCTTCCATGTCGACCCGGACGACTTCGACCAGCAATCGATCGCCGAGCCGATAACGGCGGCCGGTGAGTTCGCCCACCAGGCAGTGGTGCGCCGGATCGAAGTGATAATAGTCGCGCTTCAGCGCGGTCACATGCACCAACCCGTCGATCAGCAAATCATCGAGTTGTACGAACAAACCGAAATTGGTAACCGAGGTAACGATTCCGCTGTATTGGTTGCCGATATGTTTTTGCAGGAATTCGCATTTGAGCCAGTCGGCGGCATCGCGGGTCGCATCCTCGGCACGGCGCTCATAGCGCGAACAGGATTCGCCGAGCGCCGTCATCCGCGCCAGATCGTAAGCGAATCCCGCCCTATCCTGGTGTTTAATCCAATGTTTGATGGCGCGATGCACCAGCAGGTCGGGATAACGGCGGATGGGTGAGGTGAAATGGGCATAGTCCTTCAGCGCCAGACCGAAATGACCGCTCTTGGCGTCGGGGCTGTAGCTTGCCTGTAGCAGCGTACGCAGTACCACGGTCTGAATCATATCCGATTCCGGGCGCCGGCGCGCCTGTTCGACGATTTTCGCGATGTCGGTAGGACTCGGGTTCTCGCTGGTGAGCGCAATTCCGAAACTGCCCAGAAACTCCTGCAGGTTAGGCAGTTTGTCGGCATTGATGCCCTCGTGAATTCGGTAAAGCGTCGGCAATTTTTTCTTTTTTAGCAAGCGTGCGGCGCAGATGTTGGCGGCTATCATGCATTCCTCGATCAACATATGCGCCTGATTTCGCTGGTAGGGTACGATGGCTTCGATTTTTCGATCCCGGTTGTATTGGAATATGACTTCGCGGGTCTCGAATTCAATCGCATGACGCCGTCGCCGCGCCTTTTCCAGCGCGCGGTACACCGCTTTCAATCGTTGCAATTCATCGAGCACTCGCGCGATCGGCTTGTTGCCGGGTTTGGCGCCGTCGAAAACAACCGCCGCGACCTCGTCGTAAATCAGCCGCGCATGCGAATGAATCACCGCCTCGAAAAACTCAAAGCGTTTGATAGTGCCCTGAGCGTTGATATCCATCGTGCAAACCAGGCACAGACGATCGACTTCCGGATTCAACGAGCACAATCCGTTCGACAGAATTTCGGGCAGCATCGGAATCACTTCGCCCGGAAAATAAACCGAAGTGCCGCGTTCGACGGCTGCGCGATCGAGCGCCGAATCGATACCGACGTAATGCGCCACATCGGCTATGGCGACGTAGAGCCGATATCCGCTGGCGAGGGATTCGCAATAAACCGCATCGTCGAAATCACGCGCGTCGGCGCCATCGATGGTGACAAACTTGAGTTGACGCAGGTCGCGCCGGTTATTTTTATCCGCTGCCGCCACCTGCTCGGAAAGATTCCTGATCGACGCCAGCACCGGCTCGTCCCACTGATGCGGGATATGGTGAGTATTGACCGCAATCGTCACTTCCATGCCGGGGGCATTTTCCTGACCCAGCACCCGTTCGATCAGCCCGATGGGCGGGCTGTGATTCGACGGATACTCGGTTAGGCGCACCAGCACGATATCGCCGGGACTGGCCTTGTGCCCGACTTCGCGATTCAACAATACGTCCTGCACCAGGCGTTTGTCGTCGGGTACGACATAATCGATACCGCTTTCGCTGTGATAACGTCCGACCAGGGATTCATGCGCGCGCGCCAGCACCGAGATCAATGCGCCCTCGGCCCGCTCGCGTTGCCGGTCGAAACTGGTGACTTTTACCGCCACCCGATCGCCGTTCATGAGGGTACGCATTTGTCGCGCCGGCAGGAAAACATCCTTGCCGCCCGAATCCGGCCGCAGAAATCCGAAACCGTCCGGGTGTGCCATGACATAGCCCTTTTCCAGATCCATATGGTCGAAACTGAGGTATCCGCCGCGGCGATTGCGAAACAATTGACCGTCACGCACCATTGCCTGCAGCCGTCGGCGAAGTGCTTCCAGGCGGCGCTCGTCGTCATAGCCGAGGGTCGCGGCTATGTGCTCCTGGGGTAGCGGAACCTGCTGTGAATTGACCAGTCCGAGCAAATGCTCGCGGCTGGCTATCGGACTCTCGTAATTGGCGCTTTCGCGGGCGTGAAAGGGGTCTTTGGGGGTAGTTCGTGGCTTTTTTGGCATAGCTCATCCATTGCAAGACCGCGAGTATATAGAAACATTTGCCGAGCAACTAGTGCAGCCTTGTGCCGGCGCACAGCGCTTTGCCGCGAAACACCAAAGGATCGCCGAATCCGCAATTATGAAGTTGATAGAGCACCGGCTGTGGTGTATATTCCCGCGCCATGCCCAGGTGGCGGAATTGGTAGACGCGCTAGCTTCAGGTGCTAGTGGCCGTAAGTTGATGGGCATGTTTTATTGCAGGTGAATCAAGCAGTTATAAACTGTGGGTAACCTAGGACATCACGACTGATACCGTTTTTGTAACATATACGGTTACAAGTGGTTGTTCTAGTTACAGAAAGTAGAATAATGCCCGGGTGGCGGAATTGGTAGACGCGCATGCTTCAGGTGCATGTCTTCGTAAGAAGGTGGGAGTTCAAGTCTCCCCCCGGGCACCATTCTTTTAATATATGCCTCGAAAAGCAAAAACAGTAGAAGAACGATTTCATAAGAAATACGTCGTTGATGAAGAAACAGGTTGTTGGAATTGGACTGACAGTCTCAAACCTTCTGGATACGGCTACCTGACTGTTGGAAACGACAGCAGATTCCCCGAGACAGCCAACCATCGTCACGGCGCAAACCGAGTTAGTTGGATTTTGCATAATGGAGCAATTCCCGAAGACATGTGGGTATGTTTGGATTGTGACAACAAGGCATGTGTAAATCCAAACCACCTCTTCCTCGCTACGAAGGAAGAGCGAATGCTGATCAAGTCGCAGCGTCTAAGAAATTCTCAAACACAATTCAACGATCAAGAAGTGGAAATTATCCGCAACAGCAAACTATCGAATGCTCGTCTCGCGAAGATGTTGGGTGTTACAACTCAGAATACTAGACACCTGAGACAAGGATATACCTACAGAAACGTTTAACAATCTTCAGGTTTACGGTCGTGTAAGAGCGATCCCGCTCTGTCATCACCCAACATTTCCCTGATTGCGTTTCATGTGCGGAGAAGATACGTTCTCCATTGTCGACAGACCAATCATTCTGTTGCTTGTCTTCCTCACAACCAACACCCCAATCACCGTTCGCATGACTAGCTAAACCAGCATTCACATCATCCTGTGACAACGTGGCGTGAGCATTGCGTGTAATGACGAGCTTTCCAATTGGGAATTTCATCCGGCGAGCATCACACAGCTTCGGATGAAAGAGCAGAAATAAAAACGGACTCCCGAAGGAGTCCGCCCACCGACAAGTCAGTGTGACATGGTCCAATAGATTGATACCACCCAGTTAAGAGATAATGAAACTTAACTGAGGTAACGATAGATGACAACGAGAAAGAAATATACGAAAGAATTCAAACTGGATGCAGTGAGCCTGGTAACTGATCAGGGCTACAGCCGGGCGGAAGCAGCGCGAAGCCTGGGCATCAATGCCAATATGCTGTGCCGATGGGTGCAAGAGGAACAATCGGGTGATGGCCAGGCTTTCCGTGGGAACGGCAAGCTGACACCGGATCAGGAAGAGAACCGTCGACTTAAAGCTGAAATCAAACGCCTGAAGATGGAGAAAGAAATCTTAAAAAAGGCGACGGTATTCTTTGCAGCAGAAACGAAATGAAATACTCGTTTATCACCCAACACAAGAATACCTTTCCCGTTCGCCTGATGTGTCAGGTGCTGGGTGTGGACCGGTCATGTTATTACCACTACCGGCGCCAGATGGACACAAGACCGCCTGATCCCGAGCATGAGGAAATGCTGGAGTGGGTTCAGCGGGTTGATGATGCGAGTGATCATACCTACGGCAGCCGACGTATGAAACGGGCCCTGAACTGTCTGGGTTATCCGGTGAGCCGGAATAAGGCGCGGAATTTGATGCGGGAGGCCGGAGTTCAGGTACGTCATCGCAAGAAATTCAAGGTGACCACGAACAGCAATCACAAACAACCGGTGTACGACAATCTGCTTCAGCGGCAATTTGATGTGCCCCAGCCTGATCAGGTCTACGCAGCGGATGTGACTTATGTATGGACCCAGGAGGGCTGGCTTTACCTGGCTGTCGTGATAGATCTGTGTTTGAGAAAGGTTGTGGGCTGGAGCATGAGCCCTCGGAGAAAT
>DS021198.1:1082916-1094507 GCA_001735895.1 Olavius algarvensis Gamma 3 endosymbiont | reverse complement strand
CCGTGGACCTGGCGCCGATCTGAACCGCAGTAACATCGTTCCAGATCGGAGTTTCCGCCTGGGCGCTCCAGCAAATCGGCAGGCTAAGCAGCGCATATAGAATATATACGTGTTTCGGCATCAATATCGATCCTCCAAGCTCACAGGTTTAGCACAATAACGGACTAAAAGCTGAGAACTAGTCGCTAAACGGATGCTTCAGAACTATGGTCTCGGCACGATCCGGGCCGGTGGAAACGATATCGATCGGCAGCTCGCAGAGCTGTTCGATTTTCCGCAGGTATTCGATTGCGGCCGCGGGCAACTGGTCCCAGGATTTCAGACCCACGGTAGACTCTTGCCATCCCGGCATCTCGATATATACCGGCTCACAGCCGGCGAAATTATCCGCGCCGGCCGGCGGTATCGAAACTTCTTCGCCGCGGTAGCGGTAAGCCACCGCCAACTTGATGGTTTCGAGACCATCGAGCACGTCCAGTTTGGTGATACACAAACCGCTGACCGAATTAATATTGAGCGAGCGCTTCAGCGCCACCAGGTCGAGCCAGCCGCAGCGACGTTTGCGCCCGGTGGTTGCGCCGAATTCGTGCCCGCGCTCACCCATATGCTGTCCGCAGGCATCGTCCAGTTCGGTCGGAAACGGACCGGCGCCGACGCGGGTTGCATAGGCCTTGACGATACCGAGGATATAATCGATATCGCGCGGTCCGACGCCGGAGCCCGACGCCGCGCCTCCCGCGGTCGTGGTCGATGAGGTTACGTAGGGATAGGTGCCATGATCGATATCGAGCAGCGCGCCCTGGGCCCCTTCGAACATGATCGCGGCGTCCTGCGCCATCATTTCATGCAGCAGCGCGCTGACATCGCCGACCATGTCGCGCATTTGCCCGGCCTGGATCAGGGCTTCGTCAAGCATCGGCTGGTAGTCCAGCGGCTTTTCCTTGAAATAATGCTGCAGCATGAAATTATGGTATTCGAGCACTTCCGCCAGGCGCGCCGCGAACTGTTGTTCATTCATCAATTCGCCGAGGCGAATGCCGCGCCGTGCGACCTTGTCTTCGTAGCAGGGACCGATGCCGCGACCGGTGGTGCCGATAGCCTTGCTGCCGCGGGCCTTTTCCCGGGCCTGGTCGAGCGCGATATGATACGGCAGAATCAGCGCGCAGGACTCGCTGATGACGATACGCTCGCGCGCCGGGATGCCCCTGGCTTCGAGATGCGCCATTTCCTTCAGCAAGGCCTCGGGCGACAACACCACGCCGTTGCCGATCATGCACTTGACGTTGGCGCGCAATACGCCTGACGGAATCAGATGCAACACGGTCTTTTCACCATCGATAACCAGAGTATGACCGGCATTGTGTCCGCCCTGAAAACGCACCACCGCACGCGCCTGATCGGTAAGCAAATCGACGATCTTGCCTTTACCCTCGTCGCCCCACTGAGTGCCGATTACCACGACTGTTTTTGACATAAGCTAATTAAACCTCTTTAACTATCCAGGCGCCGTCTTGCAGCAGCGCCCGCCGGCCGCACAACTGGTCGGCTGCACTGCTCTTACCCTGCGACAAATCAACCACGACACGCTCGCCCTGCCCTCGTAGATCACTAATCATCTGTGCCAGCTCGGGATCGTCGCTATCCGGTACCAGAATACCTCCGGCCGGTTGTGCGCCCAGGCTGCAAAGCTGGTACAGATTCAGCAAATCGGCGCTGAACCCCGTCGCCGGTCGGGCATTGCCGAAGACCTTGCCGACATCGTCGTAACGCCCGCCGCGGGCAATTTCGCGGCCCTGGCCGGGTAAAAAGGCGGCAAACACCAGTCCGGTGTGATAACTGTAGCCGCGCAATTCAGAAAGATCGCAATGGATTGGGGTGGCGGGATAATTGTGCTGCAGTTTTTGCACTACCTGGGTCATGGTATCGAGCGTGACAAACAATTCATCGGGCGCATCGCTATACCAGCGGCGTGCTTCGTCGATCACGCCGGCGTCGCCGTTGAGCAGCGCCAAACGATAAAACTGCTCACGCTGCGGATCGGATAGCGGCAATTGCTGCAGGTAAACCTGTAAGTCCGGTATCGACTTGCGCTGCAGCATGTCGAACAGCCGGTTTTCCTGTTCGTCATCGAGCCCGGTGTTTTTTACCAGACTGCGAAATATCCCGACATGACCAATATCAAGCGATATGCCGGGCAGGCCGACCGCATGCAGCGTCGCCACCATCAAACTAACCACTTCGACATCGGCACCGATTAAATCGCTACCGAAAATTTCGGCGCCGATCTGGATCGGCGTGCGACTCAAATTGAGGCCGTCGCCGATCGCGTGCAGCAAATGCCCGCAGTAACAGAGCCTGGAAACGCGGTGTTGCCGCGCATTGTCGGCCAGCAGGTGCGCGTCGATCCGCGCCACCTGGGGCGTCATGTCGGAGCGTACGCCCATTTGTTTGCCCGACAATTGATCGACCAGGGAGAAAGTCCTGGTATCCAGCGAATGCGCAGTCCCGGTCAGCAACGAATCCATGTACTCGATCATCGCCGGCATTACCAGATCGTAACCCCAGGTGTCGAATAGCCGCAGGATATCGTGACGCAGCGCTTCGACCGCGGCGGCATCGGGCGGCAGGGTTTCCTGCACCCCATCGGGCAATAACCAACGTTTGTTATATTTTTCGGGCACCATTAGCCTGAGTATTCCACCAGCATCCCGGACGATGTCATACGGGAAACCGACGCCGGACAGATGCGGCTGAACGCCGGACTGGACTGAAACCCATAGCCATAGCTATGGGTTGAGGGAAGTCCAAGTGCAGGCGTATCTGGGCAAGTCAGCGCCGGGATAGGACTTGGACCAGTTTCAATCTGTGCTTGTGATTTTTTCCTTACTAAATTCTTTTTAGCCATGCAATTCAATACTTGATCTAAAGGTAATAGTCCGGCTGGTGCAATACTCAGGCTAACCCCGCACCATAAACAGGAACAACAGTCCCACGATGATAAGCAGCAAACCGACATTTCTTAACATTTGCTCAGACATCGTGGCCATTTGCCGGACCATGTTCTTATAGCCCTGGGGGCTGATAAAGGGAATTAAACCCTCGAGCACCAGGACCAGTGCCGCCGCCGCCCAAAAATCTGCCCAATTCATAATCCCCTCACAAAAAACGGGCGCCCCTGGCCGCCCGTTCTTACTTGTATCTCTGCTTGCCGTTTACTGCCCTGGCTTGGAATCCTTGAAAAACTTGAAGAAGTCGGAATCCGGGCTCAGCAGGATGATATCCTGATTATTGCCGAAGCTTGACTCGTAAGCTTTCAGACTGCGATAAAAAGAATAAAACTCGCTGTCCTGATTATAGGAATCGGCATAGGTTTTGGCCGCCGTAGCATCGCCTTCACCCCGGATTTCTTCCGATTTCCGATAGGCCTCGGCCAGGATTTCCTCGCGCTGGCGGTCGGCATTGGCGCGAATCTGCTTGGCCTGTTCTTCGCCGCGCGAGCGGAATTCCTTGGCTACGGTCTGGCGCTCGGTAGCCATACGCCGGTAGACGTTGTTACTGACGTTGTCCGGCAGTTCGACCTTCTTGACGCGCACGTCGATCAAGGAGATACCCAGGTCCTCGATCTTGACTGCCGCCTTGTCGGTCACTTCCTGCATGATGACGGCGCGCTCGCCGGATATGACTTCGCGCATGGTTTGCGAGGCGATCTTGCCCTTGAGTTCATCGTTGATGATCGACGACATGCGTGCTATCGCGCGTCGCTGATCGCCGCCGGTAGAGGTATAAAAGGTTTTGGGGTCGGTGATACGCCACTTAACGAAGGAATTGACGATGACGTTTTTCTTTTCCGCCGTCAAAAAGCGTTCCGAAGGCGTGTCCATGGTCAAAATTCGACTGTCGAACTTGATAATATTGTTGATGATCGGGATTTGAAAATAAATGCCCGGGCTGTAATCCGCCTGGACGATTTCACCCAATTTGAATTTGATCGCGAGTTCACGTTCGTGCACGATGAAGGTCGACATGTAAATTATCGCCCCAATCAGGCCCAACAGGATAAATCCGAATCGCATATTACTGGTCATTGGCGGGTCTCCCTTTCGCGGCTGCGGCTTAGGTTTCGCTGAAATTCATCGACCAACGATTTGTTATCGGATTTGCCGCCGCCGAGGCCCTGCAACTGGCTGCCGCCCGATCCAGCGCGACCCAAAAGTTGATCGAGCGGTAAAAACATCAAGTTATTACCGCCCTCGACATCCACCATAACCTTAGGTGAACGGGACATAACCGATTCGAGGGTATCGATATATAGGCGTTCCCGGGTCACTTCGGGTGCGCGCTGATATTCCGCCAACAGCTGGTCGAAACGGCTGGTTTCACCCTGCGCCGATTTGACGACGCGTGTCTTATAGGCTTCCGCCTGTTCCAGCAGGCCCTGCCCCTCACCACGGGCCTTCGGCACTACATCGTTGCGGTAGGCATTGGCCTCGTTGATTATGCGCTGCTCGTCTTCGCGCGCCTTGATCGCATCCTCGAACGCATCCTGCACTTCTTCCGGCGGCTGCGCCTCGTCCATATTGACCTGGACTACATTGATTCCAGTTTTATAATTGTCCAGTATTTCCTGCATGATTTCCTTGGTTGCGCTACCGACCACGGCGCGACCGGCGGTGATAATCAAGTCCATGTCATTATTACCCACCACTTCACGAATCGCCGTTTCGGCGGTTTGCTGCAGTGTCAGATCCGGGTCGAACACTTCAAAAGCGAAACTCTGCGCATCCTTGACGTTGTATTGAATTTCGATGCTCATAACAACGATATTTTCGTCGCTGGTCAGCATTTTCGAATTCTTGCGGGCGGTTCGAATGTCGGAGACGTTAACCTTTTCGACATCTTCGATCGGGTAAGGCAGGTGCCAGTGCGGGCCGGCCTGGGTAACGACGGTGCGCTCCCCGAAGCGGGTTTCCACACCACGCCAGCCTTCATCGATGATGTAGATTCCGGTCAGGGCCCAGACCAGTAGCACCGCAATTACGATAAACCCGAAAAATCCGCTCAGATTGGCGGAGCCGCCGGGCACCTTGGGAATTCTTCCCTGGCCACCGCCGCCGAGCAGTCCGCCGAACTTGTTTTTCAGGTTCTTGAATAACTCGTCCAGATCCGGTGGGCCATCGTTGTTTCGCTGTCCCCATGGATCCTTGTCTTTACCCGGTTCATTCCAAGGCATAATTTACTCCGAAAGCAATATAGTGTGTTCAGTGGATTGTGGACGCACAAAGATTGCGGATTGTAATGGCTTTCAGGCCGCTCCTGCAAGCGTATCTGCAAGCATCTCCAGCCGATCGGGAGAAATCTCGAAGCGACGCTGCAACCGCTTTAATAATGCGGGCGTCAGGCGCAGTTTCAAGCCTATATCGCCATTATTTTCATATATCTCGGTTTCAATCGCGCCAGTTTCGAACAGATACGCCCTGATCTGGCCCTCGCTGGCCGTCAACTGCAGGCGATAAAGTGCGCTTTGCTGGCAAAATCGCAGACGTAAAGTCTCGATCAATTGATCGAATCCGTTAGCATCCCGGGCCGAGAGCCAGAGCCGCCAGGGCCGCTCCTGATCGTCGAAATCGATCCGCGGGGGCAAGTCCATCAGGTCAATTTTGTTATATACCAGCAACTGTGGCACCTCCGCGGCGCCCACTTCCTGCAAAATCCGGTCGACCGCTTCGATCTTCTCCGCGCGGGCGTCATCCGAACAGTCGACGATATGCAGGATCAAGTCGGCTTCCCGGGTTTCCAGCAAGGTGGCGCGGAAGGCTGCCACCAGATCGTGCGGCAGATGACGGATAAATCCCACGGTGTCGGCCAGAATAACGTCCTGCTGCTCGCTTAATTGCAATTTGCGCAGGGTCGGGTCCAGGGTTGCGAATAATTGATCCGCGGCGTAAACCGTGGCATCGGTCAAGGCATTGAAAAGCGTTGATTTACCGGCATTGGTGTACCCTACCAGCG
The DNA here is from genome assembly GCA_001735895.1 of Olavius algarvensis Gamma 3 endosymbiont. Taxonomy (GTDB): domain Bacteria; phylum Pseudomonadota; class Gammaproteobacteria. The sequence continues at coordinate 1,088,498 of DS021198.1, read as the reverse complement.
ACACCGTCGGTATCTCCGCCTTGGTGCGCGCCTGCCGACTTTGTTCGCGTTGACGCGAAACCTTGAGCAGTCGATTGTTCAGGTACTTGATACGCTTGGCCAGCAGGCGCCGATCCGTTTCGAGTTGGGTTTCGCCCGGCCCGCGCAGGCCGATACCGCCCTTTTGTCGTTCGAGATGGGTCCAGCCTCTCACCAGACGGGTCGACAAATGCTTGAGTTGCGCCAACTCGACCTGGAGTTTCCCTTCGAATGACTGGGCGCGCTGAGCAAAAATATCGAGAATCAAGCCGGTCCGATCCAGTACCCGGCATTCGAGCGCAGACTCCAGATTTCTTTCCTGCGAGGGCGACAGCGGATGGTTGAACAGCACTACGTCGATTTGCAGCGCTTTTACCCGGGCCGCGATTTCCTCGAGCTTACCCTTCCCGATAAAAGTTTTCGCCGACGGATGCTGGCGACTACCGAGAATCAACTCGGCATCGACGACATCGGCGGAGCGCACCAGTTCGACGAATTCGCTCAGATCATCCTGATCGGGCTCGTGAGGGAAATTGATATGGACCAGAAGCGCCTGTTCGCCGCCTCGCGGCCGCTCAAATTCGAACAACGAGGCCTCCGGTCCGGATCATATCCTGGTAATCAGGTTCAACGGTTGCCCTCGTCGTCTTCGACATGCGGGTGGTCGATATGAACGTTACGCGCGGGAACGATGGTGGAAATCGCGTGCTTGTATACCATTTGGCTGACGTTATTCTTGAGCAGTACGACGAACTGATCGAATGACTCGATCTGCCCCTGCAACTTGATTCCGTTAACCAGGAAGATTGAAACAGGTACATGCTCTCTTCGTAAAGCGTTCAGGTAGGGTTCTTGTAACATTTGCCCTTTGGACATAATCGATACTCCATAGAGTTATTATTGTAAATCTACCTCGAAAAGCGAGCTATACCGTCTGGCAGAGTCTATGATTCCCTTCAGTTAAAAACGTTCCGGTAGAGCGCGCGTCAACGCGGTCTCAATTTCTCGAAATATAGCATCTTTACGGTAATTCAAGCAATCAAAGCTCCCTTTCTGCGGCTGTTTTCGTAACCAGGTGATTTGACGCTTGGCTAACTGTCGCGTCGCCGCAATCGCTTTGGCCCTCATTTGCCGCTGCGACAGCTCGCCGGCCAGATGCTGCCAGACTTGCCGGTAGCCGACACAACGCATCGACGGCATCGACAGGTTCAAGTCACCGCGTTGTTTGAGCCGCGCAACTTCGTCGACCAAACCCTGTTCCAACATTTGCAAAAAACGCGTCTCGATACGCTGATGCAGGGCCGCGCGGTCGTTGACCGCCAGGATGATTTTTTCGATCCCGCCGTCGTAACCCGTGGCTGCCTGTTGTTGCAGGCGCGACAGCGGCTCGCCGGAAATCTCGAAAACCTCTAGTGCCCGCTGGATGCGTTGCGCGTCGGTGGGTTCGATACGGCGTGCGCTCTGGGTATCGATCGCCGCCAGTTTTCGATGCATCTGCGGCCACCCCAGCCGGCGCGCTTCCCGGTCCAGGCGCAGGCGCAGGGCCGCGTCGGCCGCCGGCAATCGGTTCAGCCCGCACTCAAATGCCTGGTAGTACAACATGCTGCCGCCGGTCAGCAGCGGAATACGCCCGCGGGCGCAAATCTCGGCCGCAAGAGAGCGGCTTTGTTGTACGAAATCCCAGGCCGAATAGGCTGCGGCCGGATCGAGGATGTCGATTAAGTGATGCGGCACTTGTCGCCGGACCGACGCCGGCGGCTTGGCGGTGCCGATATCCATGCCACGATAAACCAGCGCCGAATCGACGCTGATTATTTCGACGTCGAAATTTTTCGCGATTTCGAGCGCGAGCTCGGTTTTACCGGTGGCGGTGGCCCCCATTAGGAATATTACCCGGGCTGCGGTCAATTTATTGCCCGCGTAAAAACAGCTTGTCGAGCTGCTCCAGGCTGAGCTGCTTCCAGGTGGGACGCCCGTGATTACACTGCCCGCTGCGCTCGGTTTGTTCGATGTCCCGCAACAAGGCGTTCATTTCATCGATCGAGAGCAGCCGATTGGCGCGCACCGAAGCATGGCAAGCCATGGTTCCCAATATTTCGTTTTGGTACTGCTCGATTCGCTGCGACCGGCCGTGCTCGATCAGATCGGCCAACACGTCGCGCAGCAATTGCTCGCAATCGGCATTTTTCAACAATGCCGGCACGGCGCGCAACCTGATCTGCTCAGGCCCAAGGCGCTCCACGTTGAAACCCAGATGCTCGAACAACTCGGTATTTTCCTCAACCAGATCGCCTTCGGCCCGGCTGACGTTAAAGCCGATGGGAACCAGTAACGGCTGTGCGATCACGTCCTCCTCGGCGGCGTTTTGCTTCATTCGTTCGTAGACAATGCGCTCATGCGCGGCATGCATATCGACCACGATCAAGCCATCGCCGTTCTCGGCGAGAATGTAAATCCCCTTCAACTGGGCGATCGCATAACCTAACGGCGGCAGCGACGGTTGCGCTGCAGCGGCGCTATCCGTTTCGGTCCCGCTATGGAGCAGCGCGGCGTAGGATTGCATTTGCTCGGACACCGCGGCGGAACGGTCGCCGCGCGGCGGCGGCTGGAAACTCAGCCCCGATTGGGTAGGAGCCGAAGCCGGGATATGACCGGCTAATGCGAATCCGGGGGACTCGATCTGCTGCTCGGGCTGGATTCGACCCAGCGCCTGGTGCAGGCTGCGAAACAGAAAATCGTGCACCTCGCGTGAATCGCGAAATCGAACCTCGTGTTTTTGCGGGTGCACATTGACATCGAGTTGCTGCGCATCCATGGTCAACGACAGCACGTAAGCGGGATGCCTGCCATGAAACAGAACGTCTTGATATGCCTGGCGCACCGCATGACTGATCAACTTGTCGCGCACCATACGCTGATTCACAAAAAAATACTGCATATCCGCCTGGCTGCGATTGAAAGTCGGTAGCGCGACCCATCCCTGCAGGCGCAAATTGTCGCTGCTAACGTCGATTTCAACCAGGCTTTCGGCAAAACTCTTGCCGCAGAGCGACGCCAAACGACGGTAGTGATCGTCGTCCGATCGTACCGACGGCAATTGATAAACCACCTTCTGATTGTGCACTAGCCGAAAAGCGACCGCGGGATGGCTGAGCGCCATGTTCTTGAACAGGGTTTCGATATGTTTGTATTCGGTATTTTCGGTACGCAGGAATTTTTTACGCGCCGGCACGTTGTAAAACAATTCCAGCACTTCGACCTGGGTCCCCTGCGGCAGGGCATCGGGTACGGGATCGGTATCTTGCCTGGCCTGCAGCCGCCAGGCGCAATCGGCTCCCGTTAACCGCGATATCAGGCTCAGTCGCGATACCGAGGCAATACTGGGCAGGGCTTCGCCGCGAAAACCCAGCGAATTGATATTCTCCAGATCTTCGAGACTTCCAATTTTGCTGGTGGCATGGCGCGCTAAAGCGCTGGTGAGTTGATCGCGCTCGATACCGCAACCATCGTCGATGATCCTGATCAAACGGGTGCCGCCGGCATCGATTTCAACCGTAATCGAACCGGCGCCCGCGTCGAGGCTGTTTTCAACCAGTTCCTTGACCACCGAAGCGGGACGTTCGACGACTTCGCCAGCGGCAATCTGGTTTATCAGATGGGAGGGTAGGGTTTGGATCGGCACCGAGCGCCTATTCAAGCTACCAGCCGCGATTCCAGCTTCTCCTGGTCGCGGGTGAACAAGCGAATGCCCTCGGCCAGTTTTTCGGTCGCCATCGCATCCTCATTCATCATCCAGCGGAAGGACTTTTCATCCAGACTGATTTTTCCCACCCGGTCGGCGCCCTGCTCCGGATCCAACTTGCGCGTTAACAAGGATTCGTCGGCAGCCAGTTCCCGCATTAATTGCGGGCTTATCGTGAGCCGGTCACAACCCGCCAGTTGCTCGATCTCGCCGGTATTGCGAAAACTCGCGCCCATCACCGCGGTGTCGTAGCCGTGCTGTTTGTAATAATTGTAGATTCGGGTAACCGACAGGACGCCGGGGTCCTTGTCCGCCGCGACCGCCGACTGCCCGGTTGCCGCCAGATGCCAGTCGAGTATGCGCCCGACAAAGGGCGAAATGAGATAAATCCCGCTCTGGGCACATGCCACCGCCTGAGCGAATCCGAATAACAGGGTCAGATTGCAGTTGATATTTTCCCGTTCGAGTTCGCGCGCCGCCTGGATACCTTCCCAGGTAGCCGCGATCTTGATCAACACCCGATTACGGTTGCTGCCCCGGTTTTCGTAAAGATCGATGAGCCGGCGCGCGCGCGCAATGGTAGCCTCGCGATCGAAAGACAGGCGCGCGTCCACCTCGGTGGAAACCCGACCCGGTACGATGTTCTGGATTTCGAGACCGATGCTGACCGCGAGATAATCGCCGGCCGCCGCTGCACGCGATACCGGGCTGCCACCCTGTTCGCGGCCCCAGCGTTGGGCTTCGAGCAGCAATGGTTGATAACGTGCCAAATCGGCGGCTTTCAGTAACAAGGAGGGATTGGTGGTCGCATCCTGCGGTTGATACTGCGCCATTGCATCCAAATCACCGGTGTCCGCCACCACCTGGGTCATGGATTTCAATTGTTCGAGTTTGTTCATAGTTTGATGCTTGGGTACCATTAGGAGCACTAAGCTTTGGACGCAGAGAATACCAGAAAATCCCGCGCGGGATTATGATAATTCCCAATGAAAGAAATCGTATCCATTGCCGTCCTGCTGCTCGCCGTTTATCTGCTGCTGGCGGCCCTTATGTATGTATTCCAGCGCAGGCTTATTTACTACCCGACGCCGTTCGATAAAAATTTCAACGCCGCCGAGGTGAGCATTGACAACCGGGGTACGCGGTTACACGGCTGGGTATTGAACCCCGGCAAAACCAGGGCGGTAATTTACTTTGGCGGTAATTCAGAGCCGATCACTCAGCGCAGCGGGTACTTCGAGGACGTTTTCCGCGACTATAGCGTTTACCTGATCAACTACCGGGGATACGGCAACAGCGCGGGCAGCCCCAGCGAAGCCGGATTATTTTCCGACGCATTGGCGATTTACGATTGGGTATCGACCCGGCATGCATCGATCACCGCCTACGGCCGCAGCCTCGGGAGCGGCGTCGCGGTATATCTGGCAGCCCATCGGCCATTGGAAAAACTGATCTTGCTAACACCCTTTGACAGTGTCGCCGAAATAGCGCAAAAAGTTTACCCGCTGTTTCCGGTGGCTTATCTAATCAAGGATCGTTTCGATTCCGCCGCCCGCGCCGGCGATATTCAAATTCCGGTATTGATTATCAGCGCCGAGTTCGACCGCGTCGTGAAACTGGCGCATACGCTGGCGCTGAAACAAAGATTTACCGGCGCGGCGCTCGACTACCGAATGATAGCCGGCGCCGCGCATGACAACATCACGGATTTTCCCGAATACCGGGATACGATAAAAAGATTTCTTGCCAAACGACGGGGCGCCCTGCGGCTTGCACCCGCCGCTTCGGAGCCTTAGTCCGCGGTTATCGGAAGGCAGAACTC
>DS021198.1:1069595-1082866 GCA_001735895.1 Olavius algarvensis Gamma 3 endosymbiont | reverse complement strand
TAGGTGTCGGGCTAAGTTCGGTGGCATGCAGGTCAACCACCAGCCGATGTCCGGATTTGCCGTCGGGTTTCAATTCGAAACTGCGTGGACGCGCCTTGCCCTTCAAATCGAGCACCACGCGCAGGCGTCCGTTATCCTTGCTGGCCGAACGGACGCCGCTCATCAAATTGGTGCTGGTGTTACCGATATCGATCGCCTGACTCGCGCGCGTATCGTGCAAATCGATGACCACGCGGTGCGGCTCGGCCAGGGTGAATAAACGATGTTCGATGTCGCCGCTGAGGTCGAAAACGACTCGGGTATGATCGTCGGCGGATTGGGAAATGCGAATGCCGGTCAGGGTTTTTATCGGTCTGGCAAGCGCGGGGCTGGCCCCGGCCAGTAGCGCGAGCGACAGGCCAATGCGCGATACCCGCTTAAGAAAAAGACGCCTTGTTTTAGCAAATGGGTCCATGATGCCCGCTTTTCTGCCCCTACCTGATGCGCATTTATAGTAAATCCTTGATTAAAAATCAATAGTTTTTCTATATTTATTAATTAGATAGTGCTTCTTTTTAAAAAAAACTGAAGAGCCAAGGATAAATCGGTTAATTCAGATGGGAAATCAGCCCGCGGCCCCATTCGGATTTCGCTGCCAGGCGAACGCGGCGACCATCGGGATCGTATTCGATTTCAACTTCAAGATCGATCGCCTGTAGGTAGTCTCCGGCGCGCTGTGGCCATTCGATAAAACACAAGGTTGCGGGATTCAAATAGTCGCGATAGCCGAGATATTCGAGCTCTTCGGCATCGGCCAGCCGGTACAAATCGAAATGCGCCACGGCAAGGCGCTGCAGCGGATAATATTCAACCAGGGTATAGGTAGGACTGCGTACACCATTGCTAATGCCCTCGGCTTCGAGCGCACCGCGTACCAATGTGGTTTTACCGCTACCGAGCTCGCCTCGCAGGGTTATCACGGCGCCGCGATCGCAGACCGCAATCAGACGGGCGCCGAGTGCGCGCATTTCGGACTCACCGCGCACCAACAGAGTCGGGCTAACCGGCATCCCGCAGCTGTCTGACAATTTGGGGTATAAGTTCGATGATATCACTGGCAATCAGGCCGATTTGATCTCGTCCGACACAGAACGATTCGGCGCATAGGGCGTGAATCAAAACCGCGGAGCGCGCGGCGCTAAATGGCGACAAGCCCTGCCCGATCAATGCCGCAATAATACCGCTTAGCACGTCGCCCATGCCGGCGCTCGCCATGCCCGCATTGCCACGCCGGTTGATCGCCGTCAACTCATCCGCCCGCGCAATCAGCGTACCCGAGCCCTTGAGCACGCAGGTGGCTTGGAATCGATCGGCGAGCGCGGCGCTAGCCGCCAAGCGATCGGCCTGAATCTCGGACGTCGAACTCGACAGCAGCGCCGCGGCTTCACCGGGATGCGGCGTAATGACACAGTCATTCGTATCCAGCGACGTCAGGAAATCGCTCTTCAAGGCGCCGGCGTCTACCACCAGCGGTACCGCTGCCTGCTGCAATCGCCGCAGAATTTTTGCGGCTTGCTTACCGTCCCCGAGGCCCGGGCCAACGACAATCACATCGGCCAGCGGCAATTTCGCTTCGAGCGCATCCCAGCCGAGCACCATGATTTCCGGAAATGCGGCCAGATTGGCGCGGCAATCGGGATGCACCAACGCGGTCACCAACCCGGCGCCGCTACGTAATGCAGCCCTTGCGGCCAGCGTAATAGCGCCGCTCATGCCAAGGTCCCCGCCGATAATGAGCAGGTTGCCGTAGTGATTCTTGTGGGAATTCCGTTTGCGCGGCGCGGGTAGCCGGCAGGACTCGACAGTCTCCAGTTGCGCCTCGATCCCGGCGCGAGCGTTCGTCGATAAGCCGAGATCTTCGAATATCAGCTCGCCGCAGTAGTCCGGGCCGTCGGACAGGTACTGCCCGGTCTTGGCGCCGATAAATGTAACGGTAAGCTGTGCCGTAACTGCAACCGGTTGCGGGTTCCCGGTTAAACCGTTGAGGCCCGATGGGATATCGATTGCAACCCGGGGTGATTGGTGACGGTTAATGTCAGCGATCATCTGCTGCCAGTCGGCGTCCAGCTCGCGCTGCAGCCCGATTCCAAGCAGGCCGTCGACGATGACATCCCCGCTAATTTCCTGCCCCTGCCATTGCTCGAAAGCCCCGCCGCCCCGTTGCCACAGCTCGGTGAAATGGCGCGAAGTTTCAGACTGGCGCGTTAAATCGCCCTGGATCAGCAGCTGCACCGCAACGCCTTGCTCACGTGCGCACAGCGCCACCACGAAACCATCCCCGCCATTGTTGCCGGAGCCGGCGAACACGGTTATTTTTTCGGTCTGCGGCCAGCGCGCCAGTAACGCCCGCCAGACGCTGCGCCCGGCACGCTGCATCAATTCGATCTCGCTCAAGCCGTCCCGGGCGACGGCGGCCTGGTCGAGTCGATATACCGTTTCTGGCGCGTAGAGCAACATGCCGGGATTTATACCGCAGCGATCCGCGCAAAGCCAGCCCCATCGGAATATATACGGGTCGCGAATGCATCCGGCCGCTGCGGATTTACGATAAAGTGCGGATTGCGCTTTGATATACTCCAGCGAATTTTCACCGAGGCCCGATCATGACAATCCCCGCCATCAGCTTTCATCCGCAATCGGACGAGCAGCTACGCTCACGCGTCAAGCTGTTGGGGAAATTGATCGGCAACGTGTTGCTCAAGCACGAAAACCCCGAAGTGTTTCACGCGGTTGAAGCCTTACGCACCGGTTTTATCCAATTACGCAAACGCGATAGCGAACCCCGGCGCAAAGACTTGACGAAGTTGATCGAGAACCTCAGCCCACCCGCCATTAATCAGGTGATTCGCGCCTTTGCGATCTATTTCAACCTGGTCAATATCGCCGAAGAGGATTTTCTGCATCGCCTACGCCGGGATTCAGTGCGACAACAGGGCCATGCCGCCTGGGTCGGTTCTTTCAACCACACGATAGAGGAGTTCAAGGACCAGGGGGTGAGCCAAGGCGAACTGCAGACGCTGTTCGACAGCCTGCTGTACAAGCCGGTGTTTACCGCGCATCCGACCGAATCGCGGCGGCGCACGGTAATGCAGCACCAGCGCGAGGTTTTCAAGATCATCGATCGCCTGACCGATCCGCGCTTGAGCCAATTCGAGCGCGACGACCTGGTCGACGCGCTACAGCTGCAAATAGAAGTCCTGTGGTTAACCAATGAGGTCCGCGGCAGCAAACCCAGTGTCGCCGATGAAATCAAGATGGGCCTGCACTATTTTCAGCGCAGCCTGTATGAAGCGGTCAAGCTCGACTACCGGCATCTCGAACGCGCAGTCACGCGGAATTACGGCGAGGACGAGTTCGGCAACCCGGTGATAAAGGTTCCGAGCTTCATCGAGTTCGGCTCCTGGATCGGCGGCGATCGCGACGGCAACCCGTTCGTCACATCGCAGATAACAAGTCAAGCCCTGCTGATGCAGGCCGAAGAGATTCTCGGCGAACAGGTGCGCCAGATTTATCGCCTAACCCAGGTTTTGACCATGTCGACGCGCTGGTTCGAGCCCAGCCAGGAATTTCTGCAGGGGCTGCGACGCGATGAAACCATGGGCATCAAGTCCTTCGACCAGCGCCGTGATCAGTTCGCCGACGAGGTATACCGGCGCAAGCTCTATCACATGCATCATCGGCTCAAGAAAAACCTGGCGATAGTACGCAACCGCATGCGCGGCATGGAAACACCCGAGGCGAGCCACGCCTACGCCACGGAGCGGGAATATCTCGAAGACCTGTACTCGATACGCGATTCCCTGATCAGCCACGGCGAGTACGGCGCCGCCAACGGCGACCTGAAAGATGCGATTCGGATCGCCGAAACCTTCGGATTTCATCTGGTAAGCCTGGACCTGCGCCAGGAATCGGCGCGCCATACCGCCGCCGTCGCTCAAATTCTCGAGTTATCGGCAAGCCAGGACTACCTGGCGCTCGACGAAGACGGCCGCATGCAATTGCTGGCGACGCAAATTCGCGACCACATCGAACCCGAATTCGATCGCAGCCTGCTAACGGATGAAAACCGCGAGACGCTCGCAGTGCTGGAGATGATTCAGGACATGCGCCAGCAGATAAGCCGGCGCTGTATCGGCAGTTATGTGATATCGATGACACATAGCGCCAGCCATATCATGGAAGTCATGTACCTGGCCTTTCTCGCGGGCCTCGCCGGCCGCCGGGAGAACAGCTATTTTTGCAGCCTGGAAATCGCGCCCCTGTTCGAAACCATCGACGATTTAGCGCATATCGACAGCGTACTCGACGCGCTGCTGCGGAACGAAGTTTACCGCCAACTGCTCGAACAAACCGGCGGTCGACAGGAAGTCATGCTGGGATATTCCGACTCCTGTAAAGACGGCGGCATCATGTCTGCCGCCTGGGGGCTTTACCGGGCGCAACAAAAAGTCGTTGAGATTACCACCCGTCACGCGCTCAAGTGCCGGATGTTTCACGGACGCGGCGGCACCATAACCCGCGGCGGCGGCCCCACCCACGATGCGATCATGTCGCAACCGCCCAATACCGTGCTCGGACAGATTAAATTCACCGAGCAGGGAGAAGTTCTGTCGCACAAATACGGTAACGCCGAAACCGCCCATTACGAACTGGCGATGGGTATCACCGGGTTGATGAAAGCCAGCATGGCATCGCAGCGCACCGCCGAGACCGACTACGAAAAATATCGGGACGTAATGCAGTCGCTGTCGGCCTTGTCCGAACAGAGCTATCGGGAGCTCACCGACGACACGCCGGGATTCTTCGAGTATTTTTACGAAACTACTCCGGTCAGCGAGATCGGTTTGATGAACATCGGTTCACGCCCGTCGCATCGACGCAAGGGCGATTTATCCAAAACCTCGGTGCGTGCAATTCCCTGGGTGTTCGGCTGGAGCATGTCGCGCACCACGATGCCGGCCTGGTACGGCGTCGGCACAGCCATCGACGACTGGACCGCTGACAACCATGGCGGTCTCGAGCAATTGCGTGAAATGAATCGGCAATGGCCTTTCTTCGCGGCCATGATCAGTAACCTGCAAATGTCGCTCTTCAAATCCGATATGCGCATCGCATTGGAATACAGCGGACTTTGTGAAGACAAACAGCTGGCAACTTTAATCTATGACATGATTCGTCAGGAAAACGAACGCAGCGTCGCGGGCGTGCTGCGGATAGCGGAGATTGAGGCCTTGCTGACCAATGATCCGGTGCTGACTCTGTCGCTGTCGCGGCGCGACCCCTATCTAGATCCACTCGCGTTTTTGCAGATAGAACTGCTGCAAAAGTACCGCGATGAATCTCAGGCCGAAGCCGATCGCCTGCAGTGGCAGGCGGCGTTACTGAGTTCGATCAATGCGATTGCCGCCGGCCTGCGCAATACCGGATGAAACGGGACAGGACTGCATATTAACCCGGTCGATGCAATCCTGTGCTTACCGGGTCGAATATCTGCATATCGGCGACCCGCTGGCGCCCTTACCGGTGCTGCCGAGCCGCAAGAAACTGGTTAAGCGAGAGGCCGAAATTGCGACCGTTTTTCGACCAATTGATCGCCGGCCGCGGCGCCTATATGCGCCTGCGGACAAACCCGCGCAGGAGTAAAGTGATATGAAACTTGTCAGTTATCAGAAATCCGACAAACAAGTCCATCTCGGGGCGATCAAAGACAATCGCATCGTCAATTTGAATCGGGCCAGCGCTGGCGAGTTGCCGGACGATATGCTGCAATTTCTGCAATTGGGCGCAGCGGCCATGCAAACCGCTAAACAGGTGCTAAACGATGCGGTCGGCACTACACCGCTCGAATCCGTTAAACTGTTGGCGCCGATAACCAATCCCAGCAAGATAATCGCCATCGGTTTGAACTATATGGATCACGTTCGTGAAGCCGATATCGGCCGGCCCGAATTGCCAACCATGTTTTGCAAATATCCTTCGGCGGTGATCGGCAGCGCTGAGGAAATCCGCTGGTCCGCCGGCCTCACCGACCAGGTCGATTACGAAGCCGAACTCGCCGTGGTCATCGGCAAGAAGACACGTAATGTCGGCCGTGAGCTGGCTTATGAGCACATCGCCGGATACATGAATTGCAATGACGTCAGCGCGCGCGGTCTGCAATTCAAACCCGGCGACCAGTGGCTGCGCGGTAAATGCCTGGATAGCTTCTGCCCGCTTGGCCCATATCTGGTCACCCGTGACGAAATCGCCGATCCCCACCGGTTAGCGATAAAATGCCTGCTCAACGAGCGGCTTATGCAGGATTCGAATACCAGCGAAATGATTTACCAAATCCCTTATCTGATCGAATACCTGAGCGCCGCCTTCACTTTGCTACCCGGCGATATCATCGCAACCGGCACTCCGCATGGCGTGGGTGCGTTCCGCGACCCGCCGGTATGGCTCAAATCCGGCGATAGGGTGACGGTCGAAATCGAAGGCCTCGGCAGCCTGAGCAATCCCTGCGTCGCCAGCGATTAATCGAAACCGGTTTAATGCTGCATGACGGTGATTCGAACGGGCGTTTCCGCTCGCGGGCCGCGGCGCCTCGGTTCAGCTATGCGAGAACACCGTCTCCATGCCTCTTTCCGGCGTGCCCGGAACCATTTGCGACAGTGCCAGCGAGGCGCCGGCGAACAGTGCGCCGACAATGAATACCAGCGCCGGCGATACAATCCATACCATTCCCAGCACAAACGGCAGTATCACCGCTGCGATATGATTGATCGAGAATGAAACCCCGGCAGTCGCGGCGATATCGGCGGGGTCGGCAATTTTTTTCAGGTAACTCTTGAGCGCTATCGCCATCGCGAAAAATATGTGATCGAGAATATACAACACCGCCGCGAACCAGACGCTTTCGGCAAAGGCATAGGCGGTGAAGATGCAAACCAGCCCGGCATATTCGAGCGTCAGCGTGCGCCTTTCTCCCCAGTAACTAACCAGCCGACCGATGCGCGGCGCGAGGTAAATCGTCAAGACGCCGTTAATCAGGAACAACAGCGACATATGCCCCACGGAAAAGCCGAATTTCTCGACCATCAGGAATCCCGCAAACACGACGAAAATCTGCCGCCGCGCGCCCGATAAAAAAGTCAGCAAATAATAAAGCCAGTAGCGTTTGCGCAACACCATGGTTTTGTGCTGCTCGGCTTCCCCCGCGAAATGTGGGCAACCGTAATACATCAGCAGCGCTATCGCCAGGGTGCCCGAACCGAACAGCAGGTAAACCCACAAATAGTCGATCGCCAGGATTTCGAGCAGCAAGTAGAGCAGCGCGAAGACCGCCAGCCCGATAAAGGAACCGACCGCGATTATCCGGCCCAGCACCTGCGGCAGACGTTCGATCGGGATCAACTGCAGCGACAGCGATTGCATGATGGTTTCCGCATAATGATAACCGACCGACATCAATACCGTAGTGATGTACAGGCCCAGCACCGATGGCAACAATCCGGTGATAGCGGTACCTATTCCGAGCGCCAACAGCGAAATAAAAGCGATTTTTTGTTCGCGCATGATCAGCAGCAGGAAGACAACCGCGAAAGCGAGAAAACCCGGCACTTCGCGCAGGCTTTGCAGAATACCGATTTCGATACCGGTGAAACCGACCTGTTCGATCGAAAAATTGTTAATCAGCGCCTGCCAGGCGGCAAAACTAATAGGTACCGCGGCGGCGAACAGGTAAAGAAAGACTTCGGGTTTTTGCAACTGATGTTTCAACATCAGCGGATTCTGATACTTCGAACGGAAATAATCAATGCATGCCTTGCCGCGGCAGCCCGCGATCACCCGGTCGCCGGCGCTCGGCCGGCGACTCGGTTCCCGGCGACTCGGTTCCCGGCGACTCGGTTCCCGGCGACTCGGTTCCCGGCGACTCGGTTCCCGGCGGTGAGAGCGGCGTAATGGGTGGCCAGCCAGGCGTACTGTTCGGGGGTTTCCGGTACCCGAATGCCGCGCTTTCGCGAAACATGCGCGAAAGCCTGCTCGACATCCAGGCCGGTGTGCAGCAGGACGCCGGCCGCCAGCAATCCCGAGCGTCCGATTCCCGCGCGGCAGTGCACCAGGGTAGTTATACCGGCGCTTATCTGGGTGAACAGCATTTGCGAGATCTGGCTAAAGTCTTCGATCGAGGGCGGTAGCCCCAGGTCGGGTATCGGAAAGGAAATGAATCCCATGTCGCAGGCCATGACCTCCAGGCGTTCGGCCTCGAGGCCGAGGTTTCTGACCTCGGCCGGTTCCAGCAACGAGACAACCTGCCTGATGCCTAGCTGCGCGATGTTCGCGATCGAAGCCGACGCCTCCGCATCGGTCGTAGGGCAAGCCATGACGGCGAGGAAGCCTTTGCCCATGGTCTCGACCTTGCACATTTCCGCCTGCATCATCGTTTCAAAGCACCGCCGTCAAAAAGGCGGTTATCAGCGGGTGGGTATTGTCGTGCAGCGACGAACGCTCCGGTTGATAGGCGGTTCCAATAAAAAAGCGATGGCCATTTACTTCGAATGCGCGCGGATCGCCTGCGTCGTCGTATGCGCAAAAATCAAGTCCGCTAGCGGCAAACAGCGGCAGGTATTCCCGGTTGACGCCAAATCCGCAATTGTATTCTTCGATAATCTTGTCGCTTTTATAAATTTCGGCAAGCCGCGAACCACTCTCGAGGTATATTGTATCCGCCTGGTCTGCTAGCCGGCAGCTCAGAGCGGAAATCAACGGCATCGATGTTGTAGGGCAATCCTCGCTGCTGGCGGCATTCTCGCAACCGAGTTCGTTGCGCGCATACTCAAGCACCGCATGCTGATAGCCGGCGCAGGTTCCTAGAAAAGGCAAATCACGCTCGCGCGCATAAGCTATCACGGCAATTACCGCCTCGGGATTAGCATAGGGACTCAAAGGCACGCACCACAGGGCGTCGCAGCCAGTGATCATCTGCGAGTTGACCTCGTTGCTATGCAGCCAGGTCGTCTCGACCGGGGTTGCCAGCGCGCGCGCCGCAATCCCGATGGCTCGCGGGATTGCCCGATGCGCCATTACCGAGGCATCGTAATCCCCCACCAGCGCAATTTTCATGGGTTTCCGCTCGTGAGCTTAACCAATCTGCTTCTCCATAAACACGCTCAGGGGATCGGCGCGATAACATCCGAACGGCGAGCGCTCCCGGTAACCGAGCTGGCGATACAGGCCCTGCGCCGCTGGCTGTTTGACGCCGGTTTCAAGGCGCAACAGAGTAATCCCGCGCTTGCACATTTCGGTCTCGAGATACTGCATGATTAAGCGTGACAAACCCTTGCCCCGGCACCGGTCGCAGACAAAAACCCGTTTGATTTCGGCATAGTCGCCATCGTCGTGCATGATCTTGGCGGCGCCGCTGGCGACCAGCCGTCCCTCGATGCGACCGCCGATAAACAAAACATCGGGGCGCTTCAAGTCCGCGCTGCTTGCGAGATGATTACTCTCGGCCGGATATAAACCCTCATAAAACGCGTCGCAAGCGACGATCAATTGCCGCACCTCCGCGGCGTCCGGGTCCAGAATCTCGATCTCCATTTCAGGTATTTTCATTATCCCCGTTGATAAAAGAGTACATCTCGATTTCCGCCCGCAAGGTCCAACCGCGGCCGGACCAGTAACTGCGTCCCGCTTGATTTTCTTTCAGCACGTGCACATGGGATTTTTCTATGCCCTGCGCTTTAAGCGCACCGAGACAAAGCGTCATCAGCCGGGTCGCAATCCCGCGCTTGCGCAGCGCCGGGTCGACTGCCAGGTGCTGGATGTAACCGCGTTTGCCGTCGTGTCCGGCCATGATTGAAGCCCCGATTCCGGTTCCATCCTCGGCCACAAAACTCAGGCCCGGGTTACGCAGCAAGTATTTCTCGATGCCGGCGCGCGAATCGGCAGCACGCAGGCTGAGACCATCGCAGCTCCGCCACAGCTTAATCACAGGATCGTAATCGGAAATTTGCATGACGCGATACTTCATGCGCCTAGACCATAGGAGGGTTCATGGTAACGCTTTTTTACGTTGCAGTAAGCTGTTCAACTCCTCGCTGTCGGGCATCTCGTCGAAATGCACGACACCGTCGGCAATCCGATCCCAGGGAGCACGCGAAGCGACGAAAAGATGCGCCACCAGCTCAAGTTCGGCGTTGTCTTCGAGCAAGCCCACCGGAACCCAGTAAGCGCTGTCGTTGGCGGTCAGATTCGGCAGCGGCGAGCCGCAACTGCTGCAAAAATGCGACTTGAAACCGCTGTCGGTTACGTATTCCGAAATTTGTCGCTCGCCCTTAATCCACTCGAACCGGTCGGCGCGAATTCTGAAGGCTGCATTCGCCGCGGACCCGGTGACCTTGCGGCACAGCGAGCAGTGACATTGGTACAGGTTTGGGATGACGCCGCTGAGTTCGAACTCGACCGCGCCGCAGAGGCATTTTCCTTTCATATCTTTCCCCACTAAGTATTAAAATTCGAGTCGACCTTCGAGTTCGCTAAACGCAGTCATCACGACCTTGCGATAAGCGTCTCGCCGGCACAGGCGCCGATACCACTGCATCAGGTATCGAGGTCGCGGCACGGCAAAACCCATTTCGAAATAGCGATAAAGGCAAACGGCGCAGCTGATATCGCCCAGCGAAAAATCGTCTCCGGCGAGATACGGCTGCGATTGCAAATGCCGGTCGAGCAGCTCGAAGTGCGCCGCGCAGCGGCGCGCCGCCGCTTCGATGGCGCTGGCGTCTCGTGCTGCCGCCGGGGTGCGGTAAAAACCCCAGAATAAGTCTATGAAATCGGGTTGCAGCTTGCACAACTCCCAGTCCATCCAGCGCTCCGCCAGCGATCGCGAAAGCGGTTCTTGTGGCCACAGAGCAGCGCCGCCGTAACTAGCCGCCAGGTAGCGCAGGATAGTGTTTGATTCCCAGACCACATTGCCGGTATCGCGTATTGTCGGAATCCGGGCATGCGTATTCAGCGCCAGGAAATCATCGGTTTCGAGTTCTCCGGCATTGCCGCCAACTTCGTAATGACGATAGTCGAGCTTGAGCTCCGCCAGCATCCAGAGCACCTTTTGTACATTGTAGGCGTTGCTGCGTCCCCACAGTTCGAGCATCGGAGTCTCCGCGGCGCTAAAGTGTAATTTCGCCGTCGATCAGGATATGAGTCTGACCGCCAATTTTGACATTATGCCGATCTACCGGATCGATGGCGACTCGCCCATGGCGGCCGATAGCGGTTCCCTGGGCGACGCTCACCGCCTGCGGCAACCGGCCCTCGACCTGCATCCAGTGCGCCAGCGCAGCATTGAGCGAACCGGTAATCGGGTCCTCGCTCATGCCGCTCGAGGGCGCCAGATGACGCACTTCGTATTGACATTCGGCATCCGGCGAATGCGCGCCGATAAAACCGATGGATTTGAATGCCGGCCAGCGAACCCGGGAAGAATCGAGCGCCAACACCGATGCGGCGCAGTCCAGCTGTAATGCCTGGAACACCGGGCCATTGTCGAGTTCCGCCGTATCCAGGATTTTATCGGCCGCAATATCGAGTTCGGCGCAAATAGCCGCCCGGTTTTCATCCGACATGGCTCGAATACGGGTCGGCGGCGCGGTAAATGCCGGCTGGGTGGGATTGCCGATATCGATTTCAACGATTCCGATGCCGCATTCCTGTAGCACTCGGCCTGCCTGCCGCGGCTGACCGCCGCAATGCAGCCAGGCGGCGCAGCTCCCCAGCGTGGGGTGACCCGCAAACGGCATTTCGCGCACCGGTGAAAAAATCCGTAGCCGGTAGTCGGCCCGTGGGTCTGCCGGCGGCAGCATAAATGTCGTCTCGGCCAGGTTGGTCCAGGCGGCCAGGCGCTGCATCTCCTGCTCAGTCATGCCGTCGCCATCGACCACGACGGCCAGTGCATTGCCAAGCGTCGGCTGCGGGGTAAAGACATCGCATTGGATAAAACGGCGAGTCGGCATCGATAGCTCCGGGTTAATAAAATTGTTAGTAAATGTTTTTTTTCATGTACTCGCCATAACCCTCGTCATAGGCCTGGCCGTCGAATTCCTGCCCATGATGCGCGCTAAAATGTTGCGCCATCTGGCCGGCGCTGGGCAATTGACCGCGCTCGACATGGGATTCGGGATCCCACAGGCGGGAACGCACCAGCGCCTTCTGACACTGATAGTAAGCCTTATGCACGGTTATCGACAATACGCTGCTGGCGGGTTTGCCGTTGACGGCGAAACAGCGGCACAGTTCTTCGTCGATCAGAATTTTGGCGCTGCCGCTGACGCGAACCGTTTCACCGACATTTGGAATTAGAAATATGAGTCCTACCTGTCCGTTATCGACGATATTGCGCATCGAATCGAGCCGATTATTACCCTTACGATCAGGGATTTGAATGCAATCCGGCGCCACCACGCGGACAAATCCGGGCGGGTCGCCGCGCGGCGAACAATCCACGCCGCGCGCGCCGTAAGTCGACAGGATCAGGAACGGCGACGCCTCGATAAACTGTCGGTATAAATCGTTGATATGATCGATTTCCTTCCAGATCGACCGCTCGCTGGCCGGGGCTGCATAGACTTGTTCGAGCATTTCCAGCGAAGTTATCTCCTGCATGAGTTACTCCTGTCGTCGACTGGTTGAAAACAATTCGCATAATTCCCGGTCCGGAATCTGCCCGCTGGCGAAATCGAAACTGCCCTGCTCGAGCATTTCCTCGGCCGCACGCCGCACCAGCCCCAGCGTGGCGCGCGCCAGCGATCCGCCGATACTGATGCGGCCCACCCCGGCCGCGCGCAGCTGCGCCACCGACAGCGGAGACCCGGACAACCCCATGACCACGTTGACCGGCCCATCGACGGCTGACACAAGTTCGGCGATCAGCTCAATATCCCGGATTCCCGGTGCGTACAGGCAATCGGCTCCGGCTGCAGCGTATCGATTGAGGCGCTTGATCGCTTCATCAAACGGTTGCGGGTGACCGTAAAGGAAACACTCGGCGCGCGCAGTCAGGATGAACGGATAAGCCAGATCGTCAACTGCCTGCCTGGCGGCCTGCACCCGCTCGACCGCCAGTTCGATATCGTAAAACGGCTGCGCCGCGTCGCCGCGGTAGTCTTCTATACTGGCTCCGACAACCCCGCTGGCGGCGATTCGTTGCATATTTATCGAAACGTCTTGCGGCTCGTGCGCATATACGTTTT
>DS021198.1:1045420-1069384 GCA_001735895.1 Olavius algarvensis Gamma 3 endosymbiont | reverse complement strand
CAGNTTTTATTACAGCACCAATTACCTGATCGATATTGAACACAATGTCATCATGGATGTCGAGCCTACACCGGCTTATCGAATCGCTGAGGTCAGTAGCACTCGAACCATGATTGACCGGGTCGAAGAGAAACTGGCAATCAAACCTGAACGACTCATAGCCGATACCTCTTATGGCTCTGCGGAGATGCTGGATTGGGTGGTGGAGCAAAAACAGATAGAGCCGCATATTCCGGTTTGGGATAAGTCTCACGGTAAACCGGGCATGTTTGGTCGGGCTGCATTCACCTGGGATAACGAAGCCGATTGTTATTATTGCCCGGCGAACAAGCTACTGAGATGCAGAAATCGCCCATTCAAAAAACCGCGTTCACCCGTTACCAAAGCCAACACGATTATCTATCGCTCAAGTCAGCATGACTGTAAAACCTGCGAACTTAAATCCCGGTGCTGTCCGAATACTAGCCACAGAAAGATCGCCCGTAGTATCTATGAATCATCTCGTGACGTTGCCAGGGATATTTGCGAGACCACGGAATATTTACAATCCAGGAAAGACAGAAAAAAGGTTGAAGTGCTGTTCGCCCATCTTAAGCGAGTAATGAACTTTGACCGTTTACGATTGCGCGGTATCACTGGCGCACATGACGAATTTTTACTGGCAGCCACAGCGCAAAACCTGAAGAAGTTGGCGCAACAACGATTTAAACCGCGTGATTACAGGATAGGTGCGCCTGCTTTATGCTAAATCCGATCAAAAGCAACTAAACCAGAACAAAATCCACGAAAAATGTGGATTACCGAAGTGATCCAATCATCGCCGTGATTTGGTGCGCGGAAATCGGCCATTTAATAACCGAGTTTTTCAACAGAATCTGCCGGCAGCGACTGGTCGTATATTCGATCGACGCACAGCGTGCACTTCTTCATCACCTTTTGTTGCTCGTCGATTTCACGCGCACCGTAGGGACAGGCCCAGGAACAGTACTCGCAGCCGATACACTTGTCATAATCAACCAGCACGATGCCGTCTTCGGGGCGTTTATAGCTGGCGCCGGTGGGACAAACCGGTACGCAGGGCGGATCTTCGCAATGCAGGCAGGATTTCGGGAAGTGCACCGTCTGGGTATGGGGAAACTCGCCCACCTCGAAGGATTGCACGCGATTGAAAAAGGTGCCGGTAGGTTCGGCCGCGTAAGGATTTCGATCGACCATCGGGCCGGCCTCGCCCGAAGTATTCCATTCCTTGCAACTGGTGACGCAGGCGTGACAGCCGACGCAGGTATTCAGGTCTATTACCAGGGCGAGTTGCGTCATTTGGCCAACCCTCTGACAAACGCTTGCCATTTGCCGCGCGCCGCTTCCATCCCGGGGACTCGCGGCTGCGCGGTAAATTGCGGCGAAGTCGTTGCGGGCTCGCCCGCATCCGCCTTGTAGACGCGCACGCGGACGTCGTACCAAGCGGCCTGACCGGTGATCGGGTCCGAATTGGAAAAACGATAGCCGCCGTTCTCGGCCGGGATCTCTTCGCTGATTAAATGATTGAGCAAAAAGCCTTTTTGCGATTCGTTGGCTTTTTTATCCAGACCCCAGGCGCCGGCGGCCTTGCCGATCGCGTTCCAGGTCCAGACCGTGCCCGGCTCCACCGCCTCGCTGAAACGGCACATGCAGCGAACCCTGCCATGTTCCGATTCGACCCATATCCAGTCGCCGTCGTCGAAGCCGTTGAGCGCGCCGACGCGCGGACTGACAAACAGGTAATTGTGCGCGTGAATCTGGCGCAACCATGCGTTTTGCGAGTCCCAGGAATGGTACATCGCCATCGGCCGCTGCGTAATCGCGTTCAGCGGGTACTTGTGCTTGTCGATACTCTGGGTTTCCAGCGGTTCGGCATAAAACGGCAAGGGATCGAAATGGGTGCGCACCCGTGCGCGCAGGTGGTCGGGCGGTTGCCGCCCCGGGCGCTTACCCTCGGCGGCGAGCCGGAAACGCTGCAATACTTCCGAGTAAAGATGCAGATTGACCGGATCGGTGTAACGGATCAAGCCATGATCCTGCGCCCAGTGCAGGTAGCCGCGGTTCCAGTTGCGCATGTACTGGAACGGTTTGGGCAGCTCGTGCTGGTAGACGCAATTGTTTTTGGCATACATTTCCCATTGATTGGGATTGGGCTCTCCGCGCATGAATTTTTCTCCGCCCTTGCCGCGCCAGCCGGCGAGAAAGCCGATGCCCGAGCCGGGCTCGGTTTCATAGTTGATCACCAGATCCTTGTAATCCTTGAACCTGCGGCTGCCGTCGAGATTCATGAAGCGCGGCAGTTTGAGCCGCGTCGCCAGTTCCACCAGCACATCCTGGAACGGCCGGCACTCGCCCTTCGGCGGCACCACGGGCACGCGCACCGAGTCGACCGGTCCCTCGAATTCGGATATCGGCCGGTCCAGCATCGACATGGCGTCGTAACGCTCGAGATAAGAGGTATCGGGCAGTACGATATCGGCGAAGGCGATGGTTTCGGAATGATAAGCATCGCAAACGATAAGAAACGGAATCTTGTACTCGCCATCGTCATTTTTATCGACCAGCATTTCGCGCACCCGCTCGGTATTCATCGACGAATTCCAAGCCATGTTCGCCATAAACAGCAGCAGCGTATCGATCGGATAGGGATCGCCGCGCCAGGCGTTGGTGATGGCGTTGTGCATCAGACCATGAACCGACAGCGGGTACTCCCAGGAAAAGCCTTTGTCGAGCCTGACCGGTTGGCCCTCGGCGTCGACGAACAGATCTTCGGGCGCGGCCGGGAATCCCAGCGGCATGCCTTCCAGCGGTGCGCCGGGCTGCACTGCGGCGGGATCGTTCGGCGGCTTGGCGCAGGGTGGAATCGGACGCGGGAAAGGCGCCTTGTGGCGAAATCCGCCGGGACGATCGATGGTGCCGAGTATCGTCATCAAAATACCCAGGGCACGAATCGTCTGGAAGCCATTGGAGTGCGCGGCGAGACCCCGCATGGCGTGAAACGACACCGGATTCCCGGTAATCGATTCGTGTTCCTTACCCCAGGCGTCGGTCCAGGGAAACGGTAATTCGATTTTTTCGTCGCGCGCGGTAATACCCATTTCATGCGCCAGGCGGCGGATCGTGTCCACGTCGATCCCGGTAATGCCTGCGGCCCACTCCGGAGTGTAGTTTTCGACCCGTTCCTTGAGCAACTGAAATGCGGGTTTCACGGCGGCGCCGTCATCGAGCCTGAATTCCCCCATCAACCTCGGATCGGCCTCGTCGCTATAGGCATTGACGGCCTGATCGAGATGACGATCCCACCACATTTTGTTGGCCGGATCGATACAGGTTTCCTCGATTTGGACCTCGGAGCGCAGAAACAGACCGCATTCATCGCTGTCCGGATTGGCATTTACCAGATCGGGAGAATTGGTGTATTGCAGCAGGAATTCGCGGTCATACAGGCCGAGTTCAATGATCTCATGAATAATGGCAAGCAACAGCGCGCCATCGGTGCCGGGTTTGATCGGAACCCATTCGTCGGCAATCGCGGCATAGCCGCTGCGTACCGGATTGATCGCGATAAACTTGCCGCCATTGCGTTTGAACTTTGCCAGCGCGATTTTCATCGGATTCGAATGATGGTCTTCGGCGGTGCCGAGCATGACGAACAGGCGTGAACGTTCGAGGTCGGGTCCGCCGAACTCCCAGAAAGAGCCGCCGATGGATAGATCAGGCCGGCGGCCATATTGACCGAACAAAAACCGCCATGCGCGGCATAGTTAGGGGTGCCGAACTGCTTGGCGAAAAGGCCGGTCAGCGCTTGCATCTGATCGCGGCCGGTATAGAGCGCAAACTTCTTGGGATCGGTATCCCGGATATGCTGCAGCCGCTCGCCGATCGCGCTAAATGCCTGTTCCCAGGAAATCTCCTCGAATTCCGAATTGCCGCGTTCCGCGCCGGCCTTGCGCCGCAGCGGCCTGGTTAGTCGTGCCGGTGAGTACTGTTTCATGATTCCGGATGCGCCCTTGGCGCAAAGCACACCCTGGTTGATCGGGTGCGCGGGATTACCCTGGATAAAACGCACCTCGCCGTCTTCGACGGTTACATTAATGCCGCAGCGACAGGCACACATGTAGCAGGTGGTCGATTTGACTTCGCGTTTTCGGGCCGGGTTTGCCGCCATCTGCAGTACCTGAGTTTTGATTGAACAGGCCTCTAGTGTGGCTAGATGCCAGATTCGATGCAAAACAAAATTATTAATCAGGGCACAAAACCTCTTAATAAGTTTATTTTATTTGAATGCCTTTAATATAAATAAAATTTATAGATTAATCACTCTTGCCCGATTACTTAACCTACGATTGACAAACTCTCCGTAACACAGCGCTAAAAAATACCATGAATTAACTATACTCGAAGCAACCCCCGGCAGGTTCGGGTTAATTTTGCGATATCCCGGTGTGAGCCGGTGCAGAGGATTGGTTAGATATGAATAAGATGAAGCGTTATTCCTTGATCGCGTTGATGATCTCGGCAGTTTTCGCCACGCCTGCAACTATCGCTAAGGTATATAAATGGGTAGACGAAAATGGCAAGGTGCATTTCACCGACAAACCTCCCAAGCAATTAAAAGCGCAACCCGAAGTTGTCGAGATCACGCCTAAAACAACCAGGTCGGCATCTAAATTACCTGCCGTAGCAAAACTTGAGCCGATTAAAAATTCCATTACGGGCGATGCCAAGACCGTTGTGTTAGAGCACCTTTCGATTGAATACAAGGGAAACCCTGACGACAAAGATGCGCTCGGCAAGACCTATAAATACACACGGGAAGCCGGGCGAAAGGTTGATCGATTACGGAAAAGCGATAATCCCCCGGCATCGGCTTTACCCTGCATTCAAGCAGGCGACCTGACGCTTCATAACGCAAATTACATTGTCAAGCAAGTTGATTTCAGTAAACCTTTCAACGAAGTCTTTGAAGACAATGGCTATGCTATCCCGGCCGACAAAACCTTTGCCTTGCAGAAAAACACAAGTATCGATTTAAGTCTAGCGGCTGTAGTTACCGATATTCGACTATCGCATTGCGGCAGCAGAAGCTCCCCCGACCTGCACACTTTCACCCAAAATTCTACTTACCTGAAAGTCGAGTGGACGGTATTCGATAATCTGGCCCGCAAGGTCATCTTTAAAACCACATCGGAAGGCCTGGACGACCGCTTCAGAAAGTCGCCAAGATTTAGTGGCGCAGCCGTTAGTGCGTCACTGGCTTTTCGCCAGGCCACCGAGCATTTACTCGCGCAACAGGAGTTTATCGATATTCTGCTGGCAAGCCCGACGCTCGATGCGGGTTTCTCCGACCTGGGTGGCAGTATAATGGACATGAACATCGTTCATGGAAATCCGAATACGAAATTCGTCAGCAAAACCGGTAAAATCGAAAAAGCCTCGGTGACCATAAGAACCGCGGGCGGGCATGGCAGTGGTTTCGTGATCTCCAACCCGGGTTATGTTTTAACCAACCATCATGTGGTTGCAGAGAATCGGGAGGTTATAGTTATCATGGATGGCAAGGAACAGCGCGCCGTGGTAATGCGCAGTAGCCCCGGCAGGGATGTGGCCTTACTCAAACTCGAACGTCGCTTTGATTCCGAACCCGTGCATATCGATGCTAACGAGGTTAGCCTGGGCGAAGAAATCTATGTTGTCGGCACGCCGCTTGACGAGCGACTCGATTTTTCCATCAGCCGAGGCATAATTTCTGCGAGGAGAGTGCTGGACAAGAGAAACTATTATCAGACCGATGCTGCGATTAATCCCGGTAACTCGGGCGGACCTGTATTTAATAGCTCGGGTAACGTCATCGGAATCACAGTGGCCGGCATATTTACCAAGGATGGCGGCTCGAAAAATATCAATTACGTCATACCGATACTCGATGCGCTCGATGCGTTAAAAATCGAGGCCAAATGATCGCAGCGGGCGAAGCGCTTTTATTTCACCGAAGTAGCGCTCACCGGTCGCCCACGCACTCCCAGATTTCTGAAATACTATTAACCCGGTGACAGTGTAGTTGCATTTAGTTACAGCTACCCGTTGCCACCTGGAAAAAAGCGGTGGGCCGCAACCGCTTTAAAAGGATTGATATATTTCGCGTTTAGACGTCGAATTCGCTACCATACTCCGGCCATACAAATAACAAGATTGCATTTTGCCCGTTTCGCTTTCTAAGCATCGTATTTATGATCCGCGTTGAAGATGTCTCCAAGCATTTTGGCGGCTTGAAGGCGGTCGATCATGTCTCGCTCGAGATTGCCGCAGGATCCATCACCGGCTTGATCGGGCCCAACGGCGCCGGCAAGACGACCCTCTTCAATACGATCGCCGGGCTTTATACACCCACTGCGGGCCGGGTGTTTCTCGACGATCAGGATATTACCGGCTTGAAACCGCACCAGTTGTTCAGCAAGGGAATGCTGCGGACGTTCCAGATTGCGCATGAGTTCAGCCGCCTGTCGGTGGTCGAGAACCTGATGATGGTGCCGGCGCAACAATCGGGAGAGAACCTCATCAACGCCTGGTTTCGACGTCGACAGGTTGCGGCGGAGGAAGACAGAATTACCCAACGCGCCTGGGAAGTAATCGATTTCCTAAATATGGGCCATGTTGCCAATGAAATCGCCGGCAATCTGTCCGGTGGACAAAAAAAACTGCTGGAACTGGGCCGCACAATGATGGTGGACGCCAAAATCGTCTTTCTCGACGAAGTCGGCGCCGGCGTGAATCGCACTTTGTTGCGCGAAATCGGCGATGCGATCATCAAGCTCAACCGGGAAAAAAACTATACCTTCTGCATGATCGAACACGACATGGATTTTATCGGGAGAATGTGTGACCCGGTAATCTGCATGGCCGAAGGCGCGGTACTCGCCCAGGGCACCGCCGAAGAAGTCAAAAACAATGAAGAAGTGATCGAGGCTTATCTGGGGCGCGGTTTGAAAAACAAGGAAACCGTAGCATGAGTTTTTTAAGCGGTCTCGATATGGTTGGCGGTTACGGTGGAGCGGATATTCTGAAAGGCTGCAGCATCGAGGTCGATGAAGGCGAAATCGCGGTTATCGTCGGGCCCAACGGCGCCGGCAAGTCGACCGCGATGAAGGCCCTGCTCGGCATGCTTGACTTGAAGCAGGGTGAAATTACCTTTCGCGGTAAGGATATTTCCGGGCTGTCACCACAGGATCGAATTGCCGAGGGCATCGCCTTCGTGCCGCAGACCAATAACGTATTTACCAGCATGACCGTTTACGAAAATCTGGAAATGGGCGCCTTCCTGCGCGACGACGATATCGACGCCACGGTCGAGCAGATTTATGAATTGTTTCCGATTCTGGCGCAGAAGAAAGATCAGCGCGCCGGCGAACTCTCCGGCGGACAACGCCAGCAGGTGGCGGTAGGGCGGGCGCTGATGTCGCAACCGGCGGTGCTGATGCTGGATGAACCGACCGCCGGGGTTTCACCGATCGTAATGGATGAATTGTTTGACCGCATCCTCGAGGTACGCCAGACCGGGGTTGCTATTTTGATGGTCGAGCAGAATGCACGCCAGGCCTTGCATATCGCCGACCGCGGATACGTGCTGGTGATCGGCGAAAATCGGCACACCGACACCGGCGAGGCCTTGCTGGCCGATCCCGAAGTCAGACGATCTTTCCTCGGAGGTTGAATGGAAACGGCAACCGATATCATCAGCTCCGTGGTCCTGCTGCTCAATTTTATCGTCGTCCCGGGATTGTCCTACGGCTCGCAGCTCGCGCTCGGCGCGCTCGGCATTACCCTGGTATTCGGTATCCTGCGCTTCGCCAATTTCGCCCATGGCGATACCATGGCCTTCGGCACCATGATTACCATCCTGGTGACCTGGTGGCTGCAATCGAAGGGGATTAGCCCGGGTCCCTTACCCACCGCCCTGCTGGCGCTCCCGGCCGGAATTCTGGCAACCGTGATACTGCTGGTGATCACCGACAAAACCGTGTATCGCTACTACCGGCATCACAAAGCCGTCCCGGTGACCTTCATGATCGCCTCGATGGGCGTCATGTTCATGACCAACGGTATCGTGCGTTTCGTTATCGGCCCCAACGACCAACGCTTTCTCGACGGCGAGCGCTTTATCGTGCGCGCGCGGGATTTCAAGGCCTCGACCGGCCTGGCCGAAGGTTTGAGCATCAAGGTATCGCAGGGATTGACCATTGTCGTCGCGATCATTCTGGTCGCCCTGTTGTTTTGGTTTCTGCAAAAAACCCGCACCGGCAAAGCCATGCGCGCCTACTCGGATAACGAGGATCTGGCGCTACTATCCGGCGTCAACCCGGACCGGATAGTGCTGGTCACCTGGATTATCACCGCGATTCTGGCAACCATTGCCGGCACTCTCTACGGCCTCGACAAGAGTTTCAAGCCGTTTACCTATTTACAATTATTGTTACCCATGTTCGCTGCCGCTATCGTCGGCGGCATCGGCAATCCAATCGGTGCGATCCTGGGTGGTTACGTGATCGCTTTTTCCGAGGTCATGGTGACCTATGCCTACAAAAAGGTGTTCATCTACCTGTTGCCGCAAAGCCTGGAGCCCGACGGATTGATGCAATTGCTCTCCACCGACTACAAGTTCGCGGTGTCGTTCGTCATCCTGGTGCTGGTGCTGCTGGTAAGACCCACCGGGATACTAAGGGGCAAGGTATTATGAACAACACCCGCAAAACCCAGCTGGCCTTCGCCGCAATCGCCCTGCTGTTGTTGATCATCGGATTCGCCCAATCGTGGAACGTAGCGCTCGGTATTCTCAACCTGTGCCTGATATCGGCGGTCATGGCGCTCGGGGTCAACATGCAGTGGGGTTATGCCGGATTACTCAATGTGGGCGTCATGGGATTTGCCGCGCTCGGCGGCATGAGCGCGGTGCTGGTCTCAAGGGCCCCGATCGAAGAGGCCTGGCAAGCCGGTTGGAGCAACCTGTTAATTGCCGCGATCTGTTTTGGCGGCACCGTCGCGGCAGCGATTTTCTGCTATCGCAAACTCACGCCCGGGCGCAACCGAAACCTCGCAATGACGCTGATTATCGTTGCCGGTCTATTTCTGACCAGGAATTTTCTCGATCCGGCGATTGCATCGATCGAGGCGGTCGAACCGGCCAAGACCGGATTTCTCGGCGGTATGGGTTTACCGATTATTTTTTCCTGGCTGGTCGGAGGTCTGGTTGCCGCCGGTATCGCCTGGTTCATCGGCAAGGTAGCGCTCGGCCTGCGCGCCGACTACCTCGCAATCGCGACGCTAGGCATTTCGGAAATCATAATTGCCGTGCTCAAAAACGAAGACTGGCTCACGCGCGGGGTTAAAAACGTCACCGGGCTGGCACGGCCGGTACCCTATGAAATCGATCTGCAATCGAGTGCCTGGTTTATCGACTTTGTGCACTGGTGGCACCGCGGATCCTTGGCGAGCCTGGAAGCAGGCGCGCAACAACAGGCGCTGAAGCAGTTTGTCATCGACACTTCCAGTATTTTCGTCAAGGTTTGTTACAGCGGCCTGTTCGCCGGCGTCCTGTGCATTATCCTGTTGCTGAGCGTGCGCGCATTAAACTCGCCTTGGGGACGCATGATGCGCGCCATTCGCGACAACGAGGTGGCCGCCGCCGCCATGGGTAAAAACGTGACCCGGCGTCATCTCGAGATTTTCATCATCGGATCGGCCGTCATTGGTATCGGTGGTGCGATGCTGACAACGCTGGACGGGCAGTTCACGCCGACTTCCTACCAGCCGCTGCGTTTCACGTTTCTGATCTGGGTGATGGTGATCGTCGGCGGATCGGGCAACAACATGGGATCGGTGTTGGGCGGGTTTTTGATCTGGCTGGTGTGGATCGAAGCCGAACCCGTGGGCGTCTGGCTGATGGAAGCAGGAACCGGCTGGCTCGATGAGAGCAACGCTCTGCGTCTGCACCTGATCGAAAATGCCCAGCATATGCGGCTGTTTTTCATGGGCCTGGTATTGTTACTGGTGCTGCGTTTCAGCCCGGGTGGAATCCTGCCGGAGGTCGTCAGGCGGCGCGGGAACAAGGACTAGCAGCAGCGGACCCGTGGGGCGTATTAAACTTCTGCCGTAAAAAGCCCGACGCCGTGACGACGCCGGGCTTTTTATGACTCACTGTTTGGCTAGTGAACTTTAATCGTATTCCACTTACCGTTGCCGATCTCCAGTTCCTTGTATGAACCAAAAACCTCACCGACGTCATTAAATTCGACATTGGTAGCGCCCTGGTAGTCGACATCACCGCCGGCGGCAATAATTTTCAATGCCTTATCCAGTTCCCCGGGTCCGATTTTCTTGCCTGGGGCGTTCGCTACCATCATCATCTTCGATTGCAGCGCGGCGCGATCCGCCGAACCCGCGGCCTGCATTGCCAGCACGATTAATGCCGCGGCGTCATAGGACTCCGGCACAAAGGGTCCATCGTGAGGGATGCCCATACCCTTGGCAAACTTCATGAATGCATCGGCGCCGGCCGAACCGCCCGGTAGGGTGGCTATCGAGCCATCGAGGTCGGAGCCGATGGCCGCCAGCAGCGAGTCGCCGACCATGCCGTCCGCAAGGACAAAGCTTTCAAATGCATCGGCATCGATAGAAGCCTGGATGATGCCCTTACCGCCCTGGTCGACGTAACCGAACACCGCCAGATGCTTCGAACCGGAGGCCGACAATGCGCCGACTTCGGCCGAATAATCGGCTTTGCCGTCTTCATGGGCTGCGCTGATCGAAATCTTGCCGCCCTTGGCCTTGAAGGCCGCCGCGAAAGATTCCGCCAGACCCTTGCCATAGTCGTTATTGGTATAGGTTACCGCAACTTCGTTGATACCCCTGCCGTCAAGGACGTCGGCTAAAACCTGTCCCTGGCGCGCATCGGAGGGCGCGGTTCGGTGGAAGAAACCCTTGTCGTTAATGGTCGACAGCGCCGGAGAAGTCGCCGAAGGGGATACCATGACCACACCATTGGGGACCGCGACATTATTGGCGATAGCGGTGGTTACGCCCGAACAATCAGCGCCCATGATGGCGACCACGCCGTCGGCGGTGATCAGGCGTTCGGCGGCCGATGAAGCCGCCGCCGCATCGATACAAGTCGAATCGGCCCGCACGCTGACAACGGATTTACCGCCCAGAAAGTTACCCGTCTTGGTAGCCTCGGACAGCGCCAATTCGGCGCCCGAAGCCATTGCCGGGGTTAACGATTCGATCGGTCCGGTAAACCCAAGTACCACCCCGACCTTGACATCCTCAGCTACAACGGGTGTGGACAGCGCCAGCAGGGTTGAAGCAATGATTACTTTATTCATGTGTCACTCTCTCATATTTTGTTTTGGTTTTATGCAAGCTGCGGGAATTAGACCTTACCCCGCTAGCGATGCGTAATACTATCACTGTTTTCCAGGGTATGCATATCGCGGAACCGGCCGACAGATGCCGACCAGGTTGTTTTTGCTGGCCTTTCGGCTCGATTTCAGGCATTTTGCACAGTTTCCCGCAACCACCTGAACACCATGCCGATTGACGCTAGCAATTCCAGCGACGCCCTGCCCTCGAGCTGGCGCGAATTTCCGATAAAACAACAGCCCGTGTACCCTGATTACGATGCCCTGCAACGGGTGGAACAGCGTCTGCGCGCCCTGCCGCCGCTGGTATTCGCACAGGAAATCCGCGACCTCAAGAAAAACCTGGCGCAGGTGGCCGCGGGGGAAGGTTTCCTATTGCAAGGCGGCGATTGCGCGGAGTCCTTCGCCGAATTCAGCGCCAACAAGATTCGCGATACTTTCAAGGTATTGTTGCAAATGGCGATCGTATTGACCTTTGCCGGCCGCCGGCCGGTAACCAAGATCGCCCGCACCGCGGGCCAGTTTGCCAAACCGCGATCGGCCGAATTCGAAGAAATCGACGGCGTATCGCTGCCCAGCTTTCGCGGCGATATTATCCACGCGTCAGACGCTGACCCGGCCGCCAGAGTGCCCGACCCGGAACGCATGCTACTGGCATACCATCAAAGCGCATCGACGCTCAATCTGCTACGCGCCTTCGCCCAGGGAGGGCTAGCCGATCTGCACCAGGTGCATCGCTGGAATCTGAGCTTCGTCGAGGCCAGCCCCAGCAAGGAGCGCTATCGAAAAATGTCGAAACGCATCGAAGATGCGCTGGCTTTCATGGAAGTCTGCGGCATCACTTCACAAACCGCGCCGTCGATTCGCGAAACGCAGTTGTTTACCTCGCACGAGGCCCTTTTGCTCAACTATGAAGAGGCGCTTTCGCGCATCGATTCGTTCACCGGCAAATGTTATAACTGTTCGGCGCATTTTGTCTGGATCGGCGAGCGCACGCGCCAGCTCGATCACGCACATGTCGAGTTTTTCCGGCAAATCGAAAATCCGGTCGGCGTGAAAATCGGACCTTCCATTCGCGCGGACGACTTACTGCGCCTGATCGAAGCGCTCAATCCCGACAACGAAGCCGGGCGCTTGACACTGATTACGCGCATGGGTGCCGACAAGTTACCCGAAACGCTGCCGGGATTGATCCGCGCGGTGCAAAAGCAGGGTTACAACGTGGTCTGGTCGTCCGATCCGATGCACGCCAATACCTTCAAATCCAGCAGCGGATTCAAAACCCGTCAATTCGACGACATCCTGCGTGAGCTGCAGCAATTTTTTGCGGTACACCAGGCGGAAGGCACCTATCCTGGCGGCATCCATCTGGAGATGACCGGCGAACACGTCACCGAATGCACCGGCGGCGCCTATGCCATTACGGATTCCGATCTCGCGACCCGCTATCTCACCAGTTGCGATCCGCGGCTGAACGCCGATCAGGTGCTTGAACTGGCCTACCTGATCGCCGACGCGCTCAAGCATGCCGAACCGCATTCAACAGCCTGACCGACTCAACCCTCCAGGAAAGTGGCATGACTCAATCAGCTCCCAGCAAGCTTGCACAAGTATTACAGGCCGGCCATTTTGCCATGACGGCCGAGACTTCTCCGCCCGATGCGGCGTCAGCGCAAGCGGTTATCGATCGCGTGGCTTGCCTCGAGGGCCTGGCGGACGCGGTCAACGTAACCGACGGCGCCAGCGCGCGCGTGCATATGTCCGCCCTTGCCGCCGCCGCCATCATGCAACAAAACGGGATCGAAGCGGTGTTGCAGATGACTACCCGCGATCGTAACCGCCTCGCGCTGCAGGGTGATGTGGTCGGAGCCTCGGCACTGGGCATACATAATTTCCTATGCCTGACCGGCGACAAAATGATGGCCGGCGATCAGCCGGAAGCGGCAGAAGTATTCGAAGTCGATAGCGGTGAATTGATGCGCCAGATGCGCGCCATGCGGGATCAAGGCAGCTATCCGTCGGGCCGTCCGATCGTCCCCCCGCCCGTGCTTTTCCTCGGTGCCGCGGAGATGCCCGCCGAACCCGGCGACAATTGGCCGGCGGCGCGGCTGCAGGCCAAGATCGACAACGGCGCCCAGTTTTTCCAAACTCAATATTGTTTCGAACTGGATAAGGTCAGGACCTACTGTCAAGCGCTGGTCGACGGCGGCTTTACCGAGCAGGCATATTTCCTGATTGGTATCGGCCCGCTGGCGTCGGCGAAGTCGGCGCGCTGGATGAATGACAACCTGTATGGTGTGCATGTCCCCGAGCGCATTATCGAGCGCCTCGAAGGCGCGCAAGACCAGAAGGCCGAGGGCCGCGCCGTCTGCGCCGAACTGTTACAGGGTTTTTCCGAAATCGAGGGCTGCGCGGGTGCGCATCTGATGGCGCCGCACGGCGAGGCTGCATGCGCCCGGGTAATTCAGGAATCGGGCCTGCTCGAACTCAGACCTTGACCAGTCGCAGCGGCGGATCGGCTGGGTCGGACTCGACCACGCGCCCGATTATGCGCGCCTCGGTATAACCCAGTTCGCGCAATTGCTGCAGGCATTGCCGGGCGCATTCAGGGTTCAGACTCGCCAGCAAACCGCCGGCGGTTTGCGGATCGAA
Source organism: Olavius algarvensis Gamma 3 endosymbiont (assembly GCA_001735895.1). Classification (GTDB taxonomy): domain Bacteria; phylum Pseudomonadota; class Gammaproteobacteria. The sequence goes on along the minus strand of DS021198.1, from coordinate 1,055,300 downwards.
CAGCAGCGGGTAGGCGGCATGCTGCGCCAGACCGTATTGGTCGCGAATACTGTGACGGATGCGGATATTCTGCGGCTGCAAGGAACTATGGATCCCGCGTCGCGCCAGTTCGGCGGCCCCCGGGTAAAGCGCCAAGCGATCGATAAATATCTCGACCCCACAGGCGGAGGCGCGCGCCAGCTCGAACAGGTGCCCGGCGAGTCCAAACCCGGTAACGTCGGTACAGGCCCCGGCCTGGTGGCGTTGCAGACAGCGCGAGGCATCACGGCTCGAAACCAGCATTTGTTCGAGCGCCGTATCGATCCAGGCGCCGCGCGCCGCGCCGCGCATCTGGGCCGCAAACAGGACGCCGCTGCCCAGGGCTTTGGTCAAAATCAGCAGGTCGCCGGGCCGCATTCCCAGCTTCAGCATCAAGGATTCGTGTCGGGCAAAGCCGTTGACGCTCAATCCGCAACTCATTTCGGCGGCTTCCCCGCTATGTCCTCCGACCAGTATCGTGTCATGTTGCGCCAGCGTCTCGACGACACCGCTCATCAGCTGATACAGGTCCCGAGCCTGCTTCGCTTCGCTGGCAAATGCCACATTGGCGATCACCATCGCGCTGTGGGCATCGACCCCCATGGCAAACAAATCACCGAGCGCGTGATTGGCCGCGATGCGACCGAACAGAAATGGGTCGTCGACGAAACTGCGAAAATGATCGACCGATTGAATCATTTCCCTGCCCGGCGGAACCCGAATCAGGGCAGCGTCATCGGCGTGTTCAAACCCGTCGTCTTGCGCGCCGGCGTATTGCCGGCCAATCTGAGCCAGCACCGATTCGAGGATATCGCTGCCGACCTTGGAACCGCAACCACCGCAGCGCATCGGCTCCAGCTCTTCGCTCTCGCTCAGCGGCAGCGCGGGGAATTCGGAAAAACGAGACATGAACTTACGATCGATACGGTCTTTCAACCGCCAGCACCACTTACCCTGCAGTGCCCAGGGCCCACGGCTGGCAACCGCGTGGCGCTCGCCGCTCGATACCAACGACAGAAACTGCCGCTGTGGCTTAAAGGGTTTGAGGGTTTGACCACGCAGCCGACGTTTCAAATTGCGCGCCAGCGGCAATCCCTGACGCACTGCGAACACTCCGGATTTGGGTCGTGGAAATGCGCCGACCGCGGCGATGTCGCCGGCGGCAAAAACGTCGGCGTGAGATTCGCTTTGCAGACAGGGATTGACCGCGATAAAACCCTTGTCGTCGAGTTGCAACCCGGATTCGCGCAACCAGCCGGCCGGCGCGGCATGAGTGGCCCAGATCGCGGCATCGCTGGTTAACGCCGTGGCCTGCCCCGCCTGCAATAAACCGTCCTTGAAACCGGTGACCGCGCAGTTATAAATCACCCGGATCGCGCGCTGTTCGAGTATCCTGTCGAAGATGCGCCTGACTCGCGCGTTATGGCCCGGCAACAGCTGCTCCCGGTCGGTGACGATAGATAGCCTGAGCCTGCTGCCCCCCGCCTGTAGTTGCCGCGCGCGATAGTCCAGCGACAGGGCTAGCTCGACGCCCCCGGCACCGCCGCCGATGATGGCCAGGTGAAAATCCTCGTCGCTCGCCAGCAAATGCCGTTCGAGTCTGGCCCAGGATTCTATAAAACGATCGACCGGCTTGACTGCAAACTGGTGTATATCGGCTGCAACCGCCGGCGGGCTCGCGGGTCGCGAACCAATGTTGATCGAAAGCAGGTCGTAGTCGAGCGCCGGACGATGGGCGAATTTCAGCCGCCTCAGATCGGCGTCGAGACCAATTATTTCGTCGTGAATAAAACCGGCTCCGGCGTAGCGCGCCAACGGCAACAAATCGATATGCGCTTCGTCGTAGCTATAATGCCCGGCGATAAAACCCGGCAACATTCCCGAATAAGGGGTATGCACATCCCGGCTGATCAGCGTAAGTCGAACCCCCGCAAGCGGATGCATCGCAAAATTCTTCAGTACGAATAAATGACTGTGACCGCCGCCGATTAAAACCAGATCGGTGGTTATCGGCGAGTCATCTTTCCGCATGGCATAATATATTCAATTTGCTGGAATCCGTGGCACATTCGCTCTGGTATTATGCGTGCAGCTTTTGTACTGTAAAGCCATGTTTACGCTAATCAGACCGATATCGAGGTTAATTTTACTGCTGACTATCGGGTTTGCGCTGACGCCGCTCGCGGCCCAGCAGTATCGTCAAATAGAACAGGGCTACCCGGGGATCAGGCTCGATCAACTGCATGACGGCCTTGGCGTGCCCTGGGGCATGACGTTCCTGGGAGCCAAACGACTGTTGCTGGCCGAGCGCAGCGGTAAGCTGCGCTTGCTACATCTCGATACCAATCGACTGCTTGATCTGCGGGGTGCTCCCCGGGTTGTCGCCCGAGGTCAGGGCGGCATGCTCGATGTCGCCGCCGGACCCAACTATGCCGACGATGGCTGGATTTATTTCACCTACAGCAAGCCCTCAAAGTCAGAGGCCGCAACCACGCTGGCGCGCGCACGCTTGCAACAGACCCGACTCGCCGACTGGCAAGACCTGTTGGTCACCGATTCCGCCACCGATACGGGGCGTCATTTCGGTAGCCGGATTGCCTTCGATGACGAGGGACATGTGTTTTTCGGGATCGGTGATCGCGACAGGCGCGACCTGGCACAGGACCTGGGCAATCATATCGGCGCGATCATACGTCTCAATCTGGATGGGAGCGTACCGCGCGACAATCCTTTCGTTGGCGACCCGCAAGCGCGTGATGAAATCTGGAGCTACGGTCACCGTAATCCGCAGGGTTTGCTGTTTGACCGGGAAACGCGACGTCTATGGTCGATAGAACACGGCCCGCGGGGCGGTGACGAAATCAATCTGATTTTGAAAGGACGTAATTACGGTTGGCCGGTTGTCAGCCACGGCAAGGAATACTGGGGACCCGTGTCGATCGGCGAAGGCACCGAGAAGCCCGGCATAGAGCCGCCGCGCAAGGTTTATATCCCATCCATCGCCCCCGGCAGCCTGATGATGTATCGCGGCGAAGCCTTTCCCGAATGGCAAGGAAATCTATTTGCCGGAGCCCTAAAACTGAGGCATTTAAATCGAATTAGCCTATCGAAATCGGGCCGGGCAATCGGCGAAGAACGCCTGTTCGAAGACTTGGGAGAACGTATCCGTGCGCTATTGCAAGGCCCCGAGGGCTTGATTTACTTATCCACCGACAGTGGTCGTATTCTGCGTCTTTCCCCGGAACGATGATTAATCAACTGATCGAAACCAAGGTACAGTGCCCCTATTGCTGGGAGGAATTCAGCCTGCTGGTCGATGCCTCGGTAGACTTGCAGGAATATGTCGAAGATTGCGAGGTGTGCTGCCGGCCGATAGATTTTGTGGTTGAAGTAGACGCTCAGGATCGGATTTTGGTGCAGGCAAGATTGCAGCATGATTAACCCGGGTTCCGCTGCACCTTAAGCGATCAAGTTATGCGTGGCCGCCATTAGCGAATCGTAAAATCCGAATCTGCATCGACATCAACTTCGTCGCAATCCTCTAGCTTCAAATCGTCAACCCGGGCGTGCACCGGCCCACGGCGAATTTCCTCGATCACCGCGGCGACCGCTGGCGCCGCGCCGCCTAGCCGGAACTCGACCCGGCCATCCGCCAGATTGCGCACATATCCACTTAACTGCCGGGCTTGCGCGTGACGCAGCACGAAATAACGAAAGCCGACTCCCTGGACCCGACCGCTAACGACCCCTTTAACCTTACGCTCGGTTTGCATCGTGATTCTCGATAAAGGATTTGAGCCGGGTGACGATTTCGACCAGTTGCGCCTCGGAAATGTCGGTAAAAAAAGGGCCGCCCGGAGCGATTCTCATCACGGGACCCGATTCGCAATGCCCCAGGCATTCGCGCTTGACGACCGGAACCTCGAGTCGTTCGGCGGCAATCATCGCCTCGATGCTGGAGATCAAATCCAGACTGCCGCTACCTGCGCAGGAGCGCTGACCGGCCCCCAAGCGCCGGTTGATGCAGACGATGAGCCGGACCGGCCTGGACACGGCTATCCCGGACTCAGCCTGGCCTCGATCGCCGCCTTTTCCGCCTGCCAGAATTCGCCCCAGCGCGACAGCAGTTGCAGACCCCGACGCTGCTGGGCTTGGTCGCCTGCTTCGAGACCGATGCGATAGTTTTCAACGCCCTTGACGAAATACCGCTGATAGTTTTTGCCCAGCCGCAAATCCAGCTCATCGAGAAATGTGCGTTCGACCTGGAACGCCAGTTTCAAGCCTTGATCGAGCCGATCCAGCGCCGTGGTCAAACTTTGTCGATCGAGACCGGGCGACTGCAGTTGCCGGCCGCCGGATTCCACCTGGGCCAGCGATTCGAGGAAGTAGTAGCGCTGTTCACGGCGTGATTTTTCATCGTCGGATGAGGTGCACGCCGCCAGCAAAATTGCCAGCAAGCCGAATAAGGCAATGACCCGCAGGCTCGCCCTCATCGCTTACCGGCGATACGCATTCGCAGAGCGTTCAGCTTGATAAAGCCCTCGGCATCCGTTTGATCGTAAGCGCCCGCATCATCCTCGAAGGTGACGATGGCTTGGTCGAACAAGCTGTTGCTGGCCGACTTGCGCCCGACCACGCTGATCGAGCCCTTGAATAGCTTTATCCGGACTTCACCGTTCACCGTAGCCTGCGAGGCATCGATCATCTGTTGCAGCATCTTGCGTTCCGGGCTCCACCAGTAGCCGTTATAAATCAGTTTCGCGTATTTGGGCATCAATTCGTCTTTCAAGTGCGCCACTTCGCGATCCAGCGTGATCGATTCGATGCCGCGGTGCGCTTTCAACATGATGCTGCCGCCGGGTGTATCGTAACAACCGCGCGATTTCATGCCGACATAACGATTCTCGACGATATCGAGCCGGCCGACGCCGTTGGCGCCGCCGATCTCGTTCAAACGGGTCAATACCTGCGCCGGGCTCATGCGCTCGCCATCGATGGCAACGATATCGCCGTGTTCGTAACCGAGTTCGAGATAGGTCGGCTGATCGGGAGCGTTTTCCGGCGACACGGAGCGCAGCCACATTTGGTCATTGGCTTCGAACCATGGGTCTTCCAGTTCGCCGCCCTCGTAGGACGTGTGTAACAGATTGGCGTCCATCGAGTAAGGCGAGCCGCCACCCTTTTTCTGTTCGATGGCGATGCCGTGGGTTGCGGCATAGGCGAGCAGGCTCTCGCGCGAGCTCAAATCCCATTCGCGCCACGGGGCAATGACACGGATATCGGGGTTCAAGGCGTAGGCGCCCAATTCGAATCGCACCTGGTCGTTGCCCTTACCGGTGGCGCCGTGAGAAACCGCATCGGCGCCGGTTTGCGCGGCGATTTCAATCAATCGCTTGGCAATCAGCGGCCGCGCGATCGAAGTACCGAGTAGGTATTCACCTTCGTAAACGGTGTTGGCGCGAAACATCGGGTAAACAAAATCACGCACAAATTCTTCCTGCAGGTCCTCGATGTATATTTCCTTGACGCCATAGTTCTCGGCCTTGGCGCGCGCCGGCTCGAGTTCTTCGCCCTGACCGATATCGGCGGTGAAGGTGACTACTTCGCAGTCATATTCGTCTTCCAGCCACTTTAGAATCACCGATGTATCGAGCCCGCCCGAATAGGCCAGAACCACTTTTTTTACCGCTGCTTTCGTCATCTCGTTTCCATCGCGTCATACCCGGAATAGCCGGGGATAAAAAGGTGGGTATTGTCTTTAGAAATCGCACAAAAATCCAGTACAAGCGTATAATGTTCCTATTAAAAACGGGGGAAGTCACATGTCGGATTCCACTTTCAAAGTACACGCGCTGGAACTGGGGCCAATGGAAAATTTCGTTTACCTGGTGGAGGATGTCGCAAGCCGACGCTGTGCCGTGGTCGACCCGGCATGGGACGTCGATCAGATCGTCGCAAGAACCGGCGACCTCGGACTCAGGGTCACCGATATTTTGCTGACTCACAGCCATCATGATCATATCAACGGCATCGAGGGTTTGTTGGCACAGGCCAACGCCGAAGTGCACCTGCTCAAGCCGGAATACGAGTTCTGGCAGCATGAGCTCGAAAAACCCAGCCTGCATCACGGCGGCGATGAGCTTGAACTCGGCGACACCGCGATCAGGATTCTGCATACCCCGGGACATACCCCGGGGTCCGCCTGCTACCAACTGGGCAATGAAATCATTACCGGCGATACGTTGTTCGTGTTCGGTTGCGGACGCTGCGACTTGAGCGGCGGCAGCCCGGAACAAATGTATACGACGCTCAAGAACATGAAACAGCAGCTGCCGCAGGACATGTTAATCCATCCGGGGCACAATTATTCGGTCACTAAGACCAGCACCGTCGGAGAGCAAATCGACGGCAATCCTTTCATGCATTACGAGGACGAAGCCGATTTCGTCAATTACCGCATGCAGGTGCACGATCGCACCCGTGACGAGCCCTACGCCGCGGTGAGCAAGCAACAGCTTAAAATTGCAAACCTTTTATAAGGCCGAACTTGACATGAAACGGAATATTTACCTGGCGTCGCTGTATGCGGCATGTTTGATATTTGTTTCCGCCTGCGCCACCGACGAGGTGCAGCTGGCGCCCGACACCCAGCCCGGTGACCAGCTCGCAGCCGCCTACCTGGTCGGCAAGTGGTGCAACAACCGGGAACTGACCAGCAAAGCCAATAGCGCGGCAGGATTTAGCGCGGTCTTGAATCTCGGCAAGGTATTCTGGCACTTCGAAAAAGGCGGTAAATGGGAGGATTCGGGTACCGGCTGGATGCATGCACACTTCGGCGAATGGCAACTGCAAGGGCGCGATACGGTCATTCTCAATCCGTTACGCGGCAATCCGACCAGTTACCGCGCCAGATTTACGAATTCGGGTATAGACTTGTATTTAACCGACCCGGCCGGACAATTTCTAGTGCTATCCCGCTGCGATTAAGCGGCCGCCAACTGCGCCCGCTAGCCTGCATATTGCATGAAGGGAACGAAACTCAGGGGAAACCTGGCAAACAACGTCGGACGATCGCCCGCCGAGCCATAGCCATAGCTATGGCTAAAGGGAGATCGTTCGAGATTGGCAGCCAGATTATTGATGTGCGCCGTCCATGGCGCACACCCCTTCGGGGTTGCTGCGCATCGCCAATCCGCATCCTGCGGATTGGTCCTGATTTCGTTCAGGTACAAACTGTAACCGGCCATTTTCCGAAAAAAATGACTTAACACTTTGGTATTTATGTGATTTCTCCGGAGTCTGTGCCGCCTTCGTGCAATATGCATGCTAGTCGAGACTGCCGAAAACCCGCCGCAACAGCTGTGTGCTGCGCGCTCGAGGATTGGCGCGGATATTGGCTTCTTCTTTGGCGATTAATACAAACAGTGCCGGCGATCGCCTTATCGGTAGCATAGTGCTCGAGATCGGGGTTGACTCTTTTGACCAGCGGTAGGCGGTTATACTTCGTTACAATATCTCCGTAATGCCGGGTGGCGCTGGTTTCGCCGAGCTTGTCGCTAACAATCGGCCGAAATTGCTGGCGCAATTCATGCCCGGTGCTGCGCATCAGGTAACGCGTCGCGGCATCCGCTTCACCGTTTAAAATTTCGAAGGCATCGCGAATTGTCAAAGACGTAATCGCCTTGATAAAAATCGGTTTTGCCTTTGCCGCCGCTTTTTCCGCGGCGCGATTGAGTTGCCTGACGAAACGCTCGACGTCCTCGCCTAATCCGATCTTGCGCAACGCCTTCTCGACCCGCTTAACTTCGGGCGGAAACGGAATTCTAAGTTGCGGGTTAGCGAGATACCCGTCGCGCGCCGAAGCCTGCAACGCGCCGCGAGCTATGCCCTTCGAGAGCGAATCCTTGAGCGCCGCGGAGACCTCTTCCCGGGTGAGCGGGACTTCCTGCGCGCTCGCGTTTATTATTTCCAGGGTTTTGCGCAATTCTTTTTCCGAGCAGCCCGCCAGCGCCAGCAGTGCCAGCCCCACAATAAATAACTTCATATTAATCCTTACAGGTAATCAATTATTTCTCCGAGGCCCGCGACCCGGATATCGGTGTACTCCGACCAGTCAGTGTCACCGCGGGTATCGAGGTGTATCGTAGCCACACCGGCGCCCTTGCCGGCTTCCAGGTCATACAGATAGTCGCCCACCATGACCGAGTCGTCGGCATCCGCCTGCCAGAATTCAAGCAAGCGCTTGATTCCATCGGGAGAAGGCTTGGGAATACAGGCGTCGCGGTCGAGTATATGTTCGACCGGGAAAAAATGCTCGAGCCGGCAGCTGTGCAGGGTTTGTTTCACCACCGGCATGGTATTTCGCGTCAGAATCGCCAGCTGGCGCCCGTCGTTGTGCAATTTTTGCAGTAATTCATCCGCGCCCTGCATCACCGACGACTTGCCGGCATAATAAAACTCGAGTTCGTTGAGCAGCTCCCACAGGGGCGCCGCCGCGTCTGCGGGCATGGCATGTAGCGCTTCCAGAATCGGCGTTGCCGGCGCCAACCCCAATTCACTGCGAATATGTTCGAAATCATGCGCACTGACGGTTAGCGTCCCGTCGAGATCGAAAATCCAGTGGTTGCGGTGTCTTAACGGATTCGGGGCCAGCATAACGCTCGACAAACGTTGGGAAAATGGGAGAATCGATGTAGTATCAGCTGCCCGAAAATAATCAAGGAAACCGAAATGGCAATTCAAGTTGGCGACAAATTACCCTCAATCGATCTGCAATACAAGACTGAAGACGGGGTGCAGACGATAAATACCGATGAACTGTTTGCCGGCAAGAAAGTAGTCTTATTTGCCCTGCCGGGCGCCTTCACCCCAACCTGCTCGGCCTCGCATCTGCCCGGCTTCGTGGTCAATTCGGACCAACTGTTTGCCAAGGGTGTCGACCTTATCCTGTGCCTGTCGGTCAACGATGCGTTTGTCATGCAGGCCTGGGGCGAACAGCATAACGCCGCCGATCGAGTCATGATGGTCGCCGACGGCAGCGCTCATTTCAGCCGCGCGGTCGGTCTCGAACTCGACCTCGATGCCGCCGGCATGGGAATTCGCTCGCAGCGCTACGCGATGATCGTCAACGACGGTGTGGTCGAACTGCTCAATGTCGAAGCACCGGCTAAGTTCGAGGTCAGCGACGCCGAAACCATATTGAACAGCCTGTGATAAAAGCCGGTAATGCCTGAGCCGAAGGGCCCCAGCGAATTTGTCGAGCAAGCCTACCGTTTGCAAGACGAGGGCGGCATGGTCGAGTTTTACCGCAAGTGGGCGGCAGACTATGATCGCCAAATGCTGGACCAACTGGGTTACACTTCTCCGACCAAGATCGCACAACAGCTGAGCGAATATTTAACCGACAGCGAGGCTTCGGTGCTCGATCTCGGCTGCGGCACCGGCCTGACCAGTGTTTACCTGGCCGCCAAGGGTTACCAAAATTTGGACGGCATCGATTTGTCCGCCGACATGATCCGTGTCGCGGGACAGCGCGGGATCTACCGTAAACTAGTGGTGGGCGATATTAACCAGCCGCTGGACGGTGAGGATGCGAGCTACGACGGGGTCGTTTCTACGGGAACATTCACCCATGGCCATGTCGGTCCACAGCCGTTGGATGAGATTTTTCGTATCCTGAAGCCCGGCGGCATTCTCGCCTGTACCGTGCATGACGAACTATGGGAATCGATGGGATTCAGCGCGAAACTGGATACGCTGGTCGATGCGGGCATCGCCAACTGTTTGAGCCGGCAATTGGACAGCTATTACCACGACAGCCCCCCCCGAGGGCTGGTTTTGCATCTATCGGAAATGCGCCTGA
>DS021198.1:989279-1044811 GCA_001735895.1 Olavius algarvensis Gamma 3 endosymbiont | reverse complement strand
TAGAGATGCGCCGTGACAGTATCTGGTTAACAACTCGCTGCGCAGCGAGGATAGCAAGATACCGCGCTGCGAGCGCTTCAACCGCGGCTGACCGAGTCGTTTCAAAGCCTGAGCCACATTGTCATGAGACCGCCCAAAGCGCTGTGCCCCGAAGTAGTTGGCGATACCCTGGTCGGTAAAGGTATCCAGCTGCGCCCTGCTGTCCGCCGGCAAATCATCGAGCGCGCGGATGCAAACCTTGAAAAAATTATGTGTGTGGCTACCGCGACGCAGTTTGCTGCGGTTGCGCTGCGCACGCAATACACGGTAGCCATCTGTTACATATTAACCCGGCGACAATATATGTCGCATTCAGCCATCGCGTGTCTGTTCACAGCAAGGCATCAGAACGCCGCTGCAGTTATTCTGCAGCAAGTTCTGATAACGCCGTCTGTGGGCAGACACGCGATGGCCTATCTTGTTTAATATCAATTTGTTAGGGGGCCCAAGAAAGCGTCAGCTCCGCGTTGCAACTCTTGCCAATGGAATGACCATTGGCGGCGAGTCGCGCCTTGATCTGACGCTTTCTTGGGCCCCTGAATACGACATATATTGTCGCCGGGTTAATAGGCCTCTGCGGCCGCCGTCTTGCCCGGTAGATGTAAGCTCAGCCATTGGGTCGTCAGCGCATGCTTGTCTTTCAAGCCGCTAAAGCCGATCAGGCGCGGATGAATCGAATAGTCCCTGGCAATCCGGTCGACCAGTTCGGGCGTGCTCAAGCCGGATTTCTCCACCAACAAAAACAGGTGCTCGCCCGCTCCAGAGGGTTCGAAACTCAGTTCCTCCAGCACCTGGAAATCCTCCGGCCGGGACTTGATCAAGCCGGTTATCAGTGGCTCACCGTAGGGATAAACCAGATCTTCGTGTTTCAATTTTTGGCTTTCTCGGCAACCCGATTTCTGAGGTAATTGATTCCTACCGCGGCGGCATCAACGCCTTGATTCCCCCGCACCGCCGCTTGCGCCAGCTTGAGCAAATATTTTGCGTCGGGCAGCAAATCCGGATCGACAGCGAAACTGACGCCGGCACGTAATTCGTCCAACCATCCGTGGCCGATACCCCGATCGATAGCCGCGTTGAATTCAACGCCAGTCACTGAAGTCAGTTGTTCGCGACCGAGCAACCGGGCGAGACCCAGATGGTCGCGCTGGTAAATCGCCCAGTATATCTCCCGCATACGCGCATCGAGCGCGACCAGCGGCAGCCGGCAATTGCAACGCTCGATCCCGGTTTGTGCCAGTATCGCCAGCGTTGATATCGGCAGCAGCGGGATACCCAGGGCGATGCCGATGCCCTGGGCTTGCGCAGCCGCTATGCGGATGCCGGTGAAGGCACCGGGCCCATTGCCGAAAGCGCAGTGAGTAATCGAATGCTTGGCAATTCCGGCGGCCGCCAACACCCGGTCCATCATAATCGGCAACAAGCGGGTATGTTGGCGCGGCGCCACGTCGAATTCTCCGAATACCTGACCGTCCGCGCGCGACAAGGCCACGGAACAGGCTTCGGTCGAAGTATCGAAAGCGAGAATATTCACAGCGAACAGTATACTTATTTGACCAGGCAAATAAGTATACTGTTCGCCGATTTTTTAACTTAACTCGTCGATGACCCGTTGGGCGTCGTCGGCCAGGGGATGCCGGGGATTTTCATCGACGAATTGCTGCATCGTGACCCGGGATAACTCGGCTTGACCCAATCCGGCGAGGCTGATGCTTTTGCCAAATAAGGCATTGGGACGTAAAGCGCTTTTTTCATAGGTTTGCAGAAAACCGTCGAAAGACTCGACCGCGGCTTCGAGTTCGCCCCGATCCATTTTGCTTTGCGCCTGGCTGAACTGCTGCAATTCCGCCAGGAACTTCTCATCCTGCGTCAAATCGTCTTTCCAGTAGGGTTTGAGCAGGGTTTCGGTGGATTCCGCACCGCGAATACCGGCGGTGTACACCACGGTCGATTTTGCCGATTCCTTTTGCGAAGGGTTTAACGACTTAAGACGCGTCCAGACGGATCTGAACAACCCGGTGAAAACGCTGTGCGTATTGGTTTCAACGATCTTGGTATCTGACTGCGCATGCAGCGGCGTAGCAAGCATCAATGCGCTTGCACAACAGATCACGAATAGTAAATTTTTCATAGCTGAGCCCCTATTGGCTTATCAGTTTGCTGTAGGCGTCATAGTCTCTTTTATATTTAGCATCCAATGCTACCGCCTGTTGATAACTGGTTCTCGCTTTCTTCAAATCGCCCGCCTTGTACTGCGCCATCGACAGATTGAGCCAAATACCGCCGTCCTGTGCGTCGAGTTCGGCAGCACGCGCGTAATTATCGATTGCCCGGGCATAGTTTTCCTGTAAAAAGTGCAAATTACCCTGGTTGGTCTTGACCGCGCTGTTTTCGGGCGCCAGCTCGTCCAGCGCCTCGAAGGCAATCTCCGCATCTTCATATAACCCATAACGAGCGAACAGGATAGCAATTTGCAGACGGGCGGCGATATTGGTCGGATCATTGGCAACCATGGTTAGATACGGCAGCACCAGGCGATCGATGCTTTTTACCAGCAATAGGTTGCGCGCCTGTCTGACCAGGCTCTCGGTGCGCTGCTGCTCCGGCAGTTCAATCGTATAACCGGCCTTACGCAAGGTTACCGGTTTGTACTGCTGCCAGGCCTGGTGCAAATCGATAATGCCGAGTTCGCCGGCGGCCAGCGCGGACTGGTACTTGCGCGCAGCCTCGGCCCAGGCTTCGTTGAAACCGGTATTGACCATGGTGGCTTCCAGCGGAATCCAGACATTGCCATCCTTGATCACCAGCAGGCTGTCATCCTGGCTGACGAGTGCGGCTTCGCTTGCCGCGAGCCCGGTATCGAACATCAAAAACAAATGCCCGGGAATCTCGACGAAAGCAGTATTAATACCCAGATTTTCGAGTCCGGCGCTGATCAGCACCGACAAATCGTCGCAATCCCCGCTTTTAAGCCGTAAGGTTTCGCGCGGAAACTGCACGTAGTCGATTTGATCGTCGCGCAGTTCTGTAAACGGAGTGTTGGGATCGATAATGTAACTGGTACCGGCGGCGGTCAAGCTGCTGAAAAACGCCATCGCCGCAACCAGTTTGTCGTTGAGCGGGCCCGGCTCGGGTTGATAGCTGTTGGCAACCTGGCGCACATAATCCCTGAGCGTATCATCCTTCGGCGTCACAAAGGATCCGATCATTTCCGCCTCGCCCCAGACAATGGCGTTCTTGCCATAAATCGTCATTGGCTGAGTCAGCGTGATATCGTCCTTTTGCCCATCGCGCAGGTAAGTCAGTTTGACTTCGACCTGAACCCCGGTATCTTCGTCAACCTCTAGAATCTTATTATTGAATGTGGCCTTGATCGGAATTTCCTGGGTTTCGTTACCCTTGATCGCGGCGATCTCGACCGCGCTGGGAAAATCCATGAACTCTTTGATCTGGAAGGATAGTTTGAGGTTGCCATAGTCGGTGGCGCTGACGTTTTGCAACTTGACACTACCGATCGCCTGATCTTGATATTTTTTGTAAGCCGCCGAGAATACGGTCTGCAGGTTAAGATCCGAAAGCAGTAATTGCGGCGCGTTATTCTTGAATTCCAGCGACTTCTTACGTTCGGCGAAGGCGACGTTCAGCGTGGCGCGGTTTGCCTCCGATGGATCGAGTTCGACCGCCTTCTCGAAGGCGGCGACGGCAGCGTCGAACAAGCGCCGTTTCGTATAAAGGTTACCGAGCGCGATATGCGGCTCGCCCCAGTTCGGACGAATCGCGGCCGCACGCTCCAGATGCTGGCGCGAGGCATCAAACAAATTTGCATCCTGATACACCCGCCCGATGCGATACTGCAACTCGGGCGACGCGCTATCGATACTGATTGCGGTTTTCAGAAACTCGATCGCGGACCCGGTCTTACCCTGCTGATTGGCGATATCGGCCTGTAGCGTGAGCACCTCGATATCGGCCGGAGCGATGCGCGCCGCAGCCTCGGCATGCAGTGCGGCGGAGCGGTAGTTGCGCGTGGCAAACAGGCCGCGAGCGTACAGTTTTTGCGCAGGCAGCGCTTGCGGATTCAACCTCACCGCAGTATCCAGGTAGGCATTGGCTTCCGGATAGCGTTCGCGCTCGAGTTCGATCTGACCCGCCAACGCCTGCAGTTCGAAAGCCTCCGGATTACTTTTGATGCCTTGCGCTAGTGATTTTACCGCCTTGGGCAGCTGGTTGATCTCGATATAGGAGCGCGCCAGCGACAGCCAGGCATCGATCACCCCGGGTTTATCCTTGCCCGCACGTGTCAGCCGCAATACCGCTTCCTTGTGCTTGCCCTGCTTAGCGGCAATTTTGCCGAGCAGGTAATAACCGTCTCCCTTGGTTTCCTTCTTGCCGGAAAGCTTGACTGCGATCGACTTGGCCTCGTCGTCGCGCTCCAGATTCAGTAACGCGCGGGCCTTGCCGACCGCGGCGGCCCCCGAATCCGGCTGCACCCGGGACACGGCTTCATAGTGCGCCAGCGCATCCTCGTAGTTACCCAGGGCGTAAATATCATGCGCGATTTTAAGTCTGACCTGGTGATTTTCCGGATCGGCATCGACGATCATCCGGTAGGCAAGCAAGCCATCTTCGGCGATGCCTGCCTCGATATAGGCGCGGCCCAGCAGGTAGCGCAATTCAACGTTATCGGCATGCTTGTCGAGACCATCTTCGGCACAGCTGACGGCGCCAATCGCATCGGCCAGTTCCAGGCTCAAGCGGGTGCAGATCAGATAGGGCTCCACGTCAGCGGGGTCCTGTTCCAGCACCTGATCGATCAGCGCGCGCGCATCGAGATATTGCTCGAGCTCGAAATAGGCCTGCACCTGATAGCGGATTGCCTTGTTACGATAAGTCTCGTCATCGGCCAGTATCCTGAATTCGCTGATGGCGCGGGTGTAATCCTTGAGCTGATAAAGACTCATACCCAGCAGGTCGCGCGCGTCCGCGTTGCCCGGCGCGATCTTGAGCAATCTGTCGGCTAGTTTGACGGCATCGCCGAATTCGCCTTGCTCATAAAGCGCGGTGATGGTTCGAAAATGATTCGGTTTCGGCGCTGAAGCGGCCGCAGCTAATCCATGCCCGCTGACCGAAACGATTCTGAACCAGGTATACTCGCCCGCTTTTTCCAGCGAGAGTGTCTGCCGTAGCGCCGTGGTGCTGGAAATCGTTTCCCAAGGGCCTTGTTTGGCGCTGGCCGCTTCGATTTCGTATTTTTCGATCAGTGGCGACTGACTGCTGCTCCAGGCCAGGTCGATCGCCTTGCGATTGGCGGCGATGTTGAGCCCGAAGGCCGCATCGGGATATTCAAGCAAATCAAACCGGAAATTTTTCTGGCGTTTACTGTCGTTGATGTAAACGCTGTTTTTAGATCCCGAACGCACCGAGATCGAACTGGCGTTGTCGAAGTAGACCAGAGTCCCATTACGGCCCCCGGCGCCGAAGGATTTGAACGGCTTGAAGCCCTGGTAAATCGTGACCCCGAATTCGTTGAATTCCGATCCCGCCAGCACATAGAGCCGATCCTGCAAATCGATATCCAAGCCGTGAAAACTGACATATTTGTGAATCGAATCGCCTTCGATACCGATAGCGGCAATTTTCTTTCGGTCTTTATCGAGTACCTGAATCACGCCGACGGCGCTGGCGTCGGCAATATACAGATTTTCCTGGCTGTCAACCGCGATGGGTCCGGCTTCGAAGAATAAACGTTCGCCGTCTTTTTGCTCGTTAATCTCCTCGAGGAATTGACCATCGTCGGCGAACACCTGGATGCGGTTGTTGCCGCGCTCGCTAACATAATATTTATCTTTGTGCACGAACACATGGGTGGGGTCCTTGAAGCCACCGGCGGAGGTGCCGTAGCGTCCGATCGTAAACAGGCTGCCGCCATCGAAGTCAAATGCATGCAGCTGCTTATCGTCGAGCACCGCCACTGAATGCTCGCCGACATGGATGGCGCGAGGCTTTTTGGCCTGTTCGGCAAATTTACCGATCTCGCTGCCGTCGGTCGCCAGCACGACTACACCCCGATTTTTAGGTCTGATACACAGGTTTTTGTCGTCGGTAAAGGTGGCCAGGGCAACGCAGGGGGCGTCGGCGGCCGCGCCAAACTCGAGTAAGTCGGTGGCAAGCGGGGATAAAAAGCGCGTTTGCTCAAGCTGAAAAACCTCGACCTTTTTATTCTTGGTATCGAGGATCGCAATCTGGCCTCTGGCGTTAACCGAGAGTTGGCTGATTTTGCGGTATTGCGCGCGTGACTGTCCGAGCGCACCGAACTGACCCAGTATTTTGCGTTGGCGCCAGTCGAAAATGGTAATGCGATTGCTGACATCGTCGCCCAGATAAAGGTTTCCGCTCAGGTCGGCCGTCATGGCGCTGAACTCCGGGGTTTCGCCGAATATTTCCTTTAGATCCGTGGCCTTGATACGCTCGATCAGGTTCCCACGCAGATCGAATATCGACAAGCGCGTCGCGCCTTCCAGTACGTAAACGTTTTCCGCGGCATCGATTGCGACGTGGTTGGGGCGCAACAAGTCATCAGCAGTCGAACCTTGATTACCGATGGTATACAGGAACAGGCCTTGATGATTGAACACGCTGATCCGCTTGTTTTTGACGTCACCGACATAGATATTGCGATTGGCCGAGACCGCCACCGGTTGCGGCGCATTGAGTTCGCCGGCGGAACTACCCGATTGTGAAAACAGGGTCTGGAGCTTCAGCCCGGCGTCGAGCACTCCGACTTGACCGGATCCCTGGTTGACGATTACGAACCTGCCGTCGGGCAGCAGATCGATGCCGCCGAGTTTCGATTTCTTGAATACGGCGGGTGCGAGCTGAATGGCTTCGATATCACCATCGACAATTTTCAACAGCGTTCCCTGCTCCTTACTGGTGACGAATACCACGCCGTCATCGGTAATCTTTACGCCATTGGCATTTTGCATGACGCGGGCATAATCCTTGGCTTCAATAAAGTGCAGTATTTCGAGCGCCCGGGTCTCGGCGCAAAAAACGGCCAGGAATAATGTAAAAGCTAACCCGAATAAATGCTTGTGCGCTTGCATGACCGTGCTCCTCTGCGGGTCGCCGTAACAGACTTCGTGTCTAAGGTCAGGAGCCGTGATTAAAGCCCGCTAACTGGAGATCCCTCGTTTGCTGTTCTTGACGAAATTGACAAATTCTGCAACCTCAGGGTGTTTATCACATAAATGTTTGAGATTATCAAATGCGTCTTGCTTAGATCCCCTCGATTTTAATAGTTCACGAAATGATTTATGCAAAGCGCGTATCACTTCTGCTGAAAAGCCATTGCGTTTCAGACCCTCCTTGTTGATTCCAATCACCCGGGCTCGATTCCCGGCGGCGGTCGAGAACGGGGGGATGTCCTGGGTAACTACCGAGCCCAGACCGCAAAATGCCCTGCTGCCAATCTGCGTAAACTGGTGTACCGAAGTAAATCCGCCGAGTATGGCATAATCACCGACTTCGACATGGCCGGAGAGTGAGGCGGCATTGGCAAAAATAGCATGATCTCCGACAATACAGTCATGGGCTACATGACTGTAGGCCATAAACAGGTTATCGCTTCCGATCACGTCGTTTTCCCATTACCCTCGTCGGTGCCTCGATTGAGCGTCACATATTCGCGAATCACGTTGCGATCGCCCAGCTCCAACCAGGTTGCCTCACCCTGGTACTTCTTGTCCTGAGGCGCGTCGCCGACTGACGAAAACTGAAAAATCCGGTTATCACGACCGATTTTACTTGGTCCCATAACGACCGTGTGCGGCCCGATCACGGTTCCCGAACCTATTTCTACATCGGCTCCGACAACGCTATAGGCTCCAATTTCAACATCGGCCGCTATGCGCGCGGCGGCGTCGACAATAGCGGTTGGATGGATCATGCCTGGCGCTCCTGGGCGGAACACATCATTTCGGCCTCAGCCACCACCTCACCGGCGACGAGCGCCTGGCAACTAAACAGACCAATCCCGCGCATATTGCGTTTGAGCGATATATTCAACAGCAGTTGATCGCCGGGCACCACCTGTCCGCGGAAGCGGGATTTGTCGATTCCTACCAGCATGTAAAGCTTGGACTCGTGCTCGTCCCCCATGTCCGCAAACGCCAGCAAACCGGTGGCCTGCGCCATCGCCTCGAGGATCAGAACCCCCGGCATGATTGGCTGGTTGGGAAAATGTCCCTGAAAAAACGGTTCGTTTATGGTGACGTTCTTGATCGCCGACAGGCTTTGCCCCGGTTCGATTTCCACCACCCGATCAATTAGCAAAAACGGGTAGCGGTGCGGCAAAAGCGCCATCACCTGGCTGATATCAAGTTTCAATTTCAATCCTCATTATCTGAATATTAGCCGTTTAGGCGGTTATTCCTTGGTTTTTTCGAGCCCGGCAACACTTTGTGCGAGTTTATCCAGGGATTTATAGCGCGCATTAGCGCGATGCCACAAACTGTTTTCCATCAATGGCGTGCCGGAGGAATAAACTCCGGACTGTTTGATATCCTTGGTGACCAGAGACATGGCGGTAATACGGACATTGTCGGCCACGCTCAAATGTCCCAGCACAACGGCCGCGCCGGATATCTTGCAATGGCGCCCAATGGTTGCACTACCGGCGATTCCGACGCAGGCCGCGATGGCGGTATGTGCGCCGATACGAACATTGTGCGCCACCTGGATTTGGTTATCGAGTTTGCAACCCTGTTCGATGATCGTATCGTCGAGCGCGCCGCGATCAATGGTGGTATTAGCACCGATTTCGACATCGTCCTCGACCACTACACTGCCCAACTGCGGTATTTTTTGCCAGCGCTGCTGGTGCTCGACCAGGCCAAAACCATCGGAACCGACAACCACACCAGAGTGCAGGATGCAGCGCTTCCCGATTGTAACACCCTGCCCCAGCGTCACTCTGGGGTGTATCAGGCAGTGCGCGCCGATGCGAACAGAGTCTTCGATCACGCTGCCCGCGCCGATCGACGTACCGGCGCCTATTTCGACATTCTCTCCGATCACGGACAGGCCGCCGATACTGACTTCAGGGCCGAGACTGGCGCTCTCGGCAATCTGCGCCGACGGGTGAATTCCACCTGCAGCGGCAGGGCGTTGTTCAAACCCGAGCGCGGCAATCGCCTGCACGAAGCTGTATTGCGGGTCGTCGGAAATCAACAGGGCCTTGTCATCGATTTCGCTACTCAAATCCGGTGGCAGAATAACGGCGCTGCATCGACTAGCGGCAATATCCGACAGATAATTTTTATGCTGTATAAAACACAAATCCCCCCTGACGGCGGATTTGGGCGACGCCAGGCCGGTGATGGTCAGATCGGCTTCACCCAGAAATTTCAGATGCAGTGCCGCGGCCAGTTGTTGCAGATTGAGACTCATCAAGGCTGGTTTTATTTGCCGGGAAAACAGGAGCAAGACCAACTTGCTCTACTGTGATTCCTCGCTTGATTCGGGGAGTTGTTTGAGCATTTCTATGGTTTGCGTGGTGATGTCGATCCGGTCGGATACATAGCTTACGCCTTCGGTCAGGATCAAATCGAAGTTGCCGCTGTCGCCCTGCATTTTCAACACGTTTGATATGACTTGCTGCAGCTCACGAATTTCCTCATTGCGGCGCAGATTCTGATCTTCGCGAAATTCCTGTTCGAAAAATTTCAGCTGGCTGACCTTGAGTCTGATTTCCCGTTCGAGCTTGCGCCGGGCATTCGAGTTCAGACCGGTTTCGGATTTCAATTGAGCTTCCATTGTCAGAATTTCCTGGCGTTTTTCCTTGAGTTGCGCCTCGCGCGGTCCAAACTCCGCCTTCAATCGCTCTTCAACCTTGCGCGCCTGCGGCGCTTCCTTCAATACCCTGGCGGTATTGACGAAACCAATCTTTAAGACCGCGTCCTGGGCGGCGGCCGTTTGCATTACTGCCAGCAGCAGCACTGCGATGAATAAACGTATAAGCCTGTTCAATGTAGTCTCTAAAATGAAGCACCCAATGCGAACTGGAAGTTCCTGGTATCGTCACCGGATTGATCGTTAATCGGAACCGCGTAACTGAACTCGATCGGACCGATGAACGAGAACCACTTGGCAGAAAGCCCCACCGATTGACGTAACTCGTCGGATTCAAACGAATCGGTATCGGCGAATACGTTACCGACGTCAAAGTATACCCCAAGCCTGAAAGTTTCTGTACTACCCAGAAATTCCAATGGGAATAACACTTCGGTGGTTGTAATGACTTGCAGATTGCCGCCGAAAGGATCACCTTCGCTGTCGAGAGGGCCCAGACTGTTAAACTCATAACCTCTGATCGAACGGACACCGCCGGCCGTGAATTTCTCGAAAATCGGTAAATCATCGGTGTCGTCATAGCCCTCGCCGTAACCGATTCTGCCTTTGAAGGCAAAGGTAAAGGTATCGCTTAAGGCAAAGGCGGTCTGGTGGCGATATCGCATTTTGTAAAAATTAAGATCGCCGTTATGAATCTCGAGCTGGATACTGTTGAGGTGCCCCGAATCCGCAAATATCCGGCGATTGCGGGTATCCTTGGACAGCCTGATGGTGCTAAAGACAGTGTCGTATTGATCCCCGTCGATTTCGGAATTGGGTGTCGACTCGTCAAAATCGTCACTATTAGCGACGATAAAATCGAACACCTCGTCGGACGAAGAGCCGGTGGTTTCGAGTTCGTTTCGCAATACCCCGATTTCGAGTCTGAGACGGTTAAACTCGGACAGGGGAATCCCGTAGTCCACCGAAAATTTAGTCTGATCGATCAGGAAGTTACTGGTATTGTTTTCCGAGGCATCGGTTTGGATCAGACTGAAATTAAAACCGCAGCTGACACCGTCCTTCGTATAGTAAGGGTTTACATAACTGAGTGAATAGCGTTCGGTGGCGGAGGAATTATTGAAATCGAACGCAAGCGAATTACCCGTACCAAATATATTTTCATGCGCAAAACCGATATTGACCACCGCGCCCTGCACCTGCGAGTAGCCCACTCCAAGCTGAAGATTGCCGGAAAAACGCTCGGTTACCGCCACTTCCAGATCGATCTGGTCTTCGATGCCAGGCACTTTTATAAGCTGGATGTTGACCGACCCCAGGTAATTCAGGCGCTGCAGGCGGACCCGAGATCGGTCGATCTTGGAGCGCTTGTACATTTCTCCTTCAAACTGCCGCATTTCTCTTCGCAACACGGTATTCTGGGTTTTCTCATTGCCCACAAAATTGATAAAACGAATTCGCATCTGTCGGCCGGGTATCACCAGAAATTGCAGCGCAACCGTTTGCTCGGCTGCATTCAACTCGTTCACAACGCGGACTTCGGCAAAGGCGTAGCCGTCTTCACCGAGGCGCTTCTGCATGGCCGTTATCACCCGATTGATTTGCTTGCGAGATATTACGTCGCCTACACCCATGCTGATCAAGGCCCGAAGTTCCGCCTCGTCAACCACCATTTCACCGGCGATGTCGGTGCTTCCTACCCTGAACTGCATGCCTTCGTGAATATTGATGCTAATGGTGATGTCTTTACGATCGGGGCTAATCGTGACCTGTTGCGATTCGACTTGAAACTGGATATAACCGCGATCGAGGTAATACGACTTCAATGACTCCAGATCGGCGGTGAGCTTAGTGCTGGAATACTCATCGTCGGCAAAAATCGCGGAATCGCTCGCCTCGAGCTGAAAGATATCGAGCAAATCGTCTTCGTCGAAGCTCTGGTTGCCGGTGATGTTAATCGATTTGATCTTAGCCGAAACACCCTCGGAAATCGCGATATCGATCGCTATCCGATCCGCATCGAGTTTACGCCACTCGGCATCGATGCGGGCCGCGTACTTGCCCAGAGAATAATAGACTTGCTGCAGTTCGAGTTCGAGTTTTTCCAACTTGTTCCGATCGAAAATGCGACCTTTCGACATACCTACGGCGTCCAAAGCCTGCTCCAGCGCTTCGTCCTGGATATCCTTATTGCCTTCAAAATTCACTTCGGCGATCGAGGGTCTTTCGACCACCTTGATGACCAGCACGTTGTCGCGTCGCAATAGCTCGATATCGTCAAAGAAACCGGTCGAATAGAGTTCGCGAATCAGTTCGGGTGTGCGGTCGATATCGAGGATCTCGCCGACATTAATCGGCAAATAACTGAAAACCGTGCCGATGGTTATCTTTTTTATACCCTCGACTTCGATATTTTCAACCGTAAAACTCTCGGCTTGCGCCCAACAGGATGCCGACAGTAACGCCAGGGCGCTGATCCAGACAGGAATTCTCAAACTTACTCTACCAGGCGCAGCAAATCGTTATAAATCGCAATCGACATCAAACAGAAGAGCAGTAGAATGCCGATTTTCTGGCCAATAATTTCAGTTTGCTCCGACACCGGGCTACCCTTGAAGATTTCGATTAAATAGTAAAACAAATGACCGCCGTCCAGCATCGGAACCGGCAGCAGATTTAAAACACCCAGACTGATACTGATAATTGCGAGAAAACCCAGGAAGGGTTCCAGTCCGATGCGCGCCGTAATTCCGGCATAGTGTGCGATCGTGATAGGTCCGCTCAGATTTCTGACGCTCGCCTCGCCGGTGACGAGCTTACCCAATACGCGCAAGGTTAGCCAGGTCATTCGCCAGGTTTTATCCAGTGCCTCGACCATCCCGTCGATCGGCCCGTAACGTTCGACCACGGCCATTTCGCGCCGCAGGGATTCAGGTATTTCGATCCGATTCTTGACGCCGATATAACCAAAGGTTTCGCCGCCTTCGCTACGGCTACGGGGAGTCAGTGACAACTCGACTTCGGCGCCATCCCGAATTACCTTCAAAGACATCGGCTTTTCCGGATTAGCGCGAATTGACCGCACCCATTGATGCGCACTAACAATCGGAATCCCGTCGAGTTCTAGAATCCTGTCCTCCTGCAGCAGGCCCGCCTGCCGGGCGGCGCCATCGGGCAAAACTTCGGCGATTATCGGTGGTACATCGGGTCGCCAGGACGATAAACCCAAATCCCGCATCAAGTCGATCTGCTCCTTTTTCAACAATTCGAGGCCGCGTATATCAATCGCCTTGTCGCGAATCTGTAAATCCGCACCCTGCACCTGCAAAACGATCTGCTGCGCGTCTACCGCCTCTTCCAGCATAGTGAATCGGGCCTTTTCCCAACTCCTGGTTTCGATGCCATTTACCGCGAGAATAACGTCCTTATGCTTAACGCCGGCTGTATAGGCAGGACTTGGATTGCTGACCTCACCAATAACCGGCTTGACACCGCCTACGCCAACTACAAACATCAGGTAATAAGCGAGTATCGCGAACAGGAAATTAAATACGGGGCCCGCCGCAACTATGGCGAAGCGTCGCCAAACCGACTTACGGTTGAAAGCACGATCCAGTTCGCCCGGCTCGACATCGCCTTCACGTTCATCAAGCATCTTGACATAACCGCCGAAAGGGATACTGGCGATCACGTATTCGGTTTCATCCGCGGCGGATTGCCTGCTCCAAAGGGGCTTACCGAAACCGACCGAAAATCGCAGCACTTTGACGCCCATCTTACGCGCCACCCAAAAGTGGCCGAATTCGTGGATTGTGACCAATACGCCAATCGCCACAATAAACGCCAACACGCTGTAGATAAGGCTGAGGATATCCATGTTAGCGATCCCCCGACGCGACCAGTTCGAGCGCCAGTTCGCGTGCCGCAGCGTCGGCCTGCAAGACGATGTCGAGATTGTCGGCCGGCCCGGTCGAGCTCTGCTCCAGCACTTTGGTAATTATTCTCGGAATTTCCATAAAACTGATATTTCGCTGCAAGAATTGATCGACGGCAACTTCGTTAGCCGCATTTAACACGGTCATACAGGTTCCACCCCGATGCCAGGCTTCACGCGCCAGGGCGATGCAAGGATAGCGGGCCTCGTCTGCAAGTGTGAAGTCTAATTGACTGACCTGCAACAAATTCAATGGTTCGACACCGCTGTCAATCCTTTGCGGCCAGCTGAGGGCATTGGCAATCGGCGTACGCATGTCCGGATTACCCAGTTGTGCGATTACCGAGCCATCCAGGTAGGACACCATCGAGTGAACAATGCTTTGCCGATGCAGCAGGATATCAATATCGGAATGCTCGACCGCAAACAGCCAGCAAGCCTCAATCATCTCCAGGCCCTTGTTCATCATGGTGGCCGAGTCCACCGAAATTTTCGGGCCCATATCCCAGTTCGGATGCGCGCAGGCCTGCTCCGGGGTAACCGAGTCGAGCTGCTCGATTGCGAGATCCCTGAAGGGCCCTCCAGAGCCGGTAAGAATGATCTTGTGCACACCGGAATGCAGCGCCGGCTGGCCTATCCTACCCGGCGGCAGGCACTGAAAAATGGCGTTGTGCTCGCTATCTACCGGCAACAGCTCGGCCTGGTGGCGTCGGACCTCATCCATGAACAATGCGCCGGCCATTACCAGTGATTCCTTGTTGGCTAGCAGCACCCGTTTACGCGCACGGATCGCGGCCAGTGTTGGGATCAGTCCGGCGGCGCCTACGATTGCCGCGACCACGGTATCGACCTCGGATGCGGCGGCGACCCGCATCAGGCCCGATTCGCCGACCAGCACTTCGGTCGCCAGATCGGTAATCACCGCGCTCAAGCGCTCGGCGCTGTCAGGGTCCGACAACACCACGTAACGGGGTTCGAATTGCCGGCATAATTGCTGCATTTTCTGATGGTTGCGATTTGCAGTCATTGCAAATACCGCAAACTGATCGGGGTGACGCGCGATGACATCGAGCGTCGACTGACCGATCGAACCGGTAGCACCGAGAATTGCAACTTGTCTCATATCGATCCCGCCAACAGCAACCCGGATACAAATACGGGTGTCGCCGAAATTACGCTATCGATACGGTCCAACACGCCGCCATGACCGGGTAACAGCTTACCGCTGTCCTTGACGCCGGCCTCTCTTTTTAAAACGCTTTCAAATAGATCACCCGCGATCGATATCGATACCGTCGCCACTCCGATCAGCAAAAATTCGACCAGGCTCGTATTCAGTAAGTCGGTCACTGCATATATCAGAAACATCCAGGCCAAGGTGACCAGTATCCCGCCGTAAACGCCCTCCCAGGTCTTGCCCGGGCTGATCGATGGCGCGAGTTTACGCCGGCCGAAACGGCGACCGCTAAAATAGGCCCCGATATCGGCGAGCCACACCAGGGTCAGCATGTACAACAGCACCCAGCCGCCGTAGGCATAATGCAGATAGATAACGCCATGCGCGGCTATCCACAGAGACACCAGCCCAAGCCCGCACATCAAGACCCGTTGCGGCAAGGGACGGTTATCATGATGGCGGTAAAAGATGAAGCCGATGGCAATTGCTATCCACAGGGCGACGCCCGTGAGCGATTGCCAGTAGACCAGCGACGGAGTCAGCAACGCAAGCGACCACCAAAAAAGCGAGGCAAATATCGCCGCGACTATGATTTCAATGAGCGGTCGGGGCTTTATCGTGAGGTCTAACATTTCCCGGGTCGCCGCAAACATTACCCCGGCAAACAACAGACTTAACCAGGCCGTATCGGCAAACAGGATACTGCCGATAAAAACCACGCCCAGGATCAGCGCGGTTATGACGCGTTGCTTCAACATTGCCCGGGAATCTCTATCTGTGACGCGGTTTTGCCGTAGCGCCGCTGGCGCTTTGAGTATTCAGCCAGGGCCGCTGTCATGTCGGGTTCAGCAAAGTCAGGCCACAGCGTTTCGCAAAAATAGAATTCGGTGTAGGCCAATTGCCACAGCAGAAAATTACTGACACGTTGTTCACCGCCGGTGCGGATAAACAAATCCGGATCGGGGCAGTCGCCCAGCGACAAGCCGTCGGCAAACAGCCGATCGTCGATGTCGGCCGGATCGATGGCGCCTGCCTGCACTTGCTGCGCCAGGCGTCGACTCGCATTGAGGATATCCCATCGCCCGCCGTAGTTGGCGGCAATATTCAATACCATATTCCGATTCGCGCCGGTTTCGTTTTCGGTGTGCTGAATTTGCTGCTGCAAGTCTGCGGAAAACGAGCTGCGATCACCGATGAAACGGATGCGTATCCGTTTTTCATGCAGCTCCGCCGTATACTGCCTGAGCGATTGAACAAGCAATTCCATCAGGCTGCTGACTTCTTCGGCGGGCCGATTCCAGTTTTCGCTACTGAAGGCAAATAAAGTCAGATGTTTGATGCCGGCGCGAGCAAAAAACTCGACCGCAAGGCGCGTGCTGTCCACACCTTTGCGATGTCCGTAACTGCGCGGCATCAACCTTTTTTTCGCCCAGCGCCCGTTGCCATCCATAATGATACAAACATGGCCCGGAACTGAGCTTTTAGAATGCGAAGCCATGATCCCGTAACTAAATCGCGATCAAATCTCCATTAACTCTTTTTCTTTGGTTTGCAACAAGGCTTCAATTTCGTCGGTCGACTGGTTGGTGACCTGCTGCACCAGATCCTGGCCTCGGTGTTCGTCGTCTTCGGATATATCCTTGTCCTTAGACAGGGTTTTCAAGTCATTGTTACCGTCGCGACGTATATTTCTGACCGCAACGCGAGCATTTTCGGCGAGCTCCCGCACTACCTTGACTAGTTCCTTGCGTCGTTCCTCGGTCAGCGGCGGCATCGGCACCCGGATAATAGTACCCGCGGTGGTCGGATTAAGGCCGAGATCGGAGCTCATGATGGCCTTTTCTATAATCGGCACCATACTCTTATCCCAGGGCGTTACCGCCAGCGTACGGGCGTCTTCGACATTAATGTTGGCCGCCTGTCCGATCGGTACTTCGCTGCCGTAAAAATCGACGTTAATATGGTTGAGCAGGCTCGGATGCGAGCGTCCGGTTCTTATTTTGCTGAGTTCAGCCTTGAAAGATTCGATACTTTTGTTCATTCGAATTTGTGCATCTTTTTGAATATCTTCTATCATTTCTGTGCCTCTTTTCGAGTTACCCGGGTTCCTACCGTTTTGCCCTTGGCCAGGTCAAGTAATGCACCGGGCTGGTTGATATCGCAAACCACCAGATCAAGCGAATTATCATTGCATAATATCATTGCCGCCACATCCATCACTGCCAGCCGCTGATCGATGGCCAGATCATAGTCCAGATGACTGTAG
The DNA here is from genome assembly GCA_001735895.1 of Olavius algarvensis Gamma 3 endosymbiont. GTDB lineage: Bacteria > Pseudomonadota > Gammaproteobacteria. The sequence goes on along the minus strand of DS021198.1, from coordinate 1,027,543 downwards.
CGCAGAGCATCTGAATGTTTGACCGGATCCTTATCGTAAATGCCGTCGACCTTGGTGGCCTTGATCAACAAATCCGCGCGCATCTCGATAGCGCGTAAACTGGCGCCGGTGTCGGTGGTAAAATACGGGCTGCCGGTGCCGGCGGCAAAAATCAATATCTCCCCCGCCGCTATCCGCCGGCGCGCATCGCGCTGAGTATAGGATTCGCAGACCTGCGGCATAGCGAGACCCGACATCACTGTTGCAGCCTCGCCCTCTCGCAGCAATCCATCCTTCAATGCCAGCGCGTTCATGACCGTGGCCAACATGCCCATGTGGTCCCCGGTAACCCGGTCTAGTCCGGCAGCCGCCAAGCCCGCACCCCGGAACAGATTACCACCGCCCACTACCACGCCGAGTTCCACGCCGGCGCGGGCCAAAGCGATCAACTCGGCGGCAGTTTTTGCAATCATCTGCGGATCGATTCCGGACGCCTGCTCACCCATTAAGGCCTCGCCGCTGAGTTTTACCAGGATACGCTTGTATTCGATGTCCGCCATAGGCCTCAGATTTGCTTGGATTTGCAGGAACCCGTGTGCGCCAAACCTTTAGCGGCCAGCGGACCTGCCGGGTTCACCCGCGAGAGTTTATCGATATTGCACTTACATTTTAAGCGCATTATTGACACTCTCTCGAAACCGCCGGTTCTGCGCAAAAAAAAAGGCCGCGAAGGTCGTCGCGGCCCTGGTGTTATTCATGAATTTAGCTGCGAGGCTACTTCGGCGGCAAAGTCTTCAACTTTCTTTTCGATGCCTTCGCCCACTTCGTAGCGGACAAACCCGTTTACGACCGCTCCGGCCCCAGACAGTAATTTGGCAACCGTCTGATCTGGATCCTTGACGAAAGGTTGCCCCAACAAGCTAACCTCAGCCAGAAATTTGTTGAGTCGTCCCTGAATCATTTTTTCAATAATTTCGGGCGGCTTGCCGCTGGACTCAGCCTGGGCGATCAGGATGGCTTTTTCCTTTTCGACAAATTCCGCCGGAATCGAGTCCTGATCGACAAACTGGGGGTTGACGGCTGCGATATGCATCGCGATATCGCGCGCCAGATCGCTATCCGCGCTGGCATCGATCAGCACGCCGATACGGGCGCCATGCAGGTAACTGGCAATCGACGCATTAGACTCGAGGATTTCGAAACGGCGTACCTTGATGTTTTCCCCGACTTTCGAGATCAGCGCTTGACGAGCCTCTTCGACGGTTTGGCCATCGCTCATTTCGATTGCCGACAAGTCTCCCACCGAGGTCGGTTTATGCTGTGCCACCGCCGCCAGCACTGCTTCGGCGAAAGCCTGAAAGTTATCGTCCTTGGCGACAAAATCGGTTTCGGAATTGATTTCCAGCATGACTGCGGACTTGCCGTCCGCGCTGACCGAGACCTTGATCGCCCCGTCGGCCGCCACACGTCCGGCCTTTTTATCCGCCTTGGCGGCGCCCGATTTACGCATCAACTCGGCCGCGGCCTCAATATCGCCATCGGTTTCGACCAGTGCTTTCTTGCATTCCATCATGCCCGAACCGGTGCGTTCGCGCAGTTCTTTTACTAAAGATGCTGTTATAGCCACTTCAATACCTCGCTGTTAGCCTGCGGTTGTCTTGCAGGCGCAGAATTAATCCTTACCGGCCGCCTTCTTGGTAGCCGCCTTCTTTGCGGATGCCTTCTTGGTAGCCGCTTTCTTAGTAGCCGCCTTTTTAGTGGCCGCCTTCTTGGTAGCCGCTTTTTTGGCGGCGGCCTTCTTGGAGGCCGGCTTGGCTGCCGCCGCGTCGGCTTCCGGCTCGTCGGCCTTGACTTCCGGCGCATCGGCCTTGACTTCCGGTGCATCGGTTTTGGCTTCCGGCGCATCGGTCTTGGCTTCCGGCGCATCGGCTTTGGCTTCCGGCTCGTCGGCCTTGGCTTCCGGCGCATCAGCTGCGGCCACGGACGCGTCAGCCTGATCGGCCGGGGTTGCCTGTTGCTCGCCGGCGCCGTCCTCTGTGGTCAACGGGCGCGACTTCTTGGCGGTTACCTTAACCGCCGGCCGGGCTTCGGGACTAGCCGTATCAACCTCGACCTCGATCAGTTCGTCGTCGCCGTCGGTACCGGTAACAATGCTTTTTTTGCCTTCGAGCACAGCGTCCGCGACCAGGCGAGTATAGAGCTTGATGGCCCGCATCGAATCGTCATTGCCGGGTACGATATAGTCGACATCTTCGGGAGAATTATTGGTGTCGACGATGCCGACTACCGGAATTCCAAGTTTGGCCGCTTCCTGCACCGCGATTTTTTCATAGCCGACGTCGATAACGAACAATACGTCGGGTAAGCCGCCCATTTCCTTGATGCCGCCAAGTGTCTTTGCGAGCTTTTCCTGCTCGCGCGAGAGCTGCAGAATTTCCTTTTTATTAATCTTTTCGTAGCTGTTGCTGGCCGCCATGTCTTCAAGTTCCTTGAGGCGTTTAATCGAAGCGCGAACGGTACGAAAATTTGTCAGCATGCCGCCTAACCAGCGGTGATTGACGAAAGGCATGCCGCAACGCAAAGCCTCGTCCCTGATCGCATCGCTGGCGGCGCGCTTGGTGCCAACGAACATGATTTTGCCTTTCTTGGAAGCGACCTTACCGAGGTAATTGACCGCGTCCTTGCACAGGGGCATGGTTTCTTCGAGGTTGATAATGTGAATCTTGTTGCGCTCGCCGAAAATGAAGGGCGCCATTTTAGGATTCCAGAAACGGGTCTGATGGCCGAAATGCACGCCCGCTTCCAACATTTCACGCATGGTGACGTTAGACATAGTATCTCCAGATGTCTGATGGATAACCGTATTTCGGTTATCCCGGGTTAAGCCTCCACATACCCGACGTTCACGACCTGCCGTCTCTGGTAAAACGCAGGCACCCATGAACGCGTTGCGGCATGTGTGTGTCGTTAAAAACACCGATTACCCGGCGTTTCGATTAATTTAGCCCGGCAGTTGCCGTGGGCGCGCGCTTTATACCATAATCGCGTATACTCAACAACCTGCCGGCTGTATTTTTATGGGCGTTACCATCAAATCCGCTGAAGAAATAGAAAAAATGCGCGTCGCCGGGCGGCTTGCCGCCGATGTGCTACGGATGATCGAGCCGCATGTTGAACCGGGCGTCACAACCCAGCAGCTTAATGACATCTGTCATGATTTCATGGTCAACCAACAATCGGTAGTGCCGGCGCCGTTGAATTACCGCAGATTTCCACGCTCGATCTGCACTTCGGTCAACCACGTGGTCTGCCACGGCATTCCCGCCGACAAGAAACTGAAGAACGGCGATATCATCAATATCGATATCACCGTGATCAAGGATGGTTACCACGGCGATACCAGCCGCATGTTTCAGGTCGGCAAGCCTAGCATTCAGGGCCGGCGTATCTCGCAAATTGCCTATGACTGCATGAAGATAGGCATCGAACTGATTAAACCGGGGATTCGACTGGGCGATATCGGCCATGCCATCCAGCAATACGCCGAGAAAAATAGCTGCAGCGTGGTACGGGAGTATTGCGGTCACGGCATCGGCAAGGTATTCCACGAAGATCCGCAAGTTTTACACTACGGCAAACCGGATACCGGGCTGATGCTCGAACCCGGCATGACGTTTACCGTTGAACCCATGATCAACCTGGGCCGGCGTAATGTAAAGCTACTACCCGATGAATGGACCGTGGTGACCAAGGATCACAGCCTTTCCGCCCAATGGGAGCATACCAACCTGGTAACCGAAAGCGGATTCGAAGTGTTGACGCTGCACCCCGAATTTGGATTCTGAAGCTGCGTGGCTGAACCCTTCGAATCATTTTTGCAAGCGGTCGATGCGGCTGAAACGCTGGAGGCAAAATCGATTGCGACCGGTCTGCAGCAGGCGCGCGAAAAAATTAATCGGGATTTCGACCGGGGGGTGCCTGCAGAAAAGCTGATTTACGATACGTCGCAACTGATCGATCGCGTACTGGAGGTTTGTTTCCTGCATTTCATCGGCGATCGCAGCCACTGTAACTGCTGCCTGGTGGCGGTCGGCGGTTACGGGCGCTCGGAATTGCTGCCCGGCTCGGACATCGACCTGATGATCCTGCTGGAGAAAAATGCCAATAAGCCGCTACAGCAGAAAATCTCGACGTTTTTGACATTCCTCTGGGATATAGGCCTCGAAGTCGGGCATAGCGTGCGCACCGTCAGAGACTGCGTGCGCGAGGGCAAGGCCGATGTCACGGTAATGACCAACATGATCGAGTCGCGCCTGATCTATGGCAAGTCGAAACTTTACGAAAAATACCAGCTGGCGATCGGCCCGAGAAAAATGTGGTCTTCGCGCAAGTTTTTCGAAGCCAAACTCGAGGAGCAACAAGAACGGCATCTGCGCTTTAACGATACCGCATATAATCTCGAACCCAATATCAAGGAAGGGCCGGGCGGCTTGCGCGATATCCAGATCCTGGGCTGGGTGGCGAAACGGCATTTCGGCGATAACTCTTTCAAGGAATTAGTGGAACACGGATTTCTGACCCCCGCCGAGTACGAAATACTAGACGCCGGGCAACGCCATCTGTGGCAGGTGCGTTTCGCGCTGCATCGCATCGCCGGACGCCGCGAAGACCGGCTATTGTTCGACTATCAAAAGAAAATTGCCGCAACCTTCGGTTTCGAATCGGGCGAACACAACCTTGCTATCGAGCAATTCATGCAACAGTACTACCGTACCATCATGGAACTCGAGCGCTTGAGCGAAATGCTGTTGCAGATTTTCAAGGAGGAAATACTGCTAACCGCCTCGCAGCGCAAGCTGAAACCGATCAATCAACGCTTCAACCTGCGCAATAATTTTATCGAGGTCGCGCATCCCGACGTATTCCGCGACTACCCGCCGGCGCTGGTCGAACTGTTTTTACTAATATCGCTGAATGAGAATTGCGCGGGCGTGACCGCATCGACGATTCGGCTGGTGCGCGAACATCTCTTTCTGGTTGACGATGAATTCCGCAATAACGAAACCGTCAACCACCTGTTCATGCAGCTGATGAGCGCGCCCAGCGGGCAGACGCACCAGATGCGGCGCATGAATTCTTATGGCTTTCTGGCGGCCTATATCCCGGCCTTCGCCAAGATTACAGGGCGCATGCAGTACGACCTGTTCCACGCCTATACCGTCGACCAGCATACTATTTTCGTCATCCGCAACCTGCGGCGTTTCGCGCTCGAAATCCATGAACATGAATTTCCGTTCTGTAATCTCGTTTACGGCGAACTGGAAAACCCCTGCCTGCTCTATCTGGCCGCGCTGTTTCACGACATCGCCAAGGGGCGCAACGGCGACCATTCGCTACTCGGCGCCGAGGAAGCGACCCGGTTTTGCGTCCAGCACCAGCTCAATCGTAAGGAAACCCGCATCGTTTCTCAGCTGGTGCGCCATCACCTGCTGATGTCGGTGACCGCTCAGCGCAAGGACATTAGCGACCCCGACGTGGTGCGTGAATTTGCGCAACAGGTCGGTAGCATGAATATGCTGAATTATCTCTACCTGCTGACCGTTGCCGATATTCGCAGCACCAACCCGAAATTGTGGAATAACTGGAAAGACGCCCTGCTCAGGCAGTTATATAACGCCAGCAAGACCGTGATTCGCCGCGGCATCGACCAAACCCCCGACATCGAAGAAATCATCCAGGAAAACCGCGACGCCGCGCTGGAACAAATGTCCGATCTACCCTACAGCGCGGAGCAGATCGATTCGGTTTGCGACCGCGTGCCCGGCGACTATTTCCTGCGCCACCACCCGCTCGAGATCAAATGGCACGTCAATGCGATTCTGAGCCATCCGCATGACTCACGGCTGGTCAGCATTCGCCAGTCGGTGCAAACCAGTAACACCAAGGTCTTTGTTTATGGTGACGAGGTCGCACACGCCTTTTCCCAGGTTACCGGGACCCTGGGGTCCCTCGGTTTGAGCATTTTAAACGCCGAAATCTTTACCACCCGCGATAAAAAGATCATGGATACCTTTATCATCCAGGATCACAACAACCAGGCGGTTACCGATGCCGCGACAATCGCCGAAATCGAAAAACGCCTGTTGCGGGCGCTGGAGTCGGATTCGATCTACGAGGGTCAGAGCAACACCCGTAAACCGAGGCAGTTGAAGGCCTTCGACCATCCGACCAAGGTGCGGTTCGAGCAGGATTATCTGAATGGTCGTACCGTGATGGAAATCAGCGCGCTGGACATGCCCGGGCTATTGTCCGTCATCGCCAACGTAATCGCCGCCATGGACATCGATATCACACACGCCAAGATTTCGACCCTGGGAGAAAGAATCGACGACATTTTCTATTTAACCACCCCCGAGGGTAACGCCATTACCGACCAGTCGACCCTCGAGCGGCTGTCGGAAAACCTGGTGGCGTCGCTGGAAGCCAAGAAGGCCGCATAGGAACTCCGGTGCCTTCATCTCTGGGCAAGCCTTTCACGCAGGCGCTGGACGGTGAAAATAACGCCGTCGATTTCGATATCGCCTATCCGGTCAGCGGCCAACTGGTGCAGGCCGTGAACGAGCTGCGGCAACGTCACGGCGCGGATATCCACCTGTTGCCCATGTCCGGCACATCCTGCGGCGGCGGCATATTCCAGACCGGAAAGCGGCCCGCGGGCACGGTGGTCGGTGTCAGATTCGACCCCCCTTCCAATCCCCGCACACGCCTCGCCAGCCGCCCTCGACTGGTTGAGCTCGGTCTCGATGAAATCGTTATCGACCCGCAAAACCAGCAGATATCGGCCGGCAGTTCGATCACGCTCGAGCAATTGAACCAGGCGCTGGCGCGGCAGCTGGGCCATCAGTTCAAAGTACCCGGCGCCGATCTAACAAGTTACCTGTATGCGGCGGTAGGGGCGACCTTCATGACCGGGGGCATGGGCCCGCAGCGCAGGTATTTCAGCGACAGCGTCGCCGCGGTCGCGATCTTCGACGGCGAGGCGCTGCGAGAGATCAGCGGCGCAGCCCTGACGGGTTACGCCGGCACCTATGGCTGGAGCGGCATCGTCAGCGCGTTGTGCTGCCGCTACTATCGTTTTCCGGATAATGAAATCGCCTTTGCATTGCCGGTTGTTAACCGCCCGGCCGAAATCGCCCGCCTGCTCGAGCAGCTATCGCCCTACGCCTATCTCAAGCTGGATCAAACCGGCGTCAGCTCCAGCACGGGCCGGCAGGACCTGATCCTGGGAATCGAGCAGGTCAGCGTCAATTCGATGCGGCCGCTGCTTAAGAATAACTCATCAAATCCGATGACCGGGAAGGCCCGCGACCTGCGGCAAAAGTGCGATCAGGCCGGCGCCGACGGCCTGGTTTTCGTGCATGGCTTCAGTAACCGGCCGATCGATGAATTCCTGCTCGAATTGGCTACCGAGAGCGACGACGGCGAATTTACCATCGCCGGCATCGGACTCGAGCATGCCGAGGTTTTTCCCGACCCGGAAGCCATGCGGGCGGTGCGTGAAGCGATACCCTACGCGGCGCGCATGCAAACCCCGGCCGGCCGGCTGGTTTATAAAAATCACAGCGATGCAAACCTTCGCATGCCCGCCGAAAAGCTTGGCGGCACCGTAGAGCAGCTATGGCAGATCGAACTCGATTACGTCGCGGCAGTAGAGCGGTATTTTGATTCGACGCCGAATATCGACGGCGAAATTCTGATCTACGGTCATCTCAACCCTTACGGCGTCGATCCGCATAACAGGGTCACGCTGAGCAGCGACGACGAGACCGCATTCCGGCAGGCTCGGGATTTCCTGATTGCCGAACGCGCGCACTTTTATCGAGCCCTGGCCGCGCTCTGCCGGGAGAGCGACGCTATTTTCGTCGGCGGCGAAAAAACCGCCGATTCCGAAATCGCAATTTTTGCCGCCCTGGGCGGACCGCAGAATGCGCCGGCGGCTCTCTACCGGCGTTTCCAGCAGCAACGGGAGTGCATTGGTAAGGCCGCGTCGATGTTCAACTGGCGCGCGCTACCGCCTTATATCTGACAGCCGCGACCGGTCGCCGCCGGCGGCCGGTTTACGCCGGCTTATCGGACCAGACGGCAAACTCGTTACCGCTGGGCTCGCAAAAATGAAAGCGGCGACCGCCCGGAAATTCAAACACCGGTTTTTCGATGCGGCCGCCGGCCGCTTCGACCTTTGACAGCGTAGCGGCCAGGTCCTCGCTGTAAAAAACCAGTAAGGCAGCGCCCCTGGCGGAGTTCGAGTACAGCTCCGAACGGTAGAACCCACCGTCCAGCCCCTGCTTCGAAAAGGCGCAATAATCGGGGCCGAACTGTTCGAAGCTCCAACCGAAGACTTTGCTGAAAAACGCTTTGGTGGCGTCCATGTCGGCAGCCGGAAATTCGACGTAGTCGAGTTTTTCGTGGGTACTCATATCACTCTCCTGGGTGGGGTTTTATCCAGACTGCGGTATCGTGAAAAATCGCACCGCCGTTGGGTTTCCCGGGTTCAGCCGATACCAGCGCGTTAACGCCGAGCCCTTCGATAAAGGCGCCGTTGGGCCAGATACTCTCGATCACGACAACGCCGGGCTGCATGCCGTCGAACAGCCTGGCATGCAGCAGTATATCGGCGAGTCGGTTGCCGACGCGCGCCAGGCCGCCGTCGCTAACGCCGAGCCTGGCCGCATCGTCACTGCGCAGCAATAGGGTCGGCCGCCCTTCCGCGGCTTTTGCGGTCGAAGTTTCTGTGAAACTGGTATTCAAAAATTGTCTTGCCGGGGCTGCGACCAGTCGGAACGGATGTTGCTCATCGGTTGCGTTGCCGACCGCCATGTGATCCGGCAGCAGCGGCATCGCGTCGAAATCGGCGCCCACCCGGCCCCAGTCGGGTTTGAAATGGAAGCGGCGATCGGGGGTCTCGAAGCCATTCAGAAAATTACCGGTTTCGAAATCGGGCGCGCAATCTAACCAACGCTCGCGATACAGGATTTTTTCATCGGGCAATCCGCTGGCCCTGAGACTCCCATCGATCAATTCACGCGGTTCCAGGTCGAAACCGTCACGGCTGAAGCCGAGACGATGCGCGATCTGTTTCAATACCCAGTGGTTGCTGCGGCATTCGGCGAACGGCGTCACCAGTGCCCGCGTTGTCTGCACATGGGTATGCCCGCCGGCTTGGTAAAAGTCATCGTGCTCGAGAAACATGGTGGCCGGCAAAACGATATCCGCCATGGCGGCGGTTTCGGTCATGAATTGTTCGTGCACGCAGACGAACAGGTCGTCACGGGCAAATCCCTGCAATACCTTGCGGGTTTCCGGCGCCACCACTACCGGATTGGTATTTTGTATCATCAACGCGGTAATCGGAGGCCCATCCTGGAGGTCGCGCGGATTGCCGCATAGCACGTCGCCGATGCGTGACTGATCCAGCACGCGGGTCGCTGGATCGAGCTGATCCAGCCCCTTGATTACGGTTTGATCGATGTCGTACATGCCGGAGTTCGAATACAGGGCACCGCCCCCGGGATATCGCCAGGCGCCGGTTAAGGCCGGCAAGCAGGTAGCGGCATGCATGTTGGCGGCGCCGTTACGCGAACGGGTAAAACCGTAACCCAGGCGTAAAAAGCTCTGTTGGGTACTACCGTATAAGCGCGCAAACTCGATTATTTCGGTGACGCCAAGACCGGTAATCGCGGCCGCCCAGGACGGCGATCTCGATTGCAGGTGAGTTTCAAGTTCGCCCGGCAAATCGCAGTAGCGGGCGAGGTAATCGCGGTCGACCAGTTCATCGGCGAACAATTGGTGCATCACGGCGCAGGCCAGTGCGCCATCGGTACCCGGACGCAGCATCAAGTGTTGATCGGCCTTGCGCGCCGTGGCGGTCGTGTAAGGGTCGACCACCACCAGCTTGGCCCCGCGTTCGCGCCGTGCTTTGGCAATGTGGTGCATGACGTTGACCTGGGTGTATACCGGATTACCGCCCCACATGACGACCAGGTCGCTATTCGCCATCTGGCGCGGATCGGCGCCGCGCTTGATGCCGGTACCGGCGATCCAGCCGGCGTCGGCCAGCGTAATGCAAAAGGTCGAGTGCTGGCGCGACGTCTTCAATAGGTTGCGAAACAGCTGAATGCTGTCGCGCTGAAGCAAACCCATGGTGCCGGCGTAGTGATAGGGCCATAGGGTTTCGCTACCCTGTTGCTGCATCGCCTGCGCGAATTGTTCGGCCACTTCGTCTAGCGCCTGCTCCCAGCTTATCGGCTCGAAGGCCGGCAGGCCGACACCCTTGGCGCCGCGCCGCCGCAGCGGGCGCGCGAGCCGATCGGGGTGATGCAGACGCTCGGCGTAGCGCGCCACCTTGGCGCAGATGACGCCCGCGGTGTAACTGTTGTCGCGGGCGCCGCTGACCAGCCCAATAGTATCGGCCGCGAGCAGCTCGACTTCGAGCGCACAGGTACTGGGGCAGTCATGCGGGCAGGTGGAATGCCCGGTACGTGGATAAATTTCGGCGGCCATAGCCGACATTTTGCTAGATTGACCTGGTCAGCACCAGTACTAAGCGGCAAGCTTTTTTAATTTGATTTAGTAATGCTAGAATTGCCGTCTTTTGCAATTTCCATCACCGGGGAAACTGATGAGCGCCAACGACAAGCAGCATTTCAAAACTCGCGAAGTACGGGCCGGCGTCAGACCCGACCCGGTTACCGGCGCCATCCTGACACCGATTTACCAAACCACCACCTACGTCCAGGAGTCGGTCGATCAATATCTCGAGAAAGGTTACTCCTACAGCCGCTCCGGCAATCCGACGGTAACCGCGCTGGAAGAAAAAATCACCGCGCTCGAGGGCGGCGCCGGCAGTCTGTGTTTCGCCACCGGCATGGCCGCCACCAGCTGCACTATCATGGGCCTGGTCGGCAGCGGCGACCACGCTATCCTGTCGGATGTGGTCTATGGCGGCACCCACCGGGTATCGACCAAGGTATTGAATCGCTGGGGACTGGAGTGCAGTTTTGTCGACACTTCCAATCCGGAAAACATCAAACAGGCGATCCGCGACAATACCCGGTTGATTTTCACCGAATCGCCGGCCAATCCGACCCTCAAACTAACCGATATCGCCGCGGTTTCCGAGGTGGCGCAAGCCCACGGCATTCCGCATGTGGTCGACAATACGTTTCTGACGCCTTTTTACCAGCGCCCGCTGGAGCTCGGCGCGGATATCACCCTGCATAGCACCACCAAATTCATGGAGGGGCATAACGTCAGCGTCGGCGGCTCGATAACCGCGGCAAGCCAAGAGCACCTCGAACAAATCATGTTTGTGCGCAACTGCCTCGGCAGTAACATGACGCCGATGGTGGCGTTTTATACGCTGCAGGGCATCAAGACCATGAGCACCCGGATCGAGGCGCAGTCGGCTAACGCACTCGAGGTGGCCAGGTTTCTCGAAACGCATGCCAATGTCGATCAGGTTTGTTATCCCGGCCTCGAGTCTTTCCCGCAAAAAGAACTCGCCGACCGTCAGGCCAGCGGCCACGGTTCGATGCTATGGTTCGAGGTTCACGGCGGGGTCGAATCGGGCAAGAAACTGATGGATAGACTGCAGCTCTGGAGCCTGGCGGAAAATCTCGGATCGGTAGAATCCCTGGTGACCCACTCGGTTACCATGACCCATGCCGACATGCCGCGCGAAGAACGCATGGCCGCCGGCATCACCGATGGCCTAGTGCGGCTGTCCGCCGGTCTGGAATCCGCGGAAGACTTGATCGCCGACCTGAAACAGGCACTGGATAGTCTTTAAGCGGTTCGCCGCATGATAATTTCCAGCATCGAAACCTTTGCCACGGAATATGTGGCGCTGGTGCGGGTACGCACCGACGAGGGAGATGCCGGCTGGGGCCAGGTTTCACCTTATAACGCCGACCTTAGCGCCGAAGTCCTGCACCGCCAGGTCGCCTGCCACGTGCTCGGCATGGATGCGGATGACATCGAGGCGGTAACCCAGCGCGTGCTCGAGCGCGAGCACAAGTTTCAGGGGACCTATTTGTACCGCGCATTGTGCGGTGTCGATACCGCGCTATGGGATATCCGCGGTAAACGCGCCGGCAAAAGCGTCAGCCGGTTGCTCGGCGGCACCGGCCGCGAATTTCCGGTGTATGCCTCCAGCATGAAACGCGATATAACCCCGCAGCAGGAAGCCGAGCGTATGCTCGCACTCAAGCAGGAATACGGCTACCGGGCGTTCAAGTTTCGCATCGCCGCCGAATGCGGGCAGGATGTCGATCAATGGCCGGGGCGCACCGAGGAAATTGTCGCAACCATGCGCGCGCAACTGGGCGACGAAGTGACGTTGATGGTCGACGCGAATAGCGGATATACCCCGAAAAAGGCAATCGAGATCGGGCATATGCTGGCCGATTTCGGCGTCAGCCACTACGAAGAACCTTGCCCCTACTGGGAGCTCGAATGGACGCGTCAGGTGACCGCGGCGCTCGATATCGACGTCAGCGGCGGCGAACAGGACAACAACCTGACCGTCTGGAAGCAGATGATAGACAGCCATGCCGTCGACATCGTACAGCCCGATATCTGCTACATGGGAGGCATTACCCGCACGCTCAAGGTGGCCGCTTACGCCAGCCGGGCCGGGATTCCCTGCACTTTGCATTCCGCCAACCTGAGCCTGGTCACGCTGTTCTCCCTGCATTTCATGGCGGCGATCGAAAATGCCGGCAAATACGTCGAGTTTTCGATCGAGGGCAGCGACTATTACCCCTGGCAACGACAAATTTTTAGTCCCGAATTCGAAATCAGGGACGGCAACGTGTTATTGTCTGATCAACCCGGCTGGGGCATCGAGGTCGATCCCGAGTGGCTTGCGCTCAGCCAATACCGGGTTAGTTACAATAAAGCCAGCTCCTGACACCATGATGATGGAAAATTACGATGGAAACTGTTAATTCTGTACTCGAACTGATTGGCAACACACCAATTCTCAAACTCAGCAAGTTCGATACCGGTCCCTGCGACCTGTACATCAAAATGGAATCCGAAAATCCGGGCGGTTCGATCAAGGACCGGATCGCGATCTGCATGATCGAAGCGGCGGAGAAAGAAGGCAAGATCGAGCCGGGCGGCACCATTATCGAAGCCACCGCGGGTAACACCGGGCTGGGACTGGGGCTGGTCGCGGCGCAGAAAGGTTATCGCTTGATCCTGGTGATCCCGGACAAGATGAGCCCCGACAAGATCCGCCATATCCGCGCCATGGGCGTCGATGTGCGCCTGACGCGTTCCGACGTACAAAAGGGGCATCCGGAATATTATCAGGATTACGCCAAGCGCCTCGCCGCCGAAATCCCGAATTCGTATTTTATCGACCAGTTCTCCAATCCCAACAACCCCAAAACCCATAAGATCGACACCGGCCCGGAAATCATGCGCCAAATGGACGGCAAGCTCGATGCGGTTGTCGTCGGTGTCGGCTCGAGCGGCACGGTCACCGGGCTGGGGCAATATTTCCACGAGGTCTTGCCGGAACTCGAAATGATCGTCGCGGACCCGGTCGGATCGATTCTTGCGGATACCATCAATACCGGTAATACGCCGAAGGCTTCGTCCTGGCTGGTCGAGGGAATCGGCGAGGATTTCATGCCGCCGATCTGCGATATCAGTCTGGTAAAAAAGGGTTACTCGATCAGCGACCGGGAAGCCTTCCGCAATCAGCGCGAACTATTGCGCCGCGAAGGAATTATCGCCGGCTCATCCACCGGCACGCTGCTAACCGCCGCGTTGCGCTACTGTCAGGAGCAAACCGAAGCTAAAACGGTGCTGACTTTCGCTTGTGATACCGGCAACAAGTATCTAAATAAGTCGTTCAACGATTCCTGGCTCGCCGACCAGGGCTTACTGGAGCGCGAGAGCCATGGAGATTTACGCGATCTAATTGCGCGCCCGATGGATAGCGGCGACATGATCACAGTGACTTCGGAAGACAATCTGATAACGACCTATAAACGCATGCGCATGTTCGATGTGTCGCAACTGCCGGTTGTCGATGACGGTCACATCGTCGGCCTGATCGACGAATCCGATATTTTGCTGGGCATCTACGAAGACAAGGACAGCTTCCAGATGAAAGTCGCTGAAGTCATGGTCACCGACCTCGAAATGGTGCCGCCCAGCGCTCGCATCGACGCCATCGTGAACCTGTTTAAGGAGGATAAGATCGCGATTATTGCCGAAGACGGAAATTTTTACGGCTTGATTACGCAGATCGACCTCATCAACCACCTGCGTAAAGCAATGTTCTGATAGGGCAACGCTCTGCCAACCGGCGCCTAAGCGCGGCGGCGGTGAAATGAGAGGGCTGACCGTTTTGAGATTTGCAGTGGCGGAGAAACACCCGACAGTCGCCCAGCGCCGTCATTTTGACTTCCACCCGAAAACATTATTAAATGCCGTGGCTAGAGTTGCCCGTTCCAGAATTAGCTAATCCACCCAGAGAACCCCGCAATGGATATTCAGCGCCTGCTTACCAGCCTTAGTCTCAAGATCATCATCCAGTTCGGCGTCGTGGTGAGCGCTGCGATCCTGCTGATCGCACTGAATTTCCAGCTGATCTATCCGTTTTATTTTGAAAACCAGCTAACCCATATCGGCATCACGATCAATGGCGCGATTCTGGGCCTGTTGATCGTCGGTCTCGGCAATATTCTGCTTAACCTGCTGCGTTATCGGCGCGAAGAGACCGCGATTGCCCGCTTCGTCAAAAACGTCGAAGCGCTGAAACCCGACCTGATGGAGGGTTTAGCCGCCGATTCCATCGTCGCGATGCGGCATTCAACCCTGCAATCGATACAAAACGCCAACGGTGAAATCAATCATAGCGCGCTGGCCGCGATGCTGAACGCAGACGAGGCCACCCGCTTCGGACTAATCCGTTTTATTAATAATATCCTGATTCTGACGGGTGTTTTCGGCACCATCGTATCGCTATCGATCGCCCTGCTCGGCGCCTCCGATCTGATCGATTCGGCCGATGCCAGCCTGGGCGGCATGGGACTAGTGATTCACGGTATGTCTACCGCGCTGTCGACCACCATTACCGCTATCATTTCCTACGTCGTCTTCGGTTATTTTTATACCCGACTGAACGACGTGCAGACCCATTTCCTGAGCGGCGTCGAACATTTGACCTCGGTTTATTTGTTGCCGAATTACGTCAAGTCGAGCGACGATATCGTGCACAAGATGAGCGATTTGATCAAATCGGTAATCCATGCCGCCGACCGGTTGCGCGCCACCCAGGAAACTTATCACGACGCGGCGCTCAGCCTGCAACAGACCATATTCACCAACCAGCAACAGCTCGAAAATCTCGGCGCCGAACTGGAAGATATCAAATTGATTCTGCGCGAAGGCTTCCGCCTGCCGTCGAGCCAGCGCGGGTCCTAGATTTTCATGGCTACGAGTTTTCCACCGATCGGAGGCCACCACGCTGGAATTGGCGGTGAAAACAGTTTCTGGCCATCCTTTACCGATATCATGATGGTTATCACCTTGATTTTCCTGATGGCGACCAGCCTGCTAGTGGTGCGCAACTGGCAATTGGTGGCGGAACTGCAGGAAAGCATCGCCGCCGAGCGTATGGCGGTGCAAATGATCGAGTCGACTTCGCTAGAGAACGCCACCCTGGAAGAACGCCTTGCCAACGCCGAACAGAGTAATTCGATACTGCGGCTGCGGCTGCTGAAAAAAGACGAGGAACTCGAACTCGCGCAACAAGCGATTCGTGAGCAGGAGTCCAGCATCGCCACGCTGGAGCTGGCCAATAGCGGACTCGAAATCAGTTTGCAGCAAACCCGCAGGCAACTGGATGCTGCGAACCTGGAAATCGACGCCGCGACTGCTCAGTATCGCGAGCTGGCGCAACAGATTGAGGCCCTCAACCAACAGCTCGAGCAACAGAAACTCGCTGATGAACAAACCCGCCAGCAGCTCGAGCAGCAGAAACTCGCCGACGAACAAACCCGTCAACAGCTTGAGGAAGCGCGCACGCGAATTGGTGAACTGTCCGCCTCGAGCACGCAACAGCAGCAAAGCATCAACCAACTAACCCAGGATAAAACACTGTTAAACCAGGAAATCGAAGCCTACAACCAGCAATTGCTGAGCCTGAAGGGCGATTACGAAACCGTCAAATCCAAGTACGAGGAATTGATCAAACCGGCGCGCAGCGCCAAGGGCAAGTACATCGCCGAGGTTTATTACGTCAAGGGCGAGTCGGGTAAAATTATTCGTTATCGCCAGCCCGGCGACGAGGGTTACAGCCGCCTGAGCCTGGCGCAAGTCGAGCAACGCCTGGCCAAGCTAAAGCGTGAAAAGGGAGCCGATCTTTACGTCAAGATCATCATTCCGAAAGACAGCGGGCTTTCCTATAGCGAAGCCTGGCAATTCATGCGCACCTTGTTGGTTAAGTACGACTACTATTACCAGAATTAGCAGCGCCGTGGAAACCCTCGCCGTGGCCTGCTGATCCAAGCCTGCTTTGGAATTTTCTTGCGCTTAAGCCATTAACCCGGCGACAATATAGGTCGCATTCAATGTCCCCGTGGCACAACTGGATAGCGCGACGCCCTCCTAAGGCGTAGGTTGCCCGTTCGAACCGGGCCGGGGACACCATTTTTCCCACTGGCCCGAGTTTTCGGGCCAGGATTCAAACGACAAGGGTCGCCCTATGACGCTATTGGCTTACGAGCAGAAAAAACGCGAGCTTAGCCGCCAATTGCAATCGAATGCCGGCGGCGTGCGGCTCGAAAAATCGACTTCCAACCTGTTTCGCACGCGTGAACCAGGCAGTGCGCGCAAGCTCGACGTGCGCAAGCTCGATCAGGTGCTGGCGGTCGATACCGAAAATCGGCGGGTCGAAGTCGAAGGCATGACGACCTATGAGGATCTCACGGACGCCTGCCTCGCACAGGACTGCATGCCGCTGGTAGTGCCGCAACTGAAGTCGATTACCATCGGCGGCGCGGTTTCCGGCATCGGGATCGAGTCGAGTTCGTTTCGCCATGGCTTGCCGCACGAGTCGGTGCACAGCATGGATGTACTGCTGGCCGACGGCGAGGTGGTCACCTGCAGCCCCGACAATGAACACGCCGACCTGTTTTTTGGCATCCCCAACTCCTACGGCACCCTGGGTTATATTCTCAAGCTCAACGCCAAAACCATGCCGGTAAAACCTTTTGTTGCATTACAGCATACGCACTACGGTGGCGCGGATGAATACTTCGCCGCAGTCGCGCAAGCCTGCCGCGGCGATGCCGATTTTATCGACGGGTCCGTTTTCGGCGCTAACGAGATGTATCTGACCGAGGGGCGGTTTGTGGATACGGCGCCCTATAGCAGCGATTACACCTGGCTAAAAATGTACTTCCGCTCGATCCAGCAGCGTAGTCAGGATTACCTCAAAACACGCGACTACATCTGGCGCTGGGACACCGACTGGTTCTGGTGTTCCAAAAACGTTTTTGTGCAAAACCTGCCGTTGCGCTTATTGCTCGGCCGCCGCCGGCTGAATTCGATTACCTATCAAAAAATCATGCGCTGGAACAACCGGGTCGGCCTCACGTCGGCCATTAACCGGTTGCTCGACCGACATCCCGAAGGCGTAGTGCAGGACGTCGACATCCCGCTCGATAACGCCGCCGAATTTCTGCGCTTTTTCCTCGACGAAATCGGCATCCGGCCGGTCTGGATATGCCCTATCGGCGGGCACGACCTGGAGCGACGCTTCCCGCTCTATCCCTTACACGGCGCCGGACTTTTTATCAATTTCGGTTTCTGGGACGTCGTGCCCAACCCCGAGAAACACCCAAGCGGCTATTTCAATCGCAAAATCGAGGACAAGGTGCGCGTGCTGGGTGGTGTCAAATCGCTCTACTCCGACGCCTATTACGACGAAGACAGCTTTTGGCAGTTGTACGATGGTGAGGCCTATTTCGCGCTCAAACAAAAATATGACCCCGGACAGCGGCTTAAGAATCTCTATCAGAAGTGTGTGCTCAAAAAATAGACCGGGCACCCGGTCGCTTTGTGGCATCGCGCCGTGAAACTATTAACCGGGCGACAGTAGTATGTCGCGGTTTAATTAAGATACCCGCTTAAGCGGGCATGACCTTTAGGGTTCGATTAGCTACTATCCGGCGTCGACCAGCTCGGAGTTGGGCGCGATCGGCTCGACCTTAGCCGGATACAGATGGGCGCGCGACCATGGCAATTCGTTATTATTGCTTCTGGAAAAAACCACCTGAAACAACTGCAGTTCACCGACGTTAAAAGCCGCGATCGAGCCGGCCAGGTATAGTCTCCAGGTTCTGACGAATTCCCGGTCCATCATCGACAGTATCTGGTCCTCGTTCGCCTGGTACCTTTCGAGCCAGTGCTGCAGCGTTTTAGCATAATGCAGGCGCAAATTTTCGATATCGAGAATCGACAAATGGTTCGGTTCGAATATATGCATCATCTCGCTAATGCTCGGAGGATAAGCACCCGGGAAAATCCGGCGCTCGATCCAGGCATTCATCGGCGCCGGTTGATTACGGCCAATCGAGTGGATTAGACCGCGCCCATCCGGCTTGAGGCAGCGATCGATCACCTCGCCAAGCGTGGCAAAATCGTTTTTCCCAACGTGCTCCAGCATGCCCACCGAAACGAAGGCGTCGAATTGGCCGGTGATGTTGCGATAGTCGTCGAGCACATATTCGACCTGCCCGGCCATGCCCTCGTTCTCAGCCCGGCAATGGGCATGTGCGACCTGTTCTTTGGAAATATTGTAAGCCTTGACCTTGACGCCGTAATTTTTCGCCATGAAAAGCGCGAGCCCGCCCCATCCGCAGCCGGCCTCGACCACCGTATCTCCCGGCTGCAACAGCAGCTTGCGGCAAACATGATGCAACTTTGCGACCTGCGCCTGCTCCAGCGGGGAAATAGGCACAGGTATACTGCATCTCTTCGCTATCCAGCCACAACTTGTAAAAGTCGTTGCCGATATCGTAATGGTGATAAATGTTGTCTTTCGCCTTATCGTGCGAATTGGCCATTCGCCGATGTCCGAGCCACAGGATCAAGTGACGCAACCAACCGCCGCGCCCGCTTTTTGCAAGGTTGGAATAGATAATTTCGGTAAACCGAATCAGATCGCCGCTAAAGCTGGCCTGCCCGCTGGAATACACATCGCCGAAATAAAGCTCGGGATTGACGATGGTTTGCAGCATCGCGCGACGGGTGTTGTACTGCAGCGTTGCAACCGGATGTTCGACCGGCGGCGATACCCGCTTCCCATCCCACAGCCTGAGTTCGATCGGTGGATTTCCCACCACTTGCAGCATCTTCTTCGCGATCCATAGATCGAGCGCAGTCACCCGTTCCTGGGTAACCTGAAAATCGCCTTGATCTGCCGGCATAATCCATGGTTTGCCGGGTAAATCCCGGTTTAAGCCGGTCGCATGCGAATCATGAGCAGCAATCTCGTTTTCAAAATCTAAATTCGCACTCATTAATTGCCTCCCGCTTCCAATTTTCTGGTATACACAAGTAGCCTGATGACTAAGGTTAATAAAATTTCGGGAATTTTACAAAGCTGAAGAACCGGATTCACCGGTTCTGATCCGGACGACCGACTCCAGATTGGTCACAAATATCTTGCCATCACCGATTTTCCCGGTCTTGGCCGCATCGACAATGGCATCGATTACGCGTTCGACCAGTGCGTCGTCGACCGCAACCTCGATTTTGACCTTCGGGATATAGTCGACCACGTACTCGGCTCCCCGATAGAGCTCGGTGTGGCCTTTCTGGCGACCAAATCCCTTGACTTCATAAACGGTCAAGCCGGCGATGCCGATGTCTGACAACGCACTGCGAACATCGTCCAGTTTGAATGGCTTGACTATTGCGCTGACTATTTTCACCTGACCCCTCCGGGTTGCTGTTGGAACACTGCCATCGACTCGACATGCGCGGTTTGCGGAAACATATCCAAAATTCCAAGATGGGTCATCCGGTATCCTTGGGCGCAAATGATAGCAGCATCGCGTACCAGGCTGGAAGGCTGGCAGGAGACGTAAACGATAGTGCTTGCCTCGAAGCGTCCGATCAGCTGCGCCATTTCCGGCGCACCGGAACGCGGCGGATCGAGCAGTATTTTATCGTAACTCTGGCGCATCCAGGAATAGCCCGATTCGGGCCTGGTTAAATCCACGGCATGATACTCGGTGTTGTGGATATTGTTAGCCAGCGCGGCTTCACGCGCCCGCGCAACCATCGGCGGGTCGACCTCGATGCCGGTAACCCCGGCGCAACGCCGCGCCATCGGCAGGGTAAAATTGCCCAGGCCGCAGAACAGATCCAGCACCCGGTCGTCAGGCTGTAAATCGAGGAATGCAAGCGCCTGTGCTACCATTTTTTGATTGACCGCGCTATTTACCTGAACAAAATCAAGCGCGCCAAAGCCGATGTTCAAACTGCCGTCGCCGAGCGGATCGAAGCTTAGCGACTGTTCTTCGGGGAAGAGATTAGTCAGGCTGGCCGGCCCGCCGGGCTGCAGCTGGATATAATATCCATGCGCCGCGCCGAATTCGGCCAACCGCTTTTGATCCTGCGCACTCAGCGGCTGCAGGTGGCGGAACACCAGTTGCACTCGATTCTCGTCCGCGGCGACTTCGATTTGTGGAATATGCGCCCGCGCCTCAAGCGTCCCGATCAGTTCGGCCAGCCGATCGATTTTATGCCCGATCTGTGGCAGCAAAACCTCACAACGTAACATATCGGCGATAAACGGCGTGTTACGTTCGCGGAATCCGACCAGAACGCGCCCCTTCTTGCTGACGTATTTGACGCCCAGGCGGGCTTTTTTCCGATAGCCCCAAGCGGTTGCCCGCAGTGCGGGTATCAGCTCGCCGTAATCGAGCTGCGCATGCGCCATCATATCGAGCAGGGATTGCTGTTTTAGCGCCAGCTGATCTTCATTGTCGAGATGCTGCAGGCTGCAACCGCCGCAAATTCGAAACGCAGCGCAAGCCGGCTCGATCCGCTGCGGCGACGCCTCGATGACTTCCAGGGTGGTCGCCTGATCAAATTTGCGGCCGCTCCGCTGAATCTGAATCAGTACCCTTTCTCCCTGCAAAGCGCCGAACACAAACACGGTCTTGCCGTTGACACGGGCAATGCCGCGCCCCTCGTGTGACATGGATTCGATCGTGACTTCCCGCGGTTCGGCTTGCCGCGCCCGCTGTCGCCGCCTAGCCATAGTCCAACACCCGCGCTCGAGCTAGCTTCAAGAAGTATCGCCTAGGCATCTAGCCAGGAAGATTCGAACTCGAGCAGATGCGGTAGTTCAGAGGCTTTCAGCTCATCCCTTAACAACCGGCATTCGGCGCGATACTGCGTCGGGTCGAGATGACCGCGACTGCGCTCGAAGTTCAGATACACCAGGTAAGTGTTGAGCACATCGGTTTCGCAATAATCCCGAATCGCTTGTACCTGGCCGTCCTGATAGGCGTCCCACACCTTGGCGCCGCTCATCCCCATTTTGCCCGGGAATCCGCACAGGCTGGCAATTTCGTCCAGGGGCGCATTGGCGCGTGCTTGAAAACCTGCTAGTACGTCCATCAGATCGGTATGCCGTTCGTGAAAACGACTCAGGTAATTGTTGTAACGGAAGCTGGTATCGTTTTGCCCGGTTTCCCAGTAATGCGCGGCATCGATCGGATACAGCAGGCTGCGATAATGTATCACCGGCAAGTCGAAGCCGCCGCCGTTCCAGGAAACCAGGCGCGGCGTGTAGCGTTCGATACCGCTGAAGAAACGTTGCAGTAAATCCTGTTCGTCGGATTCTGCCGTACCCAGGGACCATACCTTGATCTGATCCCGCGTGCGCAATACCGCCGAGATAGCCACGATGCGGTGCAAATGATGGCGTAAAAAATCGGTGCCCGCCTGTTGACGCCGCATCTGGAATACCGCGCGGGCAACATCGTCATCGGACAGTCCATGCAAATCGTATAACCGGCGACAGCCATCGATGTCGGGTATGGTTTCAATATCAAATACAAAAACGTTCATAAACAAATCCGCGTCAGCTATTTTTGAAAACTTCGGTGGACAGATAACGATCGCCGCGATCGCAAATAATCGTCACGATATTGGCGCCGGACAAGCTCTGCGCGAGGCGCAGCGTGGCGCAGATGGCGCCGCCCGAGGATATACCGCAAAAAATACCTTCCTTGGCCGCCAGTTCGCGGGTATAGATCTCGGCCTCCGCGCGCGATACATCGATAATGCGATCTACCGCATCCATCTGATAAATCCGCGGCACATATTCCGGCGGCCAGCGTCGAATGCCGGGAATCGACGAGCCGTCGGTGGGTTGAACCCCGACAATTTCGATCTCGGGATTCACTTCGTTAAAATAAGACGAACACCCCATGATGGTGCCCGTAGTTCCCATGGAGCTGACAAAATGGGTTAGTTTAAAATCGGTCTGACGCCATATTTCCGGCCCCGTGGTTTGGTAGTGAGCGCGCGGATTGTCGGGATTGGCGAACTGATCGAGCATCTTGGCCTTGCCCTGCGCATTCATCTCCTCGGCGATATCGCGCGCCTTGAGCATGCCTTCTTCCTGGCTCACGAGGATGATCTCGGCGCCGAAAGCCCGCATGGTGGAGAGCCGCTCGTGGCTCATATTGTCCGGCATAATCAGTATCATCCGATAGCCGCGCATCGCCGCCACCATCGCCAGCGCAATTCCCGTATTACCGCTGGTGGCTTCGACCAGCACGTCGCCGGGTTTTATTTCTGCGCGTTCCTCGGCATGTTTGATCATGCTATAGGCGGCACGATCCTTGACCGAGCCGGCCGGGTTATTACCCTCGAGCTTGACTGAAATCGTATTGCCGTCACCCGCGTTAAGACGCTGCAATGTCACCAGTGGGGTATTTCCGATATAATCCTGTAAAAACATATACTAACAACAACCCAATCCTGAATGGGAAATCCAAGACCCGATATTTTACTTGAACAACGAATCGCAGATAAGCTATTTCTGGACTGCCGGGAGGCTGCATTGCGTATTATTTTAAGAGTTTGCCTGATAGCCTTAGTCCTGGTGCAGTCGCCCACCCGAGCGCAGGACGATGGGACGGTCGCCGAGGACTTTTTCGCCGACAGCCCGTTGATATTGACGGTATCGCGCATGGCCAAGCCGCTGCTGGAGTCGCCCGCCAGCGTCAGCGTGATCGACCGGCAAATGATCGAAGCCTCGGGGATGCGCGATTTGGCAGACCTGTTCCGGCTGGTGCCGGGTTTTCTAGTCGGCTTCCATAGCGGGCACTCATCCGCCGTTACCTACCACGGGTTGGGGCAGGAGTTCGGTAACAAGATCCAGGTATTGATCGACGGCCGCTCGGTTTTCATTCCTTCTTTCGGCGGCGTCCCCTGGTCGAATTTGCCGCTATTGGTCGACGATATCCAGCGCATCGAGGTTATTCGAGGTCCCAACGCAGTTACCTACGGCGCCAATGCTTTCCTGGCGACGATTAATATCATTACCCGTCATGCCGCCGAAGACATCGGGACCCAGTATTCGGTGACCGCCAGCGATAACGCCAGCCCCGATATTGAGGATACTTATCTACGCATCGGTCATCATCACGGTGACGTCGACTGGCGGCTGAGCCTCGGATCGCAAAACGACGACGGCTTCGTCGACATCAATGATTCCAGGCGCGTAGCCAAGGCCAATTTTCGCCTGGATGCGCTCACGCGCAGCAACCAGTTCTGGATCCTGCAGCTGGGCACCAGCGACAGCGAGGCCGGCCGGGGCTTTCCGATTTCTTCAGGCACCTCGACCGATATCGAACGCAATGAGGAAGCGAACAATAGTTATTTCAATCTGCAGTGGGAAGCGGTGTGGGATACCAGTTCATCGATCGCGCGACTAACCCATACGCAACAGGAGGTGACGGATCATTTCGACCCCGGTCCGTTCAGTTTGAACGGCGTTCCCGGTGTTACCACATTCATCGACTTCGATCGCGTCTCGAACCGCACCGACCTCGAATTCGTTCAGACCGACGATATCGGCAGCAGCGTGCGACTAGTCTACGGCGGCAGCATTCGGCGAGACAAGGTTAGGTCGCTATTCCTGCTCAACGACAACAAATATGAAGAGGTCGACACCAAACGCTTGTTCGGCGGTATCGAATGGCGCTTCGACGACGACTGGCTGCTCGATCTGGGCGTGATGCTGGAAGATTCCGACCTGACTGAGCTGGAAGATTCCCCGCGAGTATCGCTGATCCGCAAGTTCGGCAAGCGCCATGCCCTCAGGTTCGTGGCCTCGGCGGCCAAACGTAATCCGATACTGTACGAATATGACGGTGAGACCGAATTCACCGTCAACGTGCCGCTTATCGGAAGCGTGATGGTACCGACCTGGCGGGGCAACAACGATATCGATCCGGAGGATATCGAATCCTACGAAATCGGATTGCGCAGCCAGCTGGCGGCCGGTATCGAAACCGACGTTAAGCTGTTCAGCTATGAAATCGGGAACCATATTATCAGTAACGATATACCAGTGGACCTGGGTCCGCCTTTAGGTGTCAGGGACCTGGAGACTGCTGTCAACAGTGAAACCACCAAGGTCAAGGGAATCGAAATCGGTCTCGGGTATGCGGCCAACGGCGGACTGCGTGTCGATGCGGGATTCAGCCTGGTTGACGCGGAATCGACGCTGGAGGATTTTGAAGAATCCATCCCGGATTATACAGCCTTCCTCCTGGCGCAATACCAGATCGGCGGTAAACATGGAATATCCGCCGGATACTATTACGTCGACAAGGTCACCTGGCTAGACGCCACTTCGGATATTCCGATCGCGAAGCGGCTGGATCTGCGCTATGTCTATCGTTTTAACAACGAACTCAATATCGAAGTCATCGGTCAAAACCTGTTAGAGGATTTCGAAGATTACGAAACCGAAAACGTTCATGATCAGGTAATATACCTGCGGCTATCGGGTGGTTTTTAGCTGGATGTAAGGAATGGAGTCGTGATTAACAAATGGGTTAAAGGATTATTATTAGGGATGCTGTTACTGCTCCCGGGAATGGCTACCGCACAGCAGGCCACCAGCCAGGTAATCATTGTCAAAAGCAGCGACAACACCTATTTCAAACAGAGTATCGAAACCCTGGTCGGCAAGCTCCCGCGGAAGGCGGAATATCAAGTTGTTACGGCACGGGAGCTGGCCGACGGTTCCGAGATTATTGACGACAAAAGTCTCGTCGTAACCCTTGGACAATCGGCGGCGGACGCAGTTAGCCGGCTCGATAGGGCGAACCCCTCGATTAACGCCTATCTGACCCTAGAGCAATTCAAAAGCTATAACAGAAAAAATCAGTTAGGCGTATTGCTCGATCAACCGCTGCATCGATATCTCGCCTTTTCCAAGCTGATACTCGCAGTGGATTCCATCGGGATTATCGAAGATCAGAAAAACGCCCCGGGCCCACGGCAAACCCGATTACTCGGGGATTTAGAGCTGGAGCTGAATCAGTATCAGATCGACCCGGTAAACAAGCTGCTACCCGTATTACGTCGTTTGCTCAAACAAAACGACGCCTTGCTGATGCTGCCGAGACAGTCGATTTACAACAGGGACACGCTCAAAGGCGTATTGTTGACCAGTTACCGCAATCGCAAACCCGCCATCAGCTATTCACCCGCGCATGTCAAATCGGGGGCGCTGGCGTCGATATATTCCTCCCCGGCCGATATCGGCATGCATCTGGCCCTATTGGTTAATCGGCGTCTGCAACAACCCGACTACCAGGCGCCCGCATTCGAATACGCCAGGTTTTACTCGATTGCAACCAACCGACGAGTTGCGCGCGCGCTCGAAATAAGCCTACCCAGCGAGAGCGAGCTACGCTCGGCGCTAGACCGGCTAAAACCGTGAAGCGCCTCGGCATCAAGTATCAGATTTTGCTGATCACCCTGATCCCGGTGTTTCTCATCGATCTATTTTTCACTTATACGCATATCGACGACAGCATCGAACAGGCGAATGAATTGCTGCAGACGAAAGGTCAAATCATCGCCCGGCAGATCGCCGGCGCTTCCGAATTCAATCTTTTCACCGGCAACGATAGTCAAATTCAGTACCAACTGGATCAGACGGTCGGCAGCAATGATATCGTACAGGCCGCGGTATACGACCGGCAGGGCAAGTTGATCGCTCAATCGAGCGCGGCCAGCTTCGACCAAGCGCTCGCGCCCGATTATCATTACCACCGCCAAACTATACTTTCCCAGAGTATCGAACATTCGGACGTTTTTACGCCGGACTTCGCAGATACTCGGCAAACCAGCACCCTGGGTTGGGTGCATTTGTTCATATCGCGGCAGCAACTCGAGCAGACAACTCGCGAAGTCATTTACGATTCGATCATTTTTTTCGTTTCTATATTACTCATGGCCGTCATTTTAACGGTGGTGATAAGTCGCCGGATCACGCAGCCGATCTTTGGTTTGATGGAACATCTCAAATTTGTCGAAACTGGCCAGCTCGGAAAAACTATCCAACCCACGGAGGACAATGAAATCGGCGCGGTGCAAAAGGGATTTAACCGCATGACCCAGTCCCTGCTGACCAATCGCCGCCACCTGAACCAGCGCATCCAGCAAGCCACCCAGCAACTTAACGAAGCCATTACCGATCTCGAATCGAAAAACCGGGAATTAGGATTTGCCCGTGACGAAGCGCAAAACGCAAATCGCAGCAAGTCCGAATTTCTCGCCAACATGAGTCATGAAATACGCACTCCGATAAACGGTATCAAGGGTTTTATCAGCTTGCTGAGTCAATCGGAACTCGATCAGGTACAACAGCGCTACGTCGATATCGTCCTGAAGTCGACCTCCGACCTGACCAGCATCGTGAATGAAATTCTCGATTTTTCCAAAATGGAATCCGGCAAATTGCATATCGTCGAGGAAGCCTTCGATCTTTACGAGGTAATCGAACAAACCCGCGATATTCTGTTCATCAATGTCTTGACCAAAAACATCGATTTAAATCTGGTTATTTTCAGCGACACGCCGCGCTGGTTGATCGGCGACAAGCTGCGCCTGAAACAGATCTTGCTGAATTTGATAGGAAACGCGATCAAGTTTACCGACCAGGGACGTGTCGTCATCAAAGTCAGTATCGAAGATCAAAGCCAGGATCAAGTCGATATCGAGATTATTGTCGAGGATAGCGGTATCGGCATTTCCGATGAAGATCAGAAAAACCTGTTTCAAGCCTTCAGCCAAGTCGAGAGTTCCGATTCACGGCGTTTTAGCGGAAGCGGGCTTGGCCTCGTAATCAGTAAAAACCTCGCCACCCTGATGGGCGGCGATATCACTATGCACTCCGAACTCGGCCAGGGTTCAAAATTCATTCTACGCTTGCCGTTTAAGATTTCGCGGTCGGCCAGTCATCAGCAAGCGGCAGAAAATATTCATATCAAGGCATTGATTTTTGCGGCTGAAGAAATCTGTTTAATGGAAACGCGCACCCTGTTCGATCGCGCCGGGATTAGTACCGAATGCAACCTGATTAAATCCCGCGACGGGGCCGATTCCGTGGTCGAATGCATCCAGCGTAACCTACCCTATATCGATCTTCTGGTGTTTGACCTGCGCCATTTGAATATCCCTATCGACCAGATATTAGATCCGGATTTATCGAAAACCGTACGCGTCATTTTGATGAACTACGATCGCGCCGCGGAGCCCGTGGCCACGCTGCCGGAGGTCGAATTTGTGTCTATTGTCAATACCAGTCAATCGATCGCGCAACTGATAAGCCGTAAATCCGCAACGCTTGCCGAGAAGGACGATGTAGCGCCGCCAAACAACGCCACCGAGTGCAAGCGGGTGTTGTTGGTGGATGACAATCAGGTCAATTTGAAACTGGCGAGCGAACTGATTCGAATCTGGGGGCACAAAGTTACCGAAGCGGAACATGGCAGTCGGGCGTTGGAAATATTTCTGGCCGAGGATTTCGATTTAATCATTCTCGACATACAGATGCCCGATATCGACGGTGTCAGTTTGCTGCAGATGATGCGCGAACAAAAGCCCGAGGATCAAACGCCGGTAGCTGCGTTAACCACAAACGTGTTGAACGACGAAGCCGATCGCCTACTGGAGCTGGGATTCGACTATTTTCTCGGTAAACCCATCGACGAGGATAAATTTCGATCACTACTCGACGGCAATCCACAGCGGCGGATTGACAGCGACAAACAGCCGGAAGCCCCCGCATCGAACGACAACTGTGCGGTAGATTATGCCAAATCGCTAAGTCTTTGCGCGGATAACGAATCCTTGCTCAGACAAATTTTCGAAATCGTACAGCGAGATATTCCGGATCAACAGCAACAGCTCGACAAGGCGCTCAAACAGCAGGATCCAGACAAGCTCGCGGCGATCGCCCATAAACTGCATGGCGTTACCTGCTACGCGAGCTTGCCGCGCTTGAGGCGCAAGGTACTCGGTTTTCAGCAACGCCTGGCGCATGACAGCAATCTAGTGCTCGATAATTCGGTGGAGGAATTGACCAGCGAGCTTGCCGAGATAAAACTCGAGGTCGAAAAATATCTTGAAACTATGGACAAGGATGGAATTTCGGCCTAGCCGGCAAGCGGCTGACAACAACGACAGGCGCTAAGCCGATTGCGGACTCACTGAATTCGGGCCTGGCGATCAACCCGACGCCAATGCCGGCTATCATGCTCCGTTGGAGCGCGCTTCGAGCATGAGTTTTTTGATATCTCGAATCGCTTGCGCAAGCCCGATAAATACCGCATCTGCGACTATTGCATGACCGATGTTGAGTTCGGTCACCAGCGGGTTGGCGGCGACGGGACGAACATTGTGTCGATTGAGTCCATGCCCCGCGTTGACCTGTAATCCTTTGCCGTGTGCGTAAGTTATCGCATCGTTTATGCCTTCCAGCAAGCGCGCCTGTTCGTCGCCGGCTGCATCGGCATAGTGTCCGGTATGCACTTCGATGCAGGCGGCGCCGCATTCGACGACCGCGTCGATCTGCTCACGATTGGCATCGATAAATGGCGACACTCGGGTGCCAACCTCGGCCAGCCTGTCGCAGGCGCTACGCACCTGCCGCAGCTGGCCGACGACGTCGAGGCCGCCTTCGGTGGTTAGTTCTTCACGCTTTTCAGGCACCAGGCAAACGTCTGCGACCCCGAGCTCACAGCTGAAACGAAGCATTTCATCGGTGACCGCGATCTCAAGATTGAGCTTGGTATTGACCACCTGCTTGAGTAGCAGAGCGTCACGTTCCTGAATATGGCGTCGATCTTCACGCAGATGGAAGGTGATCGAATCGGCGCCCGAATACTCGGCGATCTGAGCCGCATAAATCGGATCCGGGTAGCGCGTACCGCGCGCCTGGCGTAGCGTCGCGACATGATCGATGTTCACGCCCAGGGTTATCAAATTTGTCATTTCCGCTTCATCATCTCAATGGTTACATCGCGCGATTTTAGCGTTTTTCCATGCAAGTTAAAGTCAATCGTGCTGCGTAGCACGGATTTGGCCAGACGTAACACGGTCTCATGCCCGTAAGCCTCTTGCAGCCAGTCGACGATCGTGCGACCGCTGACCGAATCTCGGGCGGATTCGGCGCAAGCCACGAATCCGCTATTGATGACAAACTGGTAATAGCCGTCCGCCTCGATCGGCCGCCCGCTGTGCGCATCGACGCCGATATCCGGAAAATATCCCAGGGTTTGCAACAGATCGAGTTCAAACCGACGCAACTCGGCCGCATCAAATTTGAGCTTGGCGTTTTTTAACAAATCGAGATAAGCCCTAAAAATAGCGGGATTGGCTTCCTGCGGCGGCAGCATGGCGCCAATCAACTCGTTGGCGTAAAGCAGTGCCAAGTAGTTGACTTCATCGACAGGTAGCGCAACGGCTTCGATCCCAATCAGAGTTTTCAGCTCCTGTTTTCCGCTCCAGCTAATTGTCAGCAACGCAAACGGTTGGTATGGCGTTTTGGCCGGATTGCGGCGGGCACCCTTTGCCATGACTCGGATACAGCCATAGTCGCGGGTAAAGAGATCCAGCAGCAAGCTGCTGTCACGCCAATCACGCCGGCGCAAAATGAATCCCGGTTGGTCAGAGACCCGGGGTTCCATCGGAATAGCCAAAGGCCGCCAGCGACTGTTCGTCATCGGCCCAGTCAGCGCGAATCTTCACCCATAGCTGCAGATAGACCCTACTGTCGAGCAGGCGCTCGATATCCGCGCGCGCGAGTGAACCGATTTTTTTCAACTGGCTTCCACTTTTGCCAATGACAATCGCCTTTTGCGATTTTCGCTCCACCCAGATGGTCGCCGATATGCGCGTGATATCGGCTTCCTCGATGTAATGATCGATACTCACTGTAATCGAATAAGGCAATTCCTGCTGCAGCGCGCGGAAAAGTTTTTCGCGTACAATTTCGGCACTGATAAAGCGCATCGACTTGTCGGTAAGCTGGTCGTCCGGAAAATGCGGCACGCCGACGGGCAAACGCGCCACAATCAATTGCTCGAGTCGCTCAAGGTTATCTCCGCTAAGCGCCGAAACCGGTACACACTCGAGATTGGGGGCCTGTTGTGAGATCCTTTGCAGCAGCGGTAAACAGTCCGCCCGACTCAGTTGATCGACCTTGTTGACCACGATCAGCACATTGTCATAACCGCCGATACGCCGCAGAATCTTTTCATCGTCCTGATTGAAATGGGAGATGTCCAGCAACACGCAGATCAAGTCGGCATCGTCGAACATACTGGTTGCCGCGCGACTCATATAGCGATGGATGGCTTTGTTGTTATTGTCGTGGATTCCCGGGGTATCGACAAAGATGCATTGATAAGCCTCGCCGGTTTTGATACCAAGTATCTGGTGCCGGGTCGTTTGTGGCCTATGCGCGGTGATACTGAGCTTTTCACCGACCAGGGCATTCATCAAGGTGGATTTCCCGGTATTCGGTTTACCGACTAACGCCACATAACCGCATCGAAACCCGTCCTTCATAGGCCGAGCTTATCCAGTAGTTTTTGTGCCGCCTGCTGTTCAGCCTTCTTGCGACTGGTGCCGGTGCCGCTTGCCCGCAGCTCGGGATTGCCAATATTACATCTGACGGTAAACAGCTGCGCGTGCGACTTACCCGTAGTTTTTTCAACCTCGTAAACCGGCAGATCTTGCTGGCGGGCCTGCAGGTATTCCTGCAGTCGGGTCTTGGGGTCTTTTAAACTGGCAGCGGTATCGATATTGTCGAGCTGGCCCCGAAACAGGGTTAAAACCGCGGTTTCGGTTTGCCGATAATCGCTATCCAAATAAATCGCACCGATGAGCGCCTCGAGCGCATCGGACAGTATAGAAGCGCGCCGATAACCCCCTGACTTGAGCTCACCGCCGCCCAGGTTAATAAAATCTCCAAGGCTGATTTCTCGCGCGATCTGCGCCAGCGTTTCTTCCTTGACCAGCGATGCCCGGATGCGGCTCAGGTCGCCTTCGTCGGCATCGGAAAAGCGCTGGTAAATATAGTTAGAAATGATCAGATTGAGTACGCTGTCGCCGAGAAACTCGAGCCTTTCATTGTTACTGTTACGCGAGAAACTGCGGTGTGTAAGGGCCTGCTGAAGTAAGTCCTGTTGCTTGAAATGATAACCGGTTAGCGCGTTAAATCGATCGGCAGTCACCGCTCGATCACAATTGATTCGGTGAAGCGTGCACCGATAAATAGGTTGGCGATGTAGTCGTCTCTGGTTTCGTAGGTAACAGTGATCGTGGTTTCACCATCCTTGCGTACCATCGTGACATTCTCCCGCGTGATCGACCTGACTTCGTTGATATACAAGCGTTTGCTTAAGCCGTCCCAGATGGCGCGTTTGGATTTCGGATCGATGCTGTTATCCGATTGCACTCCCTCAAGCGCCGTTTTGACCTTGAAATTATCGTAGTACATTGGGAACACTTTGAAAAACGAGATCAGCAGCAAGCCGAAAAATCCGGCTACCGCAATCCAGCCTAAAGAAGACAGGCCCCTCTGTCGGTGTCTAAGTTTCGAGATTCTAATCATATCCACTACCTCAGTTCGAAATATTCTGGCCAATCCTGGAAAAATCAAGCCCGGTTCCATCTTTGCGCCAGTCCCAGTGCATCCAGATCAAAACCGCCTTACCCACCAGGTTATCCTCAGGCACGAAACCCCACATCCGGCTGTCGTTACTGTGATCGCGATTGTCGCCCATAACGAAGTAATGACCGTTAGGCACGAATACTTCCCCGTTGACGCCCATGGACACGTCGGGGTTCGTCATCACGGTATAGCTGCTATCGTCGATCTGTTCGTCGAACACTTGGCACCTGGCTCCGCGACGATCGCAATTGCCCGCGTTCGCCATGTTATTGAGATCCCCAAGACCCGCATAGTCGCGATCTTTATCGAATTTCACTGGTTTGCCGTTAATCGATAGGCGACGATTATAGTAACTTATGTGATCCCCGGGCAAACCGACCACCCGTTTGATGTAATCCGTCGATTCGTCTCTGGGGTAGCGAAATACGACAACGTCGCCGTGTTTCGGGCGCTCGCCATAACTTATCCGGCTATGCCAAACCGGCAAACGTAATCCATAGGTGTATTTGTTGACCAGAATAAAATCGCCGACTAGTAACGAGGGCATCATCGAACCCGACGGAATGCGAAACGGCTCATAGGCGAATGCGCGCAACACCAGCACAAAAGCCAATACCGGGAAAAACGCCCGGGAATACTCGACGACGAGCGGCTCCTGCGGGGATTTTTTCACTATCGATGCACGCTCCTTCCTCAAGCGCGCGAAAAAAAGCGCATCGGCCAGCCACAAAATGCCCGTCACCGCCGTCAAAATCAATAATAAAAACTCAAAATCAAAATGAATCATTCAGTCTGTCTCTACCCCGTCAGGTATCTACCTTTAGCACCGCGAGAAAGGCATCCTGCGGTATTTCAACGCTGCCGACCTGCTTCATACGCTTTTTACCGGCTTTTTGCTTCTCAAGCAATTTGCGTTTGCGCGTCATATCGCCACCGTAGCACTTGGCGGTTACGTTCTTACGCAGCGCTTTGACGTTGGTGCGAGCGACGACGTTCGAGCCGATCGCCGCCTGTATCGCGACGTCGAACATTTGCCGCGGAATCAGCTCCTTCATTTTCGAAGCCAGCTCGCGCCCGCGATAATCGGCATTGCTGCGGTGAACGATCAG
Source organism: Olavius algarvensis Gamma 3 endosymbiont (assembly GCA_001735895.1). Lineage (GTDB taxonomy): Bacteria > Pseudomonadota > Gammaproteobacteria. The sequence continues at coordinate 994,138 of DS021198.1, read as the reverse complement.
CGACAAAGCATCGACCTTTTCGCCATTGATCAAAACATCGAGTTTTACCAGATTGGAAGGTTCAAAACGCAGGAATTCATAGTCGAATGACGCGTACCCGCGGCTAACCGATTTCATGCGGTCAAAGAAGTCTAGTACAACCTCGCTCAAGGGCAACTCGAACACCAGAGATACCTGCTTGCCGAGAAACTGCATATCCTTTTGTACGCCCCGTTTTTCGATGCACAGCGAGATCACCGCACCGATATATTCTTCGGGCAACAATATATTGGCCTGTATAATCGGTTCGAGAATTTCATCGATCTTGTTTATCGGTGGCAGGTCGGCCGGATTATGGATTTCGACCCGTTCTCCGCCGGTGGTTTCGACCTGGTACACCACGGTCGGAGCAGTCGTAATCAAGTCGAGATCATATTCGCGTTCAAGCCGTTCCTGTACGATTTCCATGTGTAACATGCCGAGAAATCCGCAGCGGAATCCAAATCCCAGCGCCTGGGAGGTTTCAGGCTCGAACTGCAACGCGGCATCGTTGAGTTTCAATTTTTTGAGCGCTTCCCGACAAGCTTCATAATCATCGGAGCTAATCGGGAACAAACCGGCAAACACGCGCGGCTGGACCTGTTTGAAATCCGCCAGGGCCTGCGTCGCAGGATGTTGCGACAAAGTGATGGTATCACCGACCCGCGCCGACTCAATATCTTTGATGCCGGCGATGATATAACCGACCCCGCCGGCCTGCAAATTATCCAGGTCCTTGCGCTTAGGAGTAAATATGCCGACTTTTTCAACCAGGAAATCCTGTCCGCTGGACATCATCCGGATTTTTTGTTTAGGCCGGATTCGCCCCTCCATGACGCGCACCAGCGTAATGACGCCAACATAACTATCGAACCAGGAATCGATGATTAAAGCCTGGGTCGGATTTTCTTCCGAACCGGCAGGGGACGGAATTTTTTCGATAATCTGTTCCAGCAAATCTTCGATGCCGACACCGGTTTTGGCACTCACTTCGATTGCCTCCGAGGCATCCAGTCCGATGATTTCTTCGATCTCGAGCTTGACTCGATCGGGGTCGGCGGCGGGTAAATCGATCTTGTTCAACACCGGTAATACTTCGAGATCAAGATCGATCGCGGTATAACAATTGGCTACACTTTGCGCTTCAACACCCTGCGAGGCATCCACCACCAATAAGGCGCCCTCGCAAGCGGCCAACGAACGTGATACTTCGTATGAAAAATCGACGTGTCCGGGGGTGTCTATGATGTTAAGCGTATACTCGTTGCCGTCTTTTGCCGGGTATCGCAAAGATACGCTTTGCGCCTTGATGGTAATCCCGCGCTCGCGCTCCAGTTCCATGGAGTCGAGCACCTGAGCTTCCATTTCGCGCTCGCTCAATCCGCCGCAAAGTTGGATAAAGCGATCCGCCAGAGTGGATTTTCCATGATCGATATGGGCGATAATCGAGAAATTGCGTATCAACTCCATGCGCATATGTGGTTTTCGCCCTGCCCGGTTTAGTTTAGTAAGCGGAAGATTCGACGCCGGCCTGGTGCGGGACGACACTGGATGTAAAAAACCTGCGAAGTTTACGCTAAAGCAAGCGCGGCAAGCAATGCCGATTCATCGAAAAAAAAGTGACAGATTTCGATATTACCGTTGCATAGCACCGGCACCCGGGCGTCGTAGCGGCGCACCAGCTCTAAATCGCGGTCGATATCTATTTCATGCCAGTGAATCGGTTGTTGCCTGCGGGAAAAAGCCACCAGGGCTTTGCGCATGGCATCGCAAAGGTGGCATTTTTCGCGATAGTAGAGAATTAACTCCAAACAAGCCTTATACGGTTTTAAGAACCTTCGGGCCGAATTGCCAGAAAAACCGGTCCCGCGCGGCGTTGTACCAGCAGTGCGACGGATTTTCCCGAGGTCAATTGATCGGTTATTTTTTCGAAATCGTCGATCGATTCGACTGCTCGATTATCGATCATCGTAATGACATCACCCTGCTGGATACCGGCATCGCTGGCAGGGCCGAGCTCATCCACCTCGACGACCTTCACCCCGGACTCGATCTTGAGCCGTTTTCTGGCTTCGCTGCCGAGGGCCTCGACCTTCATGCCCAGTGCCGAATCCTCACCGGCCGGATCTTCTTCGGGTGTAAATGCCGCTTGCGTGGTCGGGTTAGGCAATTGCTCGATCACAACCCCGATGTTTTGGCGTCGCTGGTCTCGAATTACGGTGACCTGGGCCTGCTTACCGACCAGGGCCCGGCCAACCAGCGGCGGCAATCCGCTCGAACGCATGACTTTCTTGCCGTTGAACTCGACGATCACGTCGCCGACCTCCAGTCCCGCCTCAGCCGCCGGGCTGTTCTCGAGCACCTTGGCAACCAGGGCGCCGTGCGGGTTCTCCATGCCGAAAGATTCCGCCAGTTCACGCGTTACTTCCTGAATCAGCACACCGAGCCAGCCGCGGGAAACCGCACCGGTCTCCTTGATTTGATTCGCGACGTCGACCGCCATTTCGATCGGAATTGCGAACGACAGGCCCATAAATCCGCCCGAGCGGCTGTATATCTGTGAGTTGATACCGACGACTTCGCCGTCTAGATTGAACAACGGCCCGCCCGAGTTACCCGGATTGATCGCAACATCGGTTTGAATGAAAGGCACATAGTTGTCGCTGGGAAGGCTTCTGCCCTTGGCACTGACGATGCCAGCCGTTACGGTCGCATCGAATCCAAACGGGGAGCCGATGGCAAGCACCCATTCGCCCACCTTCAATTCATCCGAGTCACCCAATTTCAAGGTTGGTAAATCCTCGGCGTCCACTTTCAACACTGCCACGTCGGAGGCTTCGTCGGATCCGATAATTTTAGCGACATACTCCTTGCGGTTCGCCATACGGACGATAACTTCGTCGGCACCGGAAATTACGTGATGGTTGGTCAAGATATAGCCGTCGCCTGAAATGATAAAACCCGAACCGAGGGATTGCGCGTCACGACGGCGGCGATCGAATTCGTCCTGTTCGAAAAACTTATCGAATAATTCCCCAAAAGGCGATCCTTCGGGTAATTCGGGAATATTGTATTTTTTCCCGGAACTACGTTTATTCTTGGTCTTGGTGCTGATATTGACGACCGAATTTTTGGACTCATCGACAATTTCCGTAAAATCGGGCAACGCGGCCTGAGCCGATAGCGGCAGACTGAATGCAGCGATTAAGATGATCCGGTAAAGATGGTTGCTTAGAGATTTCATAAACTCTTTCCAATTATCACAATTAAATTTATGACCCCGATTTAGGGTCTGGGTTCACCCTGAGACTCACTATATATGGCGTTATTCGGTCGGAATCAAGTTTGTTTGTCAGATGCGCCGCGAGTTTGAATCCCAGCAGGAAGCCGCCTACCGACGACAAGGCCACCCAGATCTCGCCCAGTTCGAGCATCGCGGCCAGCAAGCCGGCGAAAACCATGCATAGCAAGGGCAGACCGTAAATCGTCAGGCTGACCCTGACCAATGCCGACTCCGACAAACCCAATTCCAGGCTATCGCCCGGTTTTAATGGCTCCCGAGTTTCGATGACCAGCGGGCGGGAACGGTTGCCCAATAATCTCCCAATGGCGCCGGTACCGCAGCCCTGGTTCAATTCACAGTGGCCGCAGGCCGACGCACGCTGCAGTCTGATTTCCGCCTGCCCATTTTCGCAACGGGTAACCACCGCCTGTTCGGTTAGCATCCGGTTTACCTCGGATTAGTTTCCTGATTCCGGAGTTTGATACCAAATGCCGAGGATGACAAGCCGGGACATGTGAACGGGAGAGGGGCGTAGTCGATCATATCTACTAATTGCCGTATGGAACGACTACTTGCCGTATGAAACCGATTCCGCCGCCTGTTTCACGGTCACTGCCGGCACCTCGCCGATTGCAGTCACCGAATGATTGTTCAAGATACGAATAAAAGCGTTAACCGCACCCATCGAAGTGCCGCCTTGCGGGGTATCATTGCTATGCCTTTCGATAAATATCGACAAGGACGCCAGGCCATCGGTATATACCATTTGCTGCACCACGTTATCGGTACCGGGAATCTTACGTTTGAGTACCGACTCACGCCAGAAACGCGCGGCGTATGGTCTAGCCGCCAGGCGTTGTCGGCCGCAATCGAAGTGGCGCTCTCACCACGATGATAGCGTATCATCGTATAGTTCTGGTCAATCTCGGGGAGCGCATCCAGCACCAACTCCTCGCCTTCCTCGAACAGCCTTAAACTAGTGAACATGACCTGCTCGATTTCCTGGTTGGTTTCATCGATCAGGCTCGATTTCATCATCAGGCCATTATCCTGGTTTATCCAGAATTTCATGCCATAGCGATAGCGATCCTTGGGATCGATATGCACGACCATTGTTTCCTGGTCGGCAATCCGGTCCATACCCAATAACTTCAAGCTGTAAAATTTTTCCAGACGCGCAATGTCTTCCGGGATGAAAATCGGCGAAAAACTATTCTTGCGGGACAAATCGACAACAATTTTGCGGCTCGAAGGCCAGATACAAGTCAGGTTCTGATTGTCACGGATAACTTCGCGCGCCTCGCCATTGAGCGATATCAGCCGTTCCTTTTCGCCATGCTCATCCCGATAATGCGCAATGCGCATACTTTCGAGCTGGTTTTCATGCATGTAGACGAAGTCACCCCGATAGCTCAGGTCGCGCATCGCATTCGACATCTTTTGCACCCATTCCATCGCCGGATCGGCGAGAGCAGGCGCGCTGGCAAGGGTAGCGATGACTACGGGAATCAGGGTTTTGGGCAAAAACTTCAACAGACCGCCCTGATTATTGCTGGGA
>DS021198.1:987422-989229 GCA_001735895.1 Olavius algarvensis Gamma 3 endosymbiont | reverse complement strand
CACACTCGCCGCACCGCCAGACCGGCGAGTGGTTTGAGTGTTACCCAACTCAGAATCGAAGCCCGGGTAGGGGTTGGTGCCGGGGTCGCCGGCTGCGCATGTTTCGCATCAGCGGTCTGTCGCCCTATCCTCGCCATAACTGCATTGTGGAAATCGGTATCGATCGCCGCCGGTAACTCGTGCCGCAGCGCGGCTCCAATCATCTGGTATCGGCGCGCACGATATTGCAAATTGACATCGCCGATCACTTCATCGAGCGATGCTTCGGCGTCGTCACCGGCATAACCGTCCAGTAGGTAAGATAATTTTTCGTCTAGGTCTGTCATTCTCAACTCTCGTAATAAACCAACAAATACTAAGGTTTTCAAAATTCTGCTACTTAGTCACTCTAACAGGGGTCTTAGTTCCTTATCGATTACATCTCGGGCGCGAAATATTCTAGATCGAACCGTACCAATCGGGCAATCCATCACATCTGCGATCTCTTCATAGCTCAAACCGTCGAGTTCACGCAGGGTAATCGCGGATTTCAGATCGTCCGGCAAGTTTTCGATTGCCCTGAAAATCGTCGCCCTGATTTCGTCGGTCAACAGCAGGTTTTCCGGATTGGCGTATTCCTTCAATCCGGATTCACCCTCAAAATGCTCGGCGTCTTCGACGTCGACCGAATAGGCTGGCGATTTACGCGCCCGGGAAGCCAGAAAGTTTTTTGCCGTATTCGCTGCTATCCGGTACAGCCAGGTATAAAACTGGCTATCGCCCCTGAAACTATTGATCGCACGGAAGGCTTTAATAAAAGCGTCCTGAGCGATATCCTGACACTCCGCCTGATCGGATACGAATCGGCCGACCAAATTAACCACCTTATGCTGATATTTCTGTACCAGTATATCGAAGGCCGTGGAATCTCCAGCCTGCACCCGTTTCACCAAGTCTACGTCAGGCAGATTCGTCCCCATTAATAACCCTTTATGTTTAGCCGGAGATAACAAAATCTTATCTACCGTGCTCCGAGATAAAGACTGATTATAATCTAAAAAGTTCGTCTCACGAACGGGTTTTGAGATGCGAAGGATTTCACTATACTGGCCGTATTATAGTATGCGAGCCGTTATGAGTTACCAGTTCAAATTCGACATCGTTATCATCGGTTCAGGCGCCGCCGGTTTGTCGGCTGCCCTGCACCTGCCCGCATCGCTCAAGATAGCAGTACTCGCCAAAACGCCGGGTGAACAGCATTCGAGCTATTGGGCGCAAGGCGGTATTTCAGCGGTACTCGAACCCGATGACAGCATCGAGCAGCACAGTATCGATACTGTCGAAGCCGGCGCCGGTTTGTGCGATGAAGCTATCGTCGAGTTTGTCGCCACCCAGGGCAAGGACTGCATCGAGTGGTTGGCAAACCTGGGCATGCCGTTTTCTCGCGATCGACAGGACGTTAGCAGCAGCGGTTTTCATTTAACGCGCGAAGGCGGGCATAGCAGGCGGCGGGTGGTGCACGCCGCCGACGCCACTGGCAAAGCGCTGCAGCAAACCCTCGAAGCCCATGTCGCCGAACGCGAAAATATTCGCATATTCAATCAGCATATCGCGATCGATTTGATTCATCGGGATCGGAAGTGCATCGGCCTATATGCCTTCAATCGACACAATCAGCATGTCGATGTATTCAGATCGCAAAAGGTTATTCTGGCCACCGGCGGCGCCAGCAAGGTTTATCTCTACACCAGCAATCCCGACGGCTCTACCGGCGACGGCATCGCGATAGCCTGGCGCGCCGGATGCCGGGTGGCGAATATGGAATCAA
>DS021198.1:976611-987212 GCA_001735895.1 Olavius algarvensis Gamma 3 endosymbiont | reverse complement strand
GTCATTCCTGATCAGCGAAGCGCTGCGCGGCGAAGGCGGCCAACTGTTACTGCCGGGTGGCGAGCGCTTCATGCCGCGTTTCGATGAGCGCGCCGAACTCGCGCCACGGGATATCGTTGCGCGCGCAATCGACCACGAAATGAAACGCCTGGGTATTGATTGCGTTTATCTCGACATCAGTCATAAAAGCCGCGCTTTCATCAAATCTCATTTCCCGACAATTTATCAGCGCTGCCTCGAATTCGATATCGATATCACGACCCAACCCATACCGGTGGTGCCGGCAGCGCACTATACCTGTGGTGGTGTCATGGTCGATATCGAGGGCCGCACCGACATTGAGAATCTGTATGCGGTCGGTGAAGTCGCTTGCTCCGGCCTGCATGGCGCAAATCGCATGGCCAGTAACTCCCTGCTCGAATGCCTGGTGTTTTCCCGGGCCGCTGCCAAGAATATTGCGAATGAAATCAAGCCGTTTAAAGCACTGCCGATGTTGGAGCGCTGGGATGAATCCCAGGTAACCGATTCGGACGAGGATATCGTGGTGGCGCACAACTGGGACGAACTGCGGCGTTTCATGTGGGATTATGTCGGCATCGTGCGCACCAACAAACGCCTCGAACGCGCGCTGCATCGTGCCGAATTACTTAAAAGCGAAATCAATGAATACTACGGCAATTACAAAGTGTCTCCCGATCTGCTGGAGTTGCGCAACCTGGTGGTCGTCGCCGACCTGATCATCCGTTCCGCGCTGGCGCGCAAAGAGAGCCGCGGATTGCACTTCACCCTCGACTATCCGGCAACCAACGATGAATTCCTGGCGCCAACCATCCTCGATCCCAAACAATCCGACAAAAGCCCGGCCAAACTCGCCTCGATTTAGCCAGTCCGATTGTCCCAGGCTAGAATCACAAAGTCGGGATACTCGGGGACAGACCTGCAGGTCTGTCCCCCTCGAAGCGAGCGCGGAACGCTATCAATTTAAGTACCGATCAACGGTTTAAGGATTAGAATGGCTGAATGATGCAACAACAGACAATTACGATTCAGACGCAAGGACGCGCGACGCTCGATATCACCGGCGAGGTCGAGCGGATATTGCGCAGCACCGATATCGATCAGGGTTTGTGCCACCTGTTTATCCATCACACCAGCGCGTCGCTGATTATCACCGAGAATGCCGACAGCGCCGTGCGCCGCGATCTGGAAAATTTCATCGCCAAGCTGGTTGTCGACGGCGATCCGGCTTACCTGCACGACCAGGAGGGTCCGGATGACATGGCGGCGTATATTCGCTCGGTGTTGACCCAGTCGGAAGTCACGATCCCGATTCGCGCCGGCCGCCTGGCGCTCGGCACCTGGCAGGGCCTCTATTTATGGGAACACCGCTACCGCGCGCACCGTCGTAATATTACCGTCACCCTAACGGGCGCCTGAGAGACACTCGTCTGGTACTAAATGGCTATATGGGTTCTATTAATAGTTTGATATTGTCATCTTCGGTGAAACCCGGAGAATGAAACAAAAATCAGCTGACCCAATCGAGGCAAACTATGAAACTCATCCTGTTAGGACCCCCCGGTGCCGGCAAAGGCACTATCGCCAAAGCGTTAATGGAACTGGACGGTTCGGTACAAATATCCACCGGTGACATTTTGCGCGCCGCGGTAGCGGCCGGTACCGAGCTCGGTAAACAGGCGGAGGCCGCGATGAAAGCCGGCGATCTGGTCACCGACGAACTCATCATGGGTATCATGGAACAACGCCTGCAACAAGAGGATTGCCAGCAAGGTTACCTGCTAGACGGCTTTCCGCGCACCATACCGCAGGCGCAGGCGCTCAAGGCGCTGCTGGAAAAACTCGGTGAGAAACTGAATTGCGCACTCGAACTCGATATCCCGCGCGACGTCATCATCGACCGCCTGACGACGCGGCGGACCTGCACCAATTGCGGCGCCATTTACAACGTCAAATTCAAACCGCCTAAAGTCGAGGGCCTGTGCGATAATTGCGGCGGAGAAATCGTGCAGCGCGACGACGAAACCGAGGAAGCCATCGAAAACCGACTGGAAGTTTACAACGAGCAAACTGCCCCGCTGGTGGAGTTTTATCGTAATGAGGGTTTGCTGGTGACGGTGCCGACTTCCGAGCTGGAAGCGGTGATGGCGGCAATCGAAGACCGACTCTGAACCGCTAGTCGCTGCTGTCAGCGGGTCTCAATTTCTATTCTCTCGATGCCCGCGACAAACACCTGCACCCCGTCGAGCGTGGTAAAACCATCGCCGTGGATTTCGTTTTTCATCGCTCGGTAAGTTTTTTTCACGCCCGACTGGGTATTGATGACATGCACGGTTACGACCGCGCTGCGCGCATCCACTTCCAGGTAAATCATTACGCCGGCGGCAACAACCATCACTATCATGAATGCCAGGGCGAAATTGCGCATATATTTCTTCTTGCGTTCCAGCGCCGGATTCCGGACTTCCCTGAGTTCAGGCTTGCCCCGCGCCGATAGCATCCACATGCATGCCATTATTACCCCGAGGGTAACGAGTATTTTAGTTATCATTTAAACTCGATGGTCGGATCTAGTTGCGGGAAAATGTGACCAAATGGTCAACATTGAGTCGTATCCCGATGCGTTCGTTTATTTTATGGTTATGGTGACTGGGCGCAAGGCACATGACCTCAATTCCGCTATCGAGTCGCAAGTGATATAGGAAATCGGCGCCACGGAATGCCTTTTCGACGACAATTGCCGTATCGCCCGCATCGTCATCGTGCACCACGTCATCGGGGCGAATCAAAACATCGACCATTGCCCCGGGGCCATCGGCGACCGGATTGTCGCCCACAATGAGCCCCAAATCGGTTCTGACGGTATTTCTGTCTTCCACGGTAGCCGGCAGAATGACGCCCTGACCGATGAAGTCGGCGACAAACCGGTTAGCCGGTTTATGGTATAAATCGTAACCGCTGCCCTGTTGTTGAATACGGCCCTCGTGCATTACGCAGATCCGATCGGCCATCGCAAAGGCTTCGTTTTGATCATGCGTCACCAGGATCGCAGTGTTGTTTTCCTGTTTCAGAATGCTCCTGACCTCGCGCGCCAGCTGTTCGCGCATTTCGGCGTCCATATTCGAAAACGGCTCGTCCAGCAATAAGACGTCCGGTTGCGGGGCCAGCGCGCGCGCCAGGGCAATCCGTTGCTGCTGCCCGCCCGAGAGTTGATGCGGGTAGGCTTTTGCAAACGCCGGCATACCGACTATAGCGAGCACTTCCTGAACCCGGCTATGTTGCAGCTTGCGCGGCATTCCCTTGAGCCCGAATCGCACATTATCCTCAACCCTGAGATGTGGAAACAGGGCAAAGTCCTGAAACACCATGCCGATGTTGCGCTTTTCCGGAACCACGCAGCTACGGGTGGAACTGACTTCGACCCGGTCGATCAGGATGCGCCCCCGCCAGACAGGCTCGAACCCGGCAATTGCGCGCAATACGGTCGTCTTGCCACAGCCGCTGGGGCCCAGCATGCAGCCGATTTGACCGGGCTGCAAAGAAAAGCTCACGTCGTTTAACACCTGCAGATCTTCATAACCGGCGGTGACATTTTCGACATCGATCTGCGAAGTCATGAACCGGCTCTCGATACAGAAATACTATGGCTCAACAGTATAACCGGGCCCAGGCCAACCGCCACTATCATTAGCGCTGCCGTCGACGAATCCGCCAGCCTTTCATCGGAAGCAAGTTCGAAAGCTCTTACGGCAAGCGTGTTGAAATTGAATGGCCGCAGAATCAGGGTAGCGGGCAGCTCTTTCATGACATCGACGAACACGATCAGTAACGCGGTTAACACGGTACCCTTCATCAGAGGTAGATGTACCCGCATCAATATCTCCCCGGGGGCAAGCGATAGCGAACGCGCGGCCTCGTCCATCGACGGTTTGATATTCAGCAACCCCGACTCGACCGCCTGAATGGAAACCGCCAGAAATCGCACCATGTAGGCGAACATGACGGCAAACAGGCTACCGCTTAACAGCAATCCGCTGGCAACGCCGTAGTGGGTGCGCATCAGGCTGTCGATACTATTATCGAACCAGGCGAAGGGAATGATGACGCCGACCGCAACGACGGTGCCGGGCAGCGCGTAACCGCTGGCGACGACTCGAACCGAGGCATCGATCGTTTTGCTGTTGAGCACGCGCTTGCCATAAGCCAGGAACAGCGCCAGCATCACGGCCAACAGCGCGGCACTCAGCGCCAGCTCGAGCGAGTTGAGCGTTAACCGCAGGAAAGCGGCATCCACCATGTAAGCATAGGTTTCGAAGGCCCATAACGCGAGTTGAAAAGCCGGCAGCAAAAATCCCAGCAACAGCGGGATAAGACAGGCGCAGCAGGCAAGTCCCGCGCGGTAACCTCGAAGCCGATACTGCGGCAGCGAACGATAGCGATTGGTCGCATGATGGTACTGCGCACGCCGGCGCGACCAGCGCTCGATCACAATCAGGGTAAAAACGAATAACAACAGTATCGCGGCGAGTTTAGCCGCGGCGGCGCCATCGCCCAGTCCGAACCAGGTCCGAAAGATGCCGGTAGTAAATACACCCAGCCCGAAATAGGCCACCGTGCCATAGTCGGCCAGTGTTTCCATCAGCGCCAGCGAGAGACCGGCAACAATGGCCGGGCGCGCCAGTGGCAAGGCGACCCGATAAAAACTCGACCACACCGAACAGCCGAGGCTGCGACTTACTTCGAGCACACAAATGGATTGCTCCAGAAAGGCGGCACGCGCGAGCAGATAGACATAGGGATAAAGCACCAGCGAAAACATCGTCACCGCGCCGCCGAGGGAGCGTATTTCCGGAAAACTGTAATCTTGCGCAGTCCAGCCGGTAGCGGCCCTGATCCAGCTTTGCACCGGGCCGGCAAAATCGAACATGCCGGTATAGGTATAGGCGATGATGTAAGCCGGAAAAGCCAGCGGTAACAGCAACGCCCAGGCAAATAAGCGTTTACCTGGAAACAGGCAAACGCTGGTTAACCAGGCGCAGCCGACCCCGATCACCAGTGTTCCCAGCGTCACCCCGAGCATCAACAGGGCGGAGTTGAACAAATACTCGCCCAGTACCGTATCGAGCAAATGTTGCCAGACATCGTTCGATGGGTGAACGATGAAGCTTGCAATGCTGAATACCGGCAGACTAAACAGGCCTGCCAGCAACAATACGCCGGGTTTCCACAAACGTTGTAACCAACTTGGACTTGCTGTGACCTTATTCAAACAGTTACTACTCAGAGATTTTTATGTGCATTATTTGGTGTATTGATTGCTAACAACTTTTTTGCCGGTTGCGTTAAATTAAATGGTTAAGTAACCGGTTTCAGCGCTAAACTGCTTACCCAGACTAAGGACCCGCCCGCTTTCACTGCGGGGATTTTATTGAATATAGGTGCTGGCGTAAATAATAACAGTTCTCATTTGCAATTATACTATCCATGACTGCAATATCCGACAATCAAACCCTACTCACCGAAAATCGGTTTCAATGGCAGCCGATCGCCGACTACCTCGCAACGAATCAATTCGCTGCTAGCGATTGCACTCGAATTGAACGTCTTGCCATTGCCAGCTCCTACGCGCTGCAGCAATTGCAGCGGGAACCGGAGCAGATCGACCGCTTGCTGCAACTCGATAGCTTCACGCTGGAGCCCGATGCAGTCGACGCCGCAACGCATCAAAAAATCGATATCGAGCTACTCAAGCACCAGTTGCGTCATTACCGCCACCGTAAACTTGTCGAAATCATTTACCTCGATGTGGTGACCGGCAACTCGCTCGAAAATACGCTGCACCATCTAAGCGACCTCGCCGATCAGCTGATCCAGACTGCGCTGGCGGCCTGCAGCCATCTTTTGTCGGCCAAACATGGACAACCGCTGGACGCCGAAGGCAATGCCATGCAGCTAAATATCATAGCGATGGGCAAGCTAGGTGGGCGTGAACTCAATTTTTCCTCGGATATCGACCTGATCTGCTGCTTTGAAATCGATGGCGAACTCGCGGGTCTGGGGCGATTGAGTTACCAGGAGTATTTCGCGCGCCTGGTGCGTTTGCTCAACCAGGTTCTAAGCGATAATACCGCTGACGGTTTTGTCTATCGGGTAGACCTGCGTCTGCGGCCCTGGGGAGAATCCGGGCCGGTGGTGCTAAGTCACAGCGCACTCGAACATTATTACCAGCTACATGGCCGCGAATGGGAACAGTACGCAATGGTCAAGGCACGTATCATTAGCGGCAGCGAAAGCAGCCGCGCGCATCTGGCTTCACTGTTAAAACCTTTCGTGTTTCGCAAATATCATGACCATCGCGTATTCGATGGGCTGGCAAAACTGAAGGCTAAAATCGATCACCAAGCCAAATCGAAAGGCATGCGAATTAACATCAAAATCGGCCCAGGGGGAATACGCGAGATCGAATTTTTCGTTCAGGCGTTTCAGATTTTGAAAGGCGGGCGCAATCATCAACTGCAGACCACGGAAATATTCGTCTGCTTCGATGTCCTGCAGCAGCACAAGGTCGTCGACAGTATAACCATTGATAAACTGCGCAACGCCTATTGCTTCCTGCGGCAGCTGGAAAACCGAATTCAGATGTTCGGCGACCAGCAGACTCACGATTTACCCACCCAGGTCGACCAACAAAGACGCATCGCGTCCACTCTGGGTTATACCGACTGGAAAGGCCTTAGCGAGCATCTGCGCCAACACCGCGATCAAGTTAATCATTTATTCAACGAACTTTTTAATCGAGAGCAACAAGCCGAACCCGAACTTGTGATCGACGACAGTTTTGCCGAAACCATCGAAGCCGACCGCGAATGGAGTTTCATCAACGACAGCGGAATCGCTCAGGCGTCTGAAATCAATCGGTTACTGAACCGCTTCCTGCGTTCGAAGGCCTGGAGTTTTATGTCGGCCAGAGCCAAACAACGTTTTAACGTCTTGCTGCCGCGCCTGCTCGAAACCATCGGCTCGGAACCAAACCCGGCCCAGCTGTTTGAACGTTTCATGCGCCTGTTTTCATCGATAGCCGGTCGCAGCGTTTACTTTGAATTGCTGTTTCAGAATGCCGCATTGCTGGATCGCCTGAGTTCGTTGTTTGCCCGCAGCGCGTGGATCGCCGATGAGGTTTCGCAATATCCCATGCTGCTGGAAAACCTGTTACATCCGGGAGACCGGCAGCGATTCGATAAAACCAGCTTGCAGCAGCGCCTGCAAACGCAACTCGACAATGTCGCGGGCGACACCGAACTCGAACTGGACAGCTTGCGTTTATTCAAGCGTGAGCAAACGCTGGTCATCGCCAGCGCCGAGTTGGCGCAGGAAATCGACGCCGTTCAAGTGAGCAGATACCTTTGCGAGCTTGCCGAAGTGGTGCTGGAAGCAGTCTATCGCCTGGCCAGCAAAGCGCTGCGGCAGCAGTACGGGAAGCCACAATGCAACGTCGCTGGCAAGTCTCGCGAGGCGCAGCTTGCCATCATCGGATACGGCAAACTGGGCGGCTTCGAAATGCACTATCAGTCCGACCTCGACGTCATCTTTTTGCATGACTCCAGCGGGGAACAGCAGTTCACCAGCGGCGAAAAATGTATCGAAAACTCGGTTTTCTTCGCGCGCCTGGCGCAGAAAATCATTTCCATGACCAGCGTGTTGACCGCATCGGGTAAACTTTACGAAATCGACTCGCGGCTGCGGCCCGAGGGATCGTCCGGACTGCTGGTATCGTCGACTCAGGCTTATCTGCGTTATCAGTTGGAAAAGGCCTGGACCTGGGAACACCAGGCGCTGGTCAGGGCGCGCCTGGTCGCCGGCAGCCCGGCAATCACGGCTGAATTCAAAGCTATCCGTGAAGAAGTACTATGCCTGGAGCGCGACCCCGCTCAGCTACGCCGGGATATCACCGAAATGCGCGCTCGCATCTACCGCAGCAAGCAGCCGCCCGAGGATGAACGCCGGGATTTGAAGCACTCACGCGGCGCCATGGTCGATATCGAATTCCTGGTGCAATACTGGGTGCTGGCGCAGGCAAATAATATTGGCTCGGAATGTTTATATTCTGATAATATTAGCCTGCTCAATGAGTTATTTCGGTTAAGCCTGATTACCAGTTCGCAATCGCAACTGGCTGATATATATATAGACTATCATCGCATGCTGCATGAATCCGTGCTGCAAAACCAGTCCAGCGAAGTGGACGCCGAATCGATTGACGCACAGATAAATCACGTTGTTAATTGCTGGAACGAATGTTTCGGCCTGGAGAATTGAATATGTCGATGTCCGACCGCGACGGCGTAATATGGTATGACGGAAAAATGGTCCCCTGGCGCGAGGCAACCACGCATGTGCTGACGCACACCCTACACTACGGCATGGGTTGCTTCGAGGGGGTGCGCGCTTATCAAGCCGAACAGGGTACCGCGATATTTGCGCTGCAAGCCCACAGCGAGCGGCTGTTCGATTCCTGCAAGGTGCTCGGCATGCCGATCACCTACGAACCGCAACAGGTAATGCAGGCGCAGGTCGACGCGGTACGCGAAAACAATCTCGACAGCGCCTATATCCGTCCCATGGTCTTCTACGGCTCCGAAGGTATGGGTTTGCGTGCCGACAATCTTAGCGTGCACTGTATCGTTGCCGCCTGGGAATGGGGATCTTATCTCGGTCAGGAAGGAATGGAAAAAGGCATCCGCATCAAGACTTCGTCCTACACCCGCCATCATCCCAATATCGCCATGACCAAGGCCAAAGCGAACGGACAGTACATCAACTCGATGGCGGCGCTGGGCGAGGCCCTTAGAGACGGCTATGACGAAGCCCTGCTGCTCGATCCAGAGGGTTATGTCGCCGAAGGCAGCGGCGAGAATATTTTTGTGATCAAGGATGGCGCGATCTACACCCCCGAAACCACGACCGCACTAAACGGCATCACGCGTAAGACAATTTTCAGGCTGGCCGAGGATCGGGATTTGAACATCATCGAAAAGCGCATGACTCGCGACGAGATATATATCGCCGATGAAGCTTTTTTTACCGGCACCGCGGCCGAAGTCACGCCAATCGCGGAGCTGGACAATCGCCCAATCGGCAGCGGATCGCGCGGACCGATAACCGCGGCGCTGCAGTCCGATTACTTCGACCTGGTGCACGGTCGCAATGAAAAATATCTCGACTTACTCACTTATATTTAATAGAGAAATCATGGTTAATCCCAATACTGCTGCAGACCAGAGCGCCTATACCACCCCCAACGCTAAAACCGCGGTCGAAGTCAAACTCGACAATTTACCGATTCATTGCCCGGTAGAAGGTTCCAGTTTGTGGAATTCGCATCCCCGGGTTTACATTCCGGTCGAGGAAAACGGCGGCGAAGCAAAATGCCCCTATTGCGGCACCATGTTCAAACTTCTCTAAACCTTACTAAGCCCGCGATAATGTCGTAACTTCTTGGCAAACGACGGGAACAGCGAAGCGATCGGGATTACCGGACACAAAAAAGGGGAAATCCCGTTTCCCCTGTTTCGCAAACCTCGGCAGCTGAACTAATACTAGTAGCTAGACAGCAGCAGCCTCTTCCTCGGTAATAGCTTTCATGCTCAGTCGAATCCGGCCCTGCCGATCGACTTCAAGCACCTTGACCTTAACCACATCGCCTTCAGACAGCTTGTCGGTGACGTTTTCCACGCGTTCGTCGGAAATTTGGGAGATATGCACCAGTCCATCCTTGCCCGGCAGAATATTAACAAAAGCACCGAAATCCATGATCTTCGCAACCTTGCCTTCGTAGATAACGCCGACTTCAACCTCGGCGGTAACCTGTTCGACGCGGCGTCGGGCTTCTTCTCCGGCGGCTTTTTCCACCGATGCGATTTTCACCACACCGTCATCGTCAACCTCGATGGTGGCGCCGGTTTCTTCGGTAATCGCGCGGATAGTAGCACCGCCCTTACCGATAACGTCACGGATCTTCTCGGGATCGATGCGGATGGTAATCAGGCGCGGAGCGTATTCCGACATTTCCTCGCGACTCGCGCTGAGAACCTTGCCCATTTCGCCGAGGATGTGTAAACGCCCCTCTTTGGCCTGGTCCAGTGCCTGTTGCATGATCTCGGTCGTAATGCCGTCGATCTTGATATCCATTTGCAGCGCGCTAACTCCATCGGTGGTGCCGGCAACCTTGAAATCCATATCGCCGAGGTGATCTTCGTCACCGAGAATATCGGACAATACCGCGAAGTC
The DNA here is from genome assembly GCA_001735895.1 of Olavius algarvensis Gamma 3 endosymbiont. Lineage (GTDB taxonomy): Bacteria > Pseudomonadota > Gammaproteobacteria. The sequence continues at coordinate 976,907 of DS021198.1, read as the reverse complement.
GTCGCCTTCCTTGATCAAACCCATGGCGATTCCCGCCACCGGAGCCTGCAGCGGTACGCCGGCATCCATCAAGGCGAGGCTCGCGCCACAGACGCTAGCCATCGATGATGAACCGTTCGATTCGGTGATTTCAGACACCACGCGAATAACATAGGGAAAATCGTCCAGGTGCGGCATTACCGCCTGCACACCACGCTTGGCGAGGCGGCCATGGCCGATTTCGCGACGCTTGGGGCTGCCCACGCGGCCGGTTTCGCCGACGCTCGATGGCGGGAAGTTGTAGTGCATCATGAAAT
>DS021198.1:952940-976561 GCA_001735895.1 Olavius algarvensis Gamma 3 endosymbiont | reverse complement strand
GAAAAGGCAGGTATTCTACCTATCTCAGCAGGTGCTAACAAGGACTTTCACCGGAATAATCCGGGTTATTGCGCCGATCTCCCGAGACCTGAGCTATCTTCCTGTATTCATTAGTCTTTTAGCCGCCAATTCAGCATCCGGACCGACTTCTCCGAGGCCGATAAATACACCTTCGCTAGAAACCAGTCGATACAGCCCGGCACCTGGCGAAGCGGTCAGTTTGATTCGTTTCCCCTGACGAATATCCCGACTCGCGTCGGCATCTAGTCGCAATTCCGCAAAATGGGTCAACGCCGCCGTAACCGGCAGTAGCAACCGCTCCAGCGGCTGCATGCCCTGTGACGCCAGCTGTTGTAAGCGATCCAGCGTAATCGAGTCCTGTTCCTGCAATGAGTCGACCGCAATGCGACGCAGTGCAATTAAATGCGCACCGCAAGCGAGCGCCTTGCCGATATCCTCCGCCAGGGTTCTGATATAGGTGCCCTTGGAACAGCAGACCTCAATTTCGAGCCGCTCGGAATCGCAAGACAATAACTTGAGCTCGAAAATTTCGACCCGTCGCGGTGCGCGTTCAACCTGCTTGCCCGCACGCGCCAGTTGATACAGCCGTCGACCCTGATGCTTGAGCGCCGAATACATCGGCGGTATTTGCTCGATCTGGCCGACAAAGTCCTGCAGCACCCGGGGCAGCAGTGAATGGTCGATTGTTACCGCTTGAGACTCGATAATATCGCCCTCGGCATCGCCGGTGGTCGTGGTCTGCCCGAGTCGACAGGTGGCGCGATAAGTCTTATGTGCACCCAGCAGGTAGCTTGAAAACTTGGTCGCCTGGCCCATACAAACCGGTAACACGCCACTCGCCAGCGGGTCGAGGCTGCCGCAATGGCCGGCCTTGCGCGCTCGATACAGACGCCGCAGCTGCTGCAAGGCCTGGTTCGAGCTGAGTCCAATGGGTTTGTCGAGAATCAGGACACCGTCGACATCCCGATAATCTCGGCTAGAGCGTGCCATTATCGGTTGGCTTTGACTTTATCGCTGGCAACCGCGGTGTCGATTAAATCGGAAAGCTGACGTCCGCGAATATCGGTGTCATCGTAGATAAAAATAAGCTTTGGCGTAATCCTGGCCTTGAGCTGTTTGCCGATTTGGCGCTGCAGGAAACCGCTCGCATGATTCAGCGCCGCGAGGCAATCCTCGGCGCCCTCGGCATTCAACAGGCTAAAGAATACACGCGCATGCGCAAGATCCTTGCTGACCTGGACCTCGAGTATGCTGGGCATGCCGAGGCGCGGATCTTTTAGACCGGATTGAATCAATGCGGCCAGTTCGCGCTGAATTTGCGAAGCGAGTCGTTCGCTGCGCGAGTATTCCTTGGGCATGGCTTTACGGACTCAGTCGATGGAACGCGCTACTTCGATGCGCTCGAACACTTCTATCTGATCGCCCGGTTTGACGTCGTTGTAATTCTTGACCGCGATACCGCACTCGGTGCCCATGCGAACTTCCTCAACCGGATCCTTAAAGCGGCGTAGCGACTCGAGCTCGCCTTCATAGATCACGACATTATCGCGCAACACGCGGATCGGCTGGCCCTTGCGCACTACGCCCTCGACCACGATCGAACCGGCAACATCACCGAATTTGGGCGATCGGAATACATCCTTAACCTCGGCCAGACCAATGATATTTTCCTGCGAATCAGGCGACAGCATGCCGGACATCAGGCTCTTTACGTCATCGATGATGTCGTAGATTACGCTGTAGTAGCGAATGTCGATGCCATAATCCCCGGCCACGCGTTTTGCCGCCGCATCGGCACGTACGTTGAATCCGACTACAAGCGCACTCGAAGCCGCAGCCAGGTTGATGTCGGATTCATTGATTCCGCCGACACCCGTCGCTATCAGCTTGGCGCGTACTTCGTCAGTGGAAAGTTTTTCGAGGGATTCGCGAATGGCTTCCGAACTGCCCTGAACATCTGCTTTAACCAGAATATTGATTTCGGCCACTACGCCTTCGGCCATGGCGTCGAACATACCCTGCAGTTTCGCCTTTTGCTGATCGGCCAACTTGCTATCGCGGATTTTGGTTTCGCGGGTTTGAGCAAACTCGCGCGCCTTGCGTTCGTTTTCGACGACGAACACCTCGTCTCCCGCATTCGGCACACCGGAGAGGCCAAGCACCACGGCGGGCATCGACGGCCCGGCGGATTTTACCGTATTGGCCGATTCGTCGTACATCGCCCGTACCCGGCCATACTGAGTGCCGGCAAGCAGCATCTGACCCTGTTGCAGCAAACCGGATTGAACCAGCACGGTTGCTACCGGACCACGGCCCTTGTCGAGCGTCGCTTCAACCACGATACCTTTGGCGTTACCCTTGTCTACAGCTCCGAGTTCGAGAATTTCAGACTGCAACAGAATCGAATCGAGCAGACTGTCCACACCTTCCCCGGTAATCGCTGATACGTTGACAAAAATGTTTTCGCCGCCCCATTCTTCGGGAATAACTTCCAGCGCGGAAAGTTCATTCTTGACCCGATCCGGATCCGCCTCTTCCTTATCGATCTTGTTGACCGCTACCACCAGCGGCACCCCGGCGGCATTCGCATGCTGGATCGCCTCCTTGGTTTGCGGCATAACGCCATCGTCGGCGGCGACAACCAATACAACGATATCCGTAGCCTGCGCACCGCGCGCGCGCATTGCTGAAAATGCGGCGTGTCCCGGGGTGTCCAGAAAGGTGATTATGCCCTTGTCGGTTTCGACATGATAAGCGCCGATGTGCTGGGTTATGCCGCCGGCTTCACCGGAGGTAACGCGTGATTTGCGAATATAATCGAGCAACGAGGTCTTGCCATGATCGACGTGACCCATAATCGTTACTACAGGCGGCCGACTGACCTTGTCTTCGCCTTCCTGCTCGGCGCCTGCCTGTAACTCTTTTTCGAAATCGTCGTCGCTGGCCGCGCTGACCGCTTTATGCCCCATTTCCTCTACCACCAGAGTCGCGGTATCGTAATCCAGGATCTCGTTTATCGTCGCCATCGTGCCCATTTGCATCAAGACCTTGATCACGTCTCCGGCCTTGATCGCCATGCGCTGGGCCAGATCGGCCACCGAGATGGCCTCGGGTACCTCGACACTGCGAACCACCGGTGCGGTTGGCTTTTCGAATTGGTGCTGTTTGGAGATTTCGCGCACCTGTTTCTGGCCTTTCTTGAACTTCTGCTTGCGATTGGGCTGATGGGCGGACTCTTTGACATGCAGTTCCTTGCGCCCGTAGCGAGTGTGCTTGTCTTCGTGTTTGCCATGTTTTCCGGGTTTGTCCGCTGCCGGCGCGGCGGCACTGGCTGCAGCCGCCTGTTCCAGCGCGGCTAGCACGGCGGCTTCGGCGGCTTCGGCCTCGGCGCGCTGCTGCTCGATCGCCTTTTGCGCAGCTTCGACTTCCTGCAGGCTTTTTTCATAGGCTTTCTTTTCCGCCCCGGCACGCGCGGCGGCTTCGGCGGCAGCCTTTTCCGCCTCAACCGCGGCCAGGGCTTCAGCCTCGGCCTGGCGGACCTCTTCTTCCGCCTGTTGCTGTTGTTGCCTGGTTTCCTCTTCGACCGCGGCCTCGGCTTCCTGTTGCTGCTTGACTTCTTCCGCTTGGACGTCGGCGCGACGCACATAGGTGCGTTTTTTGCGTACCTCGACATTAATCGTCTTGGTGGTCGCATTACGCCCCGAGGTTCCGGCTACCCGGAGTTCGCTTTTACTCTTACGGCGCAGGGTGATTTTATTCGGACCGCTGGACTCTTCCTTGCCGTGGCTACTGCGTAATGATTCCAACAACTTCATTTTGTCTTCATCGGAAATGGGATCATCGGCACCGCTGACGACAACGCCTGCGGTTTTCAATTGATCCAGCAATTTCTCGATATTGACGCCGATGACTTCTGAAAGTTGTTTAGCTGTTACATTTGCCATGATTATCCATCCACATGCGTATATTGCATAAAGCCGCGGTAAAAACCTACTCGGCCTCTGCTTCGGCGAACCAGGGTTCGCGCGCTTTCATGATGAGTTTGCCCGCAAACTCGGAATCGAGGCCTTCAATTACCTCGAGTTCGTCGGTCGATTGCTCGGCGAGATCTTCCATGGTGCAAATGCCGCGACGCGACAGTTGATGCGCCAGTTCACTGGTCATGTATTCCATGCCCAGCAGGTCATCCTGCGGTTCTCCGGCCTCGGCGGTTTCTTCACGCGCTATCGCCATGGTTAACAGGGCGTCACGGGCGCGGCCGCGCAGCTCCTGGACGATTTCCTCGTCGAACTCGTTGATTTCGATAAGCTCGGATTCTGGGATATAAGCCACTTCGTCGATCGTGGTCAATCCTTCCTGCACCAGGATGATCGCAACCTCTTCGTCGACATCGAGCTGGGTCATGAAGTTATCCACCAGTTGACGCGACTCACCCTCTGATTTTTCCTCGGCCGCGGCCTCGTCCATGACGTTGAGTATCCACCCGGTTAACTGGCTGGCAAGTTTGATGTTCTGCCCGCCGCGGCCAATCGCCTGGCACAGCTTTTCTTCCGGCACCGCGATATCCATCGAATTGGCTTCCTCGTCGATGACGATGGAAGCAACCTCGGCCGGCGACATCGCGTTAACCGCGAATTGGGCCGGGTTTTCATCCCATAGAATAATATCCACGCGTTCACCGGCAAGCTCGTTGGAAACCGACTGCACCCGCGAGCCGCGCATACCGACGCAGGCCCCGACCGGGTCCATGCGCGGATCGTTACTCTTGACCGCGATCTTGGCGCGCATTCCGGGATCGCGCGCGGCCGAGATAATCTCGATCAGATCCTGACCAACTTCCGGTACTTCGAGCTTGAACAGTTCCACCAGGAACTCGGGCGCGGTCCGGCTGATAAACAATTGCGGCCCGCGCACCTCGGAGGCGATCTTGTAAAGATAGCCGCGCACCCGGTCGCCGGGACGTACCGATTCCCGCGGAATCATTTCTTCGCGCGGGATAAAACCCTCGGCGTTATCACCCAGATCGACATAAACATTGCCGCGCTCGACACGCTTGACCTGCCCCATGACGAGCGAGCCTTCGCGATCGGTATAGGCATCGATTACCTTGCGGCGTTCGGCCTCGCGTACCTTCTGCACGATAACCTGCTTGGCAGTTTGCGCAGCGATGCGGCCGAACTCGACCGACTCGATCTGTTCCTCGACAAAATCACCGATTTCGATTTCGGGCTGATCGAATTGCGCTGCTTCCAGCGTGATCTGACGCAACGGCTCTTCCAGCCCACCTTCTTCACTCGGTTCAACCACTTCCCAGCGGCGATAGGTATCGTAATCACCGGTTTTACGGTCGATATCGACCCGTACTTCGATATCCTGCTGATGTTTCTTGCGCGTCGCCGACGCCAGGGCGGCTTCGATCGCTTCAAAAATTATTTCGCGATCCACTCCCTTTTCGTTGGAGACGGTATCCGCTACTAACAGAATTTCTTTGTTTTCCATTGTCGTTACTCGCTGTGGTTCGACTCGACCGTTGCCACTGGGCATTCGATCCCGTGTTAAAACTCGCCCACCAGGTTAGCCCTGGCGATATCGGCGAAAGGTAGTTGAAATTTTTCTCCATCTACCTCGACTATTATCATCCCATCATCGGTGACACCCTGTAACCGACCCTTGAATTCTTACGGCGCGCTAGCTTGACTTCGCGGTTTTTCCGGTGAAACGCTCAAAGTCCGCCAGCTTGAACAGTGGCCGGTCGATGCCCGGCGACGATATCTCCAGATCGTAAGCCTGTTTGATCGGCTCCTCGACATCGAGGATACCGCTGATCTGGTGGCTGATGGCGGCACAGTCATCCAGACTCACGCCCTGCTCGCGATCGATATAAACTCGCAGAGTGCCGTAACCGCCTGCACCCAGAAATTCGACGCCGACCAGTTCGTAACCCATCGACACGACTACCGGCTCGAAAAGCGGCGTTAAATCCTGCACCGACATCGCCTCCTGAAAACCAATAAAAAAGGCCCTATAGGGCCTTTTAACTGACTACTGACTACTGACTGCTGTTGGATCAAGATCCGTCTATAGCCAGTTAAATTTGTACTCTGATACCAACGACTTGGAAGAGTTGGTAGCGGGGGCAGGATTTGAACCTACGACCTTCGGGTTATGAGCCCGACGAGCTACCAAGCTGCTCCACCCCGCATCAGAGGCGCAGAATAATAGCTAGGTTGGATCGAATTTACAAGCGGTTACTAGTGGATTCTAGCTAAATGATAAAATGCAGTAAGTCATCAGCGTCGATGGGAACATACCCAGCAGAATCAGACTGAGGCTGTTGGCGCTGAGTAGCAGTTTTACATCCAGCGCTTCCTTGATGGTCGTGGTTTGCTGCGCTAACGGCTGGTCGAAATACATCACCTTGATTACACGCAAATAGTAGAACAGGCCAATAACCGAAAACAGTACCGCGATTACCGCGAGCCAAATCATTTCGACCTGCACCACGGCCTGCAGTACGCTCAGTTTAGCGTAGAAACCGACGGTGGGCGGCATACCCGCCATCGAAAACATGGCGATCGCCAGTAGCGCCGCGTACCAGGGATTGCTATCGTTCAGGCCGGACAGATCGCTAATATTTTCGGCCTCGAATCCCTTACGGTTCAATACCAGCAAAACGCCAAAGGCAACCGCCGCCGTTATCGCATAGGTCAGCGTGTAAAACATCGCCGACGCATAACCGTTGGCGGTGGCCGACAGGATACCCAGCAGGATGAAACCGACATGCGAGATGGTCGAGTAGGCCAGCATGCGTTTGAAGTTGGTTTGCGCGATAGCGATAATATTTCCGATCGCCATCGAAGCGATCGCCAATACAGTCAGCATTTGCGACCAGTCGACCTGCAGTTCACCAAGGCCGTCGACCAGCAAGCGGATCGCCATGGCAAAGCCGGCAATTTTCGGCGCGGTGCCGATAAACAGGGTGACCGAAGTCGGCGAACCCTGATATATATCCGGTAACCACATATGGAACGGCACCGCGCCCAGTTTGAACGACAGTCCCACGACGATGAAGGTCAGGGCAAATCCGAGCGCCACCGGGTGCTGCGCAAACTGGCTGCTTACTGCGGCCGAGACCTGGTTGATATCGAGCGTGCCGGTAATCCCGTAAAAAATGGATATGCCATACAATAGCAGGCCCGAGGCCATCGCGCCGAGCACGAAGTACTTCATTGCCGATTCCGACGCCGGCAGCGAGTTGCGGTTAAATGCGATCATCGCGTACAGCGATAACGACAGCAATTCGAGCCCGAGGTAGACCAGCAGGAAGGAATGCGCGGATATCATAACCATCATACCAAGCGTGGCAAACAGCCCCAGTACGTAATACTCGCCCTGGTAGATATCGTTGTCGATCAGGTAATCGCGGGAGTAAACGAACACCACAATGGTGACCGCACAGGTCGCGATCTTGAGCACTACGGCCAGCTGATCGAGCACGAATGAACCGCCGAAGCTGCTAACCGGGGTCACAGGCGTCACCAGGATCACCGCGGCGATCGCGCCAACCAGAGTCGCCACCGATAACAACAGGGTAAAGCCGCGTTTATGCTGCGGCAGGAACAAATCGACCACCAACACCAGGCAAGTCATCGCGAGCATTACCATTTCAGGCAAGGCGGGCATCAAGTCAGGCTGTATGAACGGGGCGGTCATAGTTTCGAGTTCGCAATGTGGTTGAGCAGGTTTTCAATCGTCGGGTGCATGACTTCGACCAGGGGATCGGGCCACAGGCCAAGCGCCAGCACGGCCAGCGCCAGCATGGCCAGAAACAGGAACTCGCGTTTGTTGATATCCTTGAGCGCGGCAACGTTGTCATTGGCGATGTCGCCGAAGACTACGCGCTTGACCATCCACAGGGTATAGGCGGCGCCCAGGATCAAGGTCAGGGCGGCGAGGAATGCAATCCAGAAGCTTGCTTTAAAGCTCGCCAGAATGACCATGAATTCGCCGACGAATCCCGAGGTGCCCGGCAGACCGGCATTGGCCATCGCAAAGAACACCATGAAGGCGGCAAACACCGGCATGGTATTGACAACGCCGCCGTAATCGGCGATCTGGCGACTATGCATGCGGTCGTACATGACGCCGACGCAGAGGAATAGCGCACCCGATATAAAACCGTGCGATACCATTTGCACCATGCCGCCTTCAAGCGCCAGGGCCGCGCCCTGATCGCCCAAACCTGAGTTGACGATGCGGAACACGATGAAGAATCCGAGCGTAACAAAGCCCATGTGCGCTATCGACGAATAGGCAATCAACTTTTTCATATCGCGCTGCACCAGCGCGACGAATCCGATATAAACCACCGCGGTGAGCGACATGGTAATAATCAACCAGTCGAGTTCGGCACTGGCGTCCGGTGTGATCGGCAAACTGAAGCGCAGGAAGCCGTAACCGCCGATCTTCAACATGATCGCCGCCAGGATGACCGAGCCGCCGGTCGGCGCCTCGACGTGCGCGTCGGGCAACCAGGTATGCACCGGCCACATGGGTACCTTAACCGCGAAGGCCACCAGCATGGCAAGAAAAATTAACATCTGCTCGTTGAGCGACAGTTTGAGGTGATGAAAATCGAAAATCGCGAAACTGTTGGCTTGGGTGTACATATAGATCAACGCCACCAGCATCAGCACCGAGCCGATGAAGGTGTAGAGGAAAAACTTCAGCGTGGCATAAATGCGGTTGGCCCCGCCCCAGACGCCGATGATCAGGAACATCGGGATTAACATGGCCTCGAAGAAGATGTAAAACAGGATCGAGTCGAGCGCCGAAAAGGTACCGATCATGAATCCTTCCATGATCAGAAAAGCGGCGAGGTACTGTGACGCCCGGTATTGAATGACTTCCCAGGCGGAGATAATAACAACCACCGTGGTAAACGAAGTCAGCAGGATCAGCGGCATCGATATACCGTCGATGCCGAGGTAGTACTCGATGTCGAAGGCATCGATCCAGGGTTGGCGCTCGACAAACTGCATCAAATGGGTTTCGGTATTGAATTGGGTATAAAGCGGCAGCGTCAACAGAAAAGTGACGATAGACACGACCAGGGCGATCTTGCGCGCGCCTGCTGGCTCTTTGTCGCCGGCGAACAACACCAGGATACCGCCGAGAATCGGGGTCCAGATCACAAGGCTCAATAGCGGCCAGTCAGCGTACATAGTTTATCGTTTATCCTTAGTTCTTGTTCTGTCTTAGCCCAACACAACCCATCCCAGCAACAGGATCAGCCCCGAGATCATCGCAAACGCGTAGTGGTTCAAATAGCCGGTTTGCACGTGACGCACCACACCCGAGAACCAGCCGACCAGGCGGGCGCTGCCGTTTACGATAAGGCCATCGATCATCAACGCGTCACCGAGACGCCACAAAACCTGCCCTACACCCCGCGCAGTGGCAGCGAACACGGTTTCATTGAAACGGTCGAAGTAGTACTTGTTATCGAGCAGCCGATAAAGCCATTCGACCTTACTTTTTATGCGGTTCGAGAGCTGCGGATTCTTCAGATAAATGTACCAGGCGCCGATTACCCCTAAAGCCGCCAGCCAGGTAGGTCCGGGGGCAAGACCGTGCAACACGAAATTGGCCGGTCCCTGGAAAGCCTCCGCCACGGCGGCCATCGCGCCGTGCTCCTCGAAAACGATTATCGCCCGATCAAAGAAATCGCTGAACAGGACGGTTTCGATCGTGAGCCAGCCGATGATAGCCGACGGGATCGCCAGTAAGATCAACGGCACCGTCACCACCGCCGGGGTTTCGTGCAGATGCGCGCGGGTATGCTCGTCCATGCGTTCCTCGCCGTGGAACACCAGAAAGAACATGCGGAACGAGTAAAACGCCGTGACGAACACCCCGAGCAATACCGCCATATAGGCGTAACCGGCGCCCCAGACATCGGCGTTCTTGGTCGCGATCAGGATCGCGTCCTTGGAAAAGTAACCCGCCGATCCCGGAAATCCGATCAACGCCAGCGAGCCGATTAGCGACACCCAGTAGGTGATCGGCATGTATTTCTTGAGTCCGCCCATCTTGCGAATATCCTGCTCGTGATGCATCGCGATGATGACCGAACCGGCGGCGAGGAACAGCAGCGCCTTGAAAAAGGCGTGCGTCATCAAGTGAAAAATTGCGGCCGAGTAAGCCGATGCGCCCAGCGCGACGGTCATATAACCGAGCTGCGACAGCGTCGAATAAGCCACTACGCGTTTGATGTCGTTTTGCACGATGCCGACCAGGCCCATGAAAAACGCCGTGGTGGCACCGATGACGATGACCACCGACAAGGCGGTTGTCGACAGTTCGAACAGCGGCGACATGCGCGCCACCATGAAGATCCCCGCGGTAACCATGGTTGCGGCGTGGATCAGCGCCGAAATCGGCGTCGGACCTTCCATCGAATCGGGTAGCCAGACATGCAGCGGCACCTGTGCCGATTTGCCCATGGCGCCGATGAACAGCAGGATGCAGGCCAGCGTAATCACCGACCAGTCGAGTCCCGGAATGACCTGCATGGTGGCCGCGACCATCGTATCGGCGCGCGCAAAAACTTCGTAGTAATCGAGCGAACCGGTGAACATCAACAACACCGCGATGCCGAGCAAAAACCCAAAATCGCCGACGCGGTTGACCAGGAAGGCTTTCAGGTTGGCGTAGATTGCGGTTTCGCGCTTGAACCAGAAGCCGATCAACAGATAGGAAACCAGGCCGACCGCTTCCCAGCCGAAGAACAACTGCAGGAAGTTGTTCGACATGACCAGCATCAGCATCGAAAAGGTAAATAGCGAGATATAACTGAAGAAACGCTGGTAGCCGTCGTCGTCACGCATATAGCCGATGGTGTAAATATGCACCATGAGCGAGACTCCGGTCACCACCGCCATCATCAGGGCCGTCAGCCCGTCGATCAGAAAACCGACCTCGAAACGGATACCGTCGCTGATCATCCAGGTGTAAACCGACTGGTTGTAAATCGGCGCCCCTTCGAAGGCCACGTCATGCAACACCAGCAGTGACAGGATGAAGGATACGGCAACGCCGGAGATGGTTACAAAATGCGCCCCGGAGCGCCCTATTTGCTTACCAAAAAAACCGGCGATAAGCGCTCCAGCGAGCGAAGCCAGCGGTATAGCGAGGTAAACGAATTCCATGCTCACCACTTCAGCTCCTTAATATCCTCGACATTGATCGAGCGCTTGTTGCGGAACAATACCACCAGAATAGCAAGCCCGATGGCCGCTTCCGCGGCGGCTACCGTGAGAATAAAGAACACGAAAACCTGCCCGGCCAAATCGTCGAGGTAATGCGAGAAAGCGATGAAATTCAGGTTGACCGACAACAACATCAATTCGATCGACATCAGCAGGATGATGATGTTCTTGCGATTGATAACGATGCCGGCGATCGAAATGCTGAACAATACCGCGGCGAGAATCAGATAGTGGCTGAGCGTCAGAGTCATCATCGCTTTTCCTCCGACGGCATTTTCACGATACGCAAACGATCCGCCTTGCGCACCTTGATTTGGTCGGAAGGGACTTGATACTTGGTCTTTTCCCGTTTGCGCATGGTCAGTGAAATCGCGGCGATTATGGCGACCAGCAGGATTACCGCTGCGATTTCAAAAGCGAACACATAGTCGGTGTACAACACGCCGCCCAGCGCCTCGGTATTACTATAGTCGGCGGGCTTCGGCAGGGGTTCGCTGCCCGCGTCGAGCACAAACACATCGCTGGTGACGACGCTTAACATCAATCCCAGCATAATAGCGGCCACTAATAATCCGAGCGGTAAATAACGCACGAATCCCTCACGCAGTCGGGCGACGTTGATATCGAGCATCATCACCACGAAGATGAATAAAACCATAACCGCACCGACGTAGACCAGCACCAGGATGATCGCCAGGAATTCGGCTTCCAGCGACATCCAGATAACGGCGCTGGTGAAGAAGGTCAATACCAGGAACAAGGCCGCATGGACCGGATTCCTCACCGTCACCACGGCGGTCGCGCTGATTACCGTACTGATTGCAAAAAAATAAAATATGACCGCTTCTATCATCGTTACTTCACCGGTAGGGAGCATCAGCCGAGCGGTCGGCCGCAAGCTGCGCCTCGTAGCGATCCCCGATCTCGAGCAGTTTTTCCTTGGTCATGATGTTTTCACCGCGATTTTCGAAGTGGTATTCGAAAATATTGGTCTCGACAATCGAATCGACCGGGCAGGCTTCTTCGCAGAACCCGCAATAGATACATTTGAACAAATCGATGTCGTAGCGCGTGGTGCGGCGCGTACCGTCGGCGCGCTGCTCCGATTCGATGGTGATCGCGAGTGCCGGGCAGACCGATTCACAGAGTTTGCAAGCGATGCAGCGCTCTTCCCCGTTGGCATAGCGACGCAGGGCATGTAAACCGCGAAAACGCGGGCTGATCGGGGTTTTCTCTTCCGGGTACTGCACGGTGAACTTCTTGCGGAAAAAGTATTTCCCGGTCACGCCCATACCCTTGAGCAACTCGAGGAAGAGAAAACTTTTCAGGTAGTAATGAATTTTCGCAAACATAATTTTATACGAACCAGGGGCCGACTTTAAAATAGACCGCAACCCCTTCGACCGCGAGCCACAGGATTGTTACCGGTAACAAAACCTTCCAGCCAAGACGCATGATCTGATCATAACGATAACGCGGGAAGGTTGCGCGAAACCACAGAAACAGCAGCATGAATACCGCGGTCTTGCCGAATAACCAGCCGATACTATCGCCAATCAGGCTGGGCACTGGACTCAGCCAGCCGCCAAAAAACATCAACGCGCACAGCAAGGCGATCAGAATCATGTTGGCGTATTCGGCGAGGAAAAATACCGCGAAGGTCATGCCGGAATACTCGACGTGGAAACCGGCGACGATTTCCGATTCGCCTTCGGCGACATCGAAGGGCGCACGGTTGGTTTCGGCCACTCCGGATATCAGGTAAACGAAAAACAATGGCAGCAGGGGAATGAAAAACCAATGCCCGATTCCGCCCGCCTGGCGGTTGACGATTTCGCCCAGATTAAGACTGCCGCCCACCATTAATACACCAACCAGGGCAAAACCCATGGCGATTTCGTAGGCCACGATCTGCGCCGCGGAGCGCATTGCCCCAAGCAGCGCATACTTTGAATTGGACGCCCAGCCGGCGATTATAACGCCGTAGACTCCGATCGAAGTCATCGCCAGGATATACAACAAGCCGGCGTTGATGTCACTGAATACCAGGGTGTCGTTAAAAGGGATTACCGCCCAAGCCGCCATCGCCGGCGCAAAGGTGATCACCGGTGCGATGATGAACAGGTACTTGTTGGAGTTGGTCGGGATGATGATTTCCTTGAACATCAGTTTGAACATATCCGCGAAGGGCTGGAATAAACCCTTAGGGCCGACCCGATTCGGGCCCTTGCGGATTTGCATATAACCGATGACCTTGCGCTCGGCCAGGGTATAGTAGGCGACTACGATGAATAACGGCACCAGGATAATCAGCGCTTTGAGACCGCTGTATACGGTAAACAGCAGATACTCGTGGACGTACTGGCTCAGCCAGGCATCGAGCGCGCTCAGAGTTTCGGTCACGACACTTTCTCCAGCGTGAGCTTGCCGTAAGCGGCGGACAGGTGCTTGACCGCATCGATACCGCTGGGCACGTAAACACAGCCCGCGGGTACGCCTTCATCGATGCGCAACGGCAATACCGCCGTACCTTTGCCCTGCTTGACCTGCACCTGTTCGCAGGATTCGAGTTTCGCTTGTCGGGCCTGTGCGCGATTCATTGCTACGGCGCATTGCAGCTTCATCAACGGCGTGGCCTGTAACGCGCTCGACTGACGTGCCATGTCGTCGCTGGCGTAAATCGGCGTGGCGCCGATTTTCTGTAGCGAAGCGGCCGCTTGCGGCAAGCTGGCCGCGGCAGATTCGATACCGCAGATATTGCTCAGGGCAACGTCGCTGCAAAGCGCCTTGAGTTCATTTTTCACCGCGGCGGAATCGGTATAGTCGAATTCACCCGGTTGCAACACCTGTCCCAGGGCGGCGAGTATCTTCCACCCTTGGCGGCTCTCCCCGAGCGCGGAAATGCAGCCGTTAAAACTCTGCCACAGACCTTCGACGTTGACGAAGCTACCCGAAGTTTCGACCACCGACGCCAACGGCAGCACCAGGTCGGCTTGCTGCTGGATAAAATCATTGTCGTAACTGGCGACCGCGATGACGAATTCGTTATTGTCGGACAGTTGGCTCACCGAGTGCGTATCGAGCAGCGGATTGATCGCAAAGGTCAGCAATATTTTGTGTTTCGAGGTCAAGATTTCGCCCGCATGTTCACCACCGCCGTCGAGGTTTACCCCCGCGGGGCCGCGATGCGGCGTGACACCGGCGAGGCAGGCGCCGGCGCTGTTAGCCGACAGCGACAGATAACCGAGCGTGGCGCCGGCGGCGGTCGTTATCGACTCGCAGATTTCCTGAATCAGCGACAGATCCGGGTTAGCGAGCGCCTGTACGCCGACGATAAGCGCCGTATTTTCCGCCGCCAGCAGCGAGGCGGCGATAGCGCGCTGCTGCGATGTCGGTTCCAGATCACCGATCAACTGCGCCAGATGTCCACCCAGCGCCTTGCCGCTGCGGGCGGCTAGCGCTACCGCGACGCCGGCAAGATCACTCACCAGTTGCGCCGCCGAACCGAGTAGTTCGCGGTGCAATGCGAAATTGTACTGTTCGCCGAAATGCCCGATCGAGGATACCTGGGCATTATTCTGTTGTACCGCCTTGCGCAATCGATGCGACAACAGCGGTTGCTCGTAACGCAGGTTGCCGCCCACGATCAGCGCGGCATCGAGATTTTCAAGGGATTCCAGCGAACGCCCCAGCCAGGGCATGATCGGGCTGTCTTGCTGCGCCGAAAAATCGGCCTGGGTCAGACGATGATCGATATTGTTGGAACCCAGGCCGCGCAACAGTTTTTGTGCCAGGTATTGCTCTTCCAGGGTCGCCTGCGGGCTGACCAGGGCGGCGACACCGCCGTCGGCAGCGGCCAGCCGATTAGCCGTCGTGTTGAGTGCTGTTTCCCAATCCACTGCCTTGAGTTCGCCGTGGTCGCGCTGCATCGGTTGCGTAATGCGACGCTCCGCTTTGATTGCGGTATAGCTGAAACGATCCCGATCGGAAATCCAGGACTCGTTGATCGATTCGTTTTCGCGCGGCACCACGCGAATGACATCGTTGCCGCGGGTATGCACGAAGGTGTTGGAACCGACACAGTCGTGCGCCGATACCGCCGCATGCTGGGTCAGCTCCCAAGGCCGCGCGGTATATCGCGACGGTTTGGCGGTTAGCGCTCCGACCGGACAAACGTCGATCACGTTGCCGGACAACTCGGAGACGATCGATTTCTCGATATAGGTACCGATTTCCATATGCTCACCGCGCCCGGTAGCGCCGAGTTCCGGCATGCCGGCGATTTCATCGCCAAAGCGGACACAGCGGGTACAATGAATACAGCGCGTAAAATCGGTGGCGATCAGCGGACCGATATTCTTGTCCATGACGACACGTTTCGATTCGGTGTATTTGGATACGCCTTCGCCGAAGCCCATGGCCACGTCCTGCAATTCACACTCGCCACCCTGGTCGCAGATCGGACAATCGAGCGGGTGGTTGATCAGCAAGAATTCCATGGTCGATTTTTGCGCGGCGAGCGCCGCACCGGAGCGGGTCTGCACCACCATACCATCCATGCACTGGGTGGCGCAGGCCGGCATCGGCTTGGGCGCGCGTTCGATCTCCACCAGGCACATGCGACAGTTGGCGGCGACCGACAGGCGTTTGTGGTAGCAGAACCGCGGGATCACGATACCGTTTTCATCGGCAACATCGATCAACAGGCGTCCGGGCTGGGTTTCGATTTCCCGGCCGTCTATCGTGACTGTTATGTTATCGCTCATTGCAGTTGCTTAATCCAGTCAGGCCGCATTATCGACAAGCGAGCGCTTATGCTCGACGTAATATTCGAATTCATGGCGGAAATGTTTGATGAAACTCCACACCGGCATCGCCGCAGCGTCACCCAGGGCGCAGATGGTGCGGCCTTCGATCTTGTGCGAAACCTCTTCCAGCAACTGGATGTCCTCCGGCCGGCCCTTGCCATCGACAATGCGGCACAGCATGCGATAGAGCCAGCCGGTGCCTTCGCGGCAGGGCGTGCACTGACCACAGGATTCGGAATAGTAAAAACGCGAGATACGCCGCAGCGCCAGCACCATATCGGTGGTTTCGTCCATGACGATTACCGCACCCGAACCAAGCATCGAGCCCGCCTTGGCGATCGAGTCATAGTCCATGTTGCATCCCATCATGACGTCACCGGGCAGAACCGGCACCGACGAACCCCCGGGTATTACCGCCTTCAGCTTGCGCCCGTCCCTGACTCCGCCCGCCATCTCCAGCAAGTCCTTGAAAGGCGTGCCCATGGAGATTTCAAAATTGCCCGGCCGGTTCAAATGGCCCGACATCGAAAAGCATTTAACCCCGCCGTTATTGGGGATGCCGAGATCGGCAAACCATTGCGCGCCGTTGCGAATAATCGATGGCGCCGACGCCAGGGATTCGGTGTTGTTAATCGTGGTCGGCTTGCCGTAAAGTCCGAAATTTGCCGGGAACGGGGGCTTGTAGCGCGGCTGACCTTTTTTGCCTTCCAGCGATTCCAGCAGCGCGGTCTCTTCGCCGCAAATGTAGGCGCCGGCGCCGAGCGCCGGATACAGTTCGAAGTCGACGCCACTGCCGAGAATATTCTTACCCAGGTAACCCGCTTCGTAGGCTTCTTTGACTGCGGCCTCGAAACGCTGCGCCGGTTCATCCATGAATTCGCCGCGCATGTAGTTGTAACCGACGCTAGCGCCGATCGCGTATCCGCAGATTGCCATGCCCTCGACCAGGGCATGCGGGTTGAAGCGCAGGATGTCGCGGTCCTTACAGGTTCCGGGTTCGGATTCATCCGAATTGCAGACGATATACTTTTGCCCGGGTGCGTTGCGCGGCATGAAACTCCATTTCAGGCCGGTCGGGAACCCGGCGCCGCCGCGGCCGCGCAATCCGGAAGCCTTGACTTCCTCGATCACGTCCTCGGGCGACATCCCCTGTTGCATGATTTTCTTCAGCGCCTGATAACCGCCGACTTTCAGATAGCTCTCCATCGACCAGGGCTGATCGTATTGCAGGGTTGCGTAGCAGACTTCGTTAGCCATATCTAATCCAGCGCGTCCAGGATTTGATCGATCTTTTCCGGGGTCAGATTTTCGTGGTACACATGATCGACCTGCATCATCGGCCCGCCGGCGCAGGCGGCCAGACACTCTTCTTCGCATTTCAGGTATATCCGCCCATCCTCGGTGCTTTCGCCAAGCTTGATACCGAGTTTGTTTTCGATATGCTCAACAATGCTATCCGAGCCCATCAACATGCAGGAAATATTGGTGCAGACTGCGACGTTGTGCCGCGCCACGGGTTTGGTCTCGAACATCGAATAAAACGACGCCACCTCATAAACATGAATCGCCGGCAATTCCAGATACTCGGCCACCGCATCCATCAGATCGGTGGTTAAAAAACCCTGGTTTTGATGTTGCGCCACAACCAACGATTGCAGCACCGCCGAACGCTTGTGCTCGCTCGGAAAGCGCGCCACCCAATGATCGATTTGCGCGCGCGCATGCTCGCTTAGCAAATCGATTTTCGATGCGGTTTCGATAGCCATTACCTGTCAATTTCTCCGAATACAATATCCTGGGTACCGATAATCGCGACCACATCGGCCAGCATATGTCCCTGCGCCATTTCGTTCATGCTCGACAAGTGGGCGAATCCGGGAGCGCGCACCTTGACCCGATAGGGCTTGTTGG
The DNA here is from genome assembly GCA_001735895.1 of Olavius algarvensis Gamma 3 endosymbiont. Classification (GTDB taxonomy): domain Bacteria; phylum Pseudomonadota; class Gammaproteobacteria. Next base: position 958,551 of record DS021198.1, on the reverse strand, counting down.
CGCCATCTGAGATCAGGTAGACGCCGAATTCCCCCTTGGGGTGCTCGATGCTGGTATAGACTTCGCCCTCGGGCAGCGTATAGCCTTCGGTAAAAAGTTTGAAATGATGTATCAGGCCTTCCATATCGGCCTTGAGTTCTTCGCGCCGCGGCGGCGCCACCTTGTGATTATCGGTTAACACCAGTCCGGGGTTGGCACGCAGCCAGTCGATACACTGCCGGATGATGCGATTGGATTGGCGCATTTCCTCGATGCGCACCAGGTAGCGATCGTAGCAGTCGCCGTTGGTGCCGACCGGGATGTCGAAATCGACGCGATCGTAAACTTCGTAGGGTTGCTTCTTGCGGATATCCCATTCAACCCCGGAACCGCGCAGCATCGGACCGGTAAAACCGAGTTGATAGGCGCGCTCCTCGGAGACTACGCCGATACCGACCGTGCGCTGTTTCCAGATACGATTATCCGTCAGCAGGGTTTCATACTCATCGACATAGCCGGGAAAGCGATCGCAGAAATCCTGCGCGAAATCGAGCAGACTCCCCTGCCGGTTTTCATTCAGCCGGTCGGCTTCCTTTTTACTGCGCCAGCGGCTTTCCAGGTATTGCGGCATGCGTTCGGGCAGATCGCGCGCCACCCCGCCGGGGCGATAATAGGTCGCATGCATGCGCGCGCCCGAAACCGCTTCATACATGTCCATCAAGTCTTCGCGCTCGCGAAATGCGTATAGGAACATCGTCATGGCGCCGACGTCGAGTGCATGCGTACCGATCCACATAAGGTGATTGAGGATGCGGGTAATTTCATCGAACATGACGCGGATGTACTGTGCGCGCTCGGGAATTTCGATTGCCAACAGTTTTTCGATCGCCATCACATAACCATGCTCGTTACACATCATCGAGACGTAATCGAGGCGATCCATGTATCCGATGGTCTGGTTGTAGGGTTTGGTTTCGGCCAGTTTTTCGGTGCCGCGATGCAATAAGCCGATATGCGGATCGGCGCGTTCAATGACTTCTCCATCCATTTCGAGTACGAGGCGCAACACGCCGTGGGCCGCGGGATGCTGCGGGCCGAAATTAAGTGTGTAGTTCTTGATTTCAGGCATCGCTTTCGGCCTCGTCCTGAAGCGGGGGCTCATCCGCCAGATAGCGGTTGTCTGCGCGCCTGACCTTGGGCACCAAAACCCGGGGCTCGATTGAAACCGGTTCGTATACTACCCGCGCGCGCTCCGGGTCATAACGCATTTCTACGTTGCCGACCAGCGGAAAGTCCTTGCGAAAGGGATGTCCGACGAAACCGTAATCCGTCAGAATCCGGCGCAAATCGGGATGATCACTGAACAGAATGCCAAACAGGTCGAAGGCTTCGCGCTCGTACCAGTCGCTCGATCGCCAGATACCGGTCACGGTCGGAATCACCGGGAAGTCGTCATCGGCGGCAAACACGCGCAGCCGTAAGCGTCGATTGTGCGCATAAGACAGCAAATGATAAACCGCCGCGAAGCGCCGGCCCTGATTCGCCAGCGAATCCAGTTCATCGCCGAACTGCAGGCGCCCACTGCTGGTGGCGTCGGTAACCCCGCGGCTAAAGCCGCTGCGGCTGGCTTCATCGGTCTGCCACTCGTCGCGGCCGAATTGCGAGTAATCGACACCGCACAAATCGACCAGTTGCTGAAACTGGAACTCGCTTGCATCGCGCAAACGGGTCGCGATCTCGAGCAGATTTTCTGGGTTTATCTCAACGGTTACTTCGTTGCAGGCCAGACTTACCGAGACTGCTTTGTCACCTAGCGCCACTCGCAATGCGTCCGCCAGTTGCTGATTCGAATTCGACATTAGCGGGCGATGGTGTTGGTGCGCTTAATCTTGCTTTGCAATTGCAATATACCGTAGAGCAGCGCTTCCGCGGTGGGTGGGCAGCCAGGCACATAGACATCGACCGGCACCACCCGGTCGCAACCGCGCACTACCGAGTAGGAGTAGTGATAATAACCGCCGCCGTTGGCACAGGACCCCATCGAAATAACCCAGCGCGGCTCGGCCATCTGGTCATAAACCTTGCGCAGTGCCGGCGCCATCTTATTGACCAGGGTGCCGGCCACGATCATAACGTCGGATTGCCGCGGGCTGGGCCTGAAAATGATGCCGAAGCGATCGAGATCGTAACGCGCCGCACCGGCTTGCATCATTTCCACCGCACAGCAGGCGAGCCCGAAAGTCATCGGCCACATCGAGCCGGTGCGCGCCCAGTTAATCAGCTTATCCAGCGAGGTGGTGGCGAAACCCTGTTCGAAAACACCCTCTATTCCCATTCGAGTGCTCCTTTTTTCCATTCGTAGATGAAGCCGATTACCAGTACGGCGAGAAAAATTGCCATTGCCAGCAAACCGAAGGTACCGATCTGGTCGAGCACCACGGCCCAGGGAAACAGGAAGGCGATTTCAAGGTCGAAAATGATGAACAGAATGGCGACCAGATAGTAACGGACATCAAATTTCATACGACTGTCTTCGAAGGCTTCGAAACCGCATTCGTAGGGAGAGTTTTTCTCGGCGTCCGGGCGTGAAGGCCCCAAGAGTTTACCCAGGATAATAAAAACCGATCCCATGAACAGCGTGACACACATGAAAATCAGAATCGGCAGATAATTACCTAACATTGATCGAGACCTTTCCCCGGGAAACCTGCTCTAAGAATGGCAGGCGCCAGTCTATTGTGGCACCTATATAGTGTCAAGAAATCTCCTGCGGACAACGGATTTCCCCATAACGAGCATTAAAAAATGCATACAACCGATAAGTTGGAAACGGTTTCGTCAAGCTGACAGCGAGACCCGGGTTTACCCGGGTCTCGCTGTTAATTATGGTGCCGATGGCCGGAGTCGAACCGGCACAGCTTTCGCCACTACCCCCTCAAGATAGCGTGTCTACCAATTCCACCACATCGGCAAATTCCCGGCTACTCGACCGGGGGTAAATCTGATTCGCTCGCGGTATCGCCAGCACCTTCGGCAGCGGGTAAATCCTGTGCCTGCATAACGCCGCTATCCATGGCTGGCACATCCTCCAATTCCTGAGCGGTTACGCTACCGACCGCGCTGTCGGGCGATACCCGGTTACTGGAAATATAGGCCAGCGACAAGCATACAATGAAAAATAAGATGGCGAGGATCGTCGTCGCCTTGCTGAGGAAATTTCCCGAACCGCGCGCACCGAACAAGGTGGCCGATGCCCCGCTGCCAAATGCGGCCCCGGCGTCGGCGCCTTTGCCGTGTTGTATCAGGATCAGCACGACCAGCGAGATCGACAATAAGACCTGCACTACGAGTAATATACTATTGAGGTTTTCCATATCTATTCCTAAACCGATTGTGCGATTGCGAGAAAATCGTCGGCCTTCAATGCGGCCCCGCCGATCAATCCGCCATCGATATCCGCCTGCGACAGCAACTCCGCCGCATTCGACGGGTTCATGCTACCGCCATACAAAATTTGCAACCGCTGCGCGAGGTCGGCATCGGCTTGTGACAATTTACCGCGAATGAAAGCGTGTACCGCCTGTGCCTGCTCCGGAGTCGCCACCTTGCCGGTGCCGATGGCCCATACCGGTTCATAGGCAAGCACCGATTTCCCGATGGCCTCGATACCGCAACGGTCGATAACAGCGTCGATCTGCCGCGCCACCACCTTCTCGGTCACTTCCTGCGCGCGCTCCTCGAGCGTTTCACCGATACAAAGAATCGGCGTTAAACCCGCGCTTTGCGCCATCGCAAAGCGCGCCGCAACCAGTTGGTCCGATTCCAGGTAAAGCGAACGGCGCTCCGAATGCCCCACGATCGCGTAACGACAGCCGCACTCGAGTAGCATGGCAGCGGATATTTCGCCGGTATAGGCGCCCGCTTCCTGATCGCAGACGTTTTGCGATCCCAGCGCAATATCGGTATCTGCCAGCATGCCGCCAACTTTCATCAGGTATACCGCGGGCGGGCACACCGCAAGTTCCGCCGGCCCTGTGTTTCCCGCCTTGATACCCTCAACCAGTTCGATGACAGTTTGCAGATTGCCATTCATTTTCCAGTTGCCTGCGATAAGGCTAGAACGCATAATTTTTACCCGTCATTAAAAAGGCGCCAAAGGTTACTCATCTCGGCCCAAGAAATCAATCTGGAATTGGCTAATTGGCGGCATTCATTAAACCCGGCGACAATATATGTCGCCGCATCAGCCGGTGGCGGCCTGTTTGACCGACTGTGCCAGTTGCGCCGAGATTTTTTCGACCTGGGAGGAATCCCGGCCTTCGACCATTACGCGAATCAGGGGCTCGGTGCCGGAGGGCCGCAATAACACCCGACCGCTATCCCCGAGTTCGGTTTCAGCCGATTTAACCGCATCCTGAACTGGGGGCGAAGCGGTTAGTTCCAGCCGCTCTGTTATAGGTACGTTAATCATGGTTTGTGGGTAAATCTCCAAATCGCTACAGGCTTCGGTCAGCGTTTGCTGTTGGTTTACCAGCCACTCCAGTACCTGCAGCGCCGCTACGATGCCGTCACCCGTGGTTGTCTTATCCAGGCAAATGATATGCCCGGAGGACTCGCCCCCCAGAAACCATCCGTGTTCGACCAATTTGCCCATGACATAGCGATCGCCGACCGCGGCGCGCCGAAACGGAATTTGCTGCGCCAGCAGCGCATGCTCCAGGCCCAGGTTAGTCATCAGGGTACCGACCACGCCACCGTTAAGTTGACCGCTGGCGAGTTTGCTCCTGGCGATCACATGCAGCAGCTGGTCGCCATTTTTTACATCACCCTCTGCGCCCATCATCATTACACGGTCTCCATCGCCGTCGAAGGCGATACCGAGATCCGCCTGATTTTCCAGTACCGCAGTACGCATGCTTTCCGGATGCAAGGCCCCGACCCCATGGTTGATATTCATTCCATTGGGACTGGTACCAACTTCGATGACTTCCGCACCCAGCTCGCGAAAAACCGCGGGCGCGATATGGTAGGTCGCACCGTTGGCGCAATCGACCACCAGCTTCATGCCACGCAACGAAGTCTGAAATTCGATCGAGCTCTTGCAAAACTCGATATAACGGCCCTTGGCATCTTCCATGCGGGTGGCCTTACCTATGTTTTGCGGCTCGACCATTTGCAACGGCTGATCGAGCATAGCTTCGATGGCCTCTTCGGTGGAATCCGGTAGTTTGAAACCGTCACCGTTGAAAAACTTGACGCCGTCGTCGTGATAGGGATTGTGCGAAGCGCTGATGACAATGCCGGCAGCGGCGCGCTGCGCCTGGGTGATATAGGCGATGGCCGGCGTCGGCATGGGCCCGAGCAGCATTACATCCAGCCCGGCGGCCGCGAGCCCGGCCGCGAGCGCGGACTCGAACATATAACCCGAGATTCGGGTGTCTTTGCCAATTACAATCTGTCCATGCTCCGACTGGGACAAAACCTTGCCGGCGGCCCAACCGAGTTTCATCACGAAATCAACCGTCATCGGAGACTGGCCCACGCGACCGCGAATGCCGTCGGTGCCAAAATATTTACGGACCATCAGGCAACCCTGCCGAGCGCGCTGACCATCGCCAGGGCATCGACGCTG
>DS021198.1:934128-952890 GCA_001735895.1 Olavius algarvensis Gamma 3 endosymbiont | reverse complement strand
TCGATCGCGGCCTCGATACGCGCCGCGAGAAACTGTTTGACGTCGCTGACGACATTTTCATAAACGGGGTTGCGCTGCATGGTNTCCGGCGAGCCCTGCATATGCATCAGGCAGATCGGCACCTTAAGCTCGGCCGCCACCTGCAATGAATCTTCGAGTTGTAGCGCCCAGACACTGTTGATAATACTGGCGCCGGCTTCGACCGCGGCGGACATGACGGCAGATTTGTTGCTATCGATTGAAATCGGAATATCGGAGACTTCGCGGATCGCTCTGATTAGCGGGATGGTGCGCCTTAGCTCTTCTTCGAGATCAACCGGCTGCGCTCCGGGTCGCGTGGATTCCCCACCGATATCGAGGATATCGGCGCCTTCGGCAATCAACCGCCGGGCGTGCGCGAAAGCCTTTTCGGTGGTATCGAATTGGCCGCCGTCCGAAAACGAGTCGGGGGTCGTATTAATGACCCCCATGATTTGAAGATTATCGGATATCGTCAGCTGTGACATCGGACATGGCGACCAACCGGGCCTGCGACCGGCATGCTAGTGGAGCTTGGCTGGATCCAGATCCGGATCGTCGTCCGTGCTGGAATCACCCGAGGTTGCGGTCGGTGTCGGCCCGGTCTCGTCGTCGGACCAGTCCTGCGGCGACCCCGGTTCCTTGCCTTCCATGATCGCGTCGATCTGTGACGCATCGATGGTTTCGTATTTTAACAGAGCATCCGCCATCAGGTGCATCTTGTCTTCGTTTTGCTTGAGGATATCAACCGCACGCTGGTAATTTCGATCGATAATGGCGCGAATTTCGGAATCGATCGCCTGCGCAGTTTCGTCCGACACGGTTTTCTGCTTGCCATAACTTTTGCCGAGAAACACCTCGCCTTCCTCTTCGCTATAGGTTAGCGGCCCCATGCGATCGGACAGACCCCATTGGGTTACCATGCTGCGCGCTATCTGGGTGGCGCGTTCGATATCGTTCGAGGCACCGGTGGTTACCGCCTCGTCGCCAAAAATCTGCTGTTCCGCGATACGTCCGCCAAACAGGCTCGACAATTGGCTTTCGAGGTGTTTTTTGCTGTAACTGTAACGATCGTCTTCGGGTAAAAACATGGTTACGCCCAGCGCCCGACCGCGCGGAATGATGCTGACCTTATATACCGGGTCATGCTCGGGCACCAGCCTGCCGACAATAGCGTGCCCGGCCTCGTGATAGGCGGTCAGTTTCTTTTCGTCTTCCTTCATGATCATGGACTTGCGCTCTGCGCCCATCATGATCTTATCTTTGGCACGCTCGAATTCACCCATGGTAACCAGCTTTTTGTTGGCGCGGGCGGCAAACAAAGCAGCCTCGTTGACGAGGTTGGCAAGATCCGCGCCCGAGAAACCCGGAGTGCCGCGTGCGATTACCATCGGATCGACATTTTCCGCCGCCGGCACCTTGCGCATATGTACCTTGAGTATGTGCGACCGACCGCGCACGTCAGGCAACGGCACTACGACCTGTCGATCGAAGCGTCCGGGACGCAGCAAGGCCGGATCGAGCACATCGGGACGGTTGGTCGCGGCAATGACGATCACGCCTTCGTTACCTTCAAAGCCGTCCATTTCGACTAGCAGCTGATTCAAGGTTTGCTCGCGTTCATCATGCCCTCCGCCAAGGCCGGCGCCACGATGGCGCCCTACTGCATCGATTTCATCGATGAAGATGATACAGGGCGAATGTTTTTTAGCCTGCTCGAACATATCGCGCACCCTTGAGGCGCCGACGCCGACAAACATTTCGACGAAGTCGGAGCCGGATATGGTAAAAAACGGCACCTTGGCTTCGCCCGCAATGGCCTTGGCCAACAGCGTTTTACCGGTCCCGGGAGAGCCAACCATTAAAACACCGTGCGGAATCTTGCCGCCCAGCTTTTGAAACTTCGAAGGATCGCGCAGAAATTCGACTAGCTCCGCTACTTCTTCCTTAGCTTCATCGACACCGGCAACATCGTTGAAATTGATATTGATCTGATCTTCGCCCAGGAGCCGCGCCTTGCTTTTGCCAAATGACATCGCGCTGCGGCCGCTGCCGCCGCCCTGCATCTGGCGCATGAAAAAAATCCACAACCCAATCAATACGATAAAGGGAAACCAGCTGATGAACATGTGCCCCAGTAACGAAGGCGGCTCCGGCGGCTTGCCGTGGATGGCAACACCGGCGCGCTCGAGATCGCCGATCAACGCACTGTTACTGGTTTCCGGACTAAAGGTAGAGAACGGCGAACCGGAAATCATCTTACCGGTTATGTTCTGTCCTTCGATGACCACTTCCTTGACCTGCCCCTGCTTTACCTGGGTCAGGAAATCCGAATAGATCAGGGTTTGCGAGCTGCTGGTGCGATCCCCGAAACTGTGGAAAACTGACAGCAGCACCACCGCTATGACGATCCACAATACTAAATTCTTAACTACATCGTTCACTATTACACCTGTTTTTGGCTTAAACCAATGCCTGATACGGAAATCATTATCACTGCTATTAAATCCAGATACTAGCGTATTTTAGACGCACCGGCCTATTTGAGACCGCTACAAACCGCATAAATTTCACTGGAACGTGACCTGGATGCGTCCGGTTTACGAAATTTTACCGATTTAAAGCTTGCACGAAAGCTGGACACCAGATCCTCGAAGCCCTCGCCCTGGAATAATTTCACGACAAATACGCCGTTGGGTACCAGCAAATATCGCGCGGTTTCGAAGGCGAGCTCGGCCAGATAAATCGATTTGGGCTGGTCTACGCTATGCATACCACTCAAATTGGGGGCCATATCCGATAAAACAAGGTCGAACCCGTGCTCGCCGGTCACTGCCTTCAATTCATCCAGTGTCTGCTGCTCGGTAAAGTCTCCCTGTATCGACTCGACCCCGGCAATCGGTTCTAGCGGCAATATATCGAGGGCGATCACCCGACCTCGATCTCCCACCGCCTGCATCGCGTATTCACTCCAGCCGCCCGGCGCCGCACCGAGATCGAGCACCGACTGGCCGGGTTTGAAGAGGCCATCCTTGCGTTGGATCTGTTCGAGTTTAAACACCGCGCGCGAACGATAGCCTTGCGCACGAGCCTTCAAGACATAGGCGTCCTGATGATGTTCCTGCAACCATTGCTTACTGGATTTTGATTTGGGCAAAATGTTTACCGCTATGCTGTGATACCATGCGCGCTTTAAAATTCCGGTGCGGCGAGATGCAATTAACCAATCGGCAGATCAAGCGGTTACGCGCCGAAGGCCACCGACTCAAACTAAAACCGGTCGTCATCATAGGCCAAAAGGGTCTTTCCGAAAACCTGCATCTGGAAATCGATGCGGCGCTCGATCATCACGAATTACTCAAGTTGCGCATCCCGGCACTGGACAAGGCCGCCAGACGCGAACTCGGCAATCTGATTTGCGACCGCCACCAGGCATCCCTGGTAGAGAGTATCGGCGGCGTAATCGTCATTTATCGCCCCAACAAAGAAACCGACCGCTTCGCCGCCACCATCGGTACCTGAACACAACAATTCCGTTCCCAGCGGACTACTCCTCAGTTATAAAGTCCCTTCGACGGCGCGGTCCGATGCATCGAGCGCCAAGAGTCATCAGAGATGTACCGACCGGCGCGAAGCGACGGTCGGTAGCGTCTTTTGCGAAGCCTTCCCTGCGGCTGCCCGCTAACACTGTACTTTTACTATTGAAGCATCCGGAATTTAGAACCCATGTGTTTCAACCGAAGAGAATTATATCTGACCAGGCATTGCCTTGAGGCGTGGGCATCGTTTCGCTTTTGCTGGACGCTGCGCAACAGGGATGTTGTGGTCCGCATCCGGCGCGCGAGGCTACAGGGATGTATTTACGCCGTTCCAGCAAAAGCGAAACGATGGCCGCGCCGTCGAAGGGACATCATGCACATCGCAAGTAAAAACAATTGAATCGTTATGGGTGGAGCGGGATTGTGGCTACTTGTACTGAACCGCGGTGATGACGTATTCCATGGTGCCGCCCGGGGCGTCGACCACGGCTTCTTCGCCTGCTTCCTTGCCGATTAGCGCGCGCGCAATAGGCGAAGAGATAGCTATGCGGTTGTGGTTGATATCGGCCTCGATATCGCCGACGATCTGGTAACTCACCTCGTTGTCGGCGGCTACGTCTAACAATTCCACGGTGCAACCGAACACGACACGATCACTGCTTTTGAGCTGGGTCACATCGATAATTTGCGAATTCGAAAGCGCCGATTCGAGTTCAGCGATACGGCCCTCGATGAAACCCTGTTCTTCGCGCGCGGCATGGTACTCCGCGTTTTCTTTCAAATCCCCATGCTCCCTGGCGGTCGCAATAGCCTCTATCACGGCCGGACGCTTGACCGATTTCAATTCCTTGAGTTCAACTTTAAGCCGTTCTGCGCCGGCAGCGGTTAGCGGTATTTGATTCATTTTTAGTCGCCTAATGTAACGATTGTAAGCAATATACTTCTTTTATTTCGCGGTGGGATATCGCCTGGCAAGTGGCCTTGCCGCCGGATAAGGTGGTGGTATAACACACAGAGTGCATGATTGCCTCGCGGCGGATAGTATAGGAATCCGCGATCGCCGAACGCCCCTCGGTGGTATTGACGATTAGCACGATTTCATCGTTCTTGATCATGTCGACCACATGCGGGCGGCCTTCTTTGACCTTATTGACATGGTGGCATTCGACCCCGCCCGCGCGAATCACCTTCGCTGTACCCCCGGTTGCCACTAGTTTAAAGCCACGCCGGTGCAATTCACGCGCCAGCTCGACTATGCCTTTCTTATCGGTTTCGCGCACGCTTAAAAATGCGGTTCCCGGCTGCGGGATTTTTGCGCCCGCCGCCAGCATACCCTTGGCATAGGCCTCGGCAAAGCTTTGTCCGATGCCCATAACTTCCCCGGTCGACTTCATCTCGGGACCCAGAATCGGGTCCACTCCCTGAAACTTGGCGAAGGGGAAGACCGATTCCTTGACGGAAATGAAATCCGGTATCACCTGCTGGCGCCGGCCCTGTTGCTCCAGGTTTTGCCCGACCATACAACGCGCCGCTATCTTGGCCAGCGGCACTCCCGTGGCCTTGGAAACAAACGGTACCGTACGCGAAGCGCGCGGATTGACTTCGAGGACATAAACTTCGTTATCCTTAATCGCAAACTGGGTATTCATCAAGCCCACGACCTTGAGCGCACGCGCCATCGCGCCGACCTGATCGCAAAGGCGCTGCTGTAACTCCGCGGACAGCGTATAAGGCGGCAGTGAGCAGGCCGAATCGCCGGAATGAACCCCTGCCTGCTCGATATGTTCCATCAATCCGCCGATCAATACCTGCTCGCCATCACAGATTGCATCGACATCAACCTCGACCGCCTCGTCGAGAAAACGATCCAGCAGTACCGGTGAGTCGCGCGTTACCTTGACCGCCTCGGCCATATAGCGTGCCAGATCTTCCTGGTCATAAACAATCTCCATCGCTCTGCCGCCAAGCACATAGGATGGCCGCACCACCAGCGGAAAGCCCACCTGTTCGGCCAACTGTGCCGCGGACTCGACGTCGAAAGCGATCCGATTCGGCGGCTGCAGCAGATTTAACTCCTCGATCATTTGCTGGAAGCGCTCGCGATCTTCGGCCAGGTCGATGGAATCGGGCGTGGTACCGACGATAGGCACGCCGGCGGCTTCCAGCGCGCGCGCCAGGTTGAGCGGGGTCTGGCCGCCGAATTGCACGATCACACCCTTGGGTTTTTCCAGGTGGATGATTTCGAGTACGTCTTCATAGGTTAGCGGTTCGAAATAAAGCCGGTCCGAAGTGTCGTAGTCGGTCGACACGGTTTCCGGATTACAGTTAATCATTATCGTCTCGAAGCCGTCTTCGCGCATCGCGAGCGCCGCATGCACGCAGCAATAATCGAACTCGATACCCTGCCCGATGCGATTGGGACCGCCGCCGAGCACGACAATTTTATCGCGCCCGCTGGGCCGCGCCTCACACTCTTCATCGTAACTCGAGTAGAGGTAGGCGGTGCTCGAGGCGAATTCCGCCGCACAGGTATCGACCCGTTTATAAATCGGCTTGACGCCGAGTTCGCGACGGCGCGCGCCAAACTCGAGCTCATCGCTGGCGAGCAACTGCGCCAACCGGTGATCGGAAAAGCCCTTGCGCTTGAGCGCCCTGACTTCAGCCGCATCCATTGATTCGAGCGGACGTCCGCTCAGACTGTTTTCGATCTGCACTAATTCCTGAATCTGCACCAGAAACCAGGGATCGATCGCGGTTTGCTCAAAAATCTGCTCCAGGCTGTAACCCGAACGAAACGCATCCGCGACATACCAGATTCGTCTGGCGCCGGGCAATCGCAATTCGGTGCGATACAAATCCTCGAGCTCCTCGGGATCGTCCGCCTGGTCCACTATCGGGTCGAGCCCGAACACTCCGGTCTCGAGGCCGCGCAACGCCTTTTGGAAAGATTCCTGAAAATTGCGGCCGATCGCCATGACTTCGCCGACGGATTTCATTTGCGTCGACAAGCGGTCGTCGGCCTGGGGAAATTTTTCAAAGGTAAATCGCGGAATCTTGGTGACGACGTAATCGATACTGGGCTCAAACGACGCCGGGGTAGCGCCGCCGGTAATATCGTTTTGCAATTCATCGAGGGTGTAGCCGATGGCAAGCTTGGCCGCAACCTTGGCAATTGGAAATCCGGTTGCCTTGGAGGCTAACGCCGACGAACGCGATACCCGCGGATTCATCTCGATGATGATCATTTCACCGTCTGCGGGATTAATCGCGAACTGTACGTTGGAGCCGCCGGTTTCGACGCCGATTTTGCGCAACACAGCAAGCGAAGCATTGCGCATGATCTGGTATTCCTTATCGGTCAGGGTTTGCGCCGGCGCCACGGTAATCGAATCGCCCGTATGCACGCCCATCGGGTCGAGGTTTTCGATCGAACAGATTATAATGCAATTGTCGTTTTTATCGCGCACCACTTCCATTTCGAACTCTTTCCAGCCGAGCACCGAGGTTTCGATCAGGACTTCGCTAGTGGGAGACAAGTCCAGCCCGCGCCGGATGATGTCATCGAACTCTTCGCGGTTGTAGGCAATCCCACCGCCGCTGCCACCCATCGTAAAAGAGGGACGGATGATGACTGGAAATCCGATCTGGGACTGTCCCTGCCAGGCTTCTTCCAGGCTGTGCGCAATAAAAGCTTTCGGTGTTTTCAATCCGATCTCAGCCATGGCGACACGAAACTGCTCGCGGTCTTCGGCCATGTCGATGGCTTCGCGCGTGGCGCCGATCATTTGCACGCCGTATTGTTCGAGCACGCCTTCGCGTACCAGATCAAGCGCACAATTGAGCGCGGTTTGTCCACCCATGGTGGGCAGCAAGGCATCGGGTCGTTCCCGGGCAATGATTTTTTCAACCGCTGTCCAGTGAATCGGTTCGATGTAGACCGCGTCCGCCGTATCCGGATCGGTCATGATCGTAGCCGGGTTAGAATTGATCAGAATCACGCGCAAACCTTCTTCCTTGAGGGCCTTGCAGGCCTGCGCCCCGGAATAGTCGAATTCGCAGGCCTGGCCGATGACAATCGGTCCCGCACCGATGATCAACACCGATTTTATATCCTGTCTGCGCGGCATCAAACTGCTCCTTGACGACTTTTGTAAGTCGCTATCAAATCAAAAAACCGATCGAACATGGGCGCGACATCGTGCGGACCCGGGCTTGCCTCGGGATGCCCCTGAAAACCGAAGGCCGGCTTATCACTGCGCTCCACTGCCTGCAAACTGCCGTCAAATAATGAACGATGGGTCGCCCGCAGGCACTTGGGCAGACTTGCCTCATCGACCGCGAAGCCATGATTCTGACTGGTAATCATGACCGCCGTGGTCGCCAGATCCTGCACCGGATGGTTCGCGCCATGGTGGCCGAACTTCATCTTGACGGTGCTGGCGCCACTGGCCAAAGCGAGCAACTGATGCCCGAGGCAGATACCAAATATCGGAATTTCGGTCTCCAGTAACCTGGCAATTGCCGAGATCGCATAAGCGCAGGGCTCGGGGTCGCCCGGTCCATTGGACAGGAAGATTCCGTCCGGATTCATACCCAGTACTTCTTCGGCCGCGGTTTTAGCCGGCACCACAGTTACCCTGGCGCCGCGCTCGACCAGCATGCAAAGAATATTTTTCTTGATGCCATAATCATAGGCAACCACGTGAAAACGCGGGTTATTGGCTTCCACATATCCGGATTCCAGGGTCCAACTCGATTGTGTCCAGGAGTAAGATTCGCGCGTTGAAACCACTTGCGCCAGGTCGCAACCGGCGAGCCCGGCAAATCCGCGTGCCGCTTCGAGTGCCGTTTTTTCAGATGTATCGTCACCCGCCATAATCGCACCCGATTGCGCACCACCGTCGCGCAACAGGCGCGTTAACTTGCGGGTATCGATATCGGCGATAGCGACTACCCCGCAGCGTTCGAGATAATCCTGTAAGCCACCCTGACTGCGCCAGTTGCTGGCGCGCAGCGGCAAATCGCGAATAATCAGGCCGCTGGCGTGAATCTCGGCGGCCTCTTCATCTTCGGCGTTAACGCCGGTATTGCCGATGTGCGGGTAGGTCAGCGTAATTAACTGCTGACAATAGGATGGATCGGTGAGTATTTCCTGATACCCTGTCATCGCGGTATTGAATACCACTTCGCCGACCGACAGGCCATCGGCTCCGATTGAGCTGCCGCTAAAAACGGTTCCATCCTGTAGGGCTAGCATTGCTGTCTTGGGCACAAAAACTCCGGTTTCAAAAAAATGCGCGCGCACAAAAATGGGAGGAACCGCAGGTTCTTCCCATCAGATAAATCGTAATCGTAAGCACTGCGGAGGCAGCATCTTCTTGAAGGCACATTGTAGGGTTATTGCCGCATCGAGTCTATGCTTGCTGCTAAAATTTGCCAAATTTCCCGTGATTCCACAATCCGCGGCTAGCTGTCGAGCGACTTGAATGCTGCCCGTTCCGAGCCATTTTCTGCGGGCGCTGTGCTACCTCCTGTTGGCGTTACTGCTATTCGATCTGCAGGCAGTCATTATCAAGTACCTGGGAGATCGATATCCGGTGCAACAATTGGCGAGCTTGCGTAACGTGTTCGGGCTGATTCCGAGCCTGTTGGTGCTGCTGCTGTCGCGGGAATGGCACGCCGCCGGCAGGAAACTCGCCATCAGACAGTGGCGCCTGGGTCTGCTGCGCGGCTTGATTATCGCCCTGGCACAGTTTTGCATGTATTTGTCGTTCATCAAAATGGAACTGGCGACCGCATCGACCCTGGCCTATATCGGCCCGGTGCTGATTACGATGCTGGCGGTGCCGATATTGCGGCATCATGTCGGTGTCTGGCGCTGGTTCGCGGTGACGATCGGATTTCTCGGGGTATTGCTGGTCATGGCCCCAGGCAGCGAAGTGTTCACGCCCTACAGTCTGCTGCCCATAATCGCCGCCTTCGGATACTCGCTGTCCACCGTATGCGTCCGGCTGGTCGACGATCGTGTCCCCACCCCGCTTATCAACATGTACGCCTCGGACGGCGCCTTGATCGGAGCTCTCGCGATACTGTTTTTGAGTACCGGCTACCAGCCGGTGAGTTCGACGCGCGACTGGATGTTGCTGCTCGCGATGGGAATAGTCGGCGGTTTTGCGGTGCTGGGGCTTATCAGCGCCTATCGGCTCGCCCGACCGGCCAGTCTGTCGCCATTTGAATATTTCGGCATCCCTTTCGCCTTTGTTCTGGGCTGGTTCTTTTTCGATGAGGCCCCGTTCGACAAGTTGATACCGGGTGTCTTCCTGATAGCCGCCGGTGGTATTCTGATCGCCTGGCGCGAACGCAAAAAAAGCATCGAAACCAGCTCAATATCCACCGAGTAGCCTGGTTCAGAATTGATCATGCATGCGCTCGCGCAACTGCTTTTCGCAATGTTCCACCGAGGTCAGCATCTGCTGGGCATCGGCGAATCGCATATAGGGCTTCTTCTGCAGCGCCTTGATGATGACTTGGGTGATTCCCGCCGGCAGCGTCAAATGATTGAGGTCGGGTTCTTCCCTAACGATGCTTTTCTTCAATTCCGGCAGACTGTCGCCGGCAAAGGGCTGGGAGCCGGTGAGCAGTTGGTAAAGCGTCACGGCCAGTGAAAACAAATCGGAGCGCCCATCCAGTTTTTTACCATTGAGTTGCTCCGGCGACATATAGGCCGGTGTGCCGACGATGACATCGTCCTCCTTGCGCTCGCGCAATTCGGAATAAGCGGCACCAAAATCGGTCAGGATATAAGTGTGATTGATCGCGTCATACATGATATTGGCCGGCTTGATATCGCCATGTACAATGCCAGCGGCGTGGGCCACCGAGAGCGCGCGCAGCATGTCTTTCGAAATTCGTATGCATTCGCCGACGGTCAGGTATTCGCGCTTGCGCAAACGCAACGACATCGAGTATCCGGAAATATAATCCATCGCGATATAAGCGCTGTCTTGCAGCAATTCCGCATCATGAATCTTGACGATGTTGTCATGTTCCAGCCGCGCTACGATTTCCGCTTCGTGCAGCCAGTGCGCGACGCGATCTCGATCGGCATTTTCGCCCTGGCGCAGCGTCATCACCTTGAGTGCAACGCGGTTATTGCTGCGCATATCGGTTGCTTCATACATTACCGCGGTAGCCCCTTTGGCGATTTTACGGACTAGCATATAGTTGCCGATGGTCGGTGATTCGGGTTCCGCAACGGGCAATACCTCACCCTGCTTGAGCCGCGGTGCGCGGTTGTTGCTAATTTCCTCGATACGGCTAACAAAATCGCTCAGGCCAGGATCATAGTTCGACAGCCAGTGGTAAAGGTTCAGCGCGCTAGCCCAATGCTTACCGGACTCCAGCAACATACCGAGCTCATAACCGACTTCGAGCAGGTCCTCGCTGTAGGAACATTGCTTGAGCATGACCAGTGCGGTCCGCAAATCCCCTTGATCGATGCGTTTTTGCACATCGCCGAGGGAGACCGGCTCATGCCGGGTCAAATCGCTGGTAACAGAACCCCGGTAGAGGTCGAGCAACCAGTAAATCGCCGTAACCAACAGCATGACTAGCGCGGGGAACACCACCGGCAAAAACAATTGCATGAATAGTGCGAGCAATACTTCGAGCATTATCAGTGCGAACAGAATCAGCACCACCGCCAGCATCGAAACCACGGTGGTGCGTGAGCGCGTGTAGCGGCGCACGTAGGTAGCTAGAATCAGGGCGTAGACCAGCAACAGACTCCAATTAGGCGCGCTGCGGACCAATGGAGTGGAAAGGTATTCACGACCTGCCGGTTGCACACCCAGTATGTTTAGAAATAAATCATACTCGAAGTTCGAAACGGTTGACGTCTGGCTGAGCAGGTAGGTAACCACCAATAAGATCGAGGTTAAACCTAGTTGCCAGGCTCTGGATTTAATGCTGAGCACGGATAATCGACTGTGATAATTCGAGATTGCGATCATGCGACAGAACCCGAATCGACGCAAACTATTGTCTGGCTGCGACATATACCTAATCGTGGCTGGACATTACCGGCAATTTTTTTCATTATTGCGGCTACGTTTTCAGGTGCGCGCTAGACGCGAGAATCGGGAAACTCGTGAAACTCGAGTACTGCCCCCGCAACGGTAAAGAAGCAAAGCTGCTTCCAAGTCCGGAGACCGGCCTGAAAGTGACTTAACAAGACCAGAATCGCGGGTGGCGGTTCTCACAGCTTGTCGCGGTGCCCCATTCTCGTCAACTGTGTGTGTCTCTCTAGTTTTGTGGAGAACCACATGTATACCAGTCGTAGTTTATTGGCCAGTCTTTGCCTGGCCGTCATCCCTCTGCATGGAATCGCCGATCTCGGACCAATCGTGATCACCCCGACCCGCACCGAACAGGCGGAAAACAAATCCAGCGCTACGGTTTACGTGGTTACCGCGGCAGATATCGAAGCCAGCGGCGCCACCACCACCAGCGAAGTTTTGCGCGGCATTCCCGGAGTTCAGGTCGACGATTTATTCGGCAACGGCAGCGAAGTGTCGGTCAGCGTGCGCGGCTTTTCATCGACCGCCAATGCCAATACTCTGGTACTGGTAAACGGGCGCCGACTCAATTACAGCGATACCGCCGCGCCGGATCTGCACCATGTAGCACCCATGAATATCGAGCGCATTGAGGTATTGAGCGGCAGCGCGGGCAGCTTGTATGGCGACCAGGCGGTGGGCGGCGTTATCAATATCATCACCAAATCGCCGGACGACAGTTTTCATCAGGTCAGGGCCCGCACCGGCAGCTTCAACTACCGCGGCGTCGATTTGAGTTCCTCCAAACGGTTGACGCCAGCGCTGGCCTATCGCCTGTCCGCCGGCCGCTTCGAAGCCGATCACTATCGGGATAACAATGCGGAAGAAAATACCAGCTTCAGCGGCGCGCTGGAATACGAACGGCAGGAGAACCGTTTCTTCGTAGAGGTAGAGGAAGTCAGAAATGACCTGGAATTACCCGGTGCGCTGCTGGAGAGCGAGTTCGAAGACGATCCGACCCAGAGTAACCCGGGGTTCGTCGATGATTTTCGCAACGAAGACGTCAGCGTTTTCCGCCTGGGCTACGCCCGCGATCTGGGCGCCCACCGCTTCAGTATCGATGCCACCCAGCGCCAGACCGACGCGGAGATATTGCAGAGCTTTCGCGACAGCCCGAGTCCCGCAGCGGGTTTCGATAATCGCGAAAACAACAGTATCAATCCAAAAATTTCCGGCGTTTTCAAAGCCGGCGTCGAGGTTCCCTACGTGGTCGGTATCGATCTGGAAGAGGTAGACTACGAGCTCGAGATTCCTTTCTTCTTTTTCGGCCCGGGTGTGACCACTTCCAGTAATGAACAGGACAGTAAAAGCCTGTATTTCCAGATCAACCCCAGGTTGACCGAAATGACGCAGTTGACTTTCGGAATGCGCCATACGGCCGTCGAAAACGAATTCAGGGATGGCAATGCCTTCCCGAACGGAGAAGAGTTCGACGACGAGCTTAGCGTTGCGGAGTTGGGTCTGGCCTATTTTGTCGACGCTCACACCCGAGTCAAGCTGCGCTATGATCAAAACTTTCGATTTGCCAAGGTGAACGAGCTTGCATTGGCCGAGGCGGGAGAAATCCTCGAAACCCAGACCGGTGCATCGCTCGAACTCGGAATCGACCTGACGCGCGGCGATCATCAGTTTGTCGCTGCGATCTACCGCCTGGACTTGGAAGATGAAATCGAATTTGATCCCAACGCCCCGCCCTTTGGCTTAAACGTAAATCTCGACGACACCCGGCGCGATGGATTGACCTTATCCTGGTTTAACCAGGTCAGCGCGTCCTTCGGGCTGCAGACCGAGCTGGCTGTGGTCGACGCCAAATTCGAATCGGGCAGCTTCAAGGGCAAGGATATTTCCGGGGTCGCCGACAGCATCGCCAGATTGCGCGGCGACTTTCGCATTAACGACCATTTCGCGACTTATCTCGAGTATCGCTATAGCGCGCCCAAATATGCCCAGGGCGACAATGCCAACCAATTCGGTAAGCTGGACTCGATCGCCGTTTACAATGCAGGAATCGGTTATCAAATGAAGTCCTGGCAGGTAAACTTCAGGATTAACAATCTGACCGACGAAGAGTATGCCGAGTTTGTTACCAATAACGGCTTCGGGGCCGCTTTCCAGCCCAGTCCCGAACGCAACTTCACCTTAACCGCGGCCTATCGGTTTAACTAATGGGAAATCGACTCAGCAAGGTGACTACCCGCACCGGGGACCAGGGCAGCACGGGCATGGCCGACGGCAGCCGTCGTTCTAAAAACGATGCGCGCGTGCACAGCCTGGGCGAAGTCGACGAGCTAAACACTTGCCTCGGTCTGTGTTTAAGCCTGCTCGAAGATGGTCCGTTACAGCAATTGTTGTTCGCCGTGCAACACGACTTGTTCGATGTCGGCGCCGAACTGTGCCAGCCTGGTAAAAATCTGATTACCGCGGATTATGTCGAGGGGCTCGAATCCAGCGCCGAACGCTTCAACGCCGAACTCAGCGAATTGAAGGAATTCATTCTTCCGGGTGGCTCGCAGGCGGTGGCCTGCCTGCAACTGGCGCGCGCGGTCTGCCGCCGGGTCGAACGCGCGTTGGTGACGCTGGCGGAAACGGAAGCTTTAAATCCCGAAACCGGGCGTTATATAAATCGGTTATCGGATTTATTGTTCATTCTGGCGCGGGCGCAGTCGCTCAGCGAAGGCGGAGGCGAAGTTTACTGGAATTCCAAATATTCGCGACTTAATCGCGGGGATCGATAGGACAATCGCGCCCGCAGCGTGTTAACCCGGCGACATATATTGTCGCCGGGTTAATAGCGCCGCAATTCGACCGTGACGCGGCGATTGGCGGCGCGGAATTTTTTGCCGCTGGCTTTAATAACCGGTTGGTATTCACCCGCGTAGTCGACGCGTAACAGACTGGAATCGATGCCGCAGGCAACCAGCAGGTCGTATACATACCAGGCGCGGCGTTCGGATAGACCATCGTTGTAACAGGCTAGTCCGGTGTTATCGGCATGCCCGGTGACCAAGATTTCTGAAATTCCCTGATCGACCTGCAGATAATCCAGCATTCCCTGAAAGGCAGTTTCCTCCTGCCTGATACTGGCAAATTCGTGGTCCGGTTCGAAATGAATGCTGCTCATACGCACGTCTTCATAATTGCGCTGGTACAGCTGTGCGACGCAACGGTTGAATTCTTTTTCGACTTCGCCAAACCTGACCGTGGAAATTGACGCGACCAGCGGATAGTCCAGGTAAAACAGGAATGAGGGATGGAAGCCCCGGCCCAGTTCGAAAAACGTCTGTTCAGCGATACTCGACGAGATTTTAAACAACGAATTGCCGCCCCTGGTTTCAAATCGGCCCAGCACGGCGCGGGTCTCGTGGGCGTTCCAACTGGTTGTCTTGCTGCGCAGCTCGACATTGATTCCCCTTTTGAATGCAAGCCGGGAAATCAGTTCGAGCCGCAGGCCGCGACCGGCTTCCTGGCTAAATATCGCCTTGCCGAAGCGTGGGATCGGATGCTCGGCGCGGCACAGGATCGCGCTATCATCGGTCAGGGTCCATTCCGAATCTTCCATTGCCGCCATATAACGCCGCTCATAGGCTTGCGCGCCAAGCCCAAGGCTCATCAATAGAATAAATATTAGACTGCGTTTCAACGGCATCGGCTTGCGTAGGATTTCGATAAACTCACCAGCTTATCGGCGGTTGCGGCCAGGACTTGAGGTTTAGTCGTGGTACAGGAACTCCGCAACCAGTTGCGCAAAAACTTCCGGCTTTTCGGCATGCAGCCAATGGCCCGCGTCTTCAATAGTGGCAATGGCTGCGTCTTTGAAATGCCGGTTAATGACGTCGATTTCAGCGGCGCCCACATAATCGGAACGGTCGCCACGAATAAACAATGTCGGCAAATCGATGCGCCAGTCGTCCGGCAGATCGCCGAATCCGGTCAGACACTCCATATCGCGCTGGATCGCCCGCCAGTTAACCCGCCAGCGCCAGCCCGCGGCCTCGCGCTCTAGGTTGTGCAGCAAAAAGGCGCGCAACTGATCTTCGGGTATATTCTGACGCAGCAACTGGTCTGCCTCGGCACGCGTCTCGATAACCTCCAGCGACAGGGCGAGAATCGGCTCGATCAAATCGTCGTAATGATGGAAGTAGGCGACCGGTGCGATATCGGCGACCACCAGGCGGGTAATCAAGCCGGGATAATTAACCACCAGCGTCATCGCCACCTTGCCGCCCATGCTGTGACCCAGCAAATTGCAATCGACAAGGTCCAGGTCGGTTAACAGCCCGGCTACATCTGCGGCCATCGCCGGGTAATTCATTTCATCGCTATGGAAGGATTGACCATGGTGGCGCAGGTCGACATTGAATACTTCGAAATCCCGAGCGAATTTGCGGGTGTGCGATTGCCAGTTCTTGCCCGACCCAAACAAACCATGTAGCACGACCAGCGGCCGGCCCGAGCCGCTGCGAGTGTAACTCAATTGGGGCATGCTGCGATTTATCCGACTAGCGGCCGTGCGCGCCGCAGGATCATTTCTTGCGTGGGATGTAGAGGTCGGTAATCGTTCCTTCCGCCATTTCCGCGGCAAAATTGAATGTCTCCGACAAGGTCGGATGCGGGTGTATCGTCAACCCGATGTCCTCGGCATCGGCACCCATTTCCAGGGCCAGTACCGCTTCAGCGATCAATTCCCCGGCACTGGGTCCGACGATACCGGCGCCGATAATGCGCTTGTTTTCCCGGTCGAACAGTACTTTGGTCATGCCTTCGTCGCGGTCGATGCCGAGTGCACGCCCGCTTGCGGCCCAGGGAAATGCGCCCTTTTCATACTCAATGCCCTGTTGCTTGGCCTTCGGTTTCGCTCACGCCCATCCAGGCCACCTCGGGGTCGGTATAAGCCACCGAGGGAATGGTCAAGGGTTCGAAGTAAGACTTCATACCGGCAATCACTTCGGCGGCAACCTTGCCTTCGTGCGTGGCCTTGTGAGCCAGCATTGGGTTACCGACGACATCGCCGATTGCGAATATATGGGCGACATTGGTTCGCATTTGCTTGTCGACCTGGATGAAACCTGCTTCATCGACGTTGACACCCGCCTTTTCGGCACCGATCTTATGTCCGTTGGGACGGCGGCCAACGGCGATCAATACCTTGTCGAAGATCGCCGGTTTCGGCGCCTTGTCGCCTTCAAAGCTAACCTTCATTCCGTTCTTCTGCGCCTTGATTTCAGAAACCTTGGTCTTTAGATAGATCGCTTTATAACGTTTCGAGATAATCCGGTTCAAGCCGCGCACCAGGTCTTTGTCGCATCCCGGAATCAGGCTATCGAGGAACTCGACCACGGTGATTTCGGAGCCGAGTGCATGGTATACGGTTGCCATTTCGAGCCCGATGATACCGCCGCCGACAATTAGTAGTTTCTTTGGAACATCTTTTAGTTCGAGCGCATCGGTGGAATCCATCAAGCGTGGATCGTTATTCGGAAATGACGGAATTGCGGTCGCTTGCGACCCCGCGGCAATAATGCAGCTTTCAAATTTGATGCGGGAAATTTTGCCTTTGTGGTCGACCTGCAAATTATTCTGATCGATGAATTCGCCGACACCGTGCACCACGCTAACCTTGCGTTGCTTGGCGAGTCCGGCCAGGCCTCCGGTCAGCTTACCCACCACCTTGTTTTTGAATCCGTTGATTTCTTTCAGATCGATCTTGGGTTTGTTGAAGCTTACGCCATTGGCCTTCATATGCTCGGCTTCATTTATGATTTGCGCGGTATGCAGCAGCGCTTTGGACGGGATACAGCCGACATTCAGGCAAACCCCGCCGAGCGTATCATAGCGCTCGACCAGCACCACTTTCTTGCCCAGGTCGGCGGCACGGAATGCGGCTGTATATCCGCCCGGCCCCGCACCCAGCACCAAAACTTCGGCGCTTATATCGGCATTGCCCGCGGATTTAGCCGCGGGCTCGGGCTTAGCCGCTGCGGCCGGTTCGACCCCGGCGGGTTTAGCGCTCGCCGCAGTCTCGTCGCTTGCGATGGCGCCAAGTTTGCTACCTTCTGAAATCCGATCGCCCACGGCGACACTCAATTGTTTGATGGTACCGGCGCAGGGCGACGGGATATCCATCGTCGCCTTGTCGGATTCCAGCGTCAATATCGGATCTTCGGCATTGACCTTGTCGCCTGCGGCAACATGAACTTCGATGACTTCGACGTTTTCAAATTCACCGATATCCGGCAGTAACAGATCTATTTCGCTCATGATTATAAAAGTACCCTTCTGATGTCGGAAATTACCTGGCTCAGGAAATTGGTGAAACGCGCCGCCTGCGCGCCATCGATAACACGATGATCATAAGACAATCCCAGCGGCAGCATCAACCTCGGTTCGAACTCGGCGCCGTTGTATACCGGTTGCATTTTGGCGCGTGAAACGCCGAGGATGGCGACCTCGGGCGCGTTGACAATCGGAGTGAAATAGGTGCCCCCGATGCCGCCGAGACTGGAAATAGTAAAACAGCCGCCCTGCATTTCGCCCGGAGAAAGTTTGCCGTCACGGGCGCGCAGCGAGAGTTCGCCGAGTTCCGCCGCCAGCTCGAACAGGCCTTTCTGATCGACGTTACGCACCACCGGCACCACCAGACCGTTTGGCGTATCCACGGCGATGCCGATATGGAAATATTTCTTCATCACCAGGTTTTCGCCACTGGCATCGAGCGAGGCGTTGAAGTCCGGGTACTCCCGCAACGCGCTGACTACCGCCTTCATTAAAAAGATCAGCGGCGTCAAACGCAGCGCCTTTTTCTCGGCCTCTTTTGCCAGCGACTTGCGGAATTTTTCGAGTTCGGTTATGTCGGCCTCATCGAACTGCGTGACATGGGGCACCGTTACCCAGCTGCGGTGTAGATGGGCCCCCGAAATTTTCTTGATACGGCTGAGCGGCAGCAATTCGACTTCGCCGAACTTGGAGTGATCGATTTCGGGAGCGCTGCTCACCGATAAACCACCGCCGCCACCCCCCGCAGTCATGCTGGACTTGACGAAAGCCTTGACGTCGGCCTTGAGGATTCGACCCTTGGTCCGCTCCGATAC
>DS021198.1:922746-926589 GCA_001735895.1 Olavius algarvensis Gamma 3 endosymbiont | reverse complement strand
ATGTCAGAACGATTTCGCGGCTACCTGCCGGTAGTCGTCGATGTCGAAACCGGGGGTTTCAACGAGGCGACCGATGCGCTGCTGCAAATCGCGGCGGTGTTAATCGATTTCGACGAAACGGGGCAGCTTTATTGCACGGAGACGGTTTCCTGTCACGTCAATCCATTCGAAGGAGCTAACCTTGATCCCAAATCGATGGAAGTCAACGGCATCGATGTCGATCACCCTTTTCGTCTCGCCCTGGATGAAAAACAGGCGCTACCAAAAATATTCAAGCCGGTACGTAATGCGATCAAGAACCAGGGATGCAACAAGGCAATTCTGGTGGGGCATAACGCACACTTCGATCTCAAATTCATCAACGCGGCGGCGGCGCGTTCCGGCATCAAGCGCAATCCATTTCACCCATTCAGTACTTTTGACACCGTAAGTCTGGCCGGACTCGCATACGGTCAGACCGTGCTCGCGCGCTCGATTAGATCGGCCGGGCTGGATTGGGATTCGAATGAAGCCCATAGCGCGGTCTACGATGCGGAGATGACGGCGATGCTATTTTGCAAAATCGTCAATGAAATTGCTTTTATACAACCTTGATTTAAAAATTACTTTATACTCGTAGCATCCTATTCGTAGCCCTTGACCTTGCGCAAAGAAGATCTCTCCATAATCGTCGTCGATGACCTTCAGTTCAGCCGAGAGGTAGTCAAGTCGGGTCTTGGCAAATCGGGTTTCACCGACATCCGCACCGCATCCTCGGCTGATGAGGCTTTATACCTGTTGAATCAAAGACGCGCGCACGTTGTCCTCGCCGATTTCTGGATGCCCGGCATGAACGGGCTGGAGCTGACTGACCTGCTGCGTCGCTGGGATGAAAACAATGATCGTTATACCGGCATCGTACTGCTCACCGCCGAGGATACGGCATCGAGCATCGTGGTCGCTTTTGATCGCGGGGTAGATGATTTTGTTTCCAAATCGGCGAATCAGTTCGAGCTTGCCGCCAGAGTTTATGGCGCGGGACGCAACGCCTTTGAGCAGAATGAATTGCGTGAACGGATGCGCAGGATTAGCAGCCAGTTCCTGCGGGTAAAGCAATACAGCCTGCAGGATCCGGAAACCAATCTGCCGAATCGAGCCCAGCTCGAATTGCATGTCGAGGCGCTAATCGAACATTGTAAATCGCGTGGCGGCGGACTCGGGGTCGCCATCATCGAGGTCAAGTCGTCGAATAACGAACTGCGGCTCGGCACGCTGAAAACAATTGCCAATTCGGTTCAGCTGTCATTGCGGCCGATGGACATGGTGGCGCGTTTTAATATGAATACCTTTGCGGTATCGGTGCAGTATCAAGACCCAGTCGCTTTCAACCTCGACCTGTTTGACCGGCTGATCCACAGCATCAAGCGCCACACCCTGCAAACCACCGATCAGGGTAAAAAGTTAAATATTGCGATCGGCGTCTGGCATGGTCACGAATTCGATCCGGCGCCATCGGTCGACGAAATTATCAGCTCCGCCTTTCAGGCTTGCGCGCCGATTTGAGTTTTCCCGGATATTCCCTTCGAAGGGACCTGGGATTGTCTAACTGGCCTTTTTTTCAGTCGCCGCTTTGGTAATTTTTTCCAGATCGCCCGATTCATGCATTTCGAGGGTGATATCGCAGCCCCCGATCAATTCACCGTCGACATAAACCTGCGGAAAGGTTGGCCAATCGGCGAAGCGCGGCAGGCTTTGAAAAATTTCGGGATCGGATAACACATTCACATAGGCGAATTCGATGCCCAGCGATTTCAGGGCTTCGGCAGTCCTGCTGGAAAAACCGCACTGGGGTAACTGCGGTGTGCCTTTCATGTAGATAAGTACCGGGTGGGTTTCGACTTGCTGCTTAATTCGTTCCAGGACGTCCATTCTATAACCTCAAAAAATAACCTATTAAAAAGCTAAGGTATTAGCTTAACCGTTTTTTTCAAGCAGGGAAATCAAGTCATGCCTGTTTTTTTACGTTTGATCGATATGCTGCTGCAACCAGTACTCCAGTAGGGCGCTATGCCAGAGTTTACTACCGTTCAAGCGCGTAAAATTTTGCTCGGGTTCAGCCAGTAGCCGATCGATGTAGTCGCGGTTAAACAATCCGCGCTCGCGACTGCGTTGGCTATTGAGCGTATCCGCCATGAACTGAAAAAAATCGCCGCGCACGTATTTTAGCGCCGGCATCGGAAAGTAACCCTTCGGCCGGTCGATCACGGCATCCGGGATTCGTCCGCGCGCAATCTCCTTGAGCACCCCTTTACCCTGATGCTTGAGCTTGAGTTCGGGCGGACAGGCGGCAGCGAGTTCCACCAGTTGGTGATCGAGAAACGGCACCCGCGCCTCGAGTCCCCAGGCCATAGTCATATTATCGACCCGCTTGACCGGATCATCGACGATCAGCGTGGTGATATCGAAACGTAAAACCGCATCGAGGAAACTATCGGCCTGCTCGGTATTCAGATGCTCTTCGATCAACCGGGAAGTGTAGTCCTCACCCCGATATGCCGCGGTCACCGTATCGCAAAACTCGTCGTGATCGCGATCGACGTAGCGACTGGCAAATCGTTGCAGATCTGGTTCCGCCCGGGCTTCCGACATCTGCGCATACCAGAAATAGCCGGCGAAGACTTCGTCCGCCCCCTGCCCGCTCTGCACCACCTTGACCGACTTGGCAACCTGTTCGGAAAGCAGATAGAAAGCAACCGCATCCTGGCCAAACATCGGTTCCGCCATTGCCGTTACCGCCTGCGGCAACCGGGTCAGTACTTCATCGTTCGGAATCAGGAATTTTTGATGGTCGGTGGCGTAGCGTTCGGCCACCGGGTCGGAAAACTCGAATTCGTTACCGCGTTCTTCCGGCTGGTCTTCGAAGCCGATACTAAAGGTACGGATATCACGCTGCCCGGCCTCGGCCAGCAGCGCCACCAGCAGGCTCGAGTCAAGCCCACCCGAAAGTAAAACCCCGACCGGCACGTCGGCGATGGTAAGCCGTTTCTCGACCGCCTGCATCAGCGCATCGTGAATGGCGCCGTTCCAGTCCTCGGCCGACATCGCCACCGCCGGTCTTTGCGCCGACAGCGACCAGTAGCGCCGCTCCTTCAGCTTGCCGTCCGGGGTTATCTGCATAGTAAAGGCCGGGCGACACTTCTTGATCGTCTTGATCAGCGTGCGAGGAGCCGGGATAACCGCGTGCAGGCTCAGTTGGTGGTGCAATCCAACCTTATCGATATCGGTGGCGAACAAGCCGGTGGCCAATAAAGCCTGCGGGTTTGATGCAAAATAAAACCCACCGGGTGTGCGCGCATAATACAGCGGCTTGATACCCATACGATCACGCGCCAGCAACAGGGATTGCCGTTGCTTGTCCCAGATGGCAAAGGCAAACATGCCGTGCAGGCGCTCGACAAAATCCGCGCCCCAACAGGCGTAGGCGTTAACGATCACTTCGGTGTCGCTGTGCGAATTGAATTGGTAGCCCTTGCCGATCAGGAGTTCGCGCAGCTCGGGATAATTATAAATCGTGCCGTTGAATACAATGCAAAAACGGCCGCTGCTGTCGTGCATGGGCTGGTGCCCGGCGGGCGACAAATCGATGATCGACAGGCGCCGGTGGCCGAGCATTACCGGGCCATCGTAAAATTCCTCCTGATCGTCGGGACCGCGGCGCGCGACCTTTGCCGACATGATTTTTGCATGCTCGGGACTAATCGTTTTGCCGTCGAAACTAAGGGCACCATACAAGCCGCACATATAACCTCACTAAGACATTCGATGCATGCAAACCAGGGCTCCGGAGATCATGCACCCTATCCG
>DS021198.1:915248-922696 GCA_001735895.1 Olavius algarvensis Gamma 3 endosymbiont | reverse complement strand
ATATGTTGCTCCCCCTGCGCTGTTCTGGTTCCGCTGGGCCGCGATCGGGACCTGGCTTACCGGTGCAATGGCGCTCGAAGCCATGCATTTTCCTGAAGGTTCCGGCTTCGTCGCCGCTTTCACATTCGAAGAGGGCTACCGCGCGATTGGCATGGGCGCATGGCTCGGCAGCATTATGCTGTTCAACGTCTGGGTGTTGATCTGGCCCAACCAGAAGAAAATTCTCGGCCTCGATGGTCAGACCCATGACGCGGCGGTAATTGCCAAGGCCAAAACCGTTGCCTTGATGGCCTCGCGCACCAATACGCTGTTGTCGATTCCGATGCTGTACGGAATGACCGCGCAGGGACACGGCATGCTGTTTTAAGCGGCGGTTTTTCCGTATATCTCGAAAACCCCGCCCAGGCGGGGTTTTTTTTGCCTTAAAAGCTTGAAATCGCCGTAAATCACTGTATGTTTAATCGCTTTTTTCACGCCAAAGCCGATGTCAGATCATCTTGTTCATGCCTATCAGTCCCTGCCGGTGAGTTTCACTCGCGGCGACGGCTGTTACCTCTGGGATAGCGCAGGCAAGCAATACCTGGATGCACTCAGCGGCATCTCGGTTACCAATCTCGGGCATAATCTACCGGCGCTTACCGCCGCGCTGCAGGAACAGGCCGCCACTCTACTCCACACTTCGAACCTGTATTCGATTGCCTGGCAGCAGAAGTTGGCAGATCTGTTGTGCGCCAGCGCGCAAATGGAGCGGGTATTTTTTGCCAATTCGGGAGCCGAAGCCAACGAGGCCGCCATCAAGCTGGCGCGTCTTTACGGTCATCAACAGGGCATCGACAATCCATAAATCGTCGTCATGCAAAACGCCTTCCACGGCCGTACGATGGCGACTCTGAGCGCCACCGGCAATCGCAAGGTGCAAGCGGGTTTCGAGCCGCTGGTTGCGGGTTTCGTGCGCGCGCCCTTTAACGACATCGGCGCGATCGAGGCGATCGCCAAAAACAATCGCAATGTGGCCGCGATTCTGGTCGAACCGGTACAGGGCGAGGCCGGCATCGTGATTCCGGACAGCGGCTATCTGCAGGCACTTAGAAAGATATGCAACCGGAACGACTGGTTATTGATGCTGGATGAAGTCCAGACCGGCATGGGGCGCAGCGGCAAGCTGTTTGCCCGCCAGCATGAAGCGATCATACCCGATGTCATGACTCTGGCCAAGGCGCTCGGTAACGGCGTACCTATCGGCGCCTGTGTCTGCGCGGGCGTTGCGACCGACGTCATCCAACCCGGCAAACATGGTTCCACCTTCGGCGGTAACCCGCTGGCCTGCCGCGCCGCCTACACGGTGCTCGACTATATGATTGAAAACGGGATTGCGGAGCAAGCGGCTGAACGCGGGACACAATTGTTCGAAGCACTGCAACTGGGGCTTGCCGATAACGTCCAGGTCGCGGCCATGCGCCATCTCGGACTGTTACTGGCGGTGGAGCTGAAACAGCCCTGCCAGGCTCTGGTAAGTCTGGCGCTGGAGCAGGGTTTGCTGATCAACGTTACCGCCGATAACGTGCTGCGCCTGCTGCCACCCCTGATCATGAATCAGGCGCAGACTGCAGAGCTTGCCGCCAAGCTGATCGACTGCATTAGTCATTTTACCGGATAGCGCCATGTCAACCCGACATTTTCTGAGCCTGCTGGATTTTACCAGCGACGAGTTACGAGCATTGATCGCACAGGCGATCGATGTCAAAAAAAAACTGCAACAGGGTATTTCTCATACTCCGCTCAGCGGCAAGCTACTGGCAATGATTTTTGAAAAATCGTCGACCAGGACACGAGTCTCCTTCGAAGCCGGCATGTATCAACTGGGTGGGCAGGCCATGTTTTTATCGCCACGCGACAGCCATCTGGGACGTGGCGAGCCGATAGAAGACAGCGCTCGAGTTATCTCCAGCATGGTCGACGGCATCCTGATTCGCACCTTTGGTCACGATCGCATCGAAACCCTGGCACAGAATTCGCGGGTGCCCGTTATCAACGGCCTCAGCGATTGGCTGCATCCCTGCCAGTTGCTGGCGGATATGCAAACCTGGTTCGAGCATCGCGGGGACATAGCCGGCGCCAGCGTCGCCTGGATAGGCGACGGCAACAATATGTGTCACTCTTACATCAATGCGGCGATCCGCTTCGACTTCAAGCTGCAAATCGCCTGTCCCGCCGAACACCAACCCGACCCGGCCTTGCTCGCGTCGGGCGGCGACCGGGTTGCGCTGCACCAAACCGCAGTCGATGCCGCCAGGCAGGCGGATCTGGTGGTTACCGATGTTTGGGCCAGCATGGGCCAGGAAGAGGAACAGGGGCAGCGCCTCGAAACCTTCGCCAGCTATCAGGTAAACCGTGAAGTCATGGCACAGGCCAATAGCGATGCGTTATTTATGCACTGCCTGCCGGCTCATCGCGGTGAAGAGGTAACCACTGAGGTACTGGATAGTTCGCAATCGGTTATCTGGCAAGAAGCGGAAAACCGCCTGCACGCACAAAAGGCGCTCCTGGAAGCCCTGCTTAAACCGACAGCTTAGCCTTCCAGCACTTCGAGCCGGTTGCGGCCGCGTTCCGAGGCAAGCTTCAACGCGGTGTCCACCCTTCCCAGTAGTTCGCGCGACGGCGAGCCTGGGGCTACGATTTGACTACCGAGGCCGACGCTCATAGTCAGGTAGGGCCCAGCACGCGATTTGGCATGTTCGATTTTTTTCTGCGCCAGTTCCTGCATGATACTGTGCGAAATCCGACGTGCGTTTTCACAGCTCACTCCGGGCAGCAACAACGCGAACTCGGCGCCTTGCAGGCGCGCCACCATCTGGCTTTGATGTGAAATCTGCTGGCTTAGCATGCTGGCGATCTGGCGCAAGCAACGGTCGCCGACCTCCTGCCCGTAGTAGGCGTTGAATTCATGATAGTAATCGATGTTCAGTTTAATCAGTGACACCTGCACATTGTTGCCCTGAAACTGGCGCCAGACATCTGCCAGTTGAACGCGAAAAGCCCGGTAGTTCGAGATACCGGTCAGTTCATCGGTGGTCGAGATTTTTTCCAGTGCCTTGTTGCTTTGTGACACCGATTCGAGCAAGCGTTGCAAATCCTCGATCAGCGTCTCGTTGTCATAACGATAATACAAAGCGTCGTTGACCAGTTCATTCATTCGCTTGACGCTGATCCAGCCGGCGATCATGAAAAATATATACAGGCAGCTAAGCACGTAACTGACGGAATTATTTTGCAGAAACAACCAGACCGTCACCGGCAGCATGATTGTTACCATGTAGGAAATATAGACGCGAAACGAGGTCGACAAATAGGCGATCGCACCCGCGCACATGGTCAGCAGCATCGAATGCAGAATGATTTGTACATTGGTCGTAATATAGGGCATTAACAGCGCAGCGCCGCAACCCAGCATCAAACCCGTGGCGATAACACCGACAAAAAATCGATTATGCCAATACTGGTAGGGGAAGTAGGACTTGTTTTGAAGTCCCAAAAACTGCTGTAAAACCCGCCACCGCAGCAACATAACCAGGCACAACAAAACAAACCAGCCGACAACCCAGCGTTCGCGACCCTGTATCGCCAGTTCCACGTAGGCCAGCGCCGAGGCCAACAGCGAAACCAACAAAGTGATGAAAATACCGACACGAAAACGGTGGTAAAGAAAAGCGACAAGTTCCTGTTGTTGCAGTTGGTGACTACTGACTGGTTGTGTTTCGTCGTTGATCTCGTATTCCCTTTGTAGTCCATGTTCGGGTAACTCTGCAAAAGTCATCCTGGCTTAGCAAAGCATGAAAAACGCAACTGCGATTACGCGTCTTTCTTCATTTTCCAATCGCTTACGCGATCGAAAAATGGCGGCACGTCCCGGTGCCGCTGGAATCTCTGCATTTTGCAGTGATTCCTTAGCTACAACGAATGTAATATAGTTTGTTCCGAGTTTAGCGGATATCGGCAGACATGAGCAATACGCAGGAATACGTGCAGTGGTTTCGGGCTGCGGCACCTTATATTAAGGCGCATCGCAAAAAAACCATGGTCATGATGGTTTCGGACGAAGTGATTTATTCAGACCGATTTATCGGCGTGGTGCACGATATCGCGCTACTGAATCATCTTGGCATCAAACTGGTCATCCTGCTAGGCAGCCGCAGCCGCATCGATAAGCACCTGGCCGCCAACCAGATGGAACCCAGATTTCATAACAATGTCCGGATAACCGATTCCGAGACCATGCCGCTCGTGGTGCAGGCCATCAACGAGGTCAAGACGTATTTTGAATCGCAGCTCTCGATGGGATTGCCGAATACCCCGATGTCGGGCTCCGAAATTTCAATGATCGGAGGGAATTTCGTTATCGGCATGCCCTTGGGCGTGATCGACGGCATCGACATGCAGCATTCGGGCAGGGTGCGCGTCATCAAACACGAGGCGATAAAGGATCTGCTGGCACTCAATCATGTCGTGTTGTTGTCGAATCTGGGCTATTCGCGTACCGGGGAAGTATTTAATTTACCCACCGAGGAACTCGCCGCTGAAGTGGCGTGTGCACTCAAGGCCGATAAGCTCGTTTTCGTGCAGCGGGAACCCGCCGATGCGAATCGCCGGGCGAGTACGCTGTCCACCAGCCAGTGCGAGGAGTTACTGGCGCAGGCCGACACACCGGAAGATTTGAAACATATGCTGCAACTGGCGATTTTGGCGATTCAGGAGCAGGTCAAACGTGTGCATATTATCGATCAGCAGGTCGATGGCGGATTATTACTGGAATTATTCAGCCGCGACGGTTACGGCATCATGGTGACCAATCTTTTCTACGAGGGTAGCCGGGCCGCCAATATAGATGACATCGGCGGCATCCTGAGCCTGATCGAACCGCTCGAAGCCAGCGGCGTGCTGGTAGTCAGGTCGCGCGAGCAAATGGAACTCGAAATCCGCCATTTTCAGGTGATCGAAAAAGACGGCATGATCATCGCCTGCATCGCCTGCATACCGGACTCGACCGATGGTATCGCCGAAGTCGCCTGTCTCGCGGTGCACGATGAATATCGGCGCGCGGGTCTCGGCAATGAGCTGCTACAGGTGGCCGAATCCCAGGCGTTGAAAAATGGAATCTCGCGGCTTTACACTCTGACCACGCGCAGTTCGCACTGGTTCATCGAGCACGGTTTCAGCGAAAACCGGGACTTTAACCTGCCCGCCGGAAAGCGCGCAAGCTATAATGCCGAACGCGGTTCCAAAATTCTGACGAAATCGATTTAATGCCTTACGATCTGAGCGATTACCTGGTTATCGGCGTATCTTCACGCGCCCTGTTCGATCTCAGCCTGGAAAACGAGATTTACGAAAACGAAGGCCTCGAAGCCTATTGCCGCTACCAGCTCGAACATGAAAACGACGTGCTGAAACCGGGCACCGGCTTTGCCCTGATCGAGGCAATACTTCATATTAACGATATCGATACCAAGCTGCGGCGTACCGAGGTCGTAATCATTTCGCGCAACTCGGCCGATACCAGTCTGCGCATTTCAAATTCGATCGACAATTACAACCTCGACATTACCCGCGCGGCTTTTACCGGCGGCGAGCCGGTGGCCAAGTATCTGAGCGCCTTCGAAGTCGATCTCTTTCTGTCGGCAACCGAAGAAGATGTCCAGGCCGCGGTTGAATCAGACGTCGCCGCGGGTTTGATATACGATGGTCCCTCCCATAACCCTGCGGATCCGCTGCAACAAATCAGGATTGCTTTCGATGGCGATGCGGTACTGTTTTCCAAGGAATCGGAAATGATTTACCAGCAGCAGGGGCTCGAAGCCTTCATCGAACACGAAAAAGAAAATGCGCAACAGCCGCTGCCCGAAGGCCCGTTCGCCAAGTTGTTGAAAACCCTGTCCTTCCTGCAATTTGACCTGGACAACAATAGCGGCCAGGGTCCGCCGCCGCTGCGTACGGCGCTGGTAACCGCCCGCAACAGCCCCGCGCATGAAAGGGTGATCCGGACGCTGCGAACCTGGAATGTCCGCATCGACGAAACCTTCTTCCTCGGGGGCGTTCCCAAGCACAAGATTCTGGAATCATTTTCCCCGCATATTTTCTTCGATGATCAGCATCAGCACTGTGAAGGCGCGGCGCGGGTGGTTCCCACAGCGCGGGTGCCGCACCGCGACGACGAAACAAAAACGGCCTGATTATCAGGCCGTTTGTTGATTCGCTTAGGTTTTGGGACGATCAATCGTCGCGGCGCTGCTTCTCCAGGCGTTCATGCTTTTCCTGGGCCTCGACGGTCAGGGTGGCAATCGGCCTCGCTTCCAGCCGAAACAACCCGATCTCTTCGCCGGTGTCGTCACAGTAGCCATAGGTGCCGTCGGCAACCCGGGAAAGCGCCGAATCGATCTTGTTGACCAGCTTGCGATAGCGGTCGCGCGTACGCAGCTCTAGCGCGGCATCGGTTTCGAGCGAAGCTCGATCGTTGATATCGGGCTCTTGCCAGTTCTCTTCTTTTAGATGCGAAATCGTGTTTTCGGATTCTTGCAACAGCTCGGCACGCCAGCACAGTAATTTCTGGCGAAAGTACTCCAGGTGCTGGGGCGACATGTAATCTTCATTCGGGGACGGTTTGTAGCCCTCGGGTAATTCTATTGTCATAGATAGGCGCTCCGGTGATGACCATTAACAATAAAAGGCGGGCAGTATAGGGACGTTTTTTCGGTTCAGCAAGTCACCATACGATTTTTTTTCAGGCCTATGGTTTTACGGAGATAATGCGGCAGTTTGCCCGGCACTAGCGTCGTGATTCCACCAGCTTGATCGCAGCCAAAAGCGGCGGAATTAATCAGCTGCGGCCTGCAACTATGCTTACGCTTTTGCGTTTTATCGCTATAATCATAGACTTATCCGAAACGCAAAGATCATCTACTATCCCCTGAACCTATGTTCTCATTACGCCTGATTATTCTACTGGCTGTAGTCGCAGTTTTGCTTTGGCTACTAAAGCGGTTATTTAGCGCCGAGCCCGAACCCGAACAGCTGGATGCGAAAAAAACCGAAAATATGCACCAATGCAAGTATTGCGGCGTGCACGTGCCCGAATCGACAGTATTGTCGGTCAACAACGAACCCTATTGCTGTCAAGAACATGCAGACCTTGACCAGCACTAGTCCGCTGCCGAGCGGTTACCGCCCGAGATCCACTAACTGGACCTCGGTGCGCTTGCTAAATGTTTATCGCCTGGGGCTGGCGACGATATTTTTTGCCCAGAGTTTCATCGATCCGTCCCCCTTACTCAACATCGTATACCTCCCGCTTTATTCCTGGACCAGCTTCGCGTTCCTGCTGCTGGCCATGATCTGGATCGTCGCGGCCTGGATCGAACGCCGCGGATTCCAAAAACAAGTAACCCTGCAGATAA
>DS021198.1:875362-912556 GCA_001735895.1 Olavius algarvensis Gamma 3 endosymbiont | reverse complement strand
TCACCTTGACGCCGAGTACGACACCGGGACAAGCCGCCGTAAACTGGACAATGTCCGGCTCCGGCTGCAGCAGCGCCGCCAACACCCTGGGTCGCGGCGTCAACTGCAGTCCCTAGTGCGCGACAAATGCTGGTTACTCGAAAGCAGGCTCTACGGAGCCTGTTTTTCGTAGCCCTGCGATCAATCTCTGAAAAACTCACGCCAGCCGGCTTTACGCATATCTGGTTGCTGCTGGTCCCAAACCGGGTAACACGGATTCGAGGTGGATTTGCAGGCACTTTCGATGCTTTATTCCCGGCGCCAGCCGATACTCACAAGTTAATTGAAGCGATTCACATAAGCGCTTGATTCAATTTAATTTATACCGAGCGCGGAATTAGGCTTGTGATACTGTGAATACCGGCTAAAATTGGATCTAGAAACTTAAACACCCGACAGACGAAATATACTCCCCGCGAGGGTTTGAGTCCGACCACCGAGTAAAGGCACCTATGGCTGCAACCAATATGAATCTCACCGGGATCGCGCGCAAACTGGTTCTCGAAAAACACCTCGCCGAAGCCGCCGCAGTCCAGGCGGTCGAGGCTGCCAACAAGGAAGACATTCAACTCACCAGTTATCTGGTGCAAAACAAGATCGTAGCGCCCCAGGTCATTGCGATGATTTCATCGCAGGAATTCGGTTTGCCGGTGTTCGATCTGAATGTCATGGATATCGAATTGGCCGCCTTCGGCCTGGTTGAAGAAAAGCTGCTTACCAAGCTCAATGCCGTACCGCTGTTCAAGCGCGGTAACCGCCTCTTTGTCGCGATTTCTAGCCCGACCAATACCCAGGCGTTGGATGAATTTAAATTTGCCACCGGCCTGTCCACCGAGGCTGTCTTGGTGCAGGAAAACCAGCTGGCCGAATTCCTCGAAAAAGCGTCCAACGCCATGGATAGCTCCATGGACGACATGCTCGACGACGATCTCGAGAATCTCGATATCGGCGGCGACGAAGAGGAAGACTCAGGGCCGAGCGCCGCCGATGTCGACGATGCGCCGGTGGTTAAATACGTCAACAAGATACTGCTCGATGCGATCAACAAGGGCGCTTCCGATATCCACTTCGAACCCTATGAAAAACGCTATCGGGTGCGCTACCGCGTCGATGGAATCCTGGCCGAGGTCGCCTCTCCGCCGATTAATATTGCCGCCAAACTGACGGCGCGCGTCAAGGTCATGTCGCGCATGGATATATCCGAGCGCCGGGTCCCGCAGGATGGCCGCATCAAGTTGAAGCTGTCGAAGAAACGCGCTATCGACTTTCGTGTCAACACCTGCCCCACTCTGTTTGGCGAGAAGGTGGTACTGCGTATTCTCGATCCGTCCAGCGCCAAACTCGGTATCGACGCCCTGGGTTACGAGCCGGAGCAAAAAGATCTTTACCTCAAGGCTCTGGCCAATCCTTACGGCATGATTCTGGTTACCGGGCCGACCGGCAGCGGTAAGACTGTTTCGCTCTATACCGGATTGAATATCCTGAACGTTCCGGAAACCAATATATCGACCGCCGAGGACCCCGCGGAAATAAATCTCGAGGGAATCAACCAGGTCAACGTCAACGACAAGGTCGGTTTGACCTTTGCCGAAGCCCTGAAGGCCTTTCTGCGCCAGGACCCGGACATCATCATGGTGGGTGAGATTCGTGACCTCGAAACGGCGAGTATTGCGATCAAGGCGGCCCAAACCGGGCACCTCGTATTATCGACTCTGCATACCAACGATGCGCCTCAAACCCTGACGCGTCTGATGAATATGGGTGTGCCGGCTTTTAATATAGCCACTTCGGTAAGCCTGATTATCGCCCAGCGTCTCGGGCGACGCCTGTGTGGCGATTGCAAAAAGCCGGACGACCTACCCAAGGAAGTGTTGCTCAAGGAAGGTTTCACCAAGGAAGATCTGGCGGAGAATTTTAAGCTTTACAAGGCGGTGGGTTGCGACAAGTGCACCGGCGGCTATAAGGGGCGCGTCGGCATCTATCAGGTCATGACAATTTCCGAGGAAACCGGGCGCTTGATCATGGGCGGCGCCAATTCCATCGATATACCCGATCAGGCCCGGAAAGAGGGGGTCGACGATTTGCGTCGCTCCGCATTGAAGAAAGTCAAGCAGGGCCTGCTCGGTCTCGAAGAAGCAAATCGCGTAACAAAGGATTAAAACATGGCAGCGAAGGCAGCAGCGGCTGAAAAAGTCGAATTCCTCTACGAAGGCACCAACCGCGGTGGCACCAAGGTCAAGGGCGAGATATTTGCGCTCAACGACGCGCTCGCCAAAAACGAGTTGCGCAAGCAGGGCATAAATCCGCTCAAGGTCAAGAAAAAACCCAAATCGCTGTTTGGCGGCGCGGCCAAGATCACGCCTTCCGATATTGCAATTTTCGCGCGCCAAATGGCGACCATGATGCAGGCGGGGGTACCGCTGGTGCAATCTTTCGAAATCATCGGTCAGGGCAATGATAAGCAAAACATGCAGAAATTAATCCTCGGCATCAAGAGCGAAGTCGAAGGCGGTGTGTCGCTGGCGGAAGCTCTGTCGAAACAACCGCTGTATTTCGACCCGCTGTTTATCAATCTGGTCAATGCCGGCGAACAATCGGGCGCACTGGAAACCATGCTCGACAAACTGGCTACTTATAAAGAGAAGGTCGAGGCGCTTAAGGCGAAGGTTAAAAAGGCCTTGTTTTACCCGATCGCGGTGCTGGTCGTCGCCTTTATCGTTACGGTTATCCTGCTGGTATTCGTGGTGCCGCAATTCCAGGATCTGTTCGATTCATTCGGCGCGGACTTGCCCGCGCTCACCTTGTTCGTCATCGGCCTGTCCGAATTCATGCAAGACTGGTGGTGGGTGATAGCCCTCGGAATTGCGGGCACCGTATATACGATAATCAGAATTAAAAAGACTTCTCCCAAAATGCAGGAAGCGTTCGACCGCATGGCGCTGAAAGCGCCGGTAGTGGGGGAGATCACTACTAAGTCGGCGATCGCACGATTTTCCCGTACACTCGAAACCATGTCGGCGGCCGGCGTGCCGCTGGTCGAAGCGATGGAATCGGTGGCCGGCGCAACCGGCAACATCATTTACCACAACGCCAGCCTGAAAATCAAAGATGAAGTGTCGCAAGGTACCCAGTTGCAGACTTCGATGCGCAATACCGGTCTGTTTCCCAATATGGCGATCCAGATGGTTTCCATCGGCGAAGAGGCGGGCTCGCTCGATGATATGCTGGCCAAGGTTGCCGATTTTTACGAAACCGAGGTCGACAACGCGGTCGACGCGCTGACCTCGCTGCTGGAACCGATCATCATGTCGGTGCTCGGCGTGCTGGTCGGCGGTCTGATCGTCGCCATGTACCTACCCATATTCAAACTGGGATCCGTGGTTTAGGGCCTAGGAAAGCTGCTTGTTCGAATCTTTTATTTCTTTGCTCGAACAGCAACCGGTATTCTATCTCGTCAGCCTGTTTGTGCTCGGAGCGGTAGTCGGCAGCTTTTTGAACGTCGTCATCTACCGTCTGCCGGTGATGATGCAGCGCGAGTGGCGACAGGATTGCCTTGAATTTCTCGAACGGCCCGCCGAGGGCGAAACGGACAGATTCAACCTGAGTAGGCCGCGCTCACGCTGCGCTAAATGCGGTCACCAAATCACCGCGTTGGAAAACATCCCGATCGTCAGCTATCTGGCGCTGGGGGGCAAGTGTTCGTCTTGCCGGACTTCTATATCCGCGCAATATCCGCTGGTGGAACTGTTTAGCGCGCTCGTTTCGGTCATCGTCGGCTGGCAACTAGGAGTTAGTCTGCAGACCGCCGCGGCGCTGTTAATGACCTGGAGTTTGATCGCGGCGAGCGGTATCGATATCGGTCATAAGTTATTGCCCGACAGTATTACGCTACCCCTGCTCTGGCTGGGAATTTTTCTGTCGTTGTTCGATGTTTATATCGACCTCGAGACCAGCGTAATCGGCGCCATGGCCGGCTATATGAGTCTGTGGAGCATATTTATACTATTCAAGCTGGTAACCGGCAAGGAAGGCATGGGCCATGGCGACTTTAAACTGCTCGCCATGCTCGGCGCCTGGCTGGGTTGGAAACCCTTGTTGGTTGTCATCCTGACATCTTCCGTGGTCGGAGCCGTGGTTGGAATCAGCATGATACTGATGCGACGGACCGAACGCAGCACCCAGATTCCCTTCGGACCTTACCTGGCCGCCGCCGGCTGGATGACGCTGCTTTGGGGTGACCAACTATTGCAATTTTATTTTTCATTATTCGGAATCTAGGCGCGGCATGTAACCATGTTTTCGGTCGGGCTAACCGGGGGTATCGCATCGGGTAAGACCACGATTAGCGATCTGTTTGCAAAACTGCAGGTGCCGGTCGTCGATACCGATATCATCAGCCGCAAGCTACTGGAGCCGGGCGAACTTGCCTATGACCAGGTTCGCGGTCACTTTGGCGCGAGTATCCTAAACGCCGAAGGTAAAATCGATCGCGCCCGCCTGCGCGAAATCGTTTTCACTAATCAGAGTGAAAAGTCATGGCTTGAAACCATGCTGCACCCGCTCATTTATCAGCGCAGTCACGATGCGATAGTTGCAAACGCCGATGCAGACTATGTGCTGGTGGTTATACCACTGCTATTCGAAACCAACTTCCAGGCGCTGGTGGATCGCATTCTGGTAGTTGACTGCCTACCGGCACAGCAAATCGAGCGTCTGGTCAGGCGCGACCATATTGACGAATCGCTGGCGCTAAAAATGCTGTCCCAGCAATTGCAAAATTCCGAGCGGATAGCCCGGGCGCACGATATCATCGACAATCGATCCGCCGAGGCCGACCTCGAATCCCAGGTCGAGATTTTACACAATCGCTATTTGGAACTGTCAAGAGTTTGAATACGGAGCGATTTCCATACTATCGGGGTCGACATGAAACCACTGTTTTCAGCTATACTTTAATGGTTTTGCATTATTTCACGAACGATGTCAGCTAAGTACCAGACTTTCGAACAACCGCTGAACGAGCGCATCCGCATGTGCCTGCGCGTCGAGACATTGATGAAGCGGTTTCATTACTTCGAGACCCTTAAGGGCGACTGGAGCGCTTACAGCGCCCTGCTGACGGTACTCGAGTTGACCTCGCTGCTCGAACGGGGTGACTTAAAGCAGGAATTGATGAAGGAGCTGGAGCGTCAGCATACGGCGCTCAAGGCTTTGGTCGAACATCAGGATATCGATCGCTCCAAACTCCACATTATTTTGAGCAAACAGAAACACGGGCTGGAGCAATTGCATAGTCTGGATGGCAAACTCGGAGAGCATTTGAAACGTGCCGACTTCCTGCTGGGTATCAAACAGCGAACCTCGATCCCGGGCGGTTCCTGCGACTTCGATTTGCCGCAGCTGCGATTCTGGTTGAATCAGGAGCACGAGCAGCGCGTCGAGGATCTACAGGAGTGGGTAGCCCCCTATTGCAAGCTGGAAAACGTGATCGAGTTGATCCTCAGGGCGATTCGAGACAGCGCCTCGGGTCGCCCGGTGGTTGCGGACAACGGTTTTTATCAGCAATCGCTGGACACCAAGCAGTCGACCCAGCTAATTCGCATCGGCGTCGATGCAAGTGCCGCGATCTATCCGGAAATCAGCGCCGGCAAACACCGCTATTCGGTGAGATTTATGCGCATCGATTCCATTGAAATGATGCCAACCCAGGTTAAGGACGACGTCGAGTTTATTCTTTCGCGCTGCGCCTTATAGCATCAAGAATCGGTCTATCGGCCGCGGGGAACGGGTAGCGTTCGATGTCTTGCGGGCCAATCCAGGAAATGGCCTGGCGTTCTCTGGCCCTGACCTCGCCGCGGTATTCATCGACACTCCAGGTATCGAGAAAAATATTTCGCTCGGGGTAGCGATGGTAGATTTGCATATAGGGTTCGGCCAGAATCACGTCAATACCTATCTCCTCGGCGAGCTCGCGCTGCAAGGCTTGCCTGGGCGACTCGTCTAATTCGAGCTTGCCTCCCGGCAACTCCCAGTAATGTTCGAGGTGCTTGCCTGCTTGGCGCTGGGCGACCAGGAACTGGCTGTGATCCGAGTTCCAGACGATGGCCGCTACGACGTGAAGGTAGGCTTCGTCGATCGACGGCGGAATATCAGCTTCGGTATTCCGCATTGATTTTTACGTAGTCATAGGATAGATCGGAAGTCCAGATACGCGCTGCCGCGTCCCCCAGGTTCAAGTTCACCCGGATGCGAATTTCCGCACGCGACATTTCAGCCTGACCCAGGGCTTCGCGGTAATCCGGATCCGGCATTCCCTGATGTAACAGGCGCACCGAGCCCAGGTAGAGGTCGACCCGCTCGGTATCAATTTGGGTCAACGGAGAACGTCCGATCGCCATGATGAATCGACCCCAGTTCGGATCAGAAGCGAATAAGGCGGTTTTGACCAGCGGAGACTCAGCGATGGTAAAGGCGATGCTGCGCGCATCGGCCTCGTCGATGGCGCCGTCGACAACGATTTCAACAAACTTGGTGGCGCCCTCGGCGTCGCGGATAATCGCCTGTGCGAGTTTTTCAAACACTGCCTGCAGCGCCTCGCAAAACGGCTCGTGATACCGGTCCACCTCCACTGTGGAGCCGCCCGTGGCAATTAATACACAGGCATCGTTAGTCGAAGTATCGCCGTCGACCGTTATCGAGTTGAAACTTCTCGCCACCATAGACTCGAGCATTTGGGTGAGACCGTCGGACTGGATTTTGGCATCGGTTGCGATAAAGCCGAGCATGGTCGCCATATTCGGTTTAATCATGCCTGAACCCTTGGCCATACCGGTAATCGACACGGTCTTACCGTCAATATCCAGTTGAACGCTAACCGCCTTGGGTAAGC
The DNA here is from genome assembly GCA_001735895.1 of Olavius algarvensis Gamma 3 endosymbiont. Lineage (GTDB taxonomy): Bacteria > Pseudomonadota > Gammaproteobacteria. The sequence goes on along the minus strand of DS021198.1, from coordinate 905,628 downwards.
TGTCAGTCGTCATTATGCCCTCGACGCCGGCAAACCAGTTGCCGGCGTCGAGTCCGGCGAGCAATTGGGGAATCGCCTGAGTTATCGATTTTACCGGTAAGGCTTCAGCAATAACCCCGGTCGAAAAAGGTAACACCTGCGTGCTGGACACCCCGGTTGCGGCGGCAACGGCCGCGCAGCAAGCGGCCGCATCTTTCAGCCCCGCAGCGCCGGTGCCGGCGTTGGCGTTACCGGAGTTGATCAGTAAATAACGGGTTGCCGGTTCATCGGACAGATGTTGCCGGCACAGCTGCACCGGGGCCGCCCTGAAATGACTTTGGGTAAACACCGCTGCCAGATTCGATTCCGCCGCTATCTCTATCAGCGTCAGATCCCTGGCCGACCGGTCGTTTTTAATACCGCAATGGGCAGCCGCCAAGCGCACTCCCTTGACGGGATGGAGTTGCGTCGGTGCCTTCAGTCCTACCGCCATAGCCGGGCTATTAGAGTTTTCCGTGGCATTGCTTGAATTTTTTACCCGAGCCGCACCAGCAGGGTTCATTGCGACCTATTTTGCGCTCCTTGCGCACGAACGGTTGCGCCGGGTCCGCGCCCGGCTGGCCGTTATCGAGCGGATTCAGCGCACTGGCGTGTTCCATGGTAATCGACGGATCCGGCTGGTGGCTCCGTTCCAGCGCTTCGACTTGCTCCTCTCCGCGAATCTGCACGCGCGTCAAAGCCTGCACTGCTTCGTACTTGATCCCGTCGAGCATGTCGGTGAACATTTCGAATGACTCGCGCTTGTACTCCTGCACCGGATTTTTTTGGGCATAACCGCGCAATCCGATGCCCTGGCGCAGGTAATCCATCGCGGCAAGGTGTTCCTTCCAGTGACGATCCAGGATCATCAGCGTTATTTCTTTTTCCGCTCGGACGATCAACTCCTCACCCAGCACCTCGACCTTGGTCTGGTATTCTCGTTCGAAATTCTCGACCATACGATCGAATATTTCTTCATCGGTGATATGGTCGTCCTGATCGAGCCAGGACTGTAGCGGGAGCTCGGCGCCGAATTCGTTTGCCAGCGCCAGTTCCAGGCCTTCGATATCCCATTGCTCGTCGAGCGAATTAACCGGCAAATGGGCACGAAATATACCTTGCAACACGTCCTTACGCATGTCGGTCACCGCTTCGGAGATGCTCTCGCTGTGCAACAAGTCGTTGCGTTGCTGATAAATCACCTTGCGTTGATCGTTGGCGACATCGTCGTATTGCAGTAACTGCTTACGAATATCGAAGTTGTGGGCCTCAACCTTGCGTTGCGCGTTTTCGATCGCCCGGCTCACCCAGGGATGCTCGATCGCCTCGCCCTCTTCCATCCCCAGTTTCTGCATCAGCCCGGCAACTTTTTCGGAGGCGAAAATTCGCATCAGGCTGTCTTCCATGGAAAGGTAGAAACGGGATGACCCCGGGTCCCCCTGGCGCCCGGAACGGCCACGCAGTTGGTTATCGATACGGCGCGACTCGTGACGTTCGGTGCCGATTATGTGCAGCCCGCCGGCCGCAATTACCTCGGCATGCCGCGACTGCCAGGCTTCGCTAAGGTCGCGGCGCTGCACCGTCTGTTCCTCGGGAATTTCCTTCAATTCCACTTCGAGATTGCCGCCGAGCACGATATCGGTACCGCGCCCGGCCATGTTGGTGGCAATCGTAACCGTACCGGGAAGACCGGCATCGGCGATAATCTTGGCTTCGCGTTCGTGTTGCTTCGCGTTCAATATCTGGTGCTTAATCTTGACCTGGTCGAGCAGCCCGGACAGATATTCAGAGGTTTCCACCGAAGTGGTGCCAACCAGTACCGGTTGGCCGCGTTTCACGCAATCCCTGATATCTTCGATGATGGAATCGAATTTTTCCCGGGTGGTCAAATAGATCAGGTCCCCCAGATCTTCTCGCACCATCGGCTGATTGGTAGGTACAACCACCACTTCCAGGCCGTAGATTTGCTGAAATTCGAAGGCTTCGGTATCCGCCGTTCCCGTCATACCGGCAAGCTTGTTGTAAAGCCTGAAATAGTTCTGGAAGGTAATCGAGGCGACGGTCTGATTTTCGTGCTGAATTCTAACCCCTTCCTTGGCCTCGATTGCCTGATGCAGGCCTTCGGACCAGCGCCTGCCCGGCATGGTGCGGCCGGTAAACTCGTCGACTATGACGATCGAGTCATCCTGCACGATATAGTCGACGTCGCGGTTGAAGATGGCATGCGCGCGCAGGCCGGAATTCAAATGGTGCACCAGCGCGATATTGGCGGCATCGTATAAACTTTCGCCTTCACCAAGCAAGCCGGCCTCGAGCAACAGTTGCTCGGCCGTGTCGTGACCCGACTCGGTCAAAAAGGCTTGCTTGGATTTTTCGTCAATACTGTAATCCCCGGGCCCGTCTTCGGTCTCGACCCGGGTCAGGCGCGGGATAATGCCGTTGATGCGCGTATAAAGGTCGGAGCTGTCGCTGGCCTGTCCGGAGATGATCAACGGCGTTCGCGCTTCGTCGATCAGGATCGAGTCGACCTCGTCGACGATTGCATAATTCAGTTCGCGCTGGACCCGCTCATCCAGCGTAAAACACAGGTTGTCATGCATATAATCGAAGCCGAACTGGTTATTAGTGCCATAGGTAATATCGGCTCCGTAAGCTTCGCGCTTGGCGTCGTAGTCCATCGTGCTCAACACGACGCCGACACTCAGACCGAGGAAATTGTAAATTTCCCCCATCCACTCGGAATCACGCTCGGCCAGGTAGTCGTTTACCGTCACGATGTGCACTCCCCGGCCGCTGATAGCATTGAGATATGCCGGCAGCGTCGCGACCAGGGTCTTACCTTCGCCGGTGCGCATTTCGGTGATCTGGTTGTCGTGCAGAATCATCCCCCCGACTAGCTGTACATCGTAATGACGCATGCCTAGCGCGCGCACCGCCGCTTCTCGGCAAACGGCAAAGGCTTCATCGAGCAATTGTTCGAGGGTTTCACCCGCGTCAAAACGCTGCCTGAACTCCTGGGTTTTCTGCTTTAGTTGCGCATCGTCGAGCGCCTGTAAATCGGGCTCGAATTGATTGATTCGGGAAACACGCTGTTTAAGCTTTTTGATGATTCGGTCATTTCGACTGCCGAATACGCTTTTTATGATTTTGGACAACATCGCATGGCTGCTTTAACAGAACTGCTATCTGAGGTGGAGATTACTTGAAAGGATTCAAGCGGGACGCTGAAATAAATATCGCTCCGATCAATTCGTAGCACGAATAAATCGTACCGGATTGATTTCGCGTCCCTTTTTCAGTACTTCAAAATGTACGTGGGGACCGGTAGAACGGCCGGAGGATCCGATTTCAGCAATTTGAAAACCTTTCTCGACGGTATCGCCTACTGACACCAGCAAGCGTGAATTGTGCGCATAACGCGTGGTGTAGCCATTGCCGTGAGCTATATCGATGACATTACCGTAGCCATAGCGTTTGCCGGCATAAGTAACCACACCCTTGGCGACAGCGATCACCTCTCCGCCGAGTTTGCCGGCAAAGTCGATACCTTTGTGCATTTCACGCCGTCCCGAGAGAGGATGGGTGCGCATGCCGTAGTAGGACGAAATCCAGCCCTTGGTAATCGGTCGGCCGCTGGGCTGCACTTCCTTCTGCAAATTTTCGTCCAGCACTAGATTCTCGAGCACCACGAGCTGATTCTCTCGGCTTTCGAGTTCGGAACTCAACTGGTCGATCGCCTGTGACAGTTCATCGGGCGCCAGACCTTGGTTGGAAATAGTTTCGGGACCACCCATTGCCGGCGTATGATCGAAATCGAATTCAGCTTTGTCGATGCTGGCCATATGCACCAGCTTGCGCCCCAGTGCATCGAGACGCATTACATGCGCTTGCAGTAATCCGATGCGTGAAGACAGTGCGTCGATATCGGCATCGGCTTCTTCGCGAATATGCCTGAGTTGTACCTGCTGGCGATGCACATCCGCCTGCCATTCGTCGATTAGCGCCTGGTTATCCTGGTTCGGATTCAGGGTATAACCCAAATAGACCGAGCCCGCCATCAACAAGCCCATCATTCCGGCCAAGGTCAGCAGTTGTAACGGCTTTTTCAGATTAAGTCCGCAGATTTGGCCTCGATTCGATGACAGGAACAGTATATTCACATTTCACCTATACCGTGGCTTCCACCGGCTGTGCATAAGATATGGGCGCGGTTGACGCATCCTCGAAAGTAACCTCTTCCCAGGCCTGTTTATCTTCCAGCAGGGCCAGCAACAGTCGATTATTCAGCGCATGCCCCGATTTGTAACCGGAGAAGGCGCCGATGAGGCTGTGGCCGAGCAGGTAAAGATCGCCGATCGAATCGAGAATCTTGTGCTTGACGAACTCATTGTCGTAACGCAGTCCATCTTCGTTCAGCACCCGATAATCGTCGAGCACGATGGCGTTATCCTGATTGCCGCCCAGGGCCAGATTATTGGCGCGTAAATATTCGATATCTTTCTGAAAACCGAAGGTGCGGGCGCGACTCACTTCTTTGACGAAAGAAGTGGTTGAAAAATTGATATGGCAGGTTTGCTTTTGTTTGGTGAACAAGGGGTGGTCGAAATCGATTTCGAAACTGACCTTGAAACCGTTAAAAGGTTTGAATTCGACCCATTTGTCGCCCTCTTCAACCCGCACCGTTTTTTTGATCTTGATGAATTTTTTGGCTTGATTCTGTTCGACGATGCCGGCCGACTGGATCAGGAATACGAAGGGTCCGGAGCTGCCGTCCATTATCGGCACTTCATCGGCGCTAAGATCGATATAGGCATTGTCGATCCCGAGGCCGGCGATAGCTGAAAGCAAATGCTCGACCGTTGAAATACGGACACCTTCTGCAACCAGCGTAGTCGATAAATTGGTGTCGCCGACCTTTTCCGGGCGGGCCAGAATTTCAACCGGGTTTTCGAGATCGATCCGGCGGAACCGAATGCCGGAATCGATGGGCGCGGGGCGTAATGTCAAATATACCTTCTTCCCTGTATGCAAACCCACGCCCATGGCGCGAATTACATTTTTCAACGTGCGCTGTTTAATCAAGACCGCTCCCCAAATAATATGAATAAAAACAGATAGTTAGCTTTGGTAGTTTTTATACCGCCAACGAGCCGCAAATAATGGCTGATTTCCGCCTGAAAATCAATCCGATTCAATAGAAAGCCCCAATAAACGCCTGAAAACTCAGAAACTTTCTATACCCTAGAAACTAGCACAAATTTGCCGAATTGCATCAACCGAGACCGTGAATATGTCTTATTTTTGATTTTTGCAGCTCCAGGATGTAAGAGTGTAGTAAATTTTCCGCACTTTGGTGGATTTCTCGGAAGCGGCAACGACACAGATCGTCCTGTGTTGCCACCACCTCGAGCACCACCGGAAACACGCGCGCGTTGCTAGGCAGTCGTATCATTGCCGAAGTACGTTTGCCGACCTCGAGGCTGGTCGCGCGAAACGCTATGCCGGTGCCGCTGATATTAAGCGCTGTGAAGTTCTCGCCGGCAATCGAAACGATTACCGGACGGTCACTTTCTGGGGCGATCCGGTAGGCTTCGCGGTTATCGTTGTAACGCGCATCGAGCGCGACATCAATTGTCTTTTTCTTTTTCCAGAACAAACTCGACTCCCCGATTCCTGGCTCTGTTTTCCACATTGTCGTTGCCGACCAGCGGCAGGTAGTCAGCATAACCTGTGGCCGTCATGCGCAGCGGGTCGATCCCCTGTTCAATAAAAAACCGTAACACGGTAGTCGCGCGCACCGCCGACAATTCCCAGTTTGACGGAAAACGGGAAGTCTGGATATTACGGTCGTCGGTATGGCCGCGAATCGCGATGCGATAATCGGCATGGTCTCGAAACATTTGCCCGAGATTGGCAAATATATACCTGGCCCGATCTTTGAGCTCGACTTGACCCGAGGCGAACAGATAGCGGCCGTCAATTTGCAGAATGATCCGGTCCCCGTCAAAACTCAGATCGACGCTATCGGCGATGTCCGAATGCTCGATCATGCTGTCCATTTCGGATACCAGGGCCGGTTTTGCGCTGGTCGTCGGGACGCTAGTCGGATTCATGCCCAGCAGATCCTCGACCGCCTTTAGCGGTTCCGGGTTTCTGCCTTGGCGCGTCGCGAAATCTATGACGCTAACCTGACTGCCCTCGCCATCGACAACCTGCACCGATTCAACCAATGCCTTGTAGGCCTTGTCTTCGAAATCGGCGAGCGTGTAGAGCAGTATGAAAAACACCAGAATCAGCGTCATCATATCGGCAAAGGTGACAACCCAGGCACTGCCGCCTTCTTCACCGTCGAACATATCGCTCAGTGATCTGGCCGACATCAGCTCCGTTCCCGCAGTTTCTGCATCGGTTTGCGTTGCTTAGCCGGCACGAACGAAGATAGCTTTTCATACACCGAAAGCGGATTATTGTCCTGCAATATGCTGACCGCGCCCTGAAAAATAATCTCGAAGTTCATGACCTCCGCCAGCGTCCTGGATCGCAGTTTGCCGGCGATAGGCAAAAATATCGCCGTCGATAACAGGGTTCCATAAAACGTGGTCAGCAGTGCAATCGCCATCGCCGGCCCAAGATTGTCCGGGCTGGCCAGCAACGATAACATCTGGATCAAGCCAATTAGCGTGCCAAGCATGCCAAACGACGGTGCATACATCGCCATCTTACGAAACACGTCCTGTACGATATAGTGGCGCATTTGCATCGATTCGATTTCGGTACGCATCGCGCTGCGCAGCGTCTCTTCGTCGGCTGCGTCGGCGATCAGGGTGCATACCCGCTTCAGGAACGGCGAATTGGTCTTAACATCCATCAAACTGAGCAAACCCTTGCGGCGACTGATGGTACCGAGTTTGATCATAGTATTGATCAAATCCTGCGAATCCTGTTTCGGCGACGAAAACACGAAGTAAGCGCTTTTGAAAGCGGTCAGAACATCCCTGAACTGGAACGTCAGCAAAGTCGCCGCCATAGTGCCACCCATGACGATCATCAGTCCCGGCAGGTTTAAGAAATTGTGCACATCGCCGCCGAGAATAATCGCGGAAACGATAAGGCCAATACCGGAAATAATGCCGATTAACGAGGCAAGATCCATAATGCTCCAGCAGTACAGCGTAAACAGTGTCGCCCTATTGATCGGCAACAGGTCCCGAATCTTTAAAAGCAATGCCGCGTTACGATGCGACAGCGCGCTGCTTAGCGCTTTGATTTAAACTGACGACGATGCGATACTTTTAGCGTTTAGCGACGGAGAAGATAATGGCATCCAGGACCCGGGCATGCAGTGCCGACGAATTGCTTGAAATCATTAACCAGGCGCTCGATGAAGTCGAGGATTTACGTGCCGCGATCGAGTATGACGAAGAATTTAAGGGTGAATCGAGCATTATCGTCGAACCGGTTTCCGTCGGGCTGACCGAGCTGCTCGCGGCCCTCAACGACGATCGCTATCAACCCGGACAGGGCGACTGGATGAATTTCCTGCAAAACCTGCGCGCTATAGATCACCGCGCGGTACCTTTCTGGCCGCTGTTAAAGCTGATTATAGAAACCCACGAACAGGGTTACCAGGCCGCGGACGCCCAACTCAAGACCGAATAAAGTGCTCACGGTAATACTTCAACTCATCGATCGATTCGAGAATATCGTCCAGCGCCAGATGCGCGCCTTTTTTAACAAAGCCCGCCGCCAACTCGGGTTTCCACAAGCGCGCCAACTCCTTGAGGGTACTGACGTCGAGGTTGCGGTAGTGAAAAAACTCTTCCAATTCCGGCATCAGGCGCGCCATGAAGCGGCGATCTTGGCAAATACTGTTGCCGCACATCGGTGATTTTCCGGGAAGCACGTACTGGCGCAGAAAAGCGAGGGTTTCGCGCTCGGCATCGGCCGTGCTAGTGGTACTCTGCCTGACTCTTTCGGTAAGCCCCGAGCTGCCATGATGACTGGTATTCCATTCATCCATTGCATTCATGACGGATGACGGATGATGAATTGCGATGACCGGACCCTGCGCCAACAGGCCAAGCCTGGCGTCGGTGACCACGGTCGCTATCTCGATGATTTGGTCCTGTTGGGGATTCAGGCCGGTCATTTCGAGATCAATCCAGATCAGATTATCGTCGTGCATTATCGTCATGGCCTCCATGGTTTATATGACCGCGATATGCGCTAAACTATAGCAAGTTTTTGATGTCTGGTAGTTGAATGCATTTATTCACCACAATTTTTCTGAGTTTCGTTGCCGCCTCGGTACTCGTAGGTTTGTGGCTTAGTCAACGCCAGATCAGCCATATCCGGTCACACTATACCCGGGTGCCGGCGGCCTTTGCCGGCAAGATCGCGCTCGAGGATCACCAGCGTGCCGCCAATTACAGCTGCGCCAAATTACGAGTGGGCCGGATTTCTCTAGCCTGGGAAACGCTGTTGCTGCTGCTGTGGACGGTCGGCGGCGGCATTAATCTGATCGACCAATGGTGGTCGGGTTACGAATTCGGTGCGCTGATCAGCGGAATTGCGGTGATATTTTCAGTGCTCTTGATGTCTTCGATCCTGAATTTACCGTTTTCGCTATATCACACCTTCGTCATCGAGGAACGATTCGGTTTCAACCAGACAAGCTGGCAAACCTGGTTGCAAGATTTGATTAAATCGGCACTGCTGGTGACCGCCCTCGGGATCCCGCTGCTAGCGGCAATACTCGGGTTAATGAATCAGTCCGGCGCAAACTGGTGGCTCTATGCCTGGCTGGTGTGGATGAGTTTCAGCCTCGTCATGATCTGGGCCTGCCCGGCTTTTATCGCACCCTTGTTCAACAAGTTCAGCCCGTTGCAGGATGCGGCGCTGCGAACCCGTATCGAAAATCTGTTGCAACGTTGCGGTTTTCAAAGCCAGGGTGTATTCGTGGTCGACGGCTCCCGGCGATCGTCGCACGGCAATGCCTATTTCACCGGCTTCGGCCGTAACAAGCGTATCGTTTTCTTTGACACGCTACTGGAGTCGCTTTCCGAAGATGAAGTCGAAGCGGTGCTGGCACACGAGCTCGGACACTTCAAACGCAACCACATCAAGAAATCGCTATTACTATCCAGCGTCATGTCCCTGGCCGCGTTCGCAATACTCGCCTGGTTGATGTCTTCCGCGTGGTTTTACCATTCACTGGGGGTGGACGCGGCCTCGACGCACGCCGCGCTGTTGCTATTCATGATGATCATGCCGGTGTTCGTCTACTTCGTAAGCCCTCTGTTTTCGGCGTTATCGCGCAAACACGAATTCGAGGCCGATGAATTTGCGCATTTCAATAGTAACTACAAGGCTCTGATATCGGCACTGGTCAGCCTATATCGCGATAACGCTAGTACCTTGACGCCCGATCCAATCCACTCGATGTTCTACGATTCGCATCCACCGGCCACGATCCGCATCAATCACCTCGAAACCATTGCCGCGGACGGATCGTCCGCTTAAGCCGGTTTTTCGCCCGACGCCGCCTTTATGATTAACCATCCCCATGGCCAAGCGTCGGCTTAGCCAACAGCAAAGGAAACGAATCCAGGCGGTTCAAAACGCCAGCTCGGAGAGCGATGCACATCGACAGGGGCTGGTGGTGTCCCACCGAGGAGGTCAAATTCTGGTCGAACTCGAAGACGCGACCACGGTCGAGTGCAAGATCAAATCCAATCTCGGGACCATCGTTTGCGGGGATCGGGTAGTCATCGAAACCACCACGCTGCCGGAATATCGGGTGATCGGCATACTCGACAGAGATAACCTGCTGCAGCGCGTCGACGGTTTCGGACAGAATCGAGTGGTCGCGGCAAATGTCTCTCAGTTGTTCATCTGTTTGGCAACCTCCCCCGAACCCAATTTGTATCTGCTCGATCAATACCTGTTGTCGGCCGCGCAGCAGCAGATTGAAGCCTGTATCCTGCTCAATAAAATCGACCTTGCCGGTGCACGGCAAGATCCATTCGGACTGCGGCACATCTATCCGGCACTGGGATACCAACTGATCGAAACCAGCGTCAAAACCGGCGTCGGGATGGAGCAGTTCAAGGCGCTTTTAGCGGACCAGGTGTCGGTACTGAGCGGTGTTTCCGGAGTCGGGAAATCGTCGTTGACCAGCTGGTTGCTGCCGCGCGAGAAAATCAAAATCGCAAGCATATCCGAGGCCAACGAAGAAGGTCGTCACACTACCCGCGCCAGTCGCTTATATCACTTGCCGGGCGGAGGGGATTTAATCGACACACCCGGCGTCCGCGGATTCAGCCCGTTCATCGATAACACCAGCCCGCTGGCAAATGGCTTCAGAGAAATCCGGGAATTGGCCGGTCAATGCCGCTTCCACAATTGCCGGCACCGCAACGAACCGCATTGTGCGGTCATCACCGCCGCCGGCACCGGCGCAATCGCCGAATCCCGCTATCAAAATTATCTTAAGATGCTGGAACAGGCTGCTAGTTAGCCGGCCGAGATTCCGCGCAGCTGCCGGCCGCCGACCAGGTGCATATGCAGATGGAACACTTCCTGGCAGCCGTGGCGATTGCAGTTGATAACTAGCCGATAACCGTCCTCGGCGATACCCTCTTCGGCAGCGATCTTTTGTGCGGTCAATACCAATTTACCGATCAATTCGGCTTGCTCGGGGCGGATATCATTAACCGTCGCGATCTCCTCCTTGGGGATAATCAACACATGGGTCGGCGCCTGTGGATTGATATCGCGAATCGCGATCACTGCATCGTCTTCATAAACGATATCAGCGGGTAGTTCGCGCTTTATAATCTTGGTAAACAAAGTTTCCGACATAGGTTTCCTCTATAGACTTTGATGCTAATCAATCTGCTCGCGACCGGACAATGCCCTAGACAAGGTGCCGCCATCGACAAACTCGAGCTCACCTCCGAGCGGGATACCGCGCGCCAGCCGACTGCTGATGGTTTGGTGGCGGGCAGCCATGTCGGCGATATATTGAGCGGTGATATCGCCTTCCACGGTGGCGCTGGTAGCAAGAATAACTTCCTTGACGCCACCCTGACTCAGTTGCTGCTCGAGTTCCTCCAGACCCAGTTGCCCGGGGCCGAAACCATCCAATGGCGACAGGCGTCCCTGTAACACGAAATATCTGCCTCGATAGGCCGCCGAAGATTCGACCGCGAGCACATCGGCCGGTGTTTCGACGACACAGATAGTCTGCTGCTCACGCCTGTCATCGTGGCATATTTCGCATAAGTCGGTATCGGAAAAATTACGGCATTGGCGACAGTGCCTAACGGTCTCCAGCGCATGGGTTATGGTCTCCGCGATACGCTTGGCGGCGGGCTGATCACGCTCGAGTAAATGCAGCGCCATGCGCTGCGCCGACTTTTGCCCTATCCCGGGCAGGCATTTCAAGGCCGCGATCATAGCGTCCAGACTGGAGGATGACATCGCTTAGAAAGGCAGTTTGAAACCGGGCGGTAAATTCAGTCCTGCCGTCATTTCCTGCATCGCCGCCTGATTCGCTTTTCCCACCTTGTGCACGGCATCATTGATGGCGGCTGCCACCAGGTCTTCCAGCATCTCGAGGTCTTCTTCGATCAGGCTCGGGTCGATAGTAACGCGATTGACTTCGTGGGTGCCGCGCATGACAACCTTGACCATGCCGCCGCCGGCTTCGCCGGTCACTTCCCGGTGGGCGAGTTCAGCTTGCGCTTTTTGCATGTTTTCCTGCATTTCCTGCGCTTTTTTCATCATGTCACCGAGGGCGCCTTTCATCACTTTACCTCATCATTTCCTAAGTATTGTCGATCTTGACCACGCTTTGTTCGTCGAGTTCGGCGGCAAAAACCTGCTGTAATTTGCACACCGCCGCATCTTCCCTGATCGCCTCGATAGCTGCGAGCCGTTCCTGCTCCAGCCGCCGTAGCTTTGCTTGCAGAGGAGTTTCTCCGCGGAGCGTATCCCTGGCGATCAGTTCCAGTTGCAATGATACCTCAAGTTTTTGTTCCAGGGCCTGCCTTATTTCGGATTCGATTTGGGAGTTGGCAAGTTCATGGATCTCCGGCAGCAGCCCCAGTTTCAGCTTACCCTCCCGACAGGATTCGAGCAGGCTATTGGCAACGATTTCCTGTGCCAAACCGACCAGCCCCAGACGGTAGGCGAGACCGGACCAGTCCAAAGCCGCCGGCGCCGCGCCACTGGCTTGAACCGCTTGCGGGACTACGTTTACATCCGGGTCCTCGGGTAACTCCGCGAGCGTCGGAGTCGCCGCAGAGGCGTCGTGGCCGGGAACTTCGGGATTAAACCTGGATGCGGGTCGTACCGCTGCTTCGGGACCGATCGGGGAGGCGGATTGCTCGACTGCCGCCGGCTCGGTCAGCGATTCCACTCCTCCAGCGATCGTGCGCGCATTCCCGACCGGCGTCGGGTCGGCGCTGACTGCCGCCGGTTTTGATATCGACGCTGGTTCTGGAGCAGGATGCCGCGTCGAATCTAGTTCAGGCTTTTTTTTTACCGGGTCCGCCACGAGCGTCGATTCCGCTACCGGCGAAAAAGCGATCAGGCGTAACATCAGCATCTCGAATCCGGCCGCTTCATCCGGACTGATCTGCAAATCATGCCGACCCTGCAATATGATCTGGTAATACAGCTGGACTTCTTCGGGCGACCAGGCCGCGCTGTACTGCTGTAATAATTCGAGCGGCAAATGGGTTTCGTCAATCAGCGCTGCGTCGCGCTGATACAGCGCGACCTGCTGCAACAGGCTCAGGATTTCAGCGCAGACCCGCTGATAGTCGGGATTGTGTTCGACAATCGCGCGCGCCGCGCGCAACAGGTTTGCCGCATGTTGCTGTTCCAGGGCGTCGAATAAACGCCGCAGGTAATCCCGCGATATCGAGCCCAGCATCGATTCGACCGCGGCCTGTTTGACCGCGCCGCCACCGTAGCCAATCGCCTGGTCCAGCAGGCTTAAGGCGTCTCGCATGCTGCCGTCCGCTGCGCCCGCCAGTTGCGCGAGGGCCGCCGCATCCGCTGCCACCGCTTCCTGCTCGGTTAGGAACGTCAATTGTGACAATATCTGCGAGCGGGACATGCGCTTCAGATTGAATTGCAGGCAGCGCGACAAAACGGTCACCGGAACCTTTTGCGGATCGGTGGTGGCCAACAAAAATTTTACGTGTGGCGGCGGTTCTTCGAGAGTTTTCAGCAAGGCGTTAAAGCTATGCCTGGACAACATGTGTACTTCGTCGATCAGGTAGATCTTGAAGCGGCTGCGGGTGGGCGCATATTGCACGTTGTCCAGCAGCTCGCGCATATCGTCAACCCCGGTGCGCGAGGCGGCGTCGATTTCGATTAAATCGACACTGCGGCCTTCATCGATCTCGAGACAGGAAGAGCAGCTGCCGCAGGGTTGCGAAACTATACCCTCATCACAGTTGAGCGACTTGGCAAAAATACGCGCAATCGTCGTTTTACCGACCCCGCGGGTGCCGGTAAACAGATAAGCATGATGCAGTCGATTACTGTCGAGCGCATTGACCAATGCCTGTAATACGTGCTCCTGACCGACCATTTGCTGGAAATTGGCCGGCCGCCATTTGCGCGCTAGTACCTGATAACTCATTCGGATTTAGTAGGGATAGCGTAATCAACCGAAAAACTGGAGGCGACCTGATTCAGCACACCCCCGTACCCGATGTCACCGCTACCGTTGCTCCCTTCCGGGCCTGGCGGGATTTACGGATAATCGTCACGAAGGGACCGAAGCAGGTCACCATTGCAAGAGCGAGAGTGTATAGCGAAGACCGGTGCAGTTTCAAGACGCGATTGCCGCGATTCGCTTGTCATGCTTGGTAATTAGCCTGAGAATATGGCGCGCCAACCGCAGTTAACAGAGAGTCCCCCAGAATGGGCAAGAAAAAGACCAAAGCTCCGAGTAACAACATCGCCACCAACCGCGTGGCGCGGCACGATTATTTCATCGAAGACGAAATCGAGGTCGGGTTAGTGCTGGAGGGCTGGGAGGTCAAAAGCCTGCGCGACGGCAATCTGCAGCTCAAGGAAAGTTACGTCATGGTTAAAAATGGCGAGATCTGGTTGATCGGCGCCCACATCAGCCCGCTTAACAGCGCCTCGACGCATATCAAACCGAATCCAACCCGCAGCCGAAAACTGCTCGCGCATCGACGCGAGATCGATCGCCTGGTCGGCATGGTCGAACGCAAAGGCTATACGCTGGTAGCGCTCGCGGCTTACTGGAGCCGCGGCCGCGCCAAACTGAAACTCGGCATTGCCAGGGGCAAGAAAGCCCACGACAAGCGCGCCAGTATCAAGGACCGTGACTGGAAACGCGACCAGGCCCGCATGCTCAAATCCTCCTAGTTGACGAATTTGTTTTGCGCCAATAATCTCAGTATCGACCAGGGGTTAAATCGCTTTGTCGCTAGCGCTGTAACAATGTCAATGCCGGCCCCGCGCCGCAGCCGCATCACAACATCATCGGCCACCGGACCTGGTGCGGGACGATGATGCCTCGGCGATCGTTCCTCAGTCCGATACCGGAATCTGTTCGGCCACCTGTGGTGCCGCTTCCGACAAAATGCGCCGCTGAATTTTTCCCGACGGGCCTTTTGGCAACTCCTGCATAAAGGAAATTTCGCGTGGCGCCTTGAACTTACCCAGCTTGTCGATACAAAACTCGCGTAACTCTTCGGCAGTACAGGAGCAGCCGGGTTTCAGTGCAACGCAGGCGAAAACTTCCTGCCCGTAGGCCTTATCCGCGACCGCATAAGCCGCCGCTTCGAGCACAGCCGGATGCAGATACAAGGTTTCGTCTATTTCCCGCGGGGCAATATTTTCACCGCCCTTGATAATAATTTCCTTTAACCTGCCGGTGATATAAAAATAGCCGTCAGCGTCTTGGTAGGCGAGATCACCCGTGTACAACCATCCCTCACTGGTCAGGGCCGCGCGCGTCGCCTCTGGATTTTTGTAGTACTCCTTCATCACGTTATCGCCGCGAATCATCAACTCACCGGGTTTACCGCGCGGCTGCTCACGCCCTTTTTTGTCGACGATTTTCGCTTCGTTTCCAATGGCGATGCCCGGTGAGCCATACCTAGGCCGAGCCGGCGGCATCGGATTGGAAAGAATCTGCGCGGCCGTTTCGGTAAGCCCCATGGTTTCCACGATTGGAACCGAAAACCGCTGTTCGAACTGGCGATGCATGTCGGGTGAAAGCGGGGCCGATGCCGAACGCCCGAAACGCAGGCGCGGTCTTTGCCCCGCATCGAATGGGGCTTGCTTCAGGCGTTCGGCCTGCTCCAGCAAATACGCGATGATTGTCGGTACCACGCTGAACCAGCTGCAATTCCAGTTGTCGATCAATCCCCAGAACTCGTTAACGCTAAACCGCGTAGGCATTACCACGCTACCGCCGCTGACCAGCGGTCCCATCAAAGTCACCATTTCACCGTTGATATGATATAGCTGCAATACGCATAGCGCGCGATCAGCAGCGACCAAGTCGTGCGCGACCGCGGTGTTTTCACCCCCTGCTATAACCGATCGATGGGTTAGCACTACTCCCTTGGGGCGGCCTGTGGTACCCGATGTATAAATTAGCAAGGCTTCGTCGTCGGCGTCCGGAATTACCTGCGGCGTGGCTTTCGAGGCATCGCGTTGCGGCCACAGGGGGCCGGTGTCGCGTAAAGTTTTGATCACAAGTACCGAGGCGGGAATCTTTTCCAGCAAGCGCGAAAACTTCTGTATGAATTCCTCTTCGATGAACAACACTTTGGCGTCGGAGTGGTTGATCACGTACTCCAGATTGGCTTCGCCGCTGACCGCATTCAGCGGTAATATGGTTCGCCCGGCATACATCGTGCCGAGAAACAGGATTGCGGTCCAAAGGCCGTTGTTCATCAGGAATGCGACCTTTTCTCCCTTGCCCAGTTCGAGGCCATCCAGTTTTTCCGTAACGCGTTTGGCGTAATCGGCCAGGCTGTTATAACTGAGTTGATAGTTGATTTCGGGCGCCACCAGGAACACGGCGTCGGGTTGACTTGCAGCATTGCGATCGATGATCGAAGCTACGGTATCCATTCAAATATCACCATCGTCGCCACGGATATCATGCCGCTGCCAGAATTCACCGAAGATATCGGAAACACTGGGTTCGACGGCG
Organism: Olavius algarvensis Gamma 3 endosymbiont; assembly: GCA_001735895.1. GTDB lineage: Bacteria > Pseudomonadota > Gammaproteobacteria. The sequence continues at coordinate 889,388 of DS021198.1, read as the reverse complement.
GGAATCGTACGCGCGATCCGGGTAATATTAAGAAAATGACGATAATTCATGTTATCGGGAATGCTGTTACCGCCCCAGGAGCCGCAGCCCATCGACAGGGAGAACGGCAAGCCGTTGTCAAAACTGCCGCCGGTCGCGAAACAATGCGCCTGGTTGACGATAACCCGACAGGTTGGCATCTCGAGACCCAAACGCATGACATGTGCATCATTGTCGGTATGTATCCCCACCGAATGTCCCTTACCTTTGAAATCGAGAATTTGTTCCACGATGGTAAAGGCGTAGTCGAAATCGCGCGCGCGGTACAGGGTAAGCACCGGACTGAGTTTTTCATCGGAAAACGGATGGTCGGCGCCAATACCGCTTTCTTCCACCATCAAGATGCTTGGTTCTTCGTCGTCGCGCGACAACCCGGCCAAGTGCGCAATCTTGTCCGCGGTTTGCGCAATCACATCGCGACTGAGATGGCCGTCGACCCATAACACATCCTGTAAGCGTTGTTTTTCTTCGCTATTCAGCAGCCAACCACCCTGCCGCTGTAAGGCCGCGACCATATCCTCATAGACGGCATCGTGAATGACGAGACTGTTTTCTGAAGAGCAACTGGTTGCATTGTCGAAGGTCTTGGAGGCGCAGATTTTGGCAGCGGCATCGGCAAGATCGGCTCCGCTGTCGACGATTACCGGGACATTGCCGGCGCCGACCCCGACCGCCGGGGTACCGCTTTCGTAGCAGGCGCGTACGTTGTTTCCTGAACCCGTCGCGACAATCAGATCGACCTGGCGCATCAACTCGTAGGTTTCGATCTTGTTGACCGGTAAATCCAGGTGCTGCACCAGCTCAGTCGGTGCGCCGACCCGGCTTAATTCGGCGTGAATCAGTTCAACCAGCTTGGCGCAGACATTCTGTCCTTTCGGCGATGGCGCCAGAATGATGGCGTTTCGCCCCTTGAGGGCATTAATGACCTTGTTAAAGGGAGTCGCCACGGGATTGGTGGAAGGCACGACGGCGCCGACGACGCCAACCGGGCGGGCAATTTCGATCAGCCCTTTGGCGGGATACTCCGCAATGACGCCGACCGTCTTTGCGCCCTGGAGATCACGTAACAGGCCCATCGTCTTGCGGTGGTTTTTACGAATTTTATCTTCGTATTTACCGATTCCTGTGTCGCCGATCGCCATTTCGGTCAACAGACAATTGTTGGTCTCATTGACGATCGCCCAGCCAACCGCGGTCACAACTTCGTCCACTTGCTGCTGGTCGAAATGTTCATACAGCTTTTGCGCGTTGCGGGCGCGAGCAATGAGCTTGCCGACCTTGTCCTGTGCTTCAGCTGTCGTCTGGAATGCCACGGTACTCCCCTCGATTTATAAACGGCGGGTCAGAAGCGCTGACCCGTCGCGGTTGAAATAAATCACTTCAGATCTCTCAACAATTCGCTTAACGCCGTCTGTCGCTCCTTCCACATCGAAATAACTTCATCACGAGACATGATGCGAACGCGGTGAATTGGTCTGTTTCATCTTGCCGATGTTTTCTGTCCTGAACAGAACCGATTTGGCGAGATGATCGATTACCGCCTGCGGAGTGCCCTTGGGTACCATCAGTCCGCGGAAGTTGACGCTGGAATTGTCTACCGAAATTCCCAGTTCCTTAAAGGTCGGGACATCGGGCAGGAAATCATGACGTTCGAGGTCGGCCACCGCCAGGATTTTGATGTCGGTGGCCGCACGCGCGGCATCCGACAGGTTGTTAAAACCCGCCTTGACCTGGCCTCCCTTGACCAGTTTCATCGCGCCGACACCACCTTTTCCAGGAACATATTTAAGCTTGATCCCGGCGGCTTTTTCAAACTGCAGGTGGGCGATATGATGGCCGACAAATTTACCGGCGCCGCTGACGGTTACCTTACCGGGATTACTTTTGGCGTAATCGACAAGTTCCGTGGCCGAATTGAATTGACTGTCCTTGCCGACGATTAGCACCGCCGGATCCGCACCCCAGTTACCCACCGGCTCCAGGTTGTCGACGTTGTATTTAGTATCGAAAACAATGGATTGCGCAATAAAATGCGGCACGTTGTAAGCGGCCAACATGTAGCCGTCTTTCGCGGCCTTGTCGGCAAACCAGTTCCAACCTTTACGCCCACCGGCACCCGGCTTGTTGATAACGTAAATAGGCTGGCCTACCGATACAAATCCCCCGTCTTTTTCCTTGGCGGATGCCAGGGTGGCGATGCGCGCCTGAAAATCGGTTGCGCCCCCCGGATTGTAGGCGACCATGACGCCTATCGGCCGATCCGGATATTCCGCTCTGGTAACGGTTGACAGGCCGAGCAAGACAGCTCCGCTTAGCATCGCCAGCAAGATTGCACTGGATGGTTTGAGTTTGGTTGGTTTCATTACTTCCTCCTCTCTTAGAATAAATATTGAGTCATCCCTTACTTACTGCAAATCCATGAATTAAAAAAGAATTCCGGTCGGGGTTCTGACGTTTAACCCGTTCCAGAACAGAAAATACAAGATGGCCATGAATGCCAGGGCCGCGCTCGACTTCATGATCAAAGCCTTGATGTCCGTGATTGGGCGCACGCCGTAAAGCAGCAAAATGGCCAGGAATGCAAAAAAAGAACTGACGTAAAAACCGAGGTCTTCCATCACCAACAGGAAAACCAGGCCGACCACCATCCCGGGCCAGATTTCGGCGAAATAACCGCTATCGGAACGATTGTCGTTCTTCGATGACCAGTTGGCGATTAACAGCGACACCGACATCAAGGCAAGCACCACCGCGATGATGCGCGGAAACAAGTAGGTTTCGCCATCGGTGCCGTAAAACGAAAGGAAAGCGAAAACGCTTGCCGCGATCAGGGCATAAACGGCCGCGGCCTGTTCGATATTTTTCAGATTTATCATGCTGTGGCCCTCTTTTTCATCTTGTGGCCGGCGTACACGCTATACGCGATCGAACCGACGGTGGCCAAGATTAGCACCAGGTTGATCGTGCCACTGAAGAAATAGTTAAACATGCCGTCGCCGGCTTCGCCGATTAACTTGCCCTGCAGAAAATTGTCCTCGGCAATCGGACCGAGGATGATTCCGAGCACTACCGGGGCGGGGCTGAAACCTAATTTGCTGGCGAAGTACATTATGACGCCAAGCACCATCATGATTAACACATCTGAATAACTCGACTGGATGCTATAGGTGCCGAATACGGCCAAAACCAGAATCGATGCCGCCATATAGTTGGGCGGTACCTTCATAATCCAGCCGCTGTGACGGCTCAAAAACAAGCCGATCACCAGCATGAATACCTGCGCGACGATTAGTGAATCGATGAAGGTCCATATCACTTCGCCATGCATAGTGAACAGGTCGGGACCGGGAAACAGGCCATGAATGAGCAGTCCGCCCAATAGCACCGCCGCGGTCGGACTGCCGGGGATACTCAAGGTTAGCAAGGGTACTAGCGAGGGTCCGACCATGGCGTTGTTCGCCGATTCGGCGGCGATGATTCCATCCGGTTCGCCCTGACCGAAATTCAGCGGGTTGTCGCTAGTTTTTTTAACCTGATCGTAGGCGACAAGTCCCGCAATCTGCCCCCCGGCGCCCGGGATAACGCCGACGATGGCGCCAACGAAGGATCCGATCGTCAACGCCTTGGCCCGGCGTAAATTATAATTCATCGACTGATACCATCTCGATTGGCTCAGTGCATACATGGAACCTCGGTTGCCTTTACGACATTCTTCCAGCAGGGTGAGTATCTGAGGTAACGCAAACAGACCGATTAATGCGGCGACGATATGAATTCCGCTTTCCAGATGATCGCTATAAACAAAGCGTTGCTCACCGAGCATGGGATTGTCGCCAATGGTTGAAATCGCCAATCCAAACAAGCCTGCCATCAAACCCTTCAAAACCGACTTACTGCCGATGGTACCGATTACCGTGATGCCGAGAATAGCGATCCAGAAGAGTTCGGTGGGTCCAAATTTGAGTGCCAGTTCAGCTAACGGAGGCGTAAAAAATATCAGAATCAGGATACCGAAGATGCCGCCGACAAACGAGCTGAAAAAACAAAAATGAAGTGCTTCGGAGGCCCTACCCTGGCGCGCCATTTCGTGCCCGTCCAGCGCGGTGGCGATATTGGCCGGGGCTCCGGGTACGTTTACCAGGATAGCGCTAATTGCGCCCCCGGCTACGGTCGCGGTATACATGGCGCCGAGTAAAATCAACCCGCTATCGGGTTGCATATGAAAGGTGAATGGAATGATCAACGCTACCGCCATGGTGGGACTGAGTCCGGGCAAAGCCCCTAGCATCAATCCTGCCGTGGTACCACCGAGCAGCAGCATCAGGTGATACGGCGTAAATACATTGCCAAAATAGTTGATAAAGTCCATCGTCTGGCCTCCTCAAGCTGCTTTTGTGTTATATTTATTATTTAGCTATATTATATAACTCATATATATGAGTTACTTGAGATAGATGTTGGCGCATTTCAGGGCATTTGTCAACGAATTATTGAGGAAGATATGATTCAGGCTGCCAAACCGCTTTACCGGATCGTTGAAGACCATATCAACGTACTTATCGACTCGGGACAATTGATATCAGGCGACTTAATCCCGTCTGAACCGCAGCTGGCCAGCTTGTTAGGTGTCAGCCAGGGTACCGTGAAGAAAGCGATCGATAACCTGGTTTGGGAAAACAAGCTATACCGGCATCAAGGCAAGGGAACATACGTCTCGCGGATCGATTTCAACAATAGCTTGTTCAACTACGTGTCTTACGGCGATATCGAGGGTGATAGCGTACGTATCGACAAGCAGACGACGCAACGTTATATCGAAACCGGTAACGCCGAAATCTGCAATAAGATGGGTGTCCCAGACACGACTGATCTGCTTTATATCGAACGGGTGGGTTATATCGAGAACAGGCCCGTAATGGTTGAATTCTCACGCTGGCGCGCGGATGTCCTGCCCGGACTCGAAAACGAAGATATCCACATTCCGGATTTGTTTTACGCGCTGGTGGTCGACAAATACGACGTCCCGGTGGTGCGTGCTGAGGAAACGCTGACCGCGGAAATGATTACCGAAAAAACCGCCCGCATCCTGGAAGCCGAAATGAATACACCCGTGCTGGTACTGCATCGCAAAACCTATACACGTGACAATGAAATAATCGAAATTCGGATCGCCAAGGGTCGTAGCGACATGTTCAGCTACAAGACCGAAATTAAGTAACCCGGGCGAAAAAGACGGTATTAAATGCTATTAACCCGGCGACGATATATGTCGCCGGGTTAATGATCCTACTTCCAGGCGGGATCGTCGTGCTGGGTGGCTAAGAATTCGATGTATTCGCGGTTTGCCTGCTGTGCGCTGTTGTCGGCCTGCCATAGCGGCAGCGGCTGGCCGGATTCGATGCGCCGCGGCTCGACCTGCTCGTGATTAGCCGAACCGCCCTGCTCGGCATCCAGCCCGAGACTGGTCTGGCCCCCGGTCATCGCCAGGTAAACGTCGGCGAGTATGCGCGCGTCGAGCAGCGCGCCGTGCAAACTGCGGTGACTATTATCAATATCGTAGCGCTTGCATAGCGCATCGAGGTTATTCCTTTGTCCGGGATGCTTTTGGCGCGCCAAATGCAGCGTATCGAGAACTGTACAGCATTCCCGCAGCGCCGCCGCCGCCGGCTGCAGCAAGGCCAGTTCGTTGTCGAGAAAACCGACATCGAAGGCCGCATTGTGAATCACCAGTTCCGCGCCGCCGACATAGCTCAGAAAATCGTCGGCCAGTTCCGCGAAGCCTGGTTTGTCCTGCAGAAATTCATTGCTGATTCCATGCACTTCGAAGGCCCCGCTGTCGATTTCCCGCTCGGGATTCACATAGTAATGCCAATGATTCCCGGTGACTCGGCGGTTAATCAGCTCGATGCAGCCGATTTCGATGATGCGATGCCCCAGGCTAACCTCAAGCCCGGTAGTCTCCGTGTCCAATACGATTTGCCTCATGCCGAGGTCTCCGCGTCGATCGCTTCGTTCGCCAACTGATCGGCAAGCTCATTGCCTTCGACACCGGAATGACCCTTAACCCATTTCCAGTGGATATCATGGCTCGTCACTTCCTCGTCCAGCTGGCGCCAAAGGTCGAAATTTTTTACCGGTTTGCGTGCCGCCGTTTTCCAGCCATTGCGTTTCCAGTTAGCGATCCACTCGTTTATACCCTGCATGACATATTTGGAATCGGTGTTTATTTCGATCATGCAGGCGCGGTTTAGCGCGCGCAAACCTTCGATCACCGCGGTTAACTCCATGCGATTATTGGTGGTATCGGCGGCATAACCGCGCAGCGTTTTGCGCTTGCCCTGATAATTTAATACGACGCCCCAGCCACCCGGTCCCGGATTACCGCGACAGGCCCCGTCGGTATACATGACGACTTTAGTATTCATTCAGTATCTAGGGATCATACTTCATGCCGCGGCCAACACTGGGCCGGGCGATTTTGCCGGGTAGTATTTTGCGCGTCACCCAGCGATGCCGCACCGGGGTCAGGGGCGATATATTCTTACTGTATACCAGTAAATTGAGCGCCCCCAGTACCGGCAACCAGTTGCGGGTGCCCTTTTCCAGCCAGTTCAAGTGGCGCGTAATCGATGGTTTTTGGATCGGCGGCATATAGCCGACGCGGTAGAAACGGTGCTGATCGAATCCAAGCAAGCGCATCCAGTCATCGATGCGCCGAGCGGTATAAAAATGTCCGTTGAAGGGAACCTTTTCCAACCAGGATTGAAAGAAATTACGCAAGCCCCAAAGCGAGGTCGGATTGAAGTCGATAATCACCAGCTTGCCTTCGGGGATGAGTATACGGAATGCCTCCCGCAACACCGCGTGCGGTTCGCCGGTATTGGAAAGATGATGCATCAAAATTACCAGATCAACGCTGTCGGAGGCAATTGGTAGCATTGATGGGTTGGCATGTATCTTGGCCGGGAGCCGCAGGTCATCGAGCGTGAATTGGTGTTTGACGCGGCAGCTTTCCTGCAGGCGCTGTGCAATGCCCGGACAGCCGATCTGCAACGAATAATAACCAAATGTAGTCGCTAGTATGGGACTGATTCTCTGTTCCAGTTCATCGAGCAGAAATTGGCCTGATTCACCGAGATACCAGTCATCGATACTGGCAAATCCTTTGCTTTCAGTAGTTTGTTTCCAAAGTCTCATTTGAAAGTTTCAAATACGGGGTTACAATTAAACTATTCTAGCCATTAAGGCCGATCGATACTAATGTTTCTCAAACAAATGCCCCGCCACGGGGCCTGGAAAGTACTTGCCGCGTCATTGCTGGCGCTCACGCTGCCGGGCTGTGCCAACCTGGGTAATGTATCCGGTAGCGCAGACCCGGCGACTGTCGCGCTCGACCTACCGGTGACCCTGGATCTGGAATCCGATGTCGGCGCCGCTCAAGCTCAATCGTTCGATGATTTTTCGGAGGCCGCCGCAGCGCAGGGGCAACTCGCGACTGCGAACCATGATGCCGCCGGATCTGCTGCAATCGAATCGATGGCTAGGCTGGCGCTGAATATCGAGTTTGAAGCTGAGCAGGCTGAAATGATCTTGCGGCAACAACAGCTGGACGAATCAGAAGTGGTCGCCGCTATCGAGGCTTCATTGCAGGCAACCCGCAGAAAACATAACGCCTGGTTTCGGCTGCAAAGCGGTATACAACTGGTTGCAGTCGACAACCGCCGGGTGAGGGCCCAGCTCAAATGGTTCCTCGATCATCCCGGCTACCTGCAACGCGTCATGGAACGTGCGCGGCCAATACTTCCGTTCGTGCTCGACGAACTGGAACAGCGCAACCTGCCGACCGAACTGGCGCTGCTGCCGATTGTTGAATCTGCCTATCAGGCCTTCGCCTATTCTCACGGCCGCGCCTCCGGAATGTGGCAAATTATTCCATCCACGGGCCGCTTCCTCGGACTCAAGCAAAACTGGTGGTACGATGGGCGTCGCGACATCATCGAATCAACCCGCGCCGCGATCAATTACCTGGACAGTCTCGCGCGCCAGTTTAACGGTGACTGGGAACTCGCGCTGGCGGCGTACAATGCCGGGCCGGGCAAAATCCGCAGTGCCGTGCGGTACAACAAAAAACGTAAACGCGCCACGGATTTCTGGCACCTGACCCGGATACGCAAGGAAACCCGGGATTACGTACCAAAGATGTTCGCCCTCAGAGAATTATTCGCCAATCCGCACAAATACCAGCTGGATCTGGTACCGGTTAATAATGAAGTCAGTTACGAAATTGTCGAACTGGATGGACAGATTGATCTTGCTTTGGCCGCCGATCTGGCCGACATATCGATTAATCAGCTTTATCAACTGAATCCCGCCTTCAATCGCTGGGCGACAGCACCCAAGGGCCCGCATCGGCTATTACTGCCGCGCGGCAAAGCGGATCGCTTCAGACTCGAAGTCGCGAAGGTTCCTCCCGGCAAACGCGTCAACTGGGTGCGGCATAAAATAAAAACCGGTGAGACGCTGAGTGAAATCTCACGCAAGTATCGCAGCTCGGTTACGCTGATCAAACAAGTCAATAAAATTCGCGGGACCAATATTCGCGCCGGCAAGTACCTGATGATCCCGACAGCAACCAAGTCTTTGAAAACATACACGCTGAGTGCGAATTCGCGCATCGCGAGCATACAAAATACCAATCGCTCGGGCAGCAAGCAATTTCACATCGTACGTAGCGGGCAAAGCCTGTGGAGTATCTCCAAAAGATACGGCGTCACGACCCGGGCTTTGGCCAAATGGAACGCAATGGCGCCTATCGACACGCTGCGCGTTGGCCAGAAGCTGGTGGTGTGGACCAAGGGCAAACGCTCACAGACAGTCAGCATTAATCAGACACGCCCCAGTAATGCACTGCATGCGTTGCGCTACACGGTCCGCAAAGGCGATTCGCTGCACCGCATCGCAGACCGTTTCAATATCAGAGTTGCCGATATAAAGCGCTGGAATCGCGTCGGCAAATATCTGCAACCCGGCCAAAAACTCAAGCTCTACGTGGATATAACCAGCCAGTCGGGATAATGCAAAAAAGACCGTTATCAGGGCTTCAGGTTATTTGGTCGCAGGAGTTGCTTTATCGGGTACCAAGCGCCAAAATAGCCGTTTAATTATGCGACCTGAAAAGGATTCCTGAATAAGATATGAGCCTTGAAATCGACCCCAAACAGATAAAGTCTTTTTCACCGATCAATTCTTTGAATCCTGAAAACGCTCAAGAATTAATCAAAAAAATTACCGCTACGCCAGTCCAGCAAGGTCACTATATTTTCAAGAAAGGGGATGCGGAGAAAACACACGTTTACCTGCTCCAGGGGGAATTGGAACTGGTGCAGGACAAAAAGGTGGTTAAGGTGATAAAGGCCGGATCACCGGATGGTTTGCAACCTATCGGCCACGGATTTCCACGGCCGGTATCGGCCCGCGCAAAGTCAGCGGCCGTGGTCACCAAGATCAATAGCGACATGCTCGACATCATGCTCACCTGGGACCAGACCGGCAGCTACTCGGTCGAACCAGTTGACGAAGAAGACGAAGAAACCGACTGGATGACTCGAATCCTGCAAACCCGGGCTTTCCACCGCATCCCTCCGGCCAACATCCAGGCCATGTTCATGCGGATGGAATTGGTGAGCTTCAGACCCGGCGAAAAAGTCATCGAGCAGGACGACGAAGGCGACTTTTTTTACATCATTAAAGAAGGCCGCTGCCTGGTAACCCGATCCACGCCCGCCAATCCAAACGGCGTCAAGCTGGCAACGCTATCGGTAGGCGACAGTTTTGGCGAAGAGGCGTTGATTTCCGACAGCAAGCGCAATGCGACTATCACGATGCTAACCGATGGTCACCTGATGCGCCTGAACAAGGAAGACTTCAACTCACTACTTAACGAACCCCTGCTTGATTGGGTCGACTACGACGAAGGCAAGAAGCTGGTTGATGGGGGCGCGGTCTGGTTCGATGTGCGTTTGCCGACGGAATACAAAGCCAAGCATATTAAGGGCAGCATCAACATTCCGTTGATATTTCTGCGCATGAAGGCCAATTCGCTGGATACAGACAAGAAGTATGTCATTTACTGCGACACCGGTCGCCGCAGCTCAGCCGCTTCATTTCTGCTGAACGAAAAAGATATCGCTACCTATGTATTAAAGGATGGCGTCGACACCGCCGAACCAGGCGACCTTCAAACCAGCTGAGTCGAAACGCTCCGGCGGCTTAGGCTCGGCCCGAAAATCCGGGTATCAGAGCCTCGTCAATTTCGTCGATCTGCTCGGGATCCAGAAATTCCTCGGCGTAGTCCAGATAGACCCTCTCGCGGATAAATATGTCGAAAATATCCGGATCGATGTGGTCATCCTGTTTCATAAATCCCATGATCTTCAAGCACTCGGATAACTTCTTGCCCTTCTTGTAGGGACGGTCGCTAGCGGTCAAGGCCTCAAAAATATCTGCGATTGCCATAATTCGCGCCTGCACCGACATTTCGTCACGACGCAATCCGCGGGGATACCCGCTGCCATCCATTTTTTCATGATGACCGCCGGCATACTCGGGTACGTTTTGCAGGTTTTTCGGAAACGGCAACGATTCGAGCATCTTGATAGTGGCAACAATGTGATTGTTGATGACCTTGCGCTCTGCGTCATTCAGCGTACCGCGTTGAATACTGAGATTCACCACTTCGTCATCGGTCAACAGCGGCCTGTGTTGACCCGCGGCATCACTCCATTGCAATTGCGCTAAGCGCTGCACTCGTGCGATATCTTCGTCGCGCATGAATTCGCCACCGATGTTGGCCTTACCAAGAAATTCAAAATCTTGCTGCAAGCGCTGGCACTGCTGTTCAAAGTCGCGGCTCAGCTCGTCTTCGGAGCGCCCTTCGGCGTCGTTCATGCACGCCCGCAGATATTCGATCTCGGCATCACGGCGTAATATCTCGAAACGAGCTTCCAGAGCATGAATACGGTCGTAAATAGTTTCCAGCTTGGTCGATTTATCCATGACGTATTCGGGCGTTACTACCTTGCCGCAATCATGCAACCAGGCCGCGGTTTCGAGTTCGTAGCGATCCTTGTCGGTAATTTTGAACGACTTAAGCGGGCCCACTTCGGTCTGATGCGTAGCCTCGGCCAACAACATGGTCAGCACTGGAATACGGCGGCAATGCCCGCCGGTGTAAGGCGATTTATCATCGATGGCCGATGCGATCATACGAATAAACGATTCGAACAAAACCTGAAGTTCGGATATCAGACGCCGCTGGGTTAGGGCAACCGCCGCCTGGGAAGCAAGCGATTCGGCCAGCTGCTGGTCGATTGCACTGAATGCGATGACCTCACCGGATTCGATATCGCGGGCGTTTATCAGCTGCAGTACGCCGATGATTTCCTGTTCATGATCCTTCAGCGGAAAAGTCAGCATCGACTGCGTGCGGTATCCCGTGTTGCTGTCAAATTTACGCGTACCGCTAAAATCGAACCCATCTTCGTTATAGGCGTCGGCTATGTTTATCGTCTGGCCGGACAGCACGCAATGGGTAACGACGTTTCCATGGTTTTCATTGCCGTCAACAACCAACGGAATATCAGGGAATACAATCTCATTGCCCGAGGTTCCGCCCATCTGAATATCGAGCGAATCGTTGGAAATGATTTCGAAACTGAGGACAGCTTCCTGCAGGAAATAAAGCGATCCGCCGTCGGCATGGGTCAGGGATTTCGCGCCCATCATAATCAGCTCGAGCAATTTCGGAGTGTCGCTTTCTGCGGACAATGCTATCCCAATCTCGTTAAGCCGATCGATTCTATCGAGCAATTCAGACATTTAATGGTACCTGTCCCGTAGTGGGAGACTGGATAATTAAGCGCGGATCGAGCCTATTCTAGGTGAAAAATCCGGCAATTCAAATTGCTATTCTATCTCAACTTTTTAGAGCTTAGCCCTGGTAAAACAAGGCATACAATCCTATAGTTTGAAACCATCGCAATAAATTTAGGGGCCGGGGAGATTTTAAGCTGTTAACCAGTTCATGCTATTCGCGCAAACTATTGAATATTATACGATTCGGATTTCCGTTTAATCCAGTCGCATGCCTTGCAGGAAACCCAAACAATCCGTGGGGCAGCTCATAATAATTTTAACTATGGAGACGGTATGAAAACCCGTTTTTGGAGTAGCGACTGGATCGCTGGGCTGACAATTACCATCGTAGTTGTCGTATTGACACTCGGAGGTTCATTTGATGGACTCGAACGCGCTTTCTACGATTGGGGCGTTCGCTCGACCGACCGCAAACCTTCCGACAAAATTGCGATCATCGCCATCGACGATGAGAGTATCGCCAATTTTGAAAGCTGGCCGTGGCCGCGTGATTTACACGCCGCCCTGATCGATAAACTCACCGAAGGTGGTGTCAAGGTCATTGGCCAAACGGTGCTTTTCGTGGATCCGCAACGGCAAGCCGGGATGGATCACATTCGCGATCTGATCGACTTTTTTTCCACCGCCAGTTTTGACGATGTGCCCGCGGATATCGACGCCCTCGGGGCGATGCTGGAGTTCGAGGGTAATAGCCCAGCCGTTAAAGAGATTCTCGAATTCTACCTGCAGTCCAGTATTAATACGCGCATGAGTCGGGATATCGAAACCTTGAAGTCGCGCCTGTTCGAAGCCGAGCAGGCCCTGAACTCGGATGCGATACTTGCGGAGAGTATCAAACGTTCGAAAAACGTTGTGCTGGCGGCAGTCTTCATCGAAGGCATTCCCCGAGGCAATCCCGACGCCGAACTGCCGGATTATATGTTGCAAAATTCACTGAGCGAGATTCGCGACCGGGTGGCCGCGCAAAACAAGGGTTTGTTCCCGTTTTCAACCGTGGGCGCGTTGCCGCCTATTCCCGAACTGGGCATCCATGCCGCGGCGGTTGGACATTTGAATTCGAAACCCGATTTTGACGGCAGCGTCCGCTGGGAACCGCTGGTACTTCAATACTACGACCGATTTTACCCGTCTATCTCACTGCAAATTGCCGCCAAGAGTCTGAACCTCGATGTTAACGAAATCAAAGTTAATCTGGCGGAGAGCGTCGAACTGGGTTCGTTGACAATCAAGACCGACAGTTTTCTGCAGATGAACACCTTTTACTATTCGGATAACGCCGGCGCTCCCGCCTTTCAGGTCGATTCCTACTTCGATGTTATTACCGGCAAAATTCCGCTCGAAAAATACAAAGACAAAATCGTGCTCATCGGATCAACCGCGACCGGCGTCGGCACCCCGCAGGTCACGCCAATTAATACCGCGATGGAACCGGTGTTAACCCTGGCACATTCGGTGTCGAGTATTCTGAACGAAGATTTTTTCACGGCGCCCGAATGGGGCCTGTGGGCGCAGATGGGCGCATTCCTGATGGCCATGCTTTATTTGATGCTGCTCATGCCCCGCCTCAAGGCGGGTGTCGCCTTCGTGGTCACTCTGGTGTTAGTGCTCGCGCTCGTAGCCACGCACTATGTGATGATGACGAACTATACGATGTGGGTTCAGTTGATGACACCCGGAGCCTTACTGGCCATTGGTTACCTGTTGATTACCACCAAACGTTTCCTCGTCACCGAACGCGGCAAAGCCAGATCGGATGAAGAGTCAGCCGAAAGTAATCGCATGCTGGGAATTGCGTTTCAATCTCAGGGACAACTAGATATGGCATTTGAGAAGTTTCGAAAATGCAGTCCGGTGGATGAGCAGGTGCTCGAAGCGATGTACAACCTGGCGCTCGACTTCGAACGTAAACGCCAGTTCAACAAGGTCACGTCGGTTTACCAGTACATGGCCAAACACAACAAGGGTTTCCGTGATATCGAATCGCGCATGAACCGGGCGCAGAAGATGGAAGAAACCGTAATGCTAGGCGGCAGCGGTGGTCACGCGGGCGCAC
>DS021198.1:842996-874772 GCA_001735895.1 Olavius algarvensis Gamma 3 endosymbiont | reverse complement strand
AGGGTGCGATGGGGGTTGTCTACCTCGGCAGGGATCCGAAGATCAGTCGCGTGGTCGCAATCAAAACCATGGCGCTGGCGCAGGAGTTCGAGGATGACGAACTCGAAGAAGTCAAGGAACGTTTCTTCCGCGAAGCGGAAACCGCCGGACGCCTCAATCATCCCAATATCGTCACTATCTACGATGCCGGCGAAGAGCATGACCTGGCATACATCGCAATGGAGTTTCTCAAGGGGCATGACCTTGCCAGATACTGCAAGCCCGACAATTTGCTGAAAATGCGCAGCGTGCTCAGTATCGTCGCGCGCGCCGCCGAAGGACTCGATTTCGCCCATCAGCAAAACGTGGTGCATCGCGATATCAAGCCGGCGAATATCATGTACGAGCCCGAGTCGGACACGATTAAAATTACCGATTTCGGCATCGCCCGCATCACCGATTCGAGCAAAACTAAAACCGGCATGGTACTGGGTACGCCGTCTTATATGTCGCCGGAGCAACTGGCCGGTAAAAAGGTCGACGGGCGCTCGGATTTGTTTTCGCTAGGTGTGATGCTGTACCAGATGCTATCGGGATCGTTACCGTTTAAAGCGGATTCGATGGCGAGCTTGATGTTCAAAATCACCAACGACGAGGCCGCCGATGTCAGAACCATACGCGCCGAAATTCCTGAAGCATTATCGGTAGTAATCAACAAGGCGTTGACCAAAGATGCTGATCAGCGATTTCAAACGGGAGTTGAATTTGCCAATGCGCTAAAAGTGTTTTTAAAGACTTAGCCTTGGCTGTTTCATGAACTTGCAGAACAAGATAACAATAATAGGCTTGACGGATACGGGCATGGTACGCCGCAAAAACGAAGACGCTATCGGTTACGATAGCAGCTTGGGTCTGGTGGTACTCGCCGACGGCATGGGCGGACATCGGGGCGGTGAAATCGCCAGTAGCATGACCGTCGATTCCATTATCAACCTAATGCAACGGCGCCTGCCCGAAATTACCAGCGGCGATATCGACGAAACCAGCGGCTTCTCGATGGAGTCGATTTGCATTCAGGACGCCATTGTCTCTGCCAACGAACAGGTTTACGCCAACGCCGAGGCCAATCCGGAACACAAGGGTATGGGCACCACAATCGTGGTGTTACAGTTTTACAACAATTCTTTTTCGCTGGCGCATATCGGCGATTCGCGTTGCTATCGACTGCGCAGTGACAAAATGGAGCAAATTACCAAGGATCACTCACTACTCCAGGAACTCATCGATCGGGGATTTTACACTCCCGAAGAAGCTCGAAATTCGATGAACAAAAACCTGGTTACTCGCGCTTTAGGTATCGACCCCATCGTCATGCCGGACATTCAGGAGGATATAGTCCTGAAAAATGACATATATCTGCTATGTTCTGATGGACTAACCGATCTGGTTGAAGACGAAGATATATACTACACTATTAAGGAATTTAGTGCTAATCTAGAAGAAGCTGCCAAGCAATTGATTACAAAGGCAAACCAGAACGGCGGAAAGGATAATATTTCGGTAATGTTATGCCGAATTGACGATGATTTTTCGACTAAGCAGGGCTGGTTTAAAAAGTTTTCCGCTTGGTTCGATTAACGGAATACACCCAAGTAGAAAATACTCTAGAGGCTGGATAAAAACATGGTCGCAAAACTGATCACGACATCAAGCACGGGCGAGAAAACCGAGTACCAGCTGGTCAATGAAACCACTACAATTGGGCGCAAGCCGGGTAACGATATCCAAATCGATAATCTGTCGGTCAGCGGCAGGCATGCACAGGTCATTACCATACTTGAAGATTCATTCCTGGAGGATCTTGGCAGCACCAACGGCACTTATGTCAACGGCAAGCTGGTAAAAAAGCACGCGCTCGAAAACGGCGACAGTATTACCCTTGGCAAATACCAGATCGCCTATCAGAACGAATCCGGCGGCGGTGAACAGGACTTTGAACAAACCATGATCATACGTCCGGGTGAAGCGGGCATGCCCGAAGCGGCCGGCAGTAAGGAAATTGACAAATCGGTACAGAAAATCTCTGCGGCAATCGCCTCGGAAGCCGCGACCACCGCCGCTTCGCCAATGGCGAACCAGGAAGCTTGTCTGCAACTTTTAAGCGGCGCCAATGCCGGCAAGGAACTCGTATTGACCAAGGCTTTGACCACCATAGGTCAACCCGGTGTGCAGGTGGCCGCGATAACGCGTCGTCCGCAAGGATTTTTTCTGATTCACGTGGACGGTGGGCCGAACAATAGCGTACCGAAAGTAGGCGGATCGCCGATCGGATCAAACGCCCATGAACTTCAAAGCCACGACGTAATCGAAGTCGCTGGCGTAAAAATGGAATTCTATCTCAAATAATAACCATAAGATTGCTCGTCCGAACTAACCTGTGAGCACAGATGAAATTACAGCGCCTAGTCAGGTTGGTATTTAGCGCACTGATTCTGTTTATCCTGTTGATCGATACCTCGGGAATTTACAAATACCCGTTTATCAAACAGCTTGAAAACTGGACCTACGACGCCAGACTCAACTTCACACTTCCTGATTCAATCGACGACCGCGTGGTCATTGTCGATATCGATGAAAATTCGTTAGCCCAAGTCGGCCGCTGGCCCTGGGGCCGGGATAAGCTGGCCACCATCGTTGACAATTTATTCAATCACTATCAAGCCGACGTGGTGAGTTTCGATATAGTTTTCGCCGAGAAAGATAGCAGCTCCGGCCTGGAGAAATTTGAGCAACTGGCAAACACATCGCTTAAAGACGATGACCAGTATCAGCAGGCACTGGAACAAATACGGCCCAGCCTCATGCATGATGAAATATTCGCCAACAGCCTGAAAGGTAAAAACGTAGTGCTCGGGTATTACTTCAAGACGCACCTACAGGAAGGAGAGACCGGTATTACCGGGCTGTTGCCGCCGGCGCTCACTAAAATGGACGCACAATGGAGCGAACGCTTACCGATCAGCAAGGCCGTCGGTTTCGGCGGCAATCTTGAAATACTGCAGGCATCCGCCAAATCCGGCGGCTACTTCGACAACCCCTTTGTCGATGCCGACGGCGTTTTTAGACGGGTGCCGCTGGTGCAGTCTTTCGAGGGTTATCTATTTGCATCTCTGGCGCTAGCCACCGCTCAATCTCATCTCGGTGCTAGCGGTGTCGAGCTGGTGGTCGAAACCGATGGCTCCCGCGGCGGAAAGGAATACTACGCACTCGAAACCGTCAACCTCAGAAATTATCGCATACCGGTTGACGCCAATGGTGCTGTATTCGTGCCCTACCGCGGACGCAAGGGAAGCTTCCCTTACATTCCGGCACATGAGGTGCTAAACCTCGAAACCGACCCGCTGGCACTCAAGGATAAGGTAGTGCTAGTAGGCACTTCGGCCCCGGGTTTACTCGACCTGCGCTCCACCCCGGTACAAAATATATATCCTGGGGTAGAAGTACATGCGAATATCGTTTCCGGCATTCTCGACGATCGTATCAAACACAAACCCGCCTGGACGATCGGCTACGAATTCGTATTGCTGGTAGTTATCGCGGTCAGCATGGCCTTGCTACTCCCCTTGTTATCGCCGCTGCTGGCGGCAGTCGGCACGGTTGGGCTTACCGGCGTCGTGCTGGCCGGCAACTTTGTCGCCTGGAACAGCAATTTGATTTTGCCGCTGGCGAGCCCGCTGTTGCTGATCTTGCTGCTTTTCATGCTGCATATGTCGTATGGATTTTTCATCGAGTCCCGCGGTAAGCGCCAGTTGGCGCATCTATTCGGTCACTATATCCCGCCGGAACTGGTTGACGAAATGAGCGAATCCCCGGAGCAATATTCGCTCGAGGGTGAAAATCGCGAAATGACGGTTTTATTTTCGGATGTGCGCGGCTTTACCTCTATATCGGAAGGCATGGATCCAAAACAGCTAACCCAGTTAATGAACGCCCTGCTAACCCCGATGACTCGAGTGATCCACAAAAACAGGGGTACCATCGATAAATACATGGGTGACGCAATCATGTCCTTCTGGGGCGCTCCGCTGGCCGATTCCGAGCATGCCCGCCATGCACTTTACGCGGCGATGGAAATGATGGACGAACTCAAAATAATGCAGGAAGATTTTAAACAGAAAGGCTGGCCCGCGGTTAATATCGGTATCGGCCTGAACACCGGGGACATGAATGTCGGCAACATGGGATCTGAATTCCGCATGGCATATACCGTACTGGGTGACGCGGTAAATCTCGGATCCAGGCTAGAGGGTTTGACCAAGGAATACGGCGTAAATATCATCGTCAGCGAAACTACCAAGAATGCGATTCCGGAATTCGTATTTCGTGAACTGGACCTGGTACGAGTCAAAGGCAAGACTGAACCGGTTGCAATTTTTGAACCGATTGGCCACAAAAATGATCTGGAAAAATCGACAAGCTCCGAACTGACCGCTTACAAAAAAGCACTGATGAATTTTCGCGCCCAGTCCTGGGACAAAGCCGAGCTCGATTTTTTCAACTTGAACCGCGCCAATCCGCAGCGCAAACTCTACCAAGTCTACCAGAACCGTATCGCGGTTTATCGCAGCGAACCCCCGGGAGAAAACTGGGACGGCGTGTTTATTCATACGACCAAGTAGTCCGGCCCTGGCGCTACCAACAGGCGCGCAATTCCTGCGCCAGCAATTCGATACCTTTCGCCAGCTCGTCCTCGCTTTGCACAAAATTCATTCGTATGCAGCTTTCCGCATGCGCTGTCGCCGCGGACTGGCCCGGGAAAAAATACTTGCCGGGCACCACCAGCAACCCCTTGTGTTTGAGGCGTTGGTAAAGTTCGCTAGTCGTGATACCCAACTCTTCGAACCATAGCCATAAAAACATCGAGCCCTCGGGTTTGTGGATATGCAAACGCGGATCATCGACCGCCTGTTTTATCAGGCTGACCGCCAATTCGGAACGCCGCTGATAAAACGGTTTAATCAAATCGTTACACAAATTCAGCAAAACCCCATCGGCGATGAGCTGGCTGACGATATCCGCACCGAGGCCCGCCGGCGCCAGGCTGGTAATCGCAGTCATGTTAGAAAAATAGCGTATCACTTCCTCGTTGGCGATTACGATTCCGCTGCGAGCGCCCGGCAACCCCAACTTGGACAAGCTCATGCAAACGATGCAGTTGTCGTTCCAGAATGGATTAACTTCGTTGAAAATAATATTCGGGAAAGGCGTTCCATAGGCGCTGTCGATTAGCAGCGGTACATCGTGGCGCCGCGCAATTTGGTCGAGCTGCTGGCATTCGGCATCGGTTAAGACATTGCCGCTGGGATTGGTCGGGCGTGAAACGCAAATCAAGCCGACGGATTGATCGACCTGCAAATGCTCGAAATCAACCTGGTACTTGAAAAAACCATCTTCGAGAACTCGAATTCTGGCTTCCTGGCTGGTGATCAGCCCGTCCTCGATACCGACATCGCTATACCCGATGTATTCGGGTACCAATGGAATAAGCACCCGCTTCTGCAGCGACCCCGCTTTCCCGGCAAAGGAGTTGAACAAGATAAAAAAAGAACTCTGGCTACCATGGGTCAACGCAATATTTTTGCTGCTGATGTTCCAGCCGTACTGCCGTCGCAAAAAATCGGCGAGTGTTTCCAGAAAACCGGTCTTGCCCTGAGGCCCATCGTAGTTCGACAAGGTATCGATCAACCGGCCTGATGCGTGCAGCTCCGCTATCACCCGATCGAATAGTGCCTTCACTTCCGGGATAGCGGCGGGGTTACCGCCTCCCAGCATCACAACACCCGGCTGCGCCAGACCTTCGCTCAAATCATCCATTAAGTGGGTAATACCGGAGTAAGCGCGGAAGCGTTCTCCGAAATCTGAAAGAATCATCTTATCCCGTTGCAGTAATCAATAAGACGACAATTACTGACAGCATTTTAGAAAAATGCAACTGTTTTCATTAACCCGGCGATAATATATATCGCCGGGTTAATTAAGTGCTCTGACAATTCAGGATGAATTGTCCAGCGCTTCCTTATGTGTCAACATCTAGCGCAACCGAATCAGGATTATCATGCCTTACACTCACGAGCTGGAATTCAAGGTGCGCGACTACGAATGCGATATGCAGGGCGTGGTCAATAACGGTGTATATCAAAACTATCTCGAACACGCGCGTCACGAGTATTTGTTGGCGCGTGGTATCGGTTTCGCGCAGTTGACCGCAGCAGGCATCGATCTGGTGGTTGTCAGAGCGGAGCTGGATTACAAAAAGTCGCTCACCAGCAAGGATTGCTTTGTTGTGCGCAGCCGCTTGCGTCAGGCTTCCAGGATTCGCTTCGAATTCAAGCAGGAAATCTACCGCCTACCCGATGCATCACTGATGCTGTCAGCTCGGATTACCGGTACTTCGGTAAATGAAAAGGGACGCCCTTACCTGCCACAAGAACTGGCAGCGCTGTTTAGCGCCGAAGAGTAATCGGCGGACCTAACAACCGACAAAAAGAAAAGTATTCGCCCATCGTGCTTTTTGCAAAAGGATCGATTCATTCTCGGCTAGACCGCAACTTGGCGCAGATTTTGTGAACCCCCCCGGAAGAATGATTCGAGCCTATCAACCCGGCGGCATATATGGTCGCCGGGTTAATAATCGGGGTTAAGGTTCAGGTCGTCATTTGGGATTGCATGAAGCCATGGAGGCTGACAAAATAGATTTATTTTGCGGGGGCAATCATGGGTTTTTTAGCCGGTAAAAAAGCACTTATCGTCGGCATCGCCAGCAATCGATCGATCGCTTACGGGATCGCGCAGGCGATGCATCGGGAAGGCGCTGAACTCGCGTTTAGCTACGCCAACGACAAATTAAAGCCGCGGGTTGAAAAATTTGCCGCCGAGTTCGATTCCGATATCGCACTGCCCTGCGATGTCAGCGTCGATGATGACAT
The DNA here is from genome assembly GCA_001735895.1 of Olavius algarvensis Gamma 3 endosymbiont. Classification (GTDB taxonomy): domain Bacteria; phylum Pseudomonadota; class Gammaproteobacteria. The sequence continues at coordinate 867,807 of DS021198.1, read as the reverse complement.
CACCGCTCTTTTCAACCGGCTGGGAAGCCGTTGGGACTCGCTCGATGCGCTAGTGCATTCGGTTGCATTCGCGCCGCGCGAAGCGCTCGCCGGCGACTATCTGGAGAACCTCGACCGCGAAGGCTTTCGCATTGCGCACGATATCAGTTCCTATAGCCTTGCCGCGATGGCTAAGGCCGCCAGGCCGATGATGCAAAATACAAATGGCGCAATCATCACCATGACTTATCTGGGCTCGGAAAGAGCCCTGCCCAATTACAATATTATGGGTGTTGCTAAAGCCAGCCTCGAGGCGAATGTACGTTATCTATCGGCGGCGCTTGGTCCGGAAGGGATCCGGGTTAACTCAATTTCTGCAGGCCCGATCAAAACCCTGGCGTCGGCCGGTATCGGGAGTTTCAAAAAAATACTCGACGAAGTTGCAAGCAATGCGCCGTTAAGACGTAACGTGACCATTGCGGAGGTTGGCAATGCGGGTGCATTTTTGTGCTCGGATCTCGCCTCGGGAATTACGGGAGAGAACATTTACGTCGACTCCGGCTACAACATCGTCAGTATGGGGGTACCCGAGTAGCGCGAGACAATGGGGCAGATCAAAGTTCTTCCAGGGGCGTCCTGACGACGTCTGCACGCTCCGATAACATTTTCACCACGGATTGGTACTCGGCGTTGCTTTGAGCCTCTAAGAGTCCGTCAAGCGCCTTCTGATCGACATCGGCGTCATCTGACCGAATCTCAGACAATTCAACGATCACATAACGACCACCGGACAGCAAGCCGTCGTAAACGGCAGCCTCATCCGGTTTCGGCATCTTAAACGCCCGGCTGCGGATGACAGCGTCGATATCGGATTGCTGGCGTTCCACGAAACCATGGTCGTCGACCGCGACCGACCACTCCCGCGCCAAATCATCCAGTGACTGTCCCGCCACTACTGCGGCCAGTCCTGCCGCCCCGGTACTGCGGTTCTGCGCGCTTAGCCTGCTCTTGATTAACTCATCCCTGATTGCTGCCTGAACCGCTTCGAGCGGCTGCTGTTGCGGCGGCTTGAGTTCATTGAGTCGGATAAAAACGACCCGGTCACTACCCAGTTCGATGGCTTCGCTATTGAGGCCTTGCCGCAGAATGTCGCCCGAGAACGCAGCTTGACGCACCTGACTTTCCGCCGCTATTCCGGTTCCTGAGATACGGCTGAACCAGTCGCTGGTATCCAGTTTCAGATCCAGTTGTTCGGCTGCGGGCAGCAAGGAATCGGATTGCTCATAGGCCAGGTTTGCCAGATTTTCAATCAAGTCGTAAATCTGACCTTCGGCAAGCTCGGTTTTAATTTCATCTTCCAACTCGGCTTGCACCGCCTCGAAGGATTTGACTTCACCGCCGCTGACCGAATGCAATTTTATGATGTGCCAGCCGAATCCGGTTTTTACCGGCTCGCTCATTTGATCGACTTCCAGCGCGAACAATTCCGCCTCGAAAGTCTGCACCATGACCCCACGCTCGATTTCACCGAGATTTCCGCCATCGCCGGCAGAACCCGCATCCTCGGAAAACTCGACCGCCAAATCGGAAAAACTTTCACCATTGACGATGCGCTGGCGGATGTCGGTAATCCGGGCGAGCGCAGGCGCGCTGTCTTCATCGGAATTCACTTTTATCAGTATATGGCTGGCTTCTCTAAACTCCGGGCTCGAATAAGCTTGAAGATTATCCCGATAACGGGCACGCGTCTCGTCAAGCTTAACTTCGATGCTCTGCTTGATATCGTCCAGATTGATTTCGATATAGTCAATTTTGACCTGCTCCGGTGTGCGGTAGCGATCGACCTCGGCTAAATAACGTTGTTCGATTTCATCGGCGTCGATTTCAATATCCGCCGCATCGGCGCTAAAACTGACGGTTCTGATTTTACGGGTTTGGTTGCTGAGGCTGGAAAACCGCTTCCCGGTATCGGGAAGTACGAACGCGGTCGCTCGAACACCGGACTCGAACTGCCTCATGGCGCCGGTGGTCCTGAGCTCTTGTTCGAATCCGAGCGGCGAATACCCAAGCGAGCGCAGTTGCGCCTCGTAAATCGCCGTGTCGAACTGACCGTCCCGCTGGAACACGTCCATTTCTCGAATGGTTCGATTCAATTCGCTATCACCGATGCGGTAGCGTTGCTTTTGAATGTATTGCCGCAAGGCAAACTCTTCGATCAACTGATCCCGGACCTGTCCACGCAACATGCTTTCGTTGCCAAAGGATTCGGGGATGGCGCCGCCGAACAGCTGCACCAGACGCTGGCGGTAATTGGCATAGGCCTGGTCGAGATCACGGGCGGTGATTTCTTCGCCGTTGACCACTGCAGCCGGCGCCACCTCGCCACCTCCGAGGTAAGAATTGACACCCCATAGCGCGAAAGGAATACTGATCAGAAAGATAATGCCGTAGGCAATCCAACCAGTTACTTTGTCTCGAATTGCTTGCAGCATTTATCGTGTCGTCACTAGTTACAGCTACCAATTGGATGAAGCGCTCGAGCGGAGCGCATTCAATGATGGCGGAGTGGACGGGACTCGAACCCGCGACCCCCGGCGTGACAGGCCGGTATTCTAACCAACTGAACTACCACTCCTGATTAGATGGTGGGTGCTGACGGGATCGAACCGCCGACCCTCGCCTTGTAAGGGCGATGCTCTCCCAGCTGAGCTAAGCACCCAGTGTAGCTAAAAAAGTGCGCTAGTTTACTGCGTCTTTTAGAGCTTTACCAGCCTTAAATGCAGGTACTTTGGAAGCTTTGATCTGGATAGTTTCTCCGGTACGGGGATTACGTCCTGCGCGTGCTTCGCGTTGGCGGACCAGGAAGGTTCCAAAACCAACGATGGTAACTTGATCACCTGATTTTAGCGCCTGGGTTACCGCGCCAATGACGCCATCGACAGCACGAGAAGCGTCGGCTTTACTCAGATCGGCGGCACCAGCAACAGCATCAATCAATTCGGATTTATTCATTTGATTTTTCCATTTGTTTAAGTTGATATAATTTTAGCCCGTAAGGCGGACAGGCATCGCAAGTCTACATTTGCTTGTTATCGTTGCTTATGCGCGAGTTTTTGATGCTCGCTTTATCCCCCGTCCAGAGCGTCGAATTAAACCAACAGCGAACTTAGGGGTCAACCATAAAAAGCCAAAAACATTAAATAAAAAGCATTATTTACACTATCGGCTAGTGGGCCACGACTCCTGATGACTTTTTGTCCTTGGTCTTGGACTTCGGAGTTTCCGCCGACGCCCCGGGGCTATCGGGTAGCGGTGTCGGCTGATGCGCAAGCGCAACTTCCAATACCTGATCGATCCAGCGAACCGGTATAATTTCGAGCTTGGCTTTAATGTTGTCCGGAATCTCGGCCAAATCCTTTTCGTTTTCCTCCGGAATCAAAACCTTGGTGATCCCGCCGCGATGGGCAGCCAATAGTTTCTCTTTGAGCCCGCCTATCGGCAGCACTTCGCCGCGCAAGGTAATCTCGCCGGTCATGGCAACCTCGGCCTTGACCGGGATTTCAGTTAGGGCTGAAACCAATGCGGTACACATGCCGACACCGGCGCTGGGACCGTCCTTCGGCGTTGCACCCTCGGGCACGTGAATATGGATGTCTTTATTCTCATTGAAATCGGGGCTGACGCCGAGGATTTCCGCGCGACTGCGGACCACTGTCATCGCCGCCTGAATCGACTCCTTCATGACATCACCGAGTTGTCCGGTCTGGACGAATTTACCCTTACCGTCCACCACGGCCGATTCGATAGTCAACAATTCACCGCCGACTTCGGTCCAGGCCAGTCCGGTAACCTGCCCTACCTGATCTTTTTCGTCAGCGGAGCCGAAGCGGAAACGTTTCACGCCCAGATATTCCTCTATATTTTTCGCGGATATGGTCAACTTCTTGGTGCTCGGGTTGAGCAGCATTATCTTGACCGCCTTGCGGCAAATCTTGGAAATCTCGCGTTCGAGATTGCGCACTCCGGCCTCGCGGGTGTAACGCTGGATGATCTCCAGCACCGCATTTTGCTTGATATCGATCTCTTCCGGTTTAAGCCCGTTTTCCTTGATTTGCTTGGGAATCAAATATTTGAGTGCGATATTCAGTTTTTCATCCTCGGTGTAGCCCGGGATCCGGATGACTTCCATACGATCAAGTAGAGGGCCGGGAATATTCATGCTGTTCGAAGTCGCGACGAACATCGTATCCGAGAGATCGAATTCAACCTCCATGTAATGGTCCGCGAAGGTATTGTTCTGTTCCGGATCGAGTACCTCGAGCAAGGCCGAGGCCGGATCGCCCCGAAAATCCATCGCCATCTTATCGAACTCGTCGAGCAGAAACAGCGGGTTTCTGACTTTTACCCGCGACAGGTTTTGGATTATCTTGCCCGGCATCGAGCCGATGTAAGTGCGACGATGACCCCGGATTTCGGATTCATCACGCACACCGCCCAGCGACATCCTCGAAAATTTGCGGTTGGTGGCGCGGGCGATGGAACGGCCGATCGAAGTTTTACCGACACCCGGAGGTCCGACCAGGCACAGGATAGGACCTTTCAATTTACGCACTCGCTGCTGCACCGCGAGATATTCGAGAATCCGCTCCTTGACCTTCTCGAGTCCGTAATGGTCCTCTTCCAATACCTTTTCGGCCTGTGCGAGGTCACGCCTGATCTTCGATTTTTTCTTCCAGGGAACGCTGACTAACCAATCGATGTAGTTACGCACGACGGTGGCTTCCGCCGACATGGGCGACATCATTTTTAACTTGTTGAGTTCGGAATCGGCCTTTTCCCGCGCCTCTTTAGGCATACCCGACTCTTCGATTTTCTGTTGCAGGTCTTCGACTTCATTGGGCGCATCGTCCATGTCGCCGAGTTCCTTTTTAATCGCCTTCATCTGCTCATTCAAATAGTACTCGCGCTGGCTTTTTCCCATTTGCTGCTTGACCCGGCCGCGGATGCGTTTTTCGATCTGCATCAAATCGATTTCACCTTCGATTTTACTCATGATGTGTTCGATGCGTTCGCGCGGATCCTGGATTTCCAGGATTTCCTGCTTTTCATCCAGTTTTAAGGACATATGCGCGGCGATGGTGTCCGCGAGTCGACTGGGATCGTCGATGCCCGACAACGAAGTCAAAATTTCAGGGGGCACTTTTTTGTTCAGCTTGACGTATTGATCGAACAGGTTCAACACCGATCGTAGCAGCACTTCGGCTTCGCGATCGTCGACCAAACTGGATTTTTCCAACAGCTTGACCGCAGCGGAGTAATACTCGTTGGTCTCCAACAGGCTATCGACCATAACGCGATCGCCTCCTTCCACCAGCACTTTAATCGTCCCGTCGGGAAGTTTGAGCATTTGCAGTATCGTCGACAAGGTTCCGATCTGGTACAGATCCAGCTGCCCGGGATCATCGACTTCGGCGTTTTTCTGCGCCAGCAACAGAATTTTTTTGTTATCTGCCATCGCGGCTTCGAGCGCGAGTATCGATTTCTCGCGGCCAACAAAAAGCGGGATTACCATATGGGGATAGACCACCACATCGCGCAGCGGTAAAACCGGGATCAATTGCCTTTCCTGCTGTTCCGCTAGAAGATTATTTTCAAAGTCTGACATAAATGCCTCTATGCTCGAGTCCCGAGTCTATATGGGTGTCGAAATTCCGTTTTCAACCCGGCTCTCAACCTGCGGCCGAGGCCTATTCGTCGGAAGCCACGCGCTGCATTTCCCCACCTTCGTGGATCACATAGGGCTGGGCATGGCCTTCGATGACTGCGGCATCGACAACGACTTTGCTGACATTGTCCATCGCGGGTAAATCGTACATGATTTCCAGCAGGGTGTTTTCCAGGATCGTGCGCAACCCGCGCGCACCGGTTTTGCGCTCCATGGCCTTCTTGGCCACCGCGGCGAGTGAATCAGTCCGAAACTCGATTTCGCAACCCTCGATTTCGAACATCTTTTGGTATTGCTTGGTAATCGCATTCTTGGGTTCGGTCAGGATTTGCACCAACGCATTTTCGTCCAGTTCTTCGAGCGTAGCCACCACCGGCAGGCGACCGACAAATTCGGGGATTAATCCATATTTGATCAAATCTTCGGGTTCGACCTTGCTAATCACCTCGCCGAACAAATCCTTTTTGTCCTTGCTTTTAACGTCGGCGCCGAAACCGATGCCACCCTTTTCGGAGCGATTCAGGATGACTTTGTCGAGACCGGCAAAGGCGCCCCCACAGATAAACAGGATTTTGCCGGTATCGACCTGTAAAAATTCTTGCTGCGGATGCTTGCGTCCACCCTGCGGCGGTACCGAGGCAATGGTACCCTCGATCAATTTCAACAAGGCTTGCTGTACACCCTCACCCGATACGTCACGGGTAATCGAAGGATTGTCGGATTTGCGTGAAATCTTGTCTATTTCGTCGATATATACGATGCCGGTTTGGGCTTTTTCGACGTCGTAATCGCATTTCTGCAACAGTTTCTGGATGATGTTCTCGACATCTTCACCGACATATCCCGCTTCGGTCAGCGTGGTCGCATCGGCTATCGCGAATGGCACATTGAGCAATCTGGCAAGCGTTTCGGCCAGCAGGGTTTTACCCGAGCCGGTTGGGCCTATCAGCAGAATATTACTTTTGGACAGTTCGATATCGTCCTTGACATGCCCGACCTCGAGGCGTTTGTAGTGATTGTAAACCGCAACCGAAAGCACTTTTTTGGCGCGACTCTGACCGATGACGTATTCGTCGAGCACCTTGAATATTTCGTGGGGTATCGGCAGCTTGCTTTCGGCGTCCTCGCCGCTTTCGTGGATTTCTTCGCGAATGATAGATCCACACATTCGTCACAGATGAAAATCGATGGTCCGGCGATCAGTTTTCTCACTTCGTGCTGGCTCTTGCCGCAAAACGAGCAATAAAGCAGCTTTTCATCCTTATTCTTGGATCTATCGTCACTCATACACAACTATCGAAAACAGCGCCCAGTTGAATCGATAATATTAGACCAATCCGTCAAGCACAACCGAAAAAAACGCATTTTGATCAACGACCCACAGATTACGTGCATAAGATTATCTATTCTGTGGCACCTTTCTCATCAGGGTCGGCACGCGATGACAAAACTTTATCGATAATTCCGTATTCCACGGATTCCTGCGCACTCATGAAGTTATCGCGCTCGGTATCGCTATCGATGTTACTTTCGTTCTTACCGGTATGCCCGGCGAGTAGTTTGTTGAGCCTCGCCCGCACCGCGAGAATCTCCTTGGCATGAATCTCGAAATCGCTCGCCTGCCCCTGGAAACCGCCCAGCGGTTGATGGATCATGACGCGCGAATGCGGCAAACCGTAACGTTTGCCGTCGCAGCCACCGGCCAGCAGGATCGCCCCCATGCTGGCAGCCTGGCCGGTACACAGGGTGCTCACGTCCGGCTTGATGAATTGCATCGTGTCGTAAATCGCAAGCCCTGCGGTCACCGATCCGCCCGGGCTGTTGATATAGAGCGATATATCCTTGTCCGGATTCTCCGACTCGAGAAACAGCAGCTGCGCCACGATCAGGTTGGCCATGTGATCCTCGATCGGACCGACTACGAATATAACGCGCTCCTTAAGCAATCGAGAATAGATATCGTAGGCGCGCTCGCCACGCGCGGATTGCTCTACCACCATGGGCACGAGGTTCGCCCGCGGCTCGGGGTATCCAGTCATAATCGAACTGATTTCGGCATTTCGGAGGTTATCTTTCATGGGGTACCGGGATCTCTATAGATGAATTTAAAGATAGTCGAAATTAAAGCTTACCGTTCATCAAATCTTCGAAACTCGCCGCTTTATCGACAACCTTGGCCTGTTCCAAAATATGGGCGACAACCTGATCTTCAAGCACCATGCTTTCCAGGCCCGCGCGCGCTTGTTGGTTTTGCCGGTAGTAATCGCGGACTTGATCGGGCTGTTCGTAAGCGATCGCCATATCCTCGATGGCTGAATCGACAAGCGCCTGATCGATCTCGACTTTTTCTTGACGGATCACTTCAGATATCAGCAATCCAAGCTGCACCCGACGGGTTGCTTCTTCGCTGAACAACTGGTCCGGCAGAGTGTTTTCGTCGAGTTCGGCGGAATTCTTTCCCATGCGCTCCATGGCCTGCGCGCGCAGCGACTTGATTTCCTCGGCAACCAGAGCGCTCGGGGCGATGATAACATTGTTTTCGAGCAGGCCTGACATCACCTTGTTCTTCAAATCCAGCTTGAGTCGATCGTCTTTCTCTTTCTCCATATTTGCTCGAATATCGCTGCGCATTTTATCGAGGTCACCGTCTTCGATACCGAAACCTTTAGCGAACTCCTCATTCAGTTCGGGCAATTCGGGCTCCGAAACCCGGGTTGCCTTGAGGGTGAATACGGCCGTTTTCCCGGCGACATCCGCGCCATGATAGTCCTCTGGAAAATTGACTTCGACGTCTTTTTCCTCACCTGCCTTGATACCCTCGAGCCCGGCTTCGAATTCGGGCAACATCTGTCCGGCTCCGATTTCGACCGCCATGTCTTTGCCGGCGCCGCCTTCAAATATCTCGCCATCTATGCGCCCTTCAAAATCGACCATAACCTGATATCCCTGCTGCGCGGCGGACTTGCATTCCTTCCAGGTTTTGCGCTGTTCTCGCAACTTTTGCAACATGTCTTCGAAATCCGCGTCGGTCACTTCTACCAGCGGTTTTTCCACCTCGATGCTCGCCAGTTCGAGCTGTTCGACTTCAGGATAAACTTCGAAAGTCGCGGTATACGACATATCCTGCTTTTCTTCGCTGTTGACCGAATCGATGCTGGGCATTCCGGCAGGCCTCACCTTTTCCTGGATCAGGGCTTCCTGGTAACTCGACTCGATGACGTCGCCGATCACTTCCTGGCGAACATGACCGCCAAATTTTCGCTGCACCACTTTTAGCGGCACCTTGCCAGGACGAAATCCGTCGATGCGGACCGTTTTACTCAAATCCTTGAGTTTCTTTTCCACCGCCGCGGTAACACGCTCGGACGGAATTTGCACCGTCATTCTGCGTTCCAGACCCTCAAGGGTTTCGATTGATACTTGCATGTTGAAATCTCGTGAATTTTAGCTGAGAGACAATTTATAATACGACCGGTCAAACTTAAGTGCCGATATCGGAGAAGTGTTGCGACACCGGGCGATGCCCAAAGTGGCGCGGATTATACCCACGTCAGCACAAGTTGTCAGCCAGTTTTTACGCCATTTCGAGCCGATCGGAATTGCTCCGGCGGAGCATAATTGCGAGAAGGGAGAATTGCGTCTGGCGCTCGATCACAGCTGCAAAATCCACGACTGGAAGCGCCGGTGGCATCAATTCAAGCTTAATTCCGAAGTAATGGTGCGAAAGGAGAGACTCGAACTCTCACATCGTTAAGATACCAGAACCTAAATCTGGCGCGTCTACCAATTCCGCCACTTTCGCGCAGTGTATTTAACCGACAATTATAGAATTGATCGCCGGATTAACCAGTAATTTCGGGGCCATAGGCAACGGCGCCTGCATTGCAGGCGCCGTGGATATGGGGTGGACGACGGGGATCGAACCCGCGACAACAAGAATCACAATCTTGCACTCTACCAACTGAGCTACGCCCACCATAAAATGGCACGCCCGGCAGGATTCGAACCTGCTACCCTCGGCTTAGCTTACCAACTACGCCTTTCGACGCCTCATCCTTAAGTTTGTGGTCTGGACTATCTCTTCACCATTTCAGGTGTCGCACGTATAGTCTCTACGGAACCCTTCGAAAACCAGCCGTCAATTTGACCTGTCGCCTGGTAATTAATTCGCGGTGTTTTTACCCTCGAGCTAACCGCCCGAGCCTTCAAAACTCCGGGGCGGACACCATCCCAAGTTTGGCGCACGAAAATCATGCTACATACGCCCAACGGATGGGTCAACCACAGGTTTCCTCGGGATTGCCATCAGCTCAGCCACTTTCGGCCTACTGTTAAGGTTTCCCCGATACAGTGCGATCCACTCTATGGGTTTCGTTTCCCCATAAAGGCTCCTACTTGCACACCTGATACATGTGCGCTCAAAGGCCGATGCTCTATCCAAATGAGCTACGGGCGCTAAAATCAAACCGCGAGAAATGCACTCTTAATACTATCAACGGGACACTTTTGCTTATCCCATCTGCCTTGCGGCTATTCGATATCAGCTCCGAATGATACCAGAATTATCCAAATTTGGTCGGGGTGGAGAGATTCGAACTCCCGACCCACTGCTCCCAAAGCAGTTGCGCTACCAGGCTGCGCTACACCCCGAGTGCTCCCCGACTCCGTCGGCGTCGGATTGCAAGGCGCGCAATCTTACGCCGATCAAAAAGTGACGTCAATTGAATAGGCGCCGGAAATCCCGGCCACCCACGACCCGATTTTTAGATTCGATTAAATCAGTCTAAGACCGGCGCCAGCGGGTTCCCTGTGCGCCATCCTCGATGACGATACCGGCGGCAGCCAATTCGTCCCGAATGCGGTCGGCATTGGCCCAATCCTTGGCGGCTCGCGCCTGCAAGCGCTGCTCGACGAGTTCGTCGATCGCGGTATCGCTGAGGCCGTTACCCCCTTGTCCAGGCGTCGATTTGAGATACTCGTCGGCATCGGCCTGCAACAGGCCGATAATCCCGCCGAGGAAACGCAGCTGGCTCGCCAGGCCGTGTTTTTCGTCAGCGTTTTCAGCTTTGGCGCGATTGATCTCGCGTACCAGGTCGAACAGCACCGCCAGCGCACCCGCGGTATTGAAATCGTCACACATGACCTGGTCGAAACGTTGTCGGTACTCACTATTCTCCGGAAAATCCCTGGGCTCGGTATCCTGCAGCGCCGCGTAAAGACGCTGCAGCGCCGCGCGCGCATTGTCCAACTGGTCCTCGGAATAATTCAACTGGCTACGGTAATGGCTACTGACTATAAAATAACGAATCTCTTCGGCACGGTAAGTATCGAGCACTTCGCGCAGCATGAAAAAATTGCCCAGCGACTTCGACATCTTTTCGTGGTTAACCTGCACGAAGCCGTTATGTATCCAGTAGTTGACAAATTTCTCGCCATTGCATGATTCGCTTTGCGCAATCTCGTTTTCATGATGAGGAAACTGTAAGTCATGACCACCGCCGTGAATGTCGAAATGATTACCCAGCAGGTTATTCGACATCGCCGAACATTCGATATGCCAACCCGGTCGTCCATCGCCGTATTTAGAAGGCCATTTGGGTTCACCGGGTTTGGCCGATTTCCATAATACGAAATCCAGCGGATCGCGCTTACCCGCATCGACATCGACCCGTTCACCGGCGCGTAATTCGTCGATCTTCTTGCCCGACAGCTTGCCGTAGCCATCGAACAAGGCGACCGAAAAATACACGTCGCCGTTACCTGCCTGATAGGCATACCCCAGCCGCTCCAGTTTTTCGATCATTTCGAGTATCGGTTCAATGGTATCGGTAGCACAGGGTTCCATGTCGGGGCGCAGCACGCCCAGGGCATCGGCATCCAAGTGCATCGCCTCGATGAATCGTTCGGTTAAATGAAAGTATTCTTCGTTATTTTCGCGCGCGCGCTCGATAATCTTGTCGTCGATATCGGTTATGTTGCGTACGTAAGTAACCTCATAACCGAGATGCCTCAAAAATCGGTAGATCACGTCGAACACCACCAGCACCCGTGCATGCCCGATGTGACAATAATCGTATACCGTCATGCCGCAGACGTACATGCGAACCTGCCCGGGAACTATAGGTTCAAAGGTTTCTTTCCTGTTGCTCAGGCTATTATATATGGTCAGCATTAGGTCGTTATTCGAGCGGTTGAAATCAAGCGGTAGAGTTTAAAAGAAGCATGCTTCGAGTCAAACCGTTAATTGACGCCCGACTTCCCTAAGCGCGGACAAATCAGTAGAATCCGCTGGTTTGTTAATAACTGGAATGCTGATGAAACAAACGCTACTTCCGATTGCGGTCGTGCTGGCAGCTATTCTTTCCCTGGTACTCTATCCCAACATCAAAGGTGACAAAGCAATGAATGAAGCAACGGCAGCCAATCCGACCGTCTTGATCGAAACCACAATGGGTAATATTACGATCGAGCTCGATATGGCAAACGCACCTAACAGCAGCGAGAATTTCCTGGCCTATGTCGATGACGGTTATTTTGTCGACACCACTTTTCACCGGGTAATCCCCAATTTCATGATCCAGGGCGGCGGTATTACCGCCGACATGCAGGACAAGCCCAGCAAACGCGCGCCAATTGAAAATGAAGCTGCTAACGGTCTCAAAAACGATCGTGGCACGCTTGCCATGGCGCGTACCAGCGATCCGCATTCGGCCACCTCGCAGTTTTTCATCAATCATGCCGATAACGAATTTCTGAACTTTAGCAGCGAGACGATGCAGGGTTGGGGCTATGCAGTATTCGGCAAGGTAATCGAGGGCATGGATATCATCGACGCAATCGCACAGGTGCCAACCGGTAACAAGGGCGGGCATCAAAACGTGCCTATCGATACCATTACCATCACCGGCGTCAGTCGCCAGTAAATCCGGCAACCGGGTATGAACGCAGAATACCTGTTCATTTCCGACTGCCATCTGGATCCCGGGCGCCCTGAAATCGCGGCCGCGCTCACGCGCTTCCTGGAGCAACGCGCCGCCGCAGCGAGTCATCTCTATATTCTGGGCGATTTGTTCGAAGTCTGGCTCGGCGACGACGATCCGGCGGCCACGAAACAACCTGTGATCGATTCACTCCGGGCACTGGCGGCGAGGATACCGGTCTATTTCATCGCGGGTAACCGGGATTTTTTACTGGGCCAGGAATTTGCCGCGCGCGTCGGCCTGACTTTGCTGGACGAGCCGCAGCAATTACAACTCGGATCTGAACGGGTGCTATTGCTGCACGGCGACATCCTCTGCACCGATGATCACGACTACCAGCAATTTCGCGTTAAAGTGCGTTCCGCCGCCTGGCAAACCGAATTTCTCGCTCAACCGCTGGTCGAGCGCCAGCGTGTTGCGGCGCGGCTGCGCAGTGACAGCGTCGCGGCAATGGCGCAAAAAGAATCGAACATCATGGATGTCAACGCCGCGGCGGTGCTGGACTGTTTTCGGCAAAACCGTGTCGACACGATCATTCACGGGCATACCCATCGACCCGCGGTGCATCGATACGATGCGCCTCTGGTGAGATACGTACTCGGTGACTGGAATCCCGGGCCCAGTTATCTGAGCTGGAATCGACAGCGGGGATTCAAACTGGTGGACCCGAGAGTCCAACCGGTTTAACCGTCCTGCTCGAGTGCCTCGAGCTCTGCCTGGCGGAATCCGGCCTCGAGGCGCGCCGGCCGGTTAAACGGACCACGCAGCTTACCCCCCATGTATAAACCGATGAGCTCTCGAAACGTCAGCTCCGCATCCAGGCCCTGTTCCTCGCATAGCCGGTGAAACCAGTAATTACCGATGCGCACATGCCCGATTTCGTCACGGTAAATGACTTCCAGAATCTCGACCGCGGCCGCATCATCGAATTGCCTGAACTTGGCAATCATTGCCGGCGTCACATCCAGTCCTCGGGCTTCCATTACGCGTGGCACCAGGGCCATCCGATGTAACGGATTGTCGCGGGTTTTACATACCATATCCCACAGGCCGCGATGCGCCTGGCAGGCGCCGTAGTAGCTGCCGCGAGTTTCCAATTCCGTCGCCAGCAGCTGAAAATGCCGGGCTTCCTCGGTCGCCACCAATAGCCAGTCGGCGACGAATCGACGCGGCATATTTCGAAATCGATAAACCGCATCGAGCGCGATATTTATGGCGTTAAACTCGATATGTGCAAACGCATGCAGCAAGCGTATACGTCCGGCCTCGCAGGCAAAACCGCGGCGCTGCAGCCGGCGCGGATCGACCAGCTCGGGTTTTTCCGGCCGGCCGGGATCGTCTATCGGCAGGATCTCCGTATCGCTATCGCCGGGATCGCATCCCTGCTCCCAGCTTTGCCGCAGTAATCCGGTCAGCTTACATTTAACGGTTGCGTCCTGCTGCAGTAGCGCGGCTTCGACCCGCCGGTAGAAATCAGGCATCCAGTCCCCGCGCCAGGTCGTTGACGATATCCTCGATGTTTTCCAGACCTACCGCGACTCGAACCAAACCCTCGGTAATACCGACCTGCCGTTTGAGTTCATCGCTGACGCGCCCGTGCGTGGTGGTTGCCGGGTGGGTAATCGTCGTTTTCACGTCACCGAGGTTGGCGGTAATCGATAACATCCGGGTGGCGTCGATCACCCGCCAGGCATGCTCTCTGCCGCCCTTGAGCACAAACGAGACGACGCCGCCGAAACCCTGCTGTTGCGTGCACGCCAGCTGATGTTGGGGATGCGATTCCAACCCGGGATAATAAACCTGCTCGACCCCGGGCTGTTGCAGCAGAAAGTCGGCCAGTTGCATGGCCTGCTGCGAATGCGCCTGCATACGCAGACTCAGGGTCTCGAGCCCTTTCAGCGCCACCCAGGCATTGAACGGACTCAGGCTCGGGCCGGTAGTCCTGAGTACAGCGAATATCTCCTCGGCCACTAGCTGCCGGGGTCCTACGACCGCGCCACCGACAATTCGGCCCTGTCCATCGAGGTATTTAGTAGCCGAGTGCACCACCAGATCGGCGCCAAAATCAAGCGGCCGCTGCAGCACCGGAGTACAGAAACAGTTATCGACGACCAGCAGACAGTCGTTTTCATGCGCCAGGTCGGCCAGGGCCCTGATATCGGCCACTTCGATCAGGGGGTTGGATGGCGTTTCCAGAAACAATAATCGCGTATTGGGGTGAATCGCTCGTTGCCACTCCTGCATATCGTTCATGTCGACAAAACGGGTGTCGATACCAAATCTCGGCAAATACTTGTCGAACAGGGTGGTGGTGGTGCCAAATACCGAGCGCGAACAGACGATATGATCCCCGGCCTTGAGCAAGGCCACACACAGGCTCATGATGGCGGCCATGCCCGAAGCGGTGGCGACACAGGCTTCGCCGCCCTCCATCAAGGCCAGACGCCGCTCGAAGGCCTGTGTCGTCGGATTGGTGAAGCGTGAATAAATGTTCCCCGGTTCATCGCCGGCAAAACGCGCGGCAGCCTGCGCCGCAGTTTCGAAAACGAAACTCGATGTCGCGAAAATGGCTTCGCTGTGCTCGAGCTCCGAGGTACGCTGCTGCCCGCCTCTGACGGCCAGCGTATCAAAACCTAATGTGTCGTTTATCACGGAGTTTCTCCAATATCGAAAAACTCGGGAGGGAATAGGTACGGAAGGATTTCTGGACCACCCTCTTTAGCAAATTTATATTCGAAACCGGTATCGGGGTCCCGGGGCGCCTGCAAGCCGAGTAACAAATTAGCGCCGCAGCAAAACAATAGGCTGAAGGCTCGGGGATGTCAAGCTATGCTGTGCTTATGACGCGACAGCTATTGAATCAGCACCAGGTCATTGACCAGAACGTCTTCGAACAATTCGATGACATCAGCGTTGTTCATGCGGATGCATCCCGCCGAAACCGGTTGGCCGATGCGCTTTTCGTCCGAGGTGCCGTGGATATAGATGTAGCGGGAAAAAGTATCGCATTCGCCATCACGATTGACCCCCTGTTCCAGTCCGTCTAGCCACAGGATTCGCGACGTTATTTCGTCGCGGTCACGATTATCGAGATCGCGGGCAATCCTGCCGGTGGGCTCGCGCGCCTCGAAAACCATGCCGCTGGGCTGCCCTGCGCCTATCTTCTGGCGTACTTGGTGAATCCCGAGCGGCGTCTTGCAGGAATCTATCTGGTTACCCAAGCCGTTGGCCGCGGTGGAGATCGGATAGCTACGCCGAGCGGCGGGATCGATATCGATCCAATCCAGTCTTTGCAGAACCGAGTCAATGAAGATGATCGGGCGCTCGTCCGCCAAAGCCGAACTCACGCCCAGCCTGGGGGCGATTTGCTGCTTGACGTCTTGCCACAACATCAAGCGTTATTGTGCAATTCCATCCCGATTACGGTCATTTGCTCGTCGCTGGCCTTCTTCGCCGCATCGTTGCGCAGATTACTGATTTTATCGAGATAGTCTTCGTCCACGGTCCTGGTTACGTACTTGCCATCGAAACAGGAGCAATCAAATTTTTTGATACTGCGATTTCCTTCCTGCACGGCGTCGATAAGATCATCCAGGTCCTGGTAAATCAACCAATCGGCGCCGATGTAGGCGGAAACTTCGGCTTCGCTGCGATCGTGCGCTACCAACTCCTGCGCGGCCGGCATGTCGATGCCGTAAACATTCGGATAACGCACCGGCGGCGCCGCCGACGCTATATAAACCTTGTTGGCGCCGGCTTCGCGGGCCATTTGTATGATTTGCTTGGAAGTAGTGCCGCGCACAATCGAATCGTCCACCAGTAAAACGTTTTTACCCTTGAACTCGATATCTATCGGATTCAATTTGCGGCGCACCGACTTCTTGCGCAGAGTTTGTCCTGGCATGATAAAGGTACGCCCGATGTAGCGGTTTTTGATGAATCCCTCGCGAAACTTGACTCCTAGATGGAACGCCAGTTCTATCGCCGCGGGGCGGCTAGTGTCCGGGATCGGAATGACCACATCGATATCATGCTGCGGCATATGCCTGAGTATTTTGCGGGCGAGTTTGACGCCCATGCGCAGGCGCGCCTTGTAGACATAGATGTCGTCGATAATCGAGTCGGGCCGGGCCAGGTAAACATATTCGAAAATACAAGGCCTGCGTTTGCTCACGGCGGCGCACTGGCGTCGATGTACACTACCCTCGGCATCGATATAAATCGCTTCTCCAGGCCGCAAATCACCACTTAGCTCGAATCCCAATGCCTGCAGCGCCACGCTTTCCGAGGCGATCATGTACTCACAGCCGTGTTTCGATTCACGTTTGCCGTAAACCAGGGGCCGAATTCCGCAGGGATCGCGAAATCCGACGATGCCTTTGCCGGTTAACATCGTGACCACTGCGTAAGCCCCTTCGATGCGCTTATGGGTTTCGGTGATCGCCGTGAAAATTTCTTCCGGAGTCAGGCTGAGGCTACCGCAACTCTGCAGCTCGTGGGCAAATACATTGAGCAAGACCTCCGAATCGGACTCGGTGTTGATATGACGTAAATCCGACTGGTATAGCTCAGATTTCAATTGTTCCACGTTGGTCAAATTGCCGTTATGCGCCAGGGTGATCCCGTAGGGCGAATTGACATAAAACGGTTGCGCCTCGGCGGTCGAGGAACAGCCGGCGGTCGGGTATCGCACATGGCCGATCCCCATGGTTCCGGTCAGCTTGCGCATATGCCGGGTATGGAAAACATCGCTGACCTGGCCGTTGTCCTTGCGCAGGTGCAATTTGTTGTGGTCGCTTACCACGATACCCGCCGAGTCCTGTCCTCGATGCTGCAGCACCAGCAGGGCATCGTATATCGTCTGCGCCACCGTTCGCTGGCTGACTATCCCGACTATTCCGCACATACTTCGTTACCTCGGCCCGCGCTGATCAAAGATTGAATTTATCCGCCGCGTCTGCGGGAATGATGCCTTTCAACCACTCCGCCAGTTGTTGAAAAAAACCAATCGATGCCGAGTCCTGCCACCACGACGCTTCGGGCATCGGCGTCAGGCTGGCAAGCAATACTACCATGGTCACGATCAACAGACCGCGGGCACCGCCGAAGACCACGCCAAGCGCCTTGTCGGTACCGCTTAAGCCCGTTTTAGACACCAGCTGACTCATGATGAAGTTGACGCTGGCGCCGACCACCAGGGAGAAGATGAATATTATGGCAAATCCCGCGGCATCCCTGATCATGGGCGCTTCCACAAACGGCTCCAACAGTTCCGCCAGGGCAGGAAAATAACGCAGCGCAAGCACCCCCGCGACGATCCAGCTAACCAGGGAAATCGACTCCTTGACAAACCCACGGATCAGGCTGATGAGCGCGGATAACGCGATAATCCCAATAATCACCAGATCAAGCCAACTCATAGTCGTCCTTGCCTGCAGGGTAAAGAATGGGGGGTTGCAACAGATATAGTCGTATATGTCAAAGCGTCAGTCGATGCGGCGAAAAGCGGATTATCTTTCATACTTCATGATAATGCCATCTATGTCATGCTTGGCCTTGATTTTGTTTTGCGCCACCCGGGTCTGATCGCGATTCAGGAACGGCCCCAGCCGCACTCGATAACTGGATTTGTCGTTATTTTTGAACTGCTCGATGAAAACCGCGGCGATCTTGGATTTACGTAACTTGTCGCGCTGCGCCAGCGCCTTGCCGCGATCCTGATAACTGCCGACTTGTAACACCCAGCTATCTCCCCCTTTTTTGACCGGCGCGGCCGGGTCCGGCTCCGATTTTGGCGGCGACTCAGCTTTCGATTCCGCGGCCGGCTCTTGCGCTCGCTCAATTTTGGCGGCGCTCGATTTTTCGTCGATAAAGCGGGACTCCAAATCCGGTAAAGCGTCAACCTTTGCCTGTAACTCGACTATCTTGCGTTCGAACTCGGGGTTCGCCTTGACCAGCGGCTGCGGCGGGATAACCACCTGATGCTGATCTCGGCGCAGGCCGGACCCGTCCAGCAGCATCGGCAGGAATATCACCGCAAGCGCAAAGATGACGATAACGCCAACCAGACGGTTTTTAATATTTTGATCCATAATTGTTTAATTCGACGGAATCGGGTAATGCACGCAGTAGTAATTCGACAGTTACGAAGGAGCCAGTTACCAACATTATATCCCGATTACCTAAAGATGACAGCGCATGATCCAGTGCCTCACCGACCCGGTCAAACATTTTATCGATGTCGACCTGTGGGCCGATTTTTGATTTGAGGTCTGCCGCTCCGAGACCTCGATCGCAGTCCAGCGTAGTTAGCCACCAGCGGTCGACTATCGGACTCAAAGCTTCGACAAATAGATCCGCTCGCTTATCCTCGAGCATACCCAATAGCACCACCAGTTCTCCCGGCCCTGATTTCATGCGCTCGAGGCTATCGGCCAGAGCCCTCGCCGCATCCGGATTGTGGCCAACATCCACGTACAGCCGGCAAGCCAATGGACTCGCGACCTGCTGCATGCGCCCGGCTAGCTGCAGGCCCTGGAAATTGCGATTGATTTGAGCGGTCGGATAACCCTCGAGATCGACCAACTGCGTCAATCCCGCAATCACGCCCGCCAGGTTGTGTAATTGATGCTTCCCCGGCAAAGCATGGTCCAGCGGCAGCCGCAAATCGGCATTCGTCCAGACGGTGCAATCCTGTTCGATTTCGGATAATCGGTAATCGCGACCGCACTGCAGGCAGTTACAAGCAAGACGTTCGATTTCCCGCAAGACGGATTGCGGTGGATCGGGATCGTTTAACACGACGGGAATTCCCTCCCGCAGCACTCCCGCTTTCTCAAATCCGATCTGATCCCGGCTATCGCCAAGCCAGGCCTGATGATCTATTCCGATGGGTGTCAGGTGGACCAGATCGGCATCGATAATGTTGACGGCATCGAGACGGCCGCCGAGCCCCACTTCGAGAATGGCAAAATCCGGTTGCCATTGCTGACACAGATAGAGCGCGGCTAGGGTGCCAAATTCGAAAAAGGTCAGCGGGGTATCATTACGCGCGGCTTCTACCGCTTCGAAGGCAAGGCATAGTTCACTATCGCTAACTGCCTGTAGGTTATTTTTGATGCGTTCATTGTATTTCAGCAAATGGGGCGAGGTATAACTCGCAACCGAGTACCCCGCCTGCCGCAACCAGAATTCATAGGCGGCAACCGTCGAGCCCTTACCGTTGGTGCCGGCCACGATTATCACCCGGCGCGCAATCCGCCCTACTTCCAGGCGGCTCGCGACCTGCTGCACGCGGTCCAGTCCGAGCTCAATGGCTTTACCATGTAAAATCGTCTGCCATTCGAGCCATTGGTCGAGAGTGTCAAAGTGCATTGGCAATACCGGGAAAGATCAGAATGGCGTTAAGGGCCGGCTTGCCCCGTCAGCATGGTACACAGTGAGCTTATCTTGTTGCGCATTTGGCGCCGATCGACAATCATGTCCAGCGCTCCGTGATCCAACAGGAATTCGCTGCGCTGAAATCCCTCGGGCAGCGTTTCGCGCACCGTTTGTTCAATCACTCGCGGGCCGGCGAAACCAATCAATGCCCCGGGTTCGCCGATTTGAATGTCACCCAGCATCGCAAAGCTAGCCGACACGCCGCCCATGGTCGGGTCGGTGAGCACGCAGATATAAGGCAGGCCACGTCGCGACAATCGGGTCAGCGCCGCGCTGGTTTTAGCCATTTGCAATAAAGAAAACAGAGCTTCCTGCATGCGTGCTCCGCCGCTGGCGGTGAAACAGATCAATGGCAGACCGTTTTCAATACAGACATTCACCGCGCGGACGAATTTTTCTCCCACTACGGACCCCATCGAACCGCCCATGAACTGGAATTCGAACGCGGCGGCAACCATATCAACCCCCATCACGGTGCCGCGCATAGCGATCAAGGCGTCTTTTTCGCCGGTTTGTTTCTGCGCCTGGTTGAGACGATCTCGATAACGTTTATCGCCCTTGAAACTTCATACATCTTCCGCTTCCAGCTCGGGAGCGATTTCACTATAACTCTCCTCATCGAAGAACGACTCGAGGCGGCGGCACTAATCCCGCATATGATGGTCACATTTGGTGCAGACTTCCTGATTGCGCTCCAGCTCGGCGCGATAGATGATCGCGTCACAGGAATCGCATNTCGCCCACAAGCCCTCGGGAACGTTTTTCTTGTCGTTGCCGCCGGAAGTCCTGATCTTGGACGGCAACAGCATTTCAAACCAGTTCATGCTCTACCCCAGTGATAATGTCAGTCATCATTTTTTTCATGGCGCTCATGATACTCGTCGCCGCGTCTAATCTCCCGAAATAAATGGTCCATCAGGCCGGGATCTTTTATCCCCTTGGCGGTTTCGACACCGCTGCTGACGTCTACCCCCCAGGGCCGTATTCGGGCAATCGCCGCGGCTACATTTTCTGCATTGATACCACCGGCCAGCAACAGCGGGAAATCAAAGTCAGCGGGGATTAGAGACCAGTCGAATGTATCACCTGAACCACCCAGACGTCCAGCGGCGTTGCTGTCCAGCAAAAAGCCCTGTGCGGAGCTAAATTTAGCGGCATATTCGACTGCATTTTGGGTGCTCCCCATCGGAATCGCCTTGATGTAAGGGATATCCCAGGCGGCGCAAATTTCGGGGCATTCGCGGCCGTGGAACTGAAGACAATCGGGTCTTAACCGATGCACAACCTGCGCGATCCAGTCTTGGTCCTCATCCAGAAACAGCGCCGTCACGCTAACGAATGGCGGTAGTATCCGGCAAATTTCGAGCGCCTGTTCGAGTTCGACTATCCGCGGACTCGCTTGATGAAACACCAGACCGATAGAATCGGCGCCTCTGGCGGCGGCGTGAGACGCGTCCTGCACGCGCGTGATGCCGCATATCTTTACTCGGGTTCGATTGTACATAGCTAGAATAATACGGGTTTTCTGGTTGTCGTGGGCAGCTTATATAGAGCCGGGTAGCAGGCCTGTAAAAAATACAAGCCCGCGGCGGGAGCGGTCGCATCGGCCTGGTTTCGATCGCCTGCCGCGAATACCTTCGCAAACCAGCCGATATCGCGCTCACCCTTACCGATGCTAATCAGGCTGCCGGCAATGTTGCGCACCATATGGTACAGGAATGCATTAGCTTTGATATCCAGGTATATCAACTGGCCCTGGCGGGCTATCGAAATTTCCTGGACATTACGACTGGCGGATTTAGCCTGGCAGCCAGCTGCTCTAAAGGCGCTGAAATCGTGTTCCCCCAACAGCAGTTGCGCAGCTTCATGCATCGCCGCGTGATCCAGCAGGCGGAACTCCCAACTGCTGCGATCATGGAACAAAGCGCTTGCCACGTCGGCATTTAAGATGATATAGCGATAGGCGCGTGCCAGAGCACTGAATCGAGCATGGAAATCATCGGCTACCGGCCTGCTCCACAACAGGCGTATATCGCGCGGCAACCGGCAGTTCGCACCCATCACCCAGGCGCGCTGGCTACGCTCGGAAGAAGTCTCGAAATGGGCAACCTGTTCGATTGCATGCACGCCCGCATCAGTGCGCCCGGCACAAACCAGCTCGACCGGATGATTCGCGACAAATCCCAATGCGGCTTCGAGGTTTTGCTGGATCGAATCACAGTGCGGCTGACGTTGCCAACCACAATAGGCTGCGCCGCAGTACTCGACCCCGATGGCATACTTCATCGGTCTAATCCTGTGCGGTATCTCGACGTCGCCGGGTTAATTGTTACAGGATATGGAGTATCGGTGGTCACGGGCGCAGCGCTAGCGAGGTCATCATCGGGCGAGGCAACGAAGTTTAGCAAAAACCGAATATGCGTTTCGAGCATAATCACTGCCTACCGGCGCCGCAATCTTCTGGTCAAAAGAAAAGCCTGCTGCGGCCGCAACAGGCTTTGAGGCTTCGCTATACGGACAGCGGCAGCGTGATCAGATTTGATCAAGCAGCGACTGCGCTTCCGCCTTTTGTTCTTCGTTACCTTCCGACATGACTTCTTCGAGGCTGCCGCGAGCACCTTCGGTATCACCCATATCGATGAAAGCGCGCGCAAGATCGAGCTTAGTGGAAACTTCGTCGACGTCGTCCGGCAACATCAGGTCGCCGATATCATCAATATCCGCGAGGGATTCGGTAGCGGCGGTGGGCTCTTCGAAATCTCCGGGCGCAAAGGTACCGGTTTCATCCTCCAGGATATCTTCGAGGCCAGTATCCATCGTGAAGGGATCGTCATCGACGGATTCAACAACATCGGTTGATTCGACAAAATCTTCACCACCGAAATCAATAATCGAGATATCTTCGTCGTCGAATTCTTCTTCGTCGGTGGGCAGCTTCAGTTCGCTGGTATCCAGGTTAAGTTCGCTGGTCCCCAGCGAAGTTTCGTCGGTGGTTTCCGACATTACCGCGTCTTCCATACCGAGATCGATTTCAGGCAAATCGTCGTCGAATTGCGGGGCCTCATCCTCGTCCAGCAGGCCCAGATCCAGGGCGTCATCCTCATCCGGCAACCCGAGATCCAAGGCGTCGTCCTCATCCAGCAGACCCAGATCCAGGGCGTCGTCCTCATCCGGCAGCCCGAGATCCAGAGCGTCCTCATCGGCCTCCAGCAGGCTTATATCGTCCTCGCTCAGATCCAGCCCATCGACATCGGCTAGAGCTTCTTCGAGGGCGTCACCGCTATCGAGTTCCGCTAACTCGTCGGCCACTGCGGCCTCGTCGTCGATGTCGAAGTCCATCGAGATATCGTCCATATCGAGGTCGTCAGCCAGATCGGAGCTTACCTCCTCACCCAGGTCTAGTTCATCTTCTCCTAAATCGAGTTCGTCCGGCAGATCGAGTTCGTCCGGCAATTCTAATACGGCGGTTGGCGCATCTTCACCTGCATCCATCGCAAACTCGAGTTCATCGCCGATATCATCCGGCAAATCCAGCCCGGCACCCTCGTCAGCATCGATCTCCCCGCTCAAATCGGTAATGTCCTCATCCGGGAGCTCGGGCAGTTCATCGAGTTGCGGAATCTGCTGGGTGGCGTCAATGCCGCCCAGACCGGAGGCATCTCCTAAATCAACGCCGGTATCTTCCGCACCCAGGTTAAAATCCGTGGTTGAGAAGTTAGTTTCATCTTCTTCCGATGCGCCAAGATCGAAGTCAGCTTCCTGTGGCTTGGTAATCTCCAGGTCGGCAGCACTCAGGCCGCTGTCTTTGGCATCGGAAAACAGCGCATTGTCGGGTGCCAGCTCATAGCCCATTATCTGGACGCGATCCCAGTAACCGCTGGCGGCATCGCCCATCGATTTGAGATTTTCGGCTTCCTTGACAAAGGAATCGGTATTTTTGGTGGCGAAATAAGTATCGAGCAGTTTAGAGCGATAATCCGCCCGCTCCGGGTTTTCCGCCAGATTGCTGTTGAGTAACTCCTCGGCGTTGTCATACAAACCGTAGGCGAGATAGACATCCACTTCGTTCAATACATCGTCCTGATCGGCAGTCGCGGCGGCAGGAGCCGGTGCTGCAGGTTCGGGCATATCGGTGGCTGAGATAACAGCGGTTGCGCCGAATTCGTCTTCGTCTTCTTCAGCCGGTACCGCGAGATCTTCAGGCTCGGCGATACTAGCCGCGGGCGGAACCTCGATATCGGCTGCTTCGGGCGCTACTTCATCGGCCACGTGAATCGGCGTTAATTCGTCTTCATCCTCTGCGCCAAACAAATCATCGTCGCCACTGACGGTGATCCCCGATTCGTCATCGGCACCGCTTTTCCTACGCTTAAGTACTACCAGCACCAATAACAGTACAACCAGAATACCGACTGCGGAAAGAATAAGCGGGTCGCTTAACAAACCGCCCATCGACGGCATCGAGGGAATCATGGCGACTATGTCGGGCGGCAAGATTCCGTCGAAAATCGAAGGGTCGCGGCTATCCGGTTCAGTCACGATAACGGGTGCGGGCGGCGGCGTCACCGCGGTTGAATCTTCCGTTACCGGAGCATCGCTCATTTCATCGGTAGCGGCGTCGGCCAAGACTCCATCTTCAAGTATTTCGTCGCCGGCCGGTTCATCGCTGAGCATTTCATCGCTGAGC
>DS021198.1:830359-842946 GCA_001735895.1 Olavius algarvensis Gamma 3 endosymbiont | reverse complement strand
CATCGTCCTGGATTGCCTCGCTATCGGCTCGGACACTGCCGCTTCTTCGGCTTGCTCTGCCAGTTCGGCAGCCTGCTCGGCGGCCTGTTCAGCCTGCAACTGGGCGAGACTGTCATCTTCGATTTCGACCATCTTCTGCAACTCTTCAACCTTGGACAGGCGTGCTTGCAGTTCGGCGATGCGTGATTCCAAATCCTGGTTTTCAACGCGCGAAGCTTCCAGTTCTTCCTCGGCCAGCGCGAGTTTGGTGCGCAATTCCTCGACCTCGCCGGCATCACCGGTGCCGGTCGATTCACTGTCGCCATCGCCGGGCAGCAACAGACTCAGCTCACCGCCTTCTTCGTCGGCCGCCGTTGGTCCAGCCACGGATTCCGCGCCACTCTGCTCGCTGGCCGTGGCCGGCGAGACGCCGGTTACGCGAACGACATATTCGTCCCACAAACCGTTCTGCACCAGAACTTCGGCATAGGCTTCCTGTTGACCCATGGCGTCGATCTCATCCATGGTGGGCGCGCGCAAAATTGCGCCCTCTTTCATATTATTGATGTTGCCGTCGTTAAAGGCGTCTGGATTGCTGCGCTGAAAAGCGAGCATTACCTGCGCCATGGAGTGGGCATCGTCCTTATAGCGCGAGGCGATACTCCACAAGGTATCTCCCTTAACGACCAAAACATCATCGTCGATGATGTTTTGCGGGGTTTCGGAGACGTAAGTAGCATCGCCGCCGGGTTCGGGTTCCGCGCTATCTGCGACCGCGGTATCATCGGATAATGCGATTGGTTCGGTAATCTCGTCGACGCCCTCGACGGATTCCTCGTCGGGGGCTTCTTCCATCGCGGTAACGCCAGCCTGTTCGGCAATCTCGCTGACGCTGGCGGCCTCAGAAATCGATTGTTCGACCGGCTCAACGGCGGCTTCGGTAGTTTCAGCGGGCGCCGGCTGATCCGCAAAAAACGGCGGATCGAGCAACACCGTAAACTCGCGCAGCAAACGCCCCTTGGACCAGTCGGCTTCGATCAGGAAATTCAGGAAAGGTTCTTTGACGCCGGCCTTGGTGGAAACGACAATAACAGCTTCATCGCCCGCTTCATTTTTCTTGATCGAAAAACGCAAATCCAGTAAATTGCGCGGTCGTGACAATCCGGCACGGGCAAACGCTTCACGCGATGCAAGGCTGACAAGTAGATCATCGATTTCTCCGGGACGGGCGGAAATCACTTCGATTTCAGCATTGAGGGGCTGATTCAGGAATGAATTGACTTCGATCTCACCCAGACCCAGGGCGAGACTGTTTGTCGGCATTATAACCGACAACCACAATGCAACAATTAGTCCCAGATTACGCACGTTTAGTCTCCCAGCTCCTCGACCTAATTCTTATAAAAAGTGCATTAAATCCATGCACCTATGATTACGGTCAGAGAATTTACTTTAAAGAAAACACTTTCACAAGTAGATGTAACTATAGATTACAAAAAAGATTTTAGCAAAAACTCTGTAACATTCACGAAATTATTCGCTAATCCATATCTCATGGGGTCCGCCGTCATCCAGAATTGCAGGCTTGACGCCTGATTCGGGGCCTGTCCAAGGTGGCTTAAAACACAGCTAAACGATTGATTACAATCGGAAATCGGACCTGCCGAACCTTCCTGAATCAGCAGGTTATCGAGCGCCGACAACTGCTTGCGACAGTCTTCGAAAACAATCTCCGATTCGAAACGCAACTGCACCGCAGCGGCGAATCCATGAAAAACGGGTACATTAATCGTTTGTAGCATCGGGGAATACGAAATAGGTCCCAAAAACTGCAAAAGATCGTCGATTATCCGGTTATCGACCGCTTCGGGAAATATATTAAATGCAAGTTGTTGCGGGAAAACGACGGCACGGACTTCGCGCGCGTTTAACAGGCTGATTGTCTGGCTGGCTAATTCGTCGACGCCGGGTCGACCGCGAAACTCGGCACTACGCATCAGCGAGATATTGAGCTGCGCAATCGGACACAGGCGGTTGAGCTGCAGCAATACCGGCAGCAGGCAGCAAAGTTCGGCGCCGGCCAGGCGCAAGCTGGTTGCGGAATAGGCGATTTGCGGTTGCATCGCAGCGTCCGCCATAAACACGGCCGGACCGTCACGCTCGATAGCATGGCTTAACAACAGGCAGCCCTGGTCGAGCGCGGTGGATTCGATTTCGGCGTCGGCTTCGGGCATCAGCAGCAGCGCACACGAGGAGTAGTCGAATTTTTGCTGATCCAACACTGCCAGGCGACTGCCGGCGAAAGCCAGTCGCTTGCCGGCATTCGCCTCGCGATCCAGCAAAAACAACGAATCCGGTTCGATCCCGGACTCGGGTAGTTTCTCGAGGATTGCCTCGGCCGCGATGCCGCCAGCATGCGAAATCGCGATGCGATGATTCATGCTTAAATCTCGTGCAAAATATTCAACATGCGGCGCAGGGGCTCGGCCGCACCCCAGAGTAGCTGGTCACCGACGGTGAAAGCTGCGAGGTATTCGCCACCCATACTCAATTTGCGCAACCTGCCGACGGGTATATCAAGTTTGCCTGTGACCGCTGCCGGCGACAGGGATTCCATGGTTATCAATTTATCGTTTGGCAACGGCTTGACCCAGTCGTTCGAAGACGCAAGTATCCGATGCACCTCGTCCAGCGGCACATCGGCTTTGAGCTTAACGGTCATCGCCTGGGAATGACAACGCATCGCGCCGACGCGCACGCATAATCCATCAATCGGAACCAGATCGTCGCCGCGACCGAGTATTTTATTGGCCTCGACGCCGCCCTTCCATTCTTCGCGGCTCTGACCATTCTCGAGCTGTGCGTCGATCCACGGTATCAGGCTGCCGGCCAGCGGCACCCCGAACTGCTCGCTGGGAAATTCTTTCGAGTTCAGGCGTTCAGTCACCAGCCGATCGATTTCCAGGATCGCCGACGCCGGGTCGTCGAGCAGTTCGGCGACGCTACGATGCAGGCTGCCCATCCCGGCGATTAACTCGCGCATATGCCGGGCCCCGCCACCCGATGCCGCCTGGTAAGTCATCACGCTCATCCATTCGACCAGGTCGTTTTCGAACAGCCCGCCCATCGCCATCATCATCAGGCTGACGGTACAGTTACCTCCGATGAAATCGCGCTTGCCCGCATCGAGGGCTTTATCGATCACGCTACGATTGATCGGATCGAGAATAATGATACTGTCGTTGTCCATGCGCAGCGTAGAAGCCGCATCGATCCAGTAGCCCCGCCAGCCGCTGCCGCGCAGATCGGCATGCACCTGCCGCGTGTAATCACCGCCCTGGCAGGTGACGATCGCATCCATGGTTCTGAGCTGGTCGAGGTCGGCGGCATCCTGCAACGGCGGCACCGGCTTGCCGATATCAGGCCCGGGTTGACCCAGTTGCGAAGTGGTAAAAAACACCGGCTCGTCGATACGATCAAAATCCCGCTCTGCGAGCATACGCTGCATCAGCACCGATCCAACCATGCCGCGCCAGCCTACAAAACCAACTTTCTTCATCGAATAGTCCCCATCAAATTCCTTAGCCGGGATCGCGCATGGCAAGCACAACCGCGTCCCCCATCTCGGACGTACCGATGCTGGCCCCGCCCCCGGCAATGTCAGCGGTACGCAATCCCTGGTCGAGCACCTTGCCGACCGCGGTTTCGACCAGCCCCGCCAATTCCGGTTGTGCGAGGCTATAACGCAACATCATCGCCAGCGACAGGATGGTCGCCAATGGATTGGCCATATTCTTGCCGGCGATATCCGGGGCCGAACCATGTACCGGTTCATACAGGCCCTTCCCGTCTTGATCGAGAGAAGCCGAGGGCAACATTCCGATCGAACCGGTTAGCATCGCAGCCGTATCGGACAGGATATCGCCAAACCAGTTGGTCGTGACGATCACATCGAATTGCTTGGGCGCACGCACCAATTGCATCGAGGCATTGTCGACATACATATGGCTAAGCTCGACCTCAGGGTAATCGGCGGCTACTCGAATCACCACCTCGCGCCACAATTCAGAAACTTCAAGCACATTGGCCTTGTCGACCGAGCACAATTTACGCTCGCGCAGCAGCGCGATTTCGAAGGCCGACCTGGCAATGCGTTCGACTTCATGCTCGGCATACACCAGGGTGTTATAACCCTGGCGTTCGCCGTTATCGAGTTCACGAATGCCGCGCGGTTGCCCGAAATAAATACCGCCGGTTAGTTCGCGTACGATCATGAGGTCGAGCCCGGCCACCAGTTCCGCTTTCAGGCTGGAAGCATCGGCGAGCTGCGGATAGAGAATCGCCGGACGCAGGTTTGAAAACAGGGCTAGCGACGAACGTAGATTCAGCAACCCCTTTTCCGGGCGCAACTCGCGTTCGAGGCTATCGTACTGCGGGCCGCCAATCGCACCGAAGAGTATCGCGTCGGAGCGTTCGCATAGAGCCAGGGTTGCCTCCGGTAGGGGCTGGCCGCACTGATCGTAGCCCGCACCGCCAATTGCCGCCGGTTCACACTCCGCGTTCAGTCCGAAATCCTGCCGCAGACAGTCCAGTATCTTAACGGCTTCCGCCATTATCTCCCGGCCGATACCGTCACCGGCAAGCAGCGCAATTTTTTTAGTCATCTGTCAATCCTATTTCAACCAGGGCAACCGTTCATAGTACTGCCGCTCGAAGGCCTCGATGGTCTCGGCATGGCGCATCGTCAGCCCGATATCGTCGAGACCGTTGAGCAGGCAATACTTGCGGAACTCATCGATTTCGAAAGCCAATTCCATGCCACCGGCGTCGCTGACTACCTGGTTTTCTAGATCGACACTGAGTTGGTAGTCCGTACTTTTTTCGAGTTCGCTGAATAGTTGCTCCACGAGTTCGTCGCCGAGCACAATCGGAAGCAGGCCGTTTTTGAACGAATTGTTGTAAAAGATATCGGCGTAACTCGGTGCGATCACCACTTTAATGCCGAAATCCATTAACGCCCAGACCGCATGTTCGCGCGATGAGCCGCAGGCAAAGTTTTTGCGCGCCAGCAGGATTTGCGCATGTTTAAACGGATCCCGATTAAGCACGAAATCGGGATTGACGCGGCGCTGTGAATGATCCTGCCCAGGTTCGCCCGGATCCAGATAGCGCCAGTCATCGAATAGATTGATCCCGAAACCGGAACGTTTAATGGATTTCAAATACTGCTTCGGGATGATCGCGTCGGTATCGATGTTGGCCCGGTCGATACCGGCGACGATACCGGTAAACTTTTTGAACTTTTGCATGCCTGCCTCTTATAAGTTGCGCACGTCGACAAAGTGGCCGGTAACGGCGGCCGCGGCCGCCATCGCCGGCGATACCAGGTGGGTGCGGCCTCCCTGTCCCTGGCGCCCCTCGAAATTTCGATTCGAGGTCGAAGCGCAGCGTTCGCCCGGCTCGAGGCGATCGGCATTCATGCCGAGGCACATGGAACATCCGGGTTCGCGCCATTCAAATCCGGCAGCGACAAAAATACGATCCAGACCTTCATCCTCGGCCTGCTGCTTGATCAGGCCGGAGCCGGGCACCACCAGCGCCAGTTTGACGTTGGCGGCCAGGCGGCGGCCCTCGACCACGCTGGCGGCGGCGCGCAAGTCCTCGATGCGCGAATTGGTGCATGAGCCGATGAAAATCTTGTCGACAGGCATCTGCTCGAAGGACATATTAGCTTTAAGACCCATGTAGTCGAGCGCGTCTTGCATCCCGCCGGCCTTGATCGGATCCGGTTCCTCGGCCGGATCGGGAATATTACTGGTGACGCTGCAAACCATTTCGGGGGAAGTGCCCCAAGTCACCTGTGGGGCGACATCGGTGGCGTCGATGACCACTTCTCGATCAAATACCGCATCCGCATCCGAATGCAGATCGGACCAGAAGTCGACCGCCTGCCGCCAGATATCGTCGCGCGGCGAAAAGGGGCGGCCTTCGACATAGTCGAGTGTGGTTTGATCGCAAGCTATGAGACCGGCGCGCGCACCTGCCTCGATGGTCATGTTGCAAACCGTCATGCGCCCTTCCATGGAAAGATCGGTAATTGCCTCGCCGGCAAATTCGATGGTGCAGCCAGTACCGCCGGCGGTACCGATTTTTCCGATAATATGCAATACGATATCCTTGGCGGTAATACCGTCGGCCACCGAGCCGGCAACGGTCACCCGCATGTTGCGGGCTTTTTTCTGAATCAGGCATTGCGTCGCCATAACGTGTTCGACTTCCGAAGTACCTATACCGAAAGCCAGTGCGGCGAAGGCGCCATGGGTCGAAGTATGCGAATCCCCACAAACCACCGTCATACCCGGCAGGGTCGCCCCTTGCTCCGGTCCGATAACGTGCACGATACCCTGGCGCGGGTCACCCATTTTGAATTCCGTCAAGGCATACTTGTCGCAGTTCTGATCAAGCGTATCGACCTGGAGCCGCGCGACCGGGTCGGTGATTCCGTTTTCGAGTCCGGTGGTCGGGACATTGTGATCGGGCACCGCCAGGATGGAGCGCTTGCGCCACAGCGGGCGCCGGGCGGTTTCGAGACCCTCGAAAGCCTGCGGTGAAGTCACTTCGTGCACCAAATGACGGTCGATGTATAGTAGCGCAGTTCCATCGTCGTCCTGGCGCACCCGATGCAAATCCCAGATCTTGTCGTATAAGGTTTTCCCAGCCATATTCTAATCCGCGTATTAACTTGTGTGATTCTACGCGCCAATCTAGAATAACTCTAATTCATAATTTTCATTATTTTCATTCCAAAACGGAATAGTTATGCGAATCAATCAAATCGACGCGTTTCTCGCGGTCGCCGAACTCGAATCATTTTCACTGGCCGCCGAAAGCTTACATATTACCCAACCGGCAGTTAGCAAGCGCATCCAGCAACTGGAAAACAGCATCCGGGTCGAGTTATTCGACCGCATCGGCAGGCGCAGCATCCTGACGCCAAACGGCAGAGCCTTCAAACCCCACGCCGAACGCATCCTGCAGGAATTGCGAAGCTACCGCTCCAGCCTGAGCCAACAACAGCTGACCCCTTCGGGTAATCTCAGCTTCGCCACCAGCCACCACGTGGGGCTGCATCGCCTGCCGCAGGTATTGCGCGATTTTAAAATACGCTACCCCCGGGTCGACCTCGATCTGCATTTCATGGACTCCGAAGATGCCTGCGCTGCGATTGCCAATAACGAACTGGAGCTGGCCATAGTAACGCTGCCGGAAGCTGCCGACGACCGGCTTGAATACGAGCCGGTTTGGATCGATGAACTGGTCGTCGTCATGGCCGCCGATCACGCACTCGCCACACAGCAAGAAATCGAACCGGCCCGGTTGCTCGGGCATGCGGCGATCTTACCGTCGCGCGGCACCTTTACCCGCAAGATCATCGATAATCTATTCGCCGGCATCAAGGACCGGCTCGACATCATTCTCGAAACCAATTACCTGGAGACGATTAAAGTCATGGTGTCCGCCAATCTGGGGTGGAGTATTTTGCCGCAGAGTATGGTTGACTCGAGCTTGACCAGCCACTACCTCAACGACTTCGATCTGCAGCGGCCGCTGGGCATCGTCACGCGCAAGAAACGTACTCTGTCACTCAGCTCTAGCGCCATGATAGAACTGCTGCGCGAAGACCATGACGATAGCCGCCGGGCCTGATCGCGACGCCTCTGCAGAAACCCGGGTTTATTGCTATAGTCATAACAACTAAATGCAAGGAGACCTCAATGCGTCCGATTACGAAATCTCTTATTCTCATTGCCGCAACCATCTTCAGCGGCAGCTCTCTTGCCGGAGAAGTGAGCCGCGCGATGTTTACCATCGGTATCGACAATCGCGAACCCGTCATCATGGTTGATAGCATCGATAGCAGTTCCTATACGTCGATTTCGTTTTTTACCGAGTTAACCGAATTAACCAGTCACAACGTGACCCATCAGTGGACCTTCAACGACCAGGTCATGTTTGAAAAGACGTTTGAAGTCAAGGGTCCCCGCTGGCGCGTATGGACCAGCAAAACCCTGGTTCCCTCCTGGACCGGATCCTGGACGGTAAACGTACTCGACGACGACCGTTCGGTGCTCGCCAGTAAATCCTTCGACTACCAGTAATACGGCAACACCGCGACTAAGACCCCGTGCCCCGGCGCGGGGTTTTTTTTACGCCCCGCACCAGTCGACGGATTTATCGGCCTTAACCGACGGCAACCACCGCGCGCGCTAGACAGGGCGACGGCGGTGTTTTAGAGTCGGCTTTTGTCTCTCGGCTATTCAAATGAGCTGCTTAAGACGAATATTTTTCGCCCTGGTAGCACTCGCGCTAATCCGGGTGATTTATTATTACCCGCAAATGCCCGACATCGTGGCCTCGCATTTTGACGGGCTCGGCGCTGCCAACGGCTGGGCCGGCAGGAACGGATTCTTCGGGCTTTACCTGGTCATCATTTTAATGCTGGTGATAGTATTCGAATTCGTCCCCAGGTGGTCGCAGTCGCGCAGCAACTTCGGCATGAAGCTTCCCCATCGGGACTATTGGCTGGCGCCGGAGAGAGTACAGCAGACCCGGGCTTTTTTTCGTCGCCAAATGTGCCTCATGGGCATAGCGCATATGCTATTGGCAATTTATGCAATCCAGCTCGTCATCCTGGCCAACTTCGACCCGCAACCCCGGCTGCATCCGAGTATCGGCTGGGCCCTAGCGTTGTATTTCGCTTGCCTCGGCGCCTGGCTGATTCGATTTTATCTACGCTTCAGAAAACCATGAGAAGCCGAAACATCATACACATGATTTCCTGCCATGCGGAGGGCGAGGTCGGCAATGTCATCGTCGGCGGAGTTAATCCTCCGCCCGGTGAAACCTTATGGCAACAGGCCAAATGGATTGCGCAGGACCAGGGCTTGAGAAACTTCGTACTCAACGAGCCGAGGGGCGGCGTATTCAAACATATCAACCTGTTGCTGCCGGCAAAACATCCCGACGCGTCCTTCGGTTTCATCATTATGGAACCCGAGCATACGCCGCCGATGTCTGGTTCGAACTCGATCTGCGTCGCCACCGTGCTGCTCGATAGCGGTCTGATTAGCATGCAGGAACCGCTCACGGAATTCGTCCTGGAAGCGCCGGGCGGGCTAGTGCCGGTCAGAGCTTACTGCGCCGACGGCAAGGCCCGGAGTATTGAAATCCATAATCTTGCTTCCTTTGCCGACCAACTCGGGGTGGCGCTGGAGGTGCCGGGAATAGGCAGTTTGACGGTGGATACCGCATTTGGCGGGGACAGTTTCGTACTGGTCGACGCCGGCGCGCTGGGTTTTGCATTAAGTCCCGATGAAGCCGGCGACCTGGCGTGTCTGGGCGTCAAAATCACCCGGGCGGCCAACGAACAACTCGGCTTCGTTCATCCGGAGTTCTCGGACTGGCAACATATTTCGTTTTGCCAGTTTGCGTTGCCGCTAGTCGAAGAAAACGGGATCAAAGTCGGTAAAAGCGCCGTTACCATAGACCCGGGGAAACTCGATCGCTCGCCCACCGGCACCGGCTGTTCGGCGCGCATGGCGGTATTGCATGCAAAAGGCGAAATGCAAGTGGGAGACCGTTTTATCGGCAAATCGATTATCGATTCATGTTTCGACTGCGGCATCGTCAGGCAAACAACCCTGGGCGATAAAATCGCGATCATCCCATCGATACGAGGTCGCGCATGGATAACCGGCACCCACCAGATCATGCTTGACCCGGACGACCCCTGGCCCGACGGCTATCGCCTCAGCGACACCTGGCCGCTGATGAGTAAGGGCACGCGGCGGCAGAACTAATGTCTGCTTTGCGTTTGCCGATATGAATTTCATCAAATGGCAAGTGCAACAGAACCAGATATAATTCCCTTTAAGCTTCGCGGGTTTCCCCGACCGCGACGTTTTTAATCTTTAGAGGCAGGCGCAATATAAATGAATAAGAACATCAGTAGCCGCAATACGGTCGATAAAGCGCTGAGAATCAATCTCGATGAAAAGAAATACGGCACCATAGTCGAGATCGGCGCCGGCCAGGAAGTTGCGCGCCAGTTTTTCAAGGCCGGCGCGGCGGCGGGCTCCATCGCCAAAACCATGTCCGCCTACGACATGAAATTTTCCGATGCCATTTATGGCGTGCAGGAGGACGGCCGCTATGTCAGCCGAGCCCGGGTGCAGGCGATGCTGGAAAAAGAGTTTGATCTGGTGGTCGACCGGGTCGGCACTTCGCGCTCGGTCGCCTCGCGTTACTTTGCCTATGGCGCGACCGTGGCGACGAAAAGATTTCAAGCCGAGAATGAGTGTCACGCCTGGTGCGGCGTGCGCGTGCAGATGTACCCGGCCGCCGAGCCCTCCGAAATTATCGTGCATGTGCGCATGCGTGACGAAAACGCGGAACGGCAACAACAGGCCATGGGTACCTTTGGCGTCAATCTGATTTACGCCGCCTACTATTATTTCGAAAATGCCAAAACCATTATCGATTCGCTAACCGACAATCTCGAACAGGATCGTATCGAAGTCGATTCGATCGAATTTTACGGTCCTTATTTCGAAGAAGTCGACAACCGCGCGATCAACCTGCATTTAATCCGCAGCTGGAAAACGCGCGCCATCATGTTCAAACCCAACGGATCGGTCGTGATCCCGGCCGAAATGCTGTACAAGAAAAACGTGCTCACCATTCGCGGCACCTTCAGGCCGGTAACCCGCCTCAACGTCGACATGATCGAACAGGGCCTGAAATTCTTTTGCCAGCTGCAAGGGGTAACTAAGAAAAACAGCGTCGCGCTGGCGGAAATCTCGCTCAACGATATTCACGGCAATGACCTGGGGGTCGCGGAGAAAGACTTGATCGAAAGCGTGCGCCTGCTGAACTCGCTGGGTTATAGCGTCATGATTACCGACTACACCCGCTATTTTTCGCTGCGCGCCTATTTCCGGCAATTCACCAAGCTACAAATCGGTATCGTCGTCGGCATCATGAACATCAGGCAGATTTCGACGAAAGCAGTACCGGGCGTCGAGGGCGGAATCCTCGAAGGATTCGGTAAGCTGTTTCCCGATCATACGCGGCTGCTGGTGTACCCTGAGATCGACAAATCGGGCGAATTTCGGGATTACAACAACATCGATTTGCCGGAAAACCTGCAATATCTGTATCGCCACCTGCTGGAGAACAACTTCATCTTCGGCATCGAATCCAGCGACCATGAATTGTTTAACATTTTTTCTAGAAACGTGCTCAAGCAATTACAAAACGGCAGGGGCGCCTGGGAGGAATGCGTACCACCCGGAGTGGCCGACGAGATCATCGAAAACAAGCTGTTTGGCTATCGCGACTAGATATGCCGCGCAGCGGCCGGATAGATTTCCTGCAGACCAGCTCGAACCATCGATCAGGCGATGACCTGTTTGCTTCGCAGGCTCGCAATTTCCGTCTCATCCAGTTGTAGAATCCGTCGCAGCACTTCGTCGGTATCCTGCCCCAGTTGCGGCGGTGCGCACTCGTAGTCGATCGCGCTCTCCGATAGTCTGATCGGATTGGCGACACTCGCAACCTTACCCGCAAGCGGATGCGCAAGCTCCAGCTGCAACCCGCGGGAACGCACCTGGGGATCGTCGAACACCGCTGCAATGTCATTTATCGGGCCACAGGGAATACCCCCGGCATTGAGCGCTTCGAGCCACTCCGAACTCGTTTTCTCGCGCATAAGCGCGGCCACCTGCGGTACTAATGCGGCTCGAAATTTGACGCGCTGGCTGTTTTTGCGGAAGCGTTCGTCGGCGGCCAGCTCCCGCCTGCCGGCGAGTTCGCAAAAACGCTCGAACTGGGTATCGTTGCCAACCGCGAGGATGATGTAACCGTCGCTGGTCTGAAATGCCTGATAAGGCACGATATCATTAACCCGGCGACAATATATGTCGTATTCAGGGGCCCAAGAAAGCGTCAGATCAAGGCGCGACTCGCCGCCAATGGTTATTCCATTGGCAAGAGTTGCAACGCGGAGCTGGCGCTTTCTTGGGCCCCCTAACTAATTGATATTAAACAAGATAGGCCATCGCGTGTCTGCCCACAGACGGCGTTATCAGAACTTGCTGCAGATTAACTGCAGCGGCGTTCTGATGCCTTGCTGTGAACAGACACGCGATGGCTGAATGCGACATATATTGTCGCCGGGTTAATATGATGCGCGTTGCTGAGCCGTTGCGGATTGATGCCGCTGGCCAGGTAATTCATCGCCTGATTTGCCAGGGTCGCGACCTGCACATCGAGCAAGGCCAGATCGATGTACTGTCCCTGCCCCGTTGCGCGTTGGTGAATTAGCGCCGCCTGAATCGCGTTGGCGGCATACATTCCAGTCAACAGGTCGGCTAGCGCCACGCCGATTTTCATCGGCTGGCCGTCGGGCTCGCCGGTTACACTCATCATGCCGCCCATTGCCTGAATCATGAAATCATAGCCGGCGCGGGCGGCGTAGGGTCCGGTTTGGCCGAAGCCGGTAATCGAACAGTAAACCAGCCGCGAATTAATCGTCTGCAAGCTCGCGA
>DS021198.1:824099-829798 GCA_001735895.1 Olavius algarvensis Gamma 3 endosymbiont | reverse complement strand
CCCTCGGCGGCCGAGATGTCGATACAAACCGAACGTTTGCCGCGATTGGCGCCGTGGAAATATGCCGATTCAGTGGTTGGATTGCCGTCTTTGTCCGGCATATAAGGCGGCCCCCAGCCGCGGGTATCGTCACCGCTGCCCGGACGCTCGATCTTGATGACTTCGGCGCCCAGATCGGCCAGCATCTGGCTCGCCCAGGGCCCGGCCAGGATGCGGCTAAGGTCCAGTATGCGGATACCAACCAGCGGGCCCGCCATTTAGAAAAACGCCTGGAGTCCGGTTTGCGCGCGCCCCAGTATCAGAGCATGTATGTCGTGGGTGCCTTCGTAGGTATTTACCGCCTCGAGGTTCATCACGTGCCGGATCACGTGGTATTCGTCGGATACCCCGTTGCCGCCATGCATATCGCGCGCCACCCGGGCAATGTCGAGCGACTTGCCACAGTTGTTGCGCTTCATCAACGATACCAGCTCCACCGGGCATTGATCGGCATCCATCAAGCGTCCCATCTGCAGGCAACCCTGTAACCCGAGCGCGATTTCGGTCTGCATATCGGCGAGCTTCTTTTGCACCAGTTGGGTGGCCGCCAGCGGCCGGCCAAACTGGCTGCGGTCAAGAGTGTACTGCCGCGCCGCGTGCCAGCAGAATTCGGCGGCCCCCAGCGAACCCCATGCGATACCGTAACGCGCCCGGTTCAGACAACCGAAAGGACCTTTCAAACCCGCCACTCCGGGCAACAGATTTTCCGCGGGAACGAAGACATCCTGCATCACGATTTCGCCGGTAACCGAGGCGCGCAGCGAAAACTTGCCTTCGATCGTGGGGGTCGATAATCCCTCCAGGCCGCGCTCCAGAAGAAACCCGCGAATCACACCGTCGAGCTTGGCCCAAACTAGCATCACGTCGGCAATCGGCGAATTCGTGATCCACATTTTCGCGCCCTTGAGACGGTAGCCGCCAGCGACTGCAGTCGCGCTAGTCTTCATGCTCGCGGGATCGGACCCGGCGTCCGGTTCGGTCAGGCCGAAGCAGCCCACCCATTCGCCCGTCGCCAGCCGCGGCAGGTATTTTTGACGCTGGTCTTCGCTGCCGTAAGCATAAATCGGATGCATCACCAACGACGATTGAACACTCATCGCCGAGCGATAGCCGCTGTCGACGCGCTCGACTTCACGCGCCACCAGCCCATAGCAAACGTAGTTGACGCCGGCGCAACCGTATTCTGACGGAAGCGTCGCGCCGAGCAATCCGAGTTCGCCGAATTCACGCATGATTTCACGGTCGAAATTTTCTTCGCGATTTGCCATCTGCACCCGCGACAGCAGCCGGTCCTGACAATAATCGCGCGCAGCGTCTCGCACCATGCGTTCATCTGCACTCAATTGTTGCTCGAGAAACATCGGGTCCTGCCAGTCGAAAGCCACTCGTTTTGCCTGTGTCATAATTTCATGCCTGTTGAATGTGATCACATTTTATCGACATCAATCGATTTTGCCAGCCCATTTAACCGCCCAACTGACGCCTGAACCCGCACCTCGGGCCCGGCTAACGCCGTTGTAGGAATTGCAGCGCCAGGGATCCGTAATTGTAGTAGGCGGCGCGCAGGCCGCGCCGCTTTTCGCGGTACAGCGCCTCGATCGGAAACGGGAAATCTTCACGGTTGCCGCTGACGATGGTCTCCGCCAAATGTTTTCCGATAACGCTGCCCGTGCCTATGCCGCGGCCATTGTATCCGGCTGGCGCGAATATCCCGGGCGCCAGTAACTGCACGCGCAATATCTTATTGCTGGTGATTCCGATCTGCCCACTCCACCGGTAATCCCATTCGAGTCCTCGGGTTTGCGGATACAGCCAGTCGCGGCTGCGCGTCATCCAGTTTTCGCGGATGGCACGCTGCCAGCCTCGTAACCGGCCGACGCTGCTCATCACCAAGCGACCGCCGGCATCGATGCGCGAAGAAGTCAGCAGGGTTTGCGTATCCCAGATACCCTGACGTTTGGGGATAATTCCGGCGGCCACGTCAGCAGCCAATGGCTCGCTCGCACAGTGAAAGATAAACAGCGGTACGGTCGAGGCGCGCACCTGCGGGCTATTGGGGTCGGCATAGGCGTTAGTGGCGACAATCACCTGCTCCGCCGAGACCTGACCCAGGGCGGTGGTCGCCAACCAGCGATCATTTTGGCGGGTCAGGCCTTCGACACCCGACTCCTGGAACAGGCGGGCGCCGAGACCTAGTGCAGCCTGTGCTAGCGAACGCGCATAATTTAGTGGGTGGATGGTCGACGCCGCCGGATCGAGTATCCCGCCGTGCCGGTAAACCGGGGAAACCGAAAGGGCGCTGGCGGTTTCACCATCGATCAGTTCGACTGCACTGCCCAATTCCTTTATCTGCCGACAGCGATCTTCCAGATATTTCATCGCGGCAGCATTGTGCGCGATATTCACGGTGCCTGTCTGCTGCAGATCGCATGCCATTCCGTAGCGGCTGACCAGTTCAGCCACCAAGGCCGGAGAATCGCGCAAAGCCAGGTTGAAACGCACGGCGGCTTCTTCACCGAGCTGCTTTCTGACGTGCTCGGGGGTTTGCCAGATGCCGGCATTGACCAGACCAGAATTGCGCCCGGAAGCACCGAAACCGATGCTGCGCGCCTCCAGCAAGACCACCGCAACGCCCTTGGCGGCGAGGTGCAGCGCGCTCGACAACCCGGTATAACCGCCACCGACGATAAGCACGTCGGCCTGCAAGGATTCCTGCAACTGTCGGCTAACCGGATTGGCGATCGCGGTAGCGCCCCAGAGCGAGTTCTCTGCAGCATCCTGCGGCAAGTGGTTTGTCATAGGGAATCTTCGAGTCGACGACACCGGAATTGTGCGTGATGCATATTATTATTGCTAGCCAAGGCGCTAAAAATCGATAAGAATTCGAAGCTTCATAACCGGAGTCACGGAGGTTTTTCGATGCCAACGCTAAGCGTCGCGGCTACGCAAATGGCATGCAGCTGGGATATCCGCGCCAACCTCGAGTCTGCCGAGAACCTGATCCGCGAATCGGCTGCCGCGGGAGCCCGAGTAGTTCTGATCCAGGAGTTGTTCGAAACGCCCTACTTCTGTATCGAACAGGATGCCAAACATTTCGAACTAGCGACATCGATCGCCGAAAACCCTGCGATTCCGCGGTTTCGGGAACTGGCGCAGGAACTCGACGTGGTCTTGCCCTGCAGCTGGTTCGAACGCGCCAATCGCGCTTTTTACAACTCGGTGGCAATGATCGACGCCGACGGCTCGCTGCTCGGAGTTTACCGTAAATCGCATCTCCCGAACGGCCCCGGTTACCAGGAGAAAAGCTACTTCAACCCCGGCGACACCGGATTCCGGGTATGGTCTACGCGCTACGGAAAAATCGGCGTCGGGATCTGCTGGGATCAGTGGTTTCCCGAAGCAGCGCGCAGCATGGCTTTGCTGGGCGCCGAGCTGCTGCTCTACCCGACCGCGATCGGTTCCGAACCCCCGCCTGCGATAAGCCTCGATTCAAGCGGCCATTGGCAACGCACCATGCGGGGCCATGCCGCGGCCAATATGATTCCGGTTATCGCTTCCAACCGCATCGGCACCGAACATGCGACTCAGGACCCGAGTCTCGAGATTACGTTTTATGGCCATTCGTTTATCAGCGATCACACCGGGGCGATCGTTGCCGAGGCCGATGACCGCAGCAAGTCCATCCTGGTGCATGAATTCGATATGGGTTCGATCAGCAACTATCGCAATGCCTGGGGTTTATATCGCGATCGCCGTCCGGACCTGTATCGGCCGCTGGCAACGCTTGACGGCATAGGTCAATCGGTATGATCGATACCGAACTCTGTTACCTGAGCGCCACTGAGGCGATACGGCTGTTCAGTCAGGCCCGATTGTCGCCGGTCGAACTGATGCAGGCGCTGATAACACGGAGCGATTGGGTCGAACCCGACATCAACGCGTTCACCGAAACTTATTTCGACGAAGCCCTGGCGCTCGCCCGCCAGGCTGAAGCGCGTTACCGGCAAGGAACCCAGCGTCCGCTCGAAGGAGTTCCATTGGCGGTGAAAGACGAATTCAAACTGGCGGGCAAGCGCCGCACTTCGGGCTCGCTGGTCTACCGCGACCGAGTCGACACCGATAACGACGTTATCGTGCAGCGCCTGTTGGACGCCGGCGCGATAGCACACGCCAAAACCACGACCCCGGAATTCTGTTTACTGGGCTCCTGCCATTCACGCTTGTGGGGTATCACCCGCAATCCCTGGAATCTGGATATCACGCCGGGGGGCTCGTCCGGCGGTTCCGGGGCGGCGCTCGCGGCAGGTACCACGACCATCGCCACCGGCACCGACATCGGCGGTTCGATTCGGATTCCGGCCGCGCTATGCGGGGTCGCCGGTTACAAGCCGCCCTATGGCCGAAATCCGGAGATTCCGGTATTCAATCTCGATTTTTATAGCCATTCCGGACCGATGGCACGCAGGGTAGATGATCTCGCTGCAATGCAGAATCTGATTTCCGGCGTGCATAACCAAGACAACGCCAGCCTGCGCGAAAAGATCACCATCGACTGCAGCCTACCGCCGGACCTGGCGGGCTGGAAAATCGCTTACTCGATGGACCTCGGTTTCATGGAAGTCGATGCCAGCGTGCGCAGTAACACGCTGGCGGCGCTCGAACTAATGCGCGGGCTGGGCGCAAACATCGACGAGGTCGAGATCGGCTGTGACGCATCGATTATCGACGCCGCACACCATCACTGGGCGCATGGCTGGGCCGCATCGATGGACCGCCTGTTGGATACCAGGCGGGACGATCTGTGCGATTATACGACCTGGTTTATTGAAAATGCTCGTAAATCGACGCCGCAGGACTATCTTGACTCACTCGAAACCGCGGTCGCCATGTATAACCGCTTCGGACCCATGATGGATGAATACGATATCTTCATTTGCCCGACGCTGATGACCACCGGCGTGCCCAACGACAGTACCTGGCCCAAGAATGAAATCGAAATTAACGGCGAGATACGTCTGGTCAGCGAAGAACACTGGTCGGCGACCTTTCCTTTCAACATGTTAAGCCGCTGCCCGGTCATGTCGATGCCCAGCGGCCTGGCCGCGAACGGCGTGCCCACGGCGATCCAATTCGTCGCGCGCAGTTTCGATGACCAGCGCGTTTTCAGCGCCGCACTCGCCTACCAACAGGCTTTTGCCGCACCCGCTTATCAACTCGATCGCAGAATCGCCTCCGGAGACCAGTAATGCTTACCGTATTCAGTGAAAAA
Organism: Olavius algarvensis Gamma 3 endosymbiont; assembly: GCA_001735895.1. Classification (GTDB taxonomy): domain Bacteria; phylum Pseudomonadota; class Gammaproteobacteria. The sequence goes on along the minus strand of DS021198.1, from coordinate 824,490 downwards.
CACGCGCTGCGCGACGCCAAAACCGAACTCTACGGTGGTGTACTGGTGCCTCCCTTCGAATGCCCGGCGCGCGCCGAATGCGTATTGCAGCGTATCCTTGATGTGAATCTGGGAGAGGTAATCGCGCCCCGGCATTTCGATATCGAGACGATCACCGGCGTGCACGATGCCGATTTCATCCGCTTCCTCGAAACCTGCTGGGACGATTGGAGCGCCGCCGGCTTCGACGGTGAAGCCATCGCCAGCTGCTGGCCGGCACGCGGGATGCAGCAAGCGCGCGTACCAAATCATATCGAAGGCAAGCTGGGGCACTATGCGATGGCGGCGGAAACCTCGATTTCCGACGGCACCTGGGAAGCGGCGCGCGCCAGCGTCAATGTCGCCCTGACCG
>DS021198.1:812412-823734 GCA_001735895.1 Olavius algarvensis Gamma 3 endosymbiont | reverse complement strand
TTACCCGCTGGGACCCGGCACCAACTTTAAAACCTGGGGCGAGGCACTCGAACAGGCTTGCAAAAGAATAATCGACTATGCACCGGATGCGCTGGTGATTTCGCTGGGTGTAGATACTTTCGAACACGATCCGATTTCATTTTTTAAACTCACCAGCGATGACTTCAAACGTTACGGCGCAAGCATAGCCCGCCTCAAGTTGCCGACCTTGTTCGTCATGGAAGGCGGTTACGCGGTCGCAGAAATCGGTCTCAATACGGTTAACGTACTCGAAGGTTATGAAGGACGCTAACCCGCCGCGACCGACGCGCGAACGACGGCATGATAATTATTGCCCATTCCTTATCGGACTCGAGTGAAAACGATCGGCAGGCTCGGCAAAAACACCCAGGCCGCCCTGTGCCTGGTGGCGGCACTGGTCTGTCTTACGCTAAGCGACTCGATAATCAAGTGGTTAAGCCCGGTGCTGCCGCTACATCAAATAACCCTGTTCCGTTCCATTATTGCGATTTTATTATTACTGGCATTCGTTAGTTTCGGAGGCGGCTTGCGGCTACTTCGAACCCGCCGTCCGTTATTGCACTTCACGCGCGGCCTGACGCTGGTCCTGGCCAACATGTTTTTCTTCCTCGCCTTGGCGGCGATGCCGCTGGCGGAGACGGTAACGCTGTTCTATACCGCGCCGCTTTTCATCTGCATCCTGTCGCAGCCGGTGCTGGGTGAGAAAGTTGGCCGGTCTCGCTGGTTCGTTATAGCAATGGGCATGATCGGGGTGATCATCATGCTGCGACCCGGCACCGAGCTATTCCGCGTTATCAGCCTGCTGCCGGTGTGCGCCGCTTTATGTTATGCGGCGATGACTATGATGACGCGCAAACTGGGCCTGCATGACACCGCCGGGGCATTGACATTTTATATCCAGCTGAGCTTTATCGTCGTCAGTTCGCTGGTTGGACTCGCCATCGGCGATGGTCGCCTCGACCATTACGACAGCACCGCTTTGAGTTTTCTGTTGCGCGCCTGGGTCTGGCCCGACACGACGCAGCTGCAGCTATTGATCGTTTGCGGCAGTATCATGTCCATTGGCGGTTACCTGATTTCCCAGGCTTACCGAATCGGCGAAGCCTCGGCGGTGGCGCCCTTCGAATACGCCTCCCTGCCGTTTGCCCTGGTGGTGGGTTACTACCTCTGGGGCGATTGGCCCGATTGGTCGGCTTTTATCGGGACCGGATTGATTATCAGCAGCGGCCTGCTGGTGCTTTACCTGGAAAACCGCGCGCAGTTAAAGACTCAACGCCACGTCCAGATCGACTATTAGTATCCGGCGGAATTTAATGACGATGGATTAATTAATTGTCCCATATCAAGATCTTTTGCGATAATTTATATAATGTCCGTCTCTAGTTAGCTCAGAGTGTTTTTATAAATCCAGGGAGTTTCCGGTGTTGGACACAAACGACTATAAGAAGATCCTGCTCGAAATGAAACAGGACCTGACCCATCGCATCACGGCGATCGACAAGGATATTCGCCACGAAGGCATGACCGCCGACTGGAGCGAACAGGCGAGCGAGCGTGAAAACGACGAAGTACTCGAATCGCTGGGTAACAGTTCGAAGCAGGAATTGTCAATGATCAAATACGCGCTCAAGCGCATCGACGATGGCAGTTATTTCCACTGCGATGAGTGTGGCGCAGAAATCCCGTCCGCCCGGTTGAAGTTGCTGCCCTTTACCGCTCATTGCGTGAGTTGCGCCGAATTAATCGAGGAATAATCAAAACCTGCCATGTTGACCGACAAACACGATCTGGTGCACGAACTGCCCGAGCACCGCGACAAAATTCACCAGCTCAAGCTAAGCAATCAGCACTTCGCCAAACTATTCGACGAGTACCACGAAGTCGATCACGAGGTACATCGCATCGAAACCGGGATCGAAAACACCTCGGACGAGTATCTCGATGGACGCAAAAAGCGGCGCTTATATCTGAAAGACGAACTCTACCGGATGATCAAACAGGACTAACCTAGCGGCCGCTGCCCGACCATTAGTCAAGGAGTTTGATCGGATCCATGGTGAGGACCACGATTTGCTCATCTGCAGGTAGCGCTTGCAGCGCCGTGTTTTCTTCAACCGCTTTTAAGCTGGGTAACTTCGCGGCGAAACGGCAGCGCATCCCCGAGGTCGGGTTTATCCAGTTCGCGGGCGTAACGATGGCCGGCGTAGGTCGCCCAGGCAATGGGTGCCGGCGCCTCGGCGTCGCCGATCAGCTTGATCGACTTAATCCCGTTTGCCTGCCATTCATCCCGCCGGGTCTCGAGTTCGCGCCACAACGAGTCGTCACCGCGACGCGACGCCACCATCGCAACGGCATCGACACGACTCGCCAGCGCGCGGCCCGAGAATACGCATTCGCTGAAGACCTGACCGCCCGCAATCCGGCTGACGGCGCGATTGAGCACAATGCTTACGCCCAAATCGACCAGACGCGCATGGATCGCAGCCTGCTCCAGCGTGTTATTGGTCCAGGCGGACACGTAAGCAGCGGGCGTAACCAGGGTCACGTCGCAACCCTGCGCATTTAACAATTCGGCCACCACGCCGCCCATGTAATAATGATCGTCGTCAAACACTAAAACCTTGCCCGAGGGTATCTCGCCCGCCATCAAGTCGTCAGGGGTATATACCGCCACCGAAGCGTCGTTCGGCAGCGGCACCACGTGATGGCGCGCCACGCCGTCGGCGCGCCAGCTTGACCCGGTTGCCAGCACCACGTGCTCAAAACCGAATTCGAGAATATCGTCGGCGGATAATTCATTAGCGAGGAAAATATCGACATTCGCCATCTGGCCGAGCTGGTATTCGCGATAATCGGCTACCCGTCCCCAGGCGGACAGTCCCGGCAGCTTGCGTTCACGCGCAACCCGACCGCCAAGCTCGGTGGCGGTCTCGGCCAGCACCACCTGATAACCGCGTTCCCCCAGCGCACGCGCCGCCTCGAGGCCGGCAGGCCCGGCGCCGACGACCAGCACCGTCGCACTCTCACCCCTGGGTTCGATGATTTCCGGATGCCAGCCTTTGCGCCACTCTTCCATGAACGTCGGGTTTTGCGTACAGCGGGCGATCGACATGGTCATATCGCCGCTAATGCAGATATTGCAACCGATACATTCACGAATATCCTCGACCCGGCCAGCGTCGATCTTGCGCGGGATGAAGGGATCCGCAATCGACGGCCGCGCACAACCGATAAAATCAAGAATCCCGGACTCGACCTGCCTGGCCATCACGTCCGGCGAAGTGAAACGCCCGACGCCGACCACCGGTTTCGGCGTCAAGGCTTTGATGCCCGCCACCAGTTCCTGCTGCGCAGCTTCCGGCTTGAATCGCGAAGCCCCGGAACAATCCGCCCAGTTGCCGTGCGCGAGGTCCCATAAATCAGGCAACTCGGCATGCATTTCGATCAGGTCGCGCAGCTCGCCGTTACTGAAGCCGAGATCGCCAATTGCCTCTACCAGCGACAAACGCAGCGTAATACCGCAGCGATCGCCGATCGCATCTCTACATTCCTCGATCACTTCGCGCATCAGTCGACTGCGGTTTTCCAGGCTACCGCCGTATTCGTCGCTACGCTGGTTGGTGGCGCTGGACAAAAAATGCTGAAACACGCCGTGACCATGCGCAGCGTAGAGGCAAATGAGATCGAAGCCGGCCGCCTTTGCGCGCAAACAGGCGTTGCGGTGCCAGCGGCGCAAGTCACGAATGTCTTTTTTGGTCATGGCGCGCGCTCACCGGATCGCTGGTATAAGTGCGAATCGGCATCGCAGTCGGCGCCAGCGGGACCTCTTTGGAATACAGGTTGGGACCATTGATCCCGGCATAGGTCAGCTGGGTACCCGCCAGCGCATCGTATTCATGGATCGCATCCGCCATTTTGGCGAGCATCGGCAGGTCGTCGTCATCCCATAGGCGCAACTCGATATAGGGCGAAATCTCCGAGCTGTGATGCATTTCGTTTTGTTCGGTAAATATGACGCCCCAGCCGCCTTCCGCCTTGATGCCGCGCATCCTGGCCGCGGCCGAGGGATCGCGATAGCCGCCGCCGTTGCAATGCGGCACCTGGTAAAATCGGTTTTTGGCGGTTACCGGCCCAATCTGCACGGGTTCAAACAATATATCGTAACGCGGATCTCGGTTAGTCCCCATATGCCTCTCCTCAGGGTTAGGGCCTGTCAACAGGCCCTGGTCTACAACTTCGCCATTCCCGGAATTTTCTCGTTGTTTATCTGTTTCACGCAGAACTGATTGAAACTGTCGACGACAATGGTTTTTTTAATCGTGGCCAGGGTCGCTATCCCAAGCGTCAAGCCCGGGTTGAATCCCGCCAGGCGCACATACTTCAGCGCGCTGCCGTCCAGCGACTTTTGATTGATGGGCCGCACGTTGCCGAGGCTGTAGCCGTAGCCCTTGGCGACCAGCGCGCGCTGCACCTCGATATGGCGGGTGCGCGCGTAAATACTGGGTTTGAGATTGTAGCTGTCGAACAAGGACATGAAATAGGTATCGCTCAGCGGCAGATCGAGCAAGATCAATTTCTCATCGGCGAGTTCCGTCAGCGATATCGATTTCTTGCCGGCCAGGCGGTGTTCGGCGGCCAGCAGCACATAGGGTTTGAGTTCAGCCAGCGGGATGAAAGCGATATCGCTTTCGAGTTGCAGGTTATAGGTGAGCGCGAGATCGATCGCGCCCCTTTTGAGTTTGCTCAATAACTCCGCCTGGTTGCCTTCGCTGACGTTTACCGCAACTTCGTCATGCGACTTCATATAGCCATGGCAAAGCTCGGGCGTCACGATTGGCGCCAGCGGAATGAAACAGCCGACGTTAATCGAACCGAATACCTGATCCGATAATTTTCCAGCGAAACTCTTCAATTCATCGGCGTCCCGCAATAGCGACTTGGCCTTATCCATCAACAGGCTGCCTGCCGTGGTCAGGCTCATACCCTGGGCGTGATGCCGGATAAACAACTGCAGCTGGAACACATCCTCGAGATGCGCGATCGCGTTCGATATCGATGGTTGAGAAACGTGAATATTCTCGGCCGCGCGCAGGATGCTGCTGGCCTCACCGGCCGCCACAAAATAAGAAAGCTGCTTCAATGTGAACTGCAAGGCAACCCCGCGTAGCCTGCATATTGCATGAAGGGAACGAAACTCAGGGGAAATCTGGCACAAAATCGCCGGGAGCGATTTTGGACGCGCGTAAGCGCGGCCCCGCAGGGGTGAGGCGCAAGGACGCGCCGAACAAACAAGGTCGGACGATCGCCCGCCGGGACATAGCCGTAGCTATGGCTCAAGGGAGATCGTTCGAGATTGGCAGCCAGATTATTGATGTGCGCCATCCATGGCGCACACCCCTTCGGGGTTGCTGCGCATCGCCAATCCGCATCCTGCGGATTGGTCCTGATTTCGTTCAGGTACAAGCTGTAACCGGCCATTTTCTGGAAAAATTGACTTAATACTTTGATAACTATGCTATTTCTCCAAAGTTTGTACCGCCTTCGTGCAATATGCAGGTTAGCGCCTGTTTCGATCACGCTGATTGCCTGCGATCGAGTGGATTTCTATAAGCATTGTGCAACCAATTGGATTAGTTTCCAGCATGATATCGGAGGCTCTCGATTTAATAAATGCTAATCACGTAAATCCAGGCCGCCTGGTATCGGCGTCGTTCGGGGTCCTAGGAAAAATACAAATGCCCTTGATTCGTAAAATTTAAATCAATAACTCAAAAATGACTGTTTTAACTAAACCTCGCGGTTAGGCAATATAAAACAAAAATGCACACATCTTTTGCATAGCAGGATTGCAAAGACTCAAGGTTTTAAAACCAGATACGGGCCAGGACAATGCCAACTGAAAAAGTAGATACGCTCGTTGTTGGCGGCGGCCAGGCAGGCGTGGCCATGAGCGAGCATCTGAGCAACTGCGGCGTGCCTCATCTGGTTTTGGAACGCGACCGAATTGCAGCGCGCTGGCGCTCGGAAAGATGGGACTCTCTGGTTGCCAATGGTCCGGCCTGGCACGATCGATTTCCAGGTATGGAGTTTTCCGATGTCGATCCCGACGCCTTTGCCCCGAAGGAGAGCGTTGCGGATTATTTCGTCGCTTACGCGGAAATGATCGATGCTCCCATTCGCTGCGGCGTGGAAGTCAAGGAAGTGCGAAGGAATGCCGGCCGCCCCGGCTTCCGTGTCGGAACCTCGGATGGCGTGATCGAAGCCAACAGCGTAGTTGCCGCCACCGGAGCTTTCCAACGCCCCGTCATACCGGCCGTGGTTCCTGAAGATTCAGGCATCATGCAGATCCATTCCAACGCTTACCGCAACCCCGACCAGCTACCCGAGGGTGCGGTGCTGGTGGTCGGAGCCGGCTCATCGGGAGCCCAGATCGCGGATGAATTGTTGCGTGCAGGCAAGTCTGTTTACCTCTCGGTCGGCCCCCACGACCTTCCGCCGCGCCGCTATCGCGGGCGTGACTTCGTCTGGTGGCTGGGAGTTCTCGGCAAGTGGGATGCCGCGGCACTCGAGCCGGGCATGGAGCACGTCACCATCGCGGTGAGCGGCGCGCATGGCGGCCATACGGTCGACTTCCGGCGTCTTGCCGCGCAGGGCATGACACTCGTTGGTCGCACGCAGACCTTCAAAGACGGCGTGATGCACTTCGCGACGGATCTCGCGGACAATATTGCCCAAGGGAATGCGAACACCCTGTCGGTGCTGGACGAAGCCGATGCTTATGTCGTCCGCAACGGTCTCGACTTTCCGCAAGAACCCGATGCCCGCAAAGTCGAACCGGACCCGTTGTGCGTGACCGAACCCATTCTGGAACTGAACCTGGCGCAGGCCGCGATAACCTCGATCGTCTGGGCAACCGGTTTCAAGCTCGATTACAGTTGGTTAAAAGTTGACGCGTTCGATAAAGCAGGCAAACCGAAACATGAGCGCGGGGTATCGGCCGAACCCGGGATTTATTTCCTGGGATTGCCGTGGCAGTCGCGACGCGGGTCCTCTTTCATCTGGGGCGTCTGGCACGACGCCAAGTACCTGGCGGACCAAATTTCCATACAACGCCAATATCTATCGTACAATGTCGCCGTACAGCCTTAGCCTGGCAGCGCATGACCCAAAGATCAAGGTAATCGAAAGGGTGATGACCGAGACACAAACTGTGACCCTCTGCCGCGGATCGCATGTCGATTCCACGCCCCTTGCCCAAACGGCCGAGCTGTCGCTGGGGGGGATAGGATTTTACGGTGCGTCGCAGCAAGCCGCTCGCTACCTCCACACCAACCGGAGAACTAATTTATGGCACACAAACGGCTCAGGCCTTTTAACACCCGCCAGACCTACCCCGAGCAAAATCTGGACAACGATTTATCGCAGGCTGTAGTCGCGGCCAACATCATTTTTCTACGCGGACAAGTGGCCCAGGACCTGGATACGGCTGAAAATCTGTCCATCGGCGATCCTGTCGGACAAACCCATCGCGTCATGCAGAACATTCGGCTGCTCATCGAAGAGGGCGGCGGCAAGATGGAGCACCTGACAAAATTAGTGGTTTATCTCACCGATATCCGGCACCGGGAAGCCGTTTATCGAACCATGGGCGAATATATCAAGGGGATTCATCCCGCCTGTACCGGCCTGGTGGTGGTCGCGCTGGCACGGCAGGAATGGCTGGTCGAAATCGACGCTACCGCGGTAATCGACGAGTAACGAACCGCTCACGACGGCCGCGGATAAGCGCCGCATATCGACGGCGTTAGACGGGTCTCGATAGCCGCCATTACAATGCGGGACCCGCTAAAATCGACGCATTTACGGGGAAAGACAGTTCCTCGAGCCGGGCAAATCCCTATACTATGGACCCGGACTCGGTAATGGCAGACGACGTATCCGGAAGCGCTGCGCTAATTTTAAAGACGAGAAAGATAATGACACTATCCATAGCCGCATGGGATCGCGAATCAGGCCAACTCGGCGCGGCGATCTCATCATCGAGCATCAGCGTCAGCAGTCGTTGCCTGCACTGGCAATCCGGTGTCGGCATCGCGTTGAGCCAGAATATCACCGATCCCCGCCTGGGTCCGCGCATGTTGTCGCTAATCGACGACGGCGTCGAAGTAAAAGCCGCCATCGAAGCAGTCGTGCAGAGCACGCCCCACATCCGATTTCGCCAGCTCGGACTAATCGATTGTCACGGTAACACCGGTGTTTACACCGGCGACTCCGTGCTCGGATGTTTCTCCTCGACCGAGGGCCGAGATTGCGTCGCAGCCGGTAACCTGCTGGACAATGAAGAGGTCCCCGCGGCCATGGTAACGGCTTTCGAAAACTCGAGCGGGAGTTTCGGCAGACGCGTACTGGACGCACTCGTGGCGGGAGTCGAAGCCGGTGGCGAGGCCGGGGCACTGCATTCGGCCGGCCTGTTAATCGGGGGCAAACCCAGCTGGCCGCTGGCAGAATTACGCATTGACTGGGACCAAGACCCGATTGCAAAGATGTTAGCCGGCTGGGAAGTGTATGAGCCGCAGATCGACGACTATGTCACGCGTGCCTACAATCCGGGCGATGCGCCGACGTACGGAGTTCCAGGAGATCCATAAGTGAATAGCGAGCAGCTGCTGGCGCGCCTGATAGCGTTCGAAACGACCAGCACCCGGTCTAATCTCGAATTGATCGACTTCGTGCGTAACCTGCTGGACGATCACAGGATCGAATCGCAGCTGATATATAACGATGACAAGACCTGCGCCAATCTTTACGCGACCATCGGGCCCGACGACCGCGGCGGCATCATGCTTTCCGGCCATACCGACGTAGTGCCGACCGCGGGGCAGGAATGGCACAGCGACCCTTATCGGTTGAGCGCGGACGACAGCCTGCTGTTCGGCCGCGGCAGCTGCGATATGAAGGGTTTTATCGCCTCTGTGCTGGCGCGCTTGCCGCAGATGGCGGCAGCGGAATTGAAGACCCCGATACACCTGGCGTTTTCTTACGACGAGGAAATCGGTTGCGTCGGCGCGCGCCGACTGGTGGAGTCGATGGCCGGCTTCGAGGTCAAACCGCGGCTCGGACTGGTCGGCGAGCCGACCGGCATGAACATGGTGCTGGGACACAAGGGCAAGGTGGCTTATCGAGTGACCGTTTGCGGGCTGTCCTGCCATTCCGCCTATATCACCAGCGGCGTTAACGCGGTCGAATACGCCGCCGATTTGATTGCCTTTATCCGCAACATGAACCAGCACGTAATGCAGCAGCTTAGTGACGACAGTTACTCGGTGCCCTATACCACTTTTCACGTCGGCAACATCAGCGGCGGGACCGCGCTCAATATCGTGCCGCGGCAATGCGAATTCGAATTCGAAATCCGTAATCTGCCACAGCAGGAACTCGACGACCTGGTGCATCAAATCAAACACTATGCGCGCGCTAAGCTGTTACCCGACATGCGCTCTCGTCATCCGGACAGCGACATCAAATTCGACGAGATTTCTTACTACCCCGGATTACATACCGATCCGGCATCGGCCGTCATCGCTTACACCCGCGCAATCAATCCGCTTGATTGCATCGGTGATAACGTCAGCTTCGGCACCGAAGCCGGCCTGTTCGACGGCATCGGCATCGACTGCCTGGTGTGCGGTCCCGGCAGCATCGAGCAGGCGCATAAACCCGACGAATACATCAGCCGCGAACAACTGGGCCACTGCGACGACATGATAGAAAATCTTGTACATCGATGCCGTGACACGGCAGAATTCGGCTAAACCAGTTTAAATCATAATTTTTATGTCTGATATTTCCGAACGCCGCGTCATCGGTTGGCGCGAATGGGTCGCGTTGCCCGATCTTGGCTTACCGGCTATCAAGGCCAAAGTCGATACCGGCGCGCTCACGTCGGCGCTGCACGCTTTTGTAATCGAGCCCTACTCCAAAGATGGACGCGATATGGTCAGATTCATGATCCATCCGGTGCAGCGTAATCAGGAGTTCGAAGTCGAATGCCGCTGCCCGTTGCATGACTATCGCGAAGTTAGCGATTCCGGCGGTCACCGCGAAATGCGTTACGTGATTCAGAGCCGGGTCAAGCTCGGCGACGACAGTTGGCCGATTGAATTAACCCTTACAAACCGTGATACTATGCGCTTCCGGATGCTATTGGGCCGTCGCGCCATGATCGATCGATTTACGGTCGATCCGGCGACGTCTTATGTCAGCGGAAAACTGTGGCCGCGCAAGCTTTACAACTTATAAACGGATACTAACAAATGAAAATTGCACTTCTTTCGAGAAATCGGAAGCTTTATTCGTCACGCCGCCTTATCGAAGCCGCCCAGGATCGCGGGCACGAGGTGGTCGTCGTCGACGTCCTGCGGGCCTATATGAATATCGCCGCGCACAAACCTTCGATCCATTACCGCGGTGAAATCCTCGAAGGAATCGAAGCGGTTATCCCGCGCATCGGCGCTTCGGTCACCCACTACGGTCTCGCGGTATTGCGGCAATTTGAAATGATGGGCGTGGTTTCCCTCAACGAGTCGGTCGCGATCGGTCGCTCGCGCGACAAACTGCGCTCGCTGCAGCTGCTGTCGCGCCGGGGCATCGGCATGCCGTTAACCGGCTACGCCAACAAGCCCGACGATATCAGGGACGTGATTAAAATGGTCGGCGGCGCGCCGCTGGTGGTTAAGCTGCTACAGGGCACCCAGGGCATCGGCGTGGTGCTGGCTGAAACGCAAAAGGCAGCCGAATCGGTAATCGAAGGTTTCATGGGGGTCAAGGCCGATATTCTGGTGCAGGAATACATCAAGGAAGCCGGCGGTTCCGATATTCGCTGCTTTGTTATCGACGGCAAGGTGGTCGCGGCCATGAAACGTCAGGCGCCCAAGGGCGAATTTCGCTCCAACCTGCATCGGGGCGGCACTTCGAGCCTGATCAAGATCACCCCCGAGGAACGCTCGACGGCGGTGCGCGCCGCGCGCATCATGGGGCTAAACGTCGCGGGCGTCGACCTGCTGCGTTCAAATCACGGTCCGGTGGTGATGGAAGTCAACTCCAGTCCAGGTCTCGAAGGCATCGAAGGCGCCACCGGCAAAGATGTCGCCGGTCTGGTCATCGCCAACCTGGAAAAGTTACAGCCCGGCAGAACCAGAACGCGTGGCAAGGGCTAGTCCGCTGCTTCCGGCAGCGACCGTCGCTGGTCTGTTTCGCTTCGCAGCCCATCTCAGCCGGCGTAGCGCGGGCCATTATTCGAAG
>DS021198.1:804321-811677 GCA_001735895.1 Olavius algarvensis Gamma 3 endosymbiont | reverse complement strand
CGAAGTCTCGATCCGTGCCGGTGTCAGGGGGGTACTCAATGTCATGGCGGCGCTGGGCATGCGCAACAGGCCCCGCAAACCACGCCAGCCAGATACCATGATTGCGAACACCAGCCAGTGGGTGCGGGCGCCGCAAAGCGGGATTCTGCGCGCGCTGTGCGCGACCGGAACCCGGGTCGAACCGGGCGACAGACTGGCTTATATCAATGACCCGCTCGGCGAAAACAACTGTGAAGTGGTAAGCCCGCTAGGTGGTATTATCATCGGTAAAACCAACTTGCCGCTGATATTCGCCGGCGAAGCCGTGTTCAACATCGCAACCTACGAAGCGGCCGAACAGGTTTCCGACCACATCGAGGCTTACCACGAAGAACTCACTCCCAACGGCACCGCCCCCGACGGTGAAGAACCGCCCGTGGTTTAATCCGAGAATGCCCGGGGACAGATCTTCCGATTTGTCCCCCTCGAAGGAATGGGCCGTTATGCAGCCTCGGGGATGGGGCGCCGAACCGGTTCTTCTCGGATCGGCCAGTGCACTGCGGCGGCGAAGATGCCGAGCCCCACCCCGAGCCACCAGACGACATCGTAGCTACCGGTAGTTTCATACAAAACGCCGCCCATCCAGACCCCCAGGAACGATCCCACCTGGTGAGAAAAGAACACGATGCCGCCCAGCATTCCCAGGTAGCGAGTACCGAACATAACCGCCACCAGCGCGTTGGTCGGAGCCACGGTCGACAACCACAGAATGCCGATGACTACCGAAAATACGACTACTGTGGTCGGAGTTGGCGGGATCAGCAAAAATGCGGTGAAGGCGATCGAGCGGGCGATGTAAATCAGCGACAGGAAAATCGGCTTGGAATAGTGCTGACCAATAACACCGGACGCCAGCGAGCCGATAATATTGAAAAACCCGATTAGACTGATGGCGACTACTGCCCACTTGGCCGCAATTCCCAGATCGCTGATGTAAGCCGGGAAATGCGCCGTAATGAAGGCCACCTGGAAACCGCAGACAAAAAAACCGGAAGTCAGCAACAGATAACCTTTGCTGGCAAAGGCTTCGCGTAAAGCCTGTTTAACCGTCTGCTCAAACTCCGCGGCTGCAAGCTTCGAGGTCGAGGAATTACCGCGCAATGGAATCGCGAGCAGCGGAATAATCAACATGAAGATGCCGATTGCGATCAAACTGTCGGACCAGCCCAGATTATCGATCAAACCCTGCGAAATCGGCGCAAACAAAAACATGCCGGCAGAGCCGGAGGCGGTGCCGAGACCGAATGCAAAGGAGCGTTTTTCCGGGCTTACCAGGCGCGCTATCGACGCCAGCACGACGCCGAAAGAACAGGCGGCAACCCCGAGTCCGATCAGAATTCCGCCGCCGATATGTAACCAGACCGGGCTCGGCGCCAACGCCATGGTCACCAGGCCGAGGGTGTAGAGCACGGCGCCGACGGCGAGTACCCGCCAGCTGCCGAACTTGTCGGCGATGACGCCGAACAATGGTTGACCGATACCCCAGAACAGATTCTGTAACGCCATTGCCATGCCGAAGGTCGCCCGGTCCCAACCGTTATCCTGCAAAATGGGCAGCTGAAAAAACCCCATTGCCGAGCGCGGCCCGAAGGCCAGCAGAGCAATAATGCAGGCGCATGAAATGGCGATAATCGGCACTTTATGCTGAACTAACGATTCGGAAGTCATCTAATTAATCGGGTTAGTGAAGCGGGCCCGGGCAGTTTACAATAACGCATCGGCATCTGCTGGATTTTTAGCGGCCTCATCGGGAGCACTATGAGCATTAAGATTTTTACCACCGGCGGCACCTTCGACAAGATATACTTCGATGCCAACAGCGAGTTTCACATCGGCGCTCCGATGGTGGCAGACCTGCTCGCCGAGGCGAACGTCAATTTTGACTATGACATCGAATCGCTGCTTAAAATGGATAGCCTCGATATGGACGCGGCCGATCGCGAATTGATCCGCAATGCAATCGCAAACTCGGACAGCGACAGAATCCTGATCACTCACGGTACCGACAGCATGGTAGAAACCGCGTTGTTCCTGAGCGACATCGGCGCTAAAACCATTGTACTTTTTGGCGCGATGCAGCCCGCGCGGATGCGCTACAGCGACGCGATGTTCAATCTCGGATTCGCCTGTGCGGCGGCTCAATTGCTGCCGCCGGGCGTCCACCTGGCGATGAACGGGGAAGTATTCGATCCGCGGCGGGTCGCCAAGAACCGGGAACGGAGCCGTTTCGAGTCCAGGCGCTAGCTTGACGCCTCGCTGGTTAGGCTATACAACGCATGCATTATCTTCGCAATGACCGAATCGACAATGAATACTAGCCCACAGTCATCACCTGCGTTCGCCAGCAGAACGTTGCGCTACTGTTACGGCGAGCATAGCGATATTCGCCTTTGCCGGGCGGCGCTCCATGCAGGCTAGGGCCAAAACCAAATTGTTACTGCCGTTTGTGGTGCTGCTGCTCGCTGCGGCGGTTTTCTTTTCCCTGGTCAATAGTAAAACCGAGCGTCCCAAACCGGAGCTTACCGAGAAAATCTGGCAGGTCGCGGTTATTACCGCGCTACCGCAAGAGCTGTCCCCGGCTATTACGCTCTACGGTCGCATTGAATCTCCCGAACAATTGAAAGCGGCGGCGCCCGGTGGCGGTATCGTAGAACGGGTTTACGTACGCAATGGCGCCCGGGTCAGTCGCGACCAGCAACTGGTGACCCTGGATAAACGTGATTTCGAGGCGGCGCTACTGCAGGCCGAAGCCGATCTGCGCGATATCGACAATCAGATTGCGGAACTCGAAGTCAGGCACCGCGCCAATCTGGCATCGCTCGAAACCGAACAGAATCTGCTGGCGCTGGCCGCCGCCGAGGTCAAGCGACTGGTGACGCTGAAACAACAGAATCTGAGCGCGGATACCGCGTTGAACAGTGCTCGCAGCGAACTCGGTCGCCAACAGTTGGCGGTCACCTCACGCGCGCTCGACGTCGATAGTTATCCCGCCAGGTTGCAGATATTGAAGGCGCGTCATGATCGTGGCAAGGCGCAGCTGGCCCAGTCCAGGCTGGCGATGAGCCGCTCCGACGTACGCGCCCCGTTCGACGCCATCATCAGCCAAGTCGCCGTCGCCGCGGGCGACCGGGTATCGCTCGGGCAGCTATTGATTTCACTATTTCCGGTGCAGACGCTTGAAATTCGAGCCCACCTGCCGCTCAACCATATCGACTCCGTACAGCGGGCGATTGCAGACCAGATACGACTCGAAGCCAGCGTACCGAAGCGCAGCGACCTGGGTCGCTTTCCGGTGTTGCGACTCGCGGGTGAAGCCGAGGCTACCGGCATTGATCTATATCTCGCTATCGATTCGATCGACTCCCAGCTGCGACCCGGCGAACTATTGCCATTGAGCCTGAAACTTCCCGCCGAGAGCGCTGTTTACGCCGTCCCCTATCAGGCTATTTACGGTAACTCGAGGATATATCTGGTGGTCGAGCAGCGGCTGCGGGCGATCGAGGTCGATACCATCGGGCAAACTCGCGACGAGCGCGGACAGGTGCAGGTGCTGATACGCAGTGACGCCATCAATTCCGGCGATTTGATTTCGGTTACGCATTTACCCAACGCGGTTTCAGGTCTCAAGGTGAAAATCGATGGCGGCTAGCATCCTCGGCGTCTTCGCGCAGCACCGAGTTGCCGCCAACCTGCTGATGTTCATCATGCTGCTGGCGGGCGGGATCGCACTATTCAAACTCAATGTGCAGTTTTTCCCCAATTTTGAGCTCGATCGTATCACGGTCAGTACGATCTGGAGTGGGGCCAGCTCGGAAGATATCGAAACCGGCATTACCAATCCCCTGGAACAGCGTTTACGCGGTATCGACCGGCTCAAAGAAATGACTTCCACCTCGGCTACCGGCACTTCCGGAATCACGCTTGAATTCGAGGAAGGCGCCGATATCGGTTTCGCTCTGGACGAGGTTAAAAAACAGGTAGATAACTTCACCAATCTGCCGGCGGACGCCGAGAAACCAAAGGTCGCGCAATTGGTGCGGCACGAATCGGTGGCCCGTATTCTAATCAGCGGACCCGATCAGATCGACGAGCTGCGCGGGCTCGCGCGGCAGTTCGAAAGCGAATTAATCGACGCCGGCATCGACAAGGTCGATATCTGGGGTCTGCCCAAGCAACAGCTTCAAATAGAAATCGCCGCCGAACAAATGCAGCGCCTGGGCGTCGGCCTCGACGAAATGGCAAGCCGGATCGACCGGGAGAGCCGCGACCTGCCGGCCGGGTTAATCGGCGAAGAAGACGGCGCTCGCGAAATCCGCAGCAAGAACCAGCGCCGCACGCCGCAGGATTTCGCCAGCCTGGCCATTGTCAGCGAAGCCGATAAACGCATTCATCTGGGTGATATTGCCGATGTGAGGCAGCGGCATTTACCGGGATCCACCACGATCAGCGTCGACGGTAAAAAAGCGGTCGTGTTGGTGTTGCGCCGCAACGAGACCGGAGATTCACTGGAAGCGGCCGAGATCCTCGCAAACTGGCTGCAAAAAACCCGTGCCCAGATGCCGCCCGACATCGAAATCCAGCTGTTTAACGAACGCTGGCAGCTGATCAAGGAACGTATCACCTTGTTGCTGAAAAACGGTGCCGGCGGGCTGGTCCTGGTATTGTTAATCCTCTATCTGTTTCTATCGACCCGGGTCGCTTTCTGGGTTGCGGTTGGCATACCCGTGTCTTTCATGGCCACCTTGGCGGTACTGTATCTGGTTGGCGGTTCGATTAACATGATTAGTCTGTTCGCGCTGATCATGGCGCTTGGCATCATCGTCGACGACGCCATCGTGGTAGGCGAAGACGCGCAGGCGCATTCCGATATGGGTGAGGCACCACTCATGGCCTCCGAAGGCGGCGCGCGCCGCATGCTGGCCCCGGTATTGGCTTCGTCGCTGACCACGATCGCAGCATTCTTGCCGCTAATGCTGATTGGCGGACGCATGGGTTCTATCATGATGACGATTCCCGTGGTGATTGTCTGCGTCATCATCGCCTCATTGATCGAGAGTTTTCTGATTCTGCCCGGTCATTTGCGTCATGCCTTCGTGTATGGACGCGGGATGCGACAATCCAGGCTTAAGCAAAAGCTCAATCGCGGTTTCGAGCAGCTTCGCGAAAAATGGTTTAGATCGCTGGTGCGCCTCGCCATCGAATTTCGCTGGACCACTATTGCCTGCGCCATTGGATTTTTACTATGCGCCGCCGGTTTATTTTTTGGCGGCAAGACCGGTTGGCAATTTTTCCCATCGCCCGAGTCGACCACAGTATACGCCAATGTACGTTTTGTCTCGGGCACTTCGCGCGAGGTCGTCAATCGTTTCGTCGATCAAGTGGAGGCGGAACTGCGCAATACCATTGACGATATCGACGAAACCGTCGTTTCGACCTATTACCGAGTACATTCCTCGACCGTTGGTCGCGGGCGCCAACTTAGAGGCGAACGTATCGGATCGATCTATGTCGAACTCCTCGGCTCCGACCAGCGCGCGACCGACAACGTCAGTTTTATCAGGAACTGGCGCTCTCGCATCGAGGCGCCGCCGGGTGTTGAAAGTTTTCAGATCACTTCGCGCCGGGTCGGCCCATCGCGCCGCGAGCTGAGTCTGCGGCTTACCGGATCGACACCGCAGCGTCTCAAGGCAGCCGCGCTGGACCTGGCGCAAACCCTGGAAACCATCCCCGGGGTAAGCGCCATCGACGACGATCTGCCTTACGGCAGGGAGCAATTGATTTACGAACTTAGCCCCGCAGGCGAAGCGCTTGGGTTGTCTATAACCGATATCGGTCGCCAGTTACGTGCGGCCTACGACGGTATAATCCTGCAACGTTTTCAGCAGGGTGCGGATGAAGTCGAAGTCAGGTTACAGCTGCCCGATGCCGAACAACGACGACTGGACAGCCTGCTGCAGCTGCCGATTAAGTTACCCAACGGCGAATTCGTCGCGCTCGAAACGGTTGCGAATTGGCGCTCCGAGCAAGGCTTCGAAACGCTGCGTCACTTCAACGGCAGGCTTTCGGTCGACATTTCGGCCGACGTCGACGCCGCGCTCAATAACACCTCTGAAATCGTCGCCGACCTACAGCAGTACACCCTGCCGGAACTGGCGAGCAAGTACGGCATCCGCTACAGCGTCGAAGGGCGTTCCGCCAGCCAACGCGAAACCTTTGCGGATATGCGCATCGGCGCAATCATCGCGCTGACTTTGATGTACCTGGTGTTAGCCTGGGTTTTTTCGTCTTATGGCTGGCCACTGATAGTTATGTTGACCATACCCCTGGGACTTACCGGCGCAGTGCTGGGTCACTGGATAATGGATATGAACCTGACCATTTTGTCGATGTTCGGTTTCTTTGGTCTGTCGGGCATCGTCGTTAACGACTCGATCATCCTGGTCATGTTTTACCGCCATATCCGGAAATCGGGCATGGCGGTGCGCGCGGCACTCGAGGAGGCGGCTTGCCAGCGGTTGCGCGCGGTGTTGTTGACGTCGCTGACGACGATTGCCGGCTTGACGCCGTTACTATTCGAAACTTCGCGCCAGGCGCAATTCCTGATTCCGATGGCGGTTTCGATCGCTTTTGGGTTGGCCTTTGCGACGCTGTTAATCCTGCTGGTAATTCCGTCAATGCTATCGATATACGAAGATGCGGCTGAGTCGCTGCAAGGCGCAATGCAAGTCCGTGAGAGTCCGATATGACACCATTTTCGAGATTACAGAAAGAGCAGTTACGCGGCGTGGCCGAACCCATCTGGAGGAATGACATGGTCCAATAGATTGATACCACCCAGTTAAGAGATAATGAAACTTAACTGAGGTAACGATAGATGACAACGAGAAAGAAATATACGAAAGAATTCAAACTGGATGCAGTGAGCCTGGTAACTGATCAGGGCTACAGCCGGGCGGAAGCAGCGCGAAGCCTGGGCATCAATGCCAATATGCTGTGCCGATGGGTGCAAGAGGAACAATCGGGTGATGGCCAGGCTTTCCGTGGGAACGGCAAGCTGACACCGGATCAGGAAGAGAACCGTCGACTTAAAGCTGAAATCAAACGCCTGAAGATGGAGAAAGAAATCTTAAAAAAGGCGACGGTATTCTTTGCAGCAGAAACGAAATGAAATACTCGTTTATCACCCAACACAAGAATACCTTTCCCGTTCGCCTGATGTGTCAGGTGCTGGGTGTGGACCGGTCATGTTATTACCACTACCGGCGCCAGATGGACACAAGACCGCCTGATCCCGAGCATGAGGAAATGCTGGAGTGG
>DS021198.1:792403-802017 GCA_001735895.1 Olavius algarvensis Gamma 3 endosymbiont | reverse complement strand
GATGGTCCCGTCGTCGACCACGGTACACAAAGGTGACGCAACCAGTTCACCGATTCGATTGCTGAAGGCAGAAGTGCCTTTACGGTTGAAATCGCCTTCCAGGCCATGGCCTACCGCCTCGTGCAATAACACGCCCGGCCAGCCCGGCCCCAGTACCACCGGCATGGTGCCGGCGGGCGTGGCCACCGATTCGAGGTTGGTGGCCGCCTGCCTGACCGCATCGCGCGCCAGTTCATAGGCGCGATCGGAGTCGAAAAAGATATCGTAGGCGTGCCTGCCGCCGCCGCCCGCGCTCCCCTGCTCGCGACGTTCGCCCTGATGCATCAGCACGGTCACGTTAAGGCGCACCAGCGGCCTGATATCGGCAGCCAGGGTATTGTCGGTAGCGGCCACCAGAATATGATCGATCCCGCCCGACAAAGAAATAATCACTTGCTCGATACGTTGATCCAGCGAGCGGGTATATTGATCCAGCTGCTTCAATAGTTCGACCTTGTCGTCCGCGCTACGGCCATCGATGGGACTGTTCGAAGTGTAAAGCGCTGTGGTCGGTTGGTTGGCTAGCGCAATTTTTGTGCCGCCCGACTGACCCTGCTTGACGATTGCGCGGGCATTGCCGACAGCCTGGGTTATCGCGTTGCTGTGCAAATCGTCGCAATAGGCGAAGCCGGTTTTTTCTTCCGACATGGCGCGAATGCCGACGCCTTTTTCGATGCTGAAGCTACCCTCGCGTAAGATCCCGTCGTCCATGACCCAGGACTCTTGTTGACTGGTCTGGAAATAAAGATCGCCGGCATCGATATGCTTACCCAGCAAGCCGTTTAGAAAACCATCCAGATGGCCAAGCTGCAGCGCGCTCGGTTCGAGAATATTTTTACTGACAGTTTCAAGCGTAGATGCCATGTTTCTATTGCTCCAGTTCGTCACGATTACCCACCACGAGGGTAATCTCGTCGGCTTCCTGGGTTCCGGGTGTCAAGCGGATATAATCTGAGGGCACGCCCAGGGAAATCAACCAGTCGCGCAATTCCGCGGCCCAGATTTCGCCGCTATCCTCGCCCGGATGGCGAATAACCACCACCGAATCGGCGGCCCTGCCCCAGTAGCCTACTGCGGCGCGCACTGCCGCCAGCTCGGGAATCACTTCCCCGCTGCGGGGTCGCGCCCATTCATCCGCGCTGAGCGTAAACAGGCGAATCGAATTTGCCCCTGCGCCGCCGACTGCTAACAGCAAGCCGGCCAGGCCGAGACTAACGATCGATTTGCGGAAGTTCCTGCTGATTTTCATCGACTGCCTTTATCAACTCTATTTTTGGATCATCCCAGCTGCCCGAGATCTGATACTCCACTTCAACCGCATCATCTATCGCCTTTTTGAACAGATTTTGCAACAACAGCAATCCCCAGCCTACGGCACTGCCCGCCGATATCGCGCCGAGCACGGGCAATGTCTGTCGAATTGGGGTTACCCTGATATTCTGGTCATATTCGCGTTTTGCGATATCCGTTTTACCTGAAATTTTGATGCTGGCCGAGGTGCCATCCATCTTGGTGTTATCGGTGTAAAGTATACCCTGCTCGATTCGATAGGTACCGATAATCTGATCGAATTCCATACCTTTGATTAGTATATCGGAGAAATCCAGCGCCAGACGCCGCGGCAGGGCGCCTAAGCTGAACAACCCGACGAACTTACCGCCACCGCCCGGCTCAACATCATTCAGCACACCGTCCTCGATCCGAAACCGGGCATCACCCACAAGATTTTCAACCGAAAACTCAACCAGCGGCGCCGGCCAGGTAAAACCGCCGCTAAAATTAAGGGTTCCCTGCTGCATGGTGTCACCGAATCCCAATCCGGCAATCGCAGTTCCCATATTATCGCCCTTGATGTACATGGTTACACTGGATACATGCGATTGGCTGGCGGCATCGTAGTCCCACTGTGCTTGACCTGTCAGCGTTAAATCATCTTTCTGCAATTTAAGACTGTCGACAATGAGTTTGTCGGCGGTCGGCCGTGCTTCTACCTGCAGATTACTGAACCGCATATCGCGAAACAGAATATCCTTGCTGTTGAGATTAAAATCGAATAAATCGAGCGGGTGCAATTCGGTGGCGGCGGTTTCATCGTCGATTTTGTCGATCTGCAAGTAATCCAGATCGATGACTACTGGATTCGAGGCCGACGACTGCCAGGGTGCGACGAATTTACCGGTAATTTTGTCCGACTCCAGGTCAACCACAAAACTCTCGTCGACCTGGGTTAAATCCAATCGCAGGTTATCGATCTCCTGATTGAAGAACCGCAGCTGATCGAAATGCAGTTGCGCGGTTTGCGTAAACGCCGGATTGGCCTCGCCCGAACTCTTAACAAACTTGACCCACTCTTCAACCGAGGCATGCGCAATCGAACCGTAGAGATGCAATCCTTGACGGGGTTCCAGCTTCAGTTCCGACGAGAAAGCGATATCGAGCATATCCAGCCTGAAACTGCGGGCCTGGTCCGGAATCAATTGTCCGCGCCAGCGTATATCATTCCCCATATCGGCCTGGAACCGGATCTGATCCGGAAAGTATTCCACCGTAGCCGTGACCGGGGTCGTATCCGCGGCGGATTTGATGAACGGCGGCGGCAATCCGATCGCGGTGTGTTTTAGCTCGCTGGTCCCATATACACGCAGGAATGGCTGCGTCTCCGAGGTCGATACGCGGGGGAAATTCAGGTCGACACGCCAATCGCTTTTACCGTCGATTTTCGAAGTCAGATACGGCGGCAGCTTGTTGAGTAATTTACGGGTTTCGACCTTACCGCGTACGCCCACCAGAGTATTACCGCTGGGCTGCAGGGTGTCGATATCTATGGTGATCGGATCGCCGAAATAAATTGCCTTGATCGAACGCGCCTTGAACGTCGACTGGGTAACCTCGAGCCGGCCGTTGGCTTGGGTCAAATCGATGCCCCAGGATTCCGAGCGCGCCGATACATTGTCGAAATTGACCAGCACCCGTACTTCGGGGCGCGGATCGTCTTGATCGAGCGGCATGCTCAGATTGATCTCGGAACTGACGCCACCGCCAATATCCTGCAGGTTGCTCATTACGCGCCGATACTGTTTTCCGACCGGCGTATCCAGCCAGGTGCCGACGGCAAGTGCGCCCGTGCTTTCGGTCTCGACTTTGATCTCGAGCCGCGGCTTGTCAAAATCCACGATCGAGGCGGTAGCACGCGCATTATCTATTTGATCGTAACCGACCCGGTCGAGATTGAGGTACATCCCGACGTTGTGAAACAGCATACGTCCGGCACCGTTTGTAGCGTGCAGCCAGCCCGGTGAAAAAAATACGTCACCGCGTTCGAGTTCAAAGTCGACGAAAAACTCACCGGCTTGTTCCCGGTTCAAGTCCCTGATATCGCGCAAACGACCGTGAAACTGTAACTCACCCTCGGGCACGTAACCGTTCTTGATGCCCCGATCGAGCCATGCCTGAGCCGCCAGCGGCATATAGTTGCGGGGAATATATTTGCTCACACTGCGGCCGTCGGCATCGGAAAAGCCGGCGCGAATGTAGGTGAACGGAGGTTCGTCGCGGTCGAATTCCAGCCACGCGCGGCCGGCGGCTTTGACGTCCTGATTACCAAACTCGAGATCGTCGACGGCCAGTATCAATCCATCGTCGATCCGTTTTACGTTGGCTGTTAGCTCCAAATTAGCCAGTTCCAGGGGCGCATCGAAATGATCGCCGAAATCGAGCTCGATCCGACTGCCGTAAACCTGAAATCCCATCCGCTCGTTACCTATCAGGATATCGGCGTTGACATTTTTGATGCCGGGGTAGCCGCCGGAAGCCTGGCTACGAACACCAAATGCCCTGCCGGTAAAAGCAAAAGCTTGCGGGCGTTCGAGTTCCACGCGCAATAGAATATCCTGCAGTTTCCCCTCCAAGCTGCCTTGCGCGACCTGCTGGCCGACCTTTTCCGACAACCACGGACGGGCGACAATCGGCAGACTCGAAAGCGGCAAGCGATCGATCCATGCGGAAACAACCCGGTTGTCCGGCCCGCCGGATATATCCAGCTGCGTGTGAAATCCGGTTATATTTTGGTTATCGATGTTGAGGCGTTGCAACCAGTTGCCGATACGCCAGCCAGGCTCCAGGGCAAGCGCGCTAAAGCGCGAACGGTATGAAATCGCTAGCGGGGCTTTATCGGGCACGGTTTGCACCAACCCATTCTTAAGCACTAGATCGCCATTTACCGCGAGCAGTTTATAACCGGACATATTGATCCAGACTTCGCCGTCGAGCGCCCCCTGCTGCAAACCCCAGGTATCGAGATCGAACAGCCTGGCTGCCGGCGCCAATTGCAGGTTCGAGGAATTGAGATAAATCACGCTGCTTTCCGGACTGACGATAGACTTAATCAAAACCCCCTGACCCAACTGCTCGGGCAAGGCCGCGCTTAGTTTCACAAAAAACTGATCTTTGCGGTGATCGATCTTGGCGTCGATACGATCCAGTTGATGGGTAACTCCGGCTTTGCGATCGTGCACGATCAGCCGGTTGAGCGTCAAATTCATATAACGCGGCACCAGCGCGAGAATTTGTCTGAATTCGTGCGCCGGTCCGAGGTCGGGATCGATCATCAGCGAGAAATCGTTGGTCGACCAGTTTCCGGTCGCGTCCTTGATCACTTCCAGCTTTTCCAGCCGGCCGTTAATCGCCAGCAATACAGGTGCGTTTGCGCGCCAGCTCGCCCAAAAATCAAACTCCATTTCGAGTCGATCGATAAACAGGGGTTGCGATTGATCCGGCAGGGTCATGGATACGTTTTCGATGCGCAGAATCGGGTTGAAGCGATTCAAATCACCACTCAGGCCGGTGAATTCAAACCCCGGGGCCAGGTCACGTTCGAACAGATACTCGATTTCGGCTTTGAAATACTCGATGTTCATGATCGCAAGCCGCAGGCCGCCCATGACGACCGCCAACATCAACACCGCTACCACGAAGAAACTAATGCATATTCGCTTTAAAAGTATCATCTCGACGCCCTGCTTTCTAAACGGGCACCACGTCGTAAGATTCCTGCGACAAATGCGCCTCTACCTGCAGTTTGACTGGAATATTGATAAAAGTTTCCAGTTCGGCCAGGCTCGCCGCCTCTTCGTCGAGCAAGCAATCGACGACATCCTGGTTAGCCATCACCAGCAACTGCTGGGCTTCGTCGTAGAGGCGAGCTTCACGCAGAATTTCGCGAAAAATTTCATAACACACGGTTTCGGTGGTTTTGATCGAGCCTCGACCATGGCAGGTGGTGCAGGGTTCGCACAGCACGTGTTCGAGACTTTCACGTGTACGCTTACGCGTCATTTCGACCAGTCCCAGCGGTGACACCTCGCACACCTGGGTTTTGGCATGGTCTTTGTCGAGGTATTTTTCCAGGGATTTCAACACTTGGCGTTTGTGATCGTCATGCTCCATATCGATGAAATCGATAATGATAATGCCGCCGAGATTACGCAGTCTGAGTTGGCGTGCGATCGCCTGCGATGCCTCCATGTTGGTTTTGAAAATGGTTTCTTCCAGGTTTTGATGCCCGACAAAGGCGCCGGTATTGATATCGATGGTAGTCATCGCCTCGGTCTGGTCGATAATCAGGTAACCACCCGATTTCAGGCTGACCTGACGTGCCAGCGCGCGCTGCAGTTCGTCGTCGATGTTGTATAAATCGAATAATGGGCGCTCTCCCGGATAGTGTTCGATGTGCGACGGCAAGTCGGGAATATAACGCGCCGCAAAGTTGGTCATCTTCTGGTAGGTTTCGCGTGAATCGACTTTTACCACCGTGGTACCGGTGCCCACCATATCGCGCAGGGTGCGAATTGATAACGGCAAATCATCGTGAATCACAGTGCCCGGCGCGGCCGAATCCGCGAACTCGAGCAAGGATCCCCAGAGTTTCGACAAAAAAGCGCTGTCACGCTTTAATTCCGCTTCGTCAACGCCTTCCGCGGCGGTACGCACGATACAGCCCCCGGTACGGTTTTCGGAGCGGCAATCCTCGAGCAAGACTTTCAAGCGTTCGCGCTCGGCCTCGTCCTCGATTTTGACCGAAATTCCGACGACCGAGGAATTCGGCATGTAAACCAGGTAACGCGAAGGCACCGATATACTGGTTGTCAGCCGCGCGCCCTTGGTCCCCATCGGGTCCTTGACAACCTGCACCAGCAAGGACTGCCCCTCGCGTAACAATTCGTTGATAACAGGGCGGGAGGCGGGGTCGGCATCGCCATTGCCTTCCACGCCGATATCGATGTCCGAAACGTGCAGGAATCCCGCCTTTTCCAACCCGATGTCGATAAAGGCAGCTTCCATGCCCGGCAATACCCGGTTGACCTTTCCCTTGTAAATATTCCCGACGATACCGCGGCTGCGCTGTCGCTCGATGGAGACTTCCTGCAGCGCTCCATTTTCGACGATCGCTACCCGGGTTTCCTGGGGCGTGATATTTAACAGAATTTCTTCGCTTATCGACATAATTATACTAATGCTCTAACGCTGTTTCAGCGCTTTGCAGCAATTCGGCGGTTTCATAAAGTGGCAACCCCATGACCGCCGAATAGCTGCCTTCAAGATGTGTTATAAACACGGCGGCCCGGCCCTGTATCGCGTAAGCCCCTGCCTTGTCCATGGGTTCCTCAGCGGCGCAATAGGATTCGATTTCCGCTGCCGACAAAGCCCTGAAACTGACCCGGCTCTGCACCAGGCGACTTGCGATGCCGCCCGGCGTCGCTAAAGCGACGGCAGTTAAAACCAGGTGTTGTCGGGCGGACAGTCGCCCAAGTATACGGCGGCACTGATTTCGATCGGCGGGTTTGCCGATAATATCACCATCGAGCGCAATTGCGGTATCCGCCGCCAGCACACGATAGTCCGGCTGCTGCGGGACGAGCTGCCGCGCGGCCAATTGCGCCTTTTCGGTTGCCATCCGGCATACGTATTCGGCGGGGGCTTCCCCGGTTATCCTGCTTTCATCGATTTCGAGCGCATGCACTCTGAATTTGACCCCAATCTGGTCTAATAATTCGGCGCGCCGCGGGGAGTTTGAGGCAAGGTAAATCATCGTTGCATAATAGCCTGTAAGCTGATCCCGGTCGCCTATTCGCGGTGGTAGGGATGGCCCTGGAGTATAGTCCAGGCGCGATACAGTTGCTCCAGCAACACCACTTTTACGAGGGCATGCGGCATTGTCATGCGGCCCATCGCAACCCGATGATGGCAAGATTCGAGGCATTGCGGAGAGAGTCCGTCGGGCCCCCCGATAAAAATTAACGCGGGGAAACTCAAACATCCAGCGCTGCAGATTCCGCGACCAATCGATACTGGACCATTGTTCGCCGCCTTCGTCGAGCGCAAGGTTCAAACTACCGGGTCTCAGCCGGTCCATGATTAACGCCGATTCCACCTGCTGCAGCTTATGCGTCGACTGCTTGGCCTTGCGTGCCGCCAACGGCAGGGTAACCAGTTTCGGGGTCAACTCCCGCAGCAATCGTTTAACAAAGTCATCACAGGCCAGGTCGGCCCAGGCGGGCAGTTTCTGCGCCACGTTTATGAGCTGGATTTGCATACCTAACCCGCCGCGAGCTCCTCGCCCCATAATTTTTCGAGTTCGTAGTACTGCCGCACCTCGGGCAACATGATATGCACGATCGCATCCCCGAGATCTGCCAGAATCCACTCGCCGACCTCCTCGCCTTCGACACCCTGCGCCGGCCTACCGGCCGACTTGGCCGCTGCGATAACCGAATCGGCAATGGCGCCGACATGGCGCCTCGAATTGCCGCTGGCGAAAATCATGTAGTCGGTAAAACTGGCTATCCCGCTTACGTTCAGCAAAACGATATTGTCGGCCTTGAGCGCCTCGAGCGCCTGCAACGCCATTTTTTTGGTCGCCTCGACCTGTAAATCTGTTGTTGTTTCAGTCACCGGAACTCCGATATAGATGATGTGTTTGAATATAGTCCGCCACGCCCGAGGGTAACCATTGGCGTGGAATGGCGCCGGTCTGCAGCGCCGCTCGCACCGCACTTGAGGAGCAATCGATAGCATCGACCTCGAGCGGCAGGATTGCGCCGGTCGATTGCCGTGATAATTGCCCGACGGATTCGATCCGATATTCGGGAAATAGCGTCGGATCGACGCTGACGCCGGGTCGCAGACAAACCACCAGATGCGCCAACTCGAGAATTTCCCGCGGCTGTTTCCAGTCGGCGAAACCGTTAAAGGCGTCGCTACCCAGCAACAACAGCAGTGTCGCGGCGCTGCGGCGACGGATTTCCCGCAAGCTATCGATCGTATACGACGGCCCGTCGCGCTCGATTTCAAGGGTATTGAGGATGAACTCTGGATGCTCGGCCAACACCGATTCGATCATGTCGCAGCGCTGCTGCGCCGTGGCCCGGGGCTGATCGCGATGAACCGGCAAAGCACAGGGCATAAATTGAACCTGTTGCAGCTGCAGGCGCGCAAGCGCCTGAGTCGCAATTTGCAGATGCCCGTTATGGATCGGATCGAAGGTACCTCCAAGAATTCCGATCATTTCATTCGCGGATATTGCCGTCCCCGAATACGACGTATTTTTGTGAAGTCAAACCCTCCAATCCAACCGGACCGCGGGCATGAAGCTTGTCGGTGCTGATACCGATTTCCGCGCCCAAGCCATACTCGAAACCATCGGCAAATCCGGTCGACGCATTGACCATAACCGAACTCGAATCGACACGCCGCAGAAACTCCCGGCTATGGCTGTAGTCCTCGCTGACGATCGCATCGGTATGTTGCGAACCGTATTGATTGATATGCTCGATCGCCTGCTCCAGCCCGTCAACAACGCGAATCGCCAGGATCGGCGCCAGGTATTCGGCATACCAGTCCGCTTCGCTGGCTGCTTTAATACCGCCAGCCTCGTATTCGCGCGCGCGTTCACAACCGCGCAGTTCGATCCCCTGGGCGGACATCAGCCGCACGACTTCCGGCATGACCCGGGGTGCGATTGCCTGCGCCACCAGCAGCGTTTCCATGGCGTTGCAAACGCCATAGCGCCGGGTCTTGGCGTTAACCGCAATAGCGAGCGCCTTTTGCGGATCGGCCTGATCGTCGATGTAAACGTGGCACACGCCATCGAGATGTTTGATCACCGGGATACCCGAATCCCTGGCGATGCGCTCGATCAGGGATTTTCCGCCGCGCGGAATAATGACATCGATACAATCATTCAGCTTCAGCATATGCGCCACCGCGGCGCGCTCGGCGGTATTGACGACCTGCACCGCGGCCGGGGTCAACTGCGCTTGCTGCAGCCCTTGCTGAATACATTGGTAGATGGCCTGGTTGGAGTGCAAAGCCTCCTTACCGCCTCGTAATATACTGGCGTTGCCCGATTTCAGGCACAACGCGGCAGCGTCGACGGTGACGTTGGGCCGCGATTCGTAAATGATACCGATAACGCCTAAGGGTACGCGCATCTTACCGACCTGAATACCCGAGGGGCGATAGCGCAACTCGCTGATCTCACCGACCGGGTCGGCCAGGCTAGCGACCTGCTGCAAACC
>DS021198.1:772056-788998 GCA_001735895.1 Olavius algarvensis Gamma 3 endosymbiont | reverse complement strand
ACCATACTTAGCGCCCTTCTCGATTTCAACATTGCGTCCATACTCAATATCGTTCTGGGTCGATGCCGTGATCCGAGCGTCACAAGGCAACTGCTTGTCGGGGGAATACAGCAGGTGAATCTTCAGGCCCGGAATGCGTGACATACTACGCGCTTGCGTCCACTCATAACCCCGGCCGCGCAGACAGATCGGCGTCGAGTCCAACAGATAGAGCAAGTCCTTTATCTCATTGCGTACTCGCCGATGAGCCCGGCCCATCAGCTGCTGGCAGAATGATTCAAATACCCCGGCATCTCGTTGGCGATTGGCATCCGATAAAGTCGAGCGCTTAATCGGACCGCAGCCCAGGTGATAGTGATGCGCGGAATGACTATTGTAGCTCACCTCCAACTCGCGCAAGCTCCGACAACCGGACAATTGAGCATACATCAGACTGATTAACTGCCCCCAGCTGTCGAAACCCTTGTTATGTTTATCGCTCCGATGCTGTTCAACGCAGCGTTTGAAAGTATTTTTAGGAAGGACTTTCAAAAGTTCGCCAAATCGGGTATTTGTATACATGTTGCAGTGTCCTGAAATTAAGTTGTCGCTTATGGTTTTATTCGTAAAACCCGGGCACTGCAACACTTTCAAATACACCAACTTAATTTATTCCGGACAGCAGTGCGCTTGCGCGGGGAAGACGCTGCAACTAATAAAGGCCTGGCATACTCGCGTCAATAAAAAGGCCCTCGTCCAGTCCATAGGAGCGAAGGCCCAAAAGATTACCTGCTTATTTCATCCAGCTGCATCCTGCAAGGCGTCCTGCCTACAATGCTAAGGAATCATTCCAGCTTGCATCTCCTTTGCCCGCATCCCTGCGAGCACGGAAACAATTATATGCATAGCGACAGTTTGTCCCTAGCCGACATCGCGTCACGATTTGTAAGCTGAGACGAAAGTTTTTGTAGGACTTGTCCTACAGACGCAATGAAAACTCAGATTGATTCAGAGTTTCTGCGGCACAGGGATGTGCTGCCTATTTAAATGACTCCAAGTCATTGAAAAATTATGGAGAAACGAAAATCGCATTTTCGTTTCTCCGTGCTCTGACAATTTAGAATGGATTGTTCGGAGCTTAGCTTAAAGATCACGCAATCCGTCGGAGGGTTCGATGCGCGCGGCGCGTATGCCGCCGACTATCGCGGCGAAGATGGCAATCACCAGCGTCAGCACCAATGCCCAAAGAAAATGTTCGGTCAGCAGAAAACACAAAGCGCGGTCGAGGTTGAGCCGTGGCGCCAGGAAGAAATTAATCAGGTATTCGAAAGCCAGATAGACCAGCACTGCCACTAGCCACCCGAGCAACGCGGTGTAGCAGGACTGCAATACCGGAAACATGACGATCCGCCCGCTTTTAAATCCCACCAGCCGCAACACGCTGAGTTCCTTACGTTTGCGATCGACGTTCGCCCACAGACTCGCACCCAGTGAAAATGCAAACCCGAGCGCACCGACGCAGGCAATAACCCAATAGATAACCGACAGGTTTTGATCGATGGATTTCACCGTTGTGATTTCGGAGACGTTCGCCTTGATGCGGGCGCCCTCTTTTTCGAGATCGGCTACTAGCCGTTCGACATCGTGAATCGACCTGGCATAAAGTCTGAAGGAGGGAAATACCCGCTCTATCGAATCGTCGCTATTACCATGCCAGCCGAGGGCCTGAACGGCGCGACCGTCCTTGAACAATTCGCTGGCGATCAGTAATTCCAGATTGACGAAAGCCACGTTTCGAGTGGTTACGCTCGCAGCGGCAGTGTCGATGACGTTCAGCTGCAAATGCACGCGTTCGCGCTTACCCCGAAACTGGCGCGACAGGCTGGCATCGATGCGGTCGCCGGTTTTGACATTCAGTTTGTTGGCGGCACTATGGCTTAGTATCACTTGATGATAATCCTGCGGTACGCTGGATAAGCCCGCCAACAAGGGGTCGCCTGCGGCGGTCGCCAGCAGCTCGGTTGACAGGATGCGCTTGGCGCGGTCGCTTTTGAGTTGAATCGTCGCCGCGAGTGCGCGCGTTTTCGGGACAATGAATTCGACATCTTGCCGATTGCGCAACGCGTCGATCCAGGCGTCATTGTAGCGACCGCTGCCGATCGGCCTGATTTCGCGGTTGACGGGGTTTTCAACCAGTTCGTTAACCATGGTGCTGACGATTCCGAATTTGAGCCCGAATAGAATCATCATCGGTGCGAGCACCGATGCCAGCGCCAGAATAAAGCAGCTGGACATGCGCCACTCGTGACTGTAGTCCCGGAAACTAAGGCGCACGATATTGGTGATTTGCGCCATCAGTCGCTAAACCTCGACTGATATATCTTACCGTCTTCAACTGCTTTGGCCTCTTGCTTTAGGGTTCGCAGTTCCATTTTGTAAACATGCGCCCAGTCGTGGCTGGCGGTGATCAGCGTGATCTTGAGACCCCGGATTACTTCCATTACCACCGCCATGATTTTTTGCGCGGAGATCGGGTCGAGAGCCGAAGTGGGTTCGTCGGCAATCAGTATCGATGGACGATGCGACAGTGCGCGCGCAAACGCGGCGCGCTGGCGTTCCCCGGCGGAGAGCAGTCCGGGCAATTTGTCGAGTTGTCGCTCGATACCGAGGACCCTGGAAATCGAAATGATCGAATCGTCGTCGGGCAGTTTGAGCAATTTGCGCGGTAGCTCGATATTTTCGCGTACTGTCAGGTAGGGCAGCAATCCGCCCGATTGCATGACGTATCCGACATGCTGCTTGCGAATTTGGGATAACTTGCCCTGTTTGTCGCGCTGCCATATGCCGGCGATATCGTAGCTATCGCCATCCATCGGATGCAGGTTGAATTCGTCACCCTGATCCGGGCGTAAAATTAGCGCCAGCATATCGAGCAGGGTACTCTTACCGCAGCCGCTGTGGCCGATTAGGGCGATATTTTCCTGAGCGCTAATCTGTATTTTTGGCACCACCAGACGAAAACCTACGCCGTCGATGAGACGTTCCTTGACGACATTTTTCAAAGAATATACGACGCTCACGAAAGCTAACCGGGATACCGTATCGGTTTCAGGCAGGGGGCCTTAAGCACTAAGGCAACAGGTCGAGCGCTACCGGGAACACGGAATTGCCGTTAACCGGTCCGCCGCCAGGCGTAACCCAGAGGTCGGTATGATCATGCAAGGCCTGGTAATAGTTGATTTTACTCTCGAGCCGGTACATGAATTCGACCTGCACCTTGGCTGACCATTCTTCCCAGCTTTCCAGGGTCAGGTTCATCACTTCGCCGGTATAGGGCAGATCTTCGATATATTCGCGCATGTATCCCATTTCGGCCAGGTTGGCACCGGCGCCGGAGGTACTGCCGGCAACCGATGACGGATCGCGACTAACCGTTGCCGCCAGACTCTGCAAGTCATCGATAAAACTCTGCGGGCTGAGCACGCCCTCCTCGGCCAGTTCCAGCACCCGTTGCATGACATTCTTGAGATCGCTCAACTGGTCCCGGGTCAATAACACGCGCACATCCACCGCGGAGCGTTCGGGGTTGATAAAATCGCGATCGATCATCCAGGCGTCGAACACCGACGGCAGCGGTTGCCCCGATTCTTTTTGGAGGTAACGCATGCGCAAGGCGTTCCCGAGCTTGGCGACTCGATCCTGCAGTTGCGCCAGCTGGGTCTGCGCCTGACCCTGCTCGCGTTGCGGCAGCGGTAACGGCGGCACCCCGTTGGTGGTCGCCAACACTTGCTGAGTAATCTGTTTGGCGAGTACTTCGAGCACATTACCGAATTCGTCGACCTTACCGAGGCTAACGCCATAGTAAAAATCGCCTATCCCCGGATAAAAAGACAGCTGCTTGTAGAGCAATTCGGCCTTTTCGTGATTGGCGGCGACTGCCGGCGTACGCAAATGCAGCACCCAGATAGACACGCCCTTATCGTAGGCAAGCTGGCGCAGGGCCTGGGCGCTGAGCCGGGAAGCACCTAAGGAATCGTGGCTTTCGCGCGGTCCCGCATCGGTTATCAGCACCACGTAGCGGGCGTCGAACTTATCCCAATCGGAGTCTTCGATTGCCGACTTGATGCCGCTATAGGCATCTTCGCGAAAATCGCGACTCGACACCTCGGATGGGCTCAAATCATTTACCCGTTGGAAAAATTGCTCGACGTTGGTGCCCTGTTCGAGGCTGACGTAACGCCGGGTCAGATACTCGAGTTCGGGTACCTGGTCGACATTGTCGCGATAGGCTGTCAGACCGAAGCTGACCTGATTGGTCAACTCCTGCTTTTCGATCGCCGAGTAAACCCGTTTCACGGCTTCGCGGGTGCGATCGATGTACGGCCCCATCGACTGGGTCGAATCGATGACAAAATGAATACCGCTGCGATAGCTGCGGCTGCCCGCTTCGATTTCCCTGAGTTCGCTCTCATCCCTCGATTCATCCAACGGCACACTGGCAATCTCCAGCAGGCGCGCCTGCTCGCTACCGAGGTAAACATCTTCGTGCTGCTTGATCGGAACCAGGTAAAAATTCTCCCTGATTTCGAGATGTGCGTCGGGTTGGATCGCGATTACCGGGGAATCCACCGGCGGCTCGCCGCTGACGATGGCGTTGTAAAGCGACTGGTAGCCTTGCTTGTCGTAGTCACCCACCAGGCGCTCGAGATCGTCCTTGCTGCTAAACAGCATCACCCGCTGGATATCCTGCGGGTCCTTGAACGAGACGGTCAAGGCCTGATTCCAGACAATGGCTTTATCGCGTTTTACCCAACCCGCTATCTGACCGAAGCTGTCGTGTCCGACTTTGAGCCAATCGCTGCCCTTTTCATACACGTAAAGCACGCTGAAGGGAGTTATCCGGGTGGAGGCGGCCGTGTCTGTCGGAACTTCGTAGAGTCGCGCCTCGGGCACGCTCAACACGCGCTGATAGAGGGTCTTTTTGCCTTCCATGAGCAGGGGTTTATCGGCGGCGCTCAAGCCTCCTGCCAGCATAGCCAATAGTCCCAACAGCAAGAGTCTTACAGGCGCTTTGCGGGAATTGTGCATCATTCATGTCACCTATCGGAAATTGAGGAGTAATTGCCTGGCATGCGGATTCCCGGCCTCGGCTTCGGCGAGGGCCCATTGCTGCAGGCTTTCGATGCGCTCGACCGCCGCCGGATGCCCCATAGACGCGGCTTTTCGATACCACTTGTAGGACTGGACGACATCGGCGTGGTCCAGCAGTGAATCCTCGGCGCGAAACAAAATGGGATCTGATATTTCGCCCATACGCATAATCGCGGGCAAATGCTCTTCGCGGGCGGCGAAAAAATACAATAGATGGGCATCGGCGAGGTTGCCTTCTTGCAGGTATTGATGGGCTCTTTCGAATACCTGTGGCAACGGGTAAGGCTTGCCGGCGGCGCGTAATTGTTCGACATACTGACGCGCCCGCATCCCCGGCGGCACCAGCTGGCTGCGGTCGATACTGCCTGCGGCCAGGTTTTCGACCTCCGGTTTGCTGGCCGACATCGGTTTGCCGCGGTCACCACTGACAAGCACGAAGATGACCAGAGCAATAATAACCAGTGCAATCCACAACAGTGGGTTCCGTCGTGGTGGTGTTACGGATTCATTCAATTCAGGCATATGTTTTTCGGTGGTTTAGCGCCCAGCTACAAGCGTCGGATTGCCCGTCGCCGTCAGGATCGGTGCGATTATAAACGCTTGGCCGCGGCGGGTAAATTTTATTAACCCGACGCTAATATTTAAACTCTATATCCGATTTAACTGATGGATCAGCTGATTGAACAGCGCCGCTTCGATGTCCACGACAACACTGCTTTTTTCCGCGGTCGAAGATAGCAGGTTATCGTCGTCGAACACGATATTCTTTTGTTGGGTCAGCGTCTTGGCCGGCAGCAGTATTTGACCGTCGGCGTCCCGCAGACTGTAAGTAAGACTGCGCGCCAGAGTTTCAACAGTTGTACCATTGCTAGCGCTCGTCACCTGTCGACGATCCGGCAATACTTTCAGCCTTACACTGAGCTGTACCGATTGCGCCAGCGGCTGGCCCGAGACCTTGGCGCCAGCCCGCTCGAGCCGCTTCGACAGCGCGTTGCGCTGGCGCTCGCTAATATCGCTGGTGACCAGATAGATCTGGCTTAATTGCGGCGGCAGCACGCTGCTTCCGGCCAGCCTGAAACCGCAACTCGTCAGGGCCAGGCCGAGCAACGCAATAAAGAAGCAACGAGTTAAGCGGGAGCCCGACATCAGACTAGATAACGATATTGACCAGCTTGCCCGGCACGACGATGACCTTGCGGATGTCACTGTCGCCGATAAACCGCTGTAGCTGCTCGTTTTCGAGCGCCGCCGCCTCGCAACCGGCACGGTCTACGGCGGCGTCGAGCTGCATCTTGGCGCGGAGCTTGCCATTCACCTGGATCACGATTTCAATGGTTTCCTGTACCAGGGCCGATTCGTCGACCGCAGGCCAGGGGTGATCGATAATGACACTGTCGTGACCGAGATCGCGCCACAAGCGATGGCAGATGTGCGGAATAATGGGCGCCAGCATCAACACCATGTTATCGAAAACTTCCTGGCGGATAGCCTTGCCCACCGGCGACTCGTCGTGGTAGCGCGAAACGCTATTGAGCAATTCCATATTGGCCGCGATCGCGGTATTGAAAGTCAGACGCCGGGCATAATCGTCGCTGACTTTTTTGATGGTTTCGTGCAGCTTCAAGCGCATCGCTTTTTGCTTGTCATCGAGCTTTGCGGCATCGATCGGCGCGGCGGCATTATTATCGGCGACCTGCTCCTGCACCGCGACCCACAGCCGCTTGAGAAAGCGATAGGCGCCCTCGACTCCCGTGTCGGACCAATCCAGCGTTTGTTCCGGCGGGGAGGCAAACATAGTGAACAGGCGCACCGTGTCGGCGCCGTAACGATCGATCAATTGTTTGGGATCGATGGTATTGCCCTTGGATTTGGACATTTTGCTGCCGTCTTTCAACACCATACCCTGGGTCAGCAAGCGCTTGAAGGGCTCGCCGGATTCGATCAGGCCTTCGTCGCGCATCAGCTTGTGATAGAAACGCGCGTAGAGCAGATGCAAAATCGCGTGTTCGATGCCGCCGATATAAAGATCCACCGGACTCCAGTAATCCGCGCGCTGATCCAGCATCGCCTGATCCTGATCGGGGCAACTGAATCTTTCCTGGTACCAGGAAGACTCCATAAATGTATCGAAGGTGTCGGTTTCGCGTTCGGCGGGTCCGCCGCATCGCGGACAGCTGGTTTTGATGAACGAGTCCATCTGTTTGAGCGGCGAACCGATACCCTCGAATTCAACCGCTTCGGGCAACACTACCGGCAACTGGTCTTCCGGCACCGGCAACTGGCCGCAGCTGGCGCAGTTGATCACCGGAATCGGCGCGCCCCAGTAGCGCTGGCGCGATACGCCCCAGTCGCGCAGTCGATAGTTGACCTGACGACTGCCCTTGCGCTGTGCTTCGATATGCCCGGCGATGCGCTCGAAAGCGGTTTCGAAATCGAGGCCGTCGAGGATATCCGAATTGCAGCAACGGCCATCCTTAGTGACGAATGACCCGGCCTCCAAGTCGATCGGCGCCCCATCGGCGGGCGCCACCACCTGGCGAATCTCGATGCCGTACTTGCGCGCGAACTCCCAGTCGCGCTGGTCGTGCGCCGGCACCGACATGATCGCACCGGTACCGTATCCCATTAACACGAAGTTAGCGATCCAGATCGGTATTTTTTCACCGTTGACCGGATTGACGGCATCGATGCCGAGTGCAATCCCCGATTTTTCCATCTTTTCCAGCGCCGCTTCGGAGGTATGGGTTTTGCGGCAAGCTTCGACGAATTCGGCAACCTCGGGATTGCCGGCCGCAGCCGCCAGGGCCAGCGGGTGTTCGGCCGCGATCGCCATGAAGGTAGCGCCGTATAGCGTGTCGGGGCGCGTGGTATAAATTAACAGCGAATCGTGACCCGGGACCTCGAACTCGACTTCCATCCCTTGCGAACGCCCAATCCAGTTGCGCTGCATGGTCTTGACTTGCTCCGGCCATTCGACGTTATCGAGCTCGGCCAGTAATTCGTCGGCATAATCTGTGATTTTGAGAAACCACTGCGCCAGGTCGCGCCGCTCCACTTCGGTGTCGCAACGCCAGCATCGCCCCTCGATCACTTGCTCGTTGGCGAGCACGGTCTGATCGACCGGGCACCAGTTGACCGGTGCGGTTTTTTTATAGGCGATGCCTTTTTCCATCAGTCGCGTGAACAGCCACTGCTCCCATCGGTAATACTCCGGCTTGCAGGTTGCCAGTTCCCGCTTCCAGTCATAGCCGAAACCGAGCAGTTTCAATTGCCCGCGCATATAGTCGATATTCTGGTAGGTCCATTGGGCCGGCGGCACATTGTTTTTGATCGCCGCATTTTCAGCCGGCATACCGAAGGCGTCCCAACCCATCGGCTGCAGTACGTTGAAGCCTTGCATGCGCTTGAAGCGCGAGATAACGTCGCCGATGGTGTAATTACGCACATGCCCGATATGCAGCTTGCCGCTGGGATAGGGAAACATGCACAGGCAATAATAACTTTCCCGGGCCGGATCTTCGGTCACTTCGAAAACCTGTTTATCGGCCCAAAATTGCTGCGCCTCCGCTTCCAGGGTCTTGGGATCGTAGGGATTCATAGGGTCTAGCTGGTGAAAAAGGGGGAAGGATACTCCACCCCTTGGCTAACTTAAAGAAATCTTGTGGGAATGTTACTGTCGTGCATAAAGTAATTCGACAGATCAATAACAAACGCTATACGCCGATTGTCGCTACTCGGCCTTGGCGTTCCTTGCTGTTTCGAAGCGAAATACGAACCATTGCCACTACCAGGGCAAGAAACGCTGAAAGAAACAATCCAGCGATTAGGAGAAGCATAGAATTTTGCATTGGGCTTCTTGGTATTATCGCCGGTTGGCTGACCACCGCCATTCTGGCACTCTCAAACTGGGTGGAGCGATTTAGTAGGCTGGTAAGCTGGCGCTGCAAACTGTCGAATTTTTCGATGTAAATCGTGTCGTTGCTACGAGACTTTAGCGCAGCAATTTTTGGATCGTTTTTTATCTGGATAATTTTTTTCTCGAGTTCGGTTATTCCTGAAATAAATGGTCTGTCATCATTTCTATTTTTCAACCTACTCAGCTCTGCATTCAAAAATCGGGTACCACGAAAATACAGCGGCTCGCTAGCATCTTTGTTCCCTAATTCGTTGGTTATCTGAGTCGCTTTTCGCAGTGGGCGCAGGTCGTCCCAAGTGACCGGTTCACGAATCCCTAGCGAGTTGGCCATGTTCTCCGCCTCAGTCCACCGAATGATCTGATTTTCTCGATCCCGAAGCGCTTTTTCGAGTTTCAAATCGATTTCTTGTTGATAAGTACTAACAAGTTCCTGATTGGCTTCCCGTAAACGGGTAATTGCTGCTTCTCGACTAAGTTTCGCCGCCAGGGTGAGCGAATCCAGTTGCTGCCGAATGTTATTGATTTTGATTTGCTTGACGGCACTAACATCGTTTGAGAGGTTATCCAATGCGGAAACTTCGGCTTGCTCGATTAGCATTTTGATAAACTCGGCGGCTAGTTTCGGATGCGTCGATTCGAATGTAACACTGATTTCTTCAAACGGTGTCTTTTCTTCTTTCTTGAGTTCGAAATAGTCGCGCTTGACAAGATCTACCGATAGATTAGCCCGGACTACCTTAGAAAGTTCGATAGCCGACAGGTTACTGTGTTCTAGTAATTCTCTTCCCAAGCCACTGTTCTCCAGCACGCTAGCCTGTACTTCGGCTGACAATATCTGATCAACAACCTTTTTTAAGGTGTCTCTCGGTGCAATATTGTGATTGTATATGCCGCCCAATTCATGCTCGGTTGGAATGCGCAACTTTGATTCAACCAGATAAGTCTTTGTTGAAGACCATACGAATGCGAGTGCGCTAACTGCGCCGACGAGCATAATCAACGCTATCGTCTTCCATTCTCTCATCAAACTGCGCAAGAGATCGCCAATATAGATTTCATCATTGCCGATATCTCTCACAAGATAAGACTCTGTATACTTTGGTTCTGTCCTGGCCGATTCCAGCCTTATACTAGTTTCCATGTTCATTCTTCATTCCCAGATTTACGTTTTTTTTAGCCCTATTCGGTTTATATTTTTTCTTGCCCTATTACCGCATAATATCGTTCAGATAAAAAACTTATTACGATTTTTGTGATCCGAATCTCACTTTTCCCCGGATTTCCTGCTACAGATCAAGCATAGTAACAATATTACTCCCAGAATAAAAACCGCCAATATTCCTTGTATTTTGGCAAAGTAGTAAAAAGGGGTAACTCCGACTCGCCCTTGCACCGATGCCGTAATCGATTGGGTTTTAAACTGATCGCTTTGCTCTATTACGCTACCCTTGTGGTCTATAAAGGCACTCACCCCGGTGTTAGTCGAACGCATCATCACGCGCTCGGTCTCCTGGGCGCGCATCTGCGCGATTTGCAGGTGCTGATGCGGGGCGGTCGAATTGCCGAACCAGGCATCATTACTCAAATTCACCAGGAAATTCGCCTCGGGCAACGCCAGTAGGATGTCGCGGCTAAAAACATCCTCAAAACAAATTGAAACTCCGAGCCTGCTACCATCGACTTGCATCAATGCCTGCTCGCGCGGTCCCGCCGTCAGATCCGAGTACGGAATGCTAATCAGGTCGTCAAATAGGTCCAGCATCCAGCGCATCGGGTAATATTCACCAAACAGCACCAGGTGGCGTTTGTGATAATAGCGGCGTTCGAACCCCAGCATTACGGCACTGTTGTAATAGCGATTGTGTTCGCTTTCGCTGACCACCAACCCGGTAATGAGGGTCGTGTCGTGTTCGAGGGCAGTTTCCTGCATCGGCCGTAACACTGATTGCTCGATTTCCTCGGATTGCCCCGGCAGTGCGGTTTCCGGCCAGACGATCAAGTCGCTGTCCCAGTGTTGGCTGGTTTCACGCCAGTAGGTATTGAAAATATTCTGGCGCTGATCGTAACGCCATTTGATTTCCTGCGGAATATTGCCCTGCACCATCGTCACCTGCAGCGATTTCTGTTGGGCCTGCGTCCATTCAAGCTGCTGCAGCAGCCATCCCGCCAGCGGGATTACCAGCAGTACGGCCAGCAGCGAATAACGCTTGTCACGCAGCAACTGAAACAGCGCGACCGCCATGAGCATGCATAGAGCCCCGATCCCGTAAACACCCACCAGGGGCGCAAACCCGGACAGTGGTGATCCGGTTTGCGAATAACCCAAGCTCAGCCATGGTAATCCGGTTGCAAACCAACCCTTAATCCATTCCATACTGAACCAGTAAAGCGGCAGTAACCACAGGCTGATTTCACCAAGGCGTTGTTTGCTGTAGTACCAGAAGGTG
Organism: Olavius algarvensis Gamma 3 endosymbiont; assembly: GCA_001735895.1. Classification (GTDB taxonomy): domain Bacteria; phylum Pseudomonadota; class Gammaproteobacteria. Next base: position 777,505 of record DS021198.1, on the reverse strand, counting down.
AAAATCAAGGCCGGGAACAGAGCCAGGACGATGATCAGCAAGCCGGTAATACCGCCGGCCACTAGCGGCGACGCCATGCCGAAGTCGTGCAGGCTGTGGTAAATCCAGTAGACTCCGAAGCCGAAATACCCCAGTCCGAAAGCAAACCCTGCATGAAATACGGTGCGCTGCGACAGGCTGGATTGAATCAGACTTATCAGCAACGCCGGGATTATTATCGCTAGCGGCCATATCGAATAAGGCGCAAACGCAAGCGGCAGCAGGGCACCCAATACCAGGGCCACGCTCAATCGGATAATCAGGAAATTTTTACTAACTATATTCAGCGGGGCGCCCGCCGTTATCGATGACCTGATACAGGTGGACTTGGCGGCTATCCGCATTCAGTACCTTGAAGGTCAGGCTTTCGAGCGCAATCGACTCACCGCGTTCGGGCAGGTGGCCGATCTGACCGAGCAGGTAGCCGCCGATGGTTTCAACCTCTTCGCTTTCGAACTCGGTATCGAAATACTCGTTGAACTCGGGTAACGGCGTCAGCGCACGCACGCTGTAGCGATTCGAACCATGCGGCTGGATATCGACTTCCTCGTCTTCATCATGCTCGTCATCTATCTTGCCGACGATTTGCTCGAGCACATCCTCGATCGTAATCAACCCGGAAACCCTGCCATACTCATCGACGATCATCGCCATGTGGCTGCGATTGAGACGAAATTCCTTTAACAGCACGTTTAAACGCTTGCTTTCAGGGATGAACGACGCCGGGCGGATGTATTCGTTGATTTCGAAATCCTGGCTCTGATCGAGGGGAAGCGACAGCAGATCCTTGGCTAACAGAATACCGACCACATCGTCCTTGTCATCGTCGATGACGGGGAGGCGGGAATGTCCGCACTCGGTAATCTTTTCGAGGATTTCGGGGAAATTATCTTCGTGATCGAGCACCACCATTTGCCCGCGCGGGATCATGATATCGCGTACCTGTATGTCGGCGACCTGCAGCACGCCCTCGATCATGGTAAGTTCATCGGCTCCGAAAAGTTGATGCGATTGCAGGTTTTTTAACAGATCCAGCAACTGCTTTTGATTTTGGGGTTCGCCGGTGAATATATTAAAAATACGATCCAGCCACCCCTTCGTCGACCCGCCGTTATCAGCGTCAGCCATTACCGCCCCCACTGCAGTGGATACAGTCAATCATTATACGGATTTGTATAACCCAGGGTATCAAGAATTTTTATTTCCAGCACCTCCATTTGCCGAGCCTGTTTATCGTTTTGATGGTCGAATCCCTGCAGATGCAGCATTCCATGTACCACCAAATGCGCCCAATGAGCCTCGCCGGTCTTGCCCTGTGCCTCGGCCTCGGCGATAACCACCGGCGCGCAAATAATCAGATCGCCAAGACAATCATAGTCGAGCAGTTCGGTATCGCTGGGAAACGCAAGTACGTTGGTAGGACTGTCTATGCCGCGAAAATGGCGATTCAGGTTTCGACTCTCTTCTTCATCGACTATACGCACAGTCTGCTCGAGCTGCGCAAAGGGCTTTTGTAGCGCCGCGATGATCCATTCCTGAAACTGCTGTTCCCGAGGAATGGATTCGAGCGCCGCAGGGTTTTGCAGCTCAACTACTATTGCCATTCTCAAACCGATCGTAAGCTTCGACAATCGATTGCACCAGCGGATGGCGTACCACGTCTACCGAGGTGAAATAAGTGAAGCCAATCGTCTCTATTTTCTCCAGAATTTTCAGACTATGCCGCAAGCCCGAGGTATTTTGATCCGGTAAATCGGTCTGGGTGATATCTCCGGTGACCACTGCGCGCGAACCAAACCCGATGCGGGTCAGAAACATCTTCATTTGTGCGGGCGTGGTATTTTGCGCCTCGTCGAGAATCACAAAGGCGTTGTTCAAGGTGCGCCCGCGCATGTAAGCCAATGGAGCCACCTCGATAACATGGCGTGATATCAGTTTTTCGACCTTGTCGAAACCCAGCATTTCGTAGAGTGCGTCGTAGACCGGACGCAGATAGGGATCGACCTTTTGCGCCAGATCGCCGGGAAGAAAACCGAGCTTTTCGCCGGCTTCGACCGCAGGCCGGGTTAAAATGAGGCGACTGACGTCTTCATTTTCCAGCGCCTGCACCGCCATCGCCACCGCCAGGTAAGTCTTACCGGTGCCGGCCGGCCCGATACTGAAATTGACGACTTGTTTGGCGATACGCTCAAGGTAGCGGCACTGTAATTCGGATTGCGGCGTAATATACATCGAACGCAACTTTATGGTAAATCGTTCGAGGTCTCCGAGCGCATGTTTATCGGAAACGTTTAACAGGTTTTCAACTTCTTGCGACGACAGGGCTGCTTTCTTACTCTGTTCCAGAATATGCTCGATGGTGTCGACCGCAGTCTGCGGAATGGTATCCTTGGACTCCATTGCGATCTGATCGTCTTTAATGCGCAACACGGCATTAAAATGTTTTTCGATGGCCTTAATGTTACGGTTGAGCACTCCGCAGAAATTAGCGAGTTGTTCCTGGGTAAAATCGGCCAGACTGATCGAACGCTTCAAGGGCTATTCCGCCAGAATTCCTTTCATAGAATTGTTCAACGCCTGGGTAATCTCGACATTGACAAACTGCCCGATCAGTTCATTCGGGCCGACGAAATTGACGACCCGATTGTTCTCGGTTCTGCCAGCGAGCTCGTGCTCGGACTTGCGTGAATAGCCTTCGACCAGGATTCGCTGGCGGCCGCCGACCATTCTGCGAGAAATCTGGTTAGCCTGCTCGAGTAGCCGAGTCTGCAGCTGTTGCAGACGCTGTTTCTTTGTATCCATATCGATATTGTCAGTCATGAACGCAGCCGGTGTACCGGGACGCGGACTGTAGATAAAACTGAAAGAAGCGTCGAAGCCGATGTCGTCAATCAGTCTCATCGTGGCGCCGAAATCGGCATCGGTTTCACCGGGAAAGCCGATAATGAAATCCGAAGACATGCTGATATCCGGGCGAATCTTGCGCAACTTGTTGATCTTGTGCTTGTACTCGAGCGCAGTATGCCCGCGTTTCATCATTGACAGGATCCGGTCCGACCCACTTTGCACAGGCAGGTGCACGTGACTGACCAGTTCCGGCACACTGGCATAGGCATCGATCAAATTGTCGGAAAACTCGACCGGGTGCGAGGTGGTATAGCGAATGCGGTCGACGCCATCGATTGCCGCGACATAATGGATTAGCAATGCCAGATCCGCGATATCGCCATCATCCATTTCTCCACGGTAAGCGTTGACGTTCTGACCCAGCAAGTTGACTTCGCGTACTCCTTGACCGGCCAGGCTCGCAACTTCGGCGATGACATCGTCTAACGGACGGCTGATCTCTTCTCCACGCGTGTAGGGAACGACACAAAACGTACAATATTTGCTGCAGCCTTCCATGATCGAGACGAAAGCCTTAACGCCGTCGGATCGCGGTTCGGGCAAATGATCAAATTTCTCGATTTCAGGGAAGCTGATATCGACTACCGCATTACCGCTGCTGCGCGATTGGAGCAAAATTTCCGGCAGGCGGTGCAAGGTCTGAGGGCCAAAGACCATGTCTACAAACGGTGCGCGGCTGCGAATCGCTTCGCCTTCCTGACTCGCGACGCAACCGCCGACCCCGATCACCGTACCGGGCCTATTCTGCTTGAGCTTTTTCCAGCGACCCAGTTGCGAGAATACCTTTTCCTGGGCCTTTTCCCGTATCGAGCAAGTATTCAGCAGTAATACGTCAGCCTCCGACTCAACATGCGTTAGCTCCAGATCACAGCCCTCGGCGAGCACGTCGAGCATTTTTGCCGAATCGTACTCGTTCATCTGACAGCCGTGGGTTTTGATGTAGACTTTGCCGCTCATGCGCCTATTTTAGTCAAAAATCGGGGCAAAAGCGCGCAACGTACACGGTGTTTATTGGTAAATCCAACTTATTTGATTCAGGAGGGATAATTAACAATATTGCTTTTGTTCATTTTTTTAACTGACTCGGTCAATTTGCTCTGCACAAGATCAGCCACATCGCATTGAGGACTGTATTCGCAAACTGCATCTACCAATACCATCCGACCTGCTTCGCCGTCGCTGGTCTTAATTGCCATTTTAAACTGTTCGATGTAATCCAAAATGTGATCCCAACCTGTGTGATCTTCCTCGGCAGACATAATTAGAGGATGACTGGTCGGTGATACGTTTTCACCAATTAACAGCTCCTCGTAAAGCTTCTCACCCGGCCTTAATCCGGAATATACAATTTCTATATCGCCATCGGGATTTTCCGCATCTTTTATTTGAAGACCACTTAAGCGAATTAGTTTTTTTGCCATATCCAGAATCTTTACAGGTTCACCCATGTCCAGCACAAAAACTTCACCTCCATCTCCCATGGCTCCGGCCTGTATCACAAGCTGCGAGGCTTCCTGAATTGTCATAAAATAGCGAATAACTTTAGGGTCGGTAACGGTAACCGGCCCACCGTTTTTAACCTGATTTCTAAACAACGGTATTACAGACCCTGAAGAGCCCAGTACGTTGCCAAATCGAACCATACTAAATCGGGTATTCAGGTTCTTACCCAATGATAGTTCCTGCAGGATCATTTCCGCGAATCTTTTGGTTGCACCCATAGTACTTGTTGGGCGAACCGCTTTGTCCGTCGAAATCAATACAAATGTTTCAACCTCATTTTCTATCGCGGCAATTGCAGTCGAATAGGTACCCAGTATATTATTCTGAATAGCCTCTAGCGGATTTTTCTCGACCATCGGTACATGCTTATAGGCGGCAGCGTGATAAATAGTCTGCACCCCGAAAGCTTTGCATACAATATCAACCCGGCTTTGAATGGTAACCGATGCCAAAATTGGGATAATGAGGTCATCAATAGGCATTGAATCCGGAGAAATCCGTCTCGCCATACTAATCAATTCACTTTCTATTTGGTATAAGTCATGTTCGCTGCGTTCATACAGAATCAGGGTAGCTGGCCCAATCCTGAGAATCTGCCGACAGAGCTCGGAGCCGATAGATCCTCCCGCTCCCGTAACCATAACCACTTTTCCCGCAACATTTTTTACCAATAAATCATTGTCCGGATCGACTGGAATCCTACCCAACAGATCGAGGAAGCCTACCTCTCGGACATCGTCAAGTTTGATGTCGCCACTGGTCAAATGGTCGAATGCAGGGAGGGTGATTACATGAACAGCAAATGGTTCCAGCATCGATATTATTCTGCTCCTCGACGAACGAGAAGCCGAGGGTAATGCCAGCAAAACCTCGGTTACAGCCAGATCTTCAATAATCGAACTTAGCTGCTTAAACGAATATACTCGCAACCCGCCAATGTAATTCCCCTGTAAACTGGGATTGTCGTCAATAAACGCAACCGGCTTTGTTGAAACTGTAG
>DS021198.1:731637-757510 GCA_001735895.1 Olavius algarvensis Gamma 3 endosymbiont | reverse complement strand
CGTGATATACTCTCTTCGCTCCTTGCCGGACCCGAAATGCTCGAGTTTGCCCTCTTTAACTACCTGGCTGACAAACCGTTTTAATCCGTTCCATTGCTGCGCTCTTGGTCCATAAAGAGAACCGTAACGAAGGAGTGTGTAGTCCAACCCAAATTTCTCACAATAAGCTTCTATAACCGTTTCTGCAGCCTGCTTACTGGCGCGATAAAGTGATCCATAGGGGCTATAGACATACATAGACGATGCGTATACAAAACGATCTGCACCAGCCTTGACCGCTGCATCCAGGACAACCGTGGTGCCCATAACATTAAAATTTATCGTATCGTAAGGACTGGTCGCGGCCTCGCCTATATCAGCGATACCTGCATAGTGATAGACAATACGGGCTCCATTCAATGCATTGTGTACAGCGTCGCGATCAAGAATGTCTCCGATAATCATCTCCTGATCATCACGCAACCAGGGTGACGGATATTTGTCATATATGGTTACCTTGTAGCCTTCTTGGCTCAGTAGATCAGCAGTATGGCTTCCCATGAATCCGCTTCCACCGACTACAACAACTTTTTCCATTATCTATAAAACTCCTACAACCCTTCTCTTTGGACTGCATATTCCTCTTCAGGAACCTCGCCTTCAAGCGCTCGCCCGGTCAAATATCGAACCGCCTCCTCTGTAGCCTCGATTTCCATACGAGTGCGGCAATCGATCGACATTGATCCCATATGCGAGGTTAACAAGCAACGTTCAATATCACTCAGATTACCAACATACGGCTCTTGCTCGAAGACATCAATCGCTGCACCGGAAAGATGACCGGCCTGCATCACATCGAAAAGCTCCGCTTCATTAACAATTCCTCCACGTGCCGTGTTGATCAATATCGCGTCCTGTTTCATCGACTCAAGCTGTTCACGGCATATCATATTTTTCGTTTTCGTGGTTAGTGGTACGTGACAGGTAACAATATCCGCTTCTCTATATATAGTGTCTTTAGTTACCCACTCTATTTTAAACTTTCTACCGATCTCCTTGTCGGTAACAATATCATTCACCAGCAAGCGTGGCGTACCGAAAGTTTCAAGTAGATTAAGGACTCTCTTGCCTATTCGCCCCAGGCCAATTACACCAACGGTTGTTTCAGTCAACCGCCTACCAAAATAACGCTTCCACTCTCCCCTATGCATTATTAGATTCGAAAGATGCACCGAACGCAACAAACTGATCATCAAGCCTATGGTTAACTCAGCCACTGCCGGCGCCGGTGCATCGGGCGTATAAGAAACCTTTATCCCCCGTCTCTCAGCCGCCATTAAATCCACGCTATCCAGTCCAATCCCAACTCTGGAGATCATTCTAAGATTGCTGGCCCTGCTCATGACATAGTCTGTGATAGGCTCGGTCCCTGCTATGATGGCGTCATAATCAGCCACCATATCAGCAAGTTCCTGCTCGGTAAGTTTCTTGTCCAAAGGATTGATCACAAACTCGATGCCTGCTTCATCCAGCAAATCGATGGGTGACCTGTTTTTATCGCCAAACGGAACGGTTGTAATTAGTACCTTCATCTACCAGCTCTTATATCTGCTTGATATAGATGTATTCCTTTTCAGAATACACCCGTAATAACCATCGAATGCGAATCGTTTCCACAAAAACTTCATGAAATAATAAGGATTCATTCCTGGATACATGCGATACACATCATCTTCAATGACTTCCCAGCCGGCAAATTGAAACAATAGTCTCCAGTCATCCGGACAAAGTTCAAATATATGGGTATTTTCTGCATACATGTCAGCCATATTGCCGCTTCTAATCTGGTGAAGTGCTACCCGGCTTTTAGGTAAAAATGGTACGGTAACAACAAAGTAAGGAGCACTGTTATTCTCTGTTTTTGCCAATTCGTGCAAAAAAGAGATGGGATCAAAAAGGTGCTCAAGCGTTTCAAATGAAAGAAACAAATCAACTTCCTTGCCTTTAAACTCCTGATGCTGGTGCACATTTTCAGCACGGCATTCGATTGCAACCAATCCTTGTTTCTTAATTTTTTCGACCGCAACAGGATCCAGATTTACTGAAAGGGCATCAATCTTTGTATCGCCGCAAACTTCACCACTTTGCAGGTATCTCAAATGAGAACCAGACGAATCACCGATATCCACAACGGTCAGGTGGGATTTGTCAATCCGGTTACAGGCCTTTTCGACCAACGACATTTGAAATCCATGCAGGCAGCGCACCATGGTCTCCAGAAATTCATCGTTGACTTTGAAGGTTGTGTACTGCTCAGTTACGTCAGGAACTACTGTTTTCAACCTATCAGCAAGATCTAAAAAGCCGTGTTGCCGCGAGGCCGATCGAATTGTCCTGGCCATCAGGGACTTGGCGAAATTTTTGACTGCAGTCATTTGATTACATTACCGGCTGAATTTGAAGGTCGTTCACGCCTGTCGGTCGTGAACTGCTCGCACCCAGTCGAGCATCTTGGTTATACCCTGCTCCAGATCGAGGGTATTGTTTATCCCCAATATCTCTCGCATTTTTACAACTTCGGCTCTAATGCCATGTATGTCGCCGGAGGTGGAACCCGAGTAGCCGATTTCGACCGCTTGATCGTGCTTACTCACTATCACCTGTAACAACTCACCCACCGAGGTTCTGACGCCGGTGGCGACGTTGATGACCTGGCTGCCGGCAGTGCGGCAATCGATACTGTTTACAAATGCATCCACCACGTCATCGATGTAAATGAAATCACGGTAGCGATCGGCCGAACCCTTGACTTGAATCGCGGCGTCTTCGAACATTTGCGCAACAAATATGCTGACCATGCCCTGGCGCAGATTCTTCAGGTTCTGTCCGGGTCCATAAACGTTGAACAATCGTAATGCCGTGCTATCGATACCGTACTGTTGGTAGATGCGCATGTAGTGCTCGCTGGCCAGCTTGGCCACTCCGTAAAACGACTCAGGTGCGCAATCCTGGTCTTCATCGATTGGTATATCCGGTTTAACGCCATACACCGACATGGTACTGGCGAAAATAAATCGCCGACACCCGTTAGTCAGCGCAAATTTCAGCAGCAGTAGCGTCGATTCGGCATTGGTGCGAATATCGTAAATCGGATCGTCGAAGCTGACCTCACCGGAGCTTTGCCCGGCGATATGCAGGATCGCGTCATACTTGTGTTGCGGGATTTTCTGATACATCGCAGGATCGGCGCAATCGCCTTCGACGAAACTGGTGCCGGCAGGCAGGTTGTCCAGAAAACCCGTGCTGAGATTGTCGATACTCGCCACCTGATGGCCCTCGTCGAGCAAGCGCCGCGCGAGTGCGGAGCCGATGAATCCGGCGGCTCCGGTAACTAGATAATTCGCCATTTCAACCTACTTCCATACATACAGGAACACCGTATCACATTGCCATCGATCGATCATGCGCTGTCTATAGTCCGCTACCAACTCGGCGCCGAAGAGTTCGCTGAAACGACCTTGCCCACCGGGTTTACCGTCCATCATCCAGGTCATGTGATTGGCACTCACTGAATTATAAAGACTTGCCGTCACGCCTTAACCGTAGTGACTTCTAAGCTCATCACCGATCATCATTTGTTCGGCCTTTTGGCGATCCGCTTCGGTGTCGACGCTTAACGATTTGGCTTGCGTCATCACCATATTAACTTTGTCGCCATTTTCGATAATCCGCATCATATCGACGGACTCGATACGCTCTAGCTCGGTTTCCGCCATGTCGTTGAATTTTAGCAAATACCCTCGCTTGAATGGGATGATACATACCTGTTTGAGCATGGGCACCTCGCTGCTGCCCTTTTTTCGCGACGGGATGGGTTCGCGCGAAAAATAAATCGCTTCGTTGCTGTTATTGACGACAACCTTGACCTCGTTCGAATCTTCGAATTCAGCCACGCTATCCATATGCGCCATCAGATTGACTACATTGACCGAATCGTCGGTGTAGAAAGGTCGCAGCGATTCGCTAATCATTTGAGGCGTTACCATCGGTTCGTCACCCTGAACCATGACGACGATGTCAATTTCGTGACCCAGCGCCTGTTCGATTTTAAGCATCGCCTCCGCGCTACGGTCGGTCGCGCGCTCGTGGACATCGGAGGTCATTACTGCCTTACCGCCGATCGACTCGATGTAGTCGTAAATCACCTGGTCACAGGTGGCGACATAAGTATCGAGTAAATCCTCACACATAGCGGTTCGAAAATAACAATGTCCTATCATCGGAATACCATGGATTTCGGCCATGGGCTTACCCGGAAACCGGGAGGAACCCATACGGGCGGGGATTATTGCTATTGCTTTCATATGGTTAGTTCCTGAGCTTCTGGACGTGCTGCAAACCGGTTCTGCTGGCGACGTCCAGCATGCGCACATCGAGGCTGTAGGCGATAAAGCGGTGGCCCTCGGTGATGCGCTGCTCCAGCTGAGCGGGATCGGGTTCGATTATATGGATACCGCCCGGCATTTCCATCTCGGCGGCGGTAACACGAATACGCTCCATTGCCTGCAGGAAATCCGGGTGCTCGAACTGGCCGGGAATTTCCATTGAGCCAGTGAGATCGTAAGGCCCGACAATATACCCGTCGACGCCCGCTACCGAAAATATCTGCTCGAGATCATTAACCGCGTCGATATGTTCAATCTGCACGATGACGATCGAGTTTTCCTGTTGCCATTCGAAATAATCCTGAAACCGCGTGCCGTATCCCTGCGCCCGCGCGAGGCCGATACTGCGCTTTCCGATCCTGGGATACTTGACCGATTCGACCGCGCGAGCAGCTTCTTCGGGTGACTTGACCATCGGCACAATGACGCCGTGCGCCCCTGCATCCATTACGCGCTTTATCAGGTCCGGGTCGTTTGAGGTCAGGCGCACTAGTGGGCTTACGCCGCGCAGTTCGATAATGCGAATCAGTTCCTCGGCTTCCCGAATGGTAATAACGCTGTGCTCTAGGTCGACCGCCAGCCAGTCAAAACCGGCGTTTGCCATGATTTCGGCAATCGCTGGATGCGCAAGCGTAATCCAGGACCCAATGGAAAGTGTTTGATCTAGTTTCATGGTTAATTCCCGGCCGTAGCCTATTAAAGAATTTAGCTGCGCCAGTGTTGGCGCAGTCTAGTCAACATGCTCCGATTCAAGATACCGGACTTGACGCCAAGTAACAGATACAGACCGATTACCGTCAGGCGTAGTGGAATCGAAACCAGGTAGTCTATCGACCATATTTCGATCGCGACGATACAGCCCAGGCCGGTGAACAAGACCAACAAAACCTGCATGATGGACGCGATATTCCACGGCAGGTATCGGTATTTCTGCGCAAGCGCAAATCCGACGAAAGTGGCCAACCCCCCGGTTAACAACGTCGCGATTACCGCGCCCACGATGCCGAAATGATAAATCAGCGGGATGTTAAGTAACACGTTTAGAATCGCGTAGACGATGGTCAGCAGCGAAACCAGCCCGGTTTTCTTTGCATATAACAATTGCTTGGATGTTATCTTCCCAAAAACAATAATTCCATAATATAGTGCGAATAAGGCGAGAACAACATAGGCTTTCGAATACTCCACGGGTAGCAACACCCAGACGATCTCATAGGCGCCGAGCATGATCCCAATCGATGGAAATAGCGAAATGTAGATAACTTTTTCTAGGTAACGGGATATTTCCTCGTCGTTTTTTTGCGTCTCCGAAAACATGTGGTTAAACAGGTAGGGAACATATACGTTCTGTAGTGCGATCATGAAGGAATTCACCACCGAACCGATACGCGAGGCGATGCTATAAATGCCGACGTCACCGATCGATTTAAACTCACCCAGCATGTACTTGTCCGATTGCGCGCTTATGATGACCGCAAGACTTCTGGGCGTAACCGGAACAGATATTTTCAACACCTCGAGCAGCAGCGGCCAGTTGTGATTCCATCCCTTTTCCCTGAGCCATCTACTAGCGAGAAACAAGTATATCACAAACCAGGAAAAAGCGTACCCCAAGGCTAGCCCAGTCGCTGCCAGCTGGTAAACAATGACCGCGATCAACGAAATCACCGCGTTGAGCCCAACCTGGGCAATCATGATCCTGCTATAGACGAGAGCCCTTTCCGAGTTTCGGTAGTAGATCAGAAAGTACTGCGATAGCTTGTCGAACGCATGCCCGGCCAGCGTTGCCATAATAACCACCGATCCCGACTCGATATTCATCAGCCGCGATACCGGATCCAGCAAGATCGCGGTGGCCATGACCGCCATTGCAAATAGTAAAATGGAAATCAATTGCACATCGCAGAACAGCGCGTTGTGCCTTTCGTGCTCATCCTGGTGTTCAAAATAATTTCGCTCGTAGCCGACCAGCAGGCCTAGTGAAAATATTCCGAGCAAAACAATCGCAAATACTTGGCTGAGCGCAAACACGCCAAATTCTTCGGGGCTCAGGAATCTGACCAGCACCAGCGTGGTCAGAAACGGAATAATCGTGGTTATCACTGTTTGTTTTACATAGACAAAGGCATTAGCGATTTGCAGGGAGCTCATATCGTTATCCGCGGCACCCTGGACGGTGCTAGCGCTCGATTACCCCGTCATTGCCCACGTTCAGCCTATAGGCCAGAAACGAGACCAGTAACTGCTCCAATTCTTCAGTACCGGAGGCAAAGCTGACAAACTCGTTGCTTTCGTACTTCGGCACCAGTTCGGCGTAGGGATCATAGTAAATCCCCGGTTTCTTTAAATGCGCAGAGACATAAGCGGTGGAGGTGTAGGGTACCGAAACCGATATGTCGCATTGCGCCAGTAAATCGAACATGTTGGTGCGATGGTCGATCATCGAGAAATGTGCTTCATCCTGTTCCAGCTTCTCCAGAAACGCCACGTAGTCGGCATCGTGCCGGCCGCGTATGGGCATGCGTTTATGTTTCAATAAAACCTGGATTTCACGCCCCCCGTCAGCCGACAATCTTTTGCATACCGATGTCACATCCGCGACGAATTTTTTAATCGTGTCTTGCGAATAGTAATTTTTCGCCGCACCAAATATCGCCTTGTCGTCAATAACTGGCGTGATATCGAACACTGCGACCTTGATATTGTCGTTATCGAAAACTCGTTGCCCTTCCGGCAAATACCATAAAATCGGCCCAATAACCCGGATATCCGAATGCTGCCCCAGCGTTTGCAAGTAAGCCTTGAATCCCTCGGTCCAAACCCAGTGCTCATCGACTCGCATCATCCGGGCCGCCGGCAGATTCGAACCCTGTAGTTCGCCTTTGTAGGTTTTCGGAATGAAATTCTGCGAGTACCAGATCATATGCAATTTGAAGTTTTTATCGCTGAGTCCGTTCATCCATAAAAACTGCGTCGCAAACGCGGACGTGGTCACGATCACGGCATCGATTAGTCGCGCCTGATCCAGCGCCCTAACCACTGGCAGCACCGCCAGGTCTCGCCCCAGCAGCAGGTTCAACGGATTTGCAAACAGCGCTCGCAAATAGAAAACTGGTGTTAACAGCTGCCGTGTAATCAGCATCAATCTTGTCGGCCTGGATACAAGCTTAGACACCAGGAACAACAAAGGGTGCCCCGTGTAAAAAAATCCGGGATCGGTAAGCGATTGCGGCGGAGTTCTGGTCTTGACGATAACATTGCTCGCGTCGAGCAGTGGTGTTATTTTGCCGTGGCGGCAAAATTTTACCAGCCGGGAATCGTCGCTATCGATACCGCCGCCTTCCATCAACAGCGTGGCGGAATCTGATTTCGCGGGACAGTTTCGAAAAAATGAGATAAACAGGAACAGCAGTGCGTGCGCCCAGGTCACGAAAAACAAGAGCAGATTACTGACGATTAGTCGCGGCGATATTTTAATCCGACCCGTGGTAGTACAGATTTTGATACCACCGAGATCAAGCTGCCCTGGCTGTCGCCCCGTATCGGTTGCACCGGCAGTACCCAAGACCAGCCGCTGTGTAAATGCCTCATTAGTCAGCTCGACAAATCGCTGAACAATTCGAGCGCGGACATGTTCATCGTCACAATTGGCAATATGGGGGTTTCGGCTCGCCACCCAGTGTTCCACCTTCTTAAGCAGAACATCGTATCTGGCGTAAATCTCGCCGGTAGTAAGCTTGTCAGAATTCATTTTAAAACGCAGATCAGCAGGGCTGGTCGGTCCGCAGCAGGTCGAGTTCGACCATTTGATCAACCAGAGGGCGCAACTCCCAGGCCGGCTCATTGATTATTTCGGCAATATCGAGCAGTTGCTGCTTACCGTCGGCATAGGCCAGCAGGTTCATCATCGCCTTGCCGGCATCGGCGGAGCCGCGTTTCCCCAGCGTCGGGCGCAACCCGCGATCGCTCATTTTTGGCTCGCACAAAACGGTCGCGGCCGGTATACAGTCGCTTTCGATGGTTTCGATCATGCGCTGATAGGCCTGTAGGGCCTGCTGCAAACCGAGCGGTGTTACCAGTTTCATATCATCCAGCGAGGTATGATACTCCGGGTAAGTCACGTACTTCGAGCGCATCACCGACGCCATCGGTAAATCCACGCCGGGGCTGCAATACTGACGCTCGTCGGAACCGCGTTCGAGAAACGAATACTCGGTATAGTCGGGCGCGAGATGCTTAAGCACGTGGCGCGCCACCTGATCACTGAGACTATTGCCATTGCGCGAAGGCATAAACGACCAGGCCCGTTCGTCTCCGACACAAGTGACGACGTAACCTGCGATCACCCGCTGCTGTAAATGCTGCAGGTGTTTGCTCAAATAACAAATCGCACCTATCGTCTCGGGGATAAATACAATGCGGTAGCTATAGCGGCGATCCAGAGTTTGCAGCCATTGCGCCAGAAAACTCGTCACAATGGGCCCGGATAGCTCGTTATTGGCCATCGACGGGTGGCAGACATAGGTTGAAATAAAAACCTCGCGTTCGGATTCTCCGGGCAACAGTAGTTCCGCGTAGCTGAGACTGCCGGGTTTCAACTCGCTATCGATGACGATCCGGTATTTGCCGGGACGTAACCGCTCGCGTGCTCGCTGCGTCAGGCAAAAACCCCAGGACTCTCGATAATAAGAGGTGATGTACGGAATCGCATCCGGTTGCTCCGGCAAGGAATGCAGATAAGGCTGTAATTCGTCCAGCTCGAGTTCAAGATCCACCGGCATCGAATAGTTAACCAAGTGCAGATTACTCTGCTGGAAATCGATCGCCTTGTTGCCGTCGGGATCGAGTACGTAGGCGTCCCGGATCGTCCATTCGTTGGGCACGGTCCAGTCGAAACATCTGGTACCGGTCGGAATTTCGTTAATTTCCAGTTGCGGCAGGCTTTGTTGCAGAATGGCCAGCGTCTGACGAACACCATCGCCGGTTATACTTCTGCAGATGGGCCACAACTGCCCCATCAGTTCATGCATGTGCTGGCCGGTTTCGTTACTCATGGTTTGCGCGCATAGATTTCCATCGAGCTACGCCAAAAGGGAAATTTCTTGCTGACGCCTAAAAAGCTCATCAGATACCAGAAATGGTCCATTAGCGGTCTGGCGTAAGGCCCGCCCAAATAAGGATAGCGGATCTCCAGCACATCGAGGCCGTAGTTTTGCAGCGCATTTTTCATCATGATGTCGGACGGAATCAAAAAATTGCCATGCGGCGTTAGAAACGGAAGTGTTTTAAACCTGCGGTAATAAGGACTGTTCGAGTTCGGGGTCGACAGAAACACCAGGCAACCGCCGCTGGCGAGCAACTCGATACAGTGTTTTACGACGGCGAAGGGGGTCGAAATCAACTGTAGCGAACCGCGAAACACGATGACATCGAAGAAACCGTCCTGATAGTCGTAAGCCTGCTCGTAATCCTTGACCTGTATCCCGCGCGCACGTGCTTCCGCGATGGCAACATCGGAAATGTCAGTACCGTATTTTTCCCAGTCCTGATCCGGAAAAACGCTTAAAAACATGCCGATTCCACAACCCACATCGAGTATACGGCCCGATGATTTATAGCCGAGGATATGATCTCTCTCGGAGAGATACATGGCGCTGCGTTTGGGATCTTCCCGATATAGCGAGAAGTAAGATTCGTCGTAGCGCTGTTTCTGCTGATCCTCGCTGGCATCCAGTGCAGAATCTTTCGGGTCCGTACTCGTCAAGACTTCACCGCTTCGACCATGAATATGGCCGCCATGAAATTTCCCCGCCAGTCATCCGACATGCTCAGTTCCAGCTGATGGTTGATCTGGCGTAAATCATCGACCGACTTTTCCAACAACGGCGGCACGCAGTGAAAATGATAAAACCTGACGGCTTCGCTAGTTAAGCCGAAGCGGGACAGAAAAGCCGGCATCTCAAGCGGGTTGGACTTTACCCTGTCAAGCGCGCCGAAGGACTTGTCGCGGGCCGCGGTAAAATAGGGTCCTGGCAAATCGGGATTGGTAATTAATCCTTTCAAATCATCGATATGGCCACTCAAAGGCTCACAAGGCGGGCAGCCCCAGAGTTGCTTGTCGTAAAACTCGAGCGTGAAGCTATTAAAGGTATACAAATCGAAAAGCTGATTTCGATAGGCTGCGATCAAACGCCCGCCGGGACGCAGTACGCGGGCTATATCTTCGTGCACTGCCTGCCAGTTGTCCGCCGGTACGTGAGGCAATACGCTGAGCAACGCGATACAGTCCTGCGATTCGTCATCCAGGGATGACAGCGATGCCAGATCGTCCTGGGTGATGCGGTCGGGATCGTGATCGTGTTTTTCCAGCAGTTGGCAACCATGCTGTTTGAGCTCGGCGACGGGCTCTATGCCCCTGGCATCGGCCCCCTGCTCCAGCGCATCCAGCACCGACCAGCCGCCGCCGCAGCCGATATCGAGCACCGACTCGGGTTTGTGCTTTTGCAGAAATTCGTTATACAGGCGTTTTCGATACCAGGCCGGATCCAGCGGCAGCCCATCCTCTCCCAGATCGTAACAGTTGGCAATTCGGTCCCAGTTACGCGAATAATACTCAAGTACTTCGTCACTGGTTCCAGTGCCCGTTGGTTCATCGGAATTCATTCAATACGCTCGTGTGGTTATTCATTCTGAAGGTTCTGCTAATTTCCCGAGTTTTCGATATACATCGGTAAACAGGAAGCAACGCTCGATTTCGTCATCGGGGTATTCGCTCCCTGCCCGCAGCATTTGTTTTCGGTAAAACTCTCCACCCAGCATTCTCTCGACTTCCGGGTAATCGGTTCGCCAGCCCAGGCAATCGCGAAAATTGGTCAATGCAAATTCGAAGGCCGAATGTGAAAGCCCGATGTTATCATCATAGATCTCGGGGTGATATCCATGCAGCCGCATCTCCGGGTCGCAGATGAACTCGGTTAGCTCGACCATATCGCGCGGCATTTCCTGGCGCCAGATCTCCGCCGACGTCTTATAAATTGCGGCGTCGGAGGGCCACTGGTTGCCATCCGCCTTGCGAAACCGGCTAATGTCGGTCATCTCAGGGCGGAAATCCATCTCCAGGAAATCGGTCATCGAGCGGACTTCGCGTTCGGGATCTTCGATAAAGCGCTCGTAACCGGTAATCAATAATCTGTCTTCCAGCACGGGATCCCGCGGCAACACGGTCGCAAACGCATAGTATTTTCGCAAATGCCTGGCAAAGGACACGATGGTTGGCCGTTTGGCCGGATCGGGTTCGGCAAATTCGGAAGAGTTGACCACGGCGCGGGGATCACGCAAATGCAGCATAAACTTGGCCTCCGGATCCAGCCTGGCGATCAGCGGGATAAACTCCATGGTCCAGTTATCGTTGAATCCGACCCAGTCCAGCTCGTCGGCAACTTCGCTGGTGGCGGCGATCACCTGCATCGTATTGCGGAAAACTTCGCGGAAGCTCGGCGCCGGCAATTTGTCGAGATGCGCCGCCAGATCGACCGATGCCAGCTGCATGCGACCGGCAATCGCGGCCTTAAGCTCGTCCCAGGCACTCATATCGAACTCGATGTCCGGGTCCGACTGCTGGATCAGCCGCATTATTTTCAGCTTGGTTTTACTGTAGTAGTAGTCATCGAGCACATTGACAGACGGCAGTTGGGAAAGCAGCTGCTCTTCCCCGACCGAGCGCAACAGGCTGTCGCGATAAAAGCGGAACAGCGGGATAAACGGATCCAGCGACATCCTGATCCGGGGATGATTGTTCAGCATCAGGGTGCGGAAGTTAGTGCCGCCGCGCGCCGTGCCGGCGGTGAATAAAAATCGCATTACTTGTCCTTATCAAATGATGGTAGAAAACGAACGCTGCGGCTGTAGTCGGGGGTTACCGCCTGTTTTTCGAGCAGTTCGAGTTGCGCAAACCTGTCGATATAGGCGCGCACCATATCGGGATCCAGTTCGTGTTTCAACGCAATATCCAGCACCGACAACCCGCTCCACATGCTGTCGAGCAACAGAATGTTGATATCGTATTGTTGGCGTTCGTGAGTCCAGTCCGCGTACAGATCGTAACGGGTTAAATAGACCGGAACCCGATTGTGCAGGCGTGGAATATAATCCGTTTCCAGCACCTCTACCACGCCCAGCAAAATATCGACCACCTCTTCCAGGCGCTGCAGCTCTATCAATTCCATATTGTCGTGGTGGGTATGGTAGGCCGCAAACGGATGCCGATCCATGGACACCACCGGTACCCCGACACCCGGGGCGTCGAACACCAGTTCGTCATTGCCCCAACCTTTGCGAAAATCGACGTAACGACAGGGCAGTTTACCCTGCTTGTTCAATACATGCAGAAACACCCGGTCGATATAGGTATCGGCACGACGTGAGAATACCAGCTGCAGGGGTTCGTCGGCGCCGGCCATTTCGCTGAACACGCCGCCAATCGTGTTGTCCAGTTCCTGCATATTCTCGGCGGCATAGACGCTGCTGCCAATTGTTTCCGGCATGATTAACGACTTGTAGCCGTATTTGGGGTTTGGGTAAATCCTGGTGATCCGATCGAGCGCCTCGAGCATGACCGCAACGCCGGCAATGCCGTCGTTGGCCTGCCCCGGGTGGCAGTAATGTGCCAAAAAGGTAAACCAGTATCCGCTGCTGCCCGGATGTGAATAGTCGCCCACCAGCATGTTACCCGGCTTTACCTCGACATCTATTTCTACCTGGAAAGGACCCTCGGGCAGGGCCATCAAACGATCGTGAGGCATGGACAGGCGCCATTCCGACAGGCGTCGCTGGTAGTTATAGGCAAGCCGGAACTCGTAACAGAAAGCGTCCGGTTTCTGCGGGTTGGTAAAGGTGTGCTCGATCAATTCCTCGCGCGACACAGTACCCGAAAACGGCAGTGAATAGGGCGCCAGAAACAGCGGTGACTCTTCGTAACTGGCAATTACCCTGTCACCATCCGATAAAGTCGCCTTGAGCACGTTCCACTCGGGCGGTATCGGC
This sequence comes from Olavius algarvensis Gamma 3 endosymbiont, assembly GCA_001735895.1. Classification (GTDB taxonomy): domain Bacteria; phylum Pseudomonadota; class Gammaproteobacteria. The sequence continues at coordinate 744,044 of DS021198.1, read as the reverse complement.
CAGCTTTGGTATTCCGCATCGGTAGGGTACTTGTGTAGTTTTATCGGATATTTCTCGGAAACTATATCCATGCACTGCGCCACGTCGCTGGAAACGATGGTGCGGTTCTTCAATAATAATTTTTCGATAATTTCAATCATAGGCTGGATACTCCCAACAAAATATGGTCACTATTGAGCGCTTTGCTCGTTTATTGTTTGCCGTAATGCATTAAATACGCCATACCATGGTCACGGTTCCCGGCAGTACTTTATCTATATGCGGCGTGTCCTCGACCACGAATCCAACCTTTTGATAAGCCCGTATCGCCGCCTCGTTTGCCAGGTCGACGCCCAACAGTATCTGGCTGAGCCCATACCGTTGCTTCAGCCACTGCGCGCTGGCCGTCAATACCTCGCTGGTTACTCCCTTACCGCGGTAGTCTGGCTCGCCGATCAGAATTCCCATCACCGCGTATCCGGCCTCGCAATCCATCGGCTCATACTTGATGTTACCGATATGCCTACCGGTTTCGCGATCGAATATTCCGAGAAACAACAGGTCATCGCGCTGCTGGCGCGCGGCGACATAGTTTCTCAGGTCATCGATGCCGCGGGTATTGCCGGCGGCGACGATGTACTTTTGCGCACTCGAATCATCAAGCCAGGACAGGTAGCGCTCGCTTACATCGTCAACCGTGAGCCGGCGCAACAGGAAACGCTGGGTTAACACTTCCATCCGACCCGGCATCCGTAGGAATAGTCATTTAACGAGTAGCTCGACATCGAGGGCTCAGCGGGCAATTCTAACTTAGTAAATCCCAGGCCAGCGCCGTACCCCTCTTGACATCGCGCCTAACCGCCCTGCCCATGACCCGCTCGAGGTATTTCGGAGGTAATCCGTGGCCCGGCCGAATGGCGCGCAGGTTTTCGGGGGTCAGCAATTCGCCCGCCTGCAGGTCCGCTACGATATACAAAGAGCGGCGAAACTGGATCGATTTGCGCTCGGCATCCGTAGCGCCGTATTGCGGTCTGCCCAGCGCCTGCCAGGCGCGCCGGGTCTCGACCACCAGTTGCGCCATTTCTTCCGGTTCCATGGAAAAGCTGCTGTCGACACCGCCGTCGGCGCGCTTCAGGGTAAAGTGTTTCTCGATAACGCTCGCGCCCAGCACCACGCTTGCCACCGACACTCCGACGCCAAGCGTGTGATCGGAAAGCCCGACCTGGCAACCGAACAATTCCCGCATATGCGGAATTGTCAGTATGTTGGTGTTATCCGCCGTTGCCGGATAGGTGCTGGTGCATTTGAGCAGCACAAGGTCCCGGCATCCAGCGGCGCGGGCGGCGCGCACCGTATCGTCGAGCTCCGCCACGCTGGCCATGCCGGTGGAAATGATCAACGGCTTTCCGGTCGCGGCAACGCGTCGAATCAGCGGTAAATCGGTATTTTCGAACGAAGCGATTTTATAACAGGGCGTATCCAGCTCTTCCAGGAAATCGACCGCAGTTTCATCGAAGGGGGTACTGAATGGAATCATGCCGAGTTCGCGTGCGCGATCGAAGATCGGCTGGTGCCAGTCCCAGGGTGTATAGGCCTCGCCATATAGCTGGTAAAGCGAACTGCCCGCCCAGGGAATATCGGGATCGCTGATATGAAATTCACCCTCGTCGAGGTCGATCGTCATGGTATCCGGGGTATAGGTCTGGATCTTCAGACCCTCCGCGCCGGACTGCGCAGCCGCTTCGACGATTTCCAGCGCCCGTTCCAGCGACTGGTTATGGTTACCCGACATTTCGGCAATGATAAAAGGCGGATGTTGCGCGCCCACTTCCCGATCCAAAATCGAGAACGCATTATTCGGATTCATGATTATTTACTTTTTCAATTTTGAGTGTATATCGGTTGCCCCGGAATTCGAAAAACGCAGGGTAGCGCTCATTATCGACGACGCGCAGCAGGTCGAACTGTTCCGCGATAGTCTTATCCGGAGTCAGACGGCTGTCCTCCGAGGTACGCTTGCGCAGATAGGCGCCCGGCTCCCCCTGCTGCGGCGAACCCTCGATTCGGTCGAAATTCTCAACCGCCTGCGACATTAACTCGAGTTCAGCAGCAAACAGCTTTTGATTGATTTCGGCTAACAATTCGTGCCCCTCGAGCTGAATCCGCTGGCGCAACCAGACCGTACCGCTGTCCACCGGATCGGCGGCTTCGAGCAGACATATCGTTATCTGCGGCGTATTATCGAGCACCGCCCAGACATGCGGCGACCAACCGCGACCGCGCGGCAGATCGCTGGCGTGCAGCACCAGTACCGCGGTGTATTTCCCGCGCTCGCTCTCGGTAATCAACTGGCTGCATGATACCAGGAACAAAATATCGCCTCCGCTGGCCTCGGATTTGTCGTACACCAGGGCTACGTCATGACCCCTGGCGACAAATGCCTGCTGCCAGACACTCAGCTGAGGCACCACGGGGTGCAGCGGATCGGTACAGAGGACGGTTATCTTCATAGCATCGAAAACAGATGATCGCGGACTCGTTGCGCGCCGCGGCCATCGACCAGTGAATAAGCTGTCGATGATAACATCGACAGCCGTTCCCTATCCACGAGCAGCGATTGCAGGGTCTTTTCGAACGCCGCCTGCGTGGCTGTGTGCTGATCGCCGAGAAATATGCAGGCCCCGGCTTGCTCCAGGCTTGCTGCAATATCCTTCTGGTTATCGGCAAAGGCCACGGTAATCGCAGCCAGCCCCAGACAACAGCGCTCCCAGCTGGTCGACCCGCCGGCGCCAATTGCGATATCTGCCGCCGCCATAAATTCGGCCATGCGCTCGGTATGCAGGTGGCAACGGTAGTCATGCATACGGCAAATCCTTTCGATCTCGACTCGGCTCGGATGCTCATTGCCAATGATCACGTCCAGCTTCAATGATTTACCAAAAACCCGATGCAGGGCGGTAACGGCGACCTGGGTGAGATTACAGGGATCGAATCCGCCCAGCGATACCAGCGCGTGCCTGATTTCGGTCGCCGGCGACTCGACTTGCTGGCGCAGTCGCAGAAACTCTTCACGCAGCAATGCAAATTCTGGTCCAAGCAACAATTTGCAGGCAGCGGGAGTCTTGCCGTCATAGCGTTGCTTCATATCCGCATAAAGATTCTGATCGAGCAACAGTTCGCAATCATGCTGACGATCGCCGATATCGTCTATTGCCATCACCCGCCTCACCGTATCGCGCAAGGCTGTTTCGTAGCGGTGATCAATCCCATAGTGGTCCACGACCAGCCAGTCCCAGTTCTGATCCGCCAGCGCTTCACGGGTTTGCTGCGCATCAACCTGCTGGCTCGTTTTCAAAAACCCGGAATGCGCCAGTTCGTCGGCTCGATAGTTGCCAGCCGACGCCGCCAGTAAAATGAGCTCGTGGCCGTGCTGCGTCAGTTTGCGCTGCAGGTAGTCTGGCAGGCTGCGGCAGACAAACCGGGTTCGCGCTCCGCTTTTGCGCAACAGGTCTGCCAAAGTCAGGCATCGCATTGCGTGGCCCAGGCCAATCTCCGCCGAGGCGTCGGCGCGAAAAGCGATTCGCACACCAGCACTCATTGCTTCAAACTCAGCAACGGCCGCTCGACGATGATATAAGTGGCATAAGCCAGCACGATCGTAGCAAGCGTGTGCAGCGCCAGGTTGTCTACAAGTATCCGATTGATAATCAGCAAGCCGTGCCAGGCGTAAATACCATAGGAAAGCACACCCAGCGCGAGGAGTATCTTGACCAGCAGGTTTACACCCAGTTTTTTCGTTTCCAGCATGACGTGTAAAAAAATAAGGCCAACACCAATCAGGTTGGACAGCAGGACCGCTTTCAGGTTTATCGAGTAGCTGTGATTAAAACGTGCAATCAGTATCAACACCAAACATGCCGCCAGAGCCAGGAAAACCTTCCCCCGGGCCAGCTGCGCGATCTTGTCTTTATAGGAGGCGCAAAGAATGCCTATTACAAAATGCGTTATACCCCCAACGATGCTACGCATATCCCAGGATGAAAAAAAATCTGATTTCGAGTAGCCCCACACCACAAGTAACGCCATCAAGTAAAGCGCAATCGCCCAGTAACTCGCCTGCCTGAACAGAGCCAGTGCGCCGAACACCAGCAGCGGTGCGATCAGATAGAAATGGACTTCCACGCCCAGGGTCCAGAATACACCGTTCAATTGGTAGTCGTGATTCCATTGCCCCATTAACAGTTCCCTCAGCACGAAATCGGCATCGATGGTCAAGTCGCGATAGGCGAAGACCAGCGCGACCAGGCTTACAACCAGGAAAATCGGATAGATTCGAAGTAAACGGTTTACGTAAAACCTGCCGAGATCCCGGTAGTTAGGCCGGTACTTGCCGTAGATCAGGCCATAGCCGATCAAATAACCGGACATCATGAAAAATATCCGCACCGCCAGCCGCCCGGGGATGATAAAAAAACTCGACCAGTAATTTTCAATCTCAAGATAGCCGCCGAGATGCCAATAAATTACTGACAGGGCCGCAAGCCCCCTGACGATCAACAGAAAGTCGACCTGCTGCGGCATGATGATCGCGAACCTGCTGGCTGATCTGGTGGTCATGATTAATTGGGGACGTTTGCGAAAGCCGAGTAACGCCACTATCGAATGCTCGACAATTTTACTTTGCTCCAGGAAAATCTATTGCGACACGATTTTCGATGCTTTATAACATTCTGACAAACTAGATCTTTTTCCTGAAAACAGGCTTTGCAGGCGCCCCGATCAGGAAACCCTCGGTAGTCTCGCTATCAATCGCGCGGCGGTATACAGCGCAGGCTTCGTCAAAGGCTTCGCAGAATCGATCCATCTCGGGTTGCTGGTGGGACCAAGTAGTATAAATCATACCCTGAAAAAGGATACCCCGGGCAATCATTTCCTGCATCATCAAGGTACGAAAGTAGTCATCCGCCCTACCGCTATGATCGAGACAGGCCAGTAGGAACAGGCAGTTGTAACCCAACAACTGCAAATTCTGCTCGAGCCCGTGCATCGTCACTATCTGTTCCAAACGAGATCTGAGCTGCCCACCTCTGGCCCAGTTGCTGGCAATCATGTCATGTTCGTTGAATGCCGTTATGGTAGCCATCATCGCGGCCAGGCCGGTACTCTCGGCGCCATGTGTACTTGAAATCAGAAACAACTTGTCGTCGCCGGCCCGGCGAATTCCACCGAGCTCCATGATCTCGGATCTTCCGGTAAGCGCACAGGCGGAAAAACCGTTTGCCATTCCCTTTCCCCAGGTGGACATATCCGGATGCACATCGAAATACCCCTGGGCGCCCTGAAGGCTCCATTTGAATCCGGTGATCATTTCATCGAGTATCAGCAACACGTCATGTTTCCTGCAAACCTCACCCACCTTATGCAGGAAATTGTCCACCGGCGGGTCGAACTTGACCGGCTCCAGGATCAGGCAGGCGATGTCGTGATCCGGCTCGGCAAGCAAGGCTTCGACCGACTCGATATTGTTGTAACTAAATAGCGCCGTCATTTCGCGGACTCGTCCCGGTATTCCTCGGTCACAAGGGGTTGTCGCGATAAACCAGTCGTCATAACTGAAAAAGTTATGCTCGCGCGCCAGCGCCACGCGCTGCCGCCCGGTAAAGGCTCGCGCCAGTTTGACCGCAGCAGTGGTCACGGTGGAACCGTTTTTGGCAAACTTGACCATGTCGCCGGATCTCACGGTGTCGAGGAACAGCTCAGCCGCTTCCAGCTCCAGTGCGGCGGGACGCTGAAAATTGGTTCCCTGGAAGGCGGCATCGCAGACCGCCCGTGCCACAGATTCGTATCCATGTCCGATACAGACAGAGGTCAGGCCCATGCTGCAGTCGATGAATTCGTTACCGTCCAGGTCCCAGACGTGCGCGCCGTGACCGCGTGCAATCGCGGCGGGCGCCATCTGTGGAAATTGATCGTCCCCCTTGGAATAGGTGTGCGCACCGCCCGGAATCAGCTCGTGCACGCGGGTCGAGTAACTTTTCGATTTTTCGTAATTACTGATTTTGTCCATGATTTCGTCGCTCTTGTCTGCGATTCACCTCAACTATCGGCTTTGACATACATCGTGCTGTAACCCATTTCGGTAAATGGCGCCAGTAGTTCGATCAGGTTCGGATTCATGTCCAGAAACTTGACAATTTCGGTTACCGGAATTCTCGGCGCGAGATCCTTAAAGGCCTCGTAGATGATTCGGCAAACCACCAAGTCCTCCGGATTGTCCACAGTTAGTCTCAGGTCCCGACGCACCAATCCGACCGGCGGTTCGACAATGTCGACCTTATAAGTATCCAAATTTTCTCTCAGGAATAACGTGCATAATTCCGAGCGATGTTTATCCGATCCGTGGACATGTGATTGTTCGAGGGCCGTCTGTGAAACAATCTCGAACCCACAGCCGTCGACAATATTGTCCAGGAAAGTCGCATCCGCAGAGCCCTCACAATGCTGGTGCCACAAATCTTCCACCGGTTCAAAATACAAATATGGGGATTCACTGGTGACACGAAAAATATCGGTTGCCTGCGCCAGCTGACCGCATCGAACCAGGCGTGACAACACGTCAATCTGGTCGCCGACGACAAATCTCAAACCCTTGCCGTTAGCGACCGATTCGAATATTTCGTTTTCGACGCCTTCAGAAATACCCAGCACTACTTCGTCGATGCACTCGATTCCCTGCAAGCAGTCGATGATATTGTCCAGAATGCGGACACCTTTTTCGACATCCAGGTTTTGTAGTGGTTTGCCGTAAAGACGCGAACCCTGGTTACGGCAGGCGATCGCTGCAACAAGTCTCCTAGTCATCGAGCACCCGCTTCATTCGAGATCCTCTTTTGTAATTGGAGAATTGGCCTTAACATCTCGCTGAAGCTTAGAACCGTAGGCCGAATTCAAATCGGTCATCGCCTGTTCCAACGAGGTACGTTTCAGGATTAAATCCACGGGTACCAGCTCATTCCCCAGCGCGAGATCGCGGGCCGCTACGACATGGCGGCGAATCATTTTCCGGTAAGCTTGCTCCGCTTCCGCCATCGCATAATCGTTGCTGTCCTCTGTGGCGCCATAGGCCGCGGCGCAGTCTTTCAAGGTTTGTGAAAACTCTAAAAACTCATCCGGGTTCAATGCCGACTCGAAGTCTTCCAGTTCCATGACCCTACCGAGTGTCAAATGTTTTTCGATAACCTCAGCACCGGCTCCAAGTGCCGTTGCCGCAAGCGCATATCTGAGTGGATTGGTGGGAGCCGCATGGTCTGCGAATCCAATTTTTAGGTTCTCATGATTACTGCCAAGACTGTCGACGAACAATTTGACCCGGGAAATCTGGTTGGTTTCGGTCGGCGTTGGATAAGCCTGAAAACCCAGCAGCACGACCACTTGTTTATTGGCGAGAGTTTCGAGTGCAAGCCGAATCTCACTGGCATGTGCGCCTCCCGCGCCGAGCAGGACCTTGTTTACCGAACTCGCCGCCACTGCATTCAACAGGCCGACATTGGCGATATCGGTTCCATGCAGCTTGACCGAATCCACTCCGATCTTCTGTGCCAGCCGCAGGCTATGTTCACCAAAAATATCTAGACTGAGCTTGATACCCAACTCGGTCGCATAACTCGACAACTCACGCCAGAAATCGTCCGGCATTTGCAGCGATTTGAACAATTCGTAGTGCTGGTAGTCGGGCGTAGCCAGTTCGTCTGCGAACACCAGTTGGAATTTGGCGACATCGGCGCCCGAGGCCGCGGCGGCCTTCAGCAGCAGCCGGGTCTGCTCGGGCTGGCCTTCAAAGCCCTGCGCGAGTTCGGCGATAATTTCTATGGTCACAATACTACTCCCGGCTAGGTCAATGCGTTCCAGCGCGATGGGTTTATCAGGTCTAGGTCTTCAGATGCCAGGCTGCCGGTAAGCGGTGGAACGGAAGCACCGGCGGCAGTAACGATTTGTTGCAATTGCGCCAGGCTATCGACACCCACGATGACCTTGCTGACTTCCCGCAAGGACATTGGAAAACCCAAGCAGGCTTGCAGTGGCGTCACGCCGTGGAGTTTAAGCCAATCGTCGAAGCGCGTCCACATGTTGGCCCAGGGCGCAAATTGTCGCGGCCGTTGATGCGATTTTACTAGCAGTAAACCCTGCAGAAATACCGAACGAGTATGGATTTCAATACCCCGACCATGCAACCGAGACATCCAGCCCGATGACTGGATGCGGCGGTCGAAAACGTTTAATGGAGCCTGAACCAGGTCCGGCGCGTAGCGATCGATTAGTGCATCAAGCTCCGATGGGTCGTAAATCGAGATGCCGATCTTTTGTACCAAGCCATCTCGCTTAACCTGCTGCAACGCAAGGTAAAGTTCGGCACCGCGTGATTCCAGCAACTCGGCGGGACGATGGAGTAACAAGCCATAAAGACCCTCTATTTTGAGTCGCAGCTTCGAGCCCTCCACCTGCAGTCGTACCCAATGAGTAATATCATCGCAATCCTCGGGTAGGGACGGAAGCTTGGATACTACCTGCCAGTCGCCTACCCCGACTTCTCCTAAGCGCTGTTCGCTATCGCCATAGGCAACCGCGGTATCGAGCATATCGATTCCCTGCCGTGAGGCATACTCGATGATCGCCAAGGCTTCGGCCGGCGCTATCTGTCCCTGTCGATTAGCTATACCGTAGTCGAGACCGAACTGCGCGGTGCCGATAGCAAGTTTCATGACACCAGGTCCCGGATGTTATCGATCACGTACTGCTGCTGTTCATCACTCAGATCGTAGAACAGCGGGATGGTCAGGGCTTCGTTGTAATAAGCCTGGGCTTCGGGATAATCTCCTGGATTAAACCCAAGTCGTTGGTAGTAAGGCTGCATGGTAACCGGAATATAATGCACCTGGTTGCCGATATTGCGCGACCTGAGTTGCAGCATCAATTGTTCACGCCCAATGCCGGCAGATTTGAAATCGATTCGCAACACGTACAAATGATGGGCACTCAGAGCGTTGCCATCGAGCTGTGCCGGGCGACAATTTTTCATTCCCGCGAAAGCTGCGTCATAAACCGCGACCAGTTCACGCCGGCGGGCGATAAATTTATCCAGATGACGCAGCTGCGACAGTGCCAGCGCGCACTGTATATCTGTAATCCGGTAATTGAACCCAAGTTCCTGCATCTCGTAATACCACGGATACTGCAGCCCGTTACTGGATGCTTGTTCGGGGAGCTGGAATTCATCATCCAGTTTGTTGATTCCGTGGCTCCGCAATCGAATCAGGCGCCGGTAGATTTTTTCGTCGTTGGTCGTGACCATGCCGCCCTCGCCCGCCGCAATCGCCTTGACCGGGTGAAATGAAAACACCGTCATCAGCGAATTTACGCAGCAGCCAACTTTACTACCGTCGGCATATTCAGAGCCCAACGCATGTGAAGCATCCTCGATTACAACCGCTGCCGCGGCATCCGCGGCCGCCTTGATGGCAGGTATATCGCAGGGCAAACCGGCGAAATGCACTGGCACCACCGCGCGCACGGTCGGAATTTCTCGCAAGGTTTGCGCCAACCCGATCGCGGACATGTTGATACTGTCAGCATCGATGTCGGCGAACTGCACCGTGCCGCCGGCGTAGAGGCCGCAGTTTGCACTTGCGACGAAAGTGATCGGCGAAGTTACCAGGGAGTTACCCTTCCCCACATCCGCGGCCAGCGCCGCTAAGTGCAGCGCTGCGGTGCCGCTGGAAACAGCCACGGCGTATTTGACGCCGACATAGTCCGAAATCGCCTGTTCGAAGGCTTCTATCATGGGGCCCTGGGTTAACAATCCACCCTGCAGAACTTCGACCACCGCGCGAATATCGACTTCATCAACATGGTGGCGCCCGTAGGGAATAAACGAATTCATATACTCAATACCTCGTTGGCAAACCCAAGTTGTTGTTGTTGCAATAGCACGGCCAGCTGCTTATCGAGCCCACCGAGTTCGCGCCCCAGCAGGGCGCTAGCCTTCTTATTAGAAAGGCTCATATCATGCGGTCGTTGCACCAATCCGGGCTGATTCGCAACCGAGCCCGGTCGGATCAAGCTATCATCCAGCCCGAAGATGGACGCCAGGCGCATACCAAATTCGAGCTTCGATACGCGCTCGTCACCGCACACGTTTACGATACCCGCCACATTGATCGCCTGCAGCTGGTGCGCAGCGCGAATCAGTTCCGCGGCAACGATCGGCGTAAAAAACACGTCTTCAAACAACGTCAATGTTTCACCCTGGCGCAGCGAATCGATGATCAAGTCACTGAACGAACGGCGATAGCCCGGACCCCAGCCAAAAAAATTGGTGCGAATCACAAGCGCGCGCGGATGCGCGTCGAACACTCGCGCCTCGGCTTCTGCCTTGCTACGGGCATAGGCATTTCTGGGTTCGATTGGTGCATTCTCGTCGACCAGTGCCGACGCACCAGAAAACAAATGATCAGTCGATATATGCACCAGCGGCAATCCGAACGCGGCGCAGGCACTGGCGACATTTGCTGCCAGTTGCACATTGATTCTGTAAGCCAGCTCCGGATTCGCCTCACAGCTCTCGACACTGGTTAAACCCGCCGCATGCACTACCAGATGCGGTTGCAGTTCGCTAAGCGCACGTTTCAAATCGTTGCCGGATTCCAGGTCGATGGACATAGTCGATACGCCCTGCACCGCTATTTCGCGCTGGTGGATTGCAAGCGTAACCTGGAAATCATCGCGAATCGTGAGCGCCCAGTTGACACCCAGCAATCCTGAACCACCGGTGATCAGTGCGGTCCCAGTCATATCGAAACTATATCTTGCCTATTTTTCCACAGTGCTCGTCAATCCAGGCCTGCAGGACTTCGATCGACATCCATTCGCTGTTGTTATCCGAGGTATACATGAAATCCGGATCCACCCTGACCCCGTTATTGATGCGCGCATGATCGGAAGACCAGTTGTGAATGGCCGGTAAGATCTTGTAGTGATCCGGGTACTCAAAAGTATGCGGCGCATCTTCGAAACCGATCATTTGCTCGTGTATTTTCTCACCAGGCCTGACACCAATGATCTCATGCCGGGCATCGGGAGCAACTGCTTTGGCGATATCGACGATGTTCATTGACGGAATTTTCTTGACGTAAATCTCACCGCCTTCCATATTCTCAAAGGCATGCCAGACCAACTCCACGCCCTGCTCCAGGGTTATCATAAATCGGGTCATGCGCGTATCTGTAATCGGTAGTGTACCGGATTGCGCGAGTGACATAAAAAACGGGATAACCGATCCCCTGGAGCCCATAACGTTACCGTAGCGAACCACTGCAAAACGCGTATCGTGGACACCGGCATAGGGATTGGCTGCAACAAATAGTTTATCCGATGCCAGCTTGGTCGCACCATAGAGATTGATCGGATTACTGGCCTTGTCGGTAGACAGCGCTACCACTCGTTTTACGCCACAGTCAATGCACACATCGATCAGGTTCATCGCGCCATTGATATTGGTTTTAACGCATTCGAAGGGATTGTATTCCGCAGTCGGAACGATCTTAGTCGCGGCCGCGTGCACGACATAGTCGATACCGTCCAGCGCACGAGCAATTCGTGCGCTATCGCGGACGTCGCCGATAATAAAACTAACGCGTTTGTCGTTCTGAAACTTGTGCGCCATGTCCCACTGTTTCATTTCGTCGCGTGAAAAAACGACCAGGCGCCTGGGATTGAATTTTTCCAGGGTCATCGGTACAAAGGTATGTCCGAACGAGCCAGTGCCGCCGGTAATTAAAATTGATGCATTTTCGAGCATAATTTGGTCTCAAATCTGACTAAGTTTACAGGCCCGATACAAACTCACGGTCTCTGTAACACTGGTTAAACCCGTCGGCCGATGCCACGGTAAAGAATATTCTGGGTTTGCATCATATCGCGGTTCAGGCAGTTTCTGCCATCGACGATAACTTCGATTCCCATTTCGGAAAAATTCATACTTTGCAAGACCCGCAAAATATCCGAATGCTCGGTAACAATCACGACTGCTTTGACTTGTTCGAGGGCCCGCTCAAGCGAGTCGACGGTATTCTCGGATCTGAACCAGCTGTCAAATACCTTAAGCAAGGCGCCTTTACTCAGAAGTAATTTGTGAAGTTCGAAAAACGGAGACTCGCGCGCATCGTCCACATTGCGCTTATAGGCAACCCCAAGCAGCGCAATCCGAGTACCGTTAATTGGATAGCCTCGTTGGTTCAGCAAATCTTGCAACACCGACACTGTATAGGCCGGCATACTGTTATTGGTCATGCGCGCTAACTGGATCATTTCCGGCATGTAGCCGGCTTTTTTTGAGGCCGCTTTCAGCCATTCCGGATCTACCGCAATACAAT
>DS021198.1:723727-729769 GCA_001735895.1 Olavius algarvensis Gamma 3 endosymbiont | reverse complement strand
GTGGGCTGGAGCATGAGCCCTCGGATGAATCGCAGTTGGTCTGTGATGCCTTGAAGATGGCCGCCTGGCAGCGCCGACCCAAGGCAGGTTTAATCCATCACTCGGATCGTGGGTCTCAGTATGCCAGCAAGGCATTCCGAAAATTACTCAGAATCAACGGGTTCCAGGGCAGCATGAGCCGTAAAGGTGACTGTTGGGATAATGCGGTGGTCGAGAGCTTCTTTGGCAGTCTGAAGCAGGAGCGGGTGCAATGGCGAAATTATCAGACTCGATATGAAGCACAGCAGGATATTCTGCAGTACATATCCAGCTGGTATAACCCATATCGATTACATTCGACGCTGAATTATGTCAGCCCGAATGATTATGAAAAACGACTACTCGAAACGAAGCATGCCGCTTAACTGGGGTGTATCAAAAAGTTTGACCACGTCAATCGGACGGATTTAGTGCGAAACCAACGCGCGCAGTTCGCTATCGTCGAAACCCTGCTCGACTTTAAGGTATGCAACCTTGTCGCTTTCGTAAACCGAAACTTCGTGCACGCCGTCGATCTTGCTCGCCTGCTCGACGAAACGTTCCAGCCCCGGCGCGTCGAGATCCCTGAGCGAGACGATTTTTGAGGCCAGGTAGCGCGGAGTTTTCATGGTCAGAGCGACTAAAAACCAGACAACCAAGATTCCTCCAAGCCACAAAAATGTAGTTGTGTGGTCACCCGCTCCGAGCAAGATCCCGCCCAACAGCCCGCCGGCAAAGGCACCGATAAACTGCGCGCTGGAGAACAATCCCATCGCGGTCCCTTTCATATCGGCCGGCGCAATGCGGGTGACCGTGGCGGGCATGATGGCTTCGAGAAAATTGAAGGCGCCGAAGAACAGGACCAGCATCGCAAAGACGGCGACATATGTATGGCTCAAGGCCAGACCGAGTTCGGCCAATGCCAGCATGACGACCGCGCTGGCGAAGACCAGCCGCGATTTACGATATTTTTCAGCCACGATGACCAGCGGCACCAGCAAAAAAATCGACAACAGGAACACCGGCAAATAGGTGCGCCAATGCAGCGCTTCGTCGACTTGCAGGTTTTGCTGCAATACCAGCGGAAAAACGACAAAAGTCGCCGCCAACACCAGATGCAGCACGAATACCCCAAATCCCAGCTTCAACAATTCGATATCGCCGGCCACCCCACCGATATCGCGCAGCGAAACCTGCGCGTCGCGGTGAAATGTCTGACGCGACGGATTCGGAGTGATAAAGACGATAACCAGGATCCCCAACACCGCCAGCACCGCGGTCATCCAGAACAGCATGCGCAAACCGTAACCGGCGGCGACGATGGGCCCGATTACCATCGACAGCATGAAACTGGCGCCGATCGACATGCCGATCACCGCCATGATACGCAAACGCACCTCTTCGCGCGTCAAATCGGCGGCCAGCGCCATGACCGCTGCGGCGATCGCACCGAGACCCTGTAGCGCGCGCCCGGCAATTACCTGGGAGATCGACTCCGCCTCGGCCGCCAGCCCGCTGCCGACGCAGAAAATCAGCAGGCCGCCGACGATTACGGTCTTGCGCCCGAAACGATCCGAGAGGAAGCCGAACGGCAGTTGAAACAATCCCTGAGTGAGCCCGTAAACCCCGATGGCAAGCCCGATCAGCACCGGTGTCGCCCCCGCATACTCATGCGCGTGCAGACTGAATACAGGCAATATCATGAACAATCCGAGCATGCGCAGGGCACATACCAGCGCCAGGGACGCGGTTGCTCTTTTTTCGGTTTTAAGCATCACCCGGGAATGCCTCGTGCCCAACCCGTAAGTGGCACCGGTATCCCGCAATCCGACGCTCGACAGGGCTCGCGCCGACAACGAGCAGCTGTTCCTGTTTTGCTACTGAAAACAATGTTTACTTCCGATTAGTCAAAGGTTTATCCAACGGCCCGATCCCGACAAGTACGATATTCAGGCTAATGGAAAGGCGCGATTTTAGCGATTCGGGCTGAGGATGGGAACCGATACTAACTAATTCTGATTAAAGCGCGAAATATCGCGGCCAAGTCGTTATAATTTTCGGTTTGGCCCCACTGATCGTTTACCCATGGAATCAATCACAATTCGCGGAGCGCGCACCCATAATCTGAAAAATATCGACTTGACGCTACCGCGCGACAAGCTCATCGTATTTACCGGATTATCGGGTTCCGGCAAGTCCTCGCTCGCCTTCGACACGATTTTCGCCGAGGGGCAACGGCGCTATGTCGAGTCCCTGTCGACCTACGCGCGCCAATTCCTGTCGGTCATGGAAAAACCCGATATCGACCATATCGAAGGCCTGTCTCCGGCTATTTCGATCGAGCAAAAGACCACGTCGCACAATCCGCGCTCCACGGTCGGTACGATTACCGAAATCTACGATTACCTGCGTCTGCTGTTCGCCCGCGTCGGCACGCCGCGCTGCCCGACGCACGACCTGCCGCTCGAGGCCAGCACCGTCAGCCAAATGGTCGACCAGGTGCTGACACTGCCCGAAGACGAGCGCCTGATGCTGCTGGCGCCGGTCGTCAGCAACCGCAAGGGCGAGCATGTACAGTTGTTCGACAGCCTGCAGAAGCAGGGATTCATCCGCGCTCGCGTCAATGGCGAAATCTGCGAACTCGACGACCCGCCCAAGCTGGAGTTACGCAAGAAACATAACATCGATGTCATCGTCGACCGCTTCAAGGTGCGCACCGATCTGAAGCTGCGCCTCGCCGAATCGATCGAAACCGCGCTGCATCTGTCCGATGGTATTGTCAAGATCGCCGCCATCGATCCGGCTTCCAGTTTCGAGGAGATACGCTTTTCGGCCGTATTCGCCTGCCCCGAGTGCGGTTATTCGATCAGCGAACTGGAACCGCGGCTGTTTTCCTTCAATAGTCCGGTCGGCGCCTGCCCCGAATGCGACGGCATCGGTACGATGCAGTTTTTCGACCCTAAACTGGTGGTCAAATCGCCGGAGCTGAGTCTCGCCGGCGGCGCGATTCGCGGTTGGGATCGGCGCAACGGTTATTATTTCCAGATGCTGCAGTCACTCGCGGCGCATTTCGATTTCGACGTCGAAATGCCGTTCGGCGAACTCGCGCCCGACATTCGGCAAGTGATTCTCAACGGATCGGCCGAAGAAGTGAAATTTTCCTACCGCAACGAACGCGGCGATCAGCGCGTACAGAAACATCCCTTTGAAGGTATCCTGCCGAATCTGAAACGGCGCTATCGCGATACCGAGTCCAGCGTGGTGCGCGAGGAGCTCGCCAAGTTTCTTTCCGATCAGCCTTGCCAGTCATGCCGGGGCGAAAGACTTAACGAGGCCGCGCGGCACGTCTTCGTTGCCGAGCGTAGCCTCGCCAGCCTTGCCAGGCTGCCGATCGAAGAGGCTCTGGGGTTTTTCAATGCGCTCGAACTCAGCGGTCAAAAAGGCGCAATCGCCGACAAGATAACCAAGGAAATACGCGAGCGCCTGAGCTTCCTGGTCAATGTCGGCCTCGAATATCTCTCGCTCAGTCGCAGCGCGGAGACGCTGTCGGGCGGCGAGGCCCAACGTATCCGGCTCGCCAGCCAGATCGGCGCCGGCCTGGTCGGCGTCATGTATATTCTCGACGAGCCGTCGATCGGCCTGCACCAGCGCGACAACGATCGCCTGCTCAAAACCCTGAATTATCTGCGCGATCTGGGTAATACGGTGATCGTAGTCGAGCACGACGAAGACGCCATCGAAGCGGCCGACTTTATCGTCGACATCGGCCCCGGCGCCGGGGTGCACGGCGGTGAAATCGTCGCCACCGGCAACGCGCGTGAAATCGCCCGTTTCGAGCAGTCGATCACCGGTCAATACCTCAGCGGCAAACGCGCTATCGAAGTTCCCCGGAAGCGCATCGCGGCCAATAAGAATAAAATGGTACGCATCGAGGGGGCTTCGAGCAACAACCTGAAATCGGTTGCGCTGGAACTGCCGGTCGGGCTGTTCACCTGCATTACCGGAGTCTCCGGCTCGGGCAAATCGAGCCTGATCAACGAAACCCTGTATAAACTCGCCGCCATCGAAATCTACGGTAGCAACCTCAGTGCCGGCAGTTACCGGAAATGCTCCGGATTCGATCAGTTCGACAAGGTCATCGATATCAACCAGAGCCCGATCGGGCGCACTCCGCGCTCCAATCCGGCCACCTATACCGGGCTATTCACCCCGATTCGGGAACTCTTCGCCGGCACCCAGGAAGCGCGCTCGCGCGGCTACAAGCCCGGCCGTTTCAGCTTCAACGTCAAGGGCGGGCGCTGCGAGGCTTGCCAGGGCGATGGCGTCACCAAGGTTGAAATGCATTTCCTGCCCGACGTCTATGTGACCTGCGATATCTGCAAGGGCAAGCGTTACAACCGCGAAACCCTCGATATCACTTACAAGGGCAAGTCGATCCACCAAGTGCTGGAAATGACGGTCGAAGACGCCACCGCTTTTTTCAGCGCGATCCCGGTGATCAAGCGCAAACTGGATACTCTAATGGATGTGGGGCTGTCCTATATCACGCTGGGCCAGAATGCGACCACGCTTTCGGGCGGCGAAGCGCAACGCATCAAGCTGTCGCGCGAACTGTCCAAGCGCGATACCGGGCGCACGCTCTACATCCTCGACGAACCGACTACCGGCCTGCATTTTCACGACGTCGAGCAATTGCTCGGGGTGCTGCACCGGCTGCGCGACCATGGCAACACCATCGCCGTGATCGAACACAACCTGCATGTGGTCAAAACCGCGGACTGGATCATCGATCTCGGCCCCGAAGGCGGCGACAAGGGCGGTGAAATCATCGCCAGCGGCACGCCGGAGCAGGTGGCCCTGGTCGAGCGTTCTTACACCGGGCACTATCTGCGGCCGATTCTCGATATCGTCGATCCGCAAAAGGAGTCCGCATGAACGACAGGATCAGCTGTTTCAAGGCCTATGACGCACGTGGCAAGGTGCCGGACGAACTCAACGCCGGCATCGCCTATCGCGTGGGCCGCGCCTATGCCGAATTCATCCAGCCGCGGCGCGTAGCGGTCGGGCGCGACGTGCGCCAACGTAGCGAGGATTTATTCGATGCGCTCGCCGGCGGACTGACCGATAGCGGTGTCGAAGTACTCGACCTGGGCTTGTGCGGGACCGAACAGGTATATTTCGCCGCGTTTCATCTCGAGCTCGACGGCGGCATCATGATTACCGCGAGCCACAACCCGGTCGATTACAACGGGCTTAAGTTCGTGCGCGAATGCGCCAAACCCTTGAGCGGCGACAGCGGGTTGGAGGATATCCGGCGCATTGCGGAAGAAAACGCCTTTAGCGCACCGGGGCCTAAGGGCAGCATCGTAAAAACCGACCTCGGCACTGAATACGTCGAGCACCTGCTCGGATATCTCGGTGACAGGCAACAGCTGAAACCACTCAAGATAGTTGCCAATCCGGGCAACGGCATGGCGGGACCGGTAATCGACCTGCTCGAGCGGCATTTGCCATTCGAGTTCATCAAGATCCAGCATGAGCCCGACGGAACTTTTCCTCATGGCATTCCCAATCCGTTGTTGCCGGAACGACGCGCGGCGACTATCAACGCGATCAAAACCCACGGCGCCGATCTCGGCCTAGCCTGGGACGGTGATTTTGACCGCTGCTTTCTGTTCGATCATAACGGCCGCTATATCGAAGGCTATTACATTGTCGGACTGCTGGGGGCGCAGTTGCTGCAGCAAAATCCCGGCGAAAGTATTGTCTATGATCCGCGCCTGACCTGGAATACGATCGAACTGGTTTCGCAAAACGGTGGCGAGCCGGTACAGAGCAAATCCGGCCATGCGTTCATCAAGGAAACCATGCGTAAGGTCAACGGTATCTACGGTGGGGAAATGAGTGCACACCACTACTTCCGTGATTTCGGTTATTGCGACAGCGGTATGGTGCCCTGGCTGCTGCTGACGGAAATGATATCGGCCCAGGATAAGACACTGGCCGAATTGGTGGATGCGCGAT
>DS021198.1:655399-693202 GCA_001735895.1 Olavius algarvensis Gamma 3 endosymbiont | reverse complement strand
GCTCACTGCATCCAGTTTGAATTCTTTCGTATATTTCTTTCTCGTTGTCATCTATCGTTACCTCAGTTAAGTTTCATTATCTCTTAACTGGGTGGTATCAATCTATTGGACCATGTCACAACTCGGAGGACGCCAGGATGAAGGGGCACATAACCCGGCCATGCATCATCGTAGCCTTGGCAGCGATATCGCTGTCAAATCAGTCGGCCCTGGCCGCCGACGTAAAAATCACGCCGCTGGGCAGCCAGCAAGGGGAGTTTTGCCAACTCGATCGAGCCCTGGTGTTCGAAGATCCGGACGGTACCCGCCTGTTATACGATCCGGGCCGCACCGTAGCGGGCCCTGAAGATCCCCGCCTGGGCCATATCGACGCGGTGCTAGTCAGTCATATGCATGGCGACCACGTGGGCGACAAACACATTGCCGCAGCGGGAGAAGGCGACTGCAAGAGCAGCAAATTTCCGGTTAAAGCGCTACCGGCCACCAACGCCGCCGCTATCGCGCATGCCAAGGGCGCCAAAAT
This sequence comes from Olavius algarvensis Gamma 3 endosymbiont, assembly GCA_001735895.1. Taxonomy (GTDB): domain Bacteria; phylum Pseudomonadota; class Gammaproteobacteria. The sequence continues at coordinate 692,679 of DS021198.1, read as the reverse complement.
AGTAACCGGTAGCGAAATGCCGAAATTTTTTGCGGCTAAGCTGAAGGCTCTGGGCGGCGATCCAAAGAATTCCCAGCTGGTCAGATTCGGTGCTTCCCGCAAAGTTGGCGGGGTTAGCATAACCACGGTACCGGCGGTACACTCGAACGGGATATCCGGTCACATGATCGGCGGCAAACTCGGCGATCTGCTCAATGCGGCGGGTCTAACCGCCTACGCGGGTCCACCGACCGGCTACGTGCTGACCTTCTCGAATGGTTTGTCGGCCTATCTATCGGGCGATACCGGCATCACCGCCGAACAGGAAACCGTGGTGCGCGATCACTATGCGGCTAAACTGGTGGTGATGAACATCGGCGATACCTTCACCACCGGCCCAAAGGAAGCGGCATGGGTAGTCAACCAGCTCATAAAACCCAACTCGATTATCGCTTCGCACGCCAATCAACCGTCGACCGCGGGCGGACAAACAATCGCCGGGACACGCCTGGCGCTGTTTCAAAGCCTTGCCCGGGCGAAAGTGCATGTGCCGCTGAGTGGTCGCAGCATGACCTTTAACCACAAGGGAAAGTGCACCAGTGGTTGTTAAGCACCCGGCCCAATACGTTATTAAGTTATGACTAGCAATTTGAAATCGGCGATTTGTATTCGGGATGTGCCAAGTTTCCGGGCGGCGTAGGATTCATCGACATGACCTCGATCATCTTTGGTATCGCTTTAATGTGCCTCTTGGTGGCCGTGGTAATATTGGTCTTCAAACCCTACGCTTACGGCGCCACTGTCGTCACCCATTTCAGGAAAATAGCGCAAACCGGCGATAAGCCGGATGACGGTTTAGGTTCCGCATGGCGTTGCGCCAGGATTCGCCCCGGCCTCAATGCCTGCCATGATGCCGCCGACCTGAAGGATCAAGTCTTCCTTTGCGGGGAGGAGCCGGAACTGCCGCTGGCGGGCTGCAATGAGCAGGACTGCCGCTGCCATTACGTTTTCCTCGACGATCGGCGCAGCGGTATCGATCGCCGCGCCGAGCTCGCCACACTGGGTGAATTCCTTGCCTATAGCGAACGTGATCGACGCCTCCGGCCGGGCCGCAGAATGGGTGACCTGGCCCCCGTCTGATTGCAGAAAACTTCATTCCGCAATTAACGAATCTTGTCCAGATTCCACTGCCCCGGGCCATCACCGCGCGAATCGATCCAGAACCCGCGCAAGCGGCTACCGTCGTGGTTCATCTTCCATTCGCCCTCAACATTGTAATAACCAGAAACAACCGTCGGTTCCAACCAGTATCGAATCGTGTCCTTCTCGATGGTGCCCCCGATGCGCAGATTTCCTGAATCATCGTAACCTTCTATTTTTTTGCCCCTACGTAACAAGGTTACTTCGATATCGCGATACTGCCTTTTGAAAATATAAATTGAAGCGCTGGTTATGTCCGATTTGAAGCGCCCCATTAACCTGGCCGGTTCGAGCGCGTCATCGTCTTCGTTCGCAGCTGGTTGCACCGGGACTGGCGCGGTGGCCGCGGCTTCCGACCCGGCACCGGTGGAGCTCGCGGTCGGCTTATCCTGCGACGGGCCAGGATTGGGATTTTCGCCGCCGGCAGGTTGCAACGCGGCAGCCTGCGCCTCGTCCGCAAGAATAGCGGCGCCGGGCGGGCTTTCTCCATCCAGCTCGGTCGCGGTTAGCTGCGTCGATGACGACGGCGGTCTGCGCAACGTCAACACACCGCGACAACCGGCGCCATCGGAATAAGTCCCGCGAAAAGTATCGTCATCAAACCTGCCCCAGATTCTGCCGCGGCTTTTACCGCGATCCGTGACTTCCGCCTTTATCGTAGCCTGTAGGCCGAGCGTGCCCTTGATCTCGAAAGCCGGTTCCGCGGAACCGTCCTTGCCTGAAACAAGGGAACCGTCAATATCGATGCTGACGAGTTCGAGATCGCAGCGTTTTCCGGTTGTCGATAATTCCACATCCGTGTCGCCGGTGCCCACCCACTTGCCCTGCAGCGTCTTGATCACGGTGAGGTCGAAATCGTCCAGCTGCCACAGGCCAATGTTTGCCTGTCGATTCAAGCCTTCGATTAACTCGATCAATTGCGCCGTGCTGACCCGCGCCAGGTCCATATTCGTGATCGAACTGGAATCCGCTACCGAACTTGAATCGTCGAACTTGCTGACATTCAACGACCGATCGAAAATGGTGATCTTGCCCGACTCAAGTTCAAAGCGATCGTAGCGCCGGATCACGTTGTTGTCATAGGTTCGAGTACCGCGGCCGACCGGAAGAAAGGAAAAACGTTCGAGCTGGTAGCGGCCGGGTGGCAAGAAATCCACCATGACGTAGCCGTCACTTACCGGCAGCCGGATCTCTAATCGGGCGCTAATATCGCGCTGATCGAGGTTGACCAGGTCATAGACGTAATAAAACCCGTAATATTTCTGGCTCGACGTATTACTGGCCTGCACCGGCAGGATAAGAATTGTCTGCGCATCGATACCCGGTTCGCCAATATTTACCGTCGAACAGGCACCGCTCAGCAAGCTGACAAGTAGCAGCGCCAGGGGATAAAGCTTGTCCATCTTGTTTTCCGTTGGCTTTGACGAATCAAGCTATCATCCCGCAGCCGGGGCCGCAAGCCGGATTCGCCGGCATGCCGGCCGGCAGCCGAAAAATCTGGCAGTGGCCGGCGTGGTATCGTCGGCAAAAAAAACCGGCTTGATGCCGGCTTTTTTTTATTCACTGGAACGAGAACTTATTCGTCGTCGTAATCTGCGTCAGGACGATCGAGCAGTTCGACATAGGCCATCGGCGCCTTGTCTCCCGGACGATAGCCGCACTTCAGGATGCGCATGTATCCGCCGGGACGTTCCTTGTAGCGCGGGCCGAGATCGGCAAACAGCTTACCCACCATGGCCTTGTCGCGGATACGGCTGAAAGCCATCCGGCGATTGGCGACACTGTCTTCCTTGGCCAGGGTGATCAGCGGTTCGGCGACCCGCCGCAATTCCTTGGCCTTGGGCACGGTGGTTCGAATCACTTCGTTATCGAACAACGATGCTGCCATATTTCTGAACATCGCCTTGCGATGCGAACTGTTGCGGTTGAGTTGCCGCCCACTATTACGATGACGCATGGTCTAAACCTCTTAACTTGCTAACTTGCTGTCACTCTCGATACTGGCGGGCGGCCAGTTTTCGAGGCGCATCCCCAGCGACAAGCTGTAGGATGCCAGCACGTCCTTGATTTCGGTCAGGGACTTTTTACCCAGATTCGGGGTTTTCAGCAACTCGACTTCGGTACGCTGAATCAAATCACCGATATAGTAGATATTCTCCGCCTTCAGGCAGTTGGCCGAACGCACGGTGAGCTCGAGATCGTCGACCGGGCGCAGCAGAATCGGATCGATATGCGACTCCGGCTCGGCTTCGGCTTCTTCTTCGGAGCCTTCGAGATTGACGAATACCGACAGTTGATCCTTGAGAATACTACCGGCGATGCGGATCGCTTCCTCCGGATCGATAGTGCCGTTGGTTTCGATATCGATAATCAGCTTGTCCAGGTCGGTGCGCTGTTCGACCCGCGCCGCTTCGACGCTATAGGCGATCTTGCGTACCGGGGAGAAGGACGCATCGAGCTGCAAATGCCCCAGCGCCGCATCTTCTTCCGAAGTCTGGCGCGTATTCGCGGGCTGGTATCCGCGCCCTTTCATAACGTGCAGCGACATCTCGAAATTCACGGCCTTGGTCAAGGTTGCAATGACGTAATCGGGATTGACAATTTCGACATCGTGGTCGAGTTGAATGTCTCCTGCGGTTACAACGCCAGGACCCGCCTTGGAAATGGTCAGAGTCGCTTCGTCCTTGGCGTGCATGATGATACCGACACCCTTTAGGTTGAGCAGAATATCGATAACGTCTTCCTGGACTCCGTCGATGGTAGTGTATTCGTGCAGTACGCCCTCGATGCGGCAATCGACGATGGCACAGCCGCGCACCGAAGACAGCAGAATCCGTCTTAGCGCATTACCGAGAGTATGACCGAAACCGCGCTCCAGCGGCTCGATGGAAACCTTGGCGTGGTAAGTCTGCTGTTCTTCGACTTTAACATGCTTCGGTTTCAGTAAATCAGAGTACAATTTAGACATAGTTAACCCGCTAATTATTTTGAATAAAGTTCAACGACGAGCTGCTCGTTGATATCAGGCGGCAATTCGTTGCGATCAGGCAGGGCCTTGAAGGTGCCTTCAAACTTGGTCTGGTTAACATCGACCCAGTCGGGGAATCCGATCTGCTCCGCCAGCGCCATCGCTTCGGCGATACGCGCCTGTTTGCGCGATTTTTCGCGCACAGCGACGACATCGTCGGGGCTTACCACATAGGAAGGAATATTGACGATCGCGCCATTTACCAAAATCGCCTTGTGATTGACCAGCTGCCTGGCTTCGGCGCGCGTCGAACCGAAGCCCATACGGTAAACGACATTGTCGAGCCGTGCTTCGAGCAGCTGCAGCAGATTTTCACCGGTGGAACCCTTCAGGCGCGAGGCTTCCTTGTAATAATTGCGGAACTGACGCTCGAGAATGCCGTAAATACGGCGCAGTTTCTGCTTTTCACGCAGCTGCAATCCATAGTTCGACTGACGCGGTTTACGCGTACCCGCGCCGTGTTGGCCCGGCGGATTGTCGATCTTGCATTTGGTATCGACGGCGCGGCGTGAAGATTTCAGACTCAGGTCCGCACCCTCGCGACGCATTAACTTACATTTTGGTCCGATGTATTTTGCCATTGTTTATCCTGCCTATACGCGACGCTTTTTGGGCGGACGACAACCGTTGTGCGGAATCGGCGTCACGTCATCGATACGCGAAATCTTGAAACCGATTGCATTCAGCGCTCGTACCGCCGAATCGCGCCCCGGTCCCGGCCCCTTGACCATGACTTCGAGATTTTTCATGCCCATTTCCTGGGCGGCCTGACCCGCTCGTTCGGCCGCAACCTGTGCCGCGAACGGAGTCGATTTGCGCGAACCGCGAAAACCCGAACCACCCGCGGTAGCCCAGGTCAAGGCATTGCCCTGGCGATCGCTAATGGTTACGATGGTATTGTTGAAAGTCGCGTGTATATGCGCCACGCCGTCGGAGACGACGCGTTTGGTTTTCTTCTTGGTACGTGATTTATCTACCATTAATCTTACCTATTGATTTGGCCTGTTATCCGGGCCTAACGCTTGAGCGGACGACGCGGTCCCTTACGGGTGCGCGCATTGGTTTTAGTGCGCTGTCCGCGCACCGGCAAGCCGCGGCGATGACGGATGCCGCGATTGGTTCCGAGATCCATCAAACGCTTGATATTCATCGAAATTTCACGCCGCAGATCGCCCTCGGTGGTAAATCCGTCGATACGCGCCCGGATTGCTTCGAGTTGATCTTCGGAGAGTTCGCGCACCTTGGTCGCGGGATCGATTCCGGTCGCATCGCAAATTTCGGCCGAGCGCGTCGCGCCAATGCCGAAAATCGACTGCAATGCAATCACGGTATGCTTGTTATCCGGTATATTTACACCTGCAATACGAGCCATATAAAAACCTATCTCCTGAGCCGTTCGGCCAAAATGGGCGCAGATTTTAGCTGTCGAGCGCCCAAATTACAATTAATATACTTAACCCTGACGCTGCTTGTGCCGCGGGTCTTTACAAATGATGCGCACCGCACCGTTACGGCGAATCACCTTGCAGTTCTTACACATTTTTTTAACTGAAGCTCTTACCTTCATAGCCTTACCTTATTCCCGGGACTAGCGCACCACACCGGCGCCGCCGTACCCCTTAAAATTCGACTTTTTCATCAATCCTTCGTATTGACGGTTCATCAGATGCGCCTGCACCTGTGACATGAAATCCATCACTACGACGACGATGATCAATAAGGATGTGCCGCCGAAGTAGAAAGGCACATTCCAGAATAAAATCAAAAATTCCGGCAACAGACATACCGCGGTGATGTACATCGCACCGACCATGGTCAGGCGCGACATGACGCCATCGATATAGCTGGCGGTCTGATTACCCGGGCGAATACCGGGAATAAACGCGCCGGATTTCTTAAGATTATCCGCCGTATCTTTCGAATTGAACACCAGCGCGGTGTAGAAAAAACAAAAGAATATTATCGCAGCCGCGTAAAACATAACGTAGAGCGGTTGCCCGGGCGACAGCGTCACCGAAATGTCCTGCAGCCAGCGCATGCCCTCGGCCTGACCGAACCAGCTGCCCAGCGTCGCCGGGAACAGGATAATACTGGAGGCAAAAATCGGCGGTATGACGCCCGCCATGTTCAGCTTCAACGGCAAATGACTGCTCTGCGCCGCATACATCTTGCGGCCCTGTTGGCGCTTGGCATAATTCGCCGTGATCCGGCGTTGCCCGCGTTCCACGAAGACCACGAAATAAGTGACCGCGAGCGCGCCTGCAAACAGCGCCAAGATTACCAGCGAGTTCAGTTCACCGGTACGCACCAGTTCAAATGTGCCGCCGATCGCCGATGGCAACCCGGCCACGATGCCGGCGAAGATCAGAATCGAAATGCCGTTGCCGATACCGCGTTCGGTAATCTGCTCACCGAGCCACATCAGAAACATGGTGCCGGTAACCAGCGTAACCGCCGCCGTGAAAATGAACGACGGGCCCGGATTGACGACCAGCGCCGCGCCGCCGCCGCCGCTCTGACCCGACAGGGCGATCGAAATACCGATCGACTGGAAGGTCGCCAAGGCCACCGTGCCGTAGCGCGTATACTGCGTAATCTTGCGCTTGCCGGATTCGCCTTCCTTCTTTAACTGCTCGAGGTAAGGCACCGCAACCGTCAGCAACTGCATGATAATCGAGGCGGAAATATAGGGCATGACACCCAATGCAAAAATCGACATCCGCTCCAGTGCGCCGCCCGAGAACATATTAAACATACCGAGAATACCGGTGCGTTGCTGTTCGAATATTTCGCGCATAACGTTTATGTCAATCCCGGGTACCGGAATAAAGGTACCAATACGGAATATGATCAACGCAATGATCACGAAAAATATGCGCTTGCGCAGCTCGCTTAAACTTCCTCCCGAGAGGCTGCCTGCTATCTGTTGTGCGGACGGACCGGCCACGTCAGACCTGCTCTACCTTGCCGCCGGCGGCTTCGATTGCCGCGCGCGCGCCCTTGGTAACCGCAACGCTCGCGTCGATGCTGACCTTACGCTTGAGCTCACCCGACAGGATAATCTTGGCCTTGCGCGTTTGCGCCGGCACCAGATTGCTGGCGACCAGTTGTTGCAACGTGACCTCGTCAAGGCCCGAGGTTTCGATTTCGCTAAGGCGAACCTCGGCGGAGAAGCGTGATTTACGCGAGGTAAAACCGAATTTCGGCAACCGCATCTGCAACGGCATTTGACCGCCTTCAAAACCGGCGCGCACGCTGCCGCCGGAGCGGGATTTCTGGCCCTTGTGGCCGCGCCCGGCGGTCTTGCCAAGCCCTGAGCCAGTACCCCGGCCAACACGCTTGGATGCTTTGGTAGACCCCTTGGCGGGTTTTAAGCTATTCAAGTTCATCAGATTTCCTCGACGCTCAGCATATACTGAACCTTGTTGATCATGCCGCGATTTTCCGGCGTATCGATCACTTGCACGGTCTGGTGCATCCGTCGCAGACCCAGGCCGGCAACGCAGGCCTGGTGCGACTTGAGTCGGCCGTTTTTGCTGCGCACCAAAGTCACGCTCAATTTTTTCACGCTCGAATCCGACTTGACCGCAGCCGCCTTCGCGGGTGCAGCCTTTTTGATCGTCGGCTGGTCGGTGCCAGCCTTGGCCGCAGCCGTCTTTGCGGGCGCCGCCTTTTTGATCGGAGCCTGCTCGGCGCCGGCCTTGGCCGCCGCTTTCTTGGCAACCGCCTTTTTGGCTACAGCCTTCTTGCTCGCAGCCTTTTTACTGACGGCTTTCTTGCTCACGGCCTTCTTGCCGGCCGCTTTCTTGCTTGCCGTCTTCTTTACAGCCGCCTTCTTAACTTTCTTTTCTTCGTCAGCCATAACCTTAACCCGTAATTTCTTCCACGGTCTTGCCGCGTTTGGCGGCAATTTCCTCGGGAGCTTTCATGCTCTTTAATCCGTTAATGGTGGCGCGCACCAGGTTGATCGGATTACGCGAGCCATTACATTTGGCCAGCACATTGTGCACGCCGACTGCTTCGAACACTGCCCGCATCGCACCGCCCGCGATAACGCCGGTACCTTCGGATGCCGGCTGCATGTAAACCTTGGCTGCGCCATGGCGAGCATTCAGCGGATACTGCAGGGTTCCATTTCTGATCGAAACGGTAATCATATTGGAACGCGCTTTTTCCATCGCTTTTTGAATCGCCAGCGGCACTTCACGCGCCTTGCCGTAGCCGAAACCGACCTTGCCGTTACCGTCGCCTACCACGGTAAGCGCGGTAAAACCGAACTGCCGCCCGCCCTTGACAACCTTGGCCACGCGATTAACCGCGACCAGTTTTTCCATCAAATCGTCGCCAGCCTGTGTATTTCTGGGTTCTGCCATTGGAATCTCCTGGATTGGCGCGCTTAAAATTTCAAACCGTTTTCACGCGCGGAGTCGGCCAAGGCCTTGACTCTGCCGTGATACTTAAAACCCGAGCGATCGAAGGCAACCGTTTCCACGCCGGCGGCGCGTGTCTTTTCGGCAATCAACTTGCCTACGGCGGCTGCCGCATCGACATTGCCCGAGTACTTGATCGCTTTTTTGACGTCGGCCGACAGGGTCGATGCCGAGGCAATCACCTTTCCGGTCTCGCCGGAAAAAACTTGCGCGTAAGTATGGCGCGGGGTGCGATGCACGCTGAGGCGGAATACCCCCAGCTCGGCTATCTTGGCACGCGCGCGACGCGAACGTCTGATTCGGGATTGTTTCTTATCCATAGTCGTTACTTCTTTTTCGCTTCTTTGCGGACGATCTGCTCGTCGGCGTATCTGATACCCTTACCCTTGTAAGGCTCTGGCGGCCGGTAAGCGCGAATTTCCGCACACACTTGACCGACCTTTTGCTTGTCACATCCGCAGACGACGATCTCGGTCGCCACCGGGGTTTCAATTTCGATCCCTTCAGGCACCTGGAAGTTCACCGGGTGTGACAGTCCGAGCGACAGGTTGAGCTGTTTACCCTGTGCCTGAGCACGATAACCGACGCCCACCAGCTGCATTTTCTTTTCGAAACCGTTGGCAACGCCTTCGACGATATTGCTGACCACCGAGCGCATGGTGCCGGTAACCGCGAGCGACGACTTGCTATCATCCCGTGGCGACAGGGACAGGACATTATCTTCCTGCTTGAGTACGACGGCATCGTGCAGCGTGACCGAAAGCTTGCCCTTGGGGCCCTTGGCGGAGACTTCACGGCCGCTGACGTTGAATTCCACGCCGTTCGGCAATTCGATGGGTTGTTTCGCTATTCTGGACATTTGCAGTTACCTAAACCACCGAACAAATGACTTCGCCGCCGTAACCGGCAGCGCGCGCCTTTGCATCGGTCATCACGCCCTGCGAGGTCGAGATGATCGCAATACCGAGGCCGCCGTTAATCGATGGCAAATCGTCTTTCGATTTGAAAATACGCAGGCCGGGGCGGGAAATGCGCCGCACTTCCTCGATTACCGGCTTGCCCTGGTAATACTTCAATTCGATGATCAATTGTTTCAGGTTGTCTTCCGAAACCTTGTAATCACTGATATAGCCTTCGTCTTTCAACACAGCCGCAATGCGGGCTTTTTGCTTTGACGCGGGCATTTCAACGCTGACCTTATTCGCTTTTTGCGCATTGCGCACGCGGGTCAACATATCTGCGATCGGATCTTGTAAGCTCATTTCTTTCCTCTTACCAGCTGGCCTTAACCAGTCCCGGGATATCGCCACGCATCGCGGCTTCACGGATCTTGTTACGGCACAGACCAAATTTACGGTAAACACCATGGGGTCTTCCGGTGACACGGCAACGGTTTTGCCGGCGCACCGCGGCTGAATCACGCGGCAGCTTCTGCAATTTCTCGACAGCCGCCATCTTTTCTTCATACTCGACGTCGGGATTCTTGATTACCGCCTTCAGTTCGCTGCGCTTTTTGGCATACTTCGCCACCAGGCGGCTACGCTTCACTTCGCGCTGTACCATGGAATTTTTTGCCATCGTCGTTATCCTCTGAAAGGAAATTGAAATGCTGCCAACAGCGCGCGGCCTTCGTCATCGGTGCGCGCACTGGTGGTGATGCTGATATTCAAACCACGCAGCTTGTCAATTTTGTCATAGTCGATTTCGGGAAATGCGATCTGCTCGTTCATTCCCATGTTGTAATTACCCTGTCCGTCGAAGGCCTTGGGACTCAATCCACGAAAGTCACGAATTCGCGGAATCGAGAAATGGATCAGGCGATCGAGGAATTCGTACATTTTGTCGCGGCGCAGGGTTACCTTGCAGCCGATCGTCATGCCTTCTCGAATCTTGAAACCGGCGATCGCTTTCTTGGCTACGGTTACCACCGGTTTTTGCCCGGCGATCAACGACAGGTCTTCGACCGCATGATCGATAACCTTCTTGTCCTGCGAGGCTTCGCCTACCCCCATATTGAGAGTAACCTTGGTAATGCGCGGAATCTCCATCGCCGACTTGTAGGAAAACTGCTGCTGCAGGCTCTTGGCCACTTGATCCCGGTATATTTGCTCTAATCTGGTCATAATCGAATCCTAAATGTCCACGACTTCGCCGTTGGACTTGAAGTAACGCACCTTACGGTCGTCTTCCAGGGTTTTGATACCGACGCGGTCGCCCTTTTGGGTGTGCGGATTAAACAGCATCACATTGGAAACCTGGATCGGTGACTCCTGATCCATAATGCCGCCGGATTCGCCGCTGCGCGGATTACCCTTGACGTGTTTCTTCACCATGTTGACGTTCTCCACCAGCAGGCGGCCATCGTCGAGACGCTTCAGCACATTACCGCGCTGGCCCTTGCTGCGGCCCGCGATCACGATGACTTCGTCACCTTTTTTAATCTTTTGCATAACTCGTATCCTGCTTGACTCAAAGCACTTCCGGCGCCAGCGATATGATTTTCATAAATCTCTCGCCCCGCAATTCACGTGTTACCGGCCCGAAAATACGGGTGCCGATAGGCTGCAGGTTATTGTTCAGGATAACCGCGGCGTTACCGTCGAATTTGATCGCCGAGCCGTCCGGACGACGCACGCCATGCGCGGTGCGCACGACTACGGCGTTGTAGACTTCACCTTTTTTGACCTTACCACGCGGGATCGCATCCTTGATGCTGACCTTGATGATGTCGCCGATCGCGGCGTAACGACGCTTGGAGCCGCCGAGCACCTTGATGCACTGCATCTTGCGCGCACCGCTGTTATCCGCGGCGTTTAAAACTGTTTGCATTTGAATCATGGGTTGCTACCTGCGCGCTCTAGTTTGCTTTCTCGACGACCTTGACCAGTTTCCAGGACTTGGTCTTGGAAATCGGTCGGCATTCGGAAATCTGTACGGTGTCGCCGACACCACATTCATTGTTTTCGTCGTGAATGTGCAGCTTGGTCGACTTCTTCATGAATTTGCCGTAAATCGGGTGCTTGACCTTGCGTTCGATCAATACCACCGCCGACTTGTCCATCCTGTCGCTGACCACCGAGCCGGTCTGGATTCTTAAGACTTTTTCACTCATGACTCTGTACCACCACGGTTTTCATTCATAACGGTTTTGACACGCGCGATGTCTTTGCGCACGCGGGTAATCTGATCGTTACGCACGGCATCGGGATTCACACCGCGCTGCATGCGCAGGTTGAACTGCTCGCGGCGCAAGGCCAGCAGTTCATCGTGCAGTTCCTGTTCGGATTTTTGACGTAGTTCTGCTGCGTTCATTACATTACGGTCCTGGAAACAAATGTTGTCTTGAACGGGAGTTTGGCGGCGGCCAGGCGGAAGGCTTCGCGTGCGATCGTTTCGTTAACCCCTTCCATTTCGTAGAGCACACGTCCGGGTTGAATTTTGCATACCCAGTATTCGACGTTACCTTTACCTTTACCCATCCGGACTTCAAGCGGCTTCTTCGAAACCGGCACGTCCGGGAACACGCGGATCCAGATCTTGCCGCCACGCTTGATGTGGCGAGTCATCGCCCGCCGCGCGGCTTCTATCTGGCGCGCGGTAATCTTGCCGCGCTCGATGGCCTTGAGGCCGTACTCGCCAAAGCTGACCTTGCTACCGGTCGTCGCCAGGCCGCGATTGCGTCCCTTGAACTGCTTGCGAAATTTTGTTCTTTTAGGCTGTAACATTGTTCAATTCTCTTACTTTGCCGCCGGCTTGGCGCCCGAGTCCTTGCTTTCAAGGTCGAATACTTCACCCTTGTAGATCCAGACCTTGACCCCGAGAATGCCGTAGGTCGTCAGGGCTTCGGCAAAACCGTAATCGACATCCGCCCGCAGGGTATGCAGCGGCACGCGGCCTTCGCGGTACCATTCGTTGCGCGCAATTTCAGCGCCGTTCAAACGACCCGAGACGTTAATCTTGATTCCTTCGGCCCCAATACGCATCGCGTTGGTTACCGAACGGCGCATCGCGCGGCGGAACATAACGCGGCGTTCCAGCTGCGAGGCGATACCCTCGGCCACCAGCTGCGCATCGAGCTCCGGCTTGCGGATCTCTTCGATATTGATCTTGACGTTATTGAGGTGCGATTCGCAGCCGCTCGATATCCTCGCTTCTTGCCGATGATAATGCCCGGACGCGCGGTATGGATTGTTACCGCGATCGATTTCGCCGGCCGCGAAATCTGGATACGGCTGACGGCGGCCTGCGCCAATNTCTTTTTCAGAAATTCGCGAATTTTAAGATCTTCATCGAGAAAATCGGCGAATTGTCCGCTATCCGCGTACCATTTCGAGGTCCAGTCGGTGGCAATCCCGAGACGGAAACCTGTTGGATGAACTTTTTGTCCCATGTTTCTCTCTTTAGCTATCCGCGACGGTCACGGTAATGTGACTGGTGCGTTTTATAATTCGGTTGCCACGGCCCTTGGCCCGCGCGCGCATGCGCTTCATGACCGGACCCTGATCCACGTAAATCGACGAAACCTTGAGTTCGTCGATGTCGGCGCCATCGTTATGCTCGGCATTGGCGATAGCCGACTCGAGCACCTTGCGCACCAGGACAGCGGCTTTCTTGTTGCTGAAAGTCAGCAAGGTCAGGGCCTTTTCCACCGGCATTCCGCGCACCTGGTCTGCGATCAGGCGGCACTTCTGCGGTGAAATTTTGGCATGACGATGTTTGGCACTGGTTTGCATATGACTTACCTTTTCTTCGCTTTCTTATCGACAATATGACCACGGTAGGTACGCGTCAGCGAAAATTCGCCGAGCTTGTGCCCGACCATGTTTTCATTTATCAATACCGGCACATGCTGGCGTCCGTTATGGATCGCAATCGTCAGCCCGACCATTTCAGGCACGATCATGGAGCGCCGCGACCAGGTCTTGATCGGACGTTTGTTATTGGTTTCAACCGCTTCGATCACCTTCTTCATCAGGTGCTGATCGATAAACGGGCCTTTTCGGAGTGAACGTGGCATTAACTATTACCTCTTGTTCCGACGACGCACGATCAGATGGTCGGTGCGTTTGTTCGAACGTGTCTTGAATCCCTTGGCCGGGGTACCCCAGGGCGATACCGGGTGACGACCACCCGAAGTACGGCCCTCGCCGCCGCCATGCGGGTGATCTACCGGGTTCATAGCCACACCGCGCACGGTGGGACGAGTACCGCGCCAGCGGGTTGCGCCGGCCTTGCCGAGCGAGCGCAGGCTATGTTCGCCGTTACCGACTTCGCCGATGACGGCGCGACAGTCGCTCAGCACCTTACGCATTTCGCCGCTGCGCAGTCGCAGCGTGGAATAGGCACCCTCGCGCGCGACAAACTGCGCCGAGGTACCGGCCGAGCGCGCTAGCTGCGCACCCTTGCCGGGTTTCAGTTCGATACAATGAACCACCGAACCGACCGGTATACTGCGCAATGGCAGGCAATTGCCGTTTTTGATGCCGGCGTCTTCACCGGAGCGCAGTTTGGCGCCCTCGGCTACGCCCTTGGGAGCGATGATGTAACGGCGCTCGCCATCCATGTACTTCAGCAGGGCAATATGCGCGCTACGGTTAGGATCGTACTCGATACGCTCGACCACGGAGTCGATGCCGTCTTTGTTGCGCTTGAAATCGATTTGGCGATAGCGCTGCTTATGCCAGCCGCCGATGTGGCGCGAAGTAATCCGGCCCGCATTATTGCGCCCACCGGTCTTGGCTTTCTTTTCCAACAGCCCGGTAAAGGGCTTGCCTTTATGCAGCCCCGGCGTTTTTACCGAGACGACAAAACGCCGCCCGGGTGAAGTTGGTTTTGCTTTAATCAGTGCCATTTTTAACCGCCAATCGATGCGAGGTCGATTTCATGACCCTGCTCTAGTGAAACATACGCCTTCTTCCAATCGGAGCGCTTCCTGCGGCGCTGTCCCTGGCGCTTGGTTTTACCCTTCATGTTTACGGTGCGCACTTGGGCCACCTTGACGTCAAACAATTGCTCGATCGCCGCCTTGATTTCGGCCTTTTTGGCGTCGGTGGACACTTGGAACACCGCCTGATTGGCCGAGTCGCCGAGCAGCGCCGATTTCTCGGAGATATGCGGGACTTTCAAGATCTGAAAAATTCTTTCCTGATTCATGACAGGCGCTCCTCGAGTTTCTTTAGCGCGGCTTCGTCGATAACAATCTTTTCCTGCTTAATCAGGCTGACCGGATCGACGATCGCGATGTCCATTACCTGGATATTCGGAATATTTCGCGCCGAAAGATAAACCGCCGAGTCGAGGCCGTCGGTTAACAGCAGCGCATTATCCACGCCCAAATCATCGAGACGGGCCTGCATCTGCTTGGTCTTAGGCTCGGTCACGCCCAGCTTGTCGATCAGCAGCAGGCGATCCTGGCGCACCAGTTCGGATACCAGGCTGCGTAAGCCTGCGCGGTACATTTTCTTGTTCAGTTTCTTGCTGTAATCGCGCGGGGTAGCAGCGAAGGTAACGCCTCCGGAGCGCCAAATCGGGCTGCGGATGGTGCCTGCGCGGGCGCGACCGGTGCCTTTTTGGCGCCAGGGTTTGGCGCCGCCGCCACTGACTTGTGAACGCGTCTTTTGCGCCTTGCTGCCGGCACGGGCCGCTGCCATGTAAGACACGACCAACTGATGCACCAGCGTTTCGTTAAAACTGGCGGCAAAAGCATCGTCGGAAACGGATACCTTTTTCTTCGAATTATGAATCGCTATGTCCATTTCTTGAATTCTCTGAATCTTCTATTCTCTGGTGTCTGCGATGCGCGCCTATTGCTTGGCAGCCGGACGAATGATGACATCGCCGCTTTTAGCACCGGGAACCGCGCCCCTGATCAACAGCAGGTTACGCTCGGCATCGACCCGGACCACTTCCAGGTTTTGCGTCGTGGTGTTTGCGGCACCCATGTGACCCGACATCTTTTTCCCCTTGAAAACGCGCCCCGGGGTCTGGTTTTGCCCAATCGAGCCGTTGGCGCGATGCGAGATCGAGTTACCGTGGGTTGCATCCTGCATACTGAAATTGTGTCGCTTCACGCCGCCCTGGAAACCCTTGCCCTTGGAGACGCCCGAGACATCGACGATCTGGCCCTGCTCGAACAGATCGACCTTGAACTCCGAGCCGAGCTCGATTTCATCGACGGAATCCAGGCGAAATTCCCAGGCGCCGCGGCCGGCCTCAATGCCTGCCTTTTTGTAATGACCGGCCATCGGCTTGGTCACACGCTTGGCGCGCCGCATACCGGTAACCACCTGCACCGCCGCATAGCCGTCTGTTTCGACCGTTTTGATCTGCGAGACCCGATTGGGCTCTACTTCGATGACCGTTACCGGAACCGAAACACCATCATCGGAAAAAACCCGGGTCATACCGACTTTACGTCCTACCAAACCGAGAGACATTAGTTAAACCTCAAAAATAAGCTGTCGCATTTGATTAATCCGTCCGCGAATTTTCAAATGACGAAAAACATAAGCTTTCTATGTTTTTCTTTCGTTTTCAAAGACTTGCTTGTCCCCAAAAACGGCCGTAACTCCGTTTACAGCAGATATCGGATGGCTCTCGCCGTCCGCTTGAGCGTCCCGTTTTCGAACGCGCGGCCCGAGACGGATAATCCGTATCGGGCCGCGAGGGCGCGCACTATACCAGATAAGTATCGGCAAGTTAAGTACTTACCGGAAAAACTGGCATCTTTTTTGCCTGTGCCGGCAAGGGTCGGTGCCAAGGCCAGATACGCTGCTTCGCAGCGAATCTGGAAGATCGACTCAGAGTAAAAATTCGCGCGCGAATTTTTACTCTGAGTCGGTTCTCCCGCAAAACGCCTGGCGTTTTGCGGGCCTGGTCAGTTCAGTTTGATCTGAACGTCGACGCCGGCCGCCAGGTCGAGCTTCATCAGCGCATCGACCGTCTTGTCGGTGGGGTCGACAATATCCATCAGACGCTTATGCGTTCTGATTTCATACTGATCGCGCGCATCCTTGTTCACATGGGGTGAAATCAGGATGGTGAAGCGCTCTTTACGCGTCGGTAGCGGGATAGGCCCCTTGACACGCGCGCCGGTACGCCTCGCGGTTTCGACGATTTCGGCCGCGCTACGGTCGATCAGTCGATGATCGAAGGCCTTCAGGCGGATACGGATATTTTGATTGGTTGCCATGTTTTATATACTCGCCATTTACTCGATAATCTTGGATACGACACCGGCACCCACGGTACGTCCGCCTTCGCGGATCGCAAATCGCAGGCCGTCATCCATCGCGATCGGTGCGATTAACTGCACTTCCATCTTCACGTTGTCCCCCGGCATCACCATCTCAACGCCCGACGGTAATTCACAGGCGCCGGTCACGTCCGTGGTTCGAAAGTAAAACTGCGGACGATAACCGTTGAAAAACGGCGTATGACGCCCACCCTCTTCTTTCGACAGGATATAGACTTCGCATTCGAACTTGGTGTGCGGCGTGATCGATCCCGGCTTCGCCAGCACCTGCCCGCGCTCCACTTCTTCACGCTTAGTGCCGCGCAGCAGAATTCCTACGTTGTCGCCCGCCTCGCCCTGGTC
The DNA here is from genome assembly GCA_001735895.1 of Olavius algarvensis Gamma 3 endosymbiont. GTDB lineage: Bacteria > Pseudomonadota > Gammaproteobacteria. The sequence goes on along the minus strand of DS021198.1, from coordinate 675,446 downwards.
CAGCAGCTTGCGGAACATCTCGACACCGGTGCAGGTCGTCTTCGCGGTATCCTTGATACCCACGATCTCGATTTCCTCGCCCACCTTGACCACACCGCGCTCGATTCGGCCCGTGACCACCGTGCCGCGTCCCGATATCGAAAATACGTCTTCCACCGGCATCAGGTAATCACCGTCGGTGGCGCGCTCCGGCTCCGGTACACAAGAGTCCAGGGCCTCGACCAGCTTGACGATCGACTGTACCCCGATCTCGCTGTCGTCGCCTTCCAGCGCCTTCAGCGCCGATCCGATGATAATCGGTGTATCGTCGCCCGGAAAGTCGTAGGCATCCAGCAGTTCACGGATTTCCATCTCCACCAGTTCCAGCAACTCTTCGTCGTCGACCATGTCCGCCTTGTTCATGTAGACCACGATATAAGGCACGCCCACCTGGCGCGACAGCAGAATATGCTCGCGCGTCTGCGGCATCGGGCCGTCCGCCGCCGAAACTACCAGAATCGCGCCGTCCATCTGCGCCGCTCCGGTAATCATGTTCTTGACATAGTCCGCGTGGCCCGGGCAGTCGACGTGCGCATAATGACGATTGTTCGACTCGTACTCCACGTGCGAGGTCGCAATCGTGATGCCGCGCGCCTTTTCTTCCGGCGCATTGTCGATTTCGTCGAAGGCCTTGACTTCACCGCCCTGCTGCTCCGCCATCACCTTGGTCAAGGCCGCCGTCAGCGTCGTCTTACCGTGATCTACGTGACCGATGGTGCCCACATTGACGTGGGGCTTGGTTCTCTCAAATTTTTCTTTTGACATAGTTTCGCTTCCTATGAATACAAATAATCTGGGGACAGTTTAGGAAATACATCGTATTTCCTAAACTGTCTCCCTCATCAAACGTTATCCCCGCGCAAGCCTGCGCGGCGGGGATCTTACAACGACATCTCGGTATCAACTATGCCGCCTCTACAAGATTCCCGCTTTCGCGGGAAGTCACCTACTACCGGCATAGCCGGTAGTTTGAATTAAGCCCCCCAGTGGGGGGCTATGGGCCCGTGCCAAGTTTCAGTTAATAGTATTGCATCTCTTTCTGTTGCTCTTCCTTGTCCTTCTTCTCCTGACTTCGGATGTAATCGATCACCTGGGCTTCTTTCAGTCCTATCGTACTTACGCAAATCTCCTTTAATAGCTCTCCTATTATTTTTCGCGTCGCTCCATATAACTGCCGACGCCGATACTTTGGTACAATCACCACGTGGTACCTGCAGTACCATCGTACGTGGCTCTGGCTTCGCCATTGTCTCAACATGGTTTCTCTCCTCTTTTGGACTTACCAGGCCCAAGGGGAGAGAAACCATATCTCTATCATCGATTCAATGCTTACTCGGCAATGCCCTTGTTATTCACACCGGCATAGCCGGTGGTTTCGGGCATTAAATGACTACTAACCTCTACCTACCGCCCTTTATAACCGAATCCGCAACGCTTTTGGGCGCTTCGTCATACTTTTCGAATTCCATCGAATAGGTTGCGCGGCCCTGAGTTGCCGAGCGCAAATCGGTCGCATAGCCGAACATTTCAGCCAATGGTACCGAGGCGCGAATAATCTTGCCCGATACCGAATCTTCCATCCCTGCGACGATGCCGCGGCGGCGATTCAAGTCACCCATTACGTCCCCCATATAATCCTCGGGGGTAACGACTTCAACTTTCATCAACGGCTCCAGCAATAACGCCTCGGCCGCCTGCGCACCTTCGCGCATTGCCAGCGAACCCGCCAGCTTGAACGCCATTTCGTTCGAGTCGACGTCATGGTAGGACCCGTCGAACAGGGTTACCTTGACGTCAACCAGCGGAAACCCGGCGAGCACGCCGTTTTCCATTTGTTCCTGCACGCCCTTGTCGATCGCGTTGATGTACTCGCGCGGCACCACGCCGCCGACAATGGCGTTTTCAAATTCGTAACCCGAACCGCTGGCCAGCGGCTCGAGCTTCAACCAGACGTGACCGTACATGCCGCAGCCGCCGGTCTGACGTACGAACTTGCCTTCCTGTTCGACCGTGTTGCGAATGGTTTCCCTGAACGCAACCTGTGGTTTGCCGATATTGGCCGCCACGCTGAATTCCCGTTTCATGCGATCGACGATGATATCGAGATGCAGTTCGCCCATCCCCGAAATTATCGTTTGTCCCGATTCCTCGTCGGTCCGCACCCTGAATGATGGGTCTTCCTTGGCCAGCTTGCCGAGGGCGATACTCATCTTTTCCTGGTCCGAAACGGTTTTCGGTTCGACCGCTACCGAAATCACCGGATCCGGAAACTCCATGCGCTCGAGCATGATTTTGTTACCGATATCGCACAGCGTATCACCCGTGCCGACATCCTTGAGACCCACCGCCGCGGCGATATCGCCGGCGCGCACCTCTTTCAATTCCTCGCGCGAGTTGGCATGCATCTGCAGTACCCGCCCGATGCGCTCCTTCTTGTCACGCACCGAGTTGTAAATCGCATCCCCGGCTTTCAGTATCCCCGAGTAAACCCGGAAGAAAGTCAGGTTGCCGACAAACGGATCGGTCGCAATCTTGAATGCGAGCGCCGCAAACGGCGCATCGTCATTCGCACCACGCTCACCCTCATACTCGCCATCGCTGTTGATGCCCTTGATTGCCGGCACATCCAGCGGCGACGGCATGTAATGCACTACCGCATCCAGCATTGCCTGTACGCCCTTGTTCTTGAAAGCGCTACCGCATAGTGCCGGCACAATTTCACCACTCAGGGTTCTGATACGAAGCCCCTGGTGTATTTCCGCCTCGGCGAGGTCGCCCTCCTCGAGGTATTTTTCCATTAATTCATCGTTGGCTTCGGCCGCGGCTTCCACCATTTTTTCGCGCCAGGTTTCGCATTCGGAGAGCATCTCCGCCGGAATCTCCTGTTCCTGGTAGGTCGTGCCCATGTTGGACTCGTCCCAGATGATCGCTTTCATCCTCACCAGGTCGACCACACCGCGAAAACCCTCTTCGGCGCCGATATTCAACTGTACCGGCACCGGGTTACTGCCCAAGCGGTCGCGAATCTGTTCGACCACGCGCAAAAAGTCTGCGCCGGCGCGGTCCATCTTGTTGACGAAAGCCATGCGCGGCACGTGGTACTTGTTCGCCTGGCGCCACACGGTCTCGGACTGGGGTTCAACCCCGCCGACCGCGTCAAACACCGCGCAGGCGCCATCGAGTACGCGCAACGAGCGCTCCACCTCGATGGTGAAATCGACATGGCCCGGCGTATCGATAATGTTGATACGATGCTGGGCCAACTGTTGATCCATCCCGGACCAGAAACAGGTCGTGGCAGCCGAGGTGATGGTTATGCCGCGTTCTTGCTCCTGCTCCATCCAGTCCATAACGGCGGCGCCGTCGTGCACCTCGCCGATCTTGTACGAAACGCCTGTATAAAACAGTATCCGTTCCGTCGTGGTCGTCTTACCGGCATCGATATGGGCAATAATGCCAATGTTTCGATACTGGGTTATCGGTGTCGTGCGAGCCACCGTCGTATTCCTTTCCTTATAAGCCGCCGGTTACCAGCGGAAGTGAGCGAAGGCCTTGTTCGCTTCGGCCATACGATGCGTATCCTCACGCTTCTTGACGGCCGTACCCTTGTTTTCGGACGCGTCGAGCAATTCACCGGCGAGTTTTTGCGCCATGGTCTTTTCGCCGCGCTTTTGCGCCGCTTCGATCAACCAGCGCATCGCCAGCGTATTGCGCCGCGAGGCGCGCACTTCGACCGGCACCTGGTAGGTGGCGCCACCGACGCGACGTGATTTAACCTCGACCATCGGGCGCACATTTTCCAGCGCCTTCTCCATCAACTCGACCGAATCGAGGCTGCTTTTATCGGCGACATTATCGAGTGCGAAGTACATGATTTTTTCAGCGGTGGATTTTTTACCGTTACGCATAATCATGTTGATAAATTTGGCGATCTGCAGGTCGTGGAATTTCGGATCCGGCAGAATAACTCGTTTGGGGACTTCTCTACGTCTTGGCATCGGGCTACCCTGAACTTATGACTTGGGGCGCTTGGCGCCATATTTTGAACGGCCCTGGCGGCGATCCGGCACACCCTGAGTATCGAGACTGCCGCGTACCACGTGGTAGCGCACGCCGGGCAAATCCTTGACACGACCGCCACGCACCAGCACCACCGAGTGCTCTTGCAGGTTGTGGCCTTCGCCACCGATATAAGAGGCCACTTCGTAACCAGTCGTCAAACGCACGCGCGCGACCTTGCGCAGCGCGGAATTCGGCTTTTTCGGCGTCGTCGTATAAACACGGGTGCATACCCCGCGCTTCTGCGGTGACGCCTCGAGTGCGGGCACGTTACTCTTGGTGCGCCGGGACTGGCGCGGTTTACGTACCAGCTGGTTAACTGTTGCCATCTATTCGTCTCTCCTAAGAGCGCTTAAGTATTTACTGTTTCGAGACATCTTAAGCTTTCGCCGAGATATCTGCGGCATGAACCTGCCGCCACTTTTCGATCACCTGGGTGATTGAAAAATGAAGAAAAACGCAAAATCACGGTTTTACGTTTCTCGTGCTCTACCAGGCCAGAATGACTTATGTAGAGCCCTCCACAACGAACAGCAGGCTATACATTACGTATAGCCTGCTATTATGGGAGGCGGAATTTTAGGGGCGAAACCGCCGCCTGTCAACCGCTTATTCCGATACCGCTGCCGCTTCCGAACCGGTTTCGGGAGTAGCTTCCGTGGCGGCTTCCATTTCCGGCATTTCGGGCATTTCCGGCATTATCGGCTGCATCCGCTTACGGCGACGCTCTTCGTGGTAAGTTTGTCCGGTACCTGCCGGAATCAATCGGCCCACAATGACATTTTCCTTGAGTCCCCGCAGGTCGTCCTTGGCGCCCTTGACGGCGGCTTCGGTAAGCACGCGCGTGGTTTCCTGGAAAGAAGCGGCCGAAATGAACGATTCGGTGACCAGCGATGCCTTGGTAATGCCGAGCAAATCCTGTTCGAAAGTAGCCGGTTTCTTGTTCATCGCAAGCGCCTTGTCGTTGGTATCGAGTACCCGCGCCTTATCGACCTGATCTCCCCGCAACAACCGTGTATCGCCGCCATCGATGATGGTGACCTTGCGCAACATCTGGCGCACGATAACCTCGATATGCTTGTCGTTGATTTGCACACCCTGCAGGCGATACACATCCTGAACTTCGTTAACCATATAGTTGGTCAGATCGCGCACCCCTTTGATTCGCACGATATCGTGCGAATCGAGCTCTCCGTCAACCAGGGTTTCACCTTTTTCGACATGCTCACCTTCGAACACATTGATATGACGAAACTTGGGAATCAGAGTTTCATTCGATTCCCCGTCGCTATTGGTGATCACCAGGCGTTTTTTGCCCTTGGTTTCCTTACCGAAGGAAATCGTTCCGGTCATCTCGCTCAGGATTGCCGGCTCTTTCGGTTTGCGCGCTTCGAACAGATCGGCAACCCGCGGCAGACCACCGGTGATATCGCGGTTTTTCGAAGACTCCTGCGGAATCTTGGCGAGCACGTCGCCTACCTTGATCTTGGCGCCGTCTTCGACATTGACGAAAGCACCGCCCGGCAGCATGTAATGCACCGGAATATTGGTGCCGGCATAACACAGGACATTACCCTTGGCATCAACCAGTTCCACGGTCGGACGTAGCTCCTTCCCTGCATTGGAGCGAATCGAATCGTCCATTACTTCGATCGTGGTCAAGCCGGTCATGTCATCGACCCGATGCTGGACCGTAACCGCTTCGACGAAGTCGGTGAACTTGACCTTACCCGCCACCTCGGTGACCACCGGGTGCAAGTGCGGATCCCAGGTAGCCAGCGTCTGGCCCGCAGCCACCTTGGCGCCATCCTTGATCGCAAACTCCGAACCGTAAGGAATCTTGTAACGTTCCTTTTCGCGGCCGGTGGCGTCATCGATGACGCCGACCTCACCCGAGCGCGAAACCGCAATCAGGCGTTTGGCCGAGTTTTGTATGACTTTGACGTTATGGAAACGCACGCTACCGCTGTTCTTGACTTCGATACTGTTAACCGATGCCGAGCTGCTGGCGGCGCCACCGATGTGGAAGGTACGCATGGTCAACTGGGTTCCCGGCTCACCGATCGACTGGGCGGCGATAACGCCAACCGCTTCGCCCTTGCCGACCTTGTGTCCGCGCGCCAGTTCGCGGCCGTAACACTGCACGCAAAGGCCGTGCCGCGCTTCACAGGTAACCGCCGAGCGCACCTTGAGCTCATCCACACCCAATTGGTTGATCATTTCGACTTCGCGCTCTTCCAGCAGGCTGTCCTTGGCGATCAGAATATTGCCCTTTTCGTCCACGAGATCCTGTTGAATCACGCGGCCGAGCACTCTTTCACCGAGATCGACGACGATATCGCCACCCTCGATAACCGGGCGCAACTCGATGCCTTCGGTGGTGCCGCAATCGTCCATGTTGACGACCAGGTCCTGCGACACATCCACCAGGCGACGCGTTAGGTAACCCGAGTTCGCGGTCTTGAGCGCGGTATCGGCGAGGCCCTTGCGCGCACCGTGAGTCGAGATAAAGTACTGCAGGACGTCGAGGCCCTCGCGGAAGTTCGCGGTAATCGCGTTTTCGATGATCGAGCCATCCGGCTTGGCCATCAATCCACGCATGCCGGCGAGCTGGCGAATCTGCGCCGCGGAACCCCGCGCGCCGGAATCAGCCATAACGAAAATCGAATTGAAGGAATCCTGTAAGACTTCGTTACCCTCGGCATCGACCACGGTCTCTTTACCGATCTCGTTCATCATCGCGCGCGCCACCTTGTCATTGGCATGCGACCAGATATCGACCACCTTGTTGTAACGTTCGCCCGAGGTAACCAGTCCGGTCTGCCACTGCTTTTCGATATCCTTGATTTCGGCTTCGGCCGCCTTGATCAGGTCGACCTTTTCAGACGGGATTATCATGTCGTTCACCCCGATCGAAATACCGGAACGGGTGGCATAGTGATAGCCGGTGTACATCAACTGGTCGGCGAGGATAACCGTATCCTTGAGCCCGACTTCGCGGTAGCAGGCATCGATCAGCTTGGAAACCGCCTTTTTGTCGAGGGTTTTATTGATCAACGAAAACGGCAGGCCATCGGGCAGCATTTCGCTCAAAATGGCGCGCCCGACCGTAGTTTCCTCCAGCGACCTGGATTCAATGCGGTTGCCTTCCTCGTCGCGTTGATACTCCGAAACGCGGCACTTGATACGTGCCTGCAATTCGATCACCTTGGAGTGATAGGCGCGCAGTACTTCCTTGGCGTCGGCAAAGACCATGCCCTCGCCCTGCACGTTGACCTTGTCACGAGTCATGTAATACAGGCCGAGGATAATATCCTGGGTCGGTACGATGATCGGCTTGCCGTTGGCCGGCGACAAAATATTGTTGGACGACATCATCAGCGCCCGCACTTCGAGCTGCGCTTCGATCGACAGCGGTACGTGCACCGCCATCTGATCGCCGTCGAAGTCGGCGTTGAACGCGGTACAGACCAGCGGGTGCAGCTGAATCGCCTTGCCTTCGATCAGAATCGGTTCGAACGCCTGGATCCCGAGACGGTGCAGAGTCGGCGCACGGTTGAGCATGATCGGGTGTTCGCGGATAACCTCTTCGAGGATATCCCAGACTTCCGAAACTTCGCGCTCGACCAGTTTTTTGGCCGCCTTGATCGTGGTGGCGAGGCCGCGCAGCTGCAGCTTGCTGAAGATAAACGGCTTGAACAACTCGAGCGCCATTTTCTTCGGCAGCCCGCACTGATGCAGTTTCAGGGTCGGGCCGACGACGATGACCGAGCGGCCGGAGTAGTCGACGCGTTTGCCGAGCAGGTTTTGGCGAAAACGGCCCTGCTTACCCTTGATCATGTCGGACAACGACTTCAATGGGCGCTTGTTGGTGCCGGTGATGGCGCGGCCGCGGCGGCCGTTGTCGAGCAGCGCATCGACCGATTCCTGCAGCATGCGTTTTTCGTTGCGCACGATGATATCCGGCGCGTTGAGTTCGAGCAGACGTTTAAGGCGGTTGTTACGATTGATGACGCGGCGGTACAGATCGTTCAAATCCGAAGTCGCGAAGCGGCCGCCGTCGAGCGGCACCAGCGGGCGCAGGTCGGGCGGCAGCACCGGCAGAACGGTCATAACCATCCATTCCGGGCGATTGCCCGAATCGATGAATGCCTCGACCAACTTGAGGCGCTTGGAGAGGCGCTTGAATTTGGTTTCCGACTTGGTGCTTTCGATTTCGTCGCGCAGTTCCTGAGCCTCGTGGTTCAGGTCCACCTGACGCAGCAATTCGTAAACGGCTTCGGCGCCCATCTTGGCGTTAAAGTCGTCACCGAATTCCTCGATCGCCTCGAGATAAGCCTCGTCGGTTAACAGCTGCCCTTTCTCCAGGGTGGTCATACCGGGATCGATAACGACGAGACCTTCGAAATAAAGCACGCGTTCGATATCGCGCAGCGTCATATCGAGCAGCAGGCCGATTCGAGAGGGCAAGGACTTGAGGAACCAGATATGCGCAATCGGACAGGCCAGTTCGATGTGGCCCATGCGTTCACGGCGCACCTTGGTCTGGGTGACTTCGACACCGCATTTTTCGCAGACCACACCGCGATGCTTGAGACGCTTGTACTTACCGCACAGACACTCGAAGTCCTTGACCGGACCGAATACCTTGGCGCAGAACAGACCGTCGCGCTCGGGTTTGAAGGTCCGATAGTTGATCGTTTCCGGCTTCTTGACTTCGCCGTAGGACCAGGAACGAACCATGTCTGGCGAAGCCAGCCCTACTCGGATGTGGTCGAAATCCTCATCCGCACCCTGTTTCTTTAAGAGATTCAGTAAGTCTTTCATAGTTATTCCTGCTCAAGTTCAATGTTCAGGCTCAAGGAACGAATTTCCTTGAGGAGTACGTTAAACGACTCCGGCATTCCTGCCTCCATACTGAAATCGCCATCGACGATATTCTTGTACATCTTGTTGCGGCCGTTGACGTCGTCCGACTTGACCGTCAGCATTTCCTGCAAGGTGTAGGCGGCGCCGTAAGATTCCAGCGCCCAGACTTCCATCTCGCCGAAGCGCTGACCGCCGAACTGCGCCTTACCGCCCAGCGGTTGCTGGGTTACCAGACTGTAGGGACCGGTGGAACGCGCATGCATCTTGTCATCCACCAGGTGGTTGAGTTTCAACATGTACATGTAACCCACGGTAACCGGGCGGTCGAAAGCCTCGCCGGTGCGGCCGTCGATCAAGGTCGTCTGGCCGGTTTCCGGCAATTCCGCCAGTGCCAGCATATTCTTGATCTCTTCTTCCTCGGCGCCGTCGAATACCGGCGTTGCCATCGGTACGCCTTTACGCAGATTCTGCGCCAGTTGCCAGACATCATTGTCAGTCAAATCTTTCAAACGCAACTTTTCCGAGTTGTTGTTGTAGATTTTGCGCAGGAAGGTCTTCACTTCTTCCACCTTACGTTGGGCATCGATCATTTCGCCGATCTTCAATCCCAGTCCGGCCGCGGCCCAACCGAGATGCGCTTCGAGAATTTGACCGACGTTCATGCGTGAAGGCACACCCAGCGGGTTCAGGACCACGTCTACCGGGGTACCGTCGTCGCGATAAGGCATGTCTTCCTCGGGTACGATCATCGAGACGACACCCTTGTTTCCATGGCGGCCCGCCATCTTGTCGCCGGGCTGCATGCGGCGTTTGACCGCAACATATACCTTGACCATTTTCAACACGCCGGGTTTTAAATCGTCGCCCGCGGTAACTTTCTTTTTCTTTTCCTCGAACAGGCGATCGAATTCAGCGCGCTGCGCTTCGAGCTGCTCGTTGAGCGACTCCAACTGCTGCGCGAGCTTGTCGTCGACAACGCGGATCTTGGACCACTGGTCACGACCGATGGACTCTAGATAATCGGCGGTGATGACACTGTTCTTCTTGATATCACCCGGCCCGCCGCTGGCTTTTTTGCCGGTGCACAGACGCGCGACGCGCTGGTAGATGTTTGATTCGATAATACGGAACTGGTCGTCGAGGTCTTTCTTCAGCGAATCGATCTCGATGCGCTCGTTGTCGAGCGCGCGCGCATCCTTTTCGACTCCGTCGCGCGTGAATACCCGCACATCGACGACGGTGCCGGTCACGCCGGACTTCATGCGCAGCGAGGTATCCTTAACATCGGACGCCTTTTCACCGAAGATGGCGCGCAGTAGCTTTTCTTCCGGAGTCAGCTGGGTTTCGCCTTTGGGCGTTACCTTGCCGACCAGGATATCGCCCGGCTTGACCTCGGCGCCGACATAAACCACGCCGGATTCGTCGAGCTTGGAAAGCAGGCCTTCGCTGACGTTGGGAATGTCGGCCGTGATCTCTTCCGCGCCGAGCTTGGTATCGCGCGCCAGGCACGAGAGTTCTTCGATATGCACGGTGGTAAACCGGTCTTCTTTGACCACGCGCTCCGACAACAGGATCGAGTCCTCGAAGTTGTAACCGTTCCAGGGCATGAAGGCGACTTGCATATTTTGACCCAGCGCCAGTTCACCGAGATCGGTGGAGGCGCCATCGGCAAGCACGTCGCCGGCTTCGATGACATCACCCGGCCGCACCAGCGGCTTTTGATTGATACAGGTGTTCTGGTTGGAACGCGTGTATTTGGTGAAATTGTAGATATCGACGCCGGGTTCGCCGGAGCTGGTTTCGGCATCGTTAACCCGTATCACGACCCGGCTGGCGTCGACCGAGTCGACCACGCCGCCGCGCAGGGCCTTGACCGTGGTACCCGAATCGACCGCCACGGCGCGCTCCATGCCGGTACCGACCAGCGGCTTTTCGGCACGCAGGCAGGGCACCGCCTGGCGCTGCATGTTCGAACCCATCAACGCGCGGTTGGCGTCGTCGTGCTCGAGGAAGGGAATCAGCGAGGCCGCCACCGAAACGATTTGTTTCGGCGAAACGTCCATGTATTCGATCTTGTCGGCAGTCGACAGGATCGACTCGTTCTGATGACGACAGGGAATCAGTTCATCGGTCATCGCGCCGCGCTTGTCGAGGGTAACGTTGGCCTGCGCGATCTGGTACTGGCTTTCTTCGATCGCCGACAGGTACTCGACCTGGTTGGTGACCTTGCCGTTGGTTACCTTGCGATACGGCGTTTCCAGGAAACCGTAGTGATTGGTGCGTGCATAGACCGACAGCGAGTTGATCAGGCCGATATTCGGACCTTCAGGGGTCTCGATCGGACAAACGCGGCCGTAATGCGTCGGGTGTACGTCACGCACCTCGAAGCCGGCGCGTTCACGCGTTAACCCGCCCGGCCCCAGTGCCGATACCCGGCGCTTGTGGGTAACCTCGGATAGCGGATTGTTTTGATCCATGAATTGCGACAGCTGGCTCGAGCCGAAGAATTCCTTGACCGCTGCGGCGACCGGCTTGGCGTTGATAATGTCCTGCGGCATCAAGCCTTCGGACTCCACTAGCCCTAAGCGATCGCGGACCGCACGCTCGACGCGCACGATGCCGGTACGAAAGGCATTTTCGGCCATTTCGCCGACGCTGCGAATACGGCGGTTGCCAAGATGATCGATGTCGTCGACGTTACCGTTACCGTTACGAATATCGATCAGCACTTTCATGACATCGACGATATCATCGGTCGACAAAATGCCGGCGCCGTCGATGCTGTCCCGACCCAGGCGTCGATTAAACTTCATCCGACCGACTTCGGACAGATCGTAGCGCTCATCGTTAAAAAACAGGTTCTGGAACAGATTCTCGGCCGATTCGCGCGTCGGCGGCTCGCCGGGGCGCATCATTCGATATATCTCGACCTTGGCTTCGAGATCATTGGTGGTCGGATCCAGCGCCAGTGAATTAGAAATATAGGGCCCGCGGTCAACTTCATTGGTAAAAATGGTGCGGATCTGCTTAATGCCCTTATCGCGAATCGTGGTCAGCATCTCTTCGCTAATTTCATCGTTCGCATTGGCGAAGATTTCACCGGTTTCCGTATCCACCAGGTTTTCCGACAGAATTTTACCGACCAGATATTCGTCGGGCACGGCCAGCAGCTTGATTTTGGAGGCCTTCAATTGCTTGATATGCAGCGCGGTAATACGGCGGCCCTGCTGCACCAGCACCTTGTTTTTGACCTTGATATCGAAGGTCGCGGTCTCACCCTTCAGACAGTCGGCTTCGAGCTGCATGTTGATGCCGGTTTTCGTGATCTTGAAAACATTGTGATCAAAAAACATTTCCAGCATTTGCACATTATCGAAACCGAGCGCGCGCAGCAGGATGCTGGCGGGCAGTTTGCGACGACGATCGATACGCACGAACAACGAATCCTTGGGGTCGAATTCGAAATCGAGCCAGGAGCCGCGATAAGGAATAACCCGGGCGGAAAACAATAGCTTGCCCGAAGAATGGGATTTACCGCGGTCGTGATCGAAGAATACACCGGGCGAGCGGTGCAGTTGGGAGACGATGACGCGCTCGGTACCGTTAATAACAAAAGTGCCGTTTTCGGTCATCAGGGGCATTTCTCCCATGTAGACTTCCTGCTCTTTGATATCCTTGACCGAACGATTCTTGGCCGAGGCTTCCTTGTCGTAAATGACCAGGCGCACCAGCACGCGCAGCGGCGCGGCATAGGTCAGGCCGCGAATCTGGCATTCCTTGACGTCGAATACCGGGTCGCTGATACGATAGCTGACATACTCGAGTTCGACATTGCCGCTGAAGCTGACGATAGGAAAAATTGATTCGAAGGCACGCTGCAAACCGGTGCCTTCCTGTTTCCCTTCGGGATTCAAAAAACGCTTGTAGGAGTCGGTTTGAATTGCCAGCAGGTAAGGTTCATCGATCACTGCCGGGCGCTTACCAAAATCCCTGCGAATACGTTTTTTCTCAGTAAAAGAGTATGCCATTTATAGTCACCACTATTAACGTTTTCATGTTGCTTCTCGCCCGCATCTACCGTCGGAAGCACGCGCGGGCCGATGACTTTCCAGTCATCAGCCCTCGCTTTTTAAGTCAGGGTACACCTCGCCTGCATGGCTCGCCGCTTTTCGAATATGCGTATATCGGCACATCCGTATCGCGACAGCCTTTTCGCCCCCCCCTCAATTTCGAGGGCGGCGAGAAATGCAGGCGAGTGCCCAAGAACCGCAAGCTTACTTAAGCTCTACGGATCCGCCAGCTTCTTCAAGCTGCTTTTTCAATTCCTCGGCTTCGGCCTTGGAAGCGGCTTCCTTAACCGTAGTCGGCGCACTTTCCACCATGTCCTTGGCTTCTTTCAGACCGAGGCCGGTAATAGCACGAACCGCTTTGATAACGCCTACTTTCTTGTCGCCAAAAGCGGTTAAAACCACGTCAAACTCGTCTTTTTCCGCGGCGGCTTCACCACCGGCGTCACCCGCGGCGGCGGCCGGGGCCGCAGCTACTGCCGCTGCTGCAGAAACGCCAAATTTCTCTTCCATCGCGGCGATTAAATCGACGACTTCCATGACCGTCATGTTCGATAAAGTTTCCAGAATGTCTTCTTTTGAAACTGCCATTTGATTTTCTCCTGATACAGAAAATATAAATAAATTACTTCTGGTCGCGAATTGCGGCCACCGTGCGGGTTAACTTGCCGGGCACCTCGTTCATGGTGCGCGCCAGTTTTTCCACCGGGGCCTTCATCACGGCCATCAGCATGCTGATAGCTTGATCGTAGGTTGGCAACGAGGCCAGTCGCTTGATTTCCGAAGGATCGAGTAGCTCACCGCCAAAGGCAATCAGCTTCACCACTAGCTTGCCGTTGTCTTTTGAGTAATCCTTGAGAACCCTGGCGGCACCGCCCGGCTCTTCCATCGAAAATGCGTAGACCATCTGACCTTGCAGCACGTCGTTCATGCAATCGTAGTCGGTGCCATTGAACGCACGCTTGGCCAAGCTATTCTTGACCACTCGCAGCTGGACATTCGACTCACGAGCCTTGACGCGCAACGCGGTCATCTCGCCAACAGTCAAGCCCTGATACTCGGCGGCAATGACAGAATGCGCCTGCGCCGCAACCTCGGCTACCTCGCTGACCACGCCCTGTTTTTGCTCAAGAGTTAAAGGCATATGACTTCTCCTGATTAAGTTAAACACCGGGCTCATGCCCGGACCTCTATCCCTGTGCGGCAAATGCCGATTCCTATACGACTTCTTAACCAGGCATTCCTGTCTCAGAAGATCGTCTACGCAGGAAATTAAGATGAGCGTTGACTCATCACCCACGGTCTTTGACGAGTGGCCCGCCAGGGCGGACCGCCTCAAAGTCCCAACTATCCGTCATCCCCGCGCAAGCGGGGATCTCGTAACTCTCTCTCCGTCATCCCCGCGCAAGCGGGGATCTCACAATCCTTGCGAGCTCCCGGATATTCGCTTCGCGAATTCCGGGATGACATCGGCTTAGGCCGATGTCATTTCAGCGCCAGCGACGCCTGATCAACTGCAAATCCCGCACCCATCGTGGTCGAGATTGAAATCTTCTTAAGGTAAACACCTTTCAACGAACTCGGCTTGGCCTTCTTCAGATCGGCCAGTAAGAACTCAAGATTTTCACGCAGCTGCGCTACCTCGAAACTGGCTTTACCGATGGTGCAGTGCACGATGCCACCCTTGTCGGTGCGGTAGCGCACCTGACCCGCCTTGGCATTTTTTACCGCAGTTTCGACGTCGGGCGATACCGTTCCGACCTTGGGGTTCGGCATCAGGCCACGCGGCCCAAGGGTTTGACCCAGTTGACCGACGATACCCATGGCGTCGGGGCTGGCGATCACCACGTCGTAGTTCAAATCGCCGCCTTTCATCGCATCCGCTAGATCCTGCATGCCAACCACATCCGCACCGGCCGCCTTGGCCTTGTCGGCATTGTCACCCTGGGTGAAGACCGCGATGCGGACCTGTTTGCCAGTGCCGTTGGGTAACAGGCTGGAGCCGCGCACATTCTGATCCGATTTACGCGGATCTACGCCCAGATTTATCGCCGCATCGACCGTTTCATCGAACTTCGCGGTGCTGCATTCTTTTAAAAGGATTAAGCCTTCGTCGATTGCATACTGCCGGCTGCGGTCGATTTTGGCGCGAATTTCCGCCATTCGCTTTGACATTCTGGCCATCCTACAAACCCTCCACATCGAGGCCCATACTGCGGGCGCTACCGGCGATGATGCGAACGGCCGCATCCATGTCGTTGGCATTCAAATCGCTCATCTTGGTAGTCGCGATCTCTTCCAGCTGTGCGCGGGTTACCGTGCCTACCTTTTCCGAATTCGGCGTACCGCTGCCCTTGGCAACACCCGCCGCCTTGCGTAACAGCACGGCCGCTGGCGGCGTCTTGATTTCGAAGGTGAAACTCTTGTCGGAATAAACTGCAATCACAACCGGCAGCGGCATTCCATTTTCGACATCCTGGGTCTGCGCATTGAAAGCCTTGCAGAATTCCATGATATTGAGGCCGTGCTGACCCAGGGCGGGTCCGACCGGCGGACTCGGGTTGGCAGCACCGGCAGGCACCTGCAACTTGATGTAGTTCTCTATTTTCTTAGCCATTTAAGCTCTCCCGGGTGCAAGCGGATGTCTCAAAGGACACCCTCCCCGTCGTGAAGACCGAAATCTTCAATTTTCAACGACTCCGATTTCTGGGGACAGATCTAGATCTGTCCCCTTCGAGCTAACAAATCAACCTTTCTCTACCTGACCGAAAGCCAATTCGACCGGTGTGGAACGGCCAAAAATCTGTACCGAAACCAGCATCTTGCTCTTTTCGTAGTTGACTTCCTCGACCACGCCGTTGAAGTCATTAAACGGTCCATCGTTTACGCGCACCACCTCGCCCACTTCGAACAGCACCTTCGGACGCGGACGATCGACGCCTTCCTCGACGCGATTCAGGATCGCATTCGCCTCGTCCTCGGTAATCGGGGCGGGTTTATCGCTAGTGCCGCCGATAAATCCAAGTACCTTGGGAACTTCCTTGACCATATGCCAGGTGTCGTTATCCATTTCCATTTGCACCAGGACGTAACCGGGGAAAAATTTGCGTTCGCTTTTACGGCGATTTCCTTCACGCATCTCAACCACTTCTTCGGTGGGCACCATGATGTCGCCGAATTTTTTCTTGTGCGGTGAAGTGGCAATCCGGCTTTCGAGCACTTTTTTCACATAGGACTCGAATCCAGAGTAGGCATGCACGACATACCAGCGCTGATTCGGATTCTGTTGCTTCTCCGCCACAGCCGCTGCGTCTTCCGCTTCCGTCACCGGCTCTTCGGTAACCGACTGATCCGCAACGACCGTAGCTTCCGCGACGGGCTCTGCGGCGACCTGCTCTTCATCAGCGGCTGCCGGTTCTGCAACAGATTCTAGCGTTGCAATATCGTCGCTGGCATCTTCTGCCGCGCCGGTAGTTTTTACTTTATCTTCTTGGTCAGCCATTTCTTAAGCCAATAACTTGCCAACGCCCCATCCAAGGAACGTATCGAATAGCCACAACATAATTGCGACCAGAATAACCATAATCAGTACCGCTATCGTGGTTTGCAGTGTTTCCTGACGCGTCGGCCACACAACCTTGCGCACCTCGACCCGCGCATCCTTGACGAATGCAAGGCCGCGCCGTCCCGGTTCGGAAGTTGCCGCTATAAAGGCCGCAAGCACCGCAATCGCCAGCATGCCGAGTACACGCAACAACTGCGATTCATCTTCAAAGTAATAAAAGCCGACTACGCCGGCGATTAACACCAGCAGGGCAGTCATTAATTTAAACGTATCGAATGCCGACGATGTGGGTTCGGTCTTGGTGACCACAAAAAATACCTCGAATCTTCACAATAATGGCAGGACAGGAGGGAATCGAACCCCCAACCTGCGGTTTTGGAGACCGCTGCTCTGCCAATTGAGCTACTGTCCTAATCTGTTGACAGTCGCTTCACCCGCTCCCGCCATCAAACAAAGGGCGGGGATGGTAGCCCATCTCCCGCCCCGATGCAATGCTAATATCAGTCTTATTCGATAATCTTGGATACGACACCGGCACCCACGGTACGTCCGCCTTCGCGGATCGCAAATCGCAGGCCGTCATCCATCGCGATCGGTGCGATTAACTGCACTTCCATCTTCACGTTGTCCCCCGGCATCACCATCTCAACGCCCGACGGTAATTCACAGGCGCCGGTCACGTCCGTGGTTCGAAAGTAAAACTGCGGACGATAACCGTTGAAAAACGGCGTATGACGCCCACCCTCTTCTTTCGACAGGATATAGACTTCGCATTCGAACTTGGTGTGCGGCGTGATCGATCCCGGCTTCGCCAGCACCTGCCCGCGCTCCACTTCTTCACGCTTAGTGCCGCGCAGCAGAATTCCTACGTTGTCGCCCGCCTCGCCCTGGTCCAGCAGCTTGCGGAACATCTCGACACCGGTGCAGGTCGTCTTCGCGGTATCCTTGATACCCACGATCTCGATTTCCTCGCCCACCTTGACCACACCGCGCTCGATTCGGCCCGTGACCACCGTGCCGCGTCCCGATATCGAAAATACGTCTTCCACCGGCATCAGGTAATCACCGTCGGTGGCGCGCTCCGGCTCCGGTACATAAGAGTCCAGGGCCTCGACCAGCTTGACGATCGACTGTACCCCGATCTCGCTGTCGTCGCCTTCCAGCGCCTTCAGCGCCGATCCGATGATAATCGGTGTATCGTCGCCCGGAAAGTCGTAGGCATCCAGCAGTTCACGGATTTCCATCTCCACCAGTTCCAGCAACTCTTCGTCGTCGACCATGTCCGCCTTGTTCATGTAGACCACGATATAAGGCACGCCCACCTGGCGCGACAGCAGAATATGCTCGCGCGTCTGCGGCATCGGGCCGTCCGCCGCCGAAACTACCAGAATCGCGCCGTCCATCTGCGCCGCTCCGGTAATCATGTTCTTGACATAGTCCGCGTGGCCCGGGCAGTCGACGTGCGCATAATGACGATTGTTCGACTCGTACTCCACGTGCGAGGTCGCAATCGTGATGCCGCGCGCCTTTTCTTCCGGCGCATTGTCGATTTCGTCGAAGGCCTTGACTTCACCGCCCTGCTGCTCCGCCATCACCTTGGTCAAGGCCGCAGTCAGCGTCGTCTTACCGTGATCTACGTGACCGATGGTGCCCACATTGACGTGGGGCTTGGTTCTCTCAAATTTTTCTTTTGACATAGTTTCGCTTCCTATGAATACAAATAATCTAGAGACAGTTTAGGAAATGCCGAGCATTTCCTAAACTGTCTCCCTCTCCAGCGTCATCCCCGCGCAAGCCTGCGCGGCGGGGATCTTACAACTTTATCGCACTATCCGGCTACGTCTTGCCCCTGTAACCGAACATCTTTCCAGCTCGACGAGATCCCGGATAATTGCTCCCGTAAAACCTGCATTCCCTACATCCATGCAGGTCAGGCGCCAAAATTTTCGCCGGCCTAACCGGTGAAAATGAAGCAAAACAAAAAGTCGCGCCTTTTTGTTTTACGTCGCGTGCTCGAGGCAAAATGCCTTGTATCACGCATCGACATGGTGCTCATAACTGGAATCGAACCAGTGACCTCTTCCTTACCAAGGAAGTGCTCTACCGCCTGAGCTATATGAGCCTAAACTTTCAGCTCAACTTCAAATCTGGAGCGGGTGGCGGGAATCGAACCCGCGTCATCAGCTTGGAAGGCTGAGGTAATAGCCACTATACGACACCCGCGAAACCGCAATATGTTACGCCTTTTCGGACTCCTTATATATAGGAGTCGATAATCGGGGTGTGGATCGGTGGCCGCGCCCCTAATAATCATGTTGTCACCGGGGTTTTTAAGACCGACTCAGAGTAAAAATTAGCAATGCTAATTTTTACTCTGAGTCGGTTCTCCCGGCACCATCATTTATACGGGCCGCAGCCCGTATAAATGATGGTGGAGGGGGGTGGATTCGAACCACCGAAGGCAGTGCCAACAGATTTACAGTCTGTCCCCTTTGGCCACTCGGGAACCCCTCCAGCAAGGTGCGTATTCTCTACACGCCCCCGAGCCATGTCAATAGCGGTGAAGCCCAATTTCACCGCGCCAATCAATAGCTTACCCTTATTTGGCCGCACGCCGCTCGTTGACTTCCTTGATGACTTCGTCGGCAACATTCTTGGGGCATGGCATATAGTGCTCGAATTCCATCGAAAACTGGCCGCGACCCGAGGTCATGGTGCGCAAATCGCCGATGTATCCGAACATATCCGACAGCGGTACGTCCGCCTTGACCCGCACACCGGTGGGCGTCGGCTCCTGCGACTTAATCATGCCGCGGCGGCGATTCAAATCGCCGATGACATCGCCTACATGGTCTTCCGGCACGAATACGTCGACTTTCATGATCGGCTCCATCAGCTGCGGCGAAGCCTTCGGAATGGTTTGACGGTAGGCGCCTCTGGCGGCGGTCTCGAACGCCACTGCCGAAGAGTCGACCGCGTGGAAAGCGCCATCGTACAGGGTAATCTTGACATCGAGCAGCGGGAAACCGGCAAGCACGCCCTCGTCCATGCAGCTGCCGAAACCCTTTTGTATTGCCGGCCAGAATTCACGCGGCACGTTACCGCCGGTAACCTTGGACTCGAACTCGTAACCGCTCCCGGTTTCACCCGGCTCGACGATATAATCGATCTTACCGAACTGACCCGAACCACCCGTCTGCTTCTTGTGGGTATAGCTGTCTTCGACCCGCTGGGTGATAGTTTCACGATAAGCCACCTGCGGCTTGCCGACCTCGACATCGACCATATGGGTACGACGCAGGATATCGACCTTGATATCGAGGTGTAGCTCGCCCATACCCTTGATGATGGTTTCGCCGCTGTCTTCGTCGGTTTCGACATAAAACGAGGGATCTTCCTTTACCATCTTGCCGATGGCGATACTCATCTTTTCGGAAGCCGCCTGTCT
>DS021198.1:637989-654347 GCA_001735895.1 Olavius algarvensis Gamma 3 endosymbiont | reverse complement strand
TCGGCCTTTGACCCGTCAATCGCAAAATATAAAGCCGCCGCCGATACTATTATAAAGGCGCAAAAACCACTGCAAACTATTGATTTACAAAGAAATTCTATGGAGCTCGAAATCTGCCGGCGCATATTCTAACATACTGTCGTAAAACTGATAGTGCTGGGCCGGAATAATTGGCCAGAATTGCTATTAATCCGGCGACAATATATGTCGCATTCAGCCATCGCGTGTCTGCTCACAGCAAGGCATCAGAACGCCGCTGTAGTTATTCTACAGCAAGTTCTGATAACGCCGCCTGTGGGCAGACACGCGATGGCCTATCTTATTTAATATCAAATAGTTAGGGGGCTCAAGAAAGCGCCAGCTCCGCGTTGCAACTCTTGCCAATGGAATAACCATTGGCGGCGAGTCGCGCCTTGATCTGACGCTTTCTTGAGCTCCTGAATACGATATATATTGTCACCGGATTAATGATAGTTCCCGAAATCCGAATTTCAACGATGCTGGAAATCCGGGCTGCGTTTTTCGACGAAAGCGGCCATCCCCTCTTTCTGATCTTCGAGCGCGAAAGTCGATTTGAACATCTGGCGTTCGCTCTTGATACCCTGAGTGAGCGGCGTTTCCAGCGCCAGATCTACCACGCCTTTGGCCATGGCGACTACCGGACGCGAAAATCCTGCGATTTTCGCCGCCGCTTCCAGCGCGACATCGAGATAGGCATCCACTGGCGCTACCCGCGACACCAGGCCACAGCGTTCGGCTTCGGCGGCGTCCATCATGCGTCCCGTCAAACACATGTCCATGGCCTTGGATTTTCCAACCAGACCGGTAAGCCGTTGTGAGCCCCCGAAACCGGGGATGGTGCCAATCGTGATTTCGGGTTGACCGAACTTGGCATTGTCGGCCGCTATAATAAAGTCGCACATCATCGCCAGCTCGCAACCGCCGCCCAGGGCGTAACCGGCGACCGCCGCGATCACCGGCTTACCGAAATCGGCGATGCTGTCGCAGTGGCGCGTCAAACCACCGTCTTCGAGCATGTACTGATAGCTGACCGCTTTCATTTCAGAGATATCGGCGCCGGCCGCGAAGGCCTTGTCGTTACCCGTAAGCACCACGGCGGCGATGGCTTCATCCGCTTCGAGTTCACCGAAAACTTGCGCGATTTCAAGCATCAGCCCCATACACAGGGCATTCAAAACCTCGGGCCGGTTGAACTTGACCAGCGCCACGGCGTCGTGTCTCTCGATTTGCAGGTACTGCAATTCACTCATGATTCGATCCCCTCGAATTGTTGGATGATGGCGCGCGCGCTCGGTGGAATCGGCGCACTGTGATTTTCACGGTAATTGAACCAGACGCAGGCCGCACGCGCGGTCGAGTAAGGCGTTTCGTCGTCAGGCGCAAACAGCGCGGCCTCGAAGTCGAAGCTGCTCTTGCCGAGCCGGCTGATGCGAGAGCCGACCTCGAGCGCGCAGGGATGGTGTATCTGGCGCAGGAAAGTGACATGGATATCGGCGATTATCAGGCTGTTATGCACATCCGGACCGGTGCTCACATCGAGCAGGCGGTGGAAGTAATCGAGTCGGCCGGATTCGTAGTAGCGCACAAACTGCACGTTGTTGACATGACCGAACATGTCGCAATCACCCCAGCGTGTCGGCGTCGGCGTGAAAAACCTGAAGCCCGCGCGCAAAAACTGATCGCCTTGTATCCTGCTGGGTTGCGGCACGATTAGTTGCGCTTGAACTACAAAAAGACGTCCGCGTCGATCGCCATGACGCTGGACGATCCCGCTTTGACCATCTGCAATTGCCCCGCGCTACGCGGCAGGATGTGTTCGACGAAAAACTGCGCGGTCTTGATTTTGTGCTGATAATAAAGGTCGCTACTGCCGGCCTCGATATGCTTTTGCGCCGCCAGCGCCGCCCGCCCCATTAACCAGGCGCAAACGACGTTGCCGGTCAGCATCATGTAATCGACACCGACGGCGCTGCCCAGGTCCGGATCCTCGGAGACATTACTCATGTACCAGCTGGTGGCTTCCTCGAGTGCGGCCAGCGCCGTTGCGAAACCCGCGGCAAGCGGCGTAATAGCGCCACCGGCGGCTTCGAGTCGCGCCGGCAAGGTCTCCATTTCCGCGATTAGCTCGCCCATCGCCTGACCCTTGTCACGCAGCATTTTGCGCCCCATCAAATCGAGAGCCTGGATTCCGGTGGTGCCTTCGTAAATGGTCAGGATTCTGGCGTCACGCATGTGCTGCGCGGCGCCGGTTTCCTCGATAAACCCCATTCCGCCGTGTACCTGCACGCCGAGATAAGTCGCCTCCTGCGCCATCTCGGTACACCAACCCTTGACGATTGGTATCACCAGATCGACCCGGTTCTGACGGGATACTCGCTCCGACTCGGCGGGAGCATGATGCGCGAGATCGGTTTGCGCCGAGGTGTAATAGGCCAGGGACCGTCCCGCCTCGACAATCGCGCGCATCTGCATCAACATGCGGCGCACGTCCGGATGGTGGATAATCGTGCTGCGCTCACTATGCCCGCGGGCGACGCCCTGTACCCGTTCCCGGGCAAACGCCAGCGCTCGCTGATAGGCGCGTTCGGAGATCGCAACCCCCTGCATGCCAACCTCGAGGCGGGCGTTGTTCATCATCGTAAACATACAGGCCAGGCCATTGTTCTCTTCACCCACCAGATATCCGATGGCGCCCTGATTATCGCCGTAAGACATCACACAGGTGGGCGATGAATGAATACCCATCTTCGATTCGACCGAGATCACCTTGAGATCGTTGCGCGCGCCCCGGGAACCGTCTTCGTCGGCCAGGTACTTGGGCACCAGGAACAGCGAAATGCCTTTCACGCCCGCGGGCGCATCGGGCAGGCGCGCCAGCACGAGGTGTACGATATTGTCGCACAGCTCGTGCTCGCCCCAGGTGATGAATATTTTCTGACCCTTGATCCGATAAACGTCGCCGTCGCGTTCGGCACTGGTCTTAACCGCGGCGAGGTCGGTGCCGGCCTGCGGTTCGGTCAAGTTCATCGTGCCGCTCCACGCACCGCTAATCATATGCGGCAAGTAGAGATCCTGCAGATCTTGGGCGGCGTGTAATTCGAGCGCCTCGATCGCGCCGGACGTCAACAACGGGCACAACGCCAGGGCCATATTCGACGCGTACCACATTTCGGCGACCGCCGAGTGCACCAGAAACGGCAGGCCCTGCCCATCGATAGCGGTAGCCTTGCCGATTCCCTGCCAACCACTTTCGACAAATTGCCGGTAAGCTTCCGCATACCCGGGCGGGCTTAGCACAATACCGTTTTCGATGCGCGTGCCGTGTTCGTCCCCGGGTTGATTAAGCGGGGAAAACACTTCCCGGGCGAGAACTCCAGCCTGCTCGAGCACGGCTTCGACCAGATCGGGAGTCGCGTCCCCGAACGGGGGCAGCGCGGCTACCGCGGGCAGATCGGCCAGTTCGTCGATTACGAACTGCATATCTTTTAATGGGGCTTGATAGTCAGACATTTTCCCTTTCCAGCCATTGGTAAAAAATGCAAATAGTCGGCGAGCCTGGCACCGACCGCTCGACAGGTCGGGTTTGGTGGTGTCGATATCGATGGTACCAGCGCACGATAATACGCAATGGCGCTGCAATTGCAACGCCGTCAGCCTGCGGTTTAGGTATCGACAGCGGATCGATTATCACAGGATACGGACGCTACCCGGGTCACCATTGGTCGAGGCCGCGGGCCGTTGCGCGGCTGACTTTGGAAATACGAACCGGGCGGAATTCATCTCATGACCGACTGCCGGCAAACGAATCCAGGCGCCGGCGATCCGTTTGACGATGAAACGCATTTCGCGGTGCTGCGTGGCATCCACGGTGTTCGAGCCGCCTTAACTATAAAACCGCACCGTCTCAGCCAGTGTGGCGCGCTCGGGAACAATCCGGTTCTCCGGTAAATCGGGATCTTCATAACCAAACGAAATACCAAACAACAGTTTCATACCGACGTCGATGTCTAGTTCGCGACGCACCGAATCGGCATCGTAACCGAGAATGGTTTGCGGACAACTGGCAATGCCGTGCGCATGCATCGTCAACATCAGGTTTTGTGCATACATGCCGACATCGCAGGCCTCACGAATTCCGCACCACTGTGGCATGAATATAAACACGACATGCGGCGCATCGAAAAATTCGAGGTTACGCAGAAAAGCCTGCCGCTTGCCTTCCTTATCCTCACGCGTGACGCCTAACGCTTTATATAGCAGCAGCCCGACATCGAGTTGGCGCTGTCGAAATATTCCCTCGTACTTGGGGTCATAAGGAAAATCGAATGCATAGTTACCCTGCCCGATAGTTTGCATGAAAATGCCGCTCAACTTATCACGCATTTCTCCGGACACAACATAGCTGTACCAAGGCTGGGTATTGCAATTCGACGGCGACGAAGCCGCCGTTTCGAAGATCCGTTCGAGAATTTCCTGCGCGACGGGTTGGTTTAGAAAGCCTCGAATCGAGCGTCTGCCGCAGGCGAGCCGATCAAATATCCGAACGATTTCCGGATCACTAGTATCAGGTTTCATGTATTTATATAGTTGGCGGTCAAATTTTCAGATCGTCTTTTATATTACAACAATTGGACTATTACCAAATGAATTCCCAAGGTCTGCCGGCGAATTATTCAACCGGACTCTGAATGACTTTATTCGGCTGGCAACCGTTATTGTTGATAGTACGGGAAAATCGATTATGTGAATTCCATATCGCAAGTGCAGTGGGAATAGTGATAGGATTCGTTCACAATATAGAATAGAAATAATAAAACCCAAATGCCTTATCTCAAAGATAAAGAACTCGTGCCCGAACCCCTGGATTGCCGCATTCTGACGGCTGCACTCAATCTTTTCGTAAGGCGCGGGTTCCACAATGTGTCGGTGCACGATATCCAGCGCAAGGCAAACGTCAGCATTGGGTCGATTTACAATCACTTCGGCGGCAAGGAAGGCGTCGCACGCGCACTTTATTATCATTTACTCAATGAATTCGAGGAAATGATCGACGACGTTATATCCATGGAATTGACCAACGTCGGCCGCTGCAACGAGATCATCAGGCTGCTGTTCGAATATACCGAAAGCCGGCGCGAGATCGTCGAATTCATGTTACATGCAAAGCACCGCGAATTTCTGCCCGAGGAAAAGCCGGCCTGCACCGCTGCGCCATTTCGCACCATGCGCGATATTGTCGAATGGGGAGTGGATAACGGCGAGATATGCCGGGGTGACAACTGGATCATTACCTCCAGCGTTTTCGGCGGCACGATCCGTATGATTCACTTACGGCTCGACGGCCTCATCGACCGACCATTGCCCGAGTTTTATAACGAGCTGATCGAAACCGTCTGGCGTGGTTTGATACCGGAACAGCCAAGCGAAGTTCTCAGGGTAGTTCGAGAATAATCCTCGAGGTATTTTGCCGCTGCTTTTCATATTTCCAGCATCGCTATAAGTCCAGCCTGAGCCATTCCTCTAGCACCAATCACTACCGTATCCGGATCAATTCGATTGCCGAGAGTTATCAACTCAATTACAGTTGAATACCTCATAATCGTGATTTTGCGAGGCCCAGCTTGAATCCAAACCCTATCAGTCGCTTCCCGATACCCCAGCTCGACAGCTTGCCCGAGGATGTGCGCGAGCGCATTGAAGCCGTTGCCGAGAAATCCGGTTTTATACCCAATGTTTTCCTTGCGCTGGCCTGGCGTCCCGACGAGTTTCGAGCCTTCTTCACCTATCACGACGCGCTGATGGAAAAGGAATCCCCGGGATTGGACAAGGCCGAACGCGAAATGATCGTAGTCGCGACTTCGGCGCGCAATCAATGCCAGTACTGCGTCATCGCGCACGGTGCAATTTTGCGGATTCGCGCCAAAAACCCCTATATAGCCGATCAGTTGGCGTCCAACTACCGCAAGGCCGACATCTCGGAGCGGCAAAAGGTCATGCTCGATTATGCGCTCAAGGTGTCGCGCGAGGCGGAGACTATAAATGACGACGATCACCGGCGCCTGCGGGAATTCGGCTTTGACGAAGCAGACATCTGGGACATCGGCGCGATTAGCGCATTCTTCGGATTGTCGAACCGGCTGGTCAACATGTCGAGCATGCGCACTAACGACGAGTTTTACCTGATGGGAAGAGTGCCCAGAGAAAAATAGGTTACACTTGCCCATTTAATACAGGCGGGAAACGCGCAGTGAGTGAAGAGACCAATCCCAGAATCATCAAGAAATATCCAAATCGGCGGCTTTACGATACCGAGAAAAGCCAGTACGTAACCTTGCAGGAAATCCGCAGCCTGGTGCTCGAAGAAATTCCCTTTGTCGTGATCGACAAAAAAAGCGAAGAAGATATCACCCGCAGTATCCTGCTGCAGATTATTTTCGAACAGGAATCGGAGACCAATCCGCTATTCTCGAACGATAATCTGGAACGTTTCATCCGCTTCTACAACGCCGGCACCCATCTCGGATTTTCCGATTTTATCGGCCAGGGAATGAATTTCTTCCAGCAGCAACAGCGGGAGTTCGGTAAGGCCGTAGAAGGTATGACGCGTCACAATCCGATGGCCTTCTGGACCGACATGACCCAGAAAAACATCGATTCCTGGCGTCAAATGATGGGCTTGAGCCCTGACGAAGACGAAACTAAAAATAATTAAGTCATTGATTTGAATAATTTAATTTATTTATTTCGGCGATCCCCTTGACACTTCCGGCTTTTACTTCTATTTTTTGCACTGCAACATAATGCTGCAACGCAGCACTCAAACAGCGCACAGGAGTGACAGGAATATGAATCCAAAAAAAATCGCACTCGTCACTGGAGGAACCGGCGGAATCGGCACCGCGATCTGTATCGCACTGGCCGATCAGGGTCGTAAAGTCATCGCAGGCTATTTTCCCCCGGAAGCTGAACAGGCCGAGAGCTGGCAGCGAAAACACCAGGCCGAAGGTTATGATTTCGAAGTCGTTGCCTGCGATGTCAGCGACTTCGAATCCAGCCAGAAAATGTTACACGATGTCGAGGAAACCATGGGTGCGGTCGATATACTGGTCAATTGCGCCGGTATTACCCGCGACAAGACTTTACGCCGCATGACCCCGGAACAGTGGGACTCCGTGCTGCGTACCAACCTCGACTCGGCTTTCAACGTGACCCGGCACGTGGTAAATAGTATGTCCGAAAACGGTTTCGGCCGAATCGTCAATATTTCCTCGGTCAACGGGCAAAAGGGACAATTCGGACAGGCCAACTATTCGGCCGCCAAAGCGGGCCTGCACGGATTCACCAAGGCTGTCGCGCAAGAACTTGCCGCCAAGGGCGTTACCGTCAACTCGGTATCTCCCGGCTATGTCAAGACAGAAATGACCGACGCGATTCCGCAGGACGTGCGCGATTCCATCATCCAGCAAGTGCCGATGGGCCGCATGGCCTCTCCCGACGAAATCGCCTATGTCGTCAGTTTTCTGACCGACGATCGTAATACCTACATGACCGGCGCCAACCTGCCGGTTAACGGCGGCATGTATATGACCTGACGATACAACGCAGTACATGCGCGGCAATTGGATAAAAAAACGGGCTTAAGGCCCGTTTTTTTTGGGGTTGATTCAGATCAAGATTGAGGCACTTATGTTGCGGTGCACAATAAATTATGCTATGCTGAAAATCTAAAATTGAACGAGTTATCAACATGAGCGAAAATAATTCCTGGGCCGAGCAGTGGTTCAAGGCACAGCAGCAGTTTGTCGACGCCTGGAGCGATATGGCCAAAACCGCCAGTACCGGCGGCACTGCCAGTCAATCGGATCTGTGGGCGCAGAGTTTCGAACTGTGGCGCAAGGCCTGCGAAGGAAAAACTCAGCCCGATATGGAACTGGCCATGCGTAAGTGCATGGATATGGGCAAGGAATATTTCGCCATGGCCGAGCAAATCAGCAAGGGCTTTACCGAAGGCGCCACCCCGACCGAGGCGATCAACAATTGGCTGGAGCAAATGAAGCGATCGCTGCAGCAATTTTCCGGCATGCCCGGCATGAATACCTCGGTATTCAACCTCGGCGAGATGGTCGACCCGCTGGGCAAGGTGCTCGAAGCGCCGGGTGTGGGTTATTTCCGCGAGCCACAGGAAAAGCAGCAAAAAGGCATGCAACTGGCGCTCGAATACCAGGAAGCCAACTTCAAATTCAACCAGGCCTTTCTGCGTATCGCGCTCGAGTCGATCCAGGGTTTCCAAAACCGCCTGCTGGGGCTGAACGGCGACAACCTGCCCAAATCCCTGCGCGAACTCTACGACCTCTGGGTCGAGATCAGCGAAGCCCACTACGCCGAATTCGCAATGGGCGAAGAATACCAGACCCTTTACGGCGACATGGTCAACCGCTTGATGATTATGCGCCGCCACTACGGTGAAATCACCGACGATTCTCTGCGTGCGCTGAATCTGCCCAACACGCGCGAAATCGACACCATGCAGGAGCGTTTACAACAGCTACGCCGTGACAACTTCGAGCTGAAAAAGGAGCTCAAGGAAATCCGGGCGATGCTGACGCAGGTGAACAGTAAACTCGCAACGCCGAAACCCGCAGTAGCAGCGAAACCCGCGGCAGCCGCCAAAGCGGCACCTGTGCGCAAAAAGGCAGCGATTAAAAAAGCCGCCGCCAAAAAATCCAAAGCAACCCGAGCCAAAGCAGGAGCCTGATCCGATGAGCAACATTCCGTTTCGTTCCGACCAGGTGGTCGAAGAATTGGTGCAGTTCAATCAAAACCTGAGCAAAGGTGTCAAGAACCTGCTCGATGCCGATGAGATTTCGGCAGGTGTTACCCCGCGCGAAGAAATTTATGCCGAGGACAAACTCAAACTATATCGTTATCAGCCATCGGCCGGCGTGGTGCAAAACAAGATCCCGACTCTGATCGTCTACGCGCTGGTGAATCGCCCCTACATGGCCGATATTCAGGAAAATCGCTCCACTATCAAGGGCTTGCTGGATACCGGTCAGGACGTTTACCTGATCGATTGGGGATACCCGGACCGCGCCGACAAATACCTGACTCTCGATGACTATATCAATGGCTATATCGATCGCTGCGTCGACGTGATTCGAGAACGCCATGGCGTCGACCAAATCAATATCCTCGGAATCTGCCAGGGAGGCGTATTCAGCCTGTGTTACAGCACGCTGCACCAGGACAAGGTCAAGAACCTGGTCACCATGGTTACTCCGGTGGATTGCAAGACGCCGGACAACATGCTGAGCCATTGGGTGCAGCAAATGGATATCGACGCCATCGTCGACGCCATGGGTAATTTACCCGGGGAAATGCTGAACTGGACCTTCCTCAACTTGAAGCCGTTTCAACTGATGGGTCAAAAGTATGTCTCCATGGTCGATATCATCAGCGATGAAAAGAACGTCAAGAATTTCATGCGCATGGAAAAGTGGATCTTCGACAGCCCCGACCAGGCGGGCGAGGCGTTTCGCCAGTTCATCAAGGACTTTTTCCAGCAAAACAAACTGGTCGAAGGCGGGCTCAAAATCGGCGAGCACGAGGTCGATCTTAAAGACTTGAAAACCCCGGTGCTGAACATTTTTGCCGAACAAGATCATCTGGTACCGCCGGCGGCATCGAAGATATTGCCGCAGTTGATCGGCAGCAAGGATTACACCGAGCTATCGTTTCCGGGCGGCCACATCGGGATATACGTCAGCGGCAAGGCCCAGGCGACCGTAACCCCGGCCATTTCCGACTGGCTCAACGCCCGTAGCTGAGACCTTATCGACGCGCGGCTCTCCCGGGCCGCGCGTGACTCGTTACTTGCCTGCCCGCGCCCGAGCCAATCCGGGGTTACAGCCACCAACAAGTTCCGAATTCCGCAAGACGTGGCCGATCGCCCCTGAGGGTATCGCGGAAACCGCGTTTCAATTTTGAGTTCAGGTTGCTAGACATAATGTCTAGAACTACTGCTCCATATCGCAGTCTCACTTGCATGATCCGCCTCAAATATGCCAGGCCGAAACCGTTAGATATCTTAATTAGCACGGGCCGGGTCGAGGCCACGGGATAGTTGACATGAAGTTCGGTGGCTATGGACCGCGCCCATGAAATACCTAACCCTCTTCGAACGGCGCCTGCGCATAACCACCGGCCTGATTCTAGCCTGCTACATCACAATCCATTTGAGCAATCATATCCTCGGCCTGGTTTCGCTGGAGGCCATGGAGAATATGCGCAAATTCGTCACGCCCTTCTGGCGCAGCTGGTTTGGCGGGCTGTTGATATACGGCTCCCTGCTGACCCATTTCGCGCTCGCGCTGGTGTCGCTGTATCGCCGTAGAACTCTCTCCATGCCTGCCTGGGAGCTCGCCCAGCTGCTGCTGGGGTTGTCGATTATTCCGTTACTGGCAAGCCATGTCGCATCCACCTGGGGCGCCAGGGTATTGCAGGGATACGATATCAACTATGAATTCGCGTTAACCCGGATTTTGAGCAATGACTGGGCGCTTTCCCGCCAGGGCCTGTTGCTGCTAGTCGCCTGGCTCCATGTCGTCATCGGACTGCATTTCTTCCTGCGCCTGTTTCGCTGGTATCGCGGATGGCGCCCGCATTTTTATCCCTTCGCGATATTGATTCCATTACTGGTGATCATGTCGATGCTGCGCGTCGGCAGCGAACTGGGAATATGGGGACAAAATGCGACTGAATCGAGCTATGTCGATCAATATTGGGAAAACTTTTTTGCGCCTAGCGGCATTAACGAGATCCGGCTAACGAAACCAGCGGTCAAATCCGCGAGTCAGCAGCTCGCTGACGGCATACTGATATCGTTTTACGCCTTGTTACTGCTGACCCTGGCGGCACGGGCCTGGCGCAATAGTCCGAGAATGAGAGGCGGCGAGGTCACTGTCAGGCATATCAATGGCCAGGTT
This sequence comes from Olavius algarvensis Gamma 3 endosymbiont, assembly GCA_001735895.1. Taxonomy (GTDB): domain Bacteria; phylum Pseudomonadota; class Gammaproteobacteria. The sequence goes on along the minus strand of DS021198.1, from coordinate 643,341 downwards.
TTGAGCGGACTGCCCGGCCAAACAATCCTGGAGATTGTCAGATACCACTCGATACCGCATGCCTCGCTGTGCGGCGGGCGGGGTCGCTGTACCACTTGCCGAGTCAGAATTGGCGCGGGCTGGAGCGAACTGGAGCCGCCTTCGGCGCTCGAAAAATTTGCCCTGGACCGAATCGGCGCGGCGCCGAACGTGCGCCTGGCCTGCCAGACCCGGCCGTTGAAATCGATCGATATCACCCCGTTAATGCCGCCCGATCTCGATATTGACGGCGAATGGCACGAAGGCGGCGTCAGCGGCGAGGAACGCGAGGTGGTGGCCTTGTTCGTCGATTTGCGCGATTCTTCGAGATTCAGCGAGCATCATCTACCCTACGATGTCGTGTTTATCCTGAACCGCTTTTTCCTGGAAATGTCGGAAGCCCTAAACGCCAGTTATGGTCACTATGCCCAATTCGAGGGAGATGGGCTGTTAGCGCTATATGGGCTTAACCGCGGATTAAACCGGGGTTGCGCGGATGCCATTCGCGGCGCGATCGATATGCAGGCAAGAATCGATCGGCTAAACCGGAAGTTGAGCAACGACTTGAAGGATCCGCTGCGAATCGGCATCGGCATCCACTGCGGGCAGGCAATCGTCGGCACCATGGGACCCCCTACTGCGCCAAACTATTCCGCGATCGGCGATTGTGTCAATGCCGCGGCGCGCCTGCAGACTCAATCGAAAGCATTAAACGCGGTCATCGTGGTAAGCGCCGAGGTAGTACGCCTCGCAGGCGCCGACTTTAGCGGATTTCCATCACAGCAAATCATGCTGCGAGGAAAGCAGCAATCGGTGCTTGCCTATCACATCGGCAACCCGGGCGACATCGCCATCGAAGCTTGATAAAAGCTTGCCGCCGGCGGCTTGCAATCGGGCCGGCAAATCAGTTAACTATACGCAAGTTTAAATCAATCCAAAGCGCCGGAACGCCCCGTAATGAGTAAAGTCAGCATCGAAAAATTCAATGAAATCATCAAGGTCGAATTACCTTCGGCGGCGGATACCGGTATCTATCTGCGCGACATCGAATCCGGCCGGGCCGAACTGGTGCTGCCTTATAGCGATAATTCGTTACGCCCCGGGGGTACCATCGCCGGTCCCTTCATGATGATGCTGGCCGACGTTTGCATGTTTGCGGTGGTATTGAGCATGTTGGGTGAAATCAAACTGGCGGTCACCACCAGTCTGAATATCAACTTCCTGCGCAAACCCGCCGAATGCGACCTGGTCGCCAAGGGCAGTATCATCAAACTCGGCAAGCGCCTGGCCGTGGTCGAGGTATCGATATTCAGCGAAGCCGACATCGTCGCCCACGCCACCGGCACCTATTCCATCCCGCCGCAGGGCTGAAGCCCGGTAGCGATCGCCGTCAGCACGGCGAAAACACCAATCAAGCATTTCAAAGCTCCCGTGCATTCACCGATCAGGAGGATCTGAAATCCATGGACAGGCAATAAAATAACCGTCCGCGCGGGCTTGAATTGCGCTACACAGGCCCAATCTGACTCTTGTTGGAAATACGAAATCCAGGTCAGGCCGAAGTTCTGGAGAGCCGCCGCCAAAGGCAATTTTGGCAGCAAATGAGAACCAGTTATCAAGCGTGCAATTTTCCATAAATTCTGATTGAAACTGACCTAGAATTATCGATAATGCGTCACTGCAGAGGTCCCGATCCGATGAGGACCGGACCCTGCGAGCTACTAATAGCGGTACTTTAAGGGTCGTAACGACGAGGAGATGAAGTAAAGGGTTTCGAAGACCCGCGACCAAAGGTCGTAAACCTGGACGAAATTATTTTTGGACGCAGTGAAACCGGTAAACCTTATTTGGGAATGACTGTCATGTTACGCAAAATCGAGGGTATAGTTCAAAAATACCGGGCGATCGACGTCCGTAATGTCCAACTTGAAATTCAAGGCACCAACAACGTTATCGATCTCAACGTCAGGCAACCCTGGATCCTCAAAAACGGCGATTACGTCGTCGTCGCCGGTGAAGACGACGGCCGTTCGGGTAAATTCTACGGCTACGCCTACCGCAACGACACCGTGGAAGCTTTCGGTAAAAGTGACCCGGGTTTGCTGCTTGGTTACCGCTACATATTGATGGGTCTGCTTTTCTGCTGGGCCATCTTTCCCGTGTTCACCCACATACCGGCCGGTTTTCGCCGTCTGCAATTCGGCCGCAAGATCGATCAGGCCGCCTCGATGCTGTGCTCCAGTTCCGGGTGATTGGCCGGCACCGACTTCCTGCAACGCCACGCCTGCATGGCGCTATTTACTGGTAAAGTACTCGATCGACCCGTCATGGTGCCGAGTGGCAATGTAAACTACGCCATCGTATGAAGTTGTCAGCGCGGTCGAGGTTCGTTGCGCGAGTTCCCGGCGAAACGATTTTTCGTTTTTCGCACCGATATTCAGACCATGGCCGAGCGGGGTGCTATGTAACAGCCCCCAGGTATCGAGCGCACCGACGCGCCTGACGGTATTGTCGAGTAAGTTCAGCATGATCTGCTTGCGCCCGTCCGACTCCCGATCGACGAAATCATCCATCGCTTCGGCGCCGGGGAAAACCCGAAAGAAAGTGGTTAGAATATTTTTTTCAGGGTCGTAGTTAAGCGCGCTGAGACATAAATCGGCTTCATCGAAGTTGTTGTTTTTTATGACATTATTACACTTACCCGCCTCGTAAAGCCGAACCAGGAACAAATCGAATGCCGAGGCCGGCGTTTGCAACATCTTTGCCACCTGAGGGCCAGGAGCGGCGAGCAACTGCGGGGCGAGTAAAACACCGCTAAGCAATAATAATCTCTTGATCATGTCACACCTCTTGGACTCACGGGGATCGATATCCGGGGTGGCGCGCAACAAACGGCAACCATCGCAGCCGACCCCCTAAGCTCGGAAAATCGACTCAATCGGCCACTTCAACCAGAAAACCCTTACTTTGATCGAAGGCATAGTGGTTCCGGATCTGAGCCACCTGCTCCAAGGGCTCGGGGTAAAACCAGATGCTGTTGGCCGTCTCGCGGAAATTCAAATAGGCCGCGTCGCCCTTGATCGGACAGTGGGTTACTCGATCGGACTTCGAAGTAACCAAGGTCGCGATCTGCGACTCGGGAAAATAGATGACCGGGGCAAAATCCCGCCCGTCATAATGCTCGTCGAGTTTAACCGCCTGGTTTGATTCCAGGATCGGCTCGCCGTTGAACAACACCCGATAACGCAGATCGGAGGTTTCGGTTCGCGCATAATGCGCCGTGGATTCACTCATGAGTCGCTCGTTTGCCGTCGTTGCTTGTGCCAGTTTACCTGAAGATTGAAGTAAAGTTTCCAACTCAAAACGAAAATACCGGCACGCCGCCGGCCTGCAACCAACCCGATCGAGAGTCGTATCATTACATTGAATTCTGGGCAAAAAAAAGGCCGGAAGCGGGTTCCGGCCTTGATTCAACCTTGAGGGTTGACTAATACATGTGCTGACCACCATTGATATCGAGGGTCGCGCCGGTGATAAACGATGCTTCGTCGGAAACCAGGAACAGTACGCCGCGAGCAATGTCGTGCACCTGTCCGAGGCGGCCTGCGGGAATCGTCTTGATGATCTTCGCCAGCACGTCTTGCGGTACCGCACGCACCATGTCGGTTTCGACATAACCCGGTGCAATCGCGTTCACCGTAATATGTTTGGCCGCACCCTCACGTGCGAGCGCCTTGGTGAAACCATGGATGCCCGACTTGGCAGCCGCATAGTTGACCTGGCCGTACTGGCCGCACTGACCGTTGATCGAACCGATATTGATAATCCGACCGAACTCGCGCTCCCGCATGCCTTCGATTACCGCCCGCGAACAATTGAAGCAGGACGCGAGATTAGTCTGAATAACCGCGTCCCACTGACCGAAATCCATACGATGCATGGTGCCGTCACGCGTGATACCCGCGTTGTTGACCAGGACTTCGATCGGACCGAGGTCGGCTTCGATCACGGCGATGCCGCTATGCGCAGCATCAAAGTCCGATACGTCGAACTTATATGTCTTGATACCGGTTCGTTCGCTGAACTCCTGTGCGGCCTTGTCATTGCCGCCATAGTTCGCGGCTACCGAATAACCGGCATCTTTGAGTTCGACGCTGATGGCTTCGCCGATGCCTCGGGTACCGCCTGTCACCAGTGCTACTCTACTCATTTCATGTCTCCATTAGTATTTGGTTTATATTTAACGTTCAACCGCCAGGGCAACGCCCTGACCACCGCCAATACACAGTGTTGCCAGGCCCTTGCCGGCGTCGGTGCGCTGCATACCGTGCAACAAGGTCACCAGTACGCGCGCGCCGGAAGCACCAATCGGGTGACCCAAGGCGATCGCACCGCCGCTGATATTGACCTTGTCGGTATCCCATCCCAATTCGGCGTTAACCGACATCGATTGCGCGGCAAAAGCCTCGTTGGACTCGATCAAATCGAGGTCGTCGACGGTCCAGCCGGCCTTGTCAAGACACTTTCGGGTTGCCGGGATCGGGCCCGTGCCCATGATCGCCGGATCGACGCCGGCACTGGCGTAAGACTTGATGGTTGCCATCGGTGTCAGGCCCAGTTCCCGCGCCTTGTCCGCGCTCATGATCAGCAGTGCGGCCGCGCCGTCATTGATGCCGGAAGCGTTACCGGCGGTAACGGTACCTTCGCGATCGAATGCGGGACGCAGATTGCCCAGGCCCTCGGCGGTGACGCCAGCCTTGGGATACTCGTCGCGGTCGAAAACGACCGGATCGCCCCTGCGTTGCGGGATTTCGACCTTGACGATTTCTTGCGCGAATAGATTGTCCGCCTGGGCTTGTTCCGCCTTTTGCTGCGACGCCGCGGCAAAAGCATCCTGATCGTCGCGGCTAAAACCGAATTTCTTGGCGATATTTTCCGCGGTTACACCCATATGGTAGTCATTGAAGGCATCCATCAAACCGTCGACCAGCATCGTGTCTTTCAACTGCCAGTCGCCCATGCGTTGGCCGTCGCGCGATTTCGGCAGCGCGTGCGGCGCCAAACTCATGCTTTCCTGACCGCCGGCGATTATCACGTCGGCGTCGCCGCATTTGATTGCCTGGGCGGCAAGATGCACCGATTTGAGCCCACTGCCGCATAACTTGTTAATCGTCATCGACGGGCATTCCTGCGGCAGCCCGGCTTCCATCGCCGCCTGGCGCGCCGGATTCTGGCCAGTTGCCGTGGTCAAAATTTGACCCATGATGACTTCGTCCACCTGATCCGGAGCGACAGCGTTACGCTCCAGCAGTGACTTGATTACCAATGCGCCCA
>DS021198.1:592044-632677 GCA_001735895.1 Olavius algarvensis Gamma 3 endosymbiont | reverse complement strand
TGGCGAAATTATCAGACTCGATATGAAGCACAGCAGGATATTCTGCAGTACATATCCAGCTGGTATAACCCATATCGATTACATTCGACGCTGAATTATGTCAGCCCGAATGATTATGAAAAACGACTACTCGAAACGAAGCATGCCGCTTAACTGGGGTGTATCAAAAAGTTTGACCACGTCAGGTCTCCAGTTAAATTTGAGCGAATATCTTTCAACAGTAACGGACGTTTGCGACGGTCCATGAGTCTCTCGTACCACACGGGTCTGATGAGATCTAGCCAGCGATCGGCGATGGCTCCCCAGTCTGGCACATAGCGACGATCCACCATTTCGAGCACATCGAGCAGCTTCGAGAAAAACTCCAGTGCTCTCTGGTCCTGCCCGCGGCTCGCCTCGTCAAGGTATGCTTTCATTACATCGGTCATCTCTTCAAGGGCTCGCCGTTTTCGTCGGGGCAACAACTCCCTTTCACTTTCGAGTAACCTGTTCAGATAGACATCCAACTGAGCCGATGCTTTCGCATCCATCTCGAGATTGACAATCTCGTCGCTTAGCACTCCGCGCAAGGCTCGCGTTATATCAGTCAAGCCGACCAATGGCCTGACCCGGCTTGAATCGAAGAAAACCCAACGTGGCGCACCGAGTAGCGAGCCGGATATGCAAAAGAATGCCCAGGGCTTCGTTGACTCCACCAAACTTACGCGCGAGAGCACTCTTGCTTTCTCATGCTTGTATTGCTCATAAACGTCATCGTCGATCAGCGAAAATTTGCCTTGAGTCAACTCGCGCACTGGCTGTAAAGCATCGTGTAACTCATCCCAGGTATTTTCCGCAGCCTGCAGTGCTTCCTGCTCCTCGATTGCTTCCTTTGCGGTGATTCTTGACTTTCCCTGGCTTCGAATCGAATCCGGCAACGGCATATTCGAACCAATGAGAACATCCACCTCTTCCAGTCGTTCGACGAGCCGGTCATCTGTGGTCAGCGCAAATTGCTCCGCGTCTTCAGGCCACCAGGCTTGAATGGTCTTATGCGGGCTATCCATGCGGTCGACACGTCCAACCCGCTGCTCAGCAACCCGCACTACGGTGGGCATGTCCAGATGCGTCACTACCGATGCCTGCTGCAAATTCACGCCTTCCGACATGGAATCAGAACACAAGGCAACCATGCCTGTGGCGGATGAGCTGTGATCGAAAAGCTTCTGTATCTTCTGCCGCTCTTTCTTGTTTTCACCGGTGGCGATCACAGCCTCGATACCAGGTGCCTTTTCCAGAAGGTATTTTTTAATGACGGCTAATGAAATCGGCTTTGAGTCAAAGGCAATAGAGAGCTCATGATTGCCTGCTAACTTGGCCAGGTGAACACCTTTGGCAATCTCTCGACCCGGAGATAATTTTCGTGTAAGCCGGGAAATTTCCCGGTAGCGTTCGATTTCCTGATCGCAGGCCGAAGCGTGCGCGTCTATATCGCTCAACCACTCAGGCGCGTCATCAACGGAAAGAGCCAATCCAGGCGGATGACCTTTCAATGTCGCGAGTTTTGCCAGCTGGTTCCCCGTGGGATTTTTCTTTGCCGAAGCTGCCAGGTTCTCAAATGCAATCGCGGCTTCCGTACCTTCCAGGTGTTCCACCAGCGCCGCGCGTGAAGAGCGCAAACAGGACATGACTATATATCGAGCAAGCTTGCGCGCCGACAGCAGGCGCGAGCGCAGATACTTCTCATCATCCCAGCCTTCCCGTCTTAATATCGGAGGCAATTCTAGTTTGCGCTTCAAATAGGCAACGCCCTGCAACGAATCCGCAATTTCGGAGATTTTTTCGGCGATCCTGCAATCGGATTCGGGTTCACCCAGTTTATAGGTTCTCGAATCATGCTCGGGATAGCGGCACAGATCACCTGATTTGCTTCGATACTCCTGGGGGCTCTGGTCGATGAGCGCATTCAGCATCGCCTTCGTGCGCCTAACCGTGAACTGCTGGATCTGCTGGCGAAGCTGCTTTACTTGCGCCTCTGAAAGGCCTTGCGCGGCAACCGACTTCATTCGCAAAAGGCGCTCGAACATGGCAATCGTTTCGTCATCCAGGTTGTCCGCCCCCAACATATCGGCGAGGCGTAGCAAGTCCTTCGGGCCTTTATTAATCGGCGTCGCCGTAAACAGAATCACGTGATCAGCGATGTTGCCCAACAACATTTGTGTCCGGTTACTCGTCACATTCAGAAAGTTGTGCGCCTCATCAACCGCAAGAATTTGCGCCCGCCGAGCGGCATCGGCGATGTTGGCGCCACGCTCGGTGGAGTGACGGCTCAAACCTCCCTGAGATTCAACATCCAGCGGCAATTGGCATGAGCGAGATTCCCGATCCCATACGTCGACAACTGATGGCGGGCACACTAGGAATGGGCGCCCCTTTCGAACGCGCCCGGTGCTCCAGATTCTGTCGACCGCTGCACGCACCAGATAAGCGCCCATGCGAGTCTTTCCCGCCCCCGTCGCATCGGCCAAGAGCACGCTGCCAACGGTTTCCAATAACCACAAGGCTTGTGCTATGCCCTGCTTTTGCGATGGCCAGAGCGGCAAGTCTCCGGGCAACATTTGAATTTCGAGATAACGTTTAGCCCAGTCGCCTTCCAACACTTCAGCACAGGCACGCGCCAGCGCCTCTTGCCAGCTCACCACCCGAAGTAGTTGTTCCAGGAGAGCGATCAACTGGTCGTTGTAGCTTTCTCCCATATCCCAATAATTAACGGCCAGACTGCTGGCACTCGCATAGCGCTTCTTATCTCGCGACCGGGTAAAACGCACATTGGCCTCAAGCTGGTGCTGTAGGCCATTGGCCGAGAAATTACTCGATCCTATTGTGACCGCCTGATCACCGACATACATTTTGGCGTGCAGGCGATTCCGTGGCGCATTGATATAACGTGCCTGAATTCGTCCAGACTTAAGATCCTCGATCATCTGAATGAGCTGTGCACTTAGTAAAATGGAGACTGATTGCTCCAGCCAGTATTCGCGAACTTCGTCAGGGAAGGAAATCGATTCAACTCGAAATTCTGTGCGCTGGGTAGGATGGGGCTCGCTGCCGAGCAGGATACGGATGGACGTACTGCTTGCATCGATTTCGGAACAGAAACCGATCAACTTATCCAGGGAAGCATAGCCAGTGATTATTAGAGGGTTTTCAGACGACTGCAGATCAGAGGTGACAACAGAGCCAACTGATGCGCTCCGTTGATTAAATGGAAATTCTTTTGGGTCAGGCCAACCGTCCCTGGAAGAGAGCTCGGCAAGAAAATCGACTTCCTGGTCGAACAGGCTGACTTGTCCTGATTTGAGATGCTTACTCACGCCGATTTACGATCTATTTAACTAGAGAAGGAATTAACGCTAACAATGGAGGCAAGGAAAAGCTTAGTCAATCAGCAAACTGCAACGATTAAATAAATCTGTCCCGGTCTTGTTCTTTCGCGCCGCCGATAATGCCGAGGCCGTTAGTTCCGACCCAGGCCGTGATTCCGGTCGCTTCCTTAAGCCGATTGATCAAGGGTTCGGCGGTGGCGGCCAGTTGCTCACTCAGGTATAAAAAACCGAAATTGGCTTCGGGCGGAATATCGCCCAGTTGATTGAGGCAATCATCGAGTAGCTTGCCGCCAGACTGACCGGCGCCATGCGCGAGCAGGAATCGATCCATCATAGCGCGCAAGTTTACTAGAAAGCCAATTTACAGCACAGTTTATTGCGGGATCAGGGTGACAGTTAGCAAGGAACGTGCAGGGTCAGGATTTTTGATTTTTGCGGGAGTGACCCCGGAAGTTCGTTTTCAAATAAGATTCCGGGACGCCCGACCGCCGCTTTCGCAGGAATGATGAGGTGAGGCCGGCGTCGCGGTCTTATTTCAGCTCAGCAGCTTATCCTCGAACGGATAATTCGCCACCAGTTCGCAGCCGGTTTCGGTAATCCTCACCATCTCTTCCAGCTTGACGCCCTCGCGGGCGCCGGTTTCGCCGACGGTTTGGTTATCCGTGGATAAATGCTCGCAGTTGACGTAGTCGAAAATGACCGCCTTACCCTCGGCCGGAACGAAGCAATAGCGCGCGGAGTTGTGCATGGTCCAGATCTGCATATTGCGGCAGTCCTTTGCATAGCGCACATTGATCGGGTCGTAGAGTAAAATGCCGCCCAGGTCGCGCTGCTGCAACTCGGCCTGCAAACGATCGAGGTGATCCTGGCGCATGCGGGGTACGTCGACCTGCGGCAATGCGGCCAGGCTTTCGCGGATTGGGTCGAGGCTCAGTAGCTCGGCATCAATGTGTCCGGGCAGCGACATAGGTGTTTTCCTCGGAGTTAACAGGGGTCAGGCATTAATGGCGCTTACATTAACCATGTCAGTCATTTAATGCCCGAAACCACCGGCTATGCCGGTGTGAATAACAAGGGCATTGCCGAGTAAGCATTGAATCGATGATAGAGATATGGTTTCTCTCCCCTTGGGCCTGGTAAGTCCAAAAGAGGAGAGAAACCATGTTGAGACAATGGCGAAGCCAGAGCCACGTACGATGGTACTGCAGGTACCACATGGTGATTGTACCAAAGTATCGGCGTCGGCAGTTATATGGAGCGACGCGAAAAATAATAGGAGAGCTATTAAAGGAGATTTGTACTCGATACGGAGTGGAAGTAGTTGAAGGGCACGTAATGCCGGATCACGTCCATATGTGCCTGGAGCTTCCGCCCAAATTTAGCGTATCGGAATTTATCGGCAAGTTGAAAGGTAAGTCGACAATTCTTCTGCACCAGAGATATGGGAGGAAGAAGAACTTCAAGGGGCTCAATTTCTGGTCGAGGGGATACTGCGTAAGTACGATAGGACTGAAAGAAGCCCAGGTGATCGATTACATCCGAAGTCAGGAGAAGAAGGACAAGGAAGAGCAACAGAAAGAGATGCAATACTATTAACTGAAACTTGGCACGGGCCCATAGCCCCCCACTGGGGGGCTTAATTCAAACTACCGGCTATGCCGGTAGTAGGTGACTTCCCGCGCAAGCGGGATCTCCTAACCACAGCATGATAGCGCTTAAAAGATGCCCGCTTACGCGGGCCTGACAGCTAATGTAAGTGCAATTCGGATGAGGCATCATTTTCTTGCGAACTGAGTTTCGGAGATCCCGATACGTCGGACCGCAGCTTTCGCGGGGGTGACACCTGTGGACGGAAATCTGGGGACTCAATACTTATTTCTAAGCAGGCCGAATAATTTGCCTGACTTGAAACAAGTATTGTGTCCACGGAAAACGCTCAACACCGGGGGAATGGATTCTAGTAAAATAAACAAACTGTTCGGGAAAGCAAGATCAACGAGGCCAGAATCATGCAAGAACACGAATACATCAAGGTAATCGACCGAGTGCACATCACCACGGCGATCGACCAGCTGAAAAAGGTCCGACCCTCTCAGAGCATCGGCGGCATATCCGAAGACGATCTGAAAGAAATCATTATCAAACTGCAGGAATGGGAAGAAGAGCTGTTCCGGGTGGTGGATGTTATGCCGGATGTCTAGGTCGTTGTGATGTGGTCAAACTTTTTGATACACCCCAGTTAAGCGGCATGCTTCGTTTCGAGTAGTCGTTTTTCATAATCATTCGGGCTGACATAATTCAGCGTCGAATGTAATCGATATGGGTTATACCAGCTGGATATGTACTGCAGAATATCCTGCTGTGCTTCATATCGAGTCTGATAATTTCGCCATTGCACCCGCTCCTGCTTCAGACTGCCAAAGAAGCTCTCGACCACCGCATTATCCCAACAGTCACCTTTACGGCTCATGCTGCCCTGGAACCCGTTGATTCTGAGTAATTTTCGGAATGCCTTGCTGGCATACTGAGACCCACGATCCGAGTGATGGATTAAACCTGCCTTGGGTCGGCGCTGCCAGGCGGCCATCTTCAAGGCATCACAGACCAACTGCGATTTCATCCGAGGGCTCATGCTCCAGCCCACAACCTTTCTCAAACACAGATCTGAATCGCCCCGGGTTTGTCGGAGGCTCAATTTCTTGAGAGGATTGGGTAATGAAGACAAACAAAAGATATTCCCCGGAAGTCCGGGAACGGGCGGTTCGTATGGTTTTCGAGCATCAACATGAGCACGAGTCCCAGTGGTCAACCATTGAATCGATATCATCGAAAATAGGATGTACAGCAGAAACGCTACGCCGCTGGGTAAGACAGTCAGAGATTGACCAGGGGAAGCGTGGCGGCATCTCTACGAGCGAGCGAGATCGCCTCAAGGAACTGGAACGCGAAAATCGAGAGCTCAAGCAGACCAATGAAATTCTGCGCAAGGCTTCTGCCTATTTCGCCCAGGCGGAGCTCGGCCGCCGACCGAAATAATGGTGTCGTTCATCGACGATCACCGGGTCGATTACGGAGTCGAGCCAATCTGCAAGCGATTGCCGATTGCTCCGTCGACCTACCATGAGCACAAGGCGCGAGAACTGGACCCAGATCGCTGTTCGAAGCGATCAACTCGAGATCGACATCTCAAGGCGGAAATTAAACGCGTCTGGGAAGAGAATTTTGAGGTGTACGGCGCTCGCAAAGTCTGGTGCCAATTGAAGCGGGAGTGTTTTGTTGTGGCTCGTTGTACGGTAGAGCGTCTGATGCGAGAACTGGGTCTGAGGGGTGTAACAAGAGGTCCAAAGAACTGCTGGACGACCATCGCTGACGATTCCCTTGCCCGGCCTGCTGATCTCGTGAATCGTGAATTTAGCGCGATTCGGCCCAATCAGCTGTGGGTTGCCGTCGGGATTCGTCTATGTCGCCTTTATCGTCGACGTATTCGCTCGATATATCGTCGGCTGGCGCGTCAGTCGTTCGCTGAAGGCAGAACTGGTTCTCGATGCCCTGGATCAAGCCGTCTGGTCAAGAGCGATTGCCGGCGATCTGATTCACCACAGTGACCGAGGCAGCCAGTACTTGTCGATCCACTACACCGAGAAGCTCGCGGAGGCCGGCATTGATGCTTCTGTCGGTAGCGTCGGTGATTCTTACGACAATGCTCTCGCTGAAACGATCAACGGATTATACAAGACTGAAGTCATCCGAAAGCGTGGTCCCTGGAAGGCACTCGACGATGTCGAATACGCCACGCTGGAATGGGTGGACTGGTTTAACCATCGACGATTACTCGAATCGATCGGCGATATACCGCCGGTCGAGTATGAGCTGATGTATTATCAGCAACTGGAAGAGTCATTCGAGGCAGCATGACTCACACAAAACAGCCTCCGGAAATCCCGGGGCGATTCAATCTATCACGACAGCCAGGTAAAGCCAGCCCTCCTGGGTCCATACATAAGTCACATCCGCTGCGTAGACCTGATCAGGCTGGGGCACATCAAATTGCCGCTGAAGCAGATTGTCGTACACCGGTTGTTTGTGATTGCTGTTCGTGGTCACCTTGAATTTCTTGCGATGACGTACCTGAACTCCGGCCTCCCGCATCAAATTCCGCGCCTTATTCCGGCTCACCGGATAACCCAGACAGTTCAGGGCCCGTTTCATACGTCGGCTGCCGTAGGTATGATCACTCGCATCATCAACCCGCTGAACCCACTCCAGCATTTCCTCATGCTCGGGATCAGGCGGTCTTGTGTCCATCTGGCGCCGGTAGTGGTAATAACATGACCGGTCCACACCCAGCACCTGACACATCAGGCGAACGGGAAAGGTATTCTTGTGTTGGGTGATAAACGAGTATTTCATTTCGTTTCTGCTGCAAAGAATACCGTCGCCTTTTTCAGGCGTTTGATTTCAGCTTTAAGTCGACGGTTCTCTTCCTGATCCGGTGTCAGCTTGCCGTTCCCACGGAAAGCCTGGCCATCACCCGATTGTTCCTCTTGCACCCATCGGCACAGCATATTGGCATTGATGCCCAGGCTTCGCGCTGCTTCCGCCCGGCTGTAGCCCTGATCAGTTACCAGGCTCACTGCATCCAGTTTGAATTCTTTCGTATATTTCTTTCTCGTTGTCATCTATCGTTACCTCAGTTAAGTTTCATTATCTCTTAACTGGGTGGTATCAATCTATTGGACCATGTCATTGCTATTCCCGTTCCGCCACGTGGTCACTTCTGGTTGTCATTGGTAAAAGGGTTCGGGTAAAGGAATCAGGCCTTACATTTTACAAACGTTACGAGCAGCAATGTCGATTGTAAAGCCTGACCCCGTAACTTTTCGGACGCTAGAAATTATAGTCGGTGGTAAATAGCCTGAACACCGGGACCGAAGTCGTAAAAGCCTCGCTGATCATGACGCCGCTCCCGGTCAGACCCTCCACGTACCCACAGGCCCCGTTGAAATCGCCATGCGCCTCGAATACCGCCGTGGCTTTAGCGCTTCCGCCTTCGCGTTCGATGCTCGCCTGGTCGAGGTCGCGGATCCTGTAGATGGCGCAGCCGCGGTAAATGGTCGCCTCGCTCGGCGTAACGATGAGATAGTCTTCGCCATTGACCGAAACCAGTTCGGAGGCGGAAAAATTGTCGTAACCGCTATCGAGCAAAGCAGCCTCGCTGCCATCGATCAGGGCCCCCAGGTATCCGCAGTTATTCATATGGTGATCGCACCGCAACAGGATAATTTTTCCGGGCGGGGCGGCGGTGGCACAAAGCAAGGAGATGTATATTCCGCTGCTTTTGGGCAGCACACCCGGCTCGGTAAAAGCGACACAATCGGCCAGCGCGGGGTCCAGTGTATCCAGTGCCACTTCCGGCGGGCCGATGGTGGAATTGTTGGCCGCATTGTATAAAGCGCCGGTAAACAGCTTGCGCTCGTTGCCAAGTGTCATCACGCTATTGCCTGATTTCATACCGATCCAGCCATTGTCGAACAGTCGCAGCGTTTCGCTGCCGCTGAGGATGGACAGGTAGCGGTGCCAGAGAATAATCCATGGGTCCGCACCGGCCCCGGACGCAAACGGGTTATACACCAGCCGCGACACTTCCTGCGCCCAGGCAACGGTATCCGGGCCTATCGTGAATGCCGCGGCCGGGTTGATGCTCAGGCCCTGATCCGTCCAGCTATCGCCGGCGTCCAGGCTGCTGGCCAGCCGTGTCTCGATGAGCTTGAGCCCGCTCCCGTCGAGCGAGACCTGCGAATAGCTCATCCAGACTCCGCCGCCGGCATCCACGGTTGGCGCCGGGTCAAAGCTACCCAGGTCCACGGGGATACCGGTCACCGGAATTTCGATCAGGCTCGGGGGCACCACCGGAATTTCCTTTTCCGGGGTACTGCTGCCGGAACTGCCGCAGCCCGACAAAATACCGATGATGAACAGGTAATAGATCGCGGATTTCAAATTCTTGCTCCGAAGCAACAGCACATATAAATACCATAGTGATTAATGGAATTCCGGGTACACAGTATCGAATTCGTGAAGGTCAGGGCATCCGGAAACTGTATTAATGATGTGACTCTGAATTTGTCCGGATTTGAATTGGGTGCCTGCGTTGTAACACTCCGATTCGCCGAACCGTCGCTTGCGCGGGGATGACGGGTAACTCCCGGGATGACGCCGTTAGTCAGCGTCATTGCGAGCCCCGGCCTTCGCCGGGGCAGGTTCCTCGAAGCAATCTTCCTGAAATTGCAAGATTGCTTCGGCGCTTCACGCCTCGCAATGACGAGGAATAATTATGCGCGTATTTTTTCTTCGCCGGCACAGTGTCGGTGAAGGTTCCTCTGATATCGCGGATTTTGAGTGCATCGCCGGAAACACCGTCGCGCGTGATTCGGGACAGGAATTCGCGTGCATTCGGGCCCGACAGGCCGATGCCGTGGTAGCGGCGCGATTCGTTGGCATAACGATCGTGTTTGCTCGTTTGCCGGGCTAGAGGGAAATCCAGAGACCCGGGTTCAGCGAGTTAGTTGGCCTTTCGCCCAGTCTTTATCCGCGTGGATTGAGTTGTAGTGTGTTTGCGTTCTGGTCGATGAAAAATTCGAAGTGGCGCAGGAAATTCATCCCCAGCAGGCCATCGAACCGGTTGTTGTCAAACTCGCCGATCACGCCCACTTCGATGTTTTCGACCGCGACGCCGTCCAGCACCAGGCTATCGAGTTGAATGATGGGCGCCTTGATGCGGCCGCCGGCGGTACTGAACCACGCCATCCGGTCCGTCGGCCGATTGGGGATGCCTAACGCAGCCAGTAACTCGGTGCTGATGATCGACAGTGACGCACCGGTGTCTAACAACAGGACGGCATCCCGTGTGTTGTTCAACCGCGCATCGACCAAAAACTGGTTACCGAGCGCCTGTAACGAAATATCGGCGGCGTAATACCGGTCCGGTTCCATCTGCGCCTCGATTCGACGAACGATGTCGTTCGCCTTGTCCGAAACGGAAGCATCGTGCCGCGTGAGTGCCAGTGCCTTGCGGGCATCGACGGCATTACCCAAAGCCAGGTAGGTCTCGGCAAGGCCAATATAATGCAGGGTGTATTCGGGCTCTAGTTCGGTAAGCCGTTGGTACAGATTCAACTGCGCGATGTAATCTTTCCGCGCCGATAATTGCGCATTGAAACGCCTGGCAGCCGATCGAACGGCTCGGTCGGTTTGCTCGATTAACCCGGGCGTATATGCGTAGGACCTGGCCTGGAACAGGACTTCAATCGCTTCCATATCGTTGCCCGTATCCCGGTGAATCCGCGCCATGAGTAAAAGCGCCGACACATCTCGATATTCCTGTCGCAGGTAAAGGGTCAGCAAGGCCCGGGCAATGACGGGCTGGCCGGATTCAAGCAGTGCTCGCGCATGGTCGATGATGATTTTCCTGTGCGCCATGGCATCGCTTTCAGACAGCTCGCTTTGAATATCCGGGTATTCGGCCATGACGGCTTCGAACTCACCCTTTCTCAATCGTTCCAATGTGATATTCAATATGGAAACGGAATTTGCGGTTGGTTTTGCCGCGGCGGATTCGGGTAATGGGGTTTCGCCACTGTCCGCGGAAATCGATGGTGAAACCGTGGTCGATGGATACGGCTGGGCAATCGAGTCGGTCGGAGCCGAATCGGCTACCTCCGTGGCCGTCACGTAATACATCCAGCTGAGTACCCAACCCAGCAAAAACGCGCAGCTTAGTAAGACCAGTAACCTCATGGTTCGTTAAAACGCTCCAATTCGACATCTAATTCCGTTCGGGGGACAGTATAGAATGGCACTAAGTTAAGCACTATCAGCAAGGTATTTGTTACGGTGAGGAGTTTCTTGCATTTGATGCCTGGGTTTGGTCAATCGTTGATAGTTTTTTGGTCTTCGCTTTTTACATCGTGGTTCCAATCGACCTGGGCGCGGGCGAATGACGCTCGCGGCTATGCTATCACAGAGCAATGACAGTAGACGGGCTTGCTCCTGTTTGCTTAGATCTGATTTTAGTAGAGGCTCCCATTGCCGCAATGTCTGAACACTGGCCTTGAAACCAATCATGCGAATCGGTACGTTGGCTTGATCGGCCGCTTTGAGCATCAACAAGCGTAAACCGTTGTAAACGATGAAGTACATCAATATCTCTTTGCGAATCATTCGGGGTGTTTTACAACGTAGAATATCCATGCCCATGGTGGTTTTGATATCCCGGAAGAACAGCTCGATATCCCAACGCTGAAAATATAAATCGGCAATTGCCTTGGCGCTATAGCGACCGGGATTTGTCAATGTTGTGATGATATGAAACGATCGGGTACGAAATCCGGTTTCTTTTACGTTGACTTTGATCTGTCGCAATACCAGCTTTTCAGGTAAGTCCTGCCATTCCTCCCGACTATAGCTCAGTTGCTTTGTCCATTTCGGTCTGGGCCAATGAATAAGCAGATCATCCTCACCGAGTATTTGATCCGCATCCTTTGAGGATACGAGCTTTCTTCTGCCCTTGGTAATGACCGAATCAACGCCTTTATTCCATAACTTGAAAACATCGTAGAAGCTGCAAAAAGCCTTGTCTCCAAGAAAAATATCTCCTGGATTGAAACTGTCCCACTGTTCCCGCAGCATGAGTAGTTCAGAACTTTTTTTGTTGCCCACCTGGTAACTCAGCAACGCCCCGGTTTGAAGATTAAAACACGCACAAATATGCGCCTGTGGAAATCCACAGCCAGGCTTTTGTTGCCGGGTTTGAGGCCATGCCTGTTGGTTTTCCGAGGTGTCAGGCATGCTGACACCAGTGCCATCGACGACAACCACTCGACGACCTTGCAAAACACGATCTTCGCCTCGTCGCATGAGTTGCTTGGCGGTGTGTGCCAGAATCCTCTCCAGATCGGATTCCTCCAGTTTCCGGCGTGCCTGACAGTAGGCAGAAGTGGACGATGAGGGCAACACCAATGACTGACTCGCAGCAAAAGCTTGAAACTTGCGCACCACCTCAGAGCAGCCGCCATCAGCATCGAGTATCTGAGAAAAGAAACCCCAGAATGTGTTTTCTTTACTGAATAATCGTCGCCGGCTCTGAGCACCGAATTGGTGAGGATGAAGGAGTTGGCAAGGGACAAAATCTGCAAAGCATTGCGCCAGTTGCCCGATAGACTTTCGACGTATCGCAGCAACTTGATCAGCCAATTTCTGACGCGCTGATCGAGGTCTTCGACGCAGGGTTGCCAAGTGAAATCCTGGCAAAAACAGGTTGGGATTTTTCATGCCTAATTATCCCATTTCAGGCAATGTCCGGCTCTTGTTTTTCTACGATAACTGGGCTTAACTTAGTGCCATTCTGGTCTGTCCCCCTTTTTGCGTTTTGATATTTACCAAATCAATGGGCATCATTGAATTATCCAATGACTCTCGCGCTTACTCGCGAATGATATTAGTTGTAAATACACTATACAGGTCAGGCGTTTAGCGTTCTAATACGAGCTTGAATGTAAGCTGGCTACAAAAGTCAGGTAGCAAATAACAATTAGACAGGACGTTTACGTAAACGTAAGCTTCTTCGCCAGTTTATCGACTGCCGTGTCGAATCCAGCCGGCATCGGTCGATAAAACAAGACCAAATAAATATAAAGAGTTGATAACAACCGTAATGAACCAACAGGATAAGGACACTGCCCTCGACACCTTTCCCAAGCTGTTGCAGAGCCACGTATTAGAACGCCCGACCCGGGATGCGATCCGCGAAAAAGATCTCGGCATCTGGCAATCCTGGACCTGGGTCGAAGCGGCGGCCGAGATCAGGGCGCTCGCCTGCGGGCTGGCCCAACTCGGATTACAGCGCGGTGACAAGCTCGCCATCATCGGCGACAACCGGCCGCGCCTCTACTGGGGCATGACCGCGGCGCAGTCGCTGGGAGCGATTCCAGTGCCGCTTTACCAGGATTCGGTCGCCGATGAAATGGCTTACGTGCTCGACAACGCCGACGTCAAGATTGCGCTAGTTGAAAACCAGGAGCAGGTCGACAAGATTCTCGAGATCATGGAACGCTGCCCGCAGATCGAACATATCATCTATGACGAACCCCGCGGGCTGCGCGACTACGAGCATGATTTCCTGCACAGCTACGAACAAGTGCAGCAGCTCGGGATTGGATACGATCACGACCATCCCGATTTTTACGACCGGGAGATCGCCGCCGGCAACGGCAGCGATATCTCGATCATGCTTTATACCTCGGGCACCACCGGCAACCCCAAGGGCGTGATGTTATCCAACGACAATGTCATCATTACCGCGCGCAACGGAATCGAGCGCGAAAACCTAACCGCCGATGAAGAAGTACTCGCCTATCTGCCGATGGCCTGGGTAGGCGACAACCTGTTCTCCTATGCGCAGTCCTTCGTCGCCGGATTTTGCGTCAGCTGCCCGGAAGACGCATCCACCGTGCATCACGATTTACGCGAAATCGGCCCGACCTACTACTTCGCACCCCCCGCCGTTTACGAAAACATGTTGACCCATGTCATGATCCGCATGGAAGACGCGGCCCAAATCAAGCAAAAACTGTTTCACTATTTCATGGAGCACGCGCGCAAGGTCGGCGGCAGAATTCTGAACCGCGAACCGGTATCGCTGATGGATTCGATGTTATACAAACTCGGCAATATCCTGGTCTATGCACCGCTCAAGGACGTGCTCGGCTTAAGCCGCACGCGGCTGGCCTATACCGCGGGCGAGGCGATCGGCCCCGAGTTATTCGATTTTTACCGCTCCCTGGGCATTAACATCAAGCAGCTCTACGGTCAGACTGAGTGCATGGTATTCGTTTGCGTTCAACCCGACGGCGAAGTCTATGCCGATACCGTCGGCACCCCGGCGATCGACGTCGAAATCAAGATCGACGACAACGGTGAAATTATGTATCGTAGCCCGGGCGTATTTCAGTCTTATTACAAGAATCCCGAGTCGACCGCGAGCACCAAGACCGAGGACGGCTGGGTACACACCGGCGATGCCGGGTTCTTCGACGAACACAACGGCCACCTGAAAATTATCGACCGCGCCAAAGATGTCGGCAAGCTCAACGACGGCACCCTGTTTGCGCCCAAGTACATCGAAAACAAGCTCAAGTTTTTTTCCTTCGTCAAAGAAGCGGTATTGTTCGGCAACGGCAGAGATCACAGCACCGCATTTATCAATATCGATCTCAACGCGGTTGGCAACTGGGCCGAACGTCGCGGCCTTGCCTACTCGGGATACATCGACCTCGCCGGCCTCGACGAGGTTTATCAACTGATCAACGAATGCGTGAACAAAGTCAACCGGGATTTATCGGCGGATAGCCGCCTGGCCAATTCCCAGATTCACCGCTTTTTGATACTGCACAAAGAACTCGATGCCGACGACGGAGAACTGACCCGCACGGCCAAGGTACGCCGCAATTTCGTCGAGGAGCGCTACACTACCCTGGTCGACGCCTTATATTCGGACCGATCCGAATGTCATGTAGAAACCCAGGTTACATTTGAAGATGGTCGCACCGGCAGCCTGGCGGCCGATGTTCGCATCTGCGATGCGCAGGTATTCGCGCAAGCGGCAGCCAGCCAGGAAGCCGCGGCATGAACCGGCAAAACGCGGCAGAGACAATTCTCTCGGTCGAAAATATCAGCCTCTCCTTCGGCATTATGAAGGTACTCGACGATATCAGTTTTGACATCAAGCGCGGCGAAATTCGCTCGATCATCGGCCCTAACGGCGCCGGCAAGAGTTCGATGCTGAACGTCATCAACGGTTTTTACCATCCGCAGGAAGGTTCGATTACCTTCAAAGGCGAAACCCGCAAGCAGATGGCGCCACACGTGGCGGCCAGCCACGGCATTGCGCGCACCTTTCAGAACATTGCGCTGTTCAAGGGCATGAGCACACTCGACAATATCATGACCGGACGCAACCTGAAGATGAAAACCAATCTCTTCTGGCAAGCGCTGCACCTGGGCCCGGCGCGTCTCGAAGAATTGGAAAATCGTGAGGCGGCGGAACAAATTATCGACTTCCTCGATATCCAGGCAATCCGTAAAAAACCAGTCGGCAAGTTGCCTTACGGGTTGCAAAAGCGGGTCGAGCTGGGTCGGGCGCTGGCGGCCGAACCCGACCTGCTGCTGCTGGACGAACCGATGGCCGGCATGAATTCCGAGGAAAAAGAAGACATGTCACGTTTTATCATCGACGTCAATTCACAGTTCGGCACCACGATTGCGTTGATCGAACACGATATGGGCGTGGTCATGGATTTATCCGATCGCGTGCTGGTGCTCGACTATGGCAAGCAGCTGGCCGATGGCTTACCGGACGAGGTGCGCCGTAATCAGGACGTAATCGACGCCTACCTTGGGGTTCCACATGAACATGCTTGATTTTCTGTTTTTTATCGAGGTCACCCTCAGCGGTCTGATGGCGGGCGTCATGTATTCGCTGGTGGCGCTGGGCTTCGTGCTGATTTTCAAGGCTTCGGGAATCTTCAATTTCGCCCAGGGCGTGATGGCGCTGTTCGCGGCGCTGACGCTGGTCGGGTTAATGGAAAAATTCGGCTTTCCGATCTGGCTAGCGATCATCGGCACGATCGCCGTTATGATTGCGCTGGCCTGGCTGATCGAGCGCGTGATGCTGCGCCAACTGGTCAATCAAGAGCCCATCATCCTGTTCATGGCGACCATCGGACTCGCCTACGTGCTCGAGGGCATGGGCGATATCCTATGGGGTTCCGATGTCAAAGTGCTCGATCTAGGCATTCCTCAAGGCGCCTGGGAATGGCTTTACGATAAAGGGGTTTATATCGAGAAACTCGAAATGTTCGCTGCGGGCACGGCGGCAATCATGGTCGCTTTCCTGGCCGTTTTTTTCCAGAAGACGCGTATCGGCCGCGCCCTGCGTGCGGTGGCGGATGACCATCAGGCCGCCCTGTCGGTCGGCATTTCGTTGCACACTATCTGGGTCATCGTATGGTCGGTTGCCGGCATCGTCGCGCTGGTCGCGGGCATCATGTGGGGCTCCAAATCCGGTGTCCAGTTTTCGCTGTCGCTGATCGCATTAAAAGCATTGCCGGTACTGATACTCGGTGGCTTCACCTCGGTGCCGGGCGCAATCATCGGCGGCATGATCATCGGCGTGGGCGAGAAACTTGCCGAAGTCTATGTCGGACCGTTTGTCGGGGGCGCCATCGAAAACTGGTTCGCCTATATGCTGGCGTTGGCATTTTTACTGTTCCGCCCACAGGGATTGTTCGGCGAAAAAATTATAGAAAGGGTTTGAGTTAATGATTTACCGCGAAACCGGCCAATTCAAGGCGCATTACCAGGACGATCAAGCGCTATTCCCGATCGACCAGGATCGTTACGTCATTTTCGGGGTATTGTTTGTCACCTTTGCCCTGGTGCCCTATTTGCTGAACGAGTACTGGCTCAATGCGATTCTGTTGCCGTTCCTGATTTACTCGCTGGCGGCGCTCGGACTCAACATCTTAACCGGCTACTGCGGCCAGCTCTCGCTCGGCACCGGGGGATTCATGGCGGTGGGCGCGTTTTCGGTTTACAAGCTGATGGTTGCTTTCCCCGAGCTCGGATTCATCCCGCTGGTATTGCTGTCGGGGTTGATTACCGCCGCGGTCGGCACGCTGTTTGGCCTGCCCTCGCTGCGCATCAAGGGGTTTTACCTGGCCGTCGCCACGCTGGCGGCGCAGTTTTTCCTGATCTGGCTGTTCAACAAAGTCGGCTGGTTTTTCAACTATAGCGCGTCGGGCATGATCAACGCGCCGCCGATGACGATTTTCGGCGTTATCGTGACCGGCCCGGAGGCGAACGGGGTTGCTAAATACTACCTCGTCGCCGGAATAGTCGCGGTGTTCGCATTGGCCGCGAAAAACATCGCGCGCGGGCGCATCGGCCGCAACTGGATGGCGATTCGCGACATGGATATCGCCGCCGAGCTAATCGGCGTGCGCCCGTTGGTCGCCAAGCTTTCGGCATTCGCGGTATCGTCCTTTTATGTCGGTATGGCCGGCGCCCTGTACTTTGCCGTCTGGCTAGGATCGGCGGAACCGACCGAAGCGTTTGATATCAATCAATCCTTCCTGGTATTGTTCATGATTATCATCGGCGGCCTGGGTTCGGTGCTGGGTTCGTTTCTCGGCGCAGCATTCCTGGTCATCATGCCGATACTGCTGAAAAACATCATGGTCGATGGCTTCGGCACCGACAGCGCGCTGGCCGCGCATATCGAAATCATCGTCGTCGGGGTACTGATAATTGGTTTTCTGATTGTCGAACCGCACGGGCTGGCACGCCTGTGGCGGATCGCCAAGGAAAAAATGCGGTTGTGGCCTTTCCCCTACTAAGGGATGGATTAGCCACCGGCGCGTGACTTTAAATGTTGTTAAAAATACAACCGGAGGAAGAGAGTAAAATGAAAAAACTAACCAGAACTATCGGCGGTGCCGATGATTTCCGGTGTCGCCAGCGCCTACGAGCTGGTCATGCCGACCCTGGATTATCGAACCGGCCCCTACGCGCCGAACGGCATCCCATTCGCCAACGGTTACGGCGATTACCTCAACATGCTCAACGAGCGTGACGGCGGCATCAACGGTGCACGCATCAGTCTGGTGCCCTGCGAGACCGGCTACAACACCAAAAAAGGTGTCGAGTGTTATGAGAATACCAAGGGCGAAGGTCAGTCCGGCGCGCTGGTTTTCCAACCACTTTCCACCGGCATCACTTATCAGTTGATTCCCAAGGCCAGCGTCGACGAAATCCCGATTTTCTCGATGGGTTACGGCCGTACTTCCGCCGCCAACGGCAAGGTATTCCCGTGGGTCTTCAACTTTCCGGCAACCTACTGGAGCCAGGCAACCGTATTCGTGCAATACATCGGTGAAAAAGAGGGCGGCATGGCAAATCTGAAGGGCAAGAAAATCGCGCTGGTTTACCACAACTCGGCCTATGGCAAGGAACCGATCCGCACGCTCGAAAAGGCGGCCGAAAAATTCGGTTTCGAATTCCTCGCACTGCCGGTCGATCATCCCGGACAAGAACAAAAGGCAACCTGGCTGCAAATTCGCCGCGAAAAGCCCGACTGGGTGATGATGTGGGGCTGGGGCGTTATGAACCAGGTCGCCATTAAGGAAGCCGCGTCGATCCGCTACCCGATGGATCGTTTCATCGGCGTCTGGTGGTCGGGCTCTGAAAACGACGTTTTACCCGCCGGTGCAGCGGCCGATGGTTACCTGTCAGGCGCTTTCCACCAACCGGGCGACAACTTCGGCGCCCACGACGACATCAAAAAGCATGTCTACGACAAGGGCATGGGCCTGGGTGATCGCGATCGTATCGGCGAAGTCCTTTACAACCGAGGTCTGGTAGCCGCGATGTGGACCTCCGAAGCGATTCGTACAGCGATGGAAATCCACGGCACCAACGAAATCAGGGGCACGCACGTACGTGACGGTTTCGAGGCGCTCGAAGTCGACGAAGCGCGTTTAAAGCAGCTGGGTCTGGCCAATTTCACCATCCCGGTCAAGGTGACTTGCGAGAACCACGAAGGTCCGGGCAAGGTTGCGCTGCAGCAGTGGGATGCCAAGGCCAAGAAATGGAATCTTGTCAGCGACTTCTATGATCCGTTGCGTGACATTACCGGTCCGTTGATTGCAGAGGACTCAGCCATGTTCGCGAAGGAAAATAACGTTTCCATGCGCAGCTGTAACTAAACCGGGATACCAGGAAAACGTTTCATGAGTGAAGCTGCGATAGCGACCAGCAGTAAAATATTGCTGTCGGTAAACAACATCGAGGTGATCTACGATCACGTCATCCTGGTATTGAAAGGCGTATCGCTCGAGGTTCCCGAGCAGGGCATCGTCGCCCTGCTCGGTGCCAACGGCGCCGGTAAAACCACCACCCTGAAATCGATTTCGAACCTGCTGCGCGCCGAGCGTGGCGACATCACCAAGGGCAGCATAGAATTCGAGGGCGAGCGTATCGACAAACTGACCTCGGCCCAACTGGTCCAGCAAGGTGTTATCCAGGTGATGGAGGGACGGCACTGCTTCGAGCATTTGACGGTCGAGGAAAACCTACTGACCGGCGCCTACACCAGACGCGACGGCAACGCCGCGATCAATCGCGATCTCGAGCTGGTTTACAGTTATTTTCCGCGCCTGAAGAAACGTAATCGCGCCCAGGCGGGTTACACATCGGGCGGCGAGCAGCAAATGGTCGCCATCGGCCGCGCGCTGATGTCGCGCCCAAAAATGATCTTACTCGACGAACCATCGATGGGGCTGGCGCCGCAACTGGTGGAAGAGATTTTCGAAATCGTGGAACGCTTGAACCGGGACGAAGGCGTCACCTTTTTACTGGCCGAGCAAAACACCAATATCGCGCTGCGCTATGCCGATCACGGATATATTCTTGAAAATGGTCGAGTGGTGCTCGACGGCAGCGCCGCCGAACTGCGTGAAAATACCGACGTCAAGGAGTTTTACCTGGGCATCAGCGAAGGTGAACGGGTTAATTTTCGCGACGTCAAACATTATCGTCGCCGCAAACGCTGGCTGACTTAAATCTTTTGGTGAGGCCGCAATAATAAGGTTTACTCAGAGTAAAAATTCTGGGAATTTTTACTCTGAGTAAGATTTATTCCAGGGCGAGGGCAGATCCACATGAGCGAATTTTACGACAGCCTGGAAACACGCAGCGCGGACGAACGCGCATTGCAGCAGTTCGAATCGATCCGTGCGCAAATCGGACATGTTAAAAATGATACCGCGGCTTACGCCGAGTCGCTGCGGGATATCGATGCGAGTCAGATAACCGATGCCGATTCGTTCAGCGCCCTGCCCGTGACGCGCAAATCGGAGCTGATCGAACTACAGCAGTCACAGCGCCCCTTCGGCGGCTACACCCCCGCCAACAGCGCGACTTATTCGCACGTATTTGCCTCTCCGGGACCGATTTATGAACCGGGTTACGCGGTACCCGATTTCTGGCGCTTCGCAAGATCGCTCTATGCCAGCGGATTTCGTCCCGGTGATTTGGTGCACAATTGTTTCAGTTACCATTTTACGCCGGCAGGGCAAATGTTCGACAGCGCCGCGGCGGCCCTCGGCTGCGCCGTCATCCCGGCCGGTGTCGGACAAACCGAGCTTCAGGTGCAAACCATCGCCGATCTCAAACCCGATGCCTATGTCGGCACCCCATCCTTCCTCAAAATCATCCTGGAGCAGGCCGAGGCGCTGGGTGCCGAGTTCGGCTCGATCACCAAAGCAATGGTGAGCGCCGAAGCCCTGCCCCCGCCGCTGCGCGCCGGATTCGTCGAACGCGGAATCCGGGTACAGCAGTGTTACGGCACCGCCGACCTCGGGCTGATCGCTTACGAATCCAGCGCCCAGGAAGGCTTGATTATCGATGAAGGCGTGTATCTCGAAATCGTGCGGCCCGGAACCGGCGAGCTGGTCGCCGCGGGCGAAGTCGGTGAAGTGGTGGTCACCAACCTGGGCCGGGAATATCCGCTGATACGCTTTGCTACCGGCGACCTGTCCGCCTTCATGCCGGGCATAAGCCCCTGTGGACGCACCAATCAACGCATCCGGGGCTGGATGGGCCGCGCCGACCAAACCGCCAAAGTGCGGGGCATGTTTATCCGCCCGGAACAGGTCGATCGGGTGATAAAACGCCATCCCGAAATCGCCAAAGCCAGGCTGGTGATCGACTGGATCGATCAATCCGACCAGATCACGCTACAATGCGAATCGGAGGCCGGCGGCGGTGCCGACTTGGCCGATGCGATCGCCGCCAGCATCCGTTCGATCTGCAAACTTCGCGGCGCGGTCGAAATGCTGGCACCCGGCAGTCTGCCCAACGATGGCAAGGTCATCGACGATATTCGCAGCTACGAGTAGACGGACCAGAATCCGATGTCGCCGCAAGCCCTGCTCGAAAAGGTTCGGGTCATCGATTTATCGCAATATATCCCCGGGCCGTTCGCAACTCGCCAGCTGGCGGATCTCGGCGCCGACGTAATCAAGGTGGAACCGCCAGGCGGGGATCCGATGCGTTTTTTCATGCAGAGAGACAAAGCCGGGCTGTCCCCTATTTATCGCCACCTCAATCGCGGCAAACGCATTTGCCAGCTCAATCTCAAGCAGCCGGAGGATCGGCGGAAACTCGCCGACCTGTTGGAAAACGCCGACATCCTGCTGGAATCCTATCGTCCCGGGGTTTTGGCCCGGCTCGGATTCGGGCGCGCGCAACTGCATTCGCTAAATCCCGGCCTGATTCATTGTGCGCTTTCGGGTTACGGACAAAACGGACCCTATGCCCAGCGCGCCGGCCACGACATTAATTACTGCGCGGTGAGCGCGCAATCGATCGTTAGCGGCAGCGCCGAAACACCGGGCATCGGCTACCCGCCAATCGCCGATCATGCCGCGGCGCTGCAGGCCAGTATCGCCATGCTGGCCGCTCTGCACGCAAAAAAATCAGGCCGCGGCGGCGTCTATCTCGATATCAGCATGACCGAGTCGTTGATGGCCTGGCAGTATCTGCCGTTGTTGGGAAAATCGACCGAGCGGGCGGCATCGATTCTCAACGGCGGCGCCGCCTGTTACAACATTTACCGCTGCGCCGACGATCGCTTCGTCAGCCTCGGCGCCCTCGAAGCCGGATTTTGGGAAAACTTTTGTAAGCTACTGGGCAAGCCCGAATGGATTGCACGGCAGTTCGAAAAAATGCCGCAGCATGGGTTAATCGACGCCGTCGCAGCGGAAATCGCCGCCCAACCCGGAAGGCATTGGCAGCAAATATTCGACTCGGTCGATTGCTGTTTCGAACTTCTGTTTGCGCCGGATGAATTGGCAAACCATGCGCAATTCCGGGCGCGCCATGCTATCGACGAAAACGGACCGACCTACCCCGCCTGGATCGATCAACGGGCGCTGCGACCGGACAGCAGTCCGGAACTGGTCGATGCGGTCGACGCTCTATGCTGGAAATCCAGCGGCGCCATTTAGCCTACATCCAGACGCATCTCCGGGTATCCTGCCGCTCGCCCTGCGCGCAGCGCTGGAGCGTTTTCGCGTTAACCGCGCCCGATATAGGGCATCGTGGTCGCCATGATCGTCATGAATTGAACGTTGGTATCGAGCGGCAACGACGCCATCTGCAGTACCGCGCGGGCAACATGGGTTACGTCCATGACCGGCTCCTCGACGCGTTCGCCGTTCGCCTGCGGTACGCCCTGCGGCATGGCTTTCGTCATTGGCGTCGCGGCGTTGCCGATATCGATCTGACCACAGGCGATATTGTCGTTGCGGCAATCGAGTGAAATCGATTTGGTAAGCCCGGTAATCGCATGTTTGGTCGAAGTGTAAGGCGCGGAAAACGGACGCGGCGCATGCGCGGAAATAGAGCCATTATTTATGATGCGCCCGCCCCTGGGATGCTGCGCCTTCATCACTCTTATCGCCTGCTGGGCGCATAAAAACGGGCCGGTCAGGTTGACATCCACCGTTGCCTGCCATTGCTCGTAGGTCAACTCCTCCAGCGGCACGCCGGGGGTATAGCTGCCCGCATTGTTGAACAACAGATCGAGCCGACCGAATGTCTTTTCGGCTTGCTCGAATAACGCCGCAACCTGTTCCGGTTTACCCACATCGGTTGGCACACACAGGCAGCGTGACCCATCTGCGCCGGCGAGATCGACGGTTTCCTGCAAAGCCGGCAGCCGCCTGCCGGCGAGCAGCACGGCGTAACCCGCATCCCACAAGGCATGGCATACCGCCCTGCCGATACCGCTTCCGGCCCCCGTGACAAGCGCCACTTGCAAACTGTCACTCATTCTTCGTTCCTTCAGTACTCGACTTCTATATTGAGTTCGGGATCATCGTGTAACGCCCAATAAGCTTGGTTTAGTCCGGTCGTCAGGGCTCCCGGCCTGCCGTCGCCTATCGGCGAGCCATTGATGCGGGTAATCGGCATAATGCCACCCGCGGTGCTGGTAATAAAGGCTTCGTCGGCGGCTACGGCCGTAGCCGGAGGCAGCGGCTCCTGTTTCACCTGTAAATCTTGCCGTGCCAACAACTCCAGAATGGTTTGCCTGGTGACCCCCTCGAGCACGCCGCGCACCGGGGTAATAACGGTGTCCTCATGGCGCACGAAGACGTTGAATCCCGGCCCTTCGACCAGGTTACCTTGCCCATCGACCAGCACAACGGTATCGGCGCCCTCGTCGTAAGCTTCGAACAGGGCCATCACCATATCCAGCCAGTGATAATTCTTGATGCGGGTATCGACAGCCTCGGGCGGAATTCGTTGGCGCTTGCTAATCAACAGATTGAGGCCCTGCTCGCGCTTTTCATCATTGGCAATCCAGATAAACGGAACCGCGAAGGCGAGGAATCGGTTTTCGCAACTGCGCGGATCGCGCGAACCCGGCGCCGGAATGCCGCGGGTGCATACAATTTCGACATAAGCATCGCGTAATCCGCTAAGT
The DNA here is from genome assembly GCA_001735895.1 of Olavius algarvensis Gamma 3 endosymbiont. Taxonomy (GTDB): domain Bacteria; phylum Pseudomonadota; class Gammaproteobacteria. The sequence goes on along the minus strand of DS021198.1, from coordinate 608,707 downwards.
CTGACTAGTTCGAACATGACCGCCCGGACCTGGTCACGGTTATAGGGAATCGACATGCGCAGTCTTGCCATGCTGGCTTGAAAACGATCGAGATACTCACCGACGCGGAAAAATTTACCGCGCCAGACGTGCGCGACATCGTAGGTCGCATCTGAATGCAGGAAACCCCAGTCCAGCAGCGGGATTTTGGCGTCGGCGATGCCGACATACTCGCCCTCGATAAAGGCCGCTCCTTTAGAAAAATCGGGTGTAATTCCCCTGTCAGTCATATTTGGGTTTGCGTTTATCGACAAAAGCCTGGATCCCCTCGCGCCCATCCGGCGAGGCCGCACACTGTGATATCAGCTGAGTCTCGAGTTCCATCTGGGTTTCGAGGTCGTTACCGGCGCTGGCCAACAGCAGCTTCTTTATATAGGCCGTCGACAGCCGTGCACCGGCGGCGAGTTCGCTGGCAACCCGTTCCGCCTGCCCTGCCAGCTCGTCATCGTCAACGACCCGCGTCACCAGGCCCAGATCGAGGGCTTCGGCGGCGCTCAGGGTTCGATTGGTCAGCATCAACTCCTGGGCCCGGCGCAATCCCACCAGGCGTGGCAGAAAATAACTCGAGCTACCGTCGGGGCACAACCCGGCTCGGGTATAAGCCATGGTGAAGCTTGCCGATGCGCCCGCCAACACGATATCGCCAGCCAGCGCGATACTGAAACCGGCACCGGCGGCGACGCCGTTGACCGCGACGATCAGCGCTGCCTGCATGCGCGCCAGTTGAGAAATCGCGCCATGTAAATCGTCCGCCAGCGACTCGATCGCCTGCCCCACGGTGTCACCCCGCGCCAGTAGTTCCTTGAGATCGCCACCGGCGCAAAAGAAGCGCCCGCTGGCGCTCAACAGCACCGCCTTGAGTTCGGGATCGCGCCCGCAAAGCTTCGCAGCCTGGTGTAATTCGCTCGCCATGAGTGCATTCAGGCCATTGGCGGCAGCGGGGCGGTTTAGTTCGATGCGGGCAATTGCGCCCTGTTTGTCAAATTTTATAGTTTCGAAATTATTCATTCGCTGCTTGCTTGGAATTAGGTAGGCACAGTATAACGAGTCATCATAAATTCAGTAAAATTTACTTTGACTATCCAGGCGAGGAGCAACTGATGAGTGCGTTTTTAATAGTAGATACCCGGATCGAAAACCCCGAAGTCTATGAAGAGTACAAAAAACTGGCCAAGCCGATCGCCGAAAAGTACGGCGGTCGTTACCGCGCGCGTGGCGGTGAAATGGAGGTTCGCGAAACCGACTTGTGGACGCCGACCCGGATGGTCGTGATCGAATTCCCCGACATGGCCTCGGCCAGAGCCTTCGTCGACTCCGCAGAATATGCGCCGGTCAAACCGCTACGCCGCGATAATGCGCAATGTACTCTGTTTATCCTCGACGGCGATTGAGCGCCTGTTGCGCGAGCTACTCCTTTTGGCCGAGGCATCATCTTCGCAGCAGCGCGATCTTTTCGATAATTTCCCGCTAAGCCTTTTTTCCGGCGCGTTGCTGCGCTTAGTCAAGTAATAACCCTTGAGCGTGGCGTATATTTCCAGTTCCTGTCTCTGTCCTGTATCTCGGAAGGGGAATTGCCGATCTCATGCCAATACGCAGGCCGACAGCATGTGCATCAGCAAGAAGAATGCGAGGACCTTGAAGAAGTCGCTGCACGAAGCCTACTGGGTTGCGCTGATGTTAGCGTGCTCGTAATCCGTTGTAATTGAAGCTCACATAAGATTCCTGATACCTTATGAAGCCACGTAACTTGAGAATTTAAAAACAAGTCGCAATGCTGTCATATGAACTAGATAAAGGTTTAACTGTTCGGCGTACGCCTAGTTATGGGAAAACGCCGATTTTCGGGAGGCTGATTTGCAGTCCCTGATACAGGCAATTGGCGGCGTCGGTGTTTTCTTGCTGGGCATGATAGTCATGACGGAAGGCCTGAAAGCCTTAACCGGCGCCAGCATCAGCCAATGGCTGGCAAATGCGACCCGCAGCCCGTGGAGCGGCGCTACTACCGGCGCCATCAGTACCGCCATTTTACAATCCTCGAGCGCGACCACGGTTGCGGCGGTCGGTTTCGTCGGTGCCGGCCTGCTGACTTTCCCGCAATCGCTCGGCATTATATTCGGGGCCAATATCGGCACTACGATCACCGGTTGGCTGGTAGCGCTGGTCGGATTCAAGCTGCAACTCGGCAGCTTGCTGCTGCCGTTGATATTTGTCGGTGTCATGCTGCGCTTCTTCGCCTCGGGGCGCCTCGCCCAGCTAGGATTATCGCTGGCGGGTTTCGGCCTGATTTTTGTCGGCATCGACCTGCTGCAACAGGCAGCGGCGCAGCATGCGGATTTCATCGACCTCGATTTAATGCCGGCGGACAACTGGCCTGGCCGCGTCAAGTTGTTGCTGCTCGGCATCGCGATCACCATTGTTACCCAGTCCTCCAGCGCCGGCGTCGCAACGGCACTGGTTGCAATAAACGCCGGGGCGATTAACTTCGAACAAGCGGCGGCTATGGTCATCGGCATGGATGTCGGCACCACGGTCACCGCGGCAGTCGCTACCATCGGCGGTTCCGCGGGAACCCGTCGCACCGGTTTTTCGCATGTGGTTTACAATATTTTTACCGCTATGGGCGCGTTACTTCTAATCACTCCATTCGTTTATATCTGGCAGACCGGCAGCGGCGGTCGAATTATCGACAACCCGGAAATCGCCCTGGTCGCCTTTCACACCAGCTTCAATTTACTGGGCGCTCTACTGGCGTTGCCGTTTACCCCGCAATTCGCGCGCCTGATCGAAAACCTGATCCCCGATCTCAGCCCGCGCTATAGCCGCAGCCTCGACAAAGCGCTGTTACAGGAACCCGAAGTGGCGTTGCTGGCTTCGCAAAAAGTCATCATCACCGAGTTCTTGACCCTGATGGTAAACATCAACCTGATCCTGGAACAGGAAGAACACGAAATTCGCGCCGACATGCCGCGGCTTCAGGCAATACTCGACGAAACTCATGAATTCCTCGACCAGATCAAGGTTCGCGATCCGCAAAGCCGCGAGGCGCGCCAGTTAATCGCGCTGATTCACGCCATCGACCATATGCAACGCCTGCACGAGCGCTGCGATGAAGATTTGCAGCGCGCCGTTGTCGCCAGCCAGCGGTCCGAGTTAACCGAGGTCGAAATCGTGCTCGACAGTCAAATCGATGAAATTATCGATGCGGTCGAAGCACAGCGATTACAGCGCGCACAACGGCTTGCCGACGAAGCTTATCAGCGCACTTTCGCTATGGAAGACCCGCAGCGGGAGAAAATTTACCAGGCGGTGGCAAGCGGCGAAATCGATATTCGTTACGCCACCGAATGTGCGGAAGCCCTGCGTTGGCTGACCCGGGTCAGCCGCCATCTCAGCCGTATCTGCTACTACCTCAACCTCGCCCGCGACAAACAGACCTAAGCGATCGGCGATGGGCCCAGACTTTGCGGCTATTCCGGCGGACTCAGATGCAAGCGTCGGATTTCGGCCGTGTGCAGGTGCTCGAGTTGCCGATGATCCGTCGCGGCCCGCCTGGCAAAGGCGGTTTGTAAAATCTGCAATGCGTCGCCGTGAGATACCAGCAGTATTTTTGCATCGCAATAGCGCTCATCGATTTCTCTTATCAACGACGTTACCCGGCGCATAACCCGGTTGACACTCTCGACGCCGCGCCAGCGACCGTCCGGATTCGTCTTATCCTGGCGCCAGACATCTTCATAGCCGCTGTCCGCGGTCAATTCGAATTCACCGAAATTACGCTCGCGCAATCGCAACTCGACGGCTATCGGAGCGGCGCAGCCGAGCCAGGAATGAGCGATTTCGGCAGTTTCGCGGGCGCGTCTGAAATCGGAGCAGACAATCATTGTCCCGGCATCGAGCATGGAGGCCTGCCGCAGGCTTTGTTTAACCTGGACACTACCTTGCTCGCTCAGGCCGAAACCCGAACAACCGTTTTGCGGGTCGCTGACAATGATAGCTTGCTCGTTGGCCAAACTGTGGCCATGCCGCATCGCAAAATAGCGATTTGCCAGGCGATCGATTTGTAGCAGTTGATTCAAGGATTTTTACCAGCAAGGGTCCCGGGCGGAAATCTATACCGTCCACAATACAACATTGTCTAAGGTTGCATCATCAGTTTTGAAACATGATAATGATCCGCTGTGACGGCCCCAACGAACACAGAATCGATAATAACGCCGTCCTATCAATCAGAGCGAGGAGAAATATAATGACTAATCACACTTCGACCTATATCAGGCTAATCGGCCTGCTCTTGGTTTTCTGCTTTTCGGGCGGTGCGCTGGCCGAAGACTGTTATCGCGGAACGCTGGATAAACAATACTGCGACCGCAACCGCGACCAGGTGGCCGACCTGCCACTGAATCCCAAGGAATGGGTCAACCCGGATACCATCATCTTTTCCTATACCCCGGTCGAGGACCCGGCGATCTATGCCAAGGTCTGGGATGGGTTCATCAAACACATGTCCGAGGTCACCGGCAAAAAGGTCGTATTTTTTCCGGTGCAATCCTACGCGGCCCAGTACGAAGCGATGCGCTCCGGCCGGCTGCATATCGCCGGCGTCAACACCGGCGGTAACCCGGTTGCAGTCTCCTGCGCCGGACTGGTACCGTTTGCGATGATGGCGTCGAAAGACGGATCTTACGGCTACGAAATGGAAATCATCGTGCCCAAGGGCAGCGACATCAAGTCGCCGTCCGATATCAAGGGGCGCACCCTGGCGTTCACTTCGCCCACCTCGAACTCGGGTAACAAGGCGCCCTCGGCCTTGCTTAAGTCCGAATTCAAACTGGTCAAGGACGTCGATTTCAAAACCGTGTTTTCCGGCAAGCACGACAATTCGGTGCTCGGAATCGCCAACAAGGACTACGAGGTCGCGGCGGTCGCCAATTCAGTGATGAACCGCATGTTCGATCGTAAGGTAGTCGAACCATCTCAAGTCATGTCGATTTACAAATCGGCCACCTTCCCGACCACCGGTTACGGTCATGCCCATAACCTGCATCCGGAAGTCGCGGCCAAGATCAAGCAAGCCTTTTTCACCTTTGAATGGGAAGGCTCGGAGCTGCAGAAAGAATTCAAGAAAGAAGGCCGCTTCGTCGGGATTCACCATAAATCCGACTGGGACGTCATCCGCAAGATCGACGCGGCCAACGGCGTCAGCTACGACTGCAAGTAAGCCTTAGAGCCACGCATTATGTGAGCCACGACGGAGTCGTGGCTCACCCTCTGACCTGCGGCAGTTGCGGATAGATATCAGCATCCAATCATCGGTACCCCATATGCTTCGCATCGAACATCTCGAAAAGCAATACAAAACGGGAGATCACGCGCTCAAGGACGTCAATCTCGTAATTCCCAAGGGACAGGTTATGGCGCTTATCGGTCCGTCCGGAGCCGGTAAAAGCACCTTAATCCGCTGCGTCAACCGGCTGGTTGAACCCACCTCCGGCCGAATATTTCTCGGCGATCTCGAATTGGCGCATTTGGGTTCGACCGAGTTGCGCCGGGCGCGCACGCGCATGGGTATGATCTTTCAGGAATACGCGCTGGTAGAACGCTTGAGCGTCATGGAAAACGTGCTCTCCGGACGGCTCGGTTATGTGGGATTCTGGCGCAGCTTTTTTCGCAAGTTCCCGCAATCCGACATCGATGAAGCCTTCAACCTGTTAGAGCGGGTCGGGCTCGATCACATGGCCGATAAACGCGCTGACGAGTTATCCGGCGGCCAGCGCCAGCGCGTAGGAATCTGCCGTGCTTTAATACAGAACCCAGATCTATTGCTGGTGGACGAACCCACCGCCAGCCTCGACCCGAAGACATCGCGTCAAATCATGCGCCTGATTTGCGAACTCTGCGACGAACGGCAACTGGCCGCAATCATAAATATCCACGACGTGCTGCTGGCGCAGATGTTCGCCCGCCGCGTAGTGGGCCTGCAGCTGGGTACCATCGTCTACGATGGTCCTCCCAAAGATCTGACCCCCGATGTATTAACCGATATCTACGGCGAGGAAGACTGGGAGGCCACCATCGAAACGGTCAAGGACGAAGAAACGACCGGGACGCCGACCGATACGGACAGCCAGGTCACCCAGCTGAAGCCCGTTTCCTGATGCCTGTAGCCACTTTGCGCCGCTGGCGACGCCCGCCATTCATAAAAAACCCGACCCTGCGTTGGGGACTGTGGGTAGGCATCGCAATTTATCTCGCCTTGGCGCTGGGAACCATGGAGGTAGACTGGAACCGGGTCGCGGAGGGGGCGGTCCGCGGCAAACGCTTCATCATGGCATTTTTTCCACCCGACTTTACCTCGCGCTGGGACTCGATCCAGGACGGCATCCTGGAGAGCCTGTGGATGACGATTACTTCGACCGTGATCGGCATTCTTCTGTCGGTCCCGATCGGTCTCGGCGCCGCCAGAAACCTGGCCTATCGGCCGGTGTATTTATTCTGCCGCGGCGTGCTCGCGGTATCGCGTACCTTTCCGGAAATCATTCTGGCGATATTTTTCGTCAAACTGTTCGGCTTCGGGCCGTTTGCGGGTTTTCTCGCGCTCAGTGTCGGCACCATCGGTTTTTACGGCAAACTGCTGGCCGAGGATATCGAGGATATGGACCCGGTACAGGCCGAAGCGATCAAAGCGGTCGGCGCGGGCTGGCTGCAGTGGCTTAACTACGCGGTGCAACCGCAGGTCATGCCGCGCATGATCGGGCTCGGAATTTATCGGCTGGATATCAATTTCCGCGAATCGGCGGTGGTCGGCATCGTCGGCGGCGGCGGCATCGGCGCGACGCTGTTAACTTCATTTGATCGTTACGAATTCGATTCCGCGGCCGCGATTCTGTTGGTCATCATCGGTATCGTCATGGCGATGGAATACAGCTCCGGATATATCCGGCGTTGGGTGCAGTAATGCCAGTGCAGGGAATCTCGGATAAAAAAGTCTGGCAGCGGCGCACCACGCGCGCCCAGTTCGGCGTCTGGTTCGGCTGGCTGCTCGGGGTCGCCATCTTCGCCTACTGCTGGCGGTTGATCTCCGACAAGACCATCTGGTTTTTCGTTACCGACGCCCCCAAGCAGGCGGCGGACATGGCGCAACGCATGGTGCCGCCTAAGTGGTCTTACATGGATACGCTGTGGGCGCCGGTGTGGGACACGATCAATATCGCCACACTGGGCACCATGATCGCGATCGTGATCGCGGTGCCGGTGGCGTTTTGCGCGGCGCGCAATACCACGCCGAGCGTACACTTCGTACGCCCGGTAGCCTTGTTCATTATCGTTTCCTCGCGCTCGATCAACTCATTGATCTGGGCGCTAATGCTGGTGACGCTGATCGGTCCCGGGGTGCTCGCCGGAGTGATCGCTATCGGCCTGCGCTCGATCGGATTTTGCGCCAAGCTGCTATACGAGGCGATCGAGGAAATCGACCATAGCCAGGTCGAGGCGGTCATCGCCACCGGCGCGGCCCGCAGTCAACAACTCAGTTTCGGCATCGTGCCGCAAATCATGCCCGCCTTTGCCGGTATATCGGTATTTCGATGGGATATCAATATCCGCGAATCGACCGTGCTCGGGCTGGTCGGCGCCGGCGGTATCGGTCTGCAGCTGGATGCATCGATATCGACCCTGGCCTGGACCCAGGTTTCATTGATACTGCTGGTGATTCTGGCCACCGTAATCGTCAGCGAATGGGTCTCGGCGAAAATTCGTCACGCGATTATCTAATTACTCCGCCAAAGCCGTGACCGAGCTCGGTGTGGCGCTCATCGGCCCTGCGTCAGGCGGCAGCATGAATTCCGGCGGATTGCCGGCAGGCGGAAGTAAGCGGTTGCTTAAAAACGAGAGCCCGGCCCTGTCCGGGCTCTCTATTGCTGCTTGGCTACTTGAACTTCTTGATTTCACCACTCTGAACGCGGGCGAAATACGACTCCATTTCACGCTTGACGATTGGCGCCAAGAAATAAAGCCCGAGAATGTTGGGTACGCAAATCAGAAACACCAGCGCATCCGAGATATCCAGAATCGGCCCCAGCTGCACCACGCAACCCAGAGCGACAAAAGCGCAGAACATGATCTTATAGATGGTTTGCCCTCTCTCACCCTCGCCGAACAAATAAGTCCAGCCCTTGAGCCCATAATAAGACCAGGAAATCATGGTCGAAAAGGCGAACAGCAAGGCGGCGAACGCCAATGGAATCGGAAACCAGGAAAACTCGCGTTCGAACGCGGCCGAAGTCATCGCCACGCCTTGCGCGTCGCCGGCGAAATCCGGAGCAGCCACTTGCGCGGTACCGATAACCAGCGCGGTAATGGTACAAATGATGATGGTATCGATGAAGGGTTCGAGCAGGGATACGACTCCTTCGGTCACCGGCTCGTCGGTTCTGACCGCCGAATGCGCAATCGAGGCGGAGCCGATACCGGCTTCATTCGAAAACACGGCCCGTTGGAAACCGATGATCATGGCGCCGAGCGCACCGCCGGCAACGCCCTCTCCGGTAAACGCACCGGTGAATATATTGCCGATCGCGGTGGGGATGGTATTGGCGTTCATCAGGATTACGATAATCGCGAACAGGCAGTAAAATATCGCCATGAAGGGTACGATCTTTTCGGTGACGCGGGCGATTGACTTGATACCGCCGACGATGACCGAAAACACGACCCCGGCAAGCACCAGGCCCACTAGCCAGCCGAAACCATCCAGGGCGCCGCCGGATACATTATTCAATTGCACATAGGCTTGATTGGACTGGAACATGTTGCCGATACCCAAGGCACCGATGAAGATGCCGATCGCGTAAAAGGTGCCGATAAACTTGCCGAAACCTTCCATGCCGCGCTCTTTGAAGCCCTGGCGCAGGTAGTACATGGGACCGCCCGATACGTGACCATCCTCGAATTCGTTTCGGTATTTAACGCCCAGGGTACACTCCACGAACTTGGTCGACATTCCCAGGAATCCGGCCAGAATCAGCCAGAAGGTAGCGCCCGGACCACCGACGGTGACCGCCACCGCGACGCCTCCGATGTTACCGATGCCCACGGTTCCGGATACCGCGGTTGCCAGCGCCTGGAAGTGGGATACCTCACCATGGCTATTGGGGTCGGCGTAATCGCCGCGCACCAAGTGAATCGCATGCTTGAAACCCCGCAGATTGATGAAGCCCATATAAAATGTAAAAAATATGGCGCCGACTACCAGCCACAACACCACCACCGGCTGAATCGCCCCGGGATTTCCGGAGGCTGTTTTGTGTGAGTCATGCTGCCTCGAATGACTCTTCCAGTTGCTGATAATACATCAGCTCATACTCGACCGGCGGTATATCGCCGATCGATTCGAGTAATCGTCGATGGTTAAACCAGTCCACCCATTCCAGCGTGGCGTATTCGACATCGTCGAGTGCCTTCCAGGGACCACGCTTTCGGATGACTTCAGTCTTGTATAATCCGTTGATCGTTTCAGCGAGAGCATTGTCGTAAGAATCACCGACGCTACCGACAGAAGCATCAATGCCGGCCTCCGCGAGCTTCTCGGTGTAGTGGATCGACAAGTACTGGCTGCCTCGGTCACTGTGGTGAATCAGATCGCCGGCAATCGCTCTTGACCAGACGGCTTGATCCAGGGCATCGAGAACCAGTTCTGCCTTCAGCGAACGACTGACGCGCCAGCCGACGATATATCGAGCGAATACGTCGACGATAAAGGCGACATAGACGAATCCCGACCAGGTCGGCACGAAGGTGATATCGGCAACCCACAGCTGATTGGGCCGAATCGCGCTAAATTCACGATTCACGAGATCAGCAGGCCGGGCAAGGGATCGTCAGCGATGGTCGTCCAGCAGTTCTTTGGACCTCTTGCCCTCAGACCCAGTTCTCGCATCAGACGCTCTACCGTACAACGAGCCACAACAAAACACTCCCGCTTCAATTGGCACCAGACTTTGCGAGCGCCGTACACCTCAAAATTCTCTTCCCAGACGCGTTTAATTTCCGCCTTGAGATGTCGATCTCGAGTTGATCGCTTCGAACAGCGATCTGGGTCCAGTTCTCGCGCCTTGTGCTCATGGTAGGTCGACGGAGCAATCGGCAATCGCTTGCAGATTGGCTCGACTCCGTAATCGACCCGGTGATCGTCGATGAACGACACCATTATTTCGGTCGGCGGCCGAGCTCCGCCTGGGCGAAATAGGCAGAAGCCTTGCGCAGAATTTCATTGGTCTGCTTGAGCTCTCGATTTTCGCGTTCCAGTTCCTTGAGGCGATCTCGCTCGCTCGTAGAGATGCCGCCACGCTTCCCCTGGTCAATCTCTGACTGTCTCACCCAGCGGCGTAGCGTTTCTGCTGTACATCCTATTTTCGATGATATCGATTCAATGGTTGACCACTGGGACTCGTGCTCATGTTGATGCTCGAAAACCATACGAACCGCCCGTTCCCGGACTTCCGGGGAATATCTTTTGTTTGTCTTCATTACCCAATCCTCTCAAGAAATTGAGCCTCCGACAAACCCGGGGCGATTCACCATCCCAGTTGAACCCTGGCGTGTTGATGGACGAAGTAAAATCAATCCATAAGTTCGGGGCTGAGTTTTTGTGATGAACTGTTTTTCCTTCAACGCCTTCTCCAATGCTTCTTTGCATTTTTCGTCTGTTTCGGTTGCCGTTTCTTATTGATATTTTCTGGCTACTTCGGTTGGCTCATATTCTCGGTGATTCGGTCTACTCTATCAAATCCAGTGCTGTTTTACTTTGACACTTTTCCGTGCCGCATAACATCTTAGCGTTTATACGCAGTGCGGAGCATGGCGTATAAAGTCTAATTAAAAGGTCTTCGACCTTTAATTATTATTGTCGGGTTGACTCGATAATTGGCCCAGAGAACTTTGAGGATATCTAAGTTATTGAATTGATTGCGCATACCTAGTGTTCCCTCATCTGAGAATCGCTTATCGGGTCAATGACCCGATAAGCGAGTTTTACCAACGATACACTAGCCTTGGGAAAACATGAAACGCATGGCTGTGCGAAATCTTCGCCTTGTTCTTAAGTGCCCCGTCGATATTCGTCGTAATCGCGCATGAACCCGGGCGACAGCTGGCGCATACGTTCAAGATCGAGCCGGCCGGAACGGGTCAGATAGCTGAAGGCGAATTCGGGTAGCGGCAGCGTCATTTTTTCGCGATAGCCCTGGTACCATTGCGCCGAGGCGTTGGCGGCAGCGAAGAGCTTGCGCGCCACGGGCATGCGTTGTTGTTGGTATAGCGCCAGCGCCGCGGGCAATTCGTTTTCGCGGGCGAGCGCATTGACCAGTGCGATCGCATCTTCGAACGCGAGACGCGTGCCGGAGCCGATCGAAAAATGCGCGCTGTGCGCGGCGTCCCCCAGCAAAGCCCGCTTGCCGCTAATCCAGCTGTCGCACCATAGTCTGGGAAACCGGCGCCACTCGCTTTTGTTGGTCAAAAGCGGCGCACCTTCCAGCGTATCGGCGAACAGTACGCGGCACGTTTCCGCGCTATGTTGTTCATCCATTGCGGCAAAATCATAGGCCTCGAAACTCGCCGCATCGCATTCGACGATGAAGGTACTCAAGTTCGGCGCGTATCGATAGTGGTGGGCGTTGATCTCGCCATGCGGGCCGCGAATAAAAGTTTGCGTTAGTTTATCGAATGCTCGCGGCGTGCCGAACCATGCAAAATGGTTGCCGAAGGATTCGAGCGTCGGCGAAAACGATGCCTCGTGACTACGGCGGACCAGCGAATTCAAGCCGTCGGCGCCGATAATCAGATCGGCTGCGTGCTCGATACCTTGCAACGACTCCAGCCGTTGACCAAAATGCATCTCGACCCCGAGCTCGCGTGCGCGTGACTGCAGTAGCTCGAGCAGGCGCACACGACCGATCGCGGAAAAGCCGATGCCGTCCAGGGTGATCGTTTCGCCATGCAGCGAAACCCTCATGTCGCGCCAGCGTTCCATCTGCGGCGCAATCAACGCGTGGGTCTCTGGATCGCCGACTTGCAGAAAATCGAGCGCCTGGTCGGAAAACACGACACCGAAACCGAAGGTGGCGTGCGCCGGATTCTGTTCCGTAACGCGCACGTCGATGCGCGGCGACAGGTTTTTCAACAAAATGGAGGCGCACAACCCGGCGGGTCCCGCACCGATAATCTCCACTCGGTTTAACCTAACCAAGCGTTTTACTCTGCGTAACGTTCATCGTCATACCCGCAAATACGGTGCTTTATCGAACGGTCCTAGCCATGGGTTCGGCATAGTCATGGCGGCGGACCTGGCGCGCGGGCAACCTTGCCGTGCGATCAAATGCCGAGATAACGGGCTTTCAAAGCGGCGTCTCCGATCAGCAAATCGGAATCGCCCTGCCATACCACCTGCCCTTTTTCAATGATGAAGTGCCGATCGGCTATATGCGCCAACTTGTCGATATTTTTATCGATCAGTAAAATCGTCAACCCGGATTGTTTCAATTGCTCCAGCCGGCGCCAGATTTCCTGGCGAATCAGTGGCGCCAGCCCCTCGGTCGCCTCGTCCAGAATCAGCAAGCGCGGGTTCAGCATCAAGGCCCGTCCAATCGCGAGCATCTGTTGTTCGCCGCCGGAAAGCTGACTACCCTGGTTGTCGAGGCGCTCGGCGAGTCGCGGAAAAAAGTCGAGCACCTTATCGAGCGTCCAGGGATCGCCGCTGCCGGCGTAATTTGCAGCCGTGGCGATCAGATTTTCGCGTACGCTCAAGTTCGGAAATATCTGCCGACCTTCCGGCACCAGGCCGATGCCAAGCTGCGCCACCTCGTAGGCGGGCTTGCCGTTGACGACTTCGCCGTCGAACCGAATTTCTCCGCTGCGGCTCGCCAGCGTGCCGATTATCGAACCCACGGTGGTGGTTTTACCCATGCCGTTGCGCCCGAGCAGGGTCGTCACCTGTCCCTGTTCGCAATCTAGGCTCATACCGAACAGCGCCTGAATCGTGCCGTAAAAAGTTTCGACCCGATTCAATTCAAGCATGACCGTCGCCCAGGTAAGCTTTTTGCACCTCATGGTTACTACGAATATTTTCCACGGTATCGGTGGCGATAATGTGGCCGTTGACCAACACCGACAATTTATCCGCCAGGCTGAACACCGCATCCATGTCATGCTCGACCAGCAGGATCGTCATATCGCCTCTGAGGCGGTTCAGGATTTCGACCATCATCGCCCCCTCTTCCTTGCCCATGCCCGCCATGGGTTCGTCCAGCAGCAGCATGCGCGGTTTCATCGCCAGCGCCATCGCTACCTCCAACTGGCGTTGCTCGCCATGCGATACATTGGCGGCAATCCGCTCGGCGCGATCTTCGAGGCCGACCTCTGCCAGGCTCGCCATGGCGGCGGCTTGCATCTCGGCGTCTTCGCTGACCGGTGTCCAGAAGTGGAACGAATGCCCGCTACCGCCCTGCACCGCGAGCATGACGTTTTGCAGCAGCGTCATCGGCATCACCACACTGGTAATCTGGAAGGATCGCGCCAATCCTGCGCGCGCGCGGTGCGCCACGCTGTATCCGGTAATACTGTGACCGCCGAATTCGATATCGCCGCTATCCGGTTTAATTTGCCCTGAGAGCTGCGCAATTAACGTGGTTTTACCGGCGCCGTTAGGTCCGATAATGGCGTGAATCAGACCCTTTTCGACTTCCAGGTTGACATGATCCGTGGCGACAATCCCACCAAAGTGTTTATTCAGATCATGAATCTTTAACAAGGGCTCGGTCATAGCTGGCTCAGTTGCGATCCAGCCGACTCAACCAGCCGTGGATACCGCCCTTGCCGTACAGCACCAGCGCTACCAGCATGAGACCGAAAATCAAATGCCAGTAAACCGTTATCAGCGACAGGAACTCCTCCAGCAAAACAAATGCGATAGTCCCCACCAGGGGGCCGAAAAAAGTGCCGGCGCCGCCGATAATAACCATGAAAATCAATTCCCCGGAACGCGCCCAGCCGATCATATCAGGACTGATGAAGCCAGTGAAATTGCCCAACAGCACGCCAGCCAGGCTGCAAATCATCGCCGAAATGACATAACACACCAGGCGATAACGATAAGTGTTGAAACCCAGTGCCTGCATCCGTTGTTCATTGAATTTGGCACCGACGATGACACGCCCGAAGCGTGAATACACCAGCCGATAGGTGAAAAACAGGCTCAGTAACAGCAGCGCGAAGATCCAGTAATAAAGGCTGGTGCCGCCATCCATCGTCATCCACTGCGGGAATTCGCTACGGGAATAAATTACCAACCCGTCGTCGGCGCCGTACTCTTCGAGGCTCAGGAAAGTGAAATAAACCATCTGGCTGAACGCCATGGTTATCATGATGAAATAAACGCCCTTGGTGCGCAGACTGATAGCGCCGGTAATCAGGGCAAAACTTGCGCTCACCGCGAGCGCCAGCGCCAGATGCAGCCAGCCATTGTAATAATCATAGTAGGCGGGAATACCGACGCTATAGGCTCCGATACCGATATAGGCCGCGTGACCGAGACTGATCATACCGCCGAATCCGAGAATCAGATTCAGACTAATGACCGCAATCGCGAGGATTAACGCGCGGCTTAACAGGTCGAGATAAAAAGGCTGGTTGATCCATTCGAAAATAAACGGCGCCGGCGCCAGTATCAACAGTATCGCTGCATAAACTCTGCCGGAAATCGATTGCGGAAAGCCGATCATTATTTCAGCCCGGCGGGTGGGAATAAACCCTGCGGGCGAAACGCGAGCACGCCGGCCATCAGGATGTAAATCAGCATTGCCGACAGTGCCGGCGCCGCGGTTTCGGCATAGGTGACCGGCATCGCGAGTTTTAACAGGGCGTCGAGATAGGAGCGGCTCATGGTATCGATCAAGCCGAGGATTAGTGCGGCATAGAATGCGCCCTTGACCGAGCCGATACCGCCGACGATAACGACCACAAAGGCGACGATTATGATGTCGTTGCCCATGCCGATACTGGCCTCGGTAATCGGTGCGATCAGCATGCCGGCGAGTCCAGCCATCGCCGCGCCGAGCGCGAACACGATCAAGAACAGGCGGTTGATATTGATGCCGAGGGCCTCGACCATGGTGCGATTCGAGGCGCCGGCTCGAATCAGCATGCCCAGCCGGGTTTTGGTCACCAGGATAAACAGGATGCCCGCTACCAGCAGCCCGGCAAAAATGATCAACAGGCGATAAATCGGAAACACCAGGTCACCCAGAGTCATTTGTCCGTTGAGCACCTGCGGCAATGGAATCGCCATGCCGGCGGCGCCCCAGATCAAGTGCACCAGCGTATCGAAGATCAGGATCAACCCGAAGGTAACGAGCACATGGTCGAGATGGTCGGCGCGATAAAGCTTGCGCGCTATGAACCATTCCACCAGCGCGCCGACGGCGAACATGCCGATTAAACCAAACAGGATTCCGGCGACAAACGATCCGCTCTTCGCCACCACACTGCCGCAGAAATAGGCGCCGATCATGTAAAACGAACCGTGCGACAGGTTGATGAAATCCATGATGCCGAAAATAAGCGTCAAACCGGATGCCAGCAGGAACAACAGCAGCCCGAGCTGCAAGCCGTTCAGCAATTGTGTTATCAACAGGTTCCAGTCCATGCTACGGCCTAGACAAACAGATCGAAGAATCGAGGCGCCCGCTTTCCACGGAATCCGGGCGCCTCCGCTCAGATTACATATTGCACTGACTGGCGTAGGGGTCCTGGTGGTTGGTCAAGACCGTAGACACGATCTTCGTGGTCCAGCGGCCCTCGGAGTCCTCGACGACTTCGCGCAGGTAAAAATTTTGAATCGGCATATGATTGTTGCCGTAGCTGTAATTGCCGCGCACCGAGTCGAAATCGGCTTGTTTGAGCGCCGCGCGCACCGCATCCTTGTTCTTTAGATTGCCGCCCACCTTCTCGACCGCGCTCTTGATCAGCATGATCGCATCGTAAGACTGCGCGCCGTAGAATGACGGATACTTGCCGTGCCTTTTCAGGTAGTCACCGACGAAGCGCTGGTTGGCGGCATTCAGGATATCAGGCGACCATTGCTGGGTATTCTTCGACCCGAGCACGCCGGATAACCCGGCTTTCTGCAGTTTCGGCAAGGCGATTGAATCGACGGTGAACACCGAATAGAGATCCATCTTGCCCTGCAGGCCGGCCTGCTGATACTGCTTGATAAAGGCACCGCCGGCCTTGCCCGGATAAAACACGAATATCGCTTCCGCGCCCGATGACTTGGCTTTGGCCAGTTCGGCGGAAAAGTCGAGCTGCGCATCGGCGCCCCACTTGGTCATGTCCTTGCCGCTGACCTTGCCCTTGAAGGTGGATTCGACGCCGCGCACCATATCCTTGCCGGCGGCATAGTTCGGCGCCATGACGTAAATCGATTTGACGCCCTTCTGGTTCAGGTGTTCGCCCATCGCCATCGGGGTTTGGTCGTTTTGCCAGGAAGACGAAAAGAAGTTCGCGTGGCAACGCTTACCCGCGATTTGCGACGGCCCCGCATTGGCGCTGATCAGGAACTGTCGGCGTCGAGCAC
>DS021198.1:560561-579002 GCA_001735895.1 Olavius algarvensis Gamma 3 endosymbiont | reverse complement strand
GGATTGCATCGCGCCCTGCCCGACCGGATCGATCGACAATTGGCGGCAGGTAACCCGCGCCGGCGCCTACAGCGTCGAAGCGCAATTAGGCTGGGAGGAATTACCCGCTGAATTAAGCGATGATAAGCTCGGCGCGGAGCCCGCACAGCCGGTTGCCACAAACGACAGTCAGACCGCCCCGCTAATGCCGCTCGAGCCGATCGGCGGCGAAGGTTTCAGCAACGAGCGCTACAATTCGATCCTGCCGCCGTGGTCGGCGGCGCATGCCTATACCAACCTTTACGGCCCCGCGGCGGCGCAACCGCATATTACCGCGAAAGTGGTGGGTAACGTGCGCGTGACCGAGGTCGGGCGCGAATACGATACGCATCACATCATGCTCGACTTCGGCGCCATGCCGTTCCCGGTGCTCGAAGGCCAGTCGATCGGTATTATCCCGCCGGGCGTCGACACCCGGGGCAAAGCCCATCAACCGCGGCAGTATTCGATCGCCAGTCCGCGCAACGGCGAACGCCCCGGTTATAACAACGTCTCGCTAACCATCAAACGGGTGCTGGAAGACCACCAGGGCAACCCGGTGCGGGGTATTGCCTCGAACTACATGTGCGATCTCGAACTGGGCGATGAAGTCAGCGTCATCGGACCCTTCGGCAGCAGCTTTCTGATGCCTAACCATCCACGTTCGAATATCGTCATGATTTGTACCGGCACCGGCAGTGCCCCGATGCGGGCGATGACCGAGTGGCGGCGGCGGCTGCGCAAGAGCGGCAAATTCGACGCTGGCAAGCTATTGCTGTTCTTCGGCGCGCGTACGCGCGAAGAACTGCCCTATTTCGGCCCGCTGAAAAATCTGCCGCATGATTTTATCGATATAAACTTCGCTTTCTCGCGCATCCCCGATCAACCCAAACAATACGTACAGGACGTGATGCGCGAACGCGCCGCCGACCTGGCCGGTCTGATCGACGACCCGAATAGCTACTTTTACGTCTGCGGCCTGCGGGATATGGAAGAAGGCGTGATCCTGGCGCTGCACGATATCGCGCAACAGGCCGGTCTTTCCTGGGACAGCGTGGGCGCGGACATGGAACGCCAGGGCCGATTGCACCTGGAAACATACTAGGGACAGCCCCAAACCTCGATCCGAGCGATCCGTCGGTTTGTTTCGCGACCGACGGCAACTAGCCTGCATATTGCATGAAGGGAACGAAACTCAGGGGAAATCTGGCAAACAAGGTCGGACGATCGCCCGCCGAGTCATAGCAATGGCTATGGCTCAAGGGGGATCGTTCGAGATTGGCAGTCAGATTTTTTCTGGTTTCGTTCAGGTACAAACTGTAACCCGCCATTTTCCGAAAAAACTGACTTAATACTTTGATATTTATTTGATTTCTCCGGAGTTTGTGCCGCCTTCGTGCAGTATGCAGGCTAGTTTGTGGTAGGCTCGCGACTTTCATTTTCAGCCTGAATTCGATGCCCGGTTACCACCTGGAAACTTCCCGATGAACCAAACTCGCTGGAGCAGAGTCTGGATCGCCTTCCTGGCGGGCTGCATCGCCGCCTTTCAAATCGGCAAGAGCTTCGCCGCCCTGCCATTGATTATCGACGAGCTCGAACTCAGCCTGATTCAGGCCGGATTGATTCTATCGCTGTTCAGCCTGATCGCCGCCTGCGCGGGCGCCGGATTCGGCTTGCTGTCGGACCGCATCGGTCACTTGCGAACCGCGCTAAGCGGATTGCTGATCTCCGCCGCAGGCGCCTTTTTCGGCGCCACCGCAGCGGGCGTCGAGCTACTACTGCTGTCGCGGTTGATCGAAGGCTTCGGTTTCATCCTCACCATCGTAGCCCTGCCCTCGCTGATCAGCGGTTCGGCAACCGACCGCGACCGGCCGCTGGCGATGGGACTGTGGGGCGCTTTCATGCCCGCCGGCATCGGCGCCTCGATGCTGATCACACCGTTGTTGCTGGAATGGCACGGCTGGCGCGGGCTGTGGAACGATATGGGTATCATTATCGCCATCTGGGGCCTTGTCCTGTATATCACTTTTCGCGGTGCCGGCGGCAAGTCGGGAATCCGGCTGGGCAGCGCCGACTTCATCGCCAATGTTATGCGTCTCGCTCCGTTGCTGGTGGTCGCGGGTTTCGTCTGTTATTCCAGTCTTTATCAATCGCTAACCGCTTTCCTGCCAACCATCCTGGCAACCGAATACGGCGTTACGCTCGCCGGCTCGGCCCAGCTCGGCGCCCTGGTCGTGGTTGCCAATGTCATCGGTAACGTCAGCGCCGGCTGGTTGATCGGTCGCGGCGCGACCCCGTGGAAGCTGCTGACCGTCTCTTTCCTGGCTATGGGTGTTTGCGCGACGCTGGTTTTCGCCGATTTCAGTGGTCCGTTCGCAAAAACCGTCGCCGGTATCCTGTTCTCCGCCTGCGGCGGTATGTTTCCGGGCACTGCTTTCGTACTGGCCGCGCGTTACTCGGTAAAGCCCTCGCACATGGCGCTGATGGCAGGATTGATGTTGCAGGGCGCGGGCATCGGGCAAACCATCGGACCCATGATGGTGAGTTCGGTGGTCGAGTTTTCCGGGCGCTGGGATTATGCTAACGGCGTCGTCGTCAGCATGGCGACGATCGGCCTGATCTGCGCCCTGCTGTTGCGCCGGCGCGCCTGAATACCAGCGCCGCAACACTCCGTCTCAGATATCGAAAAAGACAGTTTCCGTGAGTCCCTGCAGGTGGATGTCGAAGCGATAAACTCCGGGCGCTTCGGATATAGCGATCAGCGTAGCGAGACGCTGCCGCAGTTCGATGCGCGACAGCATCGGATCGGCGGCATTGGCTTCGCCTTCATCGTCGAAATAAAGCCGCGTGTGCAGCCCGAGATTGATGCCGCGCGCGACGATCCAAAAGCTGATATGCGGTGCCTGGATACGCCCGTCGGGATAGGGTACCTGCCCCGGCTTGATCGTTTCGAAGACAAACTCGCCGCTCTCCACGTCGCCCGCGCTGCGGCCCCAGCCGCTGAAGTTCGGATCGGCCTGGCCGCGGGTCTCCTGCGGCGAAACATACAGTCCGGCCGCATCCGCTTGCCAGATTTCCACCAGCGCGTCCTTGAGCGGTGCGCCCAGCCCGTCGAGAATGCTGCCGCGAATCGTGATGCGTTCTCCGAGGGTTTCCGGATTGACCATCACGCTGCCCGGATCCTCACCGTACAGTCCCTCGATGCCGCTGAAATTCGGCGTACAGCCGATATGCACATAGGGACCCGCAGTTTGCGACGGCGATTCGTTAAGATAAGTCGGTGTTTGCGGCATCAGAGTCCCTCCGGTCGATTTTCGAAAAAGGTCTGGCGCCGCCCGCGCAGCGTGATGTCGAAGCGATAGGCCAGCGTGTCCATCGGCAGGCTGGCGTTCAAATCGAGCACCGCGATCAAATCCTCGATCGCCTGCCGGCTCGGGATGGTGTTGACGATCGGGCACTTCCAGATCAGCGGGTCGCCTTCGAAATACATTTGCGTGATCAGGCGCTGGGCAAAGGCCTGGCCGAAGAGTGAAAAATGGATATGCGACGGGCGCCAATCGTTGACCCCGTTGGGCCACGGATAAGGCCCCGGCATCACGCTGCGAAATTCGTAAAATCCCCGGGCATCGGTCAAGCAACGGCCGCAACCACCGAAATTGGGATCGAGCGGCGCCAGGTAAGTTTCTTGCCGGTGGCGATAGCGGCCGCCGGCATTCGCTTGCCAAACCTCGAGCAGGGTATCGGGCAAACCTTGTCCCGACTGGTCGCGGACCTGCCCGTAAACCAGAATCCGCGGGCCGATAGCGCTCTCATCGGCGGCGGCATGGTTATGCAGCAAATCATTGTCGCGCGGTCCGATAATGCTGCGACTGAACAGCGGCCCGGTTTCCTCCGATAGCGTGCTCGGAAAAGATAACAACGCCTTTTGCGGCGAACGCGTAACGCTGGTTTTGTAACCCGGGACATAGGCCGGCGGATGCCGGTTGCGATCGCGCTGGATATAGCCGCCCCGCGGAGGCTTGGCATCGGTCATAATTCCACTCCCAGTTCTGCATAGGTTTCGCGAGCGATATTGAGCGCGCGGTTGGCCTTGGGTATGCCGGCATAAATCGCAACGTGCAATAGGGTCTCCATCACATCGGCGGGGCTGGCGCCGGTATTGGCGGTGGCGCGGATATGCAGCGCCAGTTCATCGGAGTTGCCACCCGCAGCGAGTAGCGCGATGGTCAGCATCGAGCGCTCGCGCAACGGCAGGCTGTCGCGCGCCCATAGACTGCCCCAGGCCGCCTCGGTGATCAGTTGCTGGAAAGCTTCGTCAAAGGCGTTTTTGCCCGCTTCGGCCGCGTCGACATAGGCATCGCCCAATACCTTGCGGCGCATACGCATTCCTTTTTCGTAGCGCTCAGACATGGCCGCATTCGCTAATGAAGCCATTGAGAATACGCGCATATTCGGCCGGCTGCTCGACGCAGGGCAGGTGGCCGGCGTTGTCGATCAGCTCGAAGCGTGAGCCCCGGATCAGCGCGGCCGTGGCGCGCACCACCTCGGGCGGAGTCGAGCCGTCCTCGCTGCCGGCGAGCGCCAGTGTCGGCAGACTCAAGTCTGCGCTGCTGGCGCTGAAATCGGTTGCGGCAATGGCTGCGCTACAGCCGATATAACCGGCCAGGGGCGTACGCGTCAGCATGTTGCGCCAGGCGGCCAGCTCGAGCGGCCGCCGTTCGCGAAACGAACGCGCAAACCAGCGCTCCATGACGCTGTCGGCGAGCGCCTCGATACCGCCCGCGCGCAACGCACCGATACGCTGTTGCCACATCTCCGGGGTACCGATGCGGGCGGCCGTGTTGGATATGACCATCGCCCGCAGCAGATGCGGGTGGCTGGCGGCGAGGCCCTGGGCGATAATACCGCCGATGGAAAGACCGACAAACAGGCAGTCGCGAATTTCGAGCGCTTCCAGCAGCCGCACCGTATCCTGGATCAGGTCGGCCATCGAATAATCGCCCTCGGGGCAGCTCGACAGCCCGTGCCCACGTTTGTCGAAGCGTAAAATTTTTAGCCCGCCCGGTAGGTAGGGAATGACTTGATCCCACAGGCGAATATCCGTGCCCAGCGAATTGGCGAACACGATCGGCGCGCCGTCGGCATCGCCCTCGATGCGATAATGCAGCACCACATCTCCCAGTTGTATCATTTCCATAGCATCCCCCTTCAATAAGGCAGCCCGAGATAATTCTCGGCCAACGCGGTCTGGGCCGCGCTCGATGATTCCAAATACTCGAGTTGCGCTTGCTGCATACGCAGGTCGAACGGCGACTGCCCGGGGAATCGATGCAGCAAATTGGTCATGCTCCAGCTGAAGCGTTCCGCCTTCCATACTCGCGCCAAGGCCAGCGCCGAATAATCGTCGATCCCCCGCGTATCGCCCGCGTCGTAATACTGCCGTAAGCCGCGCCACAAATAGTACACATCCGAGGCCGCCAGGTTGAGCCCCTTGGCACCGGTAGGCGGCACGATATGCGCGGCGTCACCGCATAGAAACAGGCGCCCCCAGCGCATCGGCTCGGCCACGAACGAACGCAATGGTGCGATCGACTTTTCGATCGAATCGCCGGTAACAATCGATTCGGCCGCGTCATGCGGGATACGGCGCTTCAATTCGTTCCAGAATTCCGCATCCGACCACTGCTGCACGTTGTCTTCGAGCGCAACCTGTATATAGTAGCGGCTCAAGCTTGGGCTGCGCATCGAACATAGCGCGAAACCGCGCTCGTGACTGGCGTAAATCAACTCTTCGCTGACCGGCGGGGTTTGTGACAATACCCCAAGCCAGCCAAAGGGGTAAACCCGCTCGAATTGAGACCTCCGGTCGGCGGGAATGGTATTCCGGCTGACACCATGGAAGCCGTCACAGCCGGCGATGAAATCGCAATCGATGCGTCGCGCGCGACCATCGTGGATGAAGTTGACCTGGGGTCGCTCCGAATCCGCGCCATGAATCTCGACCTGATCGACCTGGTGCAGCATGGCAGCACCCATGGCGTCGCGCGCCTGATACAGATCGCGGGTCAGTTCGGTCTGGCCGTATACCGTGACGGCGCCATCGCAGAGCCGTCTGAAATCGATACGAAATCCGCGATTCGAATGGGCCAGATAAATCCCCTCGTGTTGCAGACCGTCGCGCTGCATGCGCTCCCCGACACCTGCTTCATGCAATAAATTGACCAGCCCGGCCTCCAGCACGCCGGCTCGGATTCGCGCCAGCACATACTCGCGGCTGTGACGTTCGAGCAGCACAGTATCGATTCCCTGGCGCTGCAACAATTGCCCCAGCAGCAGGCCGGAAGGCCCGCCACCAATAATGACAACCTGGGTGCGCATGACTGAATTGTCGGTATCCACGCCGCCAATTTCTCAAATTAGCGGCTTTTGTCAATCAATAAAAGCCGATACGGCCACCTGACCTTTGTCAAATCGCGTCTTACATCACTATGTTAATATCTTCGATCAAGTCTGAAATTCAGACCGGACGGGCCACGCAATACTATGCGCGCAATTTCCATTATCAAAAGCGAACACAAAAATCTCGGGGCGATACTTTATAGTCTCGATAAGCTAATCGAGGAAATCGATAGCGGCAAGCAACCGGATTTCAGCATCTTCCATGGGCTGTTCACCTATCTCGATCGCTTCCTCGACCGTTACCATCACCCTAAGGAAAATCATCACCTGTTCCCTAAGCTGCTGCTGCGAGCACCCGAAACCGAGAGCCTGGTGCGCGAACTCGGTCAGCAGCACATCGAGGGTGAAATTCTGTTTGTCGGAATGCTCAAAGCGCTATCGGCCTACGAATTTAGCGGCGCGCAGGAATTCCCGCATTTCCGCGACTCGGTGACCAGCTATACCGAATTCGAACGCAAGCATGCGCAAAAGGAAGAGGATGAAGTATTGACGCGGGCCCGTGAAGTGCTCGAACCCTCGGACTGGGACGAAATCGACGCCGCCTTCGACGCAAACGAGGATCCTTTATTCGGCGATAAGTGGAACAACGAGTTTTCGGATCTACTGGACCGGCTGATCAACCGATTGCCCGCCCCGCTGGGCCTGGGGGACGACTGGAAGTGAGTTGGCGTACACCGCCAGGAGATCATTAACCCGGCGGCCTGCCTGGGGAGATGTTATAAAAATTAAAAATATCAGCGACCTCATCACCGGTCACTCGCTACCTGCCGAAAAGGGCGCTATAACCTGGATGCGAGGTCCCTTGGGTGGACTGTTCACCTCGACCTGGTTCGACCGCGCTTCGATGTATTTCCTGCGCAAGCTGTATTTACCCCTGTCGAGATTGTGGGGCGTTGCCGACGAGGCGCACGGCTCGGTGCCGAAGTTTGCCGAAATCGCTCAGATCGAACTGAATTACAATCAATACCAACGCCTCAATAAGGTTATCTTTCGTTACGAAGTTTCGCGCGCGCGGGTCAACGCGATCGATGCGGCCTGGCGTCTGGCATTTTTCGGCGACCAACAAGCCGCCCTCGGCGATCTCGCGGCGATAGAAAAGGCGCGTAAGGATGCGCATCANGCGCATAACATGATGCGGCGCGATCTGCGCTTTCTGCTGCACTTCAAGCCCCGCGTTATGAAATACCCACCCTGGCGGAAGTTGAAACCCTNTACGGCGGCATCAAAAAGAAACCGGAATCCTATTTCAGCCCGGGGGCTGAAATGCCGCAAGTCGAGCAGTCGCGGCCATTTGCCGCTGCCGATGGTAACCAGTACTGGATCCGATTTAAGTCCCCCTCGGCGCGCACCCGCGATATGGTTTATGCGCGGGTGCACGAACCCGCCGGAGTAGTAAACCCGCCCAGTATTATTTACGGTCATGGTATCTGCGTCGAATTCGACTATCTGGAAGGTCTGGTCGACGAGGTCGACGTGTTGTGCCGCATGGGATTTCGCGTGCTGCGTCCGGAAGCGCCCTTCCACGGCCGCCGGCGCCCGCCGGGTTACTACGGCGGCGAATACATCAGCGCCACTTCGCCGCTCGGTATTCTGGATACCTGTACCGCCGCGGTAGCCGAACGCGCTGTGTTGATGGACTGGTGTCGCCGTAACTCGGATGGGCCGGTAACCCTGGGCGGCAGCAGCCTCGGCGCGCTGCTGGCGCAAATAGTAAGCGGGCAGTCAAAAAACTGGCCGGATCATTTACGTCCCGACGCGCTGCTGTTGATCATGCACTGTTCGAGAATGGAAGATGCATTGATCCACGGCTCGATCGCCAAGCTGTTTGGCGCGCTCGACGCCAAGCACGAACGCGGCTGGAGCGTCGCTAACGTGGCCGAATATCTCAAGGCGCTGGACCCGCCGTCGCAACCGTCGGTGGATCCGGACAACATCGTCTCGATTCTCGGTGAAGCCGATCAGGCGACACCTTTTGCCGGCGGTCTCGAATTGCTCGATCGCTGGCAGCTGTCGCCGGAAAATCGTTTCATCTGGCCACAGGGGCATTTTTCGTTGCCGATCGCACTCACCCGTAACGACGCACCGCTGCGGCGTTTTCATCAGATAGTCACGGCGCTGGCGCGATGACCGATCCCGTCGTCATTCCCTTCTGGCTGCTGCTGGTGCTGCTACTGTTCGCATTGCCGACGTTGTTCACCCAGGTTTTCATTCCACTCTGGCTCAAGCTGTGGAATCGCTGGTCGCAACAAGCCTTCAATGAAGTCAATCCGCAACTGCAGCTCAAATTGGCGCCGTTTACGCTTACCCGCTACAAGGCGTTGGCGGCGCAATTGGCAACCGACCCGCAACTGCTGGATGCAGCCGCGGAATACGCCGAGCAGCAGGGCATGACGCTGGAGAAGCTGCGCGGCAGACTGCATAAAATCGCACTCGAAATCGTGCCCGCATTCAATCCGTTTTTCTACTTTCGCGTCGGCTATCGTCTGGGGCGCGGCATGCTGCGCGGGTTTTACCGGGTTTCGGTCGGGTTTGCCGACGAGCAGTCGCTGGAAACCGTCAGTAGTGACGACAGCGTCATCTTCATGTCGAATCACCGCAGTAACATGGACTACCTGCTGATGAACTATCTCACCGCCGAACGCACCATGCTATCCTTCGGGGTCGGCGAATGGTCGGGTATTTTCCCGGTGCGCCAGCTGATGCGCAGCGCCGGCGGGTATTTTATCCGGCGCGATTCGAACGACCCGTTGTATCGTCGGGCGTTGGAGCGTTACGTACAGATGGCAACCGCAGCCCGGGTACCGCACGCCATGTTCCCCGAAGGCGCCCTCTCTCCAGACGGCAGCATGCAGGCGCCGCGTTTCGGCCTGTTCAGTTATGTCACTAAAGTCTTCGACCCGGCAACTTCGCCGGACATCGTCATTATCCCGATCGGTATCAACTACGACCGCGTGGCGGAAGACAACAATATGTTAACTTCCAGTTCGGCCGAGTTTCGCAGCAAAGGCAAACGCTTCATCGTCTGGACGGTAATCGTGTTCGGCCTCCGTACCCTTGCCGAGGTGCTGTTACAGCGCCGCTCATTCGGCTATGCCTGCGCCAATTTCGGCCGCCCGGTATCGTTTCGTGACTGGCTGGCGGCGCATGATATCGATTGGCCGGGGCTCGACCGCAAACAACGCTTCGAATGGCTGAATCGTTTCGGCAACGAATTGATGACCCAGGTAAAAACCTTGATTCCGGTGCCGCCCGTGCCTTTGCTATGCCGGGTGTTGCAACAGGCGCCCGCGGCGGGTTATGACAAGACCCGGCTGCTGGCAAAATTCAAACAGTCGTTTGTGCAGGCGCGCGAACAAAACGCCTTTGTCGTGCTGGCGCGCGCCAGCACTCAGTATTCGCTGCAACAGGCGCTCGAATTAACCTTGCTGCGCGGTATGGTGCGCTACCAGTCCAATGGCAACTATGTTATCAATCCGGAGAAGCAGGCATTGATAGCCTACTACGCGAAATCGGTAGAACACTACTTCGGGCCGGCAGCAACCGTTTGAATGACCCCGGTTATTTAATCAGTGTTATGATCAATACTGATTAAATAACCGAGTCCTGGAGCTAGTGATAGTCCCCAGACAAAACAGGCTTGCGGGGTGACGGCTCTGCCAATAATCATCGCCGGCGGCGGTATCGGCGGCCTGGCCGCGGCGCTTGGTCTGGCGCGCAAGGGCCGGTCCTGCATCGTGCTCGAGCGCGCGTCGGAACTCGGGGAAATCGGCGCCGGCATCCAGATCGGTCCTAATGCCTTCCACTGTTTCGACTACCTCGGCGTCGGTGACGAAGCCCGCGAGAAAGCGGTTTACATCGACAGCCTGCGGCTGATGGATGCGGTTAACGGCGAGCCCATCGCGACCATACCCCTGGATGAAAGTTTCCGGCAGCGTTTTCGCAATCCTTATGCCGTGGTGCATCGCGCCGATTTACATGCTGTCCTGCTCGAGGCCTGCCGCACGAGCGAGCGGGTAGAGCTGCGCGGCAAGCACGCGGTCAAGACATACCTGCAGGATGGCGATTCGGTTAGAGTGGAATGCGGCAACGGCAGTTGCTTCGAAGCCGGCGCACTGATCGGCGCCGACGGTTTGCGTTCCGATATCCGGCAGCAGTTGGTCGGCGACGGCGAACCGCGCGTATCGGGCCATACCACTTATCGCTCGGTCATCCCGACCGAAAAAATGCCGCAGGATTTGCGCTGGAATGCCGCCACGCTGTGGGCCGGACCGAAATGCCATATCGTGCACTACCCGCTTAAGGGCTGGAAACTTTTCAACCTGGTGGTGACTTATCACAACGATGTCGAACAAGCCGTCGCCGGCAAGCCGGTAAGCAAAGACGAGGTACGCCGGGGTTTCGAACACATAACGCCGCGCGCACGCCGAATCATCGAACACGGCGAGGACTGGAAGTTATGGGTTTTGTGCGATCGCGATCCGATCCTCGACTGGGTCGACGGCCGCGTCGCGCTGCTCGGCGATGCGGCGCATCCGATGCTGCAGTATTTCGCCCAGGGCGCTTGCATGGCGCTGGAAGACGCCGTTTGCCTGAGCCACATGTTCGAGCTTCACGGCGACGATATCGCAACCGCGCTCAAGCAATACATGCGCCAACGGCGGGTGCGTACCGCGCGCGTGCAACTGGATTCGCGCCTGATCGGTGAATACATTTATCACGCCGACGGCGCTACCGCCGAAGTGCGTAATCACATCATGTCGAATCTAACCCCGGAGCAATGGTTCGACAAGCTCGGCTGGCTCTATGGCGGCACCGGGCTGGACAGCTAACCGGGAGGTAACCATGTCACTCACCGAGAAACCGAAAGAAACACCCGCACGGCTCGCGTTTTACGAAAAAAATCGGGCGTCAGGCTTACACCCCGCTGTGGTCGGTATTTTCCGACATCATCACGCCGCAGCCCAACAGCGCCTGTCTACCGCATCTGTGGCATTTCGAGCAGGCCCGCGAGTGGTTGCTCGAAGCCGGCGAGCTGATCACCGCTAAAGAAGCCGAGCGGCGGGTCCTGATTCTCGAAAACCCCGGGCTGCGTGGCGCATCCCGAATCACCACTTCGCTCTACGCCGGACTGCAACTGGTATTGCCCGGCGAAGTAGCGCCGGCGCATCGTCATAGCCAGTCGGCGTTGCGTTTCGTGCTCGACGGCACCGGCGCCCATACCAGCGTCAACGGCGAACGCTGCAATATGGAGTATGGCGATTTTGTCATCACGCCGCCCTGGGCCTGGCATGACCATGGCAATGACAGCGATCAGCCGATGATCTGGATGGATGGCCTCGACATTCCTCTCGCCAGTCTGTTCGACGCTTCCTTTGCCGAAGGTTATGGCGCGGACGAGCACCCAGTCTCCCGGCAAACCGGTGACAGCCTGGCGCGTTACGGCGCCAATATGTTGCCGGTTGACTACCGCCGGCAGGAGCTGGCTTCGCCAATCTTCAACTACCCATACGCACGTTCGCGCGAGGCGCTGGCGGCGATGCAGCGGCAGCAGGAATGGGATCCCTGCCACGGGCTGAAAATGCGTTACGTAAATCCGGCCGATGGCGGCTATGCCATGCCTACCATCGCCCCGTTTCTACAATTATTACCGCAAGGGTTCAAGACCGAGGCTTACCGCAGCACCGACGCGACCGTGTTCGTCGTCGCCGAGGGCCGCGGACAAACGACCATCGACGGCCGGCTATTCGAATGGGGTCCGCGCGATATTATGGCCGCACCGAGCTGGAAATGGATTCGGCACGAAGCCATCGACGAAGCGGTTCTGTTCAGTTATTCCGACCGTGTAGCGCAACAAAAACTCGGGTTTTGGCGCGAGCAGCGCGGCGCGGATTGAGCAGAGGCGCGACTGCTAGAGCTGGCGGAGAAATTGGCGGACCATAATAACGCCCTCGGCCGTGCACCGTCGCGACCGTTACGCGGCAGCTCCTGACGCGGACTGAATCACCGCGTCGGCGAACCGCGGGCCGTGATTTATCAAATCGAAAACATCGACTCCAGATCATGCTGCGAATAGGCCTTAAACGCGAGCATGGTATCGGTCTTCTTGATACCGTGAATCGTGCCCAGCCGATTCGTCACCAGCTCGGCGACGTCATCGTTGGTGCGGGTGCGCACGATGGCGACCAGGTCGTAAATGCCGGTAACTGAATAGACTTCCGAAATCTCGGAAATCTCGGCCAGCTGTTCTGCAATTTCGGTTATCTTGCTTTTTTTGACGTTGAAAAGAATGATAAATGTAACCATTGGCCTACCTCCACGGATTCTTACGCGGGTTATTATAAGTGCATTGCCGGTATAAGTGCATTGCCGGCTTAAACGCTAACGTCGACGACTTTTTCGACGGATAACAATTCCCTGGCCCCGTCCGGCGCCGGGCGTGCAACCAGCTTGTGCGGCTGTGCCGGGTCCGAGTATCCCCACACCCTGACTTCGCTGCCGCTAGCGACCGGCTTCGGGTCATCCCCATGGGTGAATTCGTGCACAACCACGAACGAAGTATTACCGAATTTCTCCACGCGTGAAGTCAACAGCGTGACATCGCCGAAATACAGCGGCCGCTTGAACTCCATATTACTGGCGACCAGTGGACAGCCGCGAAACAAGTCATCGTTATGCGTATTACCGATCAGATCATAACCGGCTGCCTGCAGCAGCGCGTGGGTGCCGCTATCCATCCAGATGTAATAATTGGGGTTGAAAATGATTCCGGCGGGATCGCAATGCCCCCACTCGACGCGGAATCGTTGGATTGCAGTCAGCATGTTTTTTATCCTCGGGGTCGTCGTATTGTAATTCTTTATCAATCGATCAATGACAGCGCCTGTCGCGCCAGCACCGGCGCCAGGGCCCCGTACTCGAGTGCCTTGGGACTCGACGCATTACCGTCGAGTGCCCGTTTGAGCACGCCCTGCAGTATCGCGGCGAATCGAAAGAAACCGAATACCAGGTAAAAATTCCAGTGGGAAATCGGTTCGAGGCCGCGTCGTTCGCAATACTGCATCACGTAATCCTGCTCGCTCGGAATGCCCAGCGCCTCGCGATCGACAGTGCCAAAACCGGGGATAATACAATCCCGCGGCATGCGCCATTGCATGCACTGGTAGGCGAGATCGGCGTAGGGATGGCCAAGCGTCGACAATTCCCAGTCGAGCAAGGCCCGAGCTCGCGGGCGCCCCATCTCGAAGATGATGTTGTCGATGCGATAATCGCCGTGGATCAGACTGACCTTGGCATCGTCGGGCGGTAGATTTCGCGGCAGCCATTCGATCAGCCGATCCATCTCCGGGATTGGCTCGGCTTCGGAGGCGCGATACTGTCCGCTCCAGCGGCTGACCTGCCGCTCGAAGTAATTGCCGGGTTTGCCGAAATCGGCGAGCCCGACCGCCTCGACATCGATATCGTGCAGCGCCGCGAGCACGCGATTCATTTCCTGGTAAACAGCGGCGCGTTCGGCAAGCGCCAGCTCGGGCAGGCTAGGTTCCCAGAAAATCCTGCCGGGCTCGTAACTCATCAGAAAAAACATGCTGCCGATAATCTCAGGGTCCCGACACAGATGGATCTCCCGCGCCACCGGTACCGCGCTATTCCGTAGCGCCTCGATCACACGAAATTCGCGATCGACCGCATGCGCCGATTTAACCAGCTCTCCCGGTGGCTGCCGGCGCAGCACGACTTGACCGCAGCTGGTATCCAGCAGATAAGTCGGATTGGATTGGCCATCGCTGAACTTTTTAAACCGGCGCAATTGACCGATTTGCGGGACGTATTGCGCCAGATAAGAACCCAGCGCGGCCGTATCGAGCTGATCGTCTTCCATCTCACTACCCGGCGTAACGCTCGATTACTTGTTTGCCGAGAGCCATTTGATGCACCTGATCCGGGCCATCCGCCTGGCGGCACCAGCGCGCGTAATTAAAAGCTTCGGCAAGAAAGAAATCCCGGCTCAAACCGCCGGCACCGTGCATTTGCATGCACCTGTCGAGAATGTTTTGCACCATTTGGGGCACGCTGCTCTTGCAGGCCGCTATCATGTCGCGCGCCGCCTGCGCTCCGAGCCGATCCATACGATGGCAGGTTTTCTGCACCAGCAGTTCCGCCATTTCGATTTCGGCAAAACACTTCGCGATATCCTCACGTACCGACTGATGCTGCGCGAGCTTGCGCCCGAAGGTACTGCGTTGCTGCACCCGCCGACAGCTAATTTCGAGCGCTCTCTGGGCGGCGCCGACCAAGCGCATGCAGTGGTGCATGCGGCCGGGACCAAGCCGGCCTTGGGCAATTTCAAAACCTCGACCGGGGCCAAGTAATACGTTTTCCGTTGGAACCCGCACCTGATTGAAATTAATTTCGGCGTGGCCAATGGGCGCGTCGTCGTAACCGAGCGTGGTCAAGGCGCGCAAGACTTCGACACCGGGGCTGTCTTTCGGCACCAGCAGTTGGGTTTGCTGCCGATGCCGGTCCGGATTAGCGGGATCCGACTTACCCATAACGATAATGAGGCGGGTGCGTTGATTCATGGCGCCGGTGATGAACCACTTGCGGCCGTTGAGTAACCATTCATTGCCGTCGCGGGTCATGCTCAATTCGATATTGGTAGCATCGCTGGACGCCACCTGCGGCTCGGTCATCGCGTAACAGGAGCGAATTTCGCCGGCAAGCAGAGGCTCGAGCCAGCGCTGCTGCTGTTCCGCTGTGGCGTACTTCATTAGTACCTCCATATTGCCGGTATCGGGCGCGTTGCAGTTGAACAGCTCGGCCGACCACAGAACTCGCCCCATAATATGCGCCAACGGGTAATAATCGAGATTGCTAAGCCCGCCGTGCGCGCTGAATTCGCCGTGCGACTGCGGCACAAACAGATTCCACAAACCTTCGTCTTTGGCCCTCTGTTTCAGGTCCTCTATTAAGGCCAGGGGCGCAAATCGATCGGCGGTTTGTTCCAGTTGATCGGCATAGGCGGCTTCATTGGGGTAGACATGCCGCTCCATGAAGGCTTGCAATCGCTGCTGTAACTGAATGGACTTTTCGGAATACTCGAACAACATGAAAGGCATCGGCTGTAATATTTCGGTGACAGAATTATATGCGCGAAACGACGCTATAAATAGCCCCGAACCGAACGATTCCGAGCCTGTGAGCGTTTACCCTGCGCGCGCTCGCCGGTTGCGATCCGAATACAATCGATCGATAGCAGATGGGCCTAGCCCGCTATCTCGTCGATTTCCTGCTGCGGACGCCGCTAGGCGCCCCGTGGTGAGCTACCCCGGTTTGCGGTAACTGCACCAGGGTTGTGCATACTGTCACAGCGTCTTGGCGACACCCTCGCGACGTAAAACGATAAGATAAGCGGCCCAGGTCGTGGTGGTAGCGATCGGCTCCGGACCACAATCGGTCCGGGAAACATCAAAATGATATATCGTCCTCGATAGCCGCAATACCCGCCCTGGCGCAAGCGTCGTCGATAACGCCATCAGGAGCGCCGGAAACCCCGATCGCGCCGACCGAAGAACCGCCTGCATCGATCAGCAGACCGCCGCCAAGCATCAAGGCGCCGGGTACATGTCGCACACCCGACTGCCTTGTTCCCGCTTGCGTCGGAGTCACCAAATCGGAGGTATTGGCACGAAAGCTGGTCGCGGTCCAGGCTTTACGGCGAGCGGTTTCGGGAGTATGGGCACCGGCGAAACGATCGCGCAGCATGGCCTGCAGATTACCCATGCGGTCGACCACCGCGACGGCCACCTGGTAACCGTCGGCGCGACATTTTTGCATTGCCGCATTAACCGCCCTCAACGCAGTCTCAGGCGTCAGGGACTTGGTGGTGAACAAAGCCTGTTCTTGCGCCTGCGCGAGACTCGCCGTAACGCTGATCACCAAGGCCATTACGAAGATTTTTACTTTCGATTTCATTGGCTTGTCCTCTCGTTATAATGACAAAAGCGGCGTTCTGATGCCTTGTTGCGGGCAGACAGGCGTTGACTGAATACGACATACTTTGCCGCCGAATAATAAGAATACAGCTAACGGCGGAAATAATTGATCCGCTAATCGCATTTGCTTGATCCACATCAAAATACCGGTTCGATCCGATGCAATGGGTTGGATGTTCTAATCCGGCGGAATCAAAACCAGCTTACCGGTGAACTGTTTGGCCAGAAAGGCTTGCTGCGCCTGTGCGATTTCCCTTAACGCATAGGTTTTGGCGACTACCGGCCGAATCTCGCCGCGCTCGATATAGCCGATCAGGTTTTCGAACACGACATCTTGCTGAAAAGTACAACCGATTAGGGTCAAATCCTTGAGGTACAGACTGCGCACATCGAGTTCGACCAAAGGCCCCCCAATCGCGCCCGCGGTGACATAGCGGCCACCGCGCTTGAGCAAGTCGAGAAAACCGGGCCAAGCCGGGCCGGCGACCAGGTCGACGACCACATCGACGCTGGAGGCCCCCAATGCCGCGACCGGATCGGCCTTCCGGTCGATAACCTGGCGCGCGCCCAAAGTCTGCACTTCGGCTGCTTTAGACTCGCTGCAAACGGCGATCACCTCGGCGCCACGGCGCGACGCCAATTGCACCGCAGCCGAACCGACCCCCCCGGAAGCGCCGGTAACCAGCACGCGTTCGGCGCCGACGGCGGCCCGGTGCAGCATGTTTTCGGCAGTCGAGTAGGCGCAGGGAATCGATGCGAGTTCCGCGTCCGACCAGTCACAATCGACGCTGAAGGTCTCTTTTGCCGGGGCTTTGGTGAATTGCGCAAAAGCGCCGTCGCATTCGGAACCAAGAGTCCAGCATTCGAACGGCCGATAGTCGACGTAGCTACGCAGCATATTGCGCACGATAGCGCGTTCACCGATACGGGCATCGTCGACGTCCGCGCCGACGGCGGCGATTACGCCGCAACAGTCTGCGCCCTGAATCCGAGGAAAAGCCATCGGTATCCCCGACCAACTGGCATCGTCATCGTCAATTTCGTCAAAACCGCCGGCGCCGCCCGAATCGGTCGCAGCGCCGACTTTTTTCGAATACCAGCCAATGCGGGTGTTGATGTCGGTATTATTGATGCCGGCCGCGGCAGCCCGGATCAATACCTCGCCGGGACCCGCTACGGGTATCGCAACGTCTTCCCGGTAATGCAATTTTTCAATGCCGCCATGCCCTTCGAGCAACACGGCGGCCATCTGCGTTGGAATTTGTTGTTTCATATTTTTCAATTGACCTGTTCCTCACCGAGGCAAGGGTGAAGAGTAACGCAAAATTCGTTTAGTGGAACCCGGCGCGACAATTATCGACCGCGGTTTGCAGGTTTGCATGGCGTACAGCCCGCACCTGCCTGGCTCGGTCCGCAAACAAATGAAGCATTTCGCTTCGTTTATTAAAATATTAGACTATACTAATGCGATTTAGTAACCTGTTTTCGAGCACAACCCTGCGATGATATCCCGATATGTTCTGGTTGCCCTGATAGCACTGTCCTGCCCGTTGCATTTGCCGGCGGCTGCGGACGGTGCCGCGCTGTATGAAACCAACTGCGCTGCCTGCCATCAGGTTAACGGCGGCGGCATCGGGCTGCCGTTGTCGGCAAGCAAAATGGCCTCGGTCAGCGATAATTACATTAAGCTGTCCATCCGTCACGGCCGTGCCGGCCGAATCATGCCTGCGTTTCCGGAGTTGAGTAACGCCCAGGTCGACGCCATTACCGCCTACATCCGGAGTTGGTCGGGCGTACCCGGGCCGCAATATCCAAATACGAAAATTACCGGCGACAGCGCGCGGGGCAAATCACTGTACCAAACTTACTGCAGCAGTTGTCATTCCGCCGATGGCAGCGGTGAAGGCTACGGCACCGGCGTAACCTATTCCAGGCAACGCGCCTTTGCGGTGATGCCCCCGGCGATCACCAATCC
>DS021198.1:462473-560511 GCA_001735895.1 Olavius algarvensis Gamma 3 endosymbiont | reverse complement strand
GCCGATTCGAGTTCCGCGGTAACGCTGAGATCTGCCGAGGTCATCGCCTCGCTGGCGGTGGCGTCGGCGGAAGCGACGATATCCACCCAGTCGATGCCGGCGTCATCCAGCGCTTTCGTCGCCCCGCTCCTGAAAGCGCAGAATTTCGCGAACCCCAGCGGTAGCGGCCGCTTTTTCCACGCAACGCCGGCCTCGGCACCGGTCCATATCAACGGTTTGGTACTGATTACCTTGCCGCCGCGGCTGGCGCTTTTTTCCGTGGTCAACACGATATCCTGCGTCCCCTGTTTAAATTCGCGCTTCAGAATATAGGTCTGCGACGAGGACAGTTTGACCTGCACCCGCGGGTAATCGCGGCTGAATTCGCGCAGGATACGCGGGATATGGGGATAGATTACGTCTCCCGGCACCCCCAGCCTTACCTGCCCTTCATAGTCGGGTGAGGTCAAGCGGCCCATGGCTTCATCGTTCAGGGCCAGCATTTGATTGGCGAAATGTAACAACTGCTCGCCCTCCGAGGTAGGCGTCATGCCCTGGGCGGAGCGCTCGAGGACATCGAATCCGAGGTTATTTTCGAGGCGCTTGATTTGCATGCTGATGGCAGACTGGGTCATGAACAGGCGCGCGGCGGCACGCGTCATGCTGCCGGAATCGGCGATCGTGACGAAACTGCGCAGGGTGCCGAGATCGAGATTACGAAGGGGATTCGTGCTCATCAATAAATGTGAAGTTAGTGATCAAAATCATTCGTTTCACTTATACCCTGATTTTAACCTATAGTCAATATCCGTTGAGTAAACGCATTGATTATTCACTATTATTGATAGGAGCCAGCATGACTACTTACCGCCAAAACTGCTCCCCGAGCATCATTGAACACCCCGCCGGAATACTAGACAGCTTGAACCGGAGTTTCCGTCAATGGTTGAAAAATCAGCGACTTGAATCCCAGATTGCACAGGAACGCCGGCAGCTACTGGAAATGTCGGAGGAGATGCTGCATGACCTGGGAATTAGCCGCGCCCAGGCCGAAATCCGGCTTTTGCCGTCTTTATAGGCTAGTGCTTACCCTTCCAGGGTACCAGCCAGCGCTCGGTCTTGCGCATCAGGATATCGATGCCGTAACCGATGATGCCGATCATGATAATCCCCATTAAAACGATATCCGTTAGCTGAAACTTGGAAGCCGCGATAATCATCATGCCGGCGCCTTTTTGAGCCGCAACCAGCTCCGCCGCGACCACCGTACCCCAGCATACGCCCATCGCCACGCGCGCCCCGGTAAAAATTTCCGGTAACGAATTCGGCACGATGACGTGCCACATCAACTGACGCTTGGAGGCACCCAGCGAATAAGCCGCGTGTACCTTGGAGATATTGATACCCGAAACCCCCGCGCGCGCGGCAATCGTCATAATCCACAGGGACGCCAGGAATAGCAACACGATCTTACCGGTCTCCCAGATACCGAACCAGATGATAACCAGCGGTATCAACGCCAGCGGCGGTACCGGCCGCATGAACTCGACAATCGGGTCGAACCAGCCGCGAAACCAGCCTGACAAACCCATCGCATAACCCAGCGGGATGCCCACCAGTGCACCAATCACGAAACCGACAATGACGCGGATCAGCGACCAGCCGAGGTGCTCCCACAGGCTGAAATTCTGATAACCCTGTTGCGCAATCTCGATAAATCGGCCAACCACCGCCTCGGGCGCCGGCATCCAGATCGGCTCCAGCTGCAGTCCCTTCTTGGGCGTGAAGTTGAGCGATTTCTTTTCCGTCAGCGCCACCTTGCCATCGTCCACCTCGACCGACTCGCCCGCTTTAATCGGCCTGCCGTCGATGGCG
The DNA here is from genome assembly GCA_001735895.1 of Olavius algarvensis Gamma 3 endosymbiont. Lineage (GTDB taxonomy): Bacteria > Pseudomonadota > Gammaproteobacteria. Next base: position 558,657 of record DS021198.1, on the reverse strand, counting down.
ACTATCTGATAACCGTCCTCCTTGTAGCCTTCGTCGTTGCGCTTCACATTGATCAGCTTGGAGCGCCAGGCTCCTACCAGAATACTGTCGTTTTGCACGAAACCTTCTTGCGCCGCTACCGCCGGCTTTTCGGGTCTATCGCCAATCTTGTGCACCAGGATACTGACCTTGCCCTGACCGGTGTCGCCCGCCGCATTCTTCGCGGTATAGGTAAACGACGTAGCACCGACAAATGGCCCCGAAACATGCAGCGGCACCAACTTGGAGTCGGTAAAGGCGCCCCAGATCAGAAAAATAGTAATCACCGAAATAAAGGCCGCCGCGCGATTCGGCGTTACCGCACTCTCATCACCGAAGGTGACGGTTTTTAGACTATTGAAGCCCTTGGCGTCCTTACCGCGCTGCAGCAGGGAAACCACGAAATAGGCGCCGACGAAAATGGCGATATACATCGTTAAAATAATCATGCGCTTGCCTCCGCCCGACCCATGATTTCTTCTTCCATTTCCCAAATCATGGATAATATCTCTTCCCGGGTTTCATTAAAGCCTTCGCTTTTTTTGACTTAGCGCTCGCCCAGCAGCAGAGCCTCTTCCACCGAGTGGGTAATCAGAATGATGGTCTTACCGGTCTCTTTCCAGAGTTTTAATACCAGGCCTTGCATTTTTTCGCGGGTCAGGGCATCCAACGCCCCGAGGGGTTCATCCATCAGGATGACTTCCGGTTCGTTGGCCAGGCAGCGCGCCAGCGCTACCCGCTGCTGCATGCCGCCGGATAGTTCGTAGACCGCCTTCTCGCCGAAGTCCTGCAGCCCGACCGTTTCCAGCAAATGATCGACGATTTCTTTGGAGCGCGCTTTCTCCATGTTTTTCATGCGCGGCCCGAAGGCGATATTCTCGTTGACGCTCATCCACTCGAACAGCGCGCCTTGCTGAAACACCATCCCGCGGTCCGAAGCCGGGCCGTGCACCTCTTCATTGTTGAGCACAACCTTGCCTTTGGTGGGCGCGAGAAATCCGGCGACGATATTAAGCAGCGTTGTTTTACCGCAACCCGAGGGACCGAGGACCGACATGATTTCGCCGGTTTTTATCTCCAGGTTTATGTCCTGCAGCGCCTGAACGTGGGTTCCGTCCGGCAGGTCAAAGCGCATGGACAAGTCTTCGATGGTCAAATCAGACATTTCTATTGTGTCCCGACTTTGTCAGTATTTTGCATGGGGAGTCCGGGGATAGTCTGGGCGGCGCCTGACTTATCGCCGCCCAAAACCGTTATCTCCAGATATTCAAACGGCGAAGCTTACATAGTGCTTGCGTCGTTGAGCGGGATCGGATTAACCGCGTCCTCGTAGGTGTTGCGCGCGGCATCGATACTGCCCGCGTCGAGGAACACTTGCGCCACGCCCTTCATGAAGGTTTGCGCGCCCCCGCCAAGCCATTGGCCAGACAGTTGATCCTCGACCGATGGGAATACGAAGGTACTAATCGTATCCCTGGTGGCCTGCAAGTCCATACCCGAGTCCTTGGCGATGACCGGCAGCATTTTGTCGGTGTGTTTACCCGAATTCCACATCGCGTTCATATCACCGGTTACCTTCAGGAATTTCGACAACAGCTCGGCTTCCTCAGCGGCAAAACTCGCCGGAACAGAAGTGACATCGAACACCAGAATACCCAGCTCGGTTTTCTCGGCTCCGGTCAGCAGGACATTGCCATGCTGCAGCATACGGCGCAGTGCACCGCCCCAGCCGCAAACCATATCGAGGTTACCCTGTGCGAAAGCGGCGGCACCGTCAGGCGGGGCCATATCGACGATTTCCATGGTGTTGATGTCGACGCCGAAATGGTCCATCTGCTTCAGGAAACCGTAGTGCGCCGCGGTGCCCTTGGGCACGCCGACCTTTTTACCCCGCAGTTCCCTGGCGTTGGTCTTGTCGATTTCAAGCGCTTCCGCTACCACGCAGTTATCATTGTCGGCGTAGCTGACCGCGACGTCTACAACCTGCAGGTCCTGACCGGCCGAGGCCGCGACGACAAAAGGAGGCACGCCCTGGCTAACCGAGATCTGCACGTCGCCGGAGGCCATTGCCGCCGACATAGCGGTTCCGTCAAGAAAGTATGCCACGGTTAGCTCATCGGCGGCGGCGGCACGTTGCGGCGACATCCCCAATAACGTCAGCGAGCTCAGCAAACCGACAAACAACGGTTTGCGGAACGATTTTAAACTTAATTTCATTTTTGACTCCTCGATGGTCGTAATAACGTATTTTTATGCGCGACATAGTTTGACAATTATTGTGCGCAATCGATATTGCACAAGCTCGATAACGATCAAACAGTCGCGTCGGGTAAAGTTGCGGTCATGATCTTTTCTTCGGCGCGCCGGCCCCCGGTCGAGGCGCGAAACGATTAGACTGAAACTGAACCCTCGGCGGCAATACTACTTCAAATCCGCCATTAAGCAAACAAACATCGCCGGCCGTAAAAACACTGGTCTGCGGTAAGTTCGAGTCAGCCATTCCGCCGGCTGTAGTTCCGCTTGATCGCAGCGTTGATTGGCGACAATATCGATCAATTTACCGCTGGTACAAGCTCCCTTGGAACAGGTCATAGGCAAACTTCGGTGGAAACGTCGATGTCAGCAGAAATGGAGATCCGGACTGTTCTTCAGTAATCCTTCAGTTAGCTATTCTAGGCTGAGGAGTTAATAGGATAATATCGTCCCGCACTCGGTCCATCCGTCAACACATGAGATGAGTTACCGGTCTTTTGATATGAGCTGCTTATGAAATTACTATTGGTGGAAGATTCTGAACGCCTGCAACGTTCGCTGTCCACAGGCCTGCGAAAACAGGGTTTTACCGTCGACCAGGCCTTCGACGGGGAAGCGGCGCTCGCTTTCATCGCAATCACGCAATATGACGCAATCATACTCGACCTGATGCTGCCGAAGATCGACGGACTCACAGTTTTGTCGAAATTGCGCAACGACGGCGGGGATTGCCATGTCCTGATACTTTCCACCAATGACCAAACTGCGGACCGCATTCGCGGACTCGATCTCGGCGCCGACGACTATCTGGTCAAGCCGTTTTCCTTTGAAGAGTTGATATCTCGCCTACGCGCGCTCAACCGGCGGCGGGCGGGTATCAAAAATCCGGTTGTCGAAGTCGATGGCGTCAGGCTCGACACAGTCGCTCGCCAGGTTGAATTTACCGAGAAACCGATCAACCTGACCCCTCAAGAATTTCGCCTGCTCGAATTTCTGATGTTACGCCGTGGCCGGGTGTTTTCACATGATCAACTCATTGATCAACTCTACGATGCCAACAATTACGTCACACGTAACGCAGTCGAAGCGCATATCAGCTCGTTGCGAAAGCGCATGAAGGCGGCAGGTGCGCCAAAACTGGTCGAAACGCGTCGCGGCTTCGGTTACCTGATCGAGTAGCTCGCCGTGTATTCGATTCGCAACAAGCTCAATTTCACGATTATCACCAGCATGGTGCTGCTGTTGTCGGTGGCCGCCATTTTTCTCTATGTCAGGGTCGCCGTCCAGGTCGAAAACGTCTTCGATACCTCCCTGTTCGACAAGGCTCACTCGCTGATCTCGCTCACCGAACTGGACGAGGAAGGTCTCGAATTCGATTTTGCCGAAGAAGGCGTGATGCTCGAATTTCAGCGAGATCGGGCGCCACAATACTATCAGCTCTGGGAACCGGGTTCTGACTTGCTGATCAAGTCACCCTCTTTAATGAATCAAGATTTACCGAAGTTCGGTATCGCGCTTGGACAGCACCGGTTTAACGATCTCGAGTTACCGGACGGGCGCGCCGGCCGTTCGATCGAAATCAATTTCATGCCGCGCGTCGAAGACGAAGACGAGGAGGATGAGGAAGAACACAGCGAGATACCTGCGGCCAAACCCATTACGCTGGTATTCGCGCGTGAACGCGAATCGCTGGACGCCACCCTGCTTGCAATCAGCGCCACCATTTTCGGTGTGATCCTGGCAGTTTTGATGATTTCCTCCCTGTTCATCTGGCGGCTCGTCGGCAGCGGCCTGTCGCCGCTGCGGAACCTCGCCGGGCAAGTGAGCGAAATCGACGAATCGAGGCTCGATGTGCGCCTGAGTCACAGCGGCGATCAGAGTATTGAGATCGCGCCGATTGAAAACCAGATAAATTACCTGCTGGAACGCCTACAATCGGCCTTCGAACGCGAAAAACGCTTCACCGTCAACGTCGCCCACGAGTTACGCACTCCGCTTTCCGAGTTGAAAAGCCTGGCCGAGGTCGGACAAATGGTACCGGAGGACGCAGCGCAGGTTGCCGTCTTTTTTGACGATGTCGGGGATATCTCAGGTCAGATGGAGAAGATCGTCACGACATTGTTGGAACTGGCGCGCTCGGAAGCCGGACTGTTACGCAGCGATCCGGAAGATATCGAACTTTCCAGCTATTGCAACGAAATCTGGCAACACGCGATCAATGGTAAGAACAACGGGAAAACCCTGTTGCGACAAGTTCCGGAAGATTTGGTAGTCAGTACCGATCGTGCAAAACTGGGCATGATTTTAACCAACCTCTTCGTCAATGCGATCAGCTACAGTCCGGACAATGCCGAAATCCGGATCGCGGCAGAAATCCGTAACGATAAGGTCGTGCTTGAAGTCAAAAACACATCAATCGATTTGAAACCCGAAGACATCCTGCATATGAAGGATCGCTTCTGGCGCAAACATAAGACGCATGTTGGTAGCGGTCATTCAGGGCTGGGACTAACCCTGGTCGAGGCACTCGCCGGAATCATGAAACTGGATATCAGTCTGAAACTCGACCAGCAAAAGACGTTCATGGTGTCTATTTCGGGCCTGCAACCCTCGGTACGTCAGTCGCCGTAACCGCAGTGGATTAGAATTCGTAGCCCAGTTCGAAGTTGATGAAATTAGCGGTTTCCCCACTGCTTGCGCCATAGGCCTTGCCCGCGTCAAACTCGGCGGCGGTTATGACCAACTCCAGGCCTGCGCGCGCTTCGATGGTAACGATTAAATCGATTTCGCGGCCGAGATCGCGACTCAAACCCGACGGATCGAGGTCGATGCCGACGTCGCGCATTTCATCCGCCAGTCTGTGCTGCCGGTACCGATAGCCCTGCAATGCGAGTTCAACGCCCTCCGCGATTTCCCACTCGACTCCAACCAGGTCTACCACGAGGTTCGATAATTCGGGCTGGTAGAGCTCCCCGAAGGACTCGCTGTCACCCTGCAATCCGGTTTGCCGAAACGACTTGCTGCGGTTGTCGTTCGGATTACCGTCCCCCGAGCCCCTGGCATTGCCCAGAATAAAAGTCCAGTCATCCAGTGCCGCGGGCGTCCAGTTGAGTAAATAACCATAGGCGGATCCGCTTACGCGCCGCCGGTCGCGCTCGACGACTTCGGACCGGCCGGCCACCGGATCATCGAATTCGTAAACCGTCTCGTCGCCACTGACTCCGGCGGCGTGCAGTTCGAGCTCGAGGTCGCCAATCTTCTCGATATCAAATCCGGCGAGATAGCTGATCCCGCTCCAGCTGAGGTCGGCGTCCTCCTCGTCGATCTTATCGGCCTCTTCAAATTCACCGATATTGTAGGAGCGGGAGTCATCGGTCTGATCGAGGTAATAAAGAATCAGTGATTGACCATCGGCAAATTCCCAGGCCAGGCTCAGCAAAACCCGTTCAACCTGGTCGAGCTCGGGATCGATGAAATCGTCGGCAGTCGATTCACGCGCGAGTTCCTGCGCCAGCCCCAGGGTCGCCTCGAGATCCCCAAAACTCGAATCGAATCGAATCGAATCCAGTTCTTCGTCCCACCACAGCCACCACTCGCCGGCGCTGGCGAATTCGCTGCGGCCGAATCTGAGCTGCGTCGGGATTTCTTCACCGAAGAAATATCCAGCGCCGATCTCCTTGCGCTCCAGGCCCGAGGCATCCTCCTCCCGACCGACTGTTTCAATGGTTTCGGTTTCATCGATCGGGGCGCCGACGAAAAATAGATAGAAACTCTCGTTTACCTGGTACTCAAGCGCGAATTCAAATTCGAATTCCTCGTCGACCTGCCGATCCTCGGTCGGGTCGTCGCCAAGCGTGATGCCATCCGCCGCAGAGCGTTCGATACTAAACTGCAGCGCATAGTCGAAGGCATCGCCATCATCCGCATGCGCCGCAGACAGCCAGCTCGCCAAGGTGGCGTAAAGGATAAAAAACAGGAGTCGCATAGTTCGTCCCTCAGTGTTTCTTCAGAAAAGCGGAATAGAGTGTCTCTGAAGCTTGAGTCTTGTGAGGACGGGTGCTCGGCTTTCGACTGACTAGAGCCAGCTAGGCCGCTGATTTAAAGGGGAGTTTCACCGAAACCTGAGGAAAGCATAACAAACCAAAATAGCTTTGCAAACTTTAAAAGCATGCGCCTGATTATCCGGGAACTGGCAACAGGGCCGGGCTTCCTGCTGCACGCAAAAAAACTGACAGCTAGTCGTCGACGCCGACTTTTATGATTTCTCCATCGAGCCCGATGATCGCCTCGAGATTTTCGCCCCCGTGTTTAAAGTCGACCTCGAATATTTTTTGTCCCCGGTATTGCTCTTTTTCTATATCGGTTATTTTAGCCCCGGGATATTCCGCCAGGATTATTGCCCTGACGTCGCTTTTACTCAGCGCTACTGCCGCGGCCGGAACCAGCAACAGACCGATTAGTATCCACGAAACGCGTTTCATTATTGCCACCGAAACAAGTGATCAGGGGCCCCTGATACTACAACATTTCGACTTCGGTTCTCAGCTTAATTTCAGCTTGTCATCAGTTTAAATTCAGATCCCGAGCCTAAGATTCTGTAGCACAGGATGACCTGTAAAACTGCAGCAACGTAGAGGAGAAGCTGACATGAAATATTCAAAAATACCGCTATTTTTTCTGACGGCGGCGATGAGCACTACCACGCTGACATTCGCCGGCGATGATGACGACGAGGAGCCGTTTGACGAAGCCAGGCTGTTCTTCGAACTCAATGACACCGATGGCGATCTCGGCATCCATGGCAAAATCGACGGCGACGAGTGGAAGTATCTCGAAATCGAGGACCCGCGCGACCGCAAGATGATGCACATCTGGGTTCGCGGACGCCTGCGCCGTCAGGGATTAACCGAACTGTTTTTCGAAAGCGCCGAGCCGACTTTCGATGAGCTGAATCCCATAAGATTTTTCAAACGCTTTCCAGAAGGTGAATACGATATCGAGGGATACACCCTCGACGGCGAGGAAAGGGAGAGCGAGGTCTATTTGTCGCATATCATCCCGGCAGCCCCGGATGGAATAACAATCGCTGGCGGTGACGGCATTGAACATGACGCGGCCGAAGACTGCGACGCCGAGCTTCCGGTTATCGATCCCGTGGGTGGCGTCACCATAAGCTGGGATCAGGTCAACGAGTCGCATGCCGCAAAATGGGCCGGCGATCCCGAAAAGATTGCGCTCGGTAAGCTAGGTGAAGTTGTGGTTCGATCTTATGAAGTCGTGGTCGAAATCGACGAATCCGATTTCAAGGCGACCGCGATTATTCCGCCTGGAGACGGCGACCGGGTTTCCTGGAGTCTGACCGAAGATTTTTTCGGACTATCGGAGGAAGGCGAATACAAATTTGAAATCCTGGTCAGGACCAATATCCTCGACGCGGATGGCGAAATTGTTACCGTGGAAGTCGAAACCGATGGCGGCACTGTCGCAGAGCCGGTTCCCGGCAACAAGAGCGCCGTCGAAAGTTGTTTCGAGGTCGAATAGCTTGGGCTGATGACGGGATCCTCTCGCGCGATGGGGAGGATCCCTAAACCCTCGAGGTAATACTAATGACGATAGCCCGGATTCCGATACTACTGCTTTCCGCAAGCGTTGCCAGCCTGATATTCCTGGCGCCGCCCGATCTTGAGCGCAATGATTCCGCACAACGGCAACAGGCATTCAAGTCGGAAAATATGTTGTCGGGACGGCGTGAGAGACTGCCCTCGCCCGCACCGGGACAGTCGGCTGAAACAGAACCCGGCTCGAGCCCGCGGCTTAGTCGAAACGAGCCCGCAGCAACCACTGACGAGGCCGATGCAGATCGAACGATCGGCCGGCAGCTGCTTAGGTACCCGCAACTCGAACAAATCGAGGCACTGGAAAATTTGCCGGCCGAGCAGGCACTACCGGAGCTTGAAGCCTGGCTGTCGGATACCGATCCGGTGATCCGACTGGTTGCGCTCGAGGCGCTCATGGATACCGCTCATCCCGCCGTCTTGCCGGTGCTAAGCATGAATCTTGCCGATCCCAATCCCCAGGTCAGGGCTCTGGTACTGCAAGCAATGGGATTGCGCGGCGATCCGCAGGCTATCGGCAGTATCGAAGCTTATCTCTTCGACCCGGCGTCAGAGGTCAGGCTCGCCGCCATCGAGGCACTTTCAAATCTGGAACTCGACGCGGCCGCACAAGCCCTGATCGGGGTGGTTTTCGACCCGGACCCGACTATCCGGCATCACGCGGTGAATGCGCTGGGAGAAATCGGCGGCGAAACCGCGGTTTGGTACCTGATACAGGCACGTAACGATCCGGACCCGGAAATCCGCGCCAATGCCGGTGCAATCCTGGATGAGCTCGGCGATCTCCGGGATTAGGATTTAGCGCCTCGACCCGGCCGCCTCAGCAGGTCGGTAAAATCGTCGGGGGGCTTCCTCGCGGCATCGACACACTGAGCGGACGGGCAGTTATTATTAACCCGCTTGCGCGGGTATGAATCTTTTAAGCAAGCGCCATTGCGGGCAGATAACTTAATTGCCCTCTGCGGCCAGTCTCGGTTTGCCGATGGCGCGCTGCACCAGTTCAGTGAACAACGGTTGCCAGACCAGCCACTTGTGGCCGCCGTCTAGCACCAGCGAACGCTCCGGGAGTAGCACGTTGGCGACAATTGAATTGGGCCCGCGCAGATGGTCCTCATTGCCGAAACCCAAGTACAGGCTGGGTTTACGCTCCGGGGCTCGCGCATATGCCTGGTAAAAGCGCCATAGCTCGTAGAAGCGGCGCTCCCTGTCGTCCTCGATCGCGCTAAGCTCCGGCGGCGCCCAGCGCGCCAGGCCTCCCGCCGCGTCGATCTCTGCGACCACGTCGGCCGAGCCCATGAACGGCGCCAGTAAAATCATGCCGTCTACAATATCGGGATTATTCATGGCATAGGCGGCGGCCCCGAATCCACCCATGGAAATACCCACCAGCCAGATCTCGTCGTAGCGCGACTGCAGCGGTGCGATGATGTCCTGGTGCAGGCGTTCCACCACCGAGTAGTTACGGTAGTAGCCGAAATGCGCATTCGCGGCCACGACATCGAAGGCCGGATTGGCCTGGCGCACGGTTTTAACGAATCCATAGTCGAGATAATGTTGCGGCCCGTCACCAAACCCCGGCAGCAGCACGATTACCGCGGTCGCGGGCGCGACCGCCGGGAAATACTGTGCCGGCATGGGCTTGGACGCAGATTGCGTCAGGTAACAACCCGCCAGCAACAAACAGGCGCAAACGAAACCTAAAGATCGGTAACGAAAACCTGTGGAACGCATAGACTTTCCCCGGCAGCAGCCAGCAAATGGAGAGTAGGCCAATATATACTGGATTATGACAAGGCGGATCAGACCCGGTTCGCTAAGCCCGGCGCGAAACGACTATATCGTCATCGAAAAGATTCGGGTCTCGGGCGCATTACGCATCAGCCGCAGATCGAAGGCCATGCAGATATTTCTGACAAACGGACGCGCAGCTTCCGGCACTACAAGTTTTTGCTCAGTCAGGCGCAGCAGGCCGTCGGTTTCCATTTCCTCGAGCTTGCACAGGCAATCCCGTAGCTCCGAAAACTGCATTTCCGGTCGTTCCCAGCTGGTCTCGAAGTGGCACATGATATTCAGAATATGCTGCCGGATTATGCGATCTTCGGCGCTTAACAAATGCCCGCGAAACACCGGCAGCTCGCCGCGATTGGCACGTGCTTGGTATTCCGGAACCGTTTTTTCGTTTTGCGCAAAGGCATACCAGGAGTCGCCGATCGCGGACATACCGAGGCCGACCATGAGCCGGGTTTTACTCGCCGTATAACCCATGAAGTTGCGATGCAGGGTTTTGTTCCGCATCGAGCGGAACAGGCTGTCGCTTTCCAGCGCGAAATGATCCATGCCGATTTCTATATAACCCAGCTCCGAAAACAACTTCTTGCCCGTCTCGTACAAAGCTCGTTTGGCCTCGTCTCGAGGCAGATCCGCCTCGCTAAACCCGCGCTGTCCCGTTCCCTTGATCCAGGGCACATGCGCATAACTGTAAAACGCGAGCCGGTCGGGCAGTAGCTGGTTGGTTTTGTCAATCGTATCGATGACGTTGTCCAGGGTCTGGTGCGGTAATCCGAATACCAGATCGTGGCTGATCGACGTATACCCCGTTTCCCTGGCGTGCTCGGTTACCTGGCGCACCCGTTCGAATGGCTGAATCCGATTAATGGTCTTTTGTACCAGTGGGTCGTAGTCCTGGACCCCGAAACTGCAGCGGCGAAATCCGAGGTCATAGAGGGAATGCAAATGTTCCCGCGTGGTGTTGTTCGGGTGAGCCTCGAAACCGAACTCGAATTCATCGGCCGGGGTCGCGTGTTGCATGACGCCATCGATCAGTCTGGTTAAATTGTCGGGACTAAAGAACGTCGGTGTGCCGCCGCCCAGATGCAATTCCTTAATACGCGGCGTCGTGGCAAACAGCCGCCGGTAGCTATCCCATTCTTTCAATAGGGCATCAACGTAAGGCGATTCGACATCGTGGCGCTTGGTGATTCGCTTGTGACAGCCGCAAAAAGTGCACAGGCTCTCGCAAAAAGGCAGATGAATATAGAGGCTAATCCCTTCGCTGCGGTTGCTTTCCCGGAAAGCCGTATCGACCGTGTCTTTCCAATTGTTCGGGTCGATAGATTCCTGATCCCAGTACGGAACCGTCGGGTAGCTGGTATAACGCGGCCCGGGTATGTTGTATTTTTGAATCAGGTTATCTTGCATCTTGCAATCCAGAAATCAGGCCTCAGTGAGAGCTTGGCTTACTTACCGTTTAAGCCTCGCATTTTACCAGAATCGCTCGGCCGGGATTGATCTTCCGCGGCAAAAAAAAGCTATCGGCATGGACGCGATCAATCATTCAGCTGTATGCGCGCCCCAAAGGGTACTTTTCGTTTGCCCTTTACCAGCCACAACGTTGGGTAGGGCGGTTCGCTATCCGGAAACTCGCCTTGGGCATCGGTAAAATAAACCAGCGAATCGGGTTTCATATCCTGTCGATCGACCCAGCGGAACACCGGGCGGAAATCGGTTCCGCCGCCGCCTTTCACCTCGCTAGCGAGTTTAAGCTCGTCCCAGGCTTCGAAAAACAGCGGGTATCCGTCGCCGATTTCGGCATCGCAGCAGAGCAACGCGATGCGGGCTCGGATCTGGCCCTTGATGGCGTTGATCTCGGCAATAAATTGCTCGATTTCCGCGCTGCGAATCGAACCGCTGGTGTCGACCGCGACCACCAGACCGACCTCTTCGCTGCGCAGTCCGGGGAATACCGCCGGATCCCCGCGCCGACTGGAGGGACGCGTATAGCTGTAGTCGTTGCGCGCGGTGGCGCTCAAGTGTTGCGCCAGCAGGCTGCGCCAGGGTAGCTTCGGTTGCAGCATAAAATCGATCACGGCCGCCAACTCGGCACTGAGCCTGCCAGCCTGTGACGCCTGCTGCGCTGCCGCCGCCAGACGTTGCCGCCATTTGATCGCCAGCGTTTCCGCTTCGCTTGGGCCCAGACCAGGCTCGCCAGGACCCCGTGCCGGTTGCGGCGTGGAATCTTCGTCGGCGTGGTCACGTGACTGCCGTTGTCGGCCCGCTTCGTCGCGCAACAGCGGGTAGATTTCCTCGGCGGTCATGCCGTCAAACTCCGGCGCGATAATCGTATCGGGCGGCGCTTTCAGACCATCGTTCAGCAGCAACGGATTAACCGCATAATCGCAGGCATTTTCCCACAGGCCACGGCTGCGGTGGCCGCGGCGGTAAAAATGCAACAACGCGCAATGCATGGCTTCGCGCGACAGGACAAATTGGGTTTGCTCGAGCGCGAGCTTATCGATATAAGACCGGTTGTAGTAGAGGGACTTTCCGTCGCTCCAGGTGGATCGACACCAGTCGGCTTCGACCAGCGCTAGCCGCAGTGCAAGCGCGCCGAAAAACGGCTTATCCAGAATCAGGCGCGTGCGCGCGGCGGCCATTTTGGTCGGCACATCCACGTTCTAGTAAACCAGGATGTCGCCGATCTTTTCAGCCCAGTCGGCAAATTGCGGCACCGCAAATAATTCGGCGCCGAGCGCGCGCTGTAAATCCGCTACCAGCATAACGCCCATTTCACGCTGTTTGAAGACATTGGCATAATCGATGATATTGCCCAGGATCGCGGTATCGCCGGAGGCACGCAGGGCACGCGTCACTAGCGCGGTGGCGATTGCGTATTGCAGATCGATTTCATCCGGACAGGCCTGCGATTCGCCGCTGGCGATAGCGTCGATATCGGGCAGATTTTCAAGGCTTTGAATAAAGGCGAACACTTCCACCCCGGCAGCCTTGCCGACACAGGCTTCGAGCCCGCCCGGCAACAGTAGCGGCTGGTCGGAAAACTTGTGCAACGCCCGGTGCGCGAATTCCCAGGAGCGCGGCGATGGAAAGGCAACCGGGTTATGCTCGGGATTGAAGTCGAACAGTAGATCCGGGCGAAAGCGCAGGAAAGCGATGATGCGCTCGTCGATATTATGCCGATAAGCCCAACCGGCCCAGTCATCGAGATTGACGTCGACCTCGTAGTGCGAAAAGCGGTTGGCCAGCGGTGACGGCATGCTGTAAGTAACGCCGCGATCGCCCTGACGATTCCCGGCGGCGACAATCGCCCAATGGTCGGGTACCCGGTAGTCGCCCAGCCGCCGGTCGAGAATCAACTGATAGGCGGCCGCCGATACGCTGGGCGGCGCCGACGTGATCTCATCGATAAACAAGAGTCCCGCCGCGCCATGCACCGCCGCGTCGGGCAACATCGCCGGGATTGCCCACTCCACTTTGTGATCGTTCTTGAAAGGAATTCCGCGCAGATCGCTGGGTTCCATTTGCGACAGCCGGATATCGACGATCGCCACTTCGTGGTTTTCGGCTACCTGAGCGACAATCTGGGATTTGCCGACGCCCGGCGGTCCCCATAGCATCACCGGGGTGTGATACCCCTGCTGGGTGCTCGAAAATTCCTGCTCGATAACGGCGGTAATGTGGGCTGGTCGCATGAGTTAAAGTTTCTGTCCGATTAAAAGCTCCGCTATGGTGCGACCCCTAGCGCGGCGGGTCAATCGTTCTGTATGGATTGCCGGGTCGCCGCTTAAGGGTTGCGTGAGCGGGTGATGTTGATTCCCGAAAGAACCAGGGCCGCGAACAGCGCTTTGCGCTGCGCGGCGCTTAGCTGGATGCACATGGCGGCCTGTAACAGGTTGTGCTCGTCCATATAAAGCTGCCGGATACTTGCGACCTGACCCAATCCGCAGAATACCTGCTCGATGATTTCACTGATCGAAAGCGCAGGTGAGTCGACAAAATACAGGCTGCGATTTTCCTTGCGGTAATAAACCCGCCCGACGCACAGACTGCAAAAAACTTCGAGTTCGTTTTGCGGATCGCTAATCCCCGGACGAACCCCGGCACGCCGTAATAAGTCATTTCGATTGGTGGTTACCGGCCCGATTCCGGCCATACTTCAGCTCCCTGGCGGCTGTGACTTCGATAGGTCGACATGATACTCGATTTTTGCCGCACTCAAGAGTGCGATGCGAGATCGAAACCCTCGAGCAGCGCCGGTAATACTGCTGCGGCCGAGCCGGCGAGGTAAACGTCGCCTCCATCCGCGGCCGCCCTGGGGTCGGGATTGACTACAATCACGCGGCTGCCGCACTGCCGGGCCAGTTCGATCAAGCCAGCCGCCGGATAAACCGTTGCGCTGGTGCCGATCACCAGCAGGCAATCGAGCGCCAAGCACAGGCCTTGCGCCCGATCCCAGATCGCTTGCGGCAGATTTTCGCCGAACCAGACCACCGCGGGACGCATGTGCGCGCCGCAATGTGGACATGATCGCAGCGGCTGCGGGCTCGCGGGATCGATACGCTCGTTATATTCGCAAGCGGAGTTTTGGCAGCGATCCCTCAGAATGCTACCGTGTAAATGATATACCTGTTGCCGCGGGACCCCGGCCCGTTCGAGCAAATCGTCGACATTTTGCGTTATCTGAATCATGCGGGATTGTGCCGCGAGCGCTCGATGCGCGGCATTGGGTTGCACCCCGGCGTAATTCGCCCGACGCCAGTTATACCAGTCGATGACGCGCACGGGATTTGCCTCGAAACCGGATACCGATGCCAGTTCCATCGGGTCATAGCGCGACCATAATGCGTCGGGTTCGGAATCGCGAAACGTAGGCAGGCCCGATTCGGCGCTCAATCCCGCCCCTGAAAATGCTGCAACGCGATTACAGCGGTTAAGAATCCGGCGTGCCTGTCCGAGCTTGGCGCCGACGGCAGCATCGAATTCCACGCCTAAGTTACCTTCGCTCAATCGATAGCATCCTAAGCCAAACTGATGTCATTATTTTGCTGAACCGCCCGCGCTATTTTGACACTCAGCTTATCGCGGTAGACCGGCTCACGAACGAGCAGGTTGATATCATGCCCCTGTAGCGCCAATCGGGTCCGCAGCAGGCAAAGTCGGCGGCGAATCGTTTGTTGCTCGCTTGCCAATTCGGCCAGATTGAGTAGCGCTTCCAGCGCGTGAATTTCCCCTCTCAAGCTAACTTCGGATGGCAAGCAACCGGCATTTTTGAGGATACGGTGTCCAACGCGCAGTGCCTCGGGGACGCTGCTGTCGTCTACCAGGTCTAGCGGCTGTCCCTGACCGGGAAGATCATCGAATTCACCGCGACGAATAGCCGCGCATATGTATTCTTCGGCGAGACTATCGATTAACAGCATGGGTGTATCTCAGCGACGATTGAATTGCAGGGAATTGTAGTGGATTGAGGACGGTTCGCGAAGATTTGCCGCGGAGTAACGGGAAATCTCCCCGGCATGCGCAACGCGAATACCAAGCCTTACAATGCGGGCATGTCGTAAGGCTTAATCAATAAGTAATGAACCTCGCACCGCATTGAACGCCGAGACAGGTTCGCAAAAACCGTTCAGGGTTGGTTTGCAAGCAGACTGCGTTGCTGTATTTCCCGATAGATCTCCAGTGTAAAGCGCCTCTTGCCCGATTCTTTCAGATGGTCATTGGCTGCATAATGACTGCGATCGAGCCAGTTCTTACCGGTCGAGTCGATGAGAACAAAACTATGCTGGCGGGCATATGTGCCCAAATCGCTGATATATCGATCGACCAGTTCGGTGTCGCGCAACTGCTCGAGATCCACCAGGCGTTGGATTCTCACCGTTACCAGGTCGATGTCGAGTTGTCTACAAAGCTGCAAGATATGCGGCAGAAAAGACGTTTTTACATTTTGCTCGAATCGCAGGTTATCGGCCTCGAGCCGAGTTGACTGGTAATAGGATTGATTGCCCGGCTCGCGATATTTGATGCCGTTGGAAGTAAACATCTTGTTGAGACTGAATATCAAGTCGCCGACTTCGATCCCCATAATATTCTCGCTAACGTATTGCTCGACCATGAATTTCACCCGGTCGCTCCACAAGCTGCGTTTGGCATAAAACGGTAAGTAGTTGGTAAAATAATAATCGGCATTTTTATGGTTTAAATATGCCAGCTCGTCGAGCAGCGGCGTATCGTCCTGGGCCAGCGCGTCGATATCGTTTTTAAACCGGTCCCAGACTCTTAGCTCGGGGCGCGTCAAAATATTATCTCGAAAAATGATAATCAGGAGACGCGGCTTGCTTTCCGCCAGAATCAAGTTTTTCAACGCCAGGTAAAACCAGGCCGAGCCCGCGCCCTTACGCCAAATACTGGTGGTCGGCGCCTGCGAAATCTGCTCGAACAAGCGGTCGTCGAATCCCCAGCCGACCATCGAATTGCCCAGCACCACCACTTCGGGCGGGTCGGAGCGCAGTTTTTCGCGCGTGGCGGCCACCCAGTGTTTGCTCTTCGCCAATCCGGGAGTTGCAATGTCGTGCGATACACCGCTTAACTGGTCGCTCGAATAAAGCAGCAGCAGTACCAACAGCACGGCAATAATGGAAAACTGGATCTTGCGATGTGCAGTCATGCGCGTAACCGGCGCTCCCTAGAACTGAAAATAGATAAAGGCATCGGCACTCTCCTGGTGAAAAATAATGATCAACAACAAAGGTAGCAGCATACAGCACGTAACCCAGGCGCTTTGGA
The DNA here is from genome assembly GCA_001735895.1 of Olavius algarvensis Gamma 3 endosymbiont. Taxonomy (GTDB): domain Bacteria; phylum Pseudomonadota; class Gammaproteobacteria. The sequence goes on along the minus strand of DS021198.1, from coordinate 542,194 downwards.
ACCTGATCCGGTGCGTTGGCAGTTTATAAAGAAACAGGGGAATGCTAAAAACGGCGAACAGGGCGCAAAAATATGCGGCGCTGTTGATGCTGTCTACGTCGATCACCGCGCCGCTCCCAAACAGTGAATCGTAAAGCCATTCGACACTGGGGGTTCTGAACAACGCCCATCCGGCCATGGTCAGCACGAACATAATGGAAATCGCCAGTAATCTGCCGGGCAAGGTGGCGGGTCGGGTATCGCCGCTAAAACCGATGCTATGATAAATCACCAACAGCAATCCATGATACAGGCCCCAGAGCACGAAATTCCAGGCTGCGCCATGCCACAAACCGCTCAAACCCATGGTCACAACCAGCACCGCCAACAGCCTGGCCCGGGAACCGGAGCCGGAACCGCGCAGCGGAATATACAAATAGTCGCGAATCCACGAAGACAGGGAAATGTGCCAACGCCGCCAAAAATCCGAAGGGCTGCAAGCCAGATAAGGCGACTTGAAATTTTCCATCAAACGGATGCCGAGCAATCGGGCCGAACCGCGGGCAATATCGGTGTAAGCCGAAAAGTCGGCATAAATCTGGATTCCGAACCCTAGCGACCCGACCGCGATCATCAATGGATTGGCGGTTTCGAGTAAAAAGATCTTATCTACGTATATCGCGACATTGTCGGCCACCACCAGTTTTTTGACATAGCCTCTGAAAATTAGGTAAATCCCGCGGCTGATATCCTCCGTGCCGACATTACGCTGGGCGAGTATTTGCGGCAGCATGCTGCTGGCTCGCTCTATCGGGCCAGCGACGAGTTGCGGGAACATCGACACAAATACCGCGAAGGCGACAAAGTCGTCGATTGGCTTGAGCTTACCCCGGTAGATGTCGATGGTATAGCTGAGGGTCTGGAAGGTATAAAACGATATCCCGACGGGCAAAACAATATTGAGTACCGAGATCGACGGGTTAAATCCGAATAAATCGAATATCTCGATAAAATTCTCGATGAAAAAATTGCAATACTTGAATACAGCCAATAGTGCAAGGTTGAAAAAGATGCTGATCAGCAGATATTTTTTTGGATGCGGCTTGTTGAAGATCGCCCTGCCACAGTGGAAATCGACTATTATCGACGAGGCCAGCAGCAGGCAAAACCAGGGCGTGATCCAGCCGTAGAATATGAAACTGCCGACCAGTAACAACAGATTCTGGTTTTTACGGTTCAGCGACCAGTAGGCCAGCAGCAACGCGGCGAAGAAAACCAAGTAAGTTAATGAAGTAAAAATCAATGCAGGAATTTCAACGATAGGTGTATTCGGTTACAAATTTTTGCGACCGCTTTTCGTAAGTTGCTAAGCTTCGATCAAGCTCCGTCAGCAATAGCTTGCAATGAGTATAGTGGGTTTATAAGGCTTTTTCGGGTGGAGAAGATAACGAAGGATAATCGTAGCGCTGTACCCGGACAGTGCGAGTAAGCGTCAAAGACAATCTTAATAATTCGCAGCAATTGCTCTGTAACGACATTCTCCCGGCATAAAGCGCCTGAGTTACTAACCAAGCGCCAGGCTCCAAAAATTTCGTATTCGATTACTTGCATCAAAAAACCGAAGTTGGTCGAATCTTATACAGACAAGCGTGATCTCCAGAATGCCAACTCCATCAATCTAATCGTCCGCCCATATGGGTAAGATTTCAGGACCATGTCGTATTTCAATAACAAAGGTTTTCATGGCAAAGAATTATCGATCGAGTCGACTCGAAAAAGACAATCGGGATGCAAAAAACCCGACCCAATCAGCAAATATAGGGCTGGAACGATTAACCTGCGACCAGACAACGGAATATGGGCTGCACACCGAACGGCGTCAAACCATTGATCGGCGAGGCAGTATTTGGCGGGCTTTCCTATACGGTAATTTCCGACCACGGCGTCGCAGCAGCAGGCGAACGAGCGACCAGCATCTCTTTTTGCTCGATTGGCACGAACCCCGGATCTTATATCTCTCGTTGGGTGTTTTATTGCTCAGTTGTACCGATGCGCTGTTTACGCTGAATTTACTCCAGGTCGGCGCGGACGAAGCAAATGGCTTCATGGCATCGATGTTGGAGCGGGGTGTCGATCTGTTCCTAGCCGTCAAAATCGGTATCACCGCCACGTCCCTACTCGTCCTCGCAGCCGTCGCACGCCGCAAGTTTTTCCGGTCTTATAATGTAGAGCATCTGCTGCAAGTTTTTTGCGCCGGCTATCTTCTGGTGATCTACTACGAGGTTTACCTGTTCATATATGTGTTCGAAGTGAAGATATTTTGAAGAAAAATTAAGACTACGCCTAGCGAATCGTTAGCGGATAGATTTTATCCCTGCACTTCGAAAGTTCTATAGTAGGACCCAGACTTTACCATTGCTACATGAAGACGAATTCTTGAAGCTTGCTCGCTATCGCCGGCGCGACGGTCGAATCTAAGCAAATCAGGCAAGTTCCCGTCCGGCACGGGATTGCCACTTGAGTTCGATAGCTAATTTTTTGTGTTTGCATTTTTCTATCAGCCAATACAACTGGCTCATCGACCACGCCAAAGCCGACTTCCCGCGGCTAATGCATCGTCCGGCTCAAGCAACGACAGGTCGTCCGAGCAAGAAATTGACTTTCCGCCATCTGTGCTTCCTGTGCCGCTATATCATAAGCGGGCGTGGCCGCTGGGGCGCGGCGAGTGTCCGGAGGCCTGGTAACGGCTGCGACACGCTCATGAGCATCAAAGATAGATACTTGTTAAACCACAATATTTGGCAAACCTTAAGTCCGCAGCTGTTGGCTACGATTAGAAATGATTCCGACGAAGTGGGGCAAAATTTTTCGAAATTCCAATTTAACAATTTAATATTAAGAGGAAGCAACCGATAACCCTGATAACCAAGCCCGTGTTGAAAACTTGGCACAGACCTGAAGGAGACGGCACGACAGTGCAAATTTTTCAGGCGTCGAAACTGGCAGCGAGCATTCTACTGGACGCCAGCACAGTCCACTAAAAAGAGTGGCAATTGACTCGCTATTTTTTTGCAAAGAGAAATTATTGACATGAACTGGTTAAACGATATGACCCTGAAAACAAAGCTAATGGTTTTGTTGCTAGGCCCACTTGTGGGGATGATCTATTTTGCCCAATTCGAGCTGCGGGTAGATCTGAAATTGCAGGAGGAACTCCGTAAGGTAAACCAACTGGCCATCCTTGGCACCAGTATTAGCGCTTTGATTCACGAGTTGCAAAAGGAGCGTGGCGCGACGGCCGGCTTTATCGCCAGCAGAGGCGGCAAGTTCGTATCCGAGCTTCCGCTGCAGCGCAGCGAAACCGATGACAAGCTGGTCGAACTCAATTCCGTGCTAGAGGGCTTCGATCAGAATAAATACCCCGCGGACCTGCGACAACAACTGGCCGCAGGGCTGGGTTTGCTGGATAAACTCCCTTCGACGCGCCAGGGCGTTTCCGCCTTATCGATTCCAGCCAAGGAAGCGATTGGCTATTACACCGGCATGAACGCCAAATTGCTCGGAATAATCGGCCTGATGCCTAAATTGACCGCTCAGGGGGAAATAAGCACTCAGGCCGCTGCCTATATCAATTTTCTGCAATCCAAGGAACGGGCGGGACTTGAACGTGCGGTTCTGTCTAGCGCGTTCGCCGTGGATTCCTTCGGCGACGGCGCCTACCTTCGGTTTTCCAACCTGGTTACCGAACAGGCAGCCTATGCCGATTCATTTCTGACCCTGGCCAACGCAGAGATGAAGGACTTCTATGCGCAATCAATGGCCGCTAGCAGCGTCGAGGATGTTGAGCGCATGCGTAAAATCGCGTTCAACAAACCCGCAGGCGGTTTTGGAGTCGATGCGCTGCATTGGTTTAAAACCATCACCGACAAAATCAATTTACTCAAGACGACCGAGGACTTCATCGCCACCGGATTGTTGCAATCAACCAAAAACCGGCTCGCCGCCTCCACTAGGGATTTGTATGCGGCCTCGATAACCGCGGGGATCATACTCTTACTCGCGCTTGCCGTCGGCTGGTGGATCGTTCGCGACCTGTTGAAAACGCTGGGGGCCGAACCTCAATTAATGGCCGATATTACCCATCGCATCTCCAACGGGGATCTGACCATCGATTTTAGCTGTAATGGCGGGAAATCTAGTGGTATTTTCTCGGCCATGAGGGGCATGACGCACAAGCTCATCGAAGTGGTTAACGGCGTCCAGGAAGTTACCATTACAATCGCCAACAACAGCCAGGAAGTCAGCAATGCCGGTCAGGAATTGTCACAGGGCGCATCTGAACAGGCGGCTTCGCTGGAGCAGATTTCGTCTTCCATGGAGGAAATGGTGGGAACCATTCGACAAAGCGCTAGCAATGCTTCCGAGACCGAGAAGATTTCGCTAAAAGCCGCCGCCGATGCGCAGGAGGGCGGCCGCGCGGTATCGCAGGCGGTAACCGCGATGCGGGAAATTGCCTCGAATATTTCGATAATCGAGGAAATTTCGAATCAAACCAACCTCCTCGCACTCAATGCCGCCATCGAGGCAGCCCGCGCGGGTGAACATGGCAAAGGCTTTGCCGTAGTCGCCTCCGAGGTGCGTAAACTGGCGGAGCGCAGCCAAAAGGCGGCGAGCGAAATCGCCGAAAGTTCAAGCAATACCGTCGTGGTTGCGGAAACGGCCGGTCAGTTGCTGGAGCAATTGGTTCCCGATATTGAGAAAACCGCGGAACTGGTGCAGGAAATCAGCGTTGCCGCGCGTGAACAGGATTCCGGGGCAAGTGAAATCAACCAGGCATTGCAACAACTCGACCAGGTGGCGCAGCATTCGGCAGCCTCTTCCGAGGAACTTGCTTCGACCTCCGAACAGTTGACCGGTCAAGTCGGCCAACTACGTGAGTCGATCGCCTTTTTCAGTCTGGAAAACGCTGCCACGGCCGTAATTACAGACGATGGCAGGAGCAGCGAAGCTCCTAGTTGGCGGCAAAACCAGGAACCATCTGCCGCCGTACTGTAGACCGGCAGCGACTCGTAAAAACCATGCCTTATTGATTCCACCAAATATCGTCCTCGGGGTAGTGTGAGGTAAGGGTCGCCAAAAAGGCCGCGATAGATGCCATTTCGGTGTCGTCGAGCTTGAGCGGTAGAATATCGAAATGGGGTCGATTGGGGTGCTGCTCGCGGTCGTAAAGCGGCGGTTTTGGAACATTGTAGTGGTTTAACACCGCGGCCAGATCGTCGAGCTGACCGGCCTGCATATAGGGCGCGGTTGCGGCAACGTTGCGCAGTGTCGGCGTTTTAAAGGCGCCAACCAGCTCGGCGCCGGCGCGTTTCAAAAAACGCATTTCTTCGCACTGCGTCGGGCCGGCATCGCTCCACTCGGAGAGGCAAGTGAATTCATCGGCGGCAAGGGTTTGCACCCCCGAGTATCGGCCGAGATCAACCCGTTCCGGGTCGGGTTCAGGAGCGCCGATATTATGAAATTCAAAATTGGTAAAAAGCGGCCCGTTGTGACAACTGGCGCAATTGGCTTTGCCCATAAAAAGGCGCATACCCTCGACCTCGGCTTGACTAAGTATCGAGGCCAGCTCCGTCCGGGCGTCTTTCTCGCCCTGGGTTCGCGCCAAGCTGTCGACAAAGCGATCGAATCTGGCGCGCGGTAAGCGCAACTGCCGCTGATACGCCATCAGGGCTTTGCCCGCGTTGACGAAAACCCGGTTAATTTGCCGCCGGGACCGATCGCTCAAGCTTTCCCAGTTCTCTATTGCCGCCGCATCGCCAAGCGGGCTAGCTTGTTTTTGCGGCGCTGATAAATCGGGTGTGTTACCGAACAGCCCCCGATACTCGTCACCATAGCGTTGCAACAGTATTTTCGCAAAAGAGGTTCGGTCCAGGGCCATTTCGCCGGGATGTTCAATTGGCCCCAGTGCCTGACTCCATAAGCTATCCTTGCGTCCGTCCCAGTACTGCCACGGGCTCCATGCAGCGCCCAGCAAAGTCGGGGTGCTTCTGCGCGCGGTCCCGTGCGCGCGAGCCCTCGCCAGCCCGTCGGTAAAGTATTGTTGCGGTTGGTGACAACTGGCGCAGGAAAACTTTTCCCCTTTACTCAAACCTAGATCGAAGAACAGCGATTTACCCAGTTTCGCGGCGCGAATATTATTTGCGTAGCTATTGCTCGGGGCGAGTGGCGGCGGCGGTAATGAACTCAGGGAAAAGGTTTTAAGAAAGACGATATCGGCCGCGGTAAACGCATAGGCATCGGTCTCGCTGGCCGACAATGCCGGACACTGCCAGCCCGTCAGCGCAATCGCCGTTAGAATTCGAAACAACTTTAGCTGGATGATTGGCACCGACAATCGCACTACAACACCAGATTAAACGTGATTGAATCGCTGTTGTTATCCTTTCCCTCCAGGTTGAACTGCATGACCCACCATCCCTTCATCTGGAATTTTACCCCCTCGACCAGATAGACGCCGGGTGAAAGTTCGCGGGTGACACGGGGCTGCGTCGGCAGTCCATGGACGTGGCCCGGCATATGCCCGACGATCTCGATATTCGCACCGGTCACCGGTTCGCCCTGCAAATCGTTGAGCAGGAGCAACCATTTGTGAATATTGTTCGGCGGCACCAACAGCGCATCGCCGTCGCCCGACTGAAAACCCTGTTCGGGCTTGACTTCGATGTGAGCAAAATACCGTTGCTCGCGTGAAATTTGGAACGAGCTGATGTCCAGGTCCGGCGGCGCAGTTTGCCGCGCCAGCGCGGGGACTATAAGCGACATTTCCCGCTGGAAACCGCTATCGTTTATTTCATCGGTGGGCGTGCCCATTTTGTTCAGCATATTCGGATGCACGCTACGAATTTTTGTATTGTGCGCAAAAAAGAGACTGGTGCTGTCCGCCATTAAAATCGGATTTCGGCTGCGAATTTGCGCACCCCATTTATCCACCATGCCTTGCTCGAATAAATTGAGCGCGTCCTTGAAGGTCGTTTTACTCGTGTCGCGAAATTCGATTCCTTTTGTCTGCAGCGCCTTCAATTCCAGCGCCAGCCGATCGGCCGAGCGTTTGAGATTTTGCCGAATTTCAGGCGCGGCGGCTTTCCTGGCTTGAGCCCGCAAGGATACGATCTCCTTGCGCCTTTTATTCGCGTCCAGAATGGCTTTGTCGGCAAGAATCCGCGCCGAATTGGATGCCGCCAGAGTTTCTACCCCCTGGTTAAAATAATCGGTTGCGGAGGGCGTTTGCCCGCTGGTTTGAGCAAAGGCGAGAACCGGCAACAAGACAATGATCGACAGGTATCTAAGATTATCGTAGATCATGAGCTTGCCGAATATAGACGACGCACCTCCCTGTGCGTCGCGAATCAGGCCATGCGGCGGGCAATTAATTCGGACAGATCGAAATATCGTCAATGCCGCATTCTACGAGGTCGCCGGCCGACGCGCCATCGGAACATTGGACTCGAAGCGCAACATTCGATCCCGCCGGCACCTGCGCGCTCGCGTCCGTCCAGCTGGCGTTGGATGCCGAGTCACCATTACTTGCGATGGAGGTGAAATTATTGCCGCCATCGAGGGACATCTCCAAGTTGAAGAAATCCGTCGCATCGTCGCCGCTGTCGCGCTGGCCGTGGAAATAGGATACCGACAGCGTCGAATTCTCGCTCACCGAATAGGTGGGCGAATTGGCAATACAGTTGCCGCCATCGACATCGTCGCGCCCGGCGCTGGAGTTGGTGGCGGTGAAATAGGCGTTGTTGCCGCTGTTGGCGCCACCAACCTGGGTGGTGACGTTGCCGTTGCTTTGCACACTAGGCGTTGCGCTGACAAAATCGCCGGTGGTGCAACTCGATGCGGATGAATTCGACCAGCCGCCGGCTCCGGCCTCGAAGCCTTCTTCGACGCTGCAGCTTGGCGGCGGCGGTGGCGGCGGTGGCGGTCCGGCATCGGTGGAGCAAACGCGCACCTGGTCGATTCCGGCTTCGACAATGTCGCCGGCGCCCGGCGCGTCGCTCGCCCGTACGCGAATCCGGATTTCACCGGGATTCGCCACCAGCGCGGTTACATTGGTCCAAGCGGCGTTGTTGCTCAGGTCTCCGATACTAACCGGCGTGGACACGACCGCACCGTTATTCAAAATTTCGATGCTAAATCCATCGGCGCTATCGTCGCCGGCGTCCCGCTGGCCGTGAAAATAAGCCAGCGAAACCTCGGCATTGGTAGCGTCGCTCGCATCAACGATAGGCGAAAGTGTTTCACAGGTTCCATTATCGACGTCGTTGGTGCCGATTGCCGTATTCGGCGCGGTGAACCAGGCCCCTGTCCCCGTATCGGCGCCCGCGACTTGAAGGGTAGTGCCGCCACTCGACGTTGCCGTCGGCGTGCCGCGCACGAAGGTTCCGGTCGAACAGCTATTGCCGGGGCCGCTGCTCCAGCCATCGGCGTCGTTTTCGAAGGTCCCTTCGTAGAAACAGCCGCTGGGCGGCGGCGGTGGCGGCGGCGGCGGTTGGTTGATCGCGGCATAGTCGGGGGGTGACCACAAACAATCCGTTACCGATGTCGCTTAGCGCGACATTGCCGCTGCCGAAGTAAATGTAGCTGCTCCAGGTGCCGGAAAACTGCGCGCTATCGGAACCCGGAATGGTGTCGAAGTAAGCCTCTTCCTGCAATTCGCCATTGGCGATACCCAGGGTCGAGAGGATTCTCAGCCCGGCGCGGTAATTCGTTTCAAAAACCAGGTTGTCTTTGGTGTAGAGGTTATGATCAATGGCCGTCGTCGGTCCGACGTAACGGCCGATCTCTTGCGGATTATCGAGATCGCGCACGTCCCAAATATACGAGGTGTATTAATGCCATTGCGCTGTTCGTCCAGCTCGTCGTTCATGATCAGCAATTCGTGGCTATCGTCCAGGAACCAGCCCTGGTGCGTATATTGGGAGCCGCTGTAACCCTGGCGCGCGATCTGCACCGGGTTCGATTTGTTTTGCACGTCGACGATCGTGATGGTGTCTTCATTGTAGCCGATACAAATCTCGCGTCCCAGATAGTCCGTGTCCGGGCCGTTGTAAACCACGCATTGCGTATCATGCGTGTAACCGTCGGACGAAAAACAGCCGGCAAACGAAGGCGAAGTCGGATTAGAGACGTTTACCATATAGAGGCCGCCGCTGCACTGGTTGCTGCCGACGATATAGGCGTAACCGGTGTCTTCGTTGACTGCTATATTGTGCGCATTCCCAAAACCGCCGAGATGCGCGGTTTCGCTCAGTGTGCCGCCCGGCGTGGTGATGTCCCTGAGCGTACCGAGGTCGAATACCTGCAAACCGTGGGTGTTATTTGCGCTGCCGTCGGCAACAATAAACGCATGATCGTTATACACCTTGATATCGCGCCACGAAGCGCTGCCACCGTTATGCGAAGGTAAAAAACCCATAAATACCGGGTTGGCCGGGTCTGTTATGTCGACGAAAGAGGTGCCGTTGACACGCCCGACAATGGCGTACTCGCCTCCGTTCAGGGGGTCGTTCCATCCCCAGATATCGTTCAGGTTGGCGGAGCCGCCGCCCATGTCGGCTTTCGCCAGGAAAGATTGAAAGTCGACCTTGTTGCAGGGGTAACCGTTGGCCTGACCGCCGACGCAGGCGGTGGCCGCCGCGGCCGCAGCTTCCCCGCGCATCAGCGAGCGCATCATTTGTGCCGGCTCGCCTTCATTGGAATCGTCGAATATGAAACTGTCCGGGAACATTGCGCTGTGCCCTAACAGCGTAGACGAATAGATTAAGGCTAAGGGTAAGAGATATCGAGCAAGCTTAGTGTTCATTTTGACTGACCCTCTTATGGTTGTAGGAATAACTCAAGCTTTAACGCCGGGTAATTCAATAGGTACACTAATAATGCTAGTCGCTGCCGTTGCGCCAGGTTCCAGACTGCCGTGAATTCGACAAAGTCTAATGCTAGAGCCCAGGTTGGTAATGACGGAAGATATTTATTTCGAAGTTTGGCGCATGCGATGCGCGCTTCGTCAGTTATTGTTACCAGTCTTCCGCCTGCAGGGCCTCACATGCTGTCTCCGTAAACACTGATGTATCGAGAGCGGCAATGCGGCCTGCACACAGGACCGCAATTATAAACATTATGCCGAATTATGAAACCCCCCGTTTTTGACGCAGTATTCCGTAGGCCAATATGTTGGCTGGGGCGATACAACCGGGAGCTTGGCGAGCTAAAGCATTCGACCTGAAGAATCGTGACAATAGTAACTAGAGAAAAAATGGTGGGCCGTGAGCGATTGTGCGGCCTCCAGGCGAATTTGTCGAACGCTCGTGCAACAGTGTACAGGCCGCTCGCATCTGACTTTTAATCAGGTGGGCGAGCTAAAGCATATGACCCGAAGAATCGTGGCGGTAGTAACTAGAGAAAAAATGGTGGGCCGTGAGCGATTGTGCGGCACATCCTTGTGCCGCACCCCTCCGGCCGGCCTTGCCGGCCTGCGGGGCCGCCCTGCGGGCGTCCAAATTTGCTCCCGGCAAATTTGTCGAACGCTATCGAGTTCGCCGAATTTCCATGCGCTTCCGCCGCATCTGACTTTTAATCAGGTGGGCGAGCTGAAGCATTCGACCTGAAGGATCGAGGCAGTAGTAACTAGGGAAAAATGGTGGGCCGTGAGCGATTCGAACGCTCGACCACCTGATTAAAAGTCAGATGCTCTACCAACTGAGCTAACGGCCCCCGGAAAGAACGGGGAATAATACCTATCCCCGAATTGATTTCAAGCGAATTCTGAGGCCGGACGCGACAGGCGACAACCCAAGCTCGATAGCGTCATCTCCGCGTTAGCGGCGGCCCGCCGAATCGCAGTCTGTCGATAATCACCTCGCTGCTGCTTTAAGATCCCCGCTTACGCGCACTGCTGTCCGGAATAAATTAAGTTGGTGTATTTGAAAGTGTTGCAGTGCCCGGGTTTTACGAATAAAACCATAAGCGACAACTTAATTTCAGGACACTGCAACATGTATACAAATACCCGATTTGGCGAACTTTTGAAAGTCCTTCCTAAAAATACTTTCAAACGCTGCGTGTCTGATGTATGCTCAATTGTCCGGTTGTCGGAGCTTGCGCGAGTTGGAGGTGAGCTACAATAGTCATTCCGCGCATCACTATCACCTGGGCTGCGGTCCGATTAAGCGCTCGACTTTATCGGATGCCAATCGCCAACGAGATGCCGGGGTATTTGAATCATTCTGCCAGCAGCTGATGGGCCGGGCTCATCGGCGAGTACGCAATGAGATAAAGGACTTGCTCTATCTGTTGGACTCGACGCCGATCTGTCTGCGCGGCCGGGGTTATGAGTGGACGCAAGCGCGTAGTATGTCACGCATTCCGGGCCTGAAGATTCACCTGCTGTATTCCCCCGACAAGCAGTTGCCTTGTGACGCTCGGATCACGGCATCGACCCAGAACGATATTGAGTATGGACGCAATGTTGAAATCGAGAAGGGCGCTAAGTATGTGTTTGATAAGGGATATTGCGATTACAATTGGTGGCATCAAATCGACCAGGAGGGTGCTTTCTTTGTGACCCGGTTAAAGCGTAACGCATCGATCGGGGTGCTCAAAAGCCGCTCGACCGAAGGAGATATACTGTCGGATGAGGTCATTGAGTTTAAAAACAAATGGCCTGGCGGCGGCCGGAAAAACAACTACGTCAAACCGTTGCGGCGAATAGTGGTGCATCGAGAGGATCATGTGGACCCGCTGGTACTGGTAACCAACCTGATGGGGGTCCCGGTTCAAGCAGAACCTGAAAATCAAAAAGTTTCTCGGTCAAAGCGAGAATGCGGTCAAAATCCAGATACTGGTGGCATTGATCACGTATCTCATCGCCGATCTATACCGGCAACTTTGTGGATCGAGACGCGGTTTTTATCTGTGGCTGGCGGAACTCAAATCGACTCTATTCCAGCGACCCAGACTCGAATTCGAAGTACTTAAACGACGACGAAAATGGAAATCCGATTTCCAAATACATCAAGCACAGTTGGCATTATGATTTATTCCGGACAGCAGTGCGCGCAAGCGGGGATGACTCGGTTAATGCCCTTCTTTGCGGATGCGATCGAGGCGCTTGGCGGCCAGGCGTGACGCGGTTTCATTGGGGTACTTTTGGCGCAGGTCGGATAATATGGTCTTCGCCTGCGGGAATTGTTTGAGCTCGTAGAAGGTGTAACCGAGCTTGAGCATTGCATCCGGCACCTTGTTACTGCCGGGATACTTGTCCAGTACCTGCTTGAACTCGACGATACCCTGTTCGAAGTTGCGCGTAACGTAATGTGCTTCGGCCAGCCAGTACTGCGCGTTGCCGGCATAACTGCTGTTGGGATAGCGGGTCAGAAAGGTTTTGAGTTCGGATTTAGCCTTCTTGTAGCGTCCCTCTTTGAGCGTGTCGAAAGCCGCCTGGTAGGCTGCCTTTTCGGCACTCTGCGTCACCGACGGCGTTGGCGATACTGCTGCCGTCGTGGATTGAGCACTAGAACTCGACGGCGCTACGGCCGGAGGCTGGCTGGCCGCTGCCGGCGCTCGCGGCGCCGTGGTTTCGATCTGCGGCACGCTGATCGAACCGGCCGGCGCGCGCGCGGCAGCGCCGCTTTCCAGATCGCGCAGGCGGCGGTCGATATCGAGATACAGCTCGCGCTGGCGTTTCTTGATGCCATCGATATCGAATCCCTGCTGTTCGATTGCGCCGTTCAACTGGCTAATTTCATCCGCCAGTTGATCGACCAGCTGAATCATATCGAGCATCGCGCGATTGTCGATCAAGCGGCCCAGCCGCGACATATCCTCGGTCAACTTGGCCAACTGGTCCTGGATGGCGCCCAATTTGACTTCCGAGCGCTGCGACAATTCGGTTAAACGCTCGACCCGTAACGTCAACTGCTCGGGGGTTAACGCACTTTGTGCGAGGGCCGGTGACAGCCCGGCAGCGAACAGCAGCGCACTCAGGCAGGCAATGCGAATAGAGTTGTGTGCCCGGTCCATTTTAGTTCACCGTGTAAATCAGTTCGACGCGCCGGTTCTTGGACCAGGCTTGCTCGTTGTGCCCCATGACCGCCGGCTGTTCCTCGCCGTAACTGACGGTTTCGACCTGGTCGGTGGATGCGCCCTGGAACAGCAATACGCGGCGCACCGATTGCGCCCGCCGGTCGCCGAGGGCAATGTTGTATTCGCGGCTGCCGCGCTCGTCGGCATGCCCTTCGAGGCGCACCGCGACTTCCCCGTTACCGGCAATAAAATTGCCGTGGATTTCGAGTATCTCTATCGATTCGCTGGTCAGCTTGGCGCTGTCGAATTCGAAATAAATGCTGCGGTTGGCGAGAGCGCCCTCGGTTTTTTCGAGCATTTCCATGGCAGTCATCGGGCCGTCGTCGGCAATCGCGGTAGCGCCGCCATCGTCGCCGCCGTCGATTCCGCTGGCGTCGGCACCCGAGCCATCATCCTGGGTCACGGCGCCGTCCAGCTGCGTTTGATCGTCAGTCGGCGGACCGTCTTCGATCACCTCATCCTGCGTAGTAGCACAGGCCGAAACGAACAAGGCCAGGCAGCCGGCAAGCAACCACGGCTTGATTTGTCTGATTGATTTCATATTAATCGCGCTCCGCTAGTATACGATAATTATTTGCTTTCAAAAGGTCCCCACACCGGTTCCCGGATATCGCCGGCCTGGTCGGACAACTTGTGTTTGGCGCGCCCGTCGATGGAAACCGCGAACAAAAATCCATTATTCCCGCGCGTGGACGCATATAGCACCATCTTTCCGTTGGGAGAAAAAGACGGCGATTCGTCGAGCCTACCGTCGGTTAATACGGTCAAATTACCCGTTTCACGATCGAGTTGCGCTATTTTATATTGCCCTCGCTCGCCATGCACCATGACGCTGAACTTGCCGTCGGGCGACAGCGAAGCCGCGCTATTGTAACGGCCTTCGAAGGTCAGGCGCTTCGGCTTGCCGCCGGCGACGTTGATCTGGTAGAGCTGCGGCGAGCCCGACCGATCCGAGGTAAAGATAATGCTTCTGCCGTCGCGCGTCCAAACCGGCTCGGTATCGATGCTGCGGTGTTTCGTCAGCCGTTTTAGGCGTTTGGTGGCGGTATTCAGGGTATAAATGTCGGGGCTGCCGTCCTTCGACAATACCAGCGCCAGAAACTTGCCGTCGGGCGACCAGCTCGGCGCGCTATTCAAGCCGCTAAAGCCGGCGATTTTGGAACGGCGCGCGGTCGCCAGGTGCTGAATAAAAATCTCGGGGCGCCGGCTCTCGAACGACACGTATGCCAGCGACTTGCCGTCGGGCGACCAGCTCGGCGACATGATGGGCTCGTCGGATTCGAGCACGTTTTGCGCATTGAAACCGTCGCTGTCGGAAACCTGCAACACGTACTTACGCGCCGCGTTTTCATTTTGCGCGCGGACGAAGGCGATCCGCGTATTGAAGGCGCCGCGGGTGCCGGTAATCTGCTGGTAGATAAAATCGCTGATCTGGTGCGCGCGCGAACGCAGGTTGCGCTTCTTGGCCTGCATGCTGCGCCCGAGTAGCTGCTTTTGCTTGAGCACGTCGAGCAACTGGAATTCAATATTGTAAATCCCGGGCGATTTTTCGAGCACCCGGCCCACCACGAGATAATCCTGCCCTGCACCGCGCCAGCGCTGGTATTGCACCTGGTTACTGTAATGCGGGCTGGCGGGTAACTGGGCGCGCTCCATGGATTTGAGTACACCGCTACGATTGAGGTCGCTGGCGACAATCGCGGCCAGGTCGACCGGCAGCTTGCTACTCAGTTTCGCGGTATCGAAGGGTACTACCGCAATCGGCAGCGCGCCATCGACACCCTGCGTAATTTCAATCGTCAAAGCCGCGCTGGCGATTTGCATCACACCGAGCAGCATGACAGCTAACAAATACGAAACCTGCTTTATTATCTGCATATTCTGGTTACTACTGTTCCGCCGGATTAAACAAAAACTTCAACTCACGTTCAAAAATTTCCGGATCCCCGGGCTTGGGCAGGGGTTCGGCCTTGTACACTGCATTTTCGATGGAAGCGCGGTAGGTCGCGGTACTGCCGCCGCAGGCGCCGAAAGTGACATCGAGGATGATGCCGCCCGGCTCCTGCAGGACATGAACTTCGCACACCGGCATTTTCCCACTTCCGGCCGGTTTTCGCCAATTCCGTTCGACTTTTTGTCGAATCGCGAGGATATAGGCCTGCTGCAGCGAATTGAGTCGGCGCTGATTTTCCTCGGCCTGCAATTTTGCCTTGAGTTCGGCTTCCTTGCGTTTCCGCTCGGCTTCGGCCTGGCGGCGTTGTTCCGCCGCTTGCCTTTTACGTTCTTCCTCCGCGCGTTTGGCCTCTTCTGCCTTGCGCTTCTCTTCGGCGCGGCGTTTGTCCTCGGCTTTGCGTTTTTCATCCGCTTTTCTTTGTTCCTCGGCTTTGCGTTTTTCTTCCGATTTTCGTTCTTCCTCGACCTTGCGTTTTTCCTCCGCCTTGCGTTTTTCCGCCGCTTGTTTGTTACGTTTTTCTTCGGCCTGCTTTTTGCGTTTTAGTTCAGCTTTTTTGTTGGCTTCCGCTTGACGCTTTTTTTCCGCCTCCCGCTTCTTTTTGTCGGCCAGTTTTCTGGCTTCCTGCTCCTTCTTTTTCCTGGCCGCCTGTTTTAGCTTCTCTGCCTGCTCCTGTTTTTTCCGTTGCATGGCATCGAGTTGACGTTGTTCCACCACTTCGGCCTGCACCGTCTGCTGGATCTGCCCCGCCTTGACCTCAGCCGGCTTGTCGACGAAATGAAAGTTGACCAAGATCAGACCGATGACAACGCCATGCAGCGCCAGCGACAGTATCAGGGCACGCGGATGTTTGCGCAGCACCCCGAACACTAGGGTTTGGCCTCGGGTTCGGTCACCAGCCCTACCGACCCGACATTCGCCTGCTGCAACAGCACCAGTGTGCCGACTACATTCTGGTAAGGGCCATTGGCATCGCCGCGCACCATTACCGGGCGCTTGGGTTCGCGCGCGAGCGCGGCCTTCACCTGCTTCACCAGCGATTCGGCACTGATACCGGCATCCGGGTTTAGCGCGATGTTGAGATACATTAAACCCTTGCTGTCGACGCTGATCACGATCGGCTCCGGGCTCTCCGCATCGAGCGGATTGGCCGGCGCAGTCGGCAGATCGACATCGACACCCTGCTTCAGCAACGGCGCGGTCACCATGAATATGATCAACAGCACCAACATCACGTCGATGTAAGGCACAACGTTTATTTCGGATACTGAGCGGCGCTTTTTCACCTGGACTATCCTACCTTGGTGACTGCGCCTGACGTTGTAAAATTCCGGTAAATTCTTCCAGGAAATTTTCGTAACGCACGATCATCGCATCGACTTCGCTGGTGAACTTGTTGTAGGCCACCACCGCCGGAATCGCCGCCAGCAAGCCCATCGCAGTGGCGATCAGGGCTTCCGAAATGCCGGGCGCAACCATCGCCAGGGTTGCCTGCTGCACCCCGGCAAGCGCGCGAAACGATTCCATGATTCCCCAGACCGTGCCGAACAGTCCGACATAGGGGCTGACCGAGCCAACGGTGGCGAGAAACGGCAGATTATGCTCCAACTGCTCGATTTCGCGCGACATCGAAACCTTCATCGCGCGGTGGGCGGAACGCACTACTTCGCTGTTGTCGAGTTCGGCCTTGCGTGCGCGCGCAAATTCGCGGAAACCGTTTTCGAATATCGCCTCGAGTCCAAAACGCCGATCTTGACGCACGCTTAGCTGAGCGAACAGGTCGCTTAAATTGATGCCCGACCAGAACCGGCCCTCGAAGGTTTTGGCCTCGGCCTGCGACTGTCGGATGTAGCCACGCTTGACGTACATCAGCGCCCAGGAAAAAACCGAAGCCACCAGCAGTATCAGCATGACCAGTTGGACCGGCAAACTGGCATTGGCAATCAGGGTTATCAGTGAATCATCATTCATGGCATTTTGATGTGTTGGTGGATACGGGAGTGAGCGGGGACTGGCTAAATTTCAATTTCGCCCTGCTGGGAATGTTTTATTCCGAAATGCGAATACGCGCGCGATGTTACCACACGCCCGCGCGGGGTACGCATCATAAATCCTTGCTGGATCAGGTAGGGTTCGATAACGTCCTCGATGGTGCCGCGCTCCTCGCCGATTGCGGCCGCGAGGCTCTCGACACCGACCGGCCCGCCGTCGAATTTTTCGATCAGCGCCAGAATCAAACGCCGGTCCATATGATCGAGCCCGGACTGATCGACCTTGAGCATGTCCAGCGCTGCTTGCGCCACGGTTTCACTGATGACGGCATCGGCTTTGACTTCGGCATAGTCGCGCGCGCGACGCAGCAAACGATTGGCAATACGCGGCGTGCCGCGTGCGCGGCTGGCGATTTCGCGCGCCCCGGCGGCCTCGACCTCGATATTTAGCAAGCCGGCCGAGCGCATGATGATGCGGCCCAGTTCCTCGGGGTTATAGAATTCGAGCCGCTGCACGATACCGAATCGATCGCGTAACGGCGATGTCAGCAAGCCTGCGCGGGTGGTCGCACCGACCAGCGTAAACGGCGGCAGATCGAGCTTGATCGAGCGCGCCGCCGGGCCTTCGCCAATCATGATGTCGAGCTGAAAATCTTCCAGTGCCGGATAAAGAATTTCCTCGACCACCGGGCTCAACCGGTGAATTTCATCGATGAACAGTACGTCGTGTGCCTCGAGGTTGGTCAGGATCGCGGCCAGATCGCCGGCCTTTTCCAGCACCGGTCCCGAAGTCTGGCGCAGGTTTACTGTCATTTCGTTGGCTATAATATGCGATAAAGTGGTCTTGCCCAGACCCGGCGGCCCGAATATCAGCACATGGTCGAGGGCTTCCTGGCGCTTCACCGCCGCTGCGATGAAAATTTCCATTTGTGCGCGCATCTCATTCTGGCCAACATAGTCGGTCAGCATTTTCGGGCGCAGCGCGCGATCCTGGGTTAACTCTTCGGCAACCGCTTCGGGGCTGATCAATCGTTCTTCACTCATAGCTTAACCGTCGCCTGTAGCGCCTTCTTGATCAACAGGGAGGCGCTGTCGCCCGCTTCGGTTTGCTGCTGTGCTCGGCTGATCATTTTTTCGGCATCGGAGGGTTTGTAACCCAAGGCTTGCAGGGCTTCGATTGCTTCGCTGATGACGGATGGCCCGCCGGGGGTTACCTGCTGCGCCGGCAACTCAGCCGCCAGTGCATCGATTTTATCGCGCATTTCGATAACCAGGCGTTCGGCGGTCTTCTTGCCAACGCCCGGCAGGCGCGTCAGCATGGCCAGGTCGTTATTGGCGATACAGAGTGCGAACTGCTGCTCGTCGATGCCCGAAAGTATGGTCAGCGCCATTTTCGGGCCGACCCCGTTGATGCGGATCAATTGGCGAAAAAGCCTGCGTTCCTGCTCGTCGTGGAACCCGACCAGACTGTGAGAATCATCCTTCACCAGCAGGTGCGTCCAGATTGAAATCTGGTCGCCGACTTCGGGCAGTTTGTAATAAGTCGTCATCGACACGTCGGCTTCGTAACCGACGCCATGGCAATCGATCAAAATCTGCGGTGCGCGCTTGGCGGCCAATACGCCTGTTAATCGGCTGATCATCTGCGACTGCTCCTCCTGCGCTTGAACTGGTTGGCTGCGAGCCCGGTTTTTTGCGTGGTAGCATAAAATTGTGCGTGACAGATAGCAATCGCGAGACCATCCGCTTCGTCGGCCTGCAGGTTTTGACGGATACCGAGCAAGCGTTTAACCATGTGTTGCACCTGTTCCTTGCTGGCCGCCCCGGTCCCGACGATGGCCTGCTTGATTTCGCGCGCCGCATACTCGGCGATTTCGAGTCCGGCCTGGTGGCCGGCGCAAATCGCCGCGCCCCGCGCCTGCCCGAGTTTCAGCGCGGAATCGGCGTTGCGCGCCATGAATACGTTTTCAATGCCCATTTGCTCGGGCCGATACTGTCGAATCACCGCGTCGATTTCGAAGAATATATTGCCCAGACGCTGCGGCAGACTATCCCCGCTCACCTTGATGCTGCCGCTATGAATGTAATCGATATGGTTACTGTGATTATCGATCAACCCGAAACCGGTAACGCGCGAACCGGGGTCGATCCCCAGGATAATCATCCGGTCTCGGCCTCGTAAGCCTGCTCTGGGATTTCCGCATTGTAATAGACGTCCTGCACATCGTCCGATGTCTCCAGCAGGTCGACCAGACGCAACACCTTACCGGCGTTATCCAGATCGAGTTCGGCGTTGACAGACGCGCGCATGGTCAGGTCGGAATCTTCGGGCTCGAGGCCGGCCTCGGTCATCGCCTGCTTGACCGCGACATATTCCTCGGCTGTCGTTAAAACCTCGATACTGCCGTCGTCGGCAACGATCACATCCTCGGCGCCGGCTTCGAGCGCCGCTTCCATGATCTGGTCTTCGTCGTGATCGGGCGAATACAGCAATACGCCGACGCTGTCGAACAGGTATGCCACCGAACCGCTTTGCCCGAGATTGCCGCCGGCCTTAGTGAATGCGTGGCGCACCTCGGCGACGGTGCGGTTACGGTTATCCGACAGGCAATCGACGATGAAGGCGACTCCTGCGGGGCCATAGCCTTCATAACGAATCTCTTCGTAATCGGAGCCATCGAGTTCGCCCGCGCCGCGTTTGACCGCGCGCTCGATGGCGTCCTTCGGAACAGATTGAGATTTGGCCTTGTCGACCGCGGTGCGCAACGAGGCATTGGCGTCGAGATCGGAGCCGCCGGCCTTGGCCGCGACCACGATCTCCTTGATTAAACGGGTAAACAACTTACCGCGCTTGGCATCCTGCGCCTTCTTGCGGTGTTGAATATTGGCCCACTTGCTATGACCCGCCACTTTCTCAGACCTCGCTAAAAAATGGCGCTATGTTAGCACTTTTTTCGAGCAAGCTTTACCAGCCGGGCGGGAGTTTTTTCTCGATTGTGATATGTTTACCTTCGATCGAGATATAGCCGCCGGTTTTCAGTTCCTTGAGGATCCGATGCACCATTTCGCGAGTGGCGCCGACGCGACTGGCGATATCCTGCTGGGCCAATTTTTCGGTTACCAGTTTTTCACCGACTTCGGCTGCATGTTTGTAAAGCACGCGCACCACGCGATTGTAAACATCCTCCAGCGCCAGACTGCTGACCTCCTCGGTCAAGTCCTGGATGCGGTGAATCAGCAAATCGATAATCTGCATGCTGACGGTTGGTTTGCTCAGCAGTGTATCCATGAAAATCTGGCGTGAAATAATACCGAAGGTGGAATCTTCGGTGGTGATAATGCTGGCCTGGCGGGGAATACCGCCCAGCGGCGCCAATTCACCGAAGGCTTCCGCTTCGCCCAGGGTGTTGATGATGATTTCCTTGCCCTTGTCATTGTGCAAGAAAACGTCGACCTTGCCCTGTAAAATCACGTAAAACGAGTCGGTTTCGTCGCCCTGACTGACGATTACGGTGTTCTTGGGAAACTGGCGGATAACCGTCTGCGAGGCGATGCTTTCGATATCTTCCTCGGACATCCCGCGAAACAGCGTAATTTCCTCTAGTGTTTCGGATAAGCTTGCCATGTATTTTTATTTAATAGATCGCGCACTGCTCAAGGTTCAATCATTACTAAAATTTCGCCCGCGATCAAGGTAAATCGCACCAGCTGTCGCCAATCAGCGAGTTTCCAGTCATGGCCGCGGGTTTGGTAATACCCATTAACTGCAGGATAGTCGGTGCGATTGCCGACAGATTATCGCCCTGGCTCAGCGTTTTCACATCCGGATCGATAATCAAACAGGGCACCGGATGGTTCGAGTGCTGGGTATGCGGTTGACCCGTTGCGGGATCTACCATTTCATCACAATTACCGTGATCGGCAGTCAAAACGACCGCATACTGACTGGCGATCGCGGCTTCGAGTACCCGCCCTACTTCACGATCGAGCACTTCCACCGCCTCGATGATGGCGGCGCGCACCGCGGTGTGACCGACCATATCGCCGTTGGCGAAGTTGACCACGATGAATTCATAGCCGCCGGATTGCATTGCCTCGATGACCGCATCCGCGACCCCGGCCGCACTCATTTCCGGTTGCAGGTCGTAGGTGGCAACCTGCGGCGATGCTACCAGCTTGCGTTCTTCTCCGGGATAGGGCGGTTCGCGGCCACCATTGAAGAAAAATGTGACATGCGCGTACTTCTCGGTTTCGGCGCAGTGTAATTGCCGCAGTCCGGCATCGCTGATGACACCGCCCAGCGTGGTTGCGGGACGTATCGGGGCAAATGCGACGGGCGAGCCCAGTTGGGCGTCGTAATGAGTCATCGTGGTGAGCGAGATCGGGAGATAATCCGAGCCGCGCTCGAATGCTTCGAATCGCGGCAGCGCAAAGGCGGCGCATATCTGGCGCGCGCGGTCGTTGCGAAAGTTGAAAAAAAACATTTCATCGCCGGCTTGCGGCTTTTGCTGCGCCGGTAACCGGGTCGGCTGGATGAATTCGTCGCCATGGCCGGCGGCGTAGCTGTCCTTGATCGCCTGCGCTGCGTTTTCGGCCTCAATCCCGCGGCCGTGCACGATGTTTTCCCAGGCTAAGCGCACCCGGTCCCAACGCTGGTCGCGATCCATCGCGTAATAACGACCGCATATCGTGGCGATGTGACCACCGCATTCCTCGAGCAAAGCCTCGAGATCGGGTAAATAACTCAAGGCCGCCTGCGGCGCGGTATCCCGTCCGTCGGTAATCATATGCAGCTGGGGCACCACCTGGTGTTGGTGACAGAGTCGGATCAAGGCGACCAGGTGGTCGAGGTGGCTATGCACCCCGCCATCCGATACCAGTCCGATCAAATGCAGCGGACGCTGCTTTCCACGCGCTGCCGTCAGCGCGCTCAGCAGGGCGGGGTTTTCGTTAAAACTGCCGTCGGTGATGGCGTCATCGATGCGCACCAGATCCTGTTTGACGATACTGCCGCTGCCGATAGTCATATGGCCTACTTCGGAATTACCCATCTGACCGACCGGCAAGCCCACGCCCCGGCCCGAGGCTTGCAGCGACGCCATCGGGTAGGCTTCGAAATAACGATCGAAATTGGGCGTATGCGCCTGCCGAATAGCGTTATGGGTCGGATCGGGGTTGATCCCGAACCCATCCAGAATAACTAGCAGGACAGGACGTCGCAGCGTCGGGGAAGTTTTCGTCATTGAGTTTATCGAAACGGCGGACTGATTGGTCCTGCATAATAGCGTAAAAGCGAATTCGGGTTAACCGCGCGAATACCGGAGAGGCGCATAATTGATGCTCAGCATTGAATTTAACAGAGCATCGGGATATCTCACTCTAACCCGGCCTGATCTTATTTATATGTGACGGAGCCTGGAGCGGTTCGACGGTAACGGGTGGTGTCGGTTTTCCTGGCGAACAGATCGTTACCGCGTCGGATATTCAGACCTTGATATCGATGATCGTGCCGAGCACCTGGTTGGCGGTTTCCAGCGAACGAGCGTTGGCGCGCGCAGCCTGCAGGATTTCGTGCTGTTCGACCAGGGCACGATCACGCGAACCCGGCGCGAACGTGCCGCCCTCTCCCTTGGCGACCTCGGCCACATTCCGGTCGAGACGATTCAATTGCTCGCGGATACCCTCGACGGCGCTACGGCTGGCTTCGGGAATCGCATTGGGCGCATTGGCGGGACTGGTTATATTCATCGGCAATCGGAATCTTGGGATACCATTAGTTTAGCCCCTGCGGCTCGTTTTGCCGGTTAATCGCGGATTTACCCTGCCCAACGGACAATTTACGACGATAAGCGGTTTTCAATAAAACGAGATCGATGGCTCCGCGGCGTCCTGCGGCTTGGCGGCGACCGACCGTTCCGCCTGCAGTTTCGACATGTTTTGCGGCGAGAAGTAAGTCAACCGGGTCTTATAATTATGCCAGTCGCCGCCGAGTTCGATCCGAATCCCGTCGCGCTGCCAGCGATGACTCTGATCGGATAAAAAGCGCCCACGCCGGATCTCGGCGGCACCGTACTTAAGCGTCAAGTCGCGCACCAAGCGTCTACGATCCAGCCCGACGAATTCGTATTCGGCAAAGGCAAACACCTGGTTGAGTTTGACGAAACCCAGGTAAAACCGGGTCGATCCGTCCAGTGCCGTGGAACTGTCATAGACGTCAAACCAATGATCGTCGCCACCCTCGCGTACCAGCACCAGCCCGGCCGCTTTAACCGCGGCGCGCAATTCGTCGCGATTAGCGGTCTCGAGGGCAATGCCGAATAGCTCAAGCGCCGCGAGCGTGCCACTTAGCGTGATCAGCAATAAGGTAAGCAAAAGTATGGAACCGTTGCGCATACCGATGTTATCGGGTCGCAGTGGTATTAATTGAGTAAATTCTCGGAATCTTGGGGACAGATCTTCAGATCTGTCCCCCTCGAAGCAACCTGAGATAATCCAAAACAGCCAAACCGTGCATCACTTATCGAGCCTGTCCTCGCCGGCCTCGGCGCGGTCGAGTTCGGCCTCCATTTCCTCATCGGTCAATGGGTGATGCTCCGACACGGTAGCCGGTTCCGCTTCCTGCTCTAGATCTTCGTCTTCGTATTCGTCATCTTCATCCTGTTCACGGTCCTTGAAGATTATCGCCGAAGCGATCAGACCGGCCTCGAACAGTATCCACATCGGCAGTGCCAGCAATACCTGCGATATAACGTCCGGCGGAGTTAGCATCATGCCCAGGATAAAAGCGCCGACGATGACATAGGGGCGTTTTTCGGAGAGTTTCTTGGGCGTGGTAAATCCAATCGCCACCAGAATGATGGTGGCGATTGGCACTTCGAAGGCGAGACCGAAGCCGAAAAACAGCGCCAGCACAAAATCGAGATAACGTCCGATATCGGTAGATATATTGACGATTTCGGGGCCGATACTGGTAAAGAAGCCGAACACCAGAGGGAACACGATATAGTAGGCAAAAGCCACCCCGCCATAGAACAACAGGATACTCGACACCAATAGCGGCCCCGCGATACGTTTCTCGTTGGAATAAAGGCCCGGCGCTACGAAGGCCCACAATTGATGAAGAATCACCGGCATCGCCAAAAAAATCGCCAGCATCAATACCAGCTTGAAGGGCGTCAGAAACGGCGAGGCGACATCGATAGCGATCATGTTTGCGTCTTCGGGCAGATGACGCGTCAAGGGTTCCGCGAGGTAGACGTAGATATCGTTGGCCCAGTAGAACATGCCGAGGAATAACACCAGCACCGCGACCACCATACGCACTACGCGATCGCGCAGCTCGACCAAGTGTGACATCAGGCTGCCGCTTTTTTCCTCTTCCGGATTTTCCGCTTCGCTCATGGTTTCACTTCGCCAGGCGCGGTGTCTTGCTCGGGCTCGGGCGATTCTTCGGCGGGAGATTCTTGCGCCAGGGGCTCTTCGGCGGGGGACTCTTGCGCGGGTAAATCGTCGGCGACGGCCGCGACTTGAGACGAGTCCGGAGCGTTAATAGAATCATCGAGTTCTTGCGTCAGCGAAGCGCCGGCCGCACTGGCTTCTTTTTCGATTTCTTTACCGGCGTCTGAAATACTGTCTTTCAGCGTGTCCAGCTCGCGTTGCTGATCGGCCAGAATCTGACGCAGCTCGTCAGCCCGCAATTCCTGTTCGACATCGGCCTTGACGCTGGTCATAAAGCGTTTCAAGCGACCGAAATACTTACCCGCAGTGCGCGCCACCCCCGGCAGGCGTTCGGGTCCGATCACGATGAGCGCGACGATGCCGATCAGCATCATCTCGGTGAAGCCTATGTCAAACATCAGAAAATACCGGTTTTAAGACCGTTTTTACGCGACTAGACCTTGTCTTTTTCTTCGGTGACTTTACCTTCGATTATCTGATTTTCGGGCTCTGCCTTATCCTGCGCGGCTTCCTCGTCTTTCACCGATTTCTTGAAATTCTTGATCGCACCGCCCAGATCTCCGCCTACATTACGCAGCTTCTTGGTGCCAAACAAAAGAATCACGATCGCCAGGATCAACAACAGCGACCAGATACTAATTCCACCAAAACCCATTTTTCACCTCATTCATCTTGTTCACGCGCGGCTTTTTCGTCGACACCGGAAACGCCGAAGCGGCGTTCCAGTTCTTCCAGTACCAGCCGTGCATCCAAATTCTGTTGCGCCAACATCACCAGGCAATGAAACCACAGATCCGCAGTTTCATAAACAATCTGCTGTTTATCGCCTGATTTCGCGGCGATGATGGTTTCCGCTGACTCTTCCCCGATTTTCTTCAAAATCGCGTCGAGACCTTTGTGGTACAGTCCCGCCGCATAAGAAGAAGCGGGATCGGCGTCCTTTCTCGATGCCAGTACAGCCATCAGGCGCAGGAGTATATCATCACTCATCGATAAATCTCGTCGGGATTTTTGATAATTTCTTCATCGATCCGCCATGCTCCATCCTTTAAAACCCGAAAGAAACAGCGCCTCCGACCCGTATGACAGGCAATCCCACCCTGTTGTTCGACCTGCAATAACACGACATCGGCGTCGCAATCGATTCTGATTTCGTGCAGCAGCTGCAAATGACCCGACTCTTCACCCTTGAACCAGAGCTTTCGGCGGGAGCGCGACCAGTAAACCGCCCGCCCCTGCTCGCGGCTCAAACGCAGGGCTTCACGGTTCATCCAGGCCAGCATCAGAATTTTTCCGGATTGATGATCCTGCGCGATGGCCGGCACCAGCCCATCGTTATTCCAGCTAATCTGCTCGAGCCAGTCAGTCATCCCGAACCTCGATGCCGTGGCTTTGCATGAAGGCCTTGGCCTCGCCGATACTGTATTGCGCAAAATGAAAAATACTCGCCGCCAGCACCGCATCGGCCTTGCCCTGGAGAACGCCATCCACCAGGTGTTGTAAGTTCCCGACGCCGCCCGAAGCGATCACCGGCACGCGCACCGCATCCGAAACTTCGCGCGTCAGTTCATTATCGAAGCCGATTTTAGTGCCATCGCGGTCCATGCTGGTCAACAGTATCTCGCCGGCGCCGTAGGCATCCATTTTTCGCACCCATTCGATTACATCGATACCCGTCGGTTTGCGCCCACCGTGGGTAAAAATCTCCCAGCGACCCGGCTCCTCCGCGGCGCTCACCCGTTTGGCGTCTACCGCCACGACAATGCATTGCGAACCGAACTTGTCGGCGGCCTGCGCCACGAACTCGGGATTGAATACCGCCGCGGTATTGATACTGACCTTGTCGGCGCCGGCGTTGAGCATGCGCCGAATGTCGGCGAGTTCGCGAATACCGCCACCCACCGTTAACGGTATGAAAACCTCGGCGGCGACATCCTCGACTACGTGGACCATGGTTTCGCGGTTATCCGAACTGGCGGTGATGTCGAGAAAGGTCAACTCGTCGGCGCCTTCCTGGTTATAGCGCCGCGCCACTTCGACCGGATCGCCCGCATCGCGGATTTCGACAAATTTGACACCCTTGACCACGCGGCCGTTATCGACGTCGAGACAGGGAATGATGCGTTTTGCGAGCGACATAACAAAAATTATGCGGGCTAGCCTGCATATTGCATGAAGGGAACGAAACTCAGGGGAAATCTGGCAAACAAGGTCGGACGATCGCCCGCCGGGCCATAGCCGTAGCCATGGCTCAAGGGGGATCGTTCGAGATTGGCAGCCAGATTGGTCCTGAGTTCGTTCAGGTACAAACTGTAACCCGCTATTTTCTGGAAAAATTGACTTAATACGTTGATAACTATGCTATTTCTCCGAATTTTGTGCCGCCTTCGTGCAATATGCAGGCTAGTGCTGATCGATATAGGCTTGCGCCTCTACCAGGCTGATGGTGCGCTCGTAGAGGGCACGACCGATGATCACGCCTTCGATACCGGAATCCTTGACCTCATTGAGCTGGACGATGCAATCCATGTCGGTGACGCCACCCGAGGCAATCACCGGCACGTCGATCGATTTGGCGAGCGCGCGGGTGGCCTCGACATTAACGCCCTCCATCATGCCGTCGCGGCTGATGTCGGTATAGACGATGGCGGCTACGCCCTGATCCTCGAATCGCCGCGCCAAATCGCTGGCCTCGTGTTCCGATTCCTCGGCCCAGCCATGCGTCGCCACCTTTCCGTTCCGGGCATCGAGACCGATAATGACATTACCCGGAAACTCGGAACATAGCTGGGTCACAAATTCGGGGCGTTTGACCGCCATGGTGCCGATAATGACGTAGCTGACCCCGGCCTCCAGATAAGCTTCAACCGTTTCGATGGATCGAATTCCGCCGCCAATCTGAATTTCCAGGCCGGGGAAGGAGGCGCTGATCTCTTCGATGACGTCGGCATTGATCGGCTCGCCTTCGAACGCGCCGTCGAGGTCAACCAGATGCAGCCGACCACAACCCTGAGCCACCCATTTGCCCGCCATCGCCACCGGATCGTCGGAAAACACCGTGGTTTCATCCATGTTGCCCTGGCGTAATCGCACGCAGTGTCCCTGCTTTAAATCGATAGCCGGTATTAGAATCATGCCCTTCCGTCCCAGTTTACAAAATTCCGTAACAGCTGCAGGCCGGCATCGGCGCTCTTCTCGGGATGGCATTGCAGCGCAAACACATTGTCTTTCGCGATAGCACTGGTAAAGCCGAAGCCGTAGTCGGTAACCCCCGCAACCAGAGTTTCATCCTCTGCATCGAGGTAATAACTGTGGACAAAATAAAATCGGCTACCATCATCGATCGAATGCCATAACGGATGTGTTTGAGTCTGCTGCACGCGATTCCAACCCATATGCGGAACCTTAAGTTTAACGCCGCTTCGGTCCTCATGACCATCACCAAAATAGCGAACCTGACCGGCGAAAACACCGAGACAGTCGGTGCCCTGGTTTTCTTCGCTGGATTCGATTAACACCTGCATACCCATACAAATTCCCAGAAACGGTTGTTGACGCGCCGAGCTCAGGATCGCTTCGCGCAATCCGTATTGGTCGATTGCGCGCATGCAGTCACCCGCCGCTCCCTGTCCGGGAAAAACCACGCGGTCGGCGTTCAGTACCTGCGCGGGATCGGAGGTCAACACTACCTCGTCGGTTTTTGTGCTAACCACCCGCAGCGCATTGACGACCGACCTGAGATTCCCCATGCCGTAGTCGATTACGGCAATCGTCTGCATGATCTAGAGGGACCCTTTGGTTGACGGAATCACGCCCGGCATGCGCTCGTCCCGCGTCACTGCATTACGCAGGGCGCGCCCGAAAGCCTTGAAAATGGTTTCGGCCACATGATGCGCATTAACTCCCGCCAGGTTATCGATATGCAGCGTCGCCGGGGCATGGTTGACGAAACCCTGGAAAAACTCATGCAACAAATCGACATCGAATTGCCCCACCCGAGGGCGCTTGAATTCAACCCGATACTCGATACCGGGGCGACCGGAAAAATCGATGACAACCCGGGACAGAGCCTCGTCCAGAGGCACATAGGCGTGCCCGTAGCGCATGATGCCCGTTTTATCGCCGAGCGCCCGCTTGAAAGCCTGGCCCAGAGTTATGCCGATATCTTCGACCGTATGATGATCGTCGATATGCAGATCCCCGCTGGCGGACACTTCCAGGTCGAAGGCTCCATGCCGGGCAATCTGCTCGAGCATGTGTTCGAGAAACGGGATTCCGGTATCGAAGCGGGCGTTGCCGCTACCATCCAGGTTGAGCGCGACGCTGATCTTCGTTTCCAGCGTGTCGCGGCTGACATTAGCACTGCGATCTGACATCTACCTTTTTTCCGGCAGGATTTTAGAGCCTGCGATGATAATCGACATCGTGGCCAAATTCGACCATTAATCGGTGCAGCGATTCAATCGAGGATAAACGTAACCGGCCCGTCGTTGATCAACCGTACTTGCATATCCGCACCGAATTGACCGCAGGCAACGCAGCCGTGGATAGAACCGGCATGGGCGACCATCGCGGCGAATATGTCACTACCGTGTTGCGGATGCGCGGCCGAAGTAAAACTGGGACGGCGCCCTTTTTTAGTATTGGCGACGAGCGTGAACTGGGGAACCAACAGCAGGCCCCCGTCGATATCGACCAGCGACCGATTCATCTTGCCGTCGGCATCGGCAAACACGCGATAGTTCAATAGGCGATCGACAAACTGTTGCGCAGTTGCCAGATCGTCGTCGGCCTGGATCCCGACCAACGCCAAGATGCCCTGCTCGATGCTTCCGATGGTTATGCCGTCAACCTCGACCCGCGCCGCGCTGACGCGCTGCAGCAGCGTAATCAAGCCACGATTTCCAACATCGAATTGCAGCATTCCACCAGCGCTTTGCTGATGCCGTGTTCGGTAACGGCATGCCCTGCATCGGGAATGATTTTGAGTTGTGCGTTAGCCCAAGCTTGTTTGAGTAAAAACGCCTGATCGATCGGGCATACCAGATCGTAGCGCCCGTGAACGATGTATCCCGGAATATGCTCGATCTTTCCCATATCTTCGAGCAGCTGGTTAGGCCTGAAAAAACAATTGTTGCTGGAATAATGGCATTCGATACGGGCAATACTGAGCGCAATATGCGGATCGCTGAAATGATCGACCACGTTTTTATCGGCAACAACGCCACCGAGGAGCCTTCCCAGATCGACCAGGCCTTGGCCGCCCCCATACGCACAATTTCATTGTCGCTGGTGAGACGCTTATAATAAGCGGCAATAATATCGCCGCGCTCAGCCTCCGGAATCGGCTCGATGAAGTGCTGCCAGGCTTCAGGGAAGATGCGTGCCGCGCGGCCCTTAAAAAACCAATCCACATCCTCGTCGCGCGCCAGGAAGATACCGCGCAGAATCAATCCCAATACTTTTTCGGGGTGAGTTTGTGCGTAAGCCAGCGCCAGGGTTGAACCCCAGGAACCGCCAAACACGACCCAGCGATCGATCTCGAGAAACTCGCGGATTTTTTCCAGATCCGCCACCAGATCCCAGGTCGAATTTTCCTCCAGACCCGCATGGGGCCGGGATTTGCCGCTACCGCGCTGGTCAAACAGGATAACGCGATAGGACTCGGGATTGAAAAAGCGCCGATGCCCCGGTTCGCACGAGCCGCCCGGCCCGCCGTGCAGAAACACCACGGGCGTGCCTTTCGGATTGCCGCTCTCCTCAATATACAGCGTATGCAGATCTGACACCGGCAAGCGCCAAGTCCGACCGGGTTGTATGGCTGGGAATAGCATGCCTGTTGAAATTCTCCGTTTGTTAATTGTAGGACAGCCCCTACATAATTATACGGTTTAAGCTGACAACTCTTAAGCCCATCCGCGATATATGCCCAGCGTCAAACCTGCCAATATACTAGCACGACAAAGGGACGGGTCGACAGACAGGATGGTCAACAGGTGCAGGGACGCACCGCACCAAGCATCAACGCATTCAAGTCAGTTTTTCTCTCCTCGAGATAATCACCTTGCTCTGGTCAAATCGGCCAGAGTTTTTTTTGTTGGGGACAGACCACGTTTTTCTTTTAGAAAAACGTGGTCTGTCCCCTATAGATTTGTTAGATTTGTAAAATCGAAAAGATTGCGGTCAAGCAGGTGCGACGGCGTCACCTGACACAGTGATTTCAATATGTTTTCGACCCGGCCGGGATTCGACTTATCCCACTGCTGCAACATCGCCTTGATCGCCTGGCGTTGCAGTTTGGGTTGCGAGCCGCATAAATTACACGGAATAATGGGGAATTGGCGCAGCGCCGCATACTGTTTGATCAGGCTTTCGCGCAGATAGGCCAGCGGTCGGATGACAATGTTACGTTGATCGTCGCTTTTGAGTTTTGCCGGCATTGTCTTGAGCCGGCTATTGTAGAACATGTTCAGAAACGCGGTTTCGACGATATCGTCGGCGTGGTGCCCCAGGGCAATCTTGCTAGCGCCGATTTCGGCGGCGGCGTTGTATAAAACGCCGCGCCGTAATCTCGAGCATAACGAACAGGTGGTTTTACCTTCGGGGATTACCCGTTTGACCACGCTATAGGTATCTTCCTCGACGATTCTGAATTCGACCCCGAGCGATGCCAGATATTCGGGTAGCACCTGCTGCGGAAATCCGGGCTGTTTCTGGTCGAGGTTAACCGCCACCAGTTCGAAATCGATCGGCGCGGCTTTTTGCAAGACCAACAGTATATCGAGCAGAGTGTAACTGTCGGCGCCACCCGACAGGCAGACCATGACACGATCACCGGCTTCGATCATGTTGAAATCGCTGATCGCGCGGCCGACGCCGGCACGTATTTTGGCTTCGAGTTTTGCCGGTACCGGTTTGGCCAAGCTACGGGTATCGACTTCCCGGCTGGTCGTATTCATCGGCTTATTTCCTCCAGAAGGCCGGTGTAAAAAGCACCAGCAAGGTGAAAATTTCGAGTCGCCCGAGCAGCATCGCGACACATAGAATCCATTTTGCCGGATCATTGATGGAGGCAAAATTTCGACCTACGTCGCCCAGGCCCGGACCCAGGTTGTTGAGGCAGGCGGCTACCGCGGAAAACGCGGTTTCTTGATCGAGTCCGGTCGCCATCAACAGCAAAATCATCAGTGCCGAAATAGCAAAGTAGGCGGCGAAGAATCCCCATACCGCTTCGATGACCTTTTCCGGCATCGGCTTTTTTCCAATCTTGACCGCATACTGCGCACTCGGATGCACCAGTCGGCGGAGCTCGCGTACCCCCTGTTTAACCAACAACAGAATGCGGATCACCTTGATCCCGCCCCCGGTCGAGCCCGAACATCCACCGATAAAACTGACGTATAGTAACAGCACCGGCAGGAAGCCCGGCCAGCTATAGTATTCGGCCGTGGTATACCCGGTGGTGGTGCCGATCGACACCACCTGGAACAGCCCCTCGATAATCGATTCCGCGGTCGAATCGAAGGTGTGCATCAACTGCAGGTAGCCGACCGTAATAATGCTGACCAGGAATAGCACCAGTATATAGGTGCGAAATTCGGCATCGCGCCGATAGGGCTGCAATGAACGATGGCGGAACGCGGTAAAGTGAATCGCGAAATTCACTCCCGAAAGCAGCATGAATACGATTGCGACAAACTGTATCGCGGTACTATCGTAGTAGCCGATGCTGGCGTCATGGGTCGAAAATCCGCCGATTGCGACCGTCGAAAACGAATGCGACATCGCATCGAAGAACGACATGCCCGCCAGCCAGTAGGCAAGACAGCAGGCGATGGTCAGACCGAGGTAGATATACCATAAAGCCTTGGCGGTCTCGGTAATGCGCGGGGTCAGCTTGGTATCTTTAACCGGCCCCGGCGTCTCGGCACGAAACAACTGCATCCCGCCGACGCCCAGCATCGGCAGCACCGCGACTGCGAGTACGATGATGCCCATGCCGCCCAGCCATTGCAATTCCTGGCGATACAGCAGCAAGGCATGCGGCAGCTCGTCGATCCCGACTATCACCGTAGCACCGGTCGTGGTAATGCCCGAGATCGATTCGAAAACCGAATCGGTTACCGAAATATCGTAAACCCCGGAAAGGTAAATCGGCAGTCCGCCGGCCACGCCCAACACGGTCCAGAACAACACTACCACGAGAAAACCGTCGCGCAGCCGCAATTCGTCGCGATGGTGCCGCACCGGCAGATACAGCAAAAAACCGGTAACCAGAGTCAGCATAAAGGCTTCGACAAAGGGCAATACCGCGCCGTCGCCATAGATTAGCCCGGTTATTATCGGCGGCAGCAGGGTGCCGCTGGAGAGCAGCATCAATAGACCCAATATGCGCAGGATTACCAGAGGTTGCATGATTTTTCGCCGATCGCCGTCTAAAAATAGGTGATGCCGACCTGAAACAGTTTTTCGACTTCGGTAATTTTTTTCTTGTCAGTAAGAAATAAAATCACGTGGTCTTCGGATTCGATAACCGTGTCATGATGCGCAATTATCACCTCGTCGCCGCGCACGATCGCGCTGATGCGCGCGCCCTCCGGCAACTTGATGTCCTCTATATTTCGCCCCACCACCTTGGATGAAGTCTTGTCGCCATGCGCAATCGCCTCGATCGCTTCCGCCGATCCGCGCCGCAGCGCGTGTACCGCGACCACGTCGCCGCGCCGGATATGCGCCAGCAGCGCGCCAATGGTGACCTGGTGCGGCGAGATAGTGATATCGATCAAGCCGCTTTCAACCAGATCGACATAGGCCGCACGGTTGATTAGCGACATGACCTTTTTAGCCCCCATGCGCTTGGCCAGCATCGATGACAGGATATTGGCTTCGTCGTCATTGGTGAGCGCGCAAAACACGTCCATGGACTCGATATTTTCTTCCAACAGCAAATCGGGATTGGCGGCATCGCCCAGCAAGACGATGGCCGAATCCAGCAACGCCGACAGTTCACGCGCGCGCGCCGGGAAGGCCTCTATCACCTTGACCTGATAATCCTTTTCCATCAACGAGGCCAGCTGGCCGCCGATATTGCCGCCGCCGGCAAGCATGATGCGCTTGTTCGGTTTTTCCAGCTTGCGCATTTCGGAAATAACGGTCGGGATATGCTCGCGCGCGGCGAGGAAAAAAACTTCGTCGCCGGCTTCGATTACGCACTCGGCCGAGGGCTGGATCGACTGCCCTTCACGAAATATCGCGGCGACCCGCATGTCGACCTTGGGCACTACCGCACTCATGGTTTTTAATTCCCGGCCAACCATCAAACCATCGTCAAAGGCTTTGACCGCCACCAGCTGTACCCGCCCTTCGGCGAAATCGAGTACCTGCAGCGCACTCGGATGCTCGATCAAATGATAAATATACTCGGTGACCAGCGATTCGGGGCTGATCATGACGTCGACCGGAATCGAGTCTTCGGCAAATAGTCCGGGATGGCGCAGGTATTCGGGGGAGCGGATGCGCGCGATCTTGGTCGGAGTATGGAATATCGACGACGCGATCTGGCAGGCGATCATATTGATTTCATCGCTATTGGTCAGTGCAATCATCATGTCGGCATCGTCGGCGCCGGCATCTTCGAGCAGGCCCGGATAAGAGCCATTACCGCAAATCGTGCGCAAATCCAGCCGATCCTGCAAATCCGACAGAATTTGCTGGTTGGTGTCGATCACGGTAATTTCATTGCTCTCCTCTTTGGCGAGCTCCGTGGCGACTGTCGAGCCTACCTGCCCGGCACCTAAGATAATGATATTCATGGCTTTTTATTGTTTTTTGGTTTGCAGTCCAAGTGATTTCAACTTGCGGTAAAGGTGGGTTCGTTCCTGACCGACCCGGCGCGCTAATTCGGTCATATTATGACCACTGAGTTCGAGATGCCGCGCCAGATATTCGCGTTCGAAGGCTTCTCTCGCTTCCCTCAGATCCATATCGATATCGACCCAGATCTGGAATTTATTGCCCGCCGCCGCATCCGCATCGGAATCCATGGAACGCAAGGTCTGCTCGATCTCATCGAGTTCGATACGCTCGTTTTCGCTATTCGCCAGGATGGCCCTGATAAACTGTTTGAGCTGGTTGATATCACCGCTCCAGGGATAGTTGCGCAATAAATTCTGCGCGGCGACATTGAAATGCCGGTACGGCAACTGCTCCTGGTCGCTATACCAGTTGACATAGTATTCAAGCAGTTCCGGGATATCTTCGATATGTTCGTCCAGCGAAGGGATGGTGATGGCATGCCGCCACAGGGCTGCCAGCTGCGGATCAAGCTGCTGGTTATTTTTCAGCTCGTCGCCGGTGTTGCGACTGGCAACGATATAGCGAAATCTAGATTCCCGGTTATTGAGCATAATGGCGTTGTATAAAGCACTCTGTTGGGCAGGGCTCAGGTCGGTTACTTCTTCGATATAGAGATTACGTTGCAACACGGTCGGCCGGATTCGCTGGTCGGTATCGAATATATCCATGCCGCCCACGGATGCGCTCAAATACTCCGCCCAGATGTGCCGGCCGCTGCCATGAGCGCCACTCAAAAACACGGCCTCGGTCGATTCCCGCAACTCCAACATACGCTGCTTCAGGGCTTGCACGATGCGACTGTTGCCTACCGGCTGTTCGAGCTGGCGGCGACTGTCCTGATACAGACCGCCCAAACTGCTGGACAGGGCCGACTTCACGGTGCTCAATAGTTTTGCCATCGACAGCGGCTTCTCGACAAAATCCACGGCGCCATAGCGCGTGGCTTCCACCGCGGTTTCCACTGTGCCGTGACCCGACATCATCACCACCGGGCAATGGTCCTTGCCGGACGACTTCCACTGCTTCAGTAAGGTGACGCCGTCGACTTCCGGCATCCAGATATCGAGTAAAACCAGGTCGGGGTCTCTTTCACGGCGAATATCGTTTGCCGCCCTGGCGTGTTCGGCCACATCGACGATATAGCCCTCGTCTTCGAGGATATCCTTCAGCAGGATACGGATATCGGGTTCATCGTCGACCACCAGTATGCGCTCGTTCACGGCATCATCCTGGATTTGATGGTTTCGACTGCGTCGTCGGCCTCGGGTTCGTTGGCGGCCGTGGCAATGGGCAGGCGCACGGTAAATCGGGCACCGCCTGCTGCCGCCTCGCTGACGCGTACCGAGCCGCCGTGCTCATCAACGATTTTCTGCACAATAGCAAGACCCAAGCCGCTGCCCGAGGTTTTGGTAGTGACATAGGGGTCGAACAGGCTGTGCGCGACTTCTGTGGCAATGCCATGGCCACTGTCTTCAACCGTGAATTCCAGCCAGCTGCGCCCTGCGGTTTCGACCAGCTCGGTTATCAGACTGATCCGACCTTTGCCTTCGAGAGTTTTCGAGACTCGGCTTCGATTTCAGGCAGCGAGCCGTCGAGCATCAAATCGATAGCAATTCCGGCATTATCTTCGTGGTAGAGCACTGTAATTTCCTCGAGCATGGCGTTGAAATCGATCAGTTGCGGTTTTGGCGTTGGCGACCTGGCATAGTCGGCAAACGCATTAACCATTGATTTCATCGCTTCCACCTGCTGCACGATGGTATGCGTATATCGATCCAGCAGCGATTGTTTCTCGCTGCTAACTTCACCGCTCAGTTTGCGCTGCAACCGCTCGGCGGATAACTGGATCGGCGTCAAGGGATTCTTGATTTCGTGCGCGAGCCGACGCGCCATTTCGCTCCAGGCCGATTCTTTTTGCGCCTGAATCAGTTCGGTCAAGTCGTCGACAACGA
The DNA here is from genome assembly GCA_001735895.1 of Olavius algarvensis Gamma 3 endosymbiont. Classification (GTDB taxonomy): domain Bacteria; phylum Pseudomonadota; class Gammaproteobacteria. The sequence goes on along the minus strand of DS021198.1, from coordinate 505,868 downwards.
TGACCTGTTCTTTGCGATCATCGGTTTGCGATTGCAAGGTAGTGCCGCGTACCCGCAGGATTTTTTTACCCCCCTGGACGAACATGACGATCTCTTCCTGCCAGCCGTCATCCCGGTCCAGATGCGTTACAACCGCATCGAAGAACGACGCCAGCATCGGATACTGGCGCAGCACGTCGGCAATGTATAATTCGGAGAAGAAATAGCTGTCGACATCGAAAATCGAACAGGCCGCCGGATTTCCGCTTTTGATGAAACCGGTTTCGTCAATCGTCAACACCCCCGAAGTAATGTGTTCCATGACCGACTCGAGGTAGGTTTTCTGCAACGCCTCCATGCGCTGGCTTTGTTCGGCAATCGCGCGGCTGCGGGAGATTTTGCGCGTCATGGTATTGAAGGAGCGCAACAGAAAACCGAGTTCGTCGCTACCCGACAGCGTCAGCTGCTTTTCGTAGTCCCCGGCCGCTACGGCCTTGGTGCCTTCGACCAAGTCGTTAATCGGCGCCACCAGTTTGCGCGCGGCGACAAACGCTAGCCAAATCGCGGACAACACGCTCAACAACCAGATAATCGACAGCGCCAGCGTGAAGCTCGTCTTCAACGGATCCCGCAACACCGCAAGTTCCTTGTAACGGTCGTAGGCGTTTTGCACGCCGACCGTCAACTCATTGATCCGATCGGTAAAGGGATATTGCGCCTGCAGGATGCGCGCCGGTTCGGTGGCATCAAGGCTTTGCACCATCGCGGCGACCTGCATCGCCAGGCCGTAAGTCGGATCTTCGATCAGCTTGAGATAAGGGTTGTCGACATCGAGATCGCCGATATCGGTCAACGGCATGGCTTCGGGCAGGTCGGTCGAATCGATGCTGCTGGAGGCGATAATCGCATTGCTGTGATCGTAGAGGGTTAACTCGTTGGCGCCGAACTGCTGTCTGGCGTCATCGAGATAGACGATCAAAAATTCGTTATCGATTTCGGCGATCTGGCCGACGATGCTGCGGGTCTTTTTCAGCGCATCCCGCTTGCGTAAATCGATAGCCCCACGGCCGAGCTGCAGCGAATCTTCGAGCGCGGTTTCGATGCCGACGTCGAACCAGCTGTCGATGCCGCGATGCAGAAAGCTCAGGGAAAAATAATAAACCACGCTCACCGGAATAACAGTCAGCAGCACGAACACGCCAATCATACGCGCGGTAAGGTGCGATCCGATCGTTTTCAAGCGATATTGCACGATCAGCTTGTAAACGTTGTGGGCGATCAGACCCAGCAGCACGACCAGACCCATGGCGTTGAAAAACACCAGCCAGTTGTAGTACTTGCCGAAGGTAGCCGAGTGCGAGGTGGCGTCGCCAATAGTATATAACGACACCATCAGCAGCACGACCAGCGCCGCTATCGAAGCGGTATTTCGAAACGTGCTATTCATGATCCACCCGCATATTGCCCGCAGAGAACAAAATAACTTCGGGCATCTGCGAGTATGTCCTGCTTTCGGTCAGGTACCAACCGTACCCGCCAAACCTGGCCGGGTAGCTGCGCAAGTTATTGGCTTCGCTAATCTTTCTCATGAGTTTGTTCCGCCCGAGTGCCGTACCCAGGCTAGGGGCGAACAACCTCCCGTTCGTACCAATCGCTTTTCAGATCCCAGTCATTATCCCACAGCGAGCTCGACTTTAAAGGCAACGGCAGCACATCGGTATCGATACCAAAGCGCAGACGTGCGTAATACTTGCGCTTCGGTGCCAGGTTGTCGATATCCAGCATAGGGTAATTGTAAACCACTTCAATCGATTGCACCGCTGCTTTGCGATTTTCGAAATAATGACGTTCCGAGCTGTTGACGTCGAAAACGACGAAAGAATCCAGCATCGGCAGGTGATGCAACAGGTATTGTTGTTTGAGCGACACCACCTTGTCGTCGAACCAGTAGGCTTTCTCCGCACGTATCTCCACTTCAAACATCATCGGTACGGCAAATCCCTGATCGATGGCCATCAGGATGTAGTTCGGAATCTGGCTGTCGATTTCGTGATTGAGCCGCAGCAAGGTTTCGTCGAGTATGAACTCGGCCCGATTGACGGTGAAGGCATCGCGTTCCTGCGCCGGCACAGGCAGCGATTGCAAATAGAGCAGCATGACCGCGGCGGCGATCCAGACTCGGCGATCCAGGGCCCCAAACGGTCTCATAGGCCGGACGGCTTCGATAGCAGTGCATAATAAAATCCATCCATATTGTCGCTGCCGGTTAATATCTGGCGTCCATTGTGCCGCGCCTGGCCCCAGTCGGATTCGGTCAGTGGCAGTTCGACGCAATCGCCGTGGCGCTGCAGGAATTTCCCGATCTGGACTTCGTTCTCCTCCTTGAAGATGGAACAGGTGCAATAAAGCATTTTCCCTCCTGGTTTCAGCAAGCGCCACAATCCATCCAGAATATCTCGTTGCAGCGCAAGCAGCGGCATTATATCGCTTTCGCGGCGCAATAGTTTGATGTCCGGATGCCGGCGCATGACGCCGCTGGCCGAACAAGGGACATCCGCCAGGATCGCGTCGTAGCTGCCGCCCGAAAACCAGCCATCGGGTTTTGCGGCGTCGCCCACCAGCAGCTGCGCCGTCTTTCCGATGCGCGCCAGATTTTGCTGCAAGCGTTCGAGCCGGGTTTCGCTTGCATCGAGCGCCGCGAGCTGGATAGCGTCGTATCGCTGCAGCAAATGTATCGCTTTGCCCCCGGGTGCGGCGCAGGCATCGAGCACCCGCGCACCCGGCTCGCAAGCCAGCAGATCGGCCGCGATTTGCGCCGCGGCGTCCTGTACGCTCAGTAAACCCTGTTCGAAGCCGGCCAGGCGGCCGATCTCGCAGGGTGACGGCAATTCGATAGCGCTCGGCACCCGCCGGTGCCGGACGGCTTCGATTCCATCCACCGCCAGCCGGGCGATTACTTCGTCGACCGCAATTTGCCGGGTATCGACACGCAGGGTCATCGGCGGGCGATCGTTGCCGCGAATCAACAGCTGCCGCGCCTGATCGTTCCAGTCACGCCGGATTCGTCGCACAATCCAATCGGGGTAAGCCTGCGCCTTGAGATCTTCATCCAGCGTCGTGCCTTCCCGGATTACCGTACGCAACACCGCGTTGATCAATCCCCGCGCCCAGGGCTTTTGCTGGGCCCGGGCCAGATTAACCGTTTCGTTGACCGCGGCGTGGTCGCCGGTTTTCATAATTAACAGCTGATACAACCCGAGCAGAAGAATGATCTCGATATCGCGATCGCGAGCGCGCAGTGGCTTTTGCAAGCGGGACGCGAGCAGCGACGACAGCGCGAAATACCACCGGCACAAGCCGAAGGCCAGCTCGCGGCACAAGGCTAGATCACGCGCCGGCGCGGTCAGCGAGCGGTACCAATCGTTAGCGGTACCAATCGTTGTTGAATATATCATCCAACGAACGACCCTTTTCCACCACCCGCAGCATCACCTGCAACGCCAGCCAGCGGGGGTTTTCGGTTTTCACGATGCCGCGCCGAGCCGACAAGCGCTCAGATTACGTGCGTTCAGGGCCTGCGCCGCATCGCATCGATTACGCCCGGCAAACTGCAATTCGGTTATTTGCAATAGGCCGTCGCCACACTGCACGTAGACCCCGTTCTTGTCATGCAGCACGACTTCTCCGGGTTGGCCCGCGGTCTGATCACCGCCCGCCCGTGCACGCCATACTCTCAGATTCTGGTCATCGAGATAACTAAAACTGACTGGCCACGGATTAAACCCCCGCACTTCGCGTAACAATTGCCCGAGCGGTTTCTCCCAATCGATTTCGGCCTGCTGCTTGAGCAACCGCGGTGCATAGGTAACCAGCGCCTCGTCCTGAGCGCGCGCCTGTTGCAAAGCAGCTTCAATATCATCCAGCGATTCCGTCAATAGCTCCGCCCCGAGCGGCGCCAGGGCATCATGTAAATCACCGGCACTCCAGCCGGCATCGATTTCGATCCGGCGGCTGGCGATTATAGCGCCGCTATCCAGTCCCGGCTCCATCTTCATCAGGGTGACGCCGCTGTAATCGTCGCCGGCCAGAATTGCTTGCTGGATCGGCGAAGCGCCGCGCCAACGCGGCAGTAACGAAGCGTGAATATTGATGCAACCCAGACGCGGTGCCGCCAGCACTTCCGGCGGCAGCAATAGACCGTAGGCGGCGACAACCATTATATCCGCCTGCAATTCAACCAGCTGCTCGAGCGCTTCTGCAGACTTGAAATTCGGTAATTGATAAACCGGTAACCGATGTTCGAGCGCACAGCTTTTGACCGAACTGGCCTGCAGTTTACGACCGCGCCCGGCAGGACGATCCGGTTGGGTATACACCGCAACGACTCGATGTTTGCCCTGCAACAGCGCCTGCAGCGCCGGCACGGCAAACTCCGGGGTTCCCGCAAAAATTATATTGAGCATGATCCGAAAACGGCTACTTGGCTTGCTGTTTCTGCTGTTTAACCAGCTTGCTGCGAATGCGGTTGCGTTTCAGACTGGACAGGTAATCGACAAACAGCTTGCCTTCGAGGTGGTCCATTTCGTGCTGGATGCAGACTGCCTCAAGCCCCTCCGCCTCGAACTCCGACACTTCGCCGTCGGTATTCTGGGCACGCACGCGGATGCGTTCTGCGCGGCTCACCTTTTCATAAAACCCCGGTACCGACAGGCATCCTTCGTCCATTTCCTCTTCGCCGTCAGAGGCGATGATCTGCGGATTAATCAGACAGCGCGGCCGATCACGCCCCTCGGACACATCCAGTACCAGCAATCGAATATGTCGATCGACCTGGGTTGCGGCCAACCCGATCCCAGGCGCTTCATACATGGTTTCGAACAAATCGCTGACCAATTGTTTCAACTCGGCGTCGAACTCGGTAACCGGTTTTGCGACGGTTCTGAGACGCGTATCTGGGAAATGTAAAATATTTAATAAAGCCATGGTTAAAAACTTCAAGAAAAATTATAACTAGTTGTTCCAAGTCGATGATTATACTAGTATCTTTGCCACTAAATAGCTTGTAGTCGGTTAATTTTAGGCTACAATCCGTCAATTAGTTCCGTATTTTCAGGGGATTTTATGCCTGCCGACCACAATAGACAGCTTTTAAAGGGATTGATTCTGCTCTCGGGCATGGCGCTAATCGCCTCCTGCGCCGAACCGCCACCTCCCTATTCGGTCGTTTACGACGAAGCACCGCCGCCGGACGTGGTAACCGTTGAAGCTCAAATTCCCGTCGCTGAAACGGAAACCGTCGAGACAATTGTTTACGAACCGGAATTCCCTGAAACCTATATTGTACAAGAAGGCGATACGCTATGGGATATCTCAACCGTGTTTCTGCGGGACCCCTGGTTCTGGCCCGAAATCTGGTTCAAGAATCCCCAGGTCGAAGATCCGCATCTTATTTATCCCGGCGACACGCTCGCTATCATTTATATCGGCGGCGAGCGCCGGGTACAGATTCTAAACCGCGGCGAAGACGGCTCGGTCGTATCCCAGACTTCGCAAGGTCTCAGGATCGTCAAGGTCAATCCCAGGGTACGCAGCCAGCCGATCGATGCAACCATCGCATCGATACCGATCGATGCGCTGCGCCACCTGTTGGAACGCCCGATTGTTATCGACCTGGATACGCTGAGAAAATCGGCCTATGTGCTTTCCAGCCTCGACGACCACTTGATCAACAGTATTAACGATAAACTTTACGTGCGTAAGCTCGACATGTCGAATGGCAATGGCCGCTACCAGATTTATCGTCCCGACCGCCCGCTGTTCGATCCGATTACCGATGAACTACTCGGCTACCAAGCGCTTTATGTCGGAGAATCGAAACTGCTGCTGCGCGGCGACCCGGCCTCGATCCGGGTAACTAATTCCGAACGCGAAATCCTGCGCGACGATCGCGTCATGCCGATGGACAATACCAATTTCGAACGTGACTTCATCCCCCGGCCCCCGGAGACCGACGTCAGCGGTGAAATCGTCGCGCTCCTGGACGCCATCTCGCAGACCGGTATTTACCAGACCATTGCGATCAATCTGGGTCAGCGCGACGGGCTCGAATCCGGCAATATACTGCGAATTCGTCGCACGGGAAACGATATCCCCGACCCGGCTGAGGAAGATCCGAGATTTCGCGTCAAGTTACCCGACGAGCAGGTCGGCATGGCGATGGTTATCCGCTCCTTCGAAAAAATGAGCTACGCACTCATCATGGAGGCCGATTTCCCGGTTACGGCCAACGATTACGTCGAATCGCCGTAGCGCTGCTGCGTAACTGACAACGGCGACAACTCACTGGTACCAGGCACTGTCCCGGTGGTATAGTATCCGGGTCTGCAAATGGAATGGAGACCACCATGCACAAGGATTTGCTGCCGGATTTCCTACACCTCTGTCACAGCTTCGCAACCCGCAGCCAGGCGCTGCTGCAATTACTCGAACACTTCAACGGCGACCCGAGGCTTATCCGTCAAAGCGACCCCGACGAATTACGCGCGCTCGGTTTCATGCCCCGGGCCATCGCCCGGGTCGCCGCAAATCAGGCTCGGCAGGTAGAGCGGGACCTGGCCTGGGCGCAGGCCGAAAACAATCACCTGATTTGTTACGATGACAAGGCCTACCCGGCGTTGCTGCGCCAAATCAGCGACTTCCCCCCACTGCTGTACGCCAGCGGCGATCTCGACTTGCTGCGCCAACCTCAAATCGCCATTGTCGGAAGCCGGCGCTGCACCCCGGGCGGAGCCCAGACCGCATTCGATTTTGCCGCAAGCCTGAGCGCGGCGGGCCTCGGCGTTACCAGCGGCATGGCACTCGGTATCGACACCGAGGCGCACCGCGGCGCGCTGCACGCCGGGGGTAAAACGCTGGCCGTCACCGGCACCGGCCTCGACGTAATCTACCCGCGCCGCAATCGCGAACTGGCGGCGGCCATACGGCAGAACGGGTTGATGTTATCCGAATTCCCTCCAGGCACCGGTGCGCGCAAACCAAACTTTCCGCAGCGCAACCGCATTATCAGCGGACTGTCCTTGGCGACCCTGGTGGTTGAGGCCGCGCAGCGCAGCGGTTCACTGGTCACCGCGCGGCACGCCGCCGACCAGGGACGTGAGGTTTTCGCGGTGCCGGGGTCGATTCATAATCCCCAGACCCGCGGCTGCCACGACCTGATTCGCGACGGCGCGCAGCTCGCCGAGAGACCGCAAGACATAATCCGGGAGCTCGCTCAACTCGTTAGCTTCATCAATCAGCAGCCTGACCCCGCGCCCGTCATAGATCCGAAAACCGTCGATCCTGAGCATCGACGGTTGTTGCGGGCGATCGGATACGACCCGGTAAACTGTGACATACTTGTGCAACGCAGCGGCTTGACCATCGACAAGCTTTCATCCATGCTATTATTACTTGAACAAAATGATTTAATTCAATCGGCACCTGGCGGCTGCTACGTCAGGATCTAGATGAGGTATCCATGAAAGAAGGCGTTATCGACGTTCTGATGTACATATTTTCGAGCTACGCGGACCAGGATGAAAATCTGCCGGAAGACCGCGATGGCATCGATGCCGACCTGCGCGCCGCCGGATTCGATCCACTCGAAATCGACAAGGCATTCGAATGGCTGGATGGACTGGCGGAAGCCGATGATGCAACCACCACGGATCAGTCTGCAATTGCCACCCGGGTGCTCGCAGCCGAGGAAAGCGCGCGCCTGGCTTACAACGCACAAGGCTTTTTGCTGTTTCTCGAGCAGTCGGGGGTACTTACTCCGCGCCTGCGTGAAATGGTTATCAATCGGGTCATGGCACTCGAATCGGATTCCGAAGTCGATATCGAGGAATTAAAGTGGGTCGTCATGATGGTGTTGTTCAACAGCTCGGACGAACAGGATGAAAACGCGCTGATGCATTACGAAGATATCGTATTTGCCGATCAACCCGCCGTTTTTCATTGAACAGGACAACGTCAGTCATCACAGCGGACCAGCTACATTAAATGGCCAGCCATCTCGTTATCGTAGAATCTCCTGCGAAAGCAAAAACCATAGAGAAATACCTGGGCAAGGACTTCAAGGTACTTGCCTCCTACGGGCATGTACGCGATCTCGTCCCCAAGGAAGGCGCGGTCGAGACCGACAATGGTTTCAAAATGAACTATTCGCCGGTAGAGCGTAATCATAAGCATATCGCGAATATCAAAAAGGAATTGAAGAAAGCCGATTCGATATACCTCGCCACCGACCCGGACCGCGAAGGTGAAGCCATTTCCTGGCATTTATACGAATTGCTCAGGGAAAAAAACCTGATGAAGAACAAACGCGCCTACCGGGTGGCGTTTTACGAGATCACCAGACAAGCGGTATCGGAAGCCATCGAGCACCCGCGCGAAATCACCATGGATCTGGTCAACGCGCAACAGGCGCGCCGCGCGCTCGACTACCTGGTCGGCTTCAATCTGTCCCCTTTACTATGGCGCAAAATTCGACGCGGGTTGTCGGCCGGCCGCGTACAAAGCCCGGCGCTGCGCATGATCGTCGAGCGCGAACTCGAAATCGAGGCTTTCAATCCGCAGGAATACTGGAGTATCGAATCCGACAATGTGTTCGATGGCCAGCCGTTTAGCGCGAAACTGAATAAGCTGGATGGCGAGAAGGTCAAGCAATTTACTATCACCAATGTCGATCAGGCCAACGCTGCACACCGCTCTTTAAGCGATGCCGCAGGGGGCAAGCTGCGCGTCGACAAAGTCGATAAGAAACAGCGCAAACGCAATCCGGCGCCGCCGTTTACGACCTCGACGCTGCAGCAGGAAGCCGCGCGCAAACTCGGATTCGGAGCGCAACGCACCATGCGCACCGCGCAGCGGCTCTATGAGGGCATCGATATCGGCGCAGGCCAGGTGGGACTCATCAGCTACATGCGCACCGATTCGGTGACGCTGTCGAACGATGCGCTGCTTGAAATACGCGAGTTCATCGCCGACAAGTTCGGCGAAAATAACCTGCCGGACACGCCGCGCGAGTACAAAACCAAATCGAAGAATGCACAGGAAGCGCACGAAGCGATCCGTCCGACGAGTGCACGCAACGAACCCTTCAAGATCAAGCAGCACCTGGGCGACGATGAGTTCCGGCTCTACAGCCTGATCTGGAAACGCACCATGGCCTGTCAGATGATCCATGCGACGCTGGATACGGTTGCGGTCGATCTGGGCTGCGGCAACGACCATAGTTTCCGGGCCAACGGCTCGACGATTCGCGACCCGGGATTCATGCGGGTTTACATCGAAGACAAGGATGAACCGAAAAAGGACGACAGCAAAGAGAATTTGTTGCCACCGCTGCAGGAAGGCGATATCGTCGACCTCGATCGAATCAGGCTGGAACAGCATTTCACCGAGCCGCCACCGCGTTACAGCGAGGCCTCGCTGGTCAAGGCGCTCGAAGAATACGGCATCGGCCGGCCTTCTACCTATGCCTCGATCATCACCACCCTGCTCGACCGTGAATACGTCGAACTCGAAAGCAAACGCTTCCATCCAACCGACGTCGGGCGCGTGGTCGCGCGCTTCCTGACGCAGCATTTTAAACAATACGTCGATTACGACTTCACCGCACAGCTCGAAGACTCGCTCGATGCGATTTCCCGGGGCGAAACCGAATGGTTGCCGCTGATGGAAGAATTCTGGACCTCATTCAAAACTCAGGTCGACGACAAGATGGAAAACGTCAGCCGCGACGAGGCGATTCAATCGCGTCAGCTCGGCACCGACGAAAAAACCGGCAAGCCGATATCGGTGCGCATGGGCCGCTACGGACCTTTCGTCCAGATCGGCACGCGCGACGACGAAGAAAAACCGCGCTTTGCGGGTCTGCGACCGGGGCAAAAAATGGATTCGATCACGCTCGAAGAGGCACTGCAGCTGTTCAAGTTGCCGCGCGAGCTCGGTTTATCCCCCGAGGGTGAGCAGATTTCCGCTAATATCGGCCGCTTCGGCCCTTACGTGAAATTCGATAACAAATTCGCCTCGCTCAAGGTCAAGGAAGGTGACGATCCTTATACGATTACGCTCGAGCGTGCGCTGGAACTGGTGGCCGAGAAGAAGGAATTCGACGCCAATCGTGAAATCAAGATATTCGAAGGCACCGATATCAAGATCCTGCGCGGCCGTTACGGACCTTATATTACCGACGGAAATAAAAACGCGCGCATTCCCAAAGACGTCGAAGACCCGGCCAGTCTCGATCTGGAAACCTGCCAGGATTTGATCGAAAAAGCGCCGTTGCCTAAGTCGAAACGCAAAAAAGCGGCCGCCAAGAAAAAAGCCGCGCCTAAGAAATCCGCTAAAAAGAAGACCGTAAAGAAAAAGGCTGCCGCCAAAAAAGCCACCGCCAACGCCAGCTGAAACCGCCTGTTATGAGTCCCTGGGCATTGAATCGCTTCATCCACGCGGTATCGAGCGGCGCGGTGTTTGGTTATCCGACAGATACGATCTGGGGTTTCGGCTGCCATCCGCTGATCGCCGACAGCGTCTCCCGTATCCTGCAAATCAAGAATCGCTCCCCGGCAAAGGGGCTGATTCTGCTGTCGTCCAGAATCGAGTATTGCGCGGCCTACCTCGATGCCGATGCGGAACAGCTTAAACCGATTAGCTCGCCCGGTGCAGCACCGACCAGCTGGCTGGTTCCGGCAAGCAGGTTTTGCCCAATCTGGATACGCGGCAATTTTTCAACCGTGGCGATCAGGATTACCGGGCATCCCTTACTGCAGATCTTGTGCGACCGGCTGCAGGCCCCGATCGTATCGACCAGCGCGAATCGCGCGGGGCGCGCCACGGTACGTAATTCGCTGCAACTGCGCAAACAATTCGGCGACGAACTCGATTTTATCGTCAACGGATTCCCCGCGGGCAGCGGCAAACCGAGTACGATAAAATTCTTGCGCAATGGGACCATTGTCAGGGGCACTCGTTGATGGATATCGAACGCGTTAGCGATTATCTGAAACGTTTGCAGGGAAGCATTACCGGCGAGCTGCAGGATATCGACGGCAAAGCCCGCTTTGAAGTCGACGAATGGCAGCGTGAGGCCGGCGGCGGCGGACGCAGTATGGTGCTGCGGGGCGGCGCCGTTTTCGAACAAAGCGGCGTCAACTATTCCGAAGTATATGGCGACCAGTTGCCCGCATCGGCAAGCGCACATCGCCCCGAACTGGCGGGCCGGCGGTTTCGCGCCATGGGCGTATCGCTGGTCATCCATCCCGATAACCCCTATATCCCGACTTCGCATGCCAATGTGCGTTTTTTTGTTGCCGAACGGAGCGGCGAAGAACCGATTTGGTGGTTCGGCGGCGGTTTCGATCTAACCCCTTATTACGGCTTCGAGGCCGATTGTCGGCACTGGCACCGGATCGCCAAGCAGGCCTGCGACGCTTACGGCCCCGAGATCTACAATAAATACAAAAAATGGTGTGACGAGTATTTTTATCTGAAACACCGCAACGAGGCGCGCGGTATAGGCGGCTTGTTTTTCGATGACCTCGACCAGCCGGACTTCGAAACGGCGTTTGCCTTCATGCGCAGCGTCGGAGATCACTACCTGCCGGCCTATCTACCAATCGTCGAGCGGCACAAAAACGACTCCTTCGGGGAACGCGAAAAAAAGTTTCAATGGTATCGCCGCGGGCGCTACGTCGAGTTCAATCTGGTATACGATCGCGGCACGCTGTTTGGCCTGCAGTCGGGTGGACGCACCGAGTCAATTCTGATGTCGCTGCCCCCGGTGGTTAACTGGCGCTATAATTATCATCCCGCAGCGGACAGTCCCGAGGCGGAATTAACCGAGTACTATCTACAGGCACAAGACTGGTTGGCGCAAGATGGATAATATTTTTCCTGAAATCGAAGTAGGCGAAGCGGACGATGGCTTCAACAAGTGCGATCTTTGCACAAACTCCAAATGCTGCACCTACGTAACTCAGCAAATCGATACACCGAAATCGAAATACGACTTCGAAATCCTGCTGTGGCAAGTGTCGCACGCCGCAGTCGGCGCTTACAAAGACGACGATGGCTGGTTCGTGATGTTCGAAGCGCGCTGCCAGCATTTACTGGGCGACGGCCGCTGCAATATTTATCACGACCGCCCGACGATATGTCGCTCGCATAGTAACGACTACTGCGAATACGATGCGCCCGCCGAAGACGGCTTCGAGCTTTATTTCCCCGACTACGATTCGCTGCTGCGATACTGCAAAAAGAGATTCAAACGCTGGTCGACCGGGAATCCGCCCCCGGCCTGAAACCAAGCCCGCCGAGAAGATGGAGCTGGGTTGACCATGTCGATGCTTGTTAAACAGCGCCTGTTGCTTGCGGTCAGCTTGTGCGCCCTGATCGCGACTCTGCTGGCGCCGCGTTTTCCCCAGGATCCCGCTTATCATTTGTTTGCCGATCAAACCGCCTGGCTGGCAATTCCGAATGCGCTCAACGTATTGACCAATCTTATATTTGCCTGGATCGGCATCGAAGGACTGTACCGACTGCTGCGACAAAAACGCTTGCAGATCGAGCCGCAGGTTTATCCCGCCGGCATTGCATTTTTTAGCGCACTGATAGGCGTCGCCGTCTGCTCGATCCACTATCACTGGTCTCCCGACAACCTGTCGCTTGCCTGGGACCGGCTGGCGATAACCATCGGCTTCATGTCCTTCATAACGATACTGCTGGCTGAACGTGCAGCGTTGCAGATCGCAGGCAAACTATTCCCGCTGTTGCTGAGCGCGGGCGCCGCCAGCGTCGTTTATTGGCATTTCAGCGAGTTGGCGGGGCGGGGCGATTTACGCTTCTATGCGCTGTTTCAGTTTCTGCCGATGCTGCTGACACCCCTGATTCTGATCGTTTTCGAACCGCGCTATACCCGCAGTTCGGATATATGGTGGCTATGGGCCTGGTACCTCGCGGCCAAACTCTGTGAAATTATGGACCACGAAATTTACTTCTGGTTGGAATACATAAGCGGGCATAGCCTGAAACATATCGCCGCAGGCATCGGCTGCCTGGTATTCTTGCGGCACCTACGATTCCGCAGGGTACTGCGAGCATGAAAAAGCTACTGGTCAGCGCTTGCCTGCTCGGCAATCCGGTGCGTTACGACGGCAAGGCGAAATACCTGCAACACACCGGGTTGGCCGCTCTGGTCGCACAGGAGCGCGTTGTCGGTTTTTGCCCGGAAGTCGCCGGGGGCTTGCCGATACCGCGCGCTGCGGCGGAGATTCGGGCGGGCGACGGCGCGGCGGTTATCGCCGGCCGGGCAAGCGTTCTTACAGGGGACGGCAGCGACGTGACGCCCTACTTTTTATCGGGCGCTAACCAGGCGTTGGAGCTTTGCCGGCAGCAGAACATCAGGGTTGCGGTACTGACCGAATCGAGCCCATCCTGCGGCAGCGGCAGCATCTATGACGGCAGTTTCAGCCGTCGTTCGATTCCGGGGACCGGTGTTACCGCCGCGCTGCTGCAACGTCACGGTATTCGCGTTTTCAATCAGCATCAACTGGACGCGGCGCTCGCTTTGTTGGAATCCGATCGCATCGAATGAAATCCAGAATTCCGCGCCGGGTTAATAATACCGAGCAATTTACTGCGCTCGGTTTCTGCTTCAGACTTACCGCTTCCCGGCGCTTTACGATGAGACCGAACTGTGACTGAAAAGAATGAAAATCCGGTAAATATCGTCGACTTCATCCTCGACTTGTTCGCCAGCCGCGGCGCCCGCGAGCACATGGGCGAAACCGTTAGCATGTCGCAACACATGGAACAAACGGCGGCCCGCGCCGCGGCCGATGAAGCCGCGGACGGTTTGGTGATTGCCGCGCTGCTGCACGATATCGGCCATTTTGTTGGCGGCCATCCGATCCAGGCTCTGGGAAACGGCCGGGACAACCTGCATGCGGAAGCGGGAGCGGACTATCTGCGCCCCTATTTTCCGCCTTCGATCACCGAACCCATTCGACTGCATGTGGCGGCCAAGCGATATCTGTGTGCTACCGATGACGAATACCTCAGTCACCTGTCGGATGCCTCGGTGAATTCTCTTCGCGTACAGGGTGGTCCGATGAGCGCCGAACAGGTGGCTCGTTTCGAGGCCAACCCCTACTACCGCGATGCCGTAAAACTGCGTCGTTACGACGACGACGGTAAGGTCGCGGGCCTGACTAGCAAACCGGTGAGCGCTTATCGCGCAACCCTGTTGTCGCAGTTATCGGCTTAATATTTCCGCTAACCGGGCACGCAGATTTCGAGACCGCTTATGAAATACCGGGGCATTGTTTTCGACAAGGATGGAACTCTGCTGGATTTCAATAAAACCTGGCTACCGATTTACCGCCAGGCGGCGCAGGAATTCGCCGCAGGCGACCGGCAACTGGCCGAGCGCTTGTTGACCCGGCATGGCTATGCCGCCGCACAGGGTCGATTTATCGGCGGCAGCCTGCTCGCTGCCGGTAACAATCGCCAAATCGCCGAAGCCTGGGCAATCGAGATCGGGAAAACGGATCGCATCACGGCTATAAGCCGGCGCTTGAATGAAATCTTTAGCGTTCTGGGCGCACAGCATGCGGCGGCGGTCGACGGATTGGCCGACACCCTGAGCCGGTTGAAGCAAGCCGGGCACAAACTCGGGGTTGCTACCGCCGATAGCCACCAGGGCATCGTCAACACACTGCAGTCCTTCGATGTCCTGCAGCAGTTCGATTTCCTGGCGGGTTACGATAGCGGCCACGGTCAGAAGCCGGAGGCCGGCATGGTGCTGGCTTTTTGCAATGCGATGGGGCTCGCCGCGGATCGAGTGGTCGTGGTTGGCGACAATCGTCACGACATCGAAATGGGCAGAAGCGCCGGCGCCGGGCTTTGCGTCGGCGTGCTAACCGGCACCAGCACGCGCGACGACCTGCAAGACATTGCCGACATCGTCTGTGACGGCATTGGCAGCCTGCCCGGGATGCTCTAGCCTGCATATTGCATGAAGGGAACGAAACTCAGGGGAAATCTGGCAAACAAGGTCGGACGATCGCCCGCCGAGTCATAGCCGTAGCTATGGCTCAAGGGGGATCGTTCGAGATTGGCAGCCAGATTTTTCCTGATTTCGTTCAGGTACAAACTGTAACCGGCTATTTCCTCGAAAATTGACTTGATACTTTGATATCTATGCTATTTCTCCGAAGTTTGTACCGCCTTCATGCAATATGCAGGCTAGTCGGTGACCACCGGCAATTCAGAGGGCTGGCCCCATTCACACCAGGAGCCGTCATAAATGGCTAAATTATCGTAGCCGACGCGCTGCGCGGCAAACGCAATTACGCAGGCGGTCACACCCGAGCCGCAACTATAAATGCAGCGCTTGCGATCGCCAATCAGCGGCGCAATCAGATCCCTGAGTTCATCTTTGGGTTTCAGCAATCCGTGTTTGAATACCTCCGGGAAAGGCAGATTCAACGCACCCGGCATATGTCCCTGGCGCAGCCCGGGTCGGGGCTCCTCCGCGGCGCCGTTGAAACGCGGCCCGGGGCGGGCGTCGAGCACACAAATCGAGTCATCGTCGAGCGCCGCCAGCACCGCTTGCGCGTCCGCAACGTAATCCGGGTTCATTTTGGCGACAAAATTGCCGCGTTCGTAAGCAGGTTCCCGCGGTAAACTCTCGATCGGAAATTCGAGCTCATCCCAGGCGACCAGGCCGCCATCCAGCAAGGCACAGTTTACGCATCCCATCGCGCGCAACATCCACCAGCCGCGTGGGCTGGAAAACATTCCCATCGAATCGTAAACCACAACCACGCTGTCCTGGTTCAAACCCAGCGCCTGCATTTCGCGTGTGAATATTTCTTCGCTCGGCATCATATGCGGCAACTCTGAATCGGGATCGCTGATTTTTCCGTCGAAATCGAAAAACCGGGCCCCGGGAATATGTTCCTGCCGCCACTCCTCGAATCCGTCACGCCCGGTAGCCGGCATATGCCAGCTCGAATCCAAGACGATAAGATTTTCATGATCCAGATGCTGCCGTAACCAGCCCACACTGACCAGGGAATCGGGTAATTGCAAGTTAGCCATCTACAGATCCACGAGTTATCTAAGGCGCGCAACATATCCAATTGGCTTGCATCTGGCAAGCGCCTGACACTAGCTTTATAGTGCAGCCTATGCTCGGATTATCCAATCGCTACAGCGGTATCGTGTTTGCGCTGGTAACCGCCTGCGGGTTGGGCGCAATTACGACTCTGGCGAAAATCTATTATCACGACGGCGGCAATGCCATAACATTGATGCTGCTGCGCTTTTGCGTTTCTACCCTGGTGTTCGGAGCGCTGCTGCTGGTCAGACGCGACCGTTTCAAAGTGTCCCAAGCGCAACGCCTGCCCCTGTTGCTAATCGGATTGCTCTGGTCCGGCGGAATGATCTCTTATCTACTGGCGGTCGAATCCCTGTCGGTCAGCCTGGCGGTGTTGATTTTTTACAGCTACCCGTTACTGGTGCTCGCTTATTCGATAATCAATGGCCGGGTCAAGGCAACGCCATTCCTGATCGCGTTATTCATCGCCGCCTTCGCCGGACTCTACCTGGCCCTGTCCGGCAGTGAAATCAGAGTAGCTATCAACGGCGTCCTGCTGGCAGCAATGGCTGCTTGCGGCGCAGCGTTCACCTTTGTCTGCGGTGCCCGCCGTTACTGATGAGTTTTTGGGTCAACGCAGCGGGATTGTTGTTAATCGTGCCGCTGATGCTCGACGGCATCGCCAGGACCGCTGCGACAAGCGGGACGATAGCGCTGGCGCTGGCCACCCTGCTCTACCTGATCGCAATCCTGAGCCAGTTTGAAGCGCTGGCGCGTTTGTCCGCCGCGCGTGCCGCCTTCCTGCTGAACCTGGAGCCAGTGGTATCGATATTGCTGGCGCGACTGGTGCTGGGTGAGAACCTCAGCCTGCTACAGGCCAGCGGCGCCCTATTGGTGATCTCGGTCATCATCCTGTCACTACGTTATCAACCGACATCGGCTTGATCCGTCGGACTAATTGGGGCGTGATAGTTTACTCGCATAAAATGGCCAGGCCGCATGACCAGGCTTATTCGCATCCATCAAAGCGGCGACCCCGAAGCTTTGCAATGGAAGATATCGAGATGAATCGAATTTCTCCTCCAGCTCCAAGCATGCGAGATTACCGATTCGAAGGTCGCGAATTAACGGCCAAATCTACTGAACCAGTACAGTTTTGAAGCCGATCCGATTTTAGGTAAAATGGCCCAAACCGGGGCTTTGCTTCAGCTCAAATTCAATCCTTTCCGGGCTTCGAAATATCCAATCTTTTTCTTTTATATTCAAATAGTTAATTAAATAAATAAAAGGCAGATTCAAACCGCCGGAAAGGTGGCGTGACGCACTGCACAATTTGCCTGTGAAGTACTTCACAATCCGATTTTTTACACAAATCTGTTACGGTAAACTGTTATGCACGAATATCAATAAAACTGAATCTGTTACTATTGGTATTGCTACCTATAATTCACAGCATCAATTAACACGGCTGCCCGACTCTTAAGCGGACAGCATTTTTACAGGAGCAACGCTATGAGCACTATAAAAGCGAAACATTTTCACCTAATCGAAGATATGGACATCGCCGCACTGACCTATAAAGCGATCGAACACGTCGAGGCATTCGTCACTGGTACGCGCGATATCTTACGGACCTGGATCCGACGTTCGAACGATCGTCGCCTGCTGGCGATGATGGACGACCGCATGCTGAACGATATCGGCCTGTCGAATCACGAAGTCAGATCGGAAGTGGCAAAATATTTCTGGCAGAAGTAACAAAATCTAACCGGTGTGGAGCTTAGCATCCACGCCGGTTTTATTTTCCCACAGCCATTTTTCATTCGCCCGCACACCAGGATCGCAACTAACAAAGAATTTTCTTTCGTTGCGGATCGTATATCGCACCGTCGATCACCGATGCCGAACTGCGTTCGCCGAAAGCTTCGACCTCCAGGTCACTCCGGTCTAACGAATCCAGCGGCAGGTAGGTAAAAACGAGGCTGCGGCCAACCGAGTATCCGAAGTTACCGCTGGTCGACTGGGCAAGCACCTCGCCACCCGCAATTATCGCTTCGCCGCCAAACACCGTCAGCGCCTTATCCAGCGCGAGACAAACCAGTTTTCGCCGAACTCCTTGCTGCCGGATTCTTGCTAGCGCCTCGGCACCGGTAAATTCTCCCTTGTTCCAGTCAATCAGGAATTGCGTACCCGCCTCGAACGGATTGTATGCGGGTGAAATATCGACTCCCCAGGCGAGATATCTTTTTTCCAGGCGCAGACTATCGATGGCACGGTACCCGATATTCGAGATTTCATATTCTTTACCCGCCTGCTGCAGTAATTCGTAAACGTACTGCAGATATTCCGATGGAATATAAAGTTCCCAGCCGAGTTCACCGATATAAGTCACACGAAACGCCAGCGCAGGTGCGTAGCCGATTCTCAAGTCCCTTGCCGTCATGAAAGCAAAGGCTTCATGACTCAGGTCCTCATCGCAGACCTTTGCCAACACCTGACGGGCTAGCGGCCCGGCCAGGTTGATTACGCCATAAGCAGACGTAATATCGCGCAGCGCGATCTGGTATTGCAGGCGATTGCCGTGGCGGGCCAGGTAATCACTCAGCCCGGTATCGATCCAGTGTCGGTCGCGCACCCCGAATCCGGAGCCGGTGATCAACCAGAAGCAATCCTCGTCGAGCCGGATAATCGTGACATCCGCTTCGATACCGCCGCGTTCGTTACATAGATGGGTGTAGGCCCCTCTCCCAGGTTTTTTGTCGATGTCGGCAAGCGCCAGGTATTGCAAAAAGCCGCAGGCCAGCGGTCCACTGATTTCGAATTTGGTGAACGAAGACATATCGGCGAGCACCACCCGCTCACGGGCCGCTCGGTGCTCTCGTCCGATGGTGTCCGCCTGCTGCGGTCGATCGAATCCGAGCACATCCTGCGCACCAGTTTCGCTAGGGCTGAACCAGTTGGCCCGCTCCCAGCCAAACTTCGAACCGAATACCGCGCCCTGTTGCCTCAGAGTCTGGTATAAGGGGCTGCGACGCACCCCGCGGGCAGACTCCGGTTCTTCGCCCGGCCAGTGAATCGCGTAATACTTGCGGTAGCTTTCGATCGCACGATCGTGCAGAAATTGATGACCCGCGTGTAATTTACCGAAACGACGGATGTCGAAAGCCCATAAATCCAGGCCCGGATCAGCGTCGAGTATCCAATGGGCGAGCGCCTTGCCGGCGCCTCCGGAGGCGGCAATGCCGGAGGTAAAAGCGCAGGCCGCAAACAGGTTGGACAGCCCCGGAACCGGGCCCATGATCGGTTCGCCATCGGGTGAAATCGGGATCGGCCCGTTGACGATGTCGCGCACGCCTAATTCCTGCAGAAGCGGCAGGCGCTGCATCGCCGGCTCAAAAAACTCCTGCAACCGATCGAGTTCGGCGTCGAACAGGAAACGCTCATTCTCCCATGGGAATCCGTCCCGGGGGTTGACCGCGCGCGTCTGTTTTTCCCAACCGCCGATCGCCAGCGCGCCCGGTTCCGGCTTGGCGTAAAAGCCAGCGTCGGGATCGCGCAAGGCGGGTAAGTTCGGCGGTATCAAATTCGTTTTTTCCGTTACCAGGTATTGATGCTCCACCACCCCGGCAGGAATCTCGACGCCTGCCATCCAGCCAAGCTGCCGGGCCCATAGCCCCCCGGCATTCACCACGGTACCTACTTCAATCGAACCTTGATCGGTTACCACCCGGGCTATTCGATCACCGTCCCGCGGCAAATCGGTAACCATGACCCCTTCAAATATCTGGCCACCCTGCGCCCGGATTCCGCGGGCATAGGCCTGGGTCAGGCTGTTTGGGTCGATGTAACCGTCGGCGGGAATAAAAGCGGCGCCGACCAGGTCGTCGGTTTCGAGCAGTGGATAAAGGTCTCGCGCCTCCGCGGGCGATACCAGATTCATTACGAAACCGACCGCACGCGCCGCGGAATAAGATTTGAGCAATTCTTTCCAGCGTTCCTGCGACTGGGCAAGACGCAGGCTGCCGACTTTGCGCCATCCGGGGTCCTGCCCTGTTTCCCGCGCCAGACTCTCAAACAGGCTGACGCTATCGTTCATCAGGCTCATCAGGTTTTGCTGGGAGCGAAATTGCCCGACCAGACCGGCCGCATGCCAGGTGGCACCCAGGGTCAAACTCGATTTCTCCAGCAAAACCACGTCGCTGGCGCCAAACTTGGTCAGATGATAGGCGATACTAGTGCCGATTACTCCGCCGCCGATGACGACGATAGCTGCACTCGCTGGAATAGCGGTCGCCACGCTGATGATACCGCTTAGCTTGCCTTGCGGGC
The DNA here is from genome assembly GCA_001735895.1 of Olavius algarvensis Gamma 3 endosymbiont. Taxonomy (GTDB): domain Bacteria; phylum Pseudomonadota; class Gammaproteobacteria. The sequence goes on along the minus strand of DS021198.1, from coordinate 485,416 downwards.
GCGCCGGCGGCTGGGTCGTCGCCCACGCATTGGCGCAGCGCTGCCGACATCGAATCGCCGCCAGCCCTCCGGCAACTTCGAATCTCCAGCCACCAGACCATCGAATTCGGCGCGAATGCGTGCATCGACGGCAGGATCAAGTGCCGCGGGATTGGTCGTGGCTAGAATATCGAAAGCCTTGTTCAGTGCCCTCTGATGGATCGTCGACGAGCCTTCCTGCTGCCACTGCTCACGCAACTTCCGATCGGCCAGCTCCGGCATGAAGGTAGCGCTGTGCATACGTTCCAGGGTTTCGGGATTGGCGGCAAACATCCCCGCCGGACCGGTATCCTTGATTTCCTGCAGCGCGGCACTCTCGCGGCTGAAGCCGAATCCGTCGCGTACCCTTTTAACCATCAGCGCAATTTCGTTATCGATCGTGGCCTGCGCAAAATCGAATGACATCAAGGCATCGAGCAAGCCGCCCATTACGATGAAATCAACCCCCCGAAAGAGCCCCCATCAACGGCGACATACCCTTTTCATATCCTGCCTGCGCGTCACTGAGCTTGGCATTAGTAAGGCCGAGGTAACCGCCCGACGGTACATTGTAGAAGCGGGCCATCTGGCAAACTGCCGAGTTCATCATGCCGATCTCGATCGCACCCGGTGCATAGGCGCCATCGCGCATATCCGCGAACACGGGTAGGAAATTGTAAATCTGAGCGGTACCGGGTTTAGACATCTGCGCCAGTGTCACCGCCGCCAGCCATTCGGCATTCATCAAGGTCAGCATACCCGGCAACGACATTGGCGTACTGAGTCCTCCCATGGGCGCGACCGTACCGTAAGCGGTAATATCATTCTCGGCAAAGAACATCAAAGTTTCGGTGCTGTCGAAATCCATCGTCAATGGGGAGACAATCGAACAATAACCGAAATTGATGAATGGCCGTTCCCGGAAGGCTTGTTTCGAACCGGCAATCAGCTCTCCCAGCTTGAGCACCTGACGCGCTTCGCGGATGTCGTAAACGGAGGTACGGCAGGGTTTAACGCAGTTCTTCAGCGCAGGATAAAAGCGCGACAGACTAAACTGAGCCGGCGGTGCATCGTCGGCGAGGGTAGAAATCGAGAACAGGTCGAATCCGGGTAATTGATTCACCAGGTGAGCAATACGAGCTATGTCGTCAGAGCGCGAGCGCCGGGTAACACCGGTTACCGGATCGACAATATCCGGCGCCGAACTCGCGGTAGCGATGACCGGCAGCTTACGCGGAAAAGTGACGTCGCAACTCGGATCGCGACCGCGTAAAGTAATCGTCGGCGGCACCAACTTTCTATATTTTTCGACGACGATTGCCGGTATTCGCACGATCCCGGTCTGCTGGTCGACCTTGGCGCCATGCTCGGCAAATCGCCCTCTGGCCTTCTGGTTGCGCACCAGCAGCCCGACTTCCGCGAGGATTTCGAGCGAGGCATCGTGTACATATTGAATATCGTCACGGCTCAGGTACGAAAAGAAATTCATCGGCTGCCGATCCAAATCAGGCGTGATGACGTAGACTGTAGGAAGCGGCATGACTTGCGTCAAGCGCTGATTCCTGCCAATATCCATAAGTAAAACTTATTTTATATCGCGCTTGAAACGACCCCGTTTAAATATCCTGAGGACCTTCGAGGCAGCCGGTCGGCGCCTTAACTTTTCGCAGGCGGCACAGGATCTGAACGTCTCCCAGGCAGCGGTCAGCCAACAAATTCGCCAGCTCGAAGCTTACCTGAACACACCGCTGTTTGTGCGGCATAATCGACGATTAACCCTGACCAATACCGGTCAGGTCTACTACGACACGGTGCACGAGGCGCTCGATCGACTCGATTCGATCACCGACCAGTTGTTTCCCCAGCTTCAGAGCAGAATCGTAAATTTAGCTTGCACCTCCAGCGTCGCCACCCTTTGGCTGGCGCCTGAACTCAAAACCTTCCAAACCTTTCATCCGAATATCGAATTGCGCATCAAGACGCTTGAGCAACCGGCGCGCAACCAGTCCCTGGCGCATTCGAATCTGGAAATTTTCATCCAAAGAGACGATGACATCGACGCCAACACATCCAGACTGCTGACCTCAACCATAACCCCGGTATGCGCGCCCACGCTATTAAAAGACGGGAAACGGCTGCAGCAAGCGGCCGACATACTGCAAATGGAGTTGATACACGTGCTTGGCTATGACGACGACTGGCATCGATGGTTTCGGAAACATCAGCTGGAAAACGACCTCGTCCCCGGTGGACTATCGGTGGATAGTTCGCTAATCGCTATCGAAGCGGCCCAACGAGGCGATGGCGTCATGCTCGGACGCAGGCCGTTTATCGATCGCTATTTACAATCGGGTGAACTGGTGGAAGTCTTTAGTGCGGCTCATTTTCTGTTGACCGACTATTATCTGCGCCAGCCACCGCCGAATATAGCCCGGCGCGAAACCAGGATCGTGGCGAGTTGGCTTACCGATCTGGCGCAAAACCAGCTATCTTGAATTGCAATTAAGATGGCTAATCAGTCGGGTGCAATCGATTCCGGGCCAGTAGTGCCGGGTTAGGTGGCTCGAGACCGGCTGCGGAACCTACTGTTTCAGGCGATAGCCGGTTTTGAACATCCACCAAACCAGGGCCAGGCAGACCAGCAGAAACAGGCTGATCATGGCGAGGCTGATGCCTACGCTGACGTCCGCCACTTCGAAGAAACTCCAGCGAAAACCACTGATCAGATACAATACAGGATTAAACAGTGTCACTGTCTGCCAGGCCGGCGGCAGCATGTTAACCGAGTAAAAGCTGCCCCCCAAAAACACCAGCGGCGTTATTACCAGCATCGGAATCAACTGCAGTTTTTCGAAATTCGTCGCCCATAGCCCGATGATAAAGCCGAACAGCGCAAAGGATATGCAGGTCAATACCAGAAACAGCAGCATGATAAGCGGGTGTGCGATATGCAGATCCACGAACAGGTTGGCGGTAAGAAGAATCACTAGGCCGAGGATTAGCGATTTGGAGGCCGCCGCGCCGACATAACCGACGACGATTTCGAAAAACGATAACGGCGCCGACATCACTTCGTAAATAGTGCCGGTAAACTTGGGAAAGAAAATTCCGAATGAGGCATTGGCGATACTCTGCGTCAATAGCGACAGCATGACCAGCCCCGGCACGATGAACACGCCATAGGATACCCCCTCGACTTCCTGGATGCGCGAGCCGATGGCGGCGCCGAAGACGACAAAATATAACGAAGTTGAAATCACCGGCGCGGCGAGCGTCTGCAGCAGCGTATACCAGGCGCGCAGCATTTCGTATTTATAAATCACCCTGATGGCCTGATAATTGATCATCGTGAACTAACCAGCTTTACAAATATTTCTTCCAGCGAGCTCTGGCTGGTTTTTATATCCTTCAACGAAAGCCCAAGCTCGTTCAAGGTCTGCAGCAGCGCAGTGATACCGGTCCTTTCGCGATCGGTATCATAGGTATAAACCAGGTGCCGACCATCCTCCGTAGCCTCCAGATTGTAATCCGCCAGGGCCGCCGGCAATTCGTCGATCGAATGTTTCAATTCGATCTGCAATACCTTCTTACCCAGCTTGCGCATCAGGCGATGTTTGTCGTCGACCAGCAGCAATTCACCGCCGTTGATAATGCCGACGCGATCGGCAATCTCTTCGGCTTCTTCAATATAGTGCGTGGTCAGAATAATCGTGACACCGGAATCGTTCATGCGCCGCACCAGCCGCCACATATCCTGCCGCAGTTCCACGTCGACACCCGCGGTTGGTTCGTCGAGAAACAATATGCGCGGCTCATGCGACAGCGCCTTGGCAATCAGCACCCGCCGCTTCATTCCACCTGAAAGCGCGCGCAACTCGCTGTCACGTTTATCCCATAACGACAAGTCCTTGAGCAACTGTTCGAGATAAGCCGGGTTCGGCTTCTTGCCGAACAGCCCACGGCTGAAGTTCACCGTATTCCACACCGTGTCGAAAGCGCCCAGGGTTAGTTCCTGTGGCACCAGCCCGATCAGGCCGCGGGTAACTCGGTAATCGCTGACAATATCGTGACCGGCGACACTGATCGAGCCGGAACTGCCGGAGACGATACCGCAAATAATCGAAATCAAAGTAGTCTTGCCTGCGCCATTGGGTCCTAGCAGTGCGAGAATTTCGCCCTCGTTAATGTCGAGGTCGATGGCTTTGAGCGCCTGCTGCCCGCCTTGGTAGACTTTTGACAACGACTGGATTTTGACTATGGGTTGCATCGCGCGATTCTACTATTAGATCAGGGTATTGAATACGGCATTCTATTGATTTGCGATCAGCTCGCGTCACAACGAACCGATCGGTTATACTCTCGCACTCGCCAGCGCCGGATCGACGCTATGACAGTTTTCAGCTTTCACACCGAGCCCATGCAACAGCAATGGGGCGATGCCTACGGGCATCTCAATGAAGCCTATTACCTAGTCCCATTTAGCAACACGACCTGGGTCATGCAGGATCACTTCGGTATCGGCACCGATTATTTCGATGCAACCGGTTGCGCGATCTACACGGTCGAAACCCATCTGCGTTACCTCAAGGAGGTACGTATGCCGGCGACCCTGCACATCGAAACTCTGATGCTCGGCTCGGATGCCAAAAAAATCTGGTTTGCCCACCGGATGCTGGTCGACGGCAATTTGTGCGCCACCGCGGAATTCATGGTCCTGCACTACGACACGCGCGCCGGACGCAGCATGGAACTGCCGGCGGCAGTACAGCAAAACTTGAAGGCAGCCGAAGTCGAAGCCCGGCCCGACTGGGTAGGTCGTCAAATCAACCTGACTCAGCGCTAGCCCATATACTATTAACCCGGCGACAATACATGTCGCCGGGTTAATAGTATGAAGGCGCCATTAGAGGTTTTCCATTAAAAAACCGATACAATGAACAATATCTTGCGAAAGTTCGTGAATAACTATTGGGACCTGAACGAAATCAGGAGAATTCTGACGGGCCAGGTTGCAGCGGGACCTTCAAAAAGACGCCGAATTCCTCGCAGACATTACAGCTCACCCGTGCATGCACCCGGCCCTGACGATCGCGGAACGATTGCGCCCGGGTCGCCGGAAACACGCCCTCGTGCCAAATTCCGGGACGGATATACAGCCCGCGGCTGCCGTCACACCAGAGCGCGACGACATCGTCGAGCCTGAGATCGTCACCCGGGGTTGCGACCGGCACCACGAAAGCCTGGCCCGCGAGCGGGTGGAACAGCTGCCCGCCGTCCGGATGATAATTCAAATGCCATAGCAGCACTTGCCGTGGATTTTCCAGCGCGACAGCCGGGTCGGCATCGCCGGGATTGGTCGACCAGCCGAGTATATAGTCACCTTTAACCGCATCGTTATTGCCATGTAGCACTTCGCCGCGCCACTCGCTGTGAAAAATACCCTCGACCACCCCGCCCTCGTCGCCGGTACCCGCATCGATCGGGCGCCAACCCTGCGCCGGCCACGGCACAATCTCGATATCGAAATTATCGGGATCGTCTACCAAGCATCCATAATCCGCGACCGTGACTTCGTCGGCGATAATCAGCGGCACCTCGTGCCAGGGTAAGCGTTGCGGCACATCGGGGGACAGATAATCGATTGGCGGCTGCATCAAAAGCTTTCCACCCAGGGTCGTAAATCGATTTCATGCGTCCAGGCGCTGCGGTGCTGGTTCAACACGGCCATATAAGTCTGCGCGATCGCGTCGGGTTCGAGCTGGTCATCATTGCGATTGGAACCGGCCTCGGGCGCGTCCAAATCGCGTCCGGGTGAAGCGATACCGCCATCGATAATAAAATGCGCGACATGGATATTTTCGGGCCCCAATTCACGCGCCAGACTTTGTGCCAGTCCGCGCAGCGCGAACTTACCCATCGCAAAAGGCGCGAAATTCGGGAAACCCTTGATACTTGCGGTGGCGCCGGTGAAAAACAGCGTCCCGCCACCCAGTTGCCGCATTCCGATCGCCGCCTGCTGCGCCACCAGGAAAGCGCCATAGGCGGTTTGCTTCAACGCGTCCAGCACGAGTTCGGGATCAAGATCGGTAATGCTGCCGGCGGTATAAGCGCTGGGATTATACAAAACAACTTCAGCGATACCCGCCGCTTGCCGCATCGCATCGAATAGCGCCCTGACGGAGTCAACCGAGCTTGCATCGCAGCTGATGGCCTCGGCATCGATTTCGGCGCATAGGGCGGCGAGCTTATCTATATTGCGCGCCGCCAGTACGACCTTGTAACGCTGGGCCGCGAGCGCACGTGCAAAGGCAGCGCTGTTGCCGCTACCGGCACCAACGATTAGGGCAATTTTTGACATGTCATCCTCCACGAGTCAGTGACTTTCAGCGCGATTATATCCTGGAAACCAAGACAACACCGGTTCGAGTCGGTCGAAGGAAATCAAGATACCAGGCAGCATCGAGCAAGTGATGGCCGCCATCGATTCCGGCATTAACGGCGCCATCGAGAGTAAAACCCTGGTTGTTGCCTCATATCTCTCTTTGTCAAATTAGCAATAATTTGCAACTGATTAATAGGTAACAACTAAGGAAGTCCTGAATAGATCGGAGTTTCCCAAAATCAATCCAACATTTCGGCAACTTTAACTCTCACGGCATATGCCCGCCATTACCGAAAAGGTTACAACTGCGCTTACTTCTGTTTGCGGCGCGGATCCCGATACCTTTGCCAAATCAAGCTGACCGCCTCGGTCAAATCGGGATCCGCCTGCGCCACGCGCCGGTCCATCGACGCGGGGCTAATCCATGAACCCGCGTCGATTTCTTCCGGGTGCAGCACCATCGGGCCGTCGAAATCATAACGATACACCATGCAATGCTCGTTGCCGGTCAGCGCCGAAGCCGGCAATTTAAAAAGCAGCTCGAAATCCAACACCGCGTCGATGCCCAGTTCCTCGCCGATTTCACGTCTGGCGCAAGCGAGGTAATCTTCCCCGCTGTCGACGTGACCGGCCGCCGAAGAGTCCCACTTTCCCGGCTGCTCATCCTTGCACATCGAGCGCTTTTGCAAAAACAGCTGACCCTTGCGGTTGAAAACCAGAATATGGACCGCGCGGTGCATCAATCCTCTGGCGTGAATTTCACCTCGCGTCTTTACCGCGATAACAGTGTCGTTTTCATCGACGACATCGAGTAGTTCATGACTGACGGACACCGGTTTTCCAACTGAACGGGGAATCGCGCAGTTTAACCTTATTAACCCGGAGATAATATTGTTCGGAAAACCGAATTGCCTCTGCACAAACAATGATGAATCATTTATCGTGTGCGCCAGGATCCAGGTTGCTGGATTTTGTTAACTCAGCCGGAGTAACTCATCGAACCTGAACTGTTCGTTTCGTTTATCGTATTCGCCGTAATCGCCGCGATTACCCCCGGGCCCAATAACGTCATGCTGACTACTACCGGCCTGAACTTCGGCGTGCGCCGCGGCCTGCCGCACCTGCTCGGTATCTGTATCGGTTTCCCGGTAATGCTGGCGCTTATCGGATTCGGTCTCGGCACGCTGTTCGAGCTTTACCCGATCCTGCATGAAGCGATTAAAGTCGTCGGCATCGTTTACCTGTTATACCTTGCCTGGAAAATCGCCGGTGCGACCGGCGGCGTCGGTCAAATCAGTCAGGCTAAGCCGATTAACTTCTGGCAGTCGGCCGCGTTCCAGTGGGTCAACCCCAAAGCCTGGATCATGGGCAGCAGCGCGCTCGCCGCATTTACCTCGCTGGCGGACAATTTTTTCATCCAGGTGGCGATCATTTGTATCACTTTCATGATAATCACTTTTCCCTGCGCCGGCGTATGGCTGGTATTCGGCGCCGGCTTGCAACGCTTCCTGCGCGACCCCAAACACCTGGCCATTTTCAACCTTGTTATGGCGTTACTGCTGGTAGCCTCGATCCTGCCCGTAGTTTGGGAAATGTTTGCACAAGCATTATGATCGCCGCGGGCTCAGCGCCGCTGGAGTCTGGCCCTCTTCCTTTGTGTCGCGCGATCCCGAGTCGGTTGTTATCGCCTTGCATATACTCGCGCAGTGCCGAACTTCGTTCTACCTTGTCGAACCGGCATAAATCGTCCAATATAACGTTAAAAAATCATTAAATAGTATAATTGGCTGAGTTACCTGGAATTTTAATTGGCTAATTTCGCGACCGGGGAAATCGGATGTCGAAGTTGGAATTCATTTTGTTGGGACATTTCGAATGTTTGCTGCCCTCCGGCCTGCGGATTTCCCTGCCGATGCGCAAGGCCGAAATGCTGCTGGCCTACCTCGCATTGGCGCCCGGGCTACGCCATCCGCGCGCGCGTCTGACCCGGCTGTTGTGGAGCGAACGTGACGAGGAACAGGCCCGCAACTCGTTGCGCCAGTGCCTGAACGCTATCAAAAAATCGCTGGGAGAAGTAGCCGATCTAGTGCTGCAGATCGATCGCACCACCGTTAGCCTGACACCGGGGCTGATCGAGATCGACGTCCACGAATTCGAGCTACTCGCTGCCGCAGGCGATTACGAGTCGCTCAGCACCGCGGCCGCGCTCTATCAGGGCGAGTTTCTCGAAGGCATTTCGATTCGCGATGTCGCCATTCAGGAATGGCTTCACAGCGAACGCGCCCGCTTCAAACGTCAGCTCGTCGAAATTCTGACCAGGCTGGCCGAGACCCAGATACTCAGCCACGACTACCGCCACGCGATCAAGTCCGCCGAATGCCTGGTCCAGCAGGATCCTCTGGGCGAATCCGGCTGGCGGCTGCTGATGCGCAGTTTATCCGACAGTGGAGATCGCAATCATGCCCTGCAGGCATTCAACCGCTGCCGGCAGGTTTTGAGTGACGAGCTCGGTGTCGAACCCGAGGCGGCGACACGGGAATTACGCGACTGGATTGCGGGCGGAATTAACAAACCGGTCTGACCGGGAAAACGTCTTCTCGCGGAGGCGGATTAGCCGACTCAGACCGCCTTGACCCGGGGCGCAGTCACTGCGGTTAATTTATCGATTTCCGCCGCCGCGACGGGTTTGCAATGATAGTATCCCTGCCCCATGTCGCAACCTAGCTCGGACAACAGCACATCCTGATCCGAGCTTTCCACCCCTTCCGCAATTGTGACCAGGTCCAGGCCATGCGCCATGGAAATAATAGTTTCGACGAGGCGCCGATTGCTCGAACTCGTGCTTATATCCTGAATGAAGGTGCGATCGATTTTAAGAGTATTCACCGGGAACTCTCGCAAATAGCTAAGTGCTGAATACCCGGTGCCAAAATCGTCTACTGCCAGCCTGACACCCATTTCGCGAAAGTCGGAGAGCACTTCTCTGATACGCGCATCGTCGTCCATCAACAGAGTTTCGGTGATTTCCAACAACAATTTATCCGCCGGGAAACCGGTCTCGTCCAGTATTTCGGACAAGCGTTTCCGGTCCAGACCGCCTTTGAATTGGCGCATCGATATGTTTATTGCCAGATAAAACCCGGGATGCAAGTCGTGCTCCAGCCATGCCATTGCCTCGAAACAGGCTCGCCGCAACACCCAATGACCGATGTCTTCGATCAAACCGGTTTCTTCGGCAACCTCGATGAAATCGTCGGGCAAAATCAAGCCCTTATCGGGATGTTGCCAGCGCAATAGCGCCTCCACACCAACCAATGACCGGTCGTGCAGTTCGAAAATCGGCTGGAACCTTATCTGCAATTCGTTCTGAGTCAGGGCCCGGCGCATTTCCTTGTCCAATTCGAGAAACTGACGGGCCCTGTCGGTCATTTGCGCGGTGAAAAAACGAAATGTATTGCGCCCCTGATCTTTTGCCTCGTACATCGCCATATCCGCATTTTTCAAAAGCGTCATGGCATCCGCGCCATCCTGGGGGGAAACGGTTATGCCGATGCTGGCCCCGGAATAGACTTCATGGCCAAACAACAGGAAGGGCCGCGCAAGTTGTTCGAGAATACCTTTCGCAATAATTGAGGCGTGGATCTCGTCGGTCATATTGGCAAGCAACACGGTGAATTCATCCCCACCCAGGCGAGATACGACATCGGTTTCACGCACCGCCTGACAAATTCTGGTCGCTACCTGCCTGATTAGTTCGTCACCGAAATCATGCCCCAGGGTATCGTTTATCGTTTTGAATCGATCGAGGTCGATAAACAATAACGCGATTTGCCCCTGATCGCGCCGGTTGCGCGCTAGGGCGTCACTCAAATGCTCGGTAAAATTCAACCGATTCGGCAGATTTGTCAATGAGTCGTAATTGGCCCGATATCGAATCTGCTCTTCGCTTTCTTTCAAAGCAAACACGATGTTCTGTAACCGAAATCCAAGTATTACCAGACCGATAGTCATAATCGCGAGCGCCGTCAGGGTAATAATCATAATGCTACGGAAATTGTCGATTCTGAGCGATTGCTCGGTCAACACATCGATCGCCGTCCGACTCACTTGCTGCAACAAAATCTCCGCTTCTTCATGCGCGTGCCGAGCCCGGGTCTCGGCAACTTTCATCGTTTGCGCGGAGTTGGGTTCGAAATTGTACAGTCCATCCGTCAACCAGCCTTTGATATCGAAAATAGCGGGGCTGAGCCTGGCGTGGACGGCCGATGCGCCGAGAACATCGTTAAATTGATAATCTTCCGAAATTTTTTCTAGATGCTGCTCGATCTGCAGGGTCAGCCGCACCACCATCCGGAAAGTTTTGGGTGATTGATCGGTTCGTGCAAAATCAATGCTATGCACCAGGTGGCCCATATCGTTTATCAACACGCGGATATCGCTCTCCTGCTTCGCAAGTTTGATCGGCAGGGCTTCCTCTATTTCCAGCAGGGTTTTCTGGAAATAAATAATCACACCGGAGGTACCGAGGAATAGCACCACTACCAGGCCGATGGAGACATAGGGGCGGATCAACAGTTTTCTATTCAGAATGCTCACTACGGATCAACCTTCGCAGTCCTGTCATAGGGCGCATCACCAATTACTCGATCGAGATGCCGATTTCGTTGTAGTAGCGCGCAGCTCCGGGATGCAAAGGCACCGCAATACCCTGCAGCGCCGTATCGAGGGTGATCCGCCTACCTTTAGCATGGCCCTCGTCCAGCAACTTGCGGGAACTCTTACTCCACAACGTTTTGGTAATCCCGTAAACCAGCTCGGCGTCCACCGAATTCGCCACCAGCCACTGCGCTCCGACACTTATCGTCTCGACGCCGGCGACATTCCTGTATATCCCCGCAGGAATATCGTCCCGGGCAAAAAACCGATAGCGCGAAATCAATCGCTCGGCCTCGGGACCATCGATGGGTAAAAGTTCGATCTCGGTATCGGCTGCCAGTTCGCTAACGGCGCGGGTCGGGTAGCCGGCAACAAAGAAAAAGGCATCTAACTGCTTGCGCCTGATTCGTTCAATCGCCAGGTCAGGCTTCAAGTACTCGGCTTCAATATCTCCGCTTCGAATTCCATACTCCGCCAATACCAGTTGTGCGTCTATCAAGGTGCCCGAACCCGGTTCACCGAGCGACACTCGTTTACCGATCAAGTCCCGGACCCGGTAAATTCCTGCATTCTTACGGGTAACCAGATGGATACTCTCCTGGTAAAGATTGGCAATACTGCGCAGCCCGGAATAGGGTGCGCTATCCGTAAAGCTGCCGGTTCCGGTATAAGCCCAATAGGCCACATCGGACTGCACAAACCCCGACTCCAGATTCTGCTGGTGGATATCTGCGACGTTTCCCACCGACCCGTTAGCCGATTGCGCGACCGCCACCAGACCCGGCGGGCCGCAGCTGCCACCCAGTTCGCAAGGTCGATCGCCGGGCGGATTACTGACGGCATGAGCTATCATTCCGCCGATCGGATAATAGGTACCGGCGATACCGCCGGTACCTATCCGCAATAACCGCAATTCCTCGGCCTGCGCCAAGGCATAAGGATTAATGCTGGCTAGGATAAGACCGCTTAACAACAAAACTGTTCGCATAACAGCCCTTCCCGAGGCGCGGATAACCACTGCTCGATAACCCGCAGAGGCTTCCGATGAATTATGGGCTGCTAGTAGCATTTCGATCAGTCCGCGTCTCTTCGTTCAATTGTCGGCGTGGGTCGATCAGCGGGGGTGTCACACTGTTATGGATTACCGCAGCCATAAATCGCTGCGGTTACGCCTATTCTGACCCGCCAGTTGTAGGAGTTTAGTAAGGTATCGGAAATTTATTAGGTTTTTTACCGAAAATTATCACTGCCGGTTAACCGACCCAGCGCGCAAATTATTTAGGTTAATAGCCAAGAACGACGCTCAAACGAGAGATTTGAGCCGCCCGCGGCTAAGCCATCGATGAAACGCAAGCCCGCTTTCCCCACCAACTTCCTGCGGCGGACTTCACAGCTTCTTTGCAACGCCCTCGCGATGTAAATCAGTCAGATAAGCCGGCTAGTGCCCGGTTTCAGAACCGAATCCGCCAATCGTTTGTTTTATATCTTCGGTCAACCGGGTTCGACCCTCTTCGGAGGCGAAAAACCAGATCAGAATCCAGCCCACCAGGATGACCATCGCCATGAATTTCAAAAAAGCAGCTACCTTATCGTTGGCCTTGAAGTTTGCAATGCGGGCGCGATTGGCCTTATAGCTGCGGTAAAAAAACCCGATGGTCCTGAAAAACGGGCCGTAGAGGAAATCAATCCATTTAGAAAGAGATCTGTTCACAATGTCGAGGATAACCGTATGCAGCTGCGGGCCGAATCAACCTGGCAGTTTACCTGCCGCATGATGCTATTGATACCAGCGCCGCTATATTGCCACGATCATATTTCTTTATAGTCTAATGTTAGCGCCGATCCAAGCTCAATAACCCGTAAAATGGAACTTTTGGCAGCGACATCAATACACTATCAAGAGGCACGGCGATATAAACCCTCGCGACTATGCCAGCGCCGGTCGTACATATTGTCGCGCAGGGCTGCTATATTAAGAATCGATGTCTTTCATTCCCCTTCTCGCCACCTTTGTCACGGTATTCCTGGGATCCGCGCTATCCGGAATCGAGGAAGGCCTGCTATTCGGTTTAATCGTCGCGCTGGTTTCCAGCCAATTGGTATTGCGCAACAAGTTCAAGGACCTGCAACAGCAAATCGACCGGCTACGCGAAAAGCTTACCGAGGTAAAATTACGCGCATCGGAGGCGATGACCGAATCCGAGCCTGACGGCGCACTGACAACAGCGGCGGACGCATCGCCGAGCACGGCGGCGGAAGTCGAGCCCACGCCTCTCGAAAACCCGGCCGAGGACGATTCGCCACCGATCGCCGAACCATCTGCGGCAGCTTCCAGCATACCACCCGCCGCCGTGAGCCCGGACCCCGAACCGGTCGTGCGCGCAAAAAACTCGGCCGATCATATCGAGGACTTGATCCGCCGGGCCGGAAATATGGTCATCTCTTACTTCACCGACGGCAACATTTTCGTTCGTATCGGAATCTTGATTCTGTTTTTCGGCGTCGCTTTCCTGCTCAAGTACGCGGCTGAAAACTCGCGGATTCCGGTCGAGATCCGCTTTATGGGCGCCGCCTTCGGCGGTCTCCTACTGCTGATGTTCGGTTGGCGCCTGCGACTGAAGCAAGAAATTTATGCATTGCTGTTACAGGGCGGCGGCATCGGCGTCATATACATAACGATTTTTGCCGCTTTCCGGCTCGCCGACCTGCTGCCGCCAACGCTTACTTTCATCTTGCTGGTATTTTTTGCCGCGTTTACCGTCGCGCTCGCGATCCTGCAAAATTCGCGCGCGCTGGCGATATATGCCGTGCTGGGCGGCTTCCTGGCGCCGTTCCTGGCGTCCAGCGGCAGCGGCAATTACATCGGCCTGTTCAGCTATTACGCACTGCTCAACGCGGCGGTGCTCGCCATTGCCTGGTTCCGCGCCTGGCGTGCGCTTAACCTGCTCGGCTTTGGCTTCACCTTTGGCGTGTTCGTGCTGTGGGTGGCGTTCGACTACCGTAACGAATTCCTCGATCCCGGAATAGGTTTCCTGCTGCTGTTTTTCCTGATGTACAGCCTGATCGGCGTCCTCTATGCGTTGCGCCAACCCGAACATTTGACCGGGGTGGTCGACGGCACGCTGGTATTCGGCACACCGGTCATCGTCTCCGGTCTTTTGATGGTTATGCTACGCGACTTCGATTACGGCATTGCCGGCGCCTGCGCCGCGATGGGTCTCTATTATATCGGGCTGGCGCGTTTCACCTGGCGCCGCGTCGGCGAAGATTTCCGGCTGTTGGCCGAAGCAATGCTGGCGGTGGGCGTGGTGTTTGCCACGCTAGCCATCCCTTACTCACTCGAAGGCCACTGGAGCAGTGCCGCCTGGGCGCTGGAAGCGGCTGGAATCCTGTGGGTTTCGATTCGCCAGAAACGCTTTTATGCCCAATGTTTTGCGATCGCGCTGCAGGTCGGTTCCGGGCTCCTGTTTATCATGCGAAACATCGAAGACCTCGGCGACACGGCCTGGCTCAACCCGGCTTTTATTGGCGGCATTTTCATCGCCCTCGGTGCCTTTATCTCGGCGCGCATGTTGTACCTGCAAAAACGGGAATTCAAACTTCGCGTCTTGCATATCCCCTTTTACATCTGGGCCATGGGCTGGTGGCTGGTCAGCGCGCTGCTGCAAATCGATGAATACCTGCAGCATGAAATCATTGCCATGCTGCTGTTGTTCAGCGCCACCGCGGGCTTGCTGGTATACCTGGATCGCCTGCGCCATTGGGATTGGATGCCGGCCGCTATCAACGCCGCACTATTACTCCCGGTGCTGATATTGATCTCGATCTACTCCTGGTTGACATACGGGCACGTGCTGGCGACACCCGACCTTTACTTCTGGCTGCCCGCATTGATCGCAAGCTACTGGATAATCACCCGTCTCGAAACAGTGGCCTGGCCAAATGCAGTCAACATTGCCGCCCACACCGCCTTTGTTGTCTTCGCGGCGCTGTTATGGTCGTCGGAACTGGTCTGGATGCTGAACCGTATATTCAGCCCTATCGGCGAGGGATATT
Organism: Olavius algarvensis Gamma 3 endosymbiont; assembly: GCA_001735895.1. Taxonomy (GTDB): domain Bacteria; phylum Pseudomonadota; class Gammaproteobacteria. The sequence continues at coordinate 470,304 of DS021198.1, read as the reverse complement.
CCGCGATACTCGCGCTAATGCCGCTGATCGCGCTGCGCATCGCGCAGGCCGGAAACTTCCCCGCAATCGCGCGCCTCGGCGGCGACCTGCAGTTAAGCATGATCGGGGCGTTGTCGGCGTTCCTGTTTTGCTGGAGCCTGATTATCAATCTGAGCAATAGCGGCGATCCCGCCCCCTTACCCTATGTGCCGTTCATCAATCCGGTCGATCTAACCCAGATCGCGTTTTTCCTGCTGCTACTCGGCAGTCTGAAGTTATTGCAGATATCGATGGCGGCCCAGCGCGATCATATCCTGATCATCCTCGCGGGCCTGGTTTTTGTCTGGCTGACCGCGGTATTGATTCGCAGCATGCATCACTATCTAGCGATTCGCTTCGATATGTCGGACATGCTGGGCGATACGCGCGTGCAAACCGCGATTTCGATTCTGTGGACCGTTATCGGCATGGGCGCGATGCTGTTGGCCTCGCGCCGTCTGATGCGCACTCTATGGATTATCGGCGCGGCGCTGGTCGGCGTCGTACTGGTAAAGATGTTTTTTATCGACCTCGGCGCCAGCGGCACGGTGGAGCGCATTATTTCGTTTCTGGTGGTCGGCAGCCTGCTAGTCGCAACCGGCTACTTCTCGCCCATTCCGGAGCGACCGGCCGGAGCCGACAGTGCCGAGGATGAATATGTCTAAAACCGGGTTCATAATATTGCTATTGGCGCTCTGCGCTCAGGCGCAGGCGGAGGTCGACATCGGGGACTACGCCTTCCAGGCCGTGATCAGCGAACACGATCAGAAACTGCAACGCGTCGAATTACCACTCGAAGTGATACTTACCTTGACACGTTCCGACCTCGGCGATCTCGTCGTTTTTAATGTTGACGGCAAGCAAATGCCGCATTCGATCGTGGTGACACCGGCAACGGTTACCGATCGAGTTATCGAGCTACCGTTCCATAAATTCGATCGTTTTTTGCTGCAGCAAACAAAGATTGTGACATCCCGCGAGCAAAACCAACGGGCGGATTCGACCTCGGAACTCGAAACCACCGAAAGAATTGCGGTGCAATCGGTGCGCAACGACTACCTAATCGAACTCTCTCCCGACGAGGAAGCCCGGGAGTTCGAGCGGCTCGAACTGCAGTGGCAACATGAACCGGTCAGCCAGATCCTGGAGATCCAAGTCGAAGTCGGCAACGATCTTGATCGCCTGCGTACCATCAGATCGCGTAAAAGCCTGACCAATAGCCAGTCCGGAGATCCCGATTGGCGCAGCATCACGCGTATCCCCTCAAACAATAAATACCTGCGGCTGAGGCCGATCAACGATGTAGTCAGCTTCGAGCTACAGCAGGTAAACGGGCATTACCGGGAAACCCTGGCCGCCCCGAGCCTGACTCATAGACTCACGCCCGAACTGGTTTCCGATGAAACCGGCGAGTTTTACTTTTTCAAATACCCCTCAATGGTAAGCGCCGAAACCATGCGCATTGTCCCAGGCGATAATCACAGCATCATCGTCGGTGACCTTTATGCTTCCCACGCGAACAAGCCGCAAGAGCGGCGGCTGGTCGAAACAGGATTTCGTCAGCACAACATCGACGACGACGAGGTTAAACCAAGCCAAGCGTTGAATATCTCGCGCTTCTACCCGGTCAATATCTGGTTTTCGTCCACCACCGACCTGCCTTCGCCGCCGCAGGTAGAGTTGCGTTATCCGCGATACGAAGTGTTATTCCTCGGCGACGGCAACGGCCCCTACCGGCTGGCCTGGGGCAATCATGCACAGCAAATCGTTACCGCCGCCTTAAGCGACCTGCTTGATGGCCATCTGGAAGATATCCAACAACGGGGGGTTCTGGTGCAGTTGGGCTCGACCGAGAAGGCCGGCGGTGAGACCCGTCTCAGCCCGCAAGCGACGCTACCCTGGAAAACGTGGTTGCTATGGGCGTTGCTGGTGCTGGCGGCGCTGGTTACCGGCGGCATGGCGTATCGCTTATACCGCGAGATGAACGTCGAGAGCCCGTTATAGTCAAATTGCAACGCTACCCTGTGATGAGATAGGTAGGCTAGCCACCACTCGACCATGCCGGTTATCTATCCGCACACCGATTGCCAAGCTTCAGGGCAAGTCTTACACTTTGTGCCTGTTCGCCAATGCGAACTGTGATAAACGGTGCCTTCCGAGGTTAAACTTCCAGGGTAAAATAATGAGTAACAAACCGGTCGTACTGTTAACCCGCAGATTGCCCGATGCGGTCGAAAATAAACTGGCGCAAGATTTCACGCCTATTCTTAATCCGCATGACAGATTATACGGCACCGAGGAATTGCTGCGGCTGGCAGCAGATGCGGATGCGATTCTACCCTGTCATACCGAGAAATTCCCGGCCGCAACCATCGCTCGATTGCCAGGCCGGATAAAAGCGATCGCCAATTTTTCCGTCGGTGTCGACCATGTCGATCTCGAAGCTGCCAAACAAAAACAGCTTATCGTCACTAACACCCCCGACGTGCTTTCCGATGCCACCGCCGAAATTGCGATTCTGTTAATGCTGGGCGCCGCACGCCGTGCCAGCGAAGGAGAGCGCCTGGTACGCAATCAGCAATGGAAAGACTGGAGTCCGGCATTCATGGTCGGCCGACAAATCACCGGCAAGCGCCTGGGCATCCTCGGACTGGGGCGAGTCGGCCAAGTGGTCGCCCGGCGTGCGCGCGGCTTCGACATGACCATTCATTACCATAATCGCAAACCGCTAGACCCGGATAATGCTGCGGGCGCAATTTACCACGATAGCGTGGAAGAGCTGTTAGCGAATATCGATGTGCTGTCGATTCACTGCCCGGCATCGGATGCAACCCGGGGTCTGCTGAACCGCAAACGCATCGCCGCGATGCATCGCGATACCATCCTGGTTAATACCTCACGCGGCGGGGTCATCGATGACGACGCACTGGTGGCGGCACTGCAAACGGGCGACATTGCGGCTGCCGGACTGGATGTGTTCAATGGCGAACCCGATAGGATTCATCCCGCATACCGGAAACTCGAAAATACCTTCCTGTTACCGCATATCGGTAGCGCCACCGAGGAAACCAGGAATGCCATGGGGTATCGCGCCATCGATAATCTGGTCGCCATTTTTAACGGCGAGGAACCGCGCGACCGGGTTGCGTAAATTTCTAGGGAAACTCTGATTTATTCAGAGATTCCGCGGCACGGGGATGTGCTGAGATTTTTCAATAGATATACTGGATTAACTTGTATATGCTAAGCATCATACCTTTGGTATACAATATACAATCTTTACATTTATCGTATGTTTGATTCCGAACAGCAGAAATAATATAAACTGAAACATCGAAGATCCTAAAACAAGATTAGTTATATACAATGCCACGCGGCAATGTATTGGCTAAAACTAAAAATATAGTCGCAGTCCCATAACTATTACCAAAGTAACAGGAGAGCAGATATGGCCGAAGCAAAGACATCACGCCGTAAATTTCTAACCACCGGCGCGGCCGCAATCGCGGGCGGAGCGGCCGCGGCCTCGTTACCGAATATTTCCGTTGGCGCCAGTCCCGTCGTATTAAAAGTGCAGGCGGCCTGGGGCGGCGGTATTTTTCTGGAATTCGCCCAGGATTACGTCAAGCGCGTTAATGAAATGTCGGGTGGATCCCTGAAGATCGATTTACTCGGGGTCGGTGCGGTTGTAAAAACCGCCGAAATGCAAACCGCAGTGCACAAGGGCGTGCTCGACGGCGCGCACCTGGTAACCGCCTACTGGTACTCGAAAAGTCCGGTAGCCTCGCTGTTCGGCACCGGACCCTGCTTCGGCTGGTCGGCCAACGAGTTGATGGGCTGGATTCAGCACGGCGGCGGCAAGGCTCTATACAACGAATTGATGAGTGACCTGCGACTAGATCTGGTAGGTTTCTTCTCCGGCCCGATGCCGGCACAGCCGCTGGGATGGTTCAAGGAGGAAATCAAGGGCAGCGGCCAGATGAAAGGACTCAAGTATCGCACCGTGGGCCTCGCCGCGGACGTGCTGCAGGAAATGGGCATGTCGGTAGTGCAATTGCCGGGCGGAGAAATTCAGCCGGCGATGAAGAGCGGCCTGATCGATGCCGCCGAATTCAACAATCCGACTTCGGACAAGGACTTCGGCATGCAAGACGTTTCCAAGCATTACCACCTGGGCAGTTTTCACCAGTCGCAGGAATGCTTTGAAATTATTTTCAACAAGCGTCGCTTCGACAAGCTGGCGAAAGAACACCAGGCAATACTGGAATATGCTTCTGAAGCGGCTTCCGCCGATATGGCCTGGAAAGCGATGGAACGTTACTCCAACGACCTGGTAGAGCTGAAAGAGAAGCACGGCGTAAACGTATACAAAACGCCCGACAGCGTCATGAATGACCAGCTCAAAGCCTGGGATATCATTGTCAAGAAGTTCAACAAATCCGATCCTTTCTTCAAGAAAGTCATCGAGTCGCAGATGGCCTGGGCGAAGCGTCACGGTGCTTACGCATTGAACAACTCGCCTAACTACCGCGGTGCTTACGAGCACTACTTTGGTAAGCTGTAAGTATTAGGAAAGCCAGTCGGCAAGGGCGGTATTTCAAAATACCGCCCTTGCTTTTCCGTACCACCCTGCTCGATTGACACTTCGGTGACTAGCAATGATGACCCGCATTCTACACTTCATCGATAGCCTCAGCGCCTGGTCCGGCAAGGCCTTTGCGTGGTGTATCGTGATCCTGACTTTTTCGACCTGCTACGAAGTGTTCATGCGCTACGTACTCGACGCACCGACGGTCTGGGCTTTCGATATGAGCGTACAAATGTACGGCGCGCTGTTCATGATGAGCGGGGCTTACGCGTTATCACAGGATGCCCACGTGCGTGGCGACGTAGTCTACCGGCTATTGAAAATAAAAACCCAGGCCAAGATCGACCTGACGCTTTATATCCTGTTCCTGATGCCCGGGGCGCTGGCCTTGATCTACTACGGCTATGGTTTCGCCGCCGATTCCTGGTTTTACAAGGAGGTGAGCTGGAGCAGCCCGTCGCGAATTCAAATCTATTTCTTCAAAACCTTGATACCCGTTGCCGGCACCCTGGTTTTACTGCAGGGTATCGCAGAGGCCGTGCGCTGTGTCATCTGCATCAAAACCGGGGCCTGGCCGGCGCGGCTGCACGATGTGCAGGAAACCGAAACCATGCTGATCAATGAACAGGAAGATTTGCGCAAACTGGAGGAGGAGGGTCATGTCTGATCCGGTCATCGCAGTTTTCATGCTCGGCCTGTTCATCTTCATGGTGATGCTGGGCTTTCCGATTGCCTTCACCCTGATTGCGATGGGCCTCGGGTTTGGCTACTACGCCTACTACGACGCCGAACGCATGCAGACCATTTTCGACAACCGAATCTTCGATCTGTTTGTGCAAAATACGTTTTCGGTCATGTCCAACGACGTACTGGTGGCCGTCCCACTCTTCTTATTCATGGGCTATGTGGTCGAGCGGGCCAATATAGTCAATCGCCTGTTCTTCAGTATTCAACTTGCTGCGCGCCACCTGCCGGGCTCGATGGCGGTTGCGGCGCTGTTTACCCTGCGCCGTGTTTGCCACCGCCTCGGGCATCATCGGCGCGGTGGTTACGCTAATGGGCATGCTCGCTTTCCCGGCGATGCTGAAAGCCAACTACGACGAGAGTTTCGCGGCCGGCGTCATCTGTGCCGGGGGCTGTCTGGGCATCCTGATTCCGCCGTCGATCATGTTGATCGTGTACTCGGCGATCGCGGAAATATCGCCGCTGCGCCTCTATGCCGCAGCCATGTTTCCCGGCCTGCTACTGGCCGGGCTTTACATGGTATACGTAGTCGGGCGAGCCACACTGAATCCGAAGCTGGCGCCAAAACCGAAAGAGGAAGAGGTGCCGTCATTCGGCAGGATCGCCTGGGAATTGATTACTTCGTTCGTTCCCCTGGCGCTGTTGATCATGAGTGTGCTCGGCGCGATTCTGATGGGTCTGGCGACACCGGCCGAAGCCGCAGGTGTCGGCGCCTTCGGCGGGCTTTTTCTGGCGGTATGTTATCGCTCGCTCAACTGGGAAAGGTTAAAGCAAGCGGTATACCTCACTGCGAAAACTTCCGCGATGGTGTGCTGGTTGTTTGTCGGATCCTGGACCTTTGCCTCGGTATTCTCTTACCTGGGAGGTCACGAGCTGATCAACGAATGGGTATTGTCGATGGATCTCGGCTCGGTCGGTTTCCTGGTGCTCGCGCAGTCAATAATCTTTCTGCTGGGGTGGCCGCTGGAGTGGACCGAAATTATCATCATTTTCGTGCCGATATTCCTGCCGATGCTGGAAACCTTCAATGTCGACCCGCTGTTTTTCGGCATTCTCGTAGCCCTGAATCTGCAGACCTCGTTCCTGACGCCACCGATGGCGATGGCTGCCTACTACCTGAAGGGCGTGGCGCCCCCGCATATCCAGCTGCTGGATATTTTCCGCAGCATTATGCCCTATCTCGTGATCATCATATTCGCGATGGTACTGCTGTATAACTTCCCCGGAATCGCACTGTGGCTGCCGGTCTACCTGTTCGGACCGGGATAGTCTGCGGCTAAGGCTTGAAGCATGGATAAATTCGACCCGGCTACGGCCAACCTGCTCGGCGCCTGCGACGCACGCGCGGCCATCGAACAGGGGCTGCTGAGCTCACAGGAGTTGGTCGCGGCCTGTTTCGCGCGCATCGACGAACTCGAGGAATCGATCGGCGCCTGGGCGCATCTCGACCGGGAAGCGTCAATGGCACAGGCGCACGCGGCGGATGAATTTCGAAGCCGCGGCCTCGAGACCGGACCGCTGCACGGTCTGCCGGTCGGGATCAAGGACATTATCGATACTTCGGACTACCCGACCGAGCGCGGCACGCTACTGCACCAGGGGCGCCGGCCGACGCAGGACGCCACCCTGGTGTCGTTGCTGAAGGAAGCCGGTGCGATCATACTCGGTAAAACCGTGTCCACCGAAATGGCGGTGTTCTCGCCCGGTAAAACCCGCAATCCGCACAATCCCGCCCACACCCCGGGAGGTTCATCGAGCGGCTCGGCCGCGGCGGTTTCGGCGGCCATGGTCGCGCTGACTGTCGGAACCCAGACCAACGGCTCGGTTATCCGGCCGGCATCCTATTGCGGTATCTACGGTTTCAAACCCAGCTTCGGACGCATCTCGCGCCACGCCGTGCTCAAGCAATCGCCGCCGCTGGATACCGTTGGCGTATTTGCGCGCAGTCTCGAAGACCTCGCGCTCATCGCCGACGTGCTGATGCGCTACGATGCCCAGGACAGCGCGATGCTCCCGGTCGCCCCGCCCTGCATCGGCAAGGTGCTGGCACAGGAGGTTCCGGCGGCTCAGCATTTCGCATTCGTGCGCAGCCCGGTCTGGGAACAGGTCGAACAGGTGACCAAGGACGGCCTGCGCGAATTAATCGAAGCGGTCAACGCAAGCCGGGAAAAGACCGTCGATATCGTCGATCTGCCCGCGCCGTTCGCCGAGTTGCACGAGGACCACCGTAGAGTGATGGAAGCCGATCTGGCGCGCAACTTCGCCACGGAATACGACACCGGCAAGACCGAGTTAAGCGCAGTGCTGCGCGAAATGATCGAACGCGGCCAACGGATTAGCGCTGGCGAGTACGACGCGGCACTGGCTAAAATGCGGGATTACGACCTGCTCCTCGAGGAAATCTTCGACGAATATGATGCCATTTTGACACCCGCCACCCCGGGCCCGGCACCGGCGGGGCTGGACGCCACCGGCAGCCCG
>DS021198.1:450676-462314 GCA_001735895.1 Olavius algarvensis Gamma 3 endosymbiont | reverse complement strand
GCCGATCGGCGTTCAGGTGGTAGGCGCCAAAGGCGACGACGCGCGCCTGTTTCGCAGCACGCGCTGGCTGCTGAATATACTGAACGATTGATATCCCCTATACTAGTACCAATAACCGACAGAGACCGCCATGGATAACATCATTACCGGAGCGATTGCAGTCAGCATATTTCTGGCTTTCGTCCTCGGCCTGGCCGAATCGATCTCGGCGCTTCCTTTCGCCGTTATCGTGATCGCAGTTTGCTGCATGATCCTGACCGATTTTTTCCAGTCCGCGAAGGAAGGTTTGCAAGAAGAACGAAAAAACAAGTCCGAGGCAACGCAGTAGTTATCGGATTCGCGAGCGTCAACGAGATTGAGACCGCCCCGTTTGCTCAAGGAATCGCCCCGCTGCGCAAACAAGTCATCCCCCGCGTAAGCGGCCGTCCGAAATATCGGGATCGATTTAAATCGGGCGGCACATCACGGAGATTCGGCCCGAGCACAGCCCGGGACGTTAATACGGGTTCCGCTTGCGCTTCGACTGCTCCCAAACCGTTCGATTGCGCGAGATCCCCGATAAAACCTGGCTGCTGCAAATCAAATGTTTTAAAGTCCAGGCTTTCGAAAACCTGACTTATTAACCCGGGGACAATACTAGCCAGCAGACCGGAGGAACATTGACCCTTAAAAATCTCGTACCCATGCTGAACGTTGCCGACATCGACGCCAGCCTCGAATTTTACCGACAGGTTTGCGGCTTCGAAGTGGTTAGCGACCCGGCGGCGATCAGGCAATGGCGCTGGGCGACAATCCGCTCCGGTTATACCGAACTTATGCTGTCCGAATCCGGTCAGGCTCCAGCGACTGCCAAGATCAACGACCCACAGGTCGAAACCAATTGGCCGGTTATTTTTTACTTTTATCCGGATGACGTGGTTGGCTTATATGCGCATGTTATCGCCCAGGGATTCGAGCCGACGCCGCTTACGGTAACGGTCTACGACATGCGGGAATTCAGCCTGATCGATCCCGACGGCCATGTCCTCAGTTTCGGTCAGGATGCGCGGACGTCGGGCTAACAGCTGAGACTCGAGACCCTAGGCTAAGCGGCAGCTATCACCTGCAGCATGCCCGACAGGTAAAAGTTCGATACTATTAACCGCCTTAAGCGCATAGGGGCGAGCAATGAGCGACTGGACCAATCAGGCTATAAATAAAATCCAGGCAGATTACCGGCGCTCCGCCGACACCCATCTGCTCAGACTGGAATTGCCCGCGATCGACGGCATCGACCTCTACCTCAAGGACGAATCCACCCACCCGGCCGGCAGCCTCAAGCACCGCCTGGCGCGTTCGTTATTTTTATACGGCTTATGCAATGGTCTGATCGCACAGGATACGACGATCATCGAATCTTCGTCGGGCAGTACCGCGGTCTCGGAGGCCTATTTCGCCAATCTGCTCGAATTGCCGTTTATAGCGGTAGTACCCAAAACCACCTCGGCGGAAAAAATCGATAAGATCGGTTTTTACAACGGGCAATGCCATTTGGTCGAGCCGGCCGGCATCTATGCCGAGTCCGAGCGGCTCGCGGCCGAAACGAATGGTCATTATATGGATCAGTTCACCTACGCCGAGCGCGCCACCGACTGGCGCGGTAACAATAACATCGCCGAATCGATTTTCAACCAGATGGGACGGGAAAGCGCTTCGATTCCGACCTGGATCGTCGTCAGCGCCGGCACCGGCGGTACCTCGGCCACGATCGGGCGTTTCATCCGCTACCAATGCCATGACACCCGGCTGTGCGTCGCCGACCCGGAACATTCGGTGTTTTACGACGCCTATCATAGCGGTGATCGCTCGTTAACCAGCGCTCGCGGTTCCAATATCGAAGGTATCGGTCGTCCGCGAGTCGAACCATCGTTCATCCCCAGCGTGATCGATCGCATGATCAGGGTGCCCGACGCCGCGTCTTACGCGACGATCCATTTTCTGCAAGACCTGCTCGACCGCCGTTGCGGCGGATCGACCGGTACCAACGTCTATGCCGCATTCGAAATCATTGCCGAACTCAAGGCCGCGGGTAAGTCGGGCAGCGTGGTATCGATGCTGTGTGACGGTGGTGAACGTTACCTGGATACCTATTACAATCAGAGCTGGCTCGACGACCAAGGCTTCGACCTTGAGCCCTACCGCAGGCAGTTAAAAATTTTCTACCAAACCGGAAACTTCTAATGACCTACAAAGCGCTCAACTTCGCGGAAAAACTGGGATTGTTCGACGAACACTGGAGCCCCAAGGTAATCGCCGAAATGAACGACTACCAATTCAAAGTCGTTAAAATTCAGGGCGACTTCGTGTGGCACGATCATGCCGATACCGACGAAACCTTCATCGTGCTCGATGGCAGCTTGCGCATCGATTTTCGAGATGGTCATGTCACCCTTAACCCGGGTGAGATGTATGTCGTGCCAAAGGGCATCGAGCACAAACCCTATGCCGAAAACGAAGTTAAAATGCTGCTGATCGAGCCGCGCGGCGTCCTCAATACCGGCGCTCAGGAGAGCCTGCGAACTGCGGCAAACGACGTCTGGATCTGATGGCGCTGATTACCGACATCAGCCTGTGGGCGCTGATCAAACACCTCAAGCTGTGGCTCAACAACCTGCGGCGTGCCGGTGACGAACGTAAACGCCAGTCGGTCCGCGCGCTGCGCGCGGTTATTATCGCGGCGCGCGGTACCAAGGCTTATCTGCGGAAATTAACCGCCACGGCAAAACAGGATTACGCGCAGGAAGCAAAGCTGGCGCAAACCTGGACCGAGCTTGGTTTCGTTCTAAAGGATCTCGGGCTCGGCGCGCTGGCCAAGCGCTGCGATATCAGCGGCAGATACTGGGCCGATCCGCAGCAGTTCGAACGCGCGTTTCTGGACAAGGCGGACGTCGGTCTGGCGCGTATGGAACAATTGGCAAGGCAACTGGTCGCCGAAATTGAAAACAAATAAACTTAGGCCTCAATGCCGCAGGAGGCCGGGATGATCGATGCGCGCACACGGTTTTCAGATCGCGTGGCCAACTATATTCGATATCGTCCGAGCTATCCGCCCGAACTGGTGACGACGATTTTGGACGAATTGGACAATCGCGGCAAGCCGCTGGTTGCCGACCTCGGTTCCGGCACCGGCATCTTCACGCAACTGCTGCTGGAACGCGGGCTTAAAGTCTATGCAATTGAACCAAACACCAATATGCGTCTAGCCGCGGAAGAGGCTCTGGCGGACTATGGCAAGCTGGTGAGTCTCGCAGGCGATGCCGAAAATACCGGGCTGGATGATGCCTCGGTCGATCTGATCACCGCCGCCCAAGCCTTTCACTGGTTCAATAATGAACCGACCCGCGCCGAATTCGCGCGGATTCTCAAAGCCGATGGCAGATTGGCGCTGGTGTGGAACCAGCGCCGCCTCAGCCAACCGTTTCAGCAAGCCTACGACGCCCTGTTGCGGGAACTTGCTCCTGACTACGGCAAGGTCAACCATATGAATTTAAGCACGGACGATATCGCCGGATTTTTCGCTGCCGGAACAATGCAACAACGGTGTTTCGATAATCGGCAGCAACTCGATTTCGACAGTTTACGCGGCCGCCTGGAGTCTTCTTCGTACTGCCCCGAAGCGGGCAGCAAACCCTACCATCGTTTGCTCGAAGCGTTACGCCGTTTGTTCGACGAGCATGCTGAAGACGGCCTACTTGCATTCGACTACGATACCCAGCTATACCATGGATCCATCGCCCGATGAAGGTCACGGTGTGCCAGCTCGACAATCGTCCCGATTCAATCGAGTCCGAGCTCGAGGCACTGGCAAGACATATCGGCGCTACCGGATCGGAATTCCTGCTGCTGCCCGAAATGTGTTTCCACGAATGGCTGGCGGCGGATCGACAACCGCGGCGCGAACGCTGGCTGGCGGCGGTCGAGTCCCATGCCGCGCAAATCCTGCAGCTCGGCAGGCTCGGCGCCAGGGCCGTTATCGGCACCCGCCCGATCGTTAGCGACAGCGGTGCCTTTCACAACCAGGCTTACCTGTGGACAATAGAACCAAGGGTGCTGCCGGTGCACGAGAAATATTACCTGCCCGACGAAGCCGGCTACTGGGAGGCGAGCTGGTACCAGCCTGGGCAACTCGAATTCAACACCTGCCAAGCACTCGATCTCAGCATCGGGGTGCAGATTTGCACCGAAATGTGGTTTTTCGAATGGGCGCGCCACTTCGCCGGCGCGGGAGCCGAAATACTATGTATCCCGCGCGCAACCCCGCATGCCTCGAGCGCCAAGTGGCTTGCCGGCGGCCAGACCGCGGCAGTCTGCGCCGGCGCCTATTGCTTGTCGTCCAACCTGTGGACTCCACCCGGCAGCAAGGCCGATTGCGGCGGGCTCGGCTGGATAGTTTCGCCCGAGGGCGAGGTTCTGGCGCAAACCGATCGGCAGCAGCCGTTCGCAACCGTAGATATCGATCCGGAATTTGCGCGCCACAGCAAAACAACCTACCCTCGCTATGTCGACGAATGAACGCTTAAACTGCCCAGTGGGCACCTAACTGGTAATTATCCATGACCAAACATTATCGAGGCAGCTGCCTGTGCGGGAAAATCCGCTTCGAGGTCGAACGATTCGCCCCGCAAACCGGAAATTGTCACTGCTCGATGTGCCGTAAGTTCCACGGTGCCGCCTATGCCACCATCGCCGAAGCGCGGTCTCGGCATTTTCGCTGGACCGCGGGTAAGGATTTGCTCAAGGGTTTCACCGCGGATAACGGCACCACTCGCCGCTTTTGCTCGAACTGCGGTTCGAGTCTGACCTTCGCCAGCCCCACGGCCGATCCCGACCTGGTCGAAATCGCGCTAGCCTGCTTCGACGATGAAGTACCGGTCAAGCCCGATGCGCATATTTATGTCGCCTCCGGCCTGAAATGGGCGCAGCCGCAGGATGACTTGCCGCAGTACGAGAACGGCCGCGACAGCAAGCGTATCACGTAACAGCAACTGTCATGAAAATCTGGGTCGGCGCCGATGCCTGCCCGAACGCGATCAAGGAAATTTTGTTTCGCGCCGCCGAACGCACCGGAACGCCACTAACACTGGTCGCCAACCACGAAATTCGTGTCAAAGCGTCACGTCACATCAGTTTTCTCAGGGTCGCCCAGGGATTCGATGCGGCCGACAATGAAATCGTCAGGCGGCTGGCGGCCGGCGATCTGGTAATTACCGGCGATATCCCGTTGGCGGCCGAAATTATCGAAAACCAGGGACATGCCTTGAGCCCGCGCGGCGAACGCTTCACCCGCGACAATATCAAGGCGCGTCTGACGATGCGTGATCTGATGGAATCGCTACGCGCCAGCGGTGTCGACTCGGGCGGCCAGGCGCCGCTCAACCAGGCCGATCGCAAGGCTTTTGCCGATCAGCTCGACAGAATTCTCGCGCGGCATGAGCGCTAGTTCTAATGCGGTCGCGGCGGTCAGGCCAGCGCTCAAGATAGTCCCGGGCGCATTGCAGCCACGGGTAGTGCGAGCCAGGCGATGAACGACTTTGCGCCGTTATACACGACCCGGGAACGCATTCTGCTGGTATTGAAAATACTGGCGGTGGCGGCGCCGGTTTACCTGCTGGCGCAATTCTGGTTTTTTCCGTGGTTGAAGAATTACGCCAGCTACGCCCACTGTCACTCCTATGGCGGCATCAACGGGGTGCAGTTGCTGATGTATGGAGTATTCGTTTTGATCCCGCTTTCGCTGGCGCTGCTGATCTGGCTGCTGGAAGGCACACGCTGCCTCAAAGTATTGCGAATCGGACAAAATCCACTGCCCGGGGAGAAGGTTTTTCGCAAAACCCGCTATCGCTACGGCCGCGTCGCGATGATTCAGCCGCTGATGATATTTACCGTGATCGCAGCGCTCGTCGGGGTTTCGGTCTGGGGCGGTTTCCAGGCCGCTAAAATAACCAGTAAAATACCGGCTTGCAGTAGCGAACAGCTGCGGCAGATGGGTGATTAACTCGACCGAGGGATAAACCGATGCAAACTTCAATTCAATCCATGTTAAGCCTCGAGCTACCGATCATACAGGCGCCGATGGCCGGCGTGCAGGGCAGCGCGCTGGCGATCGCGGTGTCGAACGCGGGCGGCTCGGCTCGTTACCCTGTGCAATGCTGAATTTGGAGCAGATGCGACAAGAATTGAACGCCATCCGTGACGCTACCGACCAGGCCTACAACGTCAATTTCTTTTGCCATACTCCGCCGCAAGCGGACGCAAACCGCGAAGCCGGCTGGCGCGCCGAACTGGCGCCCTACTACGCCGAACACGGTATCGAAGCCGATTCGATTGCGCCGGGTACCCGGCGCGAGCCGTTCAGCGCCGCCGCGCTCGATTTATTGGAGGAATTCAAACCAGCGGTGGTCAGCTTTCATTTCGGCTTACCCGCGGCGGAGCTGTTGGTCGGGGTCAAATCGATGGGTTCGAAGGTGTTTTGCAGCGCCACCACGGTGGCGGAAGCCGTCTGGCTCGAAGCCCAGGGCATCGACGCGATCATCGCCCAGGGCGTCGAAGCCGGCGGACACCGCGGCATGTTCTTGAGCGACGATATCACTAGCCAGGTAGGAACTTTTGCATTGTTGCCGCAGATTGTACAGGCGGTGAAACTGCCGGTAATTGCCGCCGGCGGCATCGCCGATGCCGCCGGAGTTGCCGCGGCAATAGGTCTCGGCGCGGCTGCGGTACAGATCGGCACCGCTTATCTGTTGTGCGACGAAGCCACCACCAGCGCGGTGCATCGCGCGGCGCTGCAGGATCCGACGGCGGTCCACACCGCATTGACCAATCGATTTTCGGGGCGGCCGGCGCGCTCCATCGTTAACCGGGTTATGCGGGAGCTCGGGCCGATGGGCGAAGTGTCGCCATTCCCGCTGGCCGCTAGCGCGATCGGCCCGCTGCGCAGTGCCGCCGAATCCCAGGGGCTAGGCGATTTCTCGCCGCTTTGGGCGGGTCAAAACGCCAGTGGATGCCGCGCCATTCCAGCGGCGCAAATGACCCGGGCGCTGGCGGCGAAACTGTAAGCGGTGCCGGGTTATAGATGTTAAAATCGGTCGCCAATCAACCCCTGGAGGAGATAACAATGGCGCTATATAAATGTGAAGTCTGCGGCATGAGTATCGGCAGCATGACTTGCGGCAGCTGTGATAAGGAACTCGATCACGGCAGTATTACCACCGACGCCGGCGAACAGGTGCAGGTATCCAAATGCCCCGATGGCCACGGCATGATCAAGTCGCCCATGTGCTGCGGCCAGGACATGTCCCGCAGCGATTAAACCTGCCGCAACAAGCCTACAACGGTTAACGGAGCCGTAAACTGGAACCGACTCTGACCCCGGCCAGTATGACCGCATTGCTGGGATCGATGGTTGCGCTCGCAATCATTCCCAGCGTCAGCGTGCTCGCGGTGTCGGCGCGCGCCGCGGCTTTCGGATTCAGTCACGGCCTGTTTACCGCGCTCGGCATCGTCGTCGGCGATGTGATATTCATCCTGGTCGCGATCTACGGTCTCGCCTTCGTCGCTACGGCTATGGGCGAGCAATTTGCCTTGATCAAGTATCTCGGCGCAGCTTATCTGATCTGGCTTGGAATTTCCCTGTGGCGCGCGGACAACAAACTGCAGGGCTCGGACGCGCCGGGACAATCTTCCCGCCATTCAAGCTTTCTGGCGGGATTGCTCATCACGCTCGGCGATCAGAAAGCGATCCTGTTTTATCTTGGATTCTTCCCGGCATTTCTCGATCTCAGCCGGATGACTCCGATCGATACCTTACTAATTATTCTGATCGCGACAGTCGGGGTCGGTGGCGCTAAATTGATCTATGCCTGGCTAGCCGATCGCGCCAGCCTGGTTTTTAAAAATCCGCGCCTGATTCAGGGCCTCAATGGCTTCGCGGCCGGCGTCATGATTCTGGTGGGTTTGGTCCTGTTGCTGAAAACCCGGGAATGGGTATGAGTTCGCAGTTCGAGCATCCGAATTTACTCTCGGTCCAAGTTTCGGATAAGGCTCCGGCGCGGGCAATTCGGCAAATTTACCCGCGGCGCGTAATTCCGGGCTTCGGTGGTCCATGAGACCGCGTTCCGGGATCAAGCTGCTAGCGGATACTCCGGGCACCGGTTGCGCAATAACGCGCCACCGGGTTTACCAGGCGAGGCTCAAGATGTGGCTACATCGGGGTGAGCCGATACGCTGGGAACAACCCTGGGGTATGATCGACCGCGCGAGTCTCGAGGACGATGGCGCAACGCTGATCGCCGATTTGCGAATCGACCGGGAAAACCTGTTTGCCGGTTTGTTTCAGGGCATCGACGGTATGCATGTCGGCGGCCGGCGTAAACTGAAAATCTCGCCGCACCTGGCTTACGGCGAGACCGGCATTCCCGGCAGTATACCGGCGCAGGCACTGATTATCGTCGAAATCGAATTCATAGCGGAACGGAAAATGGCCCCCTAGTCATGGTTGCACTGGCAGATCGAATCAAAATACTCGCCTTCGACGTCTTCGGTACCGTGGTCGACTGGCACGGATCGGTAGCGCGTGAAGTGGCCACGATGAACCTCGGCGTCGACCCGGGAGCCTTTGCGCTGGCCTGGCGCGCCGGCTACCAACCGGCGATGGCGCAAGTCATGGAACGCGGTGAATGGGTCATTCTGGACCACCTGCACCGGCGGATTCTCGACCGCGTGTTGGACGATTTCGGGCTCGACGGTTTGGCGCCTGCCGAGCGCGATCGTTTAAACCGGGTATGGCATCGGCTCGACCCCTGGCCGGATTCGGTCGAGGGTTTGACCCGGCTGAAGTCGCGCTATCTGATCTGCTCTTTGTCGAACGGTAATATCGGTTTACTCGCCGAGATGGCGAAAAACGCCGGCCTACCCTGGGACTGCATTTTGAGCGCGGAAAATTTCAGGCGCTACAAACCACACCCGGACACCTACCTCGGAGTCGCGAAAACCTTCGCAGTCGAACCCGCGCAGGTAATGCTGGCGGCCGCGCATCACGGCGACCTCGAGGCGGCGCGCAATTGCGGGCTGGAAACAGCCTACATCGAGCGTCCCTTCGAGTATGGCCGCGATGCACCCAAGAATATCGCGCCCTGGGAAGCCAATTTGCTGCACGCATCCAGTATCGTCGACCTCGCAAGGCATCTGGATTGTTAAGCTGTTCGGAATACGGTCTGCGCCGAGCCCTGCCAGGCTCGCATAACAAGCCGGCGTATAGGTATTCAGGCGACGATATACATGGCGCGCGGGCCGAACGAATCTCCGATGCTGAAGCCTGATAGTCAATAAAACATTGACATTATTCAAATTACCTATAAAGTTTGTCGCAGCTCGAAACTAAGTCTATATTATTCTCACTCCTCGTTGTGTTTCTGTATTCCGTCGTTCTGTCGTCAATAAGTAATAGTCTTTCTTCCGGCACTATCGCCTCTCGCAGGTTTCATTTTTTAAATAGGTACACATTATGTCTGACAAGACAACCGGCAAAGTAAAATGGTTTAACGAAGCCAAAGGTTTCGGATTTATCGAACAGGAATCGGGTCCCGATGTATTCGCGCATTTCAGCGCTATTCAGGGTTCAGGTTTCAAGACACTGACCGAAGGTCAGCAGGTTGAATTCAAAATTACCCAGGGACAAAAAGGCCCCCAGGCGGAAGACATCACTCCCGTCTGACCCCGAATCGCCGGGTTCTCCGGCGATTCAGCTTTGCAAAGGCCAGGCTTACGAGTCTGGCCTTTTTTTATCCCGCCGGATCTTCTGCCAAGATAAGCGGGCTAGAATCCCATGATAAAAATTCGCCGTCGCATCGAGATCACAGGTATAAAACCAGTTAGTCCGGGCCTTGATTCGTAAATTATTGTTTTTCACTTCGAGCCCGCTTTGAATCAAAATTCTTGATGCAGATGATAAATAATCAATGCTTTCCATTATTTATGTTCTGAGGTTTAATAATACGCCAACGGTGTGATCACAAACACCGATAATTATTAAGAGGACCACGGGGAGCGTGTCGCAAGCCATCAAAACCGGCGCCATCGGCTGGCGTCATATTATCCATCTATCTGATGCCCGTAATCACCCGGGCACCGTGTCAGCCTTATTATCGCTCGCATGGGTATAAGATGACCGCTGCAATTGACATTCGCGCTGTTACCAAGATCTATAACCCCGGGTCGCAGCAGGCAGTCAAGGCGCTCGACAATATTTCCCTGGCCATCGGCGACAACGAATTTTTTACCCTGCTGGGCCCCTCCGGCTGCGGCAAAACGACTCTGTTACGGCTGATCGCGGGTTTCGAACAGGTATCCGGTGGTGAAATCATGCTGTTCGATGACGAGATCGAGAATCTCGAACCGAATCGGCGGCCCGTGAACACGGTGTTCCAGCATTACGCATTGTTCCCGCACATGACGGTCGCCGAGAACGTCGCTTTCGGTCTCGAACGCCTGCGCAAGCCTAAACCCGAAATCGAAGCTACGGTCGGACGGGTTTTGAATCTGGTCAAGTTGCAGCAACTGGGCGATCGGCGTCCCAATCAGCTATCCGGCGGCCAGCAGCAACGCGTCGCCCTGGCCCGCGCCCTGGCGCCGAACCCGAAAGTGCTGTTGCTCGACGAACCGCTCTCGGCGCTCGACCTGAAACTTCGTCAAACCATGCGGGAAGAGCTCAAGCATTTACAGAAAGAAACCGGCATTACCTTCGTCTTCGTCACCCATGACCAGGAGGAAGCTCTCGCGATGAGCGACCGTATCGCGGTCATGTCCGATGGCGAGGTGCAACAGATCGGCGCACCGACGGATATTTATGAACACCCGATCAACCGCTTCGTCGCGGACTTTATCGGCGATACGAACTTTTTGGATGGCGAAATTCTGCACTTTAACGACGACCTCGTGACCTGCAGAGTCGGCACTGAAAGCATGTTCGAAGCCGAGAACAGCGGCGGCCACCAGGTCGGTGATCGGGTTACGCTATTCCTACGCCCCGAAAAAATCAGTTTGTCGGCCGCGCACGAAACCTCGACTGCGGAAACTCGGCCCGGCAAGGTCGCTAACATCGTCTACCTGGGCAATCAGGCAGCTTATACCGTGGATATGGGCGACGGCATCGAACTAACGGCGCAGGCGCGCCCGCGAGAGGACGGAATACTGCCCTTCGCCATCGGCGAGCCGCTGGCGGTCGGGTTCCCGGCGCGGGCTTTGCGGGTTCTGGCACAATGAGCGACTGGTTACCGAAAACCGCCGCCGGACGCCGCTGGCTAGGCCTCGCACCTTCCTATTTAGTGATCGGCATCTTCATGCTGGTGCCGATGATCATCATGGGCGTGTTTTCCTTTCTGGAGCCTAATCCCTATGGCGGCGTCAAACCCATCGGCTCGCTGGCCGCCTATGTAAAACTCTTTTTCGAATACGATCTGAAAGACCAGCTGGTATTCAATCCAGGATATCTCAACATCATACTACGCTCGTTTCAGCTCTCCTTCGGCGCTACCCTGCTGTGTCTGATTTTCGGATTTCCGGTGGCTTACTTCATCACGCTGCAGCCCGAAAACCGGCGCAA
>DS021198.1:449335-450611 GCA_001735895.1 Olavius algarvensis Gamma 3 endosymbiont | reverse complement strand
TTGGCGCGGCCCTGTCCATGCTGCTGCTGTCCGCCGTCGTCATTACTCTGATTTTCTGCGCCAGGGCGGCCAAAAAACGGACCGCCCTGGACGGCAGTGCCTGATCATGAATGCTCAAATGCAAAAGCCGTCATCCCCGCGCCAGGGCAAAAAGGTGCTTCCCGTAGGCCACTATCGCGGCCTCGGCGCCTGGACGGTCGTGTTCTTCATTTTTCTTTACCTGCCCATCGTCGTGCTAATTTTTTATTCATTCAACGCCAATCGCATGGTGATGAGCTGGGGCGGATTCGGCCTCGATTGGTATTTGAAAGCCTTCCACAACGACGATATTCAAAATGCGGTCTGGAACTCGTTGATTGTGGCGACGGTGGCGACAGTGTTTGCCACGGCAATCGCCACCATCGGGGCCCTGGTGCTGGCCAGGGGCGGCAACTTTCGCGGCAAGACGGTCTCGCTCGGGCTGATTACGCTGCCGCTGATGGTGCCGGAAATCGTTACCGCCGTTGCGGTGCTGATATTTTTTGCCGCGATTCGCCTGAACTGGGGCCTGGGCAATGTCATCATTGCCCATATCACCTTTTGCATTCCCTTTGCCTTCATGCCGATACGGGCGCGACTAGAGGGCATGGATACATCGCTGGAGCAGGCCGCACGCGATCTTTACGCTTCGGAGTGGGAAACCTTTCGTTATGTCACCGTGCCGTTGCTGATGCCGGGCATCGTCGCCGGCGCCATGCTGTCTTTCGTGATTTCGATGGATGACTTTATTATCACGCTAATGGTGGGCGGGGCCGGCTCAACCACCCTGCCCGTTTATATTTATTCGATGATCCGCCGCGGCCTGACGCCCGAGATCAATGCAGTCTCCACCCTGTTACTGCTGGTTTCGGTCGCTATCGTCACGGCTTACTGGGTCGTTTCGAAAAAGTCACAAACCAGTACTGTGCACTGATTTCTTAACTGAGTGGCCAACAAAACGTACATACCAATCGGAGGTAACAATATGAAACGTTTGCTAAGCATGTACATCGCAGCCGCTGCGATGCTGACCCTAGGAACGGCGACTGCCGAGGGCGAGTTGTTCATCTATAACTGGACGGAATACACCCCACCCGAACTGATCGCAAAATTCGAGAAAGAAACCGGCATCAAGGTTTCCGTCGATACCTACGATTCGAACGAAACGCTGCTGGCTAAACTACAGGCCGGCGCCACCGGATACGACCTGGTCGTGCCCAGCCAAAACTTCGTACCGATCCTGATCAATGAAGGCTGA
>DS021198.1:419245-447786 GCA_001735895.1 Olavius algarvensis Gamma 3 endosymbiont | reverse complement strand
AAGACGCTGCGTCAATTCACCGGGCTCGGCTGAGGCCAGCGCTAATAATTCGCCTTTGTAACCGATGCTCGCAACCGGGCAAATCACCGCCGCCGTGCCGGCGCCAAACACTTCCTCGACTTCGCCGGCGCGGAACGCGTCGATCACTTCATCGATGCCGATGCGGCGTTCTTCGACAGCCTGACCCCAGTCGTCGAGCAGGGTCAGCACGCTGTCGCGCACCACGCCCGGCAGGATGGAGCCTCCCAGTGGCGGGGTCATAACCTTGCCGCCGATCTTGAAGAAGATATTCATCGCGCCCACTTCCTCGACATATCGGTGCTCGTTGCCGTCCAGCCACAGTACCTGGTCGAACCCCTGGCGCTGGCTTTCAGACCCCGGTAACAGGCTGGCGGCATAGTTGGCCGCGGTTTTGGCCGCACCCAACCCGCCGACGCTGGCGGCACGGGTCAAGCTATCCTCGACGCGCAGCGACACGCCCTTATCCAAATTGGCAAAGTAACCCCCCACCGGAGACGTCATGATCAAAAATCGATAGCTGTCGGCGGGCCGCACTTCCAGGGTAGCCTCGGTGCCGATCACCAGCGGCCTGACGTAAAGCGATTGGCCCCAATGCGCGGGGATCCATTCCTGGTCCAGCGTTATCAATTGCCGGGTGGCCCGGATCATGATGTCCTGCAATTCATCCGCATCCATGATGGGAATACAAAGTCGCCGGCAGGATTGATGCAGCCGCTTGGCATTCATGCCGGGGCGAAATATGCGCACTTCGGAGTCGATCCCGCGAAATGCCTTGTAGCCGTCAAACACGGTCTGACCGTAATGCAGCATCGAAACCCCCGGTTCCAGGGGAATCGCCTGATAGGGTTGAATCTCCGGATCAAACCATTCGCCGTTCGCGTAAGTCATGCTGAACATATGGTCGCAAAAAATCGTGCCGAAACCGAGGTTGTCGAAGTCAACTTGGGAAACGCGGCTTTGCTGGGCGGTAGTGACCGGAAAGGTGGATGGCTGCATTGATCTCGGTCCTGCGCTAAAGAAAATTAAAAATGAAAAGACAGCCCCGGCATGGTAGCAGATGCACTCTTGCATCGCATCCGCCGACGCGGAAACTTTCTAGCCCGAGAAAACCCTTATAGACGTTTCCATTTTAAACAACTGTATTTATCCAAAACGCCAAGGCAGGCATTCGACGCTTGACCGGCAAACATCGGATCGTTTCTACATTAATTCGCTAGTCTCGACAGAGGTGGCATAATCCGTGGCCGCATATCCACTTAAGGAACCTCTGAAAAACGTCCAAATTTCACGACTGCAATAGCAGGTTCCAGTTTTCAAGTCTGATTTGTCCGATTTTTCGTTGGTTTTCTTGTTCTTGTTTCTTTTTTCAGCCTGATCCCCATATTCCAGGCGCACTAACCCGGTAGCGCCTATAGCTCTCGTCGGCAAAGGTACAGATTTACCAGTGCGAAAAGGGTGAACACCTGAGCGGCATTTTTCTCGATGCCACGATAGCGGACTTTGCTATAACCCCAGAGATCCTTAACGATTCGAAATGCGTGCTCGCCCCTGGCTCGCGTGCGATTGTTTTTCCGATTGAATGACCGATCGGCAATATTCAGTTTTCGGCGGTTACTGCCTTTGCGGTTCACCCGCCATTCCACGCCCGATTCTTCGAATTTCGCTTGCTTGCCAGCATCCGCATAAGCCTTGTCACCATAAACCGTTTGCTCTTCGCCGTGGACCAGCTCTTCCATCATTTGCGAATCGTGAACCGAAGCATCAGTGACGACCACGCTATGAACACGGCCATTCGTGTCTGTGCCCACATGGGCCTTCATACCAAAGTACCACTGGTTACCCTTGCGGGTGGGCTTCATTTCAGGATCGCGCTTCTTGTCCTTGTTCTTGGTTGAGCCCGATGCGCCGATGATCGTGGCATCGACTATCGTCCCTTCATTGACGATCAATCCATGCTCATTCAGATAGCCTTCGACTTTCTGGAACAGCTTTGCCGTCAGACCTTTCTTTTCCAGGCGATGGCGAAATCGAAGAATGGTGCTTTCATCCGGTATCGAATCCAGATCGACACCAACAAAGCGGCGCATCGACTCGGTGTCATACAGGCTGTCTTCCGCAGCCGGATCACTCAGACCATACCACTGCTGAAGAAAGTAAATTCGCAGCATCGATTCCAGGGGCACGGGTGGACGACCCGTATGTCCCTTCGGATATACTCGTTTGATCGGCTTTACCAATACGCTCCAGGGAACGATGGAATCCATTTCCTGCAGAAACCGCTCTCGTCGTGTCGTTTTCTTCTTGTTGGCGTACTCGAGGTCGGAAAAACTGGGCTGCTTCGTCATGGATCAGGCTCGAAATTCTTGTCCCGCCAATTTTATCCCCTTAGCATGCCTTTTGCAGAGGTTCCTTAATTATCGATATCCGCCCGCAAGCCATTAAGTGCGAGATAGGTATACTGTCACCCGAATCGATCTTATAATTTACCAATTCAGCGGCATATGAATCGTGAGAGCCGAATAAATGACAACATCCTTCCGATCATGGTGGCGTAATTGCGCTTTACAGGCAGATTCGGAAATCATCGCTATCGATAGAATGGAGGATCAAATCGCCCCTCTCGGCGCAAATGTCTCCAGGATTCGACAACTCGTCAGCAATTCCGGTGACAGTTTACTTAAGGAACCTCTGCAAAATGCAGGGGTTCCTGCGGCACAAAGATGTGCCGCCATTTTTTAATCACGTAAGTGATTGAAAAATGAAGATAAACACAAAATCGCATTTTGTGTTTATCGTGCTCTGCTAAGTCAGGATGACTTATGCAGAGCTTTCTTAAGTATTGAAATTTATGGTTCAGACTAACGAGGCCACTTCTCAAAAGCTTGAAAGTTCAACTTCACCTACTTCAGATTCAGCGTTTTTACGCCTAACCACAACTTCATGCTTTGAGCGCATTAACCGCACCGACCGCATTCTGCAGCAATAAATTGGATTCCTGTATATCGGTCATATCATTAATGGTAATCAGCGCACCCTGGGTATTGCCGTTGTCATCTTTGATCGGGGTACTATTGCATGAAAAGGATTTCACCCCGGAATTCGGTATCGAAAGATTAAGCACCACGTCGGTTATAACTTCACCTTCCCTAATCGCACCCACCCATGGCATTAATTTATCCGTCTTTTTACGCAGTGACTATGGGTTGCGAGATCCCCGCTTGCGCGCACTGCTGTCCGGAATAAATCATAATGCCAACTGTGCTTGATGTATTTGGAAATCGGATTTCCATTTTCGTCGTCGTTTAAGTACTTCGAATTCGAGTCTGGGTCGCTGGAATAGAGTCGATTTGAGTTCCGCCAGCCACAGATAAAAACCGCGTCTCGATCCACAAAGTTGCCGGTATAGATCGGCGATGAGATACGTGATCAATGCCACCAGTATCTGGATTTTGACCGCATTCTCGCTTTGACCGAGAAACTTTTTGATTTTCAGGTTCTGCTTGACCCACTTGAACCAGAGTTCGATCGCCCAACGCTGCTTGTACAGCGCTGCAACTTCTTCAACCGGGACCCCCATCAGGTTGGTTACCAGTACCAGCGGGTCCACATGATCCTCTCGATGCACCACTATTCGCCGCAACGGTTTGACGTAGTTGTTTTTCCGGCCGCCGCCAGGCCATTTGTTTTTAAACTCAATGACCTCATCCGACAGTATATCTCCTTCGGTCGAGCGGCTTTTGAGCACCCTGATCGATGCGTTACGCTTTAACCGGGTCACAAAGAAAGCACCCTCCTGGTCGATTTGATGCCACCAATTGTTATCAAACACATACTTAGCGCCCTTCTCGATTTCAACATTGCGTCCATACTCAATATCGTTCTGGGTCGATGCCGTGATCCGAGCGTCACAAGGCAACTGCTTGTCGGGGGAATACAGCAGGTGAATCTTCAGGCCCGGAATGCGTGACATACTACGCGCTTGCGTCCACTCATAACCCCGGCCGCGCAGACAGATCGGCGTCGAGTCCAACAGATAGAGCAAGTCCTTTATCTCATTGCGTACTCGCCGATGAGCCCGGCCCATCAGCTGCTGGCAGAATGATTCAAATACCCCGGCATCTCGTTGGCGATTGGCATCCGATAAAGTCGAGCGCTTAATCGGACCGCAGCCCAGGTGATAGTGATGCGCGGAATGACTATTGTAGCTCACCTCCAACTCGCGCAAGCTCCGACAACCGGACAATTGAGCATACATCAGACTGATTAACTGCCCCCAGCTGTCGAAACCCTTGTTATGTTTATCGCTCCGATGCTGTTCAACGCAGCGTTTGAAAGTATTTTTAGGAAGGACTTTCAAAAGTTCGCCAAATCGGGTATTTGTATACATGTTGCAGTGTCCTGAAATTAAGTTGTCGCTTATGGTTTTATTCGTAAAACCCGGGCACTGCAACACTTTCAAATACACCAACTTAATTTATTCCGGACAGCAGTGCGCTTGCGCGGGGATGACCGACATCTATCTCGGTCAGTTGATCGCTCTGCAGCTGCAGATGGTAGCCCTGGGTCGAGAGGTTTTCGATTACTTCGCCCGCATCTTCCTTGGCGAGTTCGCGCCCCTCGGTCAAATCGAAACTGAAACTGAATTCCGGCGGTCCGAAAACGCGCAACAACTCTTGCGGCACAACCGAGAAATCATCCTTGTCGACCAGGTAGAGGTAGGTATCGAGTTTGAGGTTACTGCGGTAGATATGGCACAACATGGCGAATATTCAGTTGGTTCGGCCACATATTAACACAGACCAGCCGGGGCCGGCAGCTCCGGCCCCGGCTGGGATTGGTTAACTGGTCGCGTTGGTAAACTCGGGATAGGCTTCCATCCCGCATTCGGCGAGATCGACACCGTCGTACTCTTCTTCTGCGCTGACACGCATGCCCATGACCCGCTTGATCACGAACCAGGTCGCGAAACTGGCCACGAATACCCAGACGAAAATGGTCAGCGCACCGATAATTTGACCGGAAAAGCTGGCGCTATCGTTGGTCACCGGCACCAGCAGCAATCCGAGCAAACCGACGACGCCATGTACCGAGATCGCACCAACCGGATCGTCGATCTTCAGCTTGTCCATGGTGACGATGCTCAAGACCACCAGCAATCCGCCCATGGCGCCGAACAACGTCGCCAGCAACGGCGTAGGTGTCGACGGTTCCGCGGTAATCGCTACCAGCCCGGCCAGCGCCCCGTTTAATGCCATCGTCAGGTCGGCCTTGCCGAACATGATTCGCGCCAGATCATTGCGGCAATCAGTCCGCCGGCCGCCGCCGCGTTGGTATTCATGAACACTGGCGTTTTCAACCGACGACGTAGCCAGCACGGAACCGCCATTAAAGCCGAACCAACCCAGCCAAAGGATGAAGGTACCGAGTGTCGCCAGCGGCAGGTTTGCGCCGGGAATGGCGTAGATCTGGCCTTGCTTGCCGTATTTTCCTTTGCGCGCGCCAAGCAGCAACACGCCCGCGAGCGCCGCAGCCGCACCCGCCATGTGGACGATGCCCGAGCCGGCAAAGTCGGAGAACCCAAGGTCACCGAGCGTGTAGATGCCGAAGACCGGCTCCCCGCCCCAGGTCCAGCGCCCTTCCAACGGGTATATCAAGCCCGTCATAACCACGGCAAAGGCCAGGAAGGCCCACAGCTTCATGCGTTCCGCGACCGCGCCCGAGACGATAGACATCGCGGCTGCGACAAATACGACCTGGAAGTAAAAATCGGCGGATGGCGCATAAGTCGCGGGATCTTCGGCACCGCTCACGCCATCACCGACAATTCCCGCCAGGAACATCGTGAATTCACCGCCGCCGTACATGATCGAATAACCGCAAACCATGTACATGGTACAGGCGACTGCGAACAAAGCGACATTACTTGGTCAGGATTTCGGTGGTATTCTTGGAACGCACCAATCCGGCTTCCAGCATTGCGAAGCCCGCAGCCATCCACATTACCAATGCGCCGCAAACGAGAAAATAAAACGTGTCGAGCGCGTACTGCAATTGAAATATCTGGTTTTCCATACCGTCCTCCTAAAGTGCTTCCGGACCGGATTCACCGGTACGAATACGAACAACCTGTTCAAGGGCCGTGATGAAAATTTTGCCGTCACCGATCTTGCCCGTGTTGGCGCTGGCGGTGATGGCCTCGATCGCCTGATCTACCAGATCGTCGTCGATGGCGATCTCGAGTTTTACCTTGGGTAAAAAGTCGACTACGTATTCCGCACCCCGGTATAGCTCGGTATGCCCCTTTTGACGCCCAAAGCCTTTCACTTCCGAAACCGTCAAACCTTGCACACCGATTTCTCCGAGCGACTGGCGCACGTCATCCAGCTTGAATGGCTTAATAATCGCTGTCATGATTTTCATGAATGAATCTCCGAATTAATCTTGGGCTAAATTTTGGCGACTCTATAGGGCAAGCACGCAAATAGGCGTTAAAATTGGGCCGTTTAGGCTTGTATTTGCACATCCATGGTGCGCAAGTTCAAATTATTGCACCAAATAAGGGCTTTTATGATTGACAATCAAACCATTAACCGACTATCCGACAAGATCAATGCGCTATTGCCGCCGGGTCTTCAACAGGCGAAATCGGATTTTGATGCGCGCCTGAAAAGTCTGTTGCAGCAGCAACTTTCAAACTATGAAATGGTGAGTCGTGAAGAATTCGATATTCAGGCCAGGGTACTGGCGCGCACCCGGGAAAAACTCGAAGCGATCGAAGCCCGCTTGAAGGAACTCGAGAAATCGCCGGAGTCACCGTCGGACTGAAGTTTTGTGTCCGGCGTCTCAGCCAAACGGCTAGTCTTTAGCGGCGCCGGTGTTGATGCCGAGCAGCGCGTATGGGGGACACCAGCGGACCGCCGCTGTCAGTAGTAATACCGCGCCCACTACCAGAGCAACGACTCCGGATATACCCGACAGCAGTCCCAACGGAAAACTGGCAATCAAGGCGATACCGGCGATAGCGCGAATGCCCCGATCAATGGTTCCAATATTCGGTTTCATGTTTAACTCTCGCAAAAAAATCAAGAACCGGTGCGGAACAAATCCGCACCGGTAGTTCACTCCTTAGTTTGCAGGCGCTACTGCCGAGCTTCCGGCTGCCGGCGCCGGGGCAAAATAACCGCCCAGGTTCATCATGTTGAACATCGGCTGCATCGACTGCGGGTTCATCATCCAGTTGATTCGGGGGGTGTACCAGTTGACGTCGGCCAGCGAAGTAATCGGTTGATAAAACGCGGGATTCATCATCGCATTCATCCAGCGGGTGTAATAACCAGGGTCCGCCATTTGCATCATCGGCTGATACATCGCGGGATTCATCGGCGCCATCATCCATTGCATGTACATATTCGGATTCATGAAATGCCCCATCGCGCGGCTCATCTTGTTGAAGTCGGTCATACCGCTCATCCAGGTATCCCACATAACCGGTTCGGTCGCACATTTGATCATAACATGGATGGTGCGCGGATCGTTGACCACCGTCATCAATTGCGCAAACTTGGCCGGATCCGCCATGGTTTCGGCCATGATTTCCATATCGGTGAATGCCTTCAGCTGAGGTTTGATTCCATCGAATTGCGCACTGTCGGTATCGGTGCACTGTCCGTAATACTGCTTGGCAAGTTCGAATTTGTGTTCGGACTGATTTGCCTTGTCTTCGTTGGCAACCGAAACCGAACTGGCGGCGGCAACGGTGACCGCCAATAGAGCAGCCGAAACTACGGCTGACATTTGTTTAATGTTCATGACGTGATCCCCCTGTTCGTCATCAAGTTGAAATTTGCCCAGACATTATATAACTAAACTCTAATATTCTAATATTCCATCGGGGATAGATGGCGAACGCATTCGGGTAAGCCGGTTGTAAACCCGGATGACGGACCAAACAGCATCAGAGAAACCGATCGTGTTTTCATGCTAGACTGCCGCACAGGACGCAGGAAGCGCGCCTTAAACCGTTAAACGGTTTGGTTCTCAACAGCAAGGATTCTGCCATGTCACTCACTCAATTGACGACGCGCACACAACTGGGCATCGATGCGCCCGAAGTGCGCGTAGAAGTTCATATATCCGGCGGGCTACCCGCCTTTACCGTCGTAGGCTTGCCGGAAACGGCAGTGCGCGAAGCGCGCGATCGCGTGCGTTCGGCGATCATTAATTCGGGTTTCGAGTTTCCGGCCCGGCGCATCACGGTTAATCTGGCGCCGGCCGATCTGCCCAAGGAAGGCGGTCGCTACGACTTGTCGATCGCGCTCGGAATCCTGGCCGCCTCCGACCAGGTCGATATCTCGACGCTGGCCGACAATGCCTGCTTCGGCGAACTCGCCTTAAGCGGCGAGTGCCGCAAAATCGAAGGCTTG
Organism: Olavius algarvensis Gamma 3 endosymbiont; assembly: GCA_001735895.1. Taxonomy (GTDB): domain Bacteria; phylum Pseudomonadota; class Gammaproteobacteria. The sequence goes on along the minus strand of DS021198.1, from coordinate 439,342 downwards.
CTGCCGGCGCTGATCGCCAGCAAAAGGGCCGGCCGGGCAGTCACTATTCCGCGTCTGAACCAGCCTGAGGCGATGCTGGTGCGCGATCTTCGGGTGCAGATGACCGACTCCCTGGCCCAATTGTGCGCCAGCTTAAACGGTGGCGAGGCGCTACCGGTTACCGCATCCAGGCCTGCAGCGAAACGGCCGCGCTATCGCCAAGATTTAGCCGAAGTCCGCGGTCAAGGCCAGGCCAAACGCGCGCTCGAGATTGCCGCCGCGGGTGGGCATCACATGCTGATGATGGGTCCACCGGGTACCGGCAAAAGCATGCTGGCGCAACGTCTAAATTCGATCCTGCCGCAAATGTGCGAAGAAGAGGCCATGAGCCTTGCCAGTATCCGCTCGATCTGCCAACAACGACTCGATCCGGAGACCTGGCTCGAACGTCCGTTTCAGTCCCCCCACCACACGGTGTCAGCCGTTGCCTTGGCGGGGGGGGTGGCGGCACTCCCAAACCGGGCGAGATTTCACTGGCGCATAACGGCATCCTATTTCTCGACGAATTGACCGAATTCCGGCGGGGCGTTATCGAAGTGTTGCGAGAACCGCTGGAAACCGGACGCATTCATATTTCACGCGCTTCCGGTAAAGCGGTATTTCCCGCAAGGTTTCAGCTGGTCGCAGCCATGAATCCCTGCCCGGCGGTTGCGATTCGATCAAGGTCTGCGACTGTTCCGCGGAACAACTCCATCGGTATCGCAACAAGTTGTCGGCGCCGTTGCTCGATCGAATCGACATCCAGATCGAACTGGGCAGGCTAGCTCATCACGAGTTATTCAGCATCGGTAAAGAGCCCACCGAAACCAGCAGCCTGGTGCGTGAACGGGTCGAAGCCGCACGGCGTCGCCAACTGCAACGACAGGATTGCGTTAACGCCTGCCTCGACAACCGGGACTTGATGCGGGTATGCGCACCGGATAAGAAGCTCGAACAATTGATGTTGCACGCGATCGACAAGCTGCGGCTTTCGGCGCGCAGTTATCACAAATTACTCAAGCTGGCGCGCACCATTGCCGACTTGGCGCTGGCGGATCGGATCGGCGAAACTCACGTCGCCGAAGCGATTTCCTATCGTCAGCGGGAGCGGCGCCAAGCGTGAACCGACAACCGGTCGGTTAGCTTAGCCGTATGGCAGGGTCTGATTGGAACGAGACCCCCGATAAACGCTGCGCGTTTTCCGGGATGACATCGCCTTAGGGCGATGTCACTTGGATTGATCGAGGATATATTCGACGACGGCCTGAATCTGATCGTCGGTGAATTGCGAGCCGCCGCGCGGCGGCATGGCTCCGATGCCCGTGATTGCAGACGTAACCAGGACGCCGACACCTTTCGCCAGGCGTGGTTTCCAGGCTTGTGCATCCCCAATTTTCGGCGCATTCGCGGCTCCGGTAGAATGACAGGCAAGGCAGGCGCTCTGGTAGAGTTGGTCGGGTGACATGTCGGCCGCAGCACCGGCCGCTGTAGCCACCGACATGTTGCCGCGAATATCGTCGAGAGACACCACCGGCTTTATCCGCAGCGCGATATCTTCGATGCTGTCGACCACCTCGACCACGACTTCCTCGTCGCTATGGGGACCAATAACGACTTCTCCGATGATCAATGCGATAAATAGCAATCCGCCGAGGACGGTTATATTGTGCGGCGAAAAAGTCTCGTGTTGGGTAGCACTCACTTGTGTCTCCAGGAATTGGCTGGCTCTGAAACGCAGCGCATTATCGTCGAAAAGCCCTCAATTCGCAAAAAATATTTGCCGAATCCGACCAAACCGCGACGCGATAGTTTACAATCACGCCGCAGCCCTAACAGGCGATTCAGGAATATCCAGGCGCTCGTAGCTCAGTTGGATAGAGTGTTGGCCTCCGAAGCCAAAGGTCGTGGGTTCGACTCCCGCCGAGCGCACCATACATGCATGGAAGTGGGCACTGATCCGGCAGTATTTTCCGGATTTAGCGTAGAAATAGCCTCCGCCAGTGCCCGCTGACTTCCCGTCATAACCGCCTGTTTATCCTCGATTCGGATTTCGTCGACCAGAAATTTCAAGTAACCTTTGCCGAATTCGGAGTCCTGATCATTGAAGCGTGCCTTGAGTGCATTACAAAACGCATCTACCTGGGTATTGGTAATTGTATTGATTGGCAACATTTGACGGCGCTTGATCCCTGATATCTGTATCAGGATTTCCTCGCGCCGTGCCTTTAATCGTTGCAGCCGGGTTTTTAGTGTCTCGTCGAGGTCAAACAAACCTTGCTCAACGCCCTCAAAAAGCCGCTCTAAGCCCTTTTCCGCTCCTCTTAACGATTGTTGCAGAGCGAGCATTTCCGTCTTTCCGCCCTGATCATGCGCGTTAACGTGCTTTTTCAGCCGAGTCAAAATATTCCTGACACGGCGATTCATTGAACCATAAGCTGTTCGTAAGGCCATCGATGAATCAACGATAGGATATGCGCCTTGAGCGATTTCGCGCGAAAGCCATTTTGCAGGTCGTCGACTTCAGGATGGTCGATTTGCAAATCGATTGTTTGAAGCTTCTCATTCATATCAGTTATTCCTTGGACAGGTCATGCCGGGCAACTAAACTTGCTGCTCGGCCCTAAAGGAGACTGACAGCAAATCGAGTTGGTCAATCATCGCTAGTTGACGGGGTTGCGATATCGGAGAAAATTCCCACATCTCCATTAAAGACTATTCATCAAATTTTAAATTATATTCCTTTGCCAGAGCTAGCAGCTGAACTCGATTTTGATCATCGCCAATATTCTTTTGCCCCAATGAAATACTCTGAGACGCAATAATTGGGATCGGCGCGGGATAGGGATTGCGAGATTTGCGCACTGCCGTGCCCTTTAACATTGCCATGGCTTTATACCACAGGTCGTCAGCATTAGGGCTCAGCCGCATGTAGCTGTCGCGATCCAGCACTCGGTCATCCAATGACCCCGGCGGAATCAGAACACCACCCCATCCCAAAGCCAGAGTTAGCGACGTGCTTTCCCCTGTCGACTCGCTGTGCCAAGTCTTGTAGGGCAGGATTTCTCCATTTTGAACCCGAATTTTTCGGCACCTGTGAGCAACGATATCATCAGGTGTGTGATGCCATGATTCCAATAAACGGAACAACCAGTCATCTGGGTAGATCATGTCGTCATCGCAGGTCACGATAAACTTATCGGGATGCAGTTTCAGAGTTTCTATCAGTTTTCTATGAGGCTCCGTGGTGGCGCAATAGCGGATTTCAAAACGCTCTCCCTGTAATTTCTCTAAAGCCTTGGGTAGCTTGTTGCTTAAATCCTGATGCAACCACAGGACAATCTTTTCGAAGGATACTCCTTGGTCCAGTAAACTTTTTATAGTCAAATGCAAGGCCGCAAGACGGGAGGGAATGGACGTGAGTGAGATTACGACGTCAACTATGGCGGGATTTGCGTTTTTCCCCAGCCGATCTCCCGAAATACAGGCGAGCCTCACAGTGGCGAAGAGGGAGCGAAAAAATCTTTTAACCTTCATCAATCATCCTTCATTCTATATCTATACCATAAAGGTAAGTTTACTCTCTACCTTGAACACTAAATACCTATTTATCGTTACCGCAACCATAAATTTAAGCAAGCTCTGAACCATTCAGGATGAATTGTCAGGGTATGGAGAAACGAAAATGCGATCATAGTTTGACCACGTCACAGGCGGGCGCCGCCGACTTAACACTGATCGTTAGGCAGGATCGTTATAGCGGTTTCGCAAGCTTAGATAATCGTGGTTCAGAGTTTATCGGGCCCTACCAGGTTCAAGCGGGTCTGACCGTGAATGGGCTGTTTGAAATATCGAATCGTACTCAGCTGCAGCTAGTCACGGCCAGCCAAACGAATGAGTTGCGTTTTTTCGAGTTTGAACATCAACAGCAAATTACCGCCGAAGGGACAAATATCGCTGCCAATCTGCGCAGGACCGATTCGCAGCCGGGTTTTACTTTAAGAGATTTAGATGTCGAGACAGAGTCAAGCAGCGCCGAGTTGTTGCTGTCGACCCCTTTTGTCAGAAGCCGTACGCGTAACCTGTACGGGCATGTCTCTTTCAACTATCGAAATTCCGCTACGGATATTCTTGACGTGGTCAAACTTTTTGATACACCCCAGTTAAGCGGCATGCTTCGTTTCGAGTAGTCGTTTTTCATAATCATTCGGGCTGACATAATTCAGCGTCGAATGTAATCGATATGGGTTATACCAGCTGGATATGTACTGCAGAATATCCTGCTGTGCTTCATATCGAGTCTGATAATTTCGCCATTGCACCCGCTCCTGCTTCAGACTGCCAAAGAAGCTCTCGACCACCGCATTATCCCAACAGTCACCTTTACGGCTCATGCTGCCCTGGAACCCGTTGATTCTGAGTAATTTTCGGAATGCCTTGCTGGCATACTGAGACCCACGATCCGAGTGATGGATTAAACCTGCCTTGGGTCGGCGCTGCCAGGCGGCCATCTTCAAGGCATCACAGACCAACTGCGATTTCATCCGAGGGCTCATGCTCCAGCCCACAACCTTTCTCAAACACAGATCTATCACGACAGCCAGGTAAAGCCAGCCCTCCTGGGTCCATACATAAGTCACATCCGCTGCGTAGACCTGATCAGGCTGGGGCACATCAAATTGCCGCTGAAGCAGATTGTCGTACACCGGTTGTTTGTGATTGCTGTTCGTGGTCACCTTGAATTTCTTGCGATGACGTACCTGAACTCCGGCCTCCCGCATCAAATTCCGCGCCTTATTCCGGCTCACCGGATTCAGGGCCGTTTTCATACGTCGGCTGCCGTAGGTATGATCACTCGCATCATCAACCCGCTGAACNCACTCCAGCATTTCCTCATGCTCGGGATCAGGCGGTCTTGTGTCCATCTGGCGCCGGTAGTGGTAATAACATGACCGGTCCACACNCAGCACCTGACACATCAGGCGAACGGGAAAGGTATTCTTGTGTTGGGTGATAAACGAGTATTTCATTTCGTTTCTGCTGCAAAGAATACCGTCGCCTTTTTTAAGATTTCTTTCTCCATCTTCAGGCGTTTGATTTCAGCTTTAAGTCGACGGTTCTCTTCCTGATCCGGTGTCAGCTTGCCGTTCCCACGGAAAGCCTGGCCATCACCCGATTGTTCCTCTTGCACCCATCGGCACAGCATATTGGCATTGATGCCCAGGCTTCGCGCTGCTTCCGCCCGGCTGTAGCCCTGATCAGTTACCAGGCTCACTGCATCCAGTTTGAATTCTTTCGTATATTTCTTTCTCGTTGTCATCTATCGTTACCTCAGTTAAGTTTCATTATCTCTTAACTGGGTGGTATCAATCTATTGGACCATGTCATCTCGACACTGATTTTTCAGAGGACCGCTTACGCGGGCTCAGAGCAGGCCTACAATTCGATCGGGCCGATACCCGGGGTAATCGACTCTTTGCTGAAGTCGAGTTTAGTCACGGGCTGGATATTCTCGATGCTTCTGATTCCGATACCCCGGATCTGTCGCGTGAAGACGGCGCCATCGATTACGCCAAAATATCGGCTGAATTCCTGTATCTGCGGCTGCTGCCCGCCGCTTGGAGTATGTTGTTCGGCATCACGGCCCAGTATTCGGCTGATCCGCTACTGGCATCGGAGCAATTTAGTTTGGGTGGTTCCGACTATGGCCGCGCCTACGATCCATCGGAGCTGGCCGGTGATCACGGGGTGGCACTGAAAGTCGAGCTGCAACATAATTTTTCGGCAAACCTAAGCAACGCGCCGCTTGCATTGCAGTTTTTTACCTATTACGACGTCGGAGCGGTTGAAAATCGCGATACCGACACCGCATCGTTCGAGAGTGAATCCTTAGCCTCAGCGGGCTTGGGTCTGCGTTTCAGTTATCAAAAAAAGCTTACCGGAACCATAGAAGGCACGGTACCCTTGACTCGAGATGTGGCGGCGGAAGGCCGCGATGGTGAAGATCCTCGGGTATTTTTCACTATCGAGCGGCGGTTTTGAACGGGAGGAGAAAGATGGGACACAGAAGATTAATTTTTTGGCGGGTCACCCTGCTCACTGCGCTTGCTACCTTGGCAACGGGAGCGGCTTCGAATCCGCAAGATGGCGAAGTGGTGCGCGGCAGCGCAACGATAACCTCCACCAGCCCGGGCCGACTCGATATTTTGCAAACCACCGATAAGGCGGTTATAGACTGGCGCGAATTTTCCATTGGCGCCGCAGAGCATACCCATTTCCAACAGCCCGATCGTGAGGCCGTGGCATTAAACCGGGTAACCGGTTACCAGCGCTCGGAAATTTACGGCAAGCTCAGCGCCAACGGTCGATTATTTCTAATCAATCCGAAAGGGATTTTATTCGGACAATCCGCGCAGGTCGACGTTGCCGGATTAGTGGCGACCACCAGCCATATTAGCAACGACGATTTCATGTCGGACCGGTTACATTTCACGGCGCCAACAACGACTTCGGCGACAGTCGAAAACCAGGGCAACATCAATATAACCGAAGGCGGGCTGGCGGCCCTAGTCGCGCCCGGTGTAACTAATAGCGGCATCATTCAGGCCCGATTGGGGAAAGTGTTACTCGCTTCCGGTAATCGATTCACGCTCGATCTTTACGGCGATCGGCTGGTCGAATTTGCGGTAAATGATCAGGTAGTAGATGGTCAATCCCTGCGGGTAGCCAATAGCGGCGAGGTCTATGCGGATGGTGGTTCCGTATTGCTGACGGCCAATACCGCCAAAGGCATCCTCGATCAGGCGATCAATATGGATGGCTATATACAGGCTCGCAGCGCGGAATTCGACAATGGCGAAATCGTGTTATTGGGCGGCGAAGGCGGTCAAGTCCGCGTAGCCGGGAGCCTCGACGCATCCGGGCGCGAGGCGGGTCAAACCGGGGGGTATATCAAGGTAAAAGGGGCAGAGACCATCATATCCGATAGTACTCGAGTCGACGTCTCAGGCGCCAATGGCGGCGGTTTTGCTGAATTATCGGGCGCGCAACTCGACCTCGATGCCGGGGTTAATCTAAATGGAGGGAGTGGGCCCGGCGGCGTACTCACGCTGGATCCGGTCACGTTAACCGTCGACAACGGCGCGGCAATCGCGCTGGTCGATTCCTTAAACAGCGGCGGCACGGTTAATGTGACCGCCGAAAAAACGATCAATGTGGATGCTGAAATCGACTCATCGGCACAAACCAGTACCGCCAGTTTGAATTTTAAAGACCAAGACACCGATAATGCACTCACCATTAATCTCAATGCCGATATTAAACTGGGTGCAAATCAGGTTCTCAGCGGTGAGGGAACGGCGGTGAATGTAGCCAGTACCGCCCAGATTCAGGACGGCGTCGATGTCGCCGCCGGCAGCGCAACCGTAACTGTCGCGGCCGGGACTTATGCTGAAGACATTGTCATTGATAAATCGCTAAACCTCATCGGCGCGGGCGAGGATCAAACGACCATTCAGGGACAGGCGGGTGGTCAGGCAGCAACGGTATTAATTGCCGCCGACGATGTGACGGTCGGCGGCATTGGCGACGATGAAGGCTTCCGTATTGAAGCTGCGGGCCTTCGCGCGGTACATCTCGACGAAGATGTGCAACGCGCCATCTTGCAGAACAATAGCGTCATCGCTGCAGAGAACAAAATAGCGCTCGATACCCAGGGTGGTCAGCACGGCCATATACTTCGGGAGAATATCTTTACAGCGGCAGGCAGCGGTACGGATTTGCAATTGGTTTATATCAACGGCACTGCCAGTCTCGGTGGCAGCCGGGCCTCTGACACCATCGCAATCCTGAACAACGAATTTCAAGGGTGGGCGCAGTTAGCCCTGGGCAATGAAGCAACCGACAGCCGCCTCGAAGGGAATAGTTTTACCGGTGACAGCAGTTATGCCTCGATTGAATTGTGGGCGGCGCCGACAAGCTTTAGCGGTAACCGCTTTAATACAGCGAATCCTGTTCATCTACGTCGTTCAGCGAACGCTGCAACAGGTGATGTTAATTACAATAGTTTTGCCTCGGTTATAGCCGATAATAGTTTTGTTACTAATGTCGTCATCGACGGCAACACCACCGCGTCGACAGGTGATCCGAGCATAATTTACGGTCAAATTCAATCGGCGGTCGACGACGCGGTGGCGCAGAACGACATTCAGGTCGGCGCGGGGACGTACGCGGGGAACGTGACGCTTGATAAACAGGGATTGACGCTCACCGGGTCAGGGGGCGCGTTACTGAGCCTCGATCGCAACGAGACGGGTTTTAACATAACGGCCGATGACGTCACGCTCTCCGGCATGGAACTCGTAGGTCCATTCGATAGCCATTTTACCCAGGTCGATTGGGATAGCGAAGGAAATTCATTTGGGGTCACAGTGGGCCCTGGCGTAACAGGCGCTTCAATTCTGAACAATACCATTCGCAACACCCGCAGCGGCGTTTCCTTTTTTACGGGCAGCGAGGCTAGGGCCAGCGGAAACTTGATCGATAATACAAAAGGCTCATTTCTGGTTCGCAGCGACAATATTAGTCTGAGCAATAACGCCGTCGGCGCGAACGGCAATGAATGGGATATCGTATTTCTAAACGGCGTCAGCGATGCCGCCTATTCAATTTCACCGCATACGGACCAAAAACTGTATGGCGCGGACATCATGGCATTATCGCAGAGCAACGGCGGCATGCGCGTCCTCGATCGCCGTTACGGCTCGAATGGCCTGCTGGCAAGCACGCCGCAATTTGGCAATCGTTCGCATATCGAAGTGAGCGCCGGTTCCAGTTTCACGGCAACCGATGATTTCAATCTCGGTAATGGCCTCGGTAATTTACGGCAACCATTGGCGAGCATAGACGCCGCCATCGATGGCGTGGTTGACGGTGGTCATGTCGATGTCCGGGCAGGTAGCTATGTTGAAAATGTCGTCATCGACAAAGCCGTGACGCTGACGGGGGCCGGCAGCTCTAGCACGATACTGGCCGCCGCCGGTGGGAACAGTATGCTAATCGCTTCAAGCATCGGCGCCGATGCGACGGTCGCCGTGTCGGGCATTGGGTTTGACGGTGTCAACGGCGCCCAGTCCGGTTTTTACCTGGCACCGAATTCGGTTCTGGGTGAGTTGATCGTGACCGACACCCGCTATCAAAACCATCAGGAAAACGGTTTTAGGGTCATCGGCAAGGCCACCGGTGGCAGCGGTCTCGCGCAACTGACCATGAAGGATGCCGTGTTTTTGAACAATGGCCGGGTTGAAGGATCGCAGGGAGTTGGCGACCTATTATTATACTATTTTAACGGCAATGCGGACTTGTCCGACATCGATATTTCCAACGATGGCAGCGAAGCGGCGCGTTACGGCATCCAAATGCGAGGACTGGAAGCGAATGGTTCATTCGCTGCGGGTGGTTTCGCCGCCATGGGTAAGGTGACGCTCGATAATGTGACCGTGACCGGTAACTATGCTGCCTCTCATCTTGGCATTCAAGGTTTTGACGGGCTCGATAATCTGAGTTTGAACGATGTCAGCCTGGGTGGCGGAAATTCGCATACGGGTTTCGGCGGCAGCTTGTTTTTATCAAACGTCGCAGAGCATAGCGATACAAACCTGAATCTGGGAAACACCGATTTTCTCGGCTCCAAGACTTTGAGTGAAGGCCCGGACGGACTGCAGACCGAGGGCGACGATATCAATCTGGACATGGTTGCAGGCGTTAACCGCAATGGTAATAGCCTCTATGTCGATGCGACTGCCGCCTCGTTTAAAAATGCCGCAGTCTCGACCATGGATAACAGTGAGTTGTTTTCCGTTTCGGATCGGATTTTCGATGCCATCGATCACAGCGCCAGCGGCGGTCTGGTGTCGTTGCGTGCCGGCGAAGTCTTCGTCACCGATTTCAGTGACCATTTTCAAGCGGGAGCCATCCAGCGTGCCGTCAACCTTGCCCAAGCCGATAATACAGTCAACGTTGGCGCCGGAAATTATGGCGAAAAAGTTGTCGTTGACAAGAAAGTCGCACTTTTACTAGATGCCGGCGGCGTGAACACGACGAGTTTAGAAACCACCGCCGGCACCGAAATCGGCCTAGGAGGTATGCTCACCGTAGCAGAGGGAGCGACGCTGCGCGACTCGGTAGAAATCATCGCCGACTTATTCATCGATAGCGGTGTCGGGGTGACTAGCTTGTCGTCGGTCAATGGGGCTCATACCCTCGACCTTACCGGAACTGCCAATTTATCCGGCAGTTACGAGACCGCGGCTTTTGTTGCACGGGGCGACACCGTTTTAAGGAGTGACACGGTAATCGACACCAGTCAGGCCAACGGGGTGATTCAATTGCTAGGCGCCGTAGACGGGGCCGGGTCGACAGAGCAGAATTTGACCTTGAATGCAGGCACCGGGAAGGTGACGTCGGTCGATATCGGCCAAATCGTGCGCGTCGGGGAAGTCACCGTCAACTCCGGTGATTTCGATGCTTCGGCCGGAACCACCAATGTCGACTCACTCACAGTAAATGGTGCGGAGGTGAAGTTGGGGAATAGTACGGTCAATGCCCTCAATGGCGTCGACGTCAAGGCGGCGCAGATAACCGGAAGCATTAATGCGAATGACATTACTCTGGAAGCCACGGATTCCGTCGATACCGTCGTCACCGCGCAAACGGTTTCGGTTCAGTCGAGCGACATTCAGGGCGAGTTCACCGCGACCGAAGCCACCCTGGCGGCCACGGATTCCGTCGACACCATCGTCACTGCGGAAACGGTTTCGGTTCAGTCGACCGATATCCGGGGTGAGTTCACCGTGACCGAAGCTACCTTGGTGGCCACGGACTCCGTCGATACCATCGTCACCGCGCAAAAGGTTTCGGTTCAGTCGAATGATATTCAGGGTGAGTTCACCGTGACCGAAGCTACCTTGGTTGCAAGTAATTCCATTCAGATTAAGGCTGACATCGACGAGCTTGACGTCTCCGCCAACACGGCAAATATTGACGGCGAGGTGGAAAATATTCAGATTTTATCCGGAGGCAATCAATTTTTAACCTTGAACGACGCGGGCTTTCTGCAAATTCCCGATTCACTGGGCAACGAACAAAGCTTCCTCGCACCAGAATCAAGTGTGGAGATCAACCTGAAAGAATTGCCAAAGGATTTCCCTGATTTTTCCGACAAGACCGCTGGCTTTGAATTATCGCTTAACATCGTCGGCATTGCTCCCGAGACTAGCCGAGCGACGGCCGATTACGGCAATCAATTTCTTACGAACATGTCTCTGCTGCAGTCCGATTCAGGCGATTTGAGGGGAGGCGGCGAATAAATAGAGCCAGATTGGATTTTTGAGTTAAAAGCGCCGCCAACAGTCGGCGAATGCGGATTCGAAGCCCTGACGGTCCCAAGTCAGACTGTCACAGCCACCCAGTGCCGCTGGCTCACTTCGAGAAACTTGATTTGGCGGCGCTGACACAGCTTGAGTAGATGCTCGTGGATCGATTCAGGCGTTTACTATCCGTTCGAATCTTCACATCCCCGTGCCGCGAAAACTCTGAATAAATCGGAGTTTCCTCAGGGATCGGCCGCATCGTTTTAAGGCGGCAGAGTCCGGTTCTCTTGCGGGAGTGCTTGGTTCAACCCGTTGCATTGGCCCGGCCGGAATTCTAATAAATTTCCTACAATGGAGGTCTCTTTCACTTACCTCCATTTTAAAAGCATAATCTTCAGTTCTACTATGCCGCAGATCAAGCCTGCTTGATCGCTGCAGGCAGCTCTTGCCCTACCTGAAAACTCAGTTTTTCAGCATGTTTTCCGATATATCCCGTTATGGAAGACAAACTCAAAGTATGGCTGTTGCAAAAACCCGTATCCCCGTATGGTTGCTACTTTTTTGCCGTGGCCGTCTTAAGCATCTCGTTTTTGCTTTGCATAAGCGGCGAAGTCTTAGCCAGGCAGGTAATACAGTCTTCTGATCTAGTTGGAAGGGGTGAATTACCGGCGCAAATTGGAACCGGAGGCAATAATTATATTTACCGCTTACTTAAGGCGCGCTACCGGCCACAAGTCGGCGATCCGAAATATGTCGAATCTGATTTGCGCGAGATGTCCCGGTATTATTCCCGATATCCCGAAGCCGTTGCGATCCTGACCGGTCTTACAGCTGCCGAATGGACGATGCAGTACGACTCAAGCCGCTGGTCTACGCTAGCCAAAGGTAAAAACAGGGCAATCGATTCTATAACAATTAAATTTGACAGTCGTGCAGGAGTAAAAATGTCCTCATTACATTGCTCGCAGGATTGCAGCGTATCACCTGCGGACGCTTTATTGCATGAACTATTGCACATCCAAATTCTGTCTGGAAACCTTGCTGCGGATGAAATAAACGCGTTGCGAAATAATCCTGGCGCGCATGAATTGAAAGTGATCGCCATGGAAAGAAAGCTCTACGCGCAGATGAACCGGCGTGACGGCCGGCGGCGACCCCAGCGAAATCATCCGAGCGGATATCTATTTGCGGTCAAATGTCCTCTATGCACGGTTTTATAATACCGCTATAACGGCTTGCCGGCTCGAGTCAGCTAGTCTTATTTATTAGAGCAGGAACTGCAGCATGCTGTCATTTTTAACTATCTGACTTTGACAACATACCTTTCCCGTTCGCCTGATGTGTCGGGTGCTGGGTGTGGACCGGTCATGTTATTACCACTACCGGCGCCAGATGGACACAAGACCGCCTGATCCCGAGCATGAGGAAATGCTGGAGTGGGTTCAGCGGGTTGATGATGCGAGTGATCATACCTACGGCAGCCGACGTATGAAACGGGCCCTGAACTGTCTGGGTTATCCGGTGAGCCGGAATAAGGCGCGGAATTTGATGCGGGAGGCCGGAGTTCAGGTACGTCATCGCAAGAAATTCAAGGTGACCACGAACAGCAATCACAAACAACCGGTGTACGACAATCTGCTTCAGCGGCAATTTGATGTGCCCCAGCCTGATCAGGTCTACGCAGCGGATGTGACTTATGTATGGACCCAGGAGGGCTGGCTTTACCTGGCTGTCGTGATAGGTTTGAGAAAGGTTGTGGGCTGGAGCATGAGCCCTCGGATGAAATCGCAGTTGGTCTGTGATGCCTTGAAGATGGCCGCCTGGCAGCGCCGACCCAAGGCAGGTTTAATCCATCACTCGGATCGTGGGTCTCAGTATGCCAGCAAGGCATTCCGAAAATTACTCAGAATCAACGGGTTCCAGGGCAGCATGAGCCGTAAAGGTGACTGTTGGGATAATGCGGTGGTCGAGAGCTTCTTTGGCAGTCTGAAGCAGGAGCGGGTGCAATGGCGAAATTATCAGACTCGATATGAAGCACAGCAGGATATTCTGCAGTACATATCCAGCTGGTATAACCCATATCGATTACATTCGACGCTGAATTATGTCAGCCCGAATGATTATGAAAAACGACTACTCGAAACGAAGCATGCCGCTTAACTGGGGTGTATCAAAAAGTTTGACCACGTCATAGCGACGCCGACGCGCGTGATACCCTGCTTATTATTGGGCAGTTTAAAAGCCTATTCTATAACTTACAAAGTAGCCAGGCCGGCATCAGCTTTATTGTCGATGCAAATCCGACACTCGGCCATGTGCTAGCGCCGTTAACCGATAGGTTACTTCTTGCCGGCACTACCGAGCCGCTTCCGGCTACTGCCTGATTCTTTGTATACAGAGGCTATTACCTGAGCGCCGGTTTTATGAGAATATGAGCGCCCATGGAGACCTTCATTCAGGCGCTGCCCAAGATCGAGTTGCATCTTCACATCGAAGGCAGTCTCGAGCCCGAACTGATGTTCGAGCTGGCGCGGCGCAACGGGGTCAGCATCCCGTTCGATTCTGCGGCCGCAGTCCGCGCCGCCTATGAATTCAGCGATCTGCAATCCTTTCTCGACATTTACTACCAGGGCGCCAACGTCCTGATCGAGGAACAGGACTTTTTCGATCTGTGCTGGGCGTATTTGCTGCGCTGCCGGCAGGACAATGTGCTGCATACCGAGATTTTTTTCGACCCGCAGACTCATACCGAACGGGGTATCGAGTTCGATACGGTCGTAAACGGCCTGCTGCGCGCGCTCGAACGGGGCAGAACCGAGCTCGGTATCAGCAGCCATTTAATCATGTGCTTCTTGCGCCATCTGGACGAAGACTCGGCGGTCGCCACCCTGCGGCGGGCTCTGCCACATCGCGACAAGATCATCGCGGTTGGCCTGGATTCGGCCGAAGCCGGCAACCCGCCGCAAAAGTTTCAGCGCGTGTTCGAGGAAGCGCTGGATGCCGGTTTCCTCAGTGTCGCCCACGCCGGCGAGGAGGGTCCGGCCAGTTATATTAGCGACGCCATTGCATTGCTGAAGGTTGCACGTATCGATCACGGCGTGCGCTGCGTCGAGGACCCGGAGCTGGTGCAGCAATTGATCGCCGCGCGCCTGCCGCTCACCGTGTGCCCGCTGTCGAATGTCAAACTGCGGGTTTTCGATAATATGCAGCAACACAATATTGTCGATTTGTTGCGCCGGGGACTCTGCGTCACGGTGAATTCGGATGACCCGGCTTATTTCGGCGGCTATATGACCGACAATTTCGTCGCCCTCGCGGCGGCCCATCCAATGAGCGAGGACGAGATTGCGCGCTTCAGCTTCAACGCGATCGAAGCGAGTTTTGCCAGCGCCGAGCGCAAATGCCAGCTCGAAGCAAGCCTGCGGGATTTTTTAGCGCGCGCATAAAACAGATAACAACAAGGGGGAGACAACCATGAATAACAACAGCTATACCTACCACCTTTTTTCACGCAGCGATTTTAGCGCTTTCTGGGCGCTGTTTACCGATAACTTGATCAACTTGATGGTGCTCAGCGCAATCTGTCAGTTCGTGTTCAACATGCCGCCCGAGATCGTCTTCGGTCGCATCGTACCGGGCGCCGCGATCGCAATCCTGGCAGGTGTCGTGGTTTACACGGTCCTGGCGCGCCAGGCAGCGAGACGCGAAGGCCGCGCAGTCACCGCCCTGCCCTACGGCATCAGCACGCCGGTCATGTTCGTGTACCTGTTCGGCGTAATCGGTCCGATCTACTGGGCCACCAACGACGCGCTACTGGCCTGGCAGGTTGGCATCGGCGCCGGTTTCATGGGTGGTATCGTCGCCGCCCTGGGGGCGCTGGTAGGTCCGTTTCTAAAGCGCGTGACCCCGCGCGCCGGCATGCTGGGCACCCTTTGCGGTATCGCACTGGTGTTCATCGGCACGGTCCCCTTCGCCGAAGTGTTCGAGGACCCGATCATCGGCTTTATCTCCATGCTGGTCATCGTTTGGGGCCTGGTCGGGCGCTATCGACTGCCTTTCAATCTGCCCGCCGGCCTGGTGGCGCTGATCATCGGCACCTTGATCGCTTTCATGCTCGGCAAGGCATCGATCAGTTTCGACGGCGTCGGTTTTTATCCGCCGATTCCTTACTTCGGCGATTTGTTCGTCGGTATCCAGCACCTGTTCGACAACATCGAGCTATTCCTGGTGCTGATACCGGTGCAAATCTACAACTTCATCGAAACCATGAACAACGTCGAATCGGCGGAAGCGGCGGGCGATAAGTACCCGGTCGCCACCTGTCAGGTGACGGACGGCGTCGGCACCATGGTCGGCGCGTTGTTCGGCTCGCCGTTCCCGACTACGGTTTATATCGGTCATCCCGCCTACAAGCGCATGAAGGCGCACAGCGGCTACATCGTCGGCGTCGGCGTGGTGATCCCACTTGCCGCGTTTTCGGATTGCTCGCATTTCTCGCCAACCTGATCGATTGCCGCGGCTGCACCGATCCTGGTATTCGTCGCCATCAGCCTGGTGACGAATACCGCCGGCAGCGTCAAAAAATCGCATATGGCGGCCGTTGCCGTGGCGATGATTCCCCATATCTCGAGTTTCCTGATGGTAAAGTGGGGTTCGTTGATGAATGCGCTGCGGGATACCGGCGCCGAGAATCTGACCAATATGGGCGATCCGGCGCTGGTGGCGGCGCTATTGCAACAGGGCGCACACTTCGAGGGTCATCTGGCGTTGTCGCAGGGCGCGATTATCACCGGGCTTATCTGGGGTGCAATCGTCGCCAGCGTGATCGACGGTGATTTCAAAAACGCCGGCGGCTTTTCCGCCGCCGCGGGCGTCATGGCGGCGATCGGGATCATCCATTCGGCCAGCCTGCATCTGCCGGAATTCAGCGGCATCGCTATCGGTTACTTCATCGTCGCGGCTTTCCTGTTCATCTACCCGCTCACGCTCAAGGTCGAACACATGGACGACGAAGCACACGAATCTTCACCACGGGTCGGCGAATGAACCTGATTGGTTGGCGTAACTAGTTAGGGTTGGATCACGACTGCGTGGCAAACTGGCGGCCACCGTGATCAGACCCCGGCGTCCAACACCCATACAGGCGCAAAAACCGGTCCGCAAAAGGCAGCCATAATGTAGCGATCGACAAATTATGGATATTGTCCCGAATGGCACTAAGTTAAGCACTATCAGCAAGGTATTTGTTACGGTGAGGAGTTTCTTGCATTTGATGCCTGGGTTTGGTCAATCGTTGATAGTTTTTTGGTCTTCGCTTTTTACATCGTGGTTCCAATCGACCTGGGCGCGGGCGAATGACGCTCGCGGCTATGCTATCACAGAGCAATGACAGTAGACGGGCTTGCTCCTGTTTGCTTAGATCTGATTTTAGTAGAGGCTCCCATTGCCGCAATGTCTGAACACTGGCCTTGAAACCAATCATGCGAATCGGTACGTTGGCTTGATCGGCCGCTTTGAGCATCAACAAGCGTAAACCGTTGTAAACGATGAAGTACATCAATATCTCTTTGCGAATCATTCGGGGTGTTTTACAACGTAGAATATCCATGCCCATGGTGGTTTTGATATCCCGGAAGAACAGCTCGATATCCCAACGCTGAAAATATAAATCGGCAATTGCCTTGGCGCTATAGCGACCGGGATTTGTCAATGTTGTGATGATATGAAACGATCGGGTACGAAATCCGGTTTCTTTTACGTTGACTTTGATCTGTCGCAATACCAGCTTTTCAGGTAAGTCCTGCCATTCCTCCCGACTATAGCTCAGTTGCTTTGTCCATTTCGGTCTGGGCCAATGAATAAGCAGATCATCCTCACCGAGTATTTGATCCGCATCCTTTGAGGATACGAGCTTTCTTCTGCCCTTGGTAATGACCGAATCAACGCCTTTATTCCATAACTTGAAAACATCGTAGAAGCTGCAAAAAGCCTTGTCTCCAAGAAAAATATCTCCTGGATTGAAACTGTCCCACTGTTCCCGCAGCATGAGTAGTTCAGAACTTTTTTTGTTGCCCACCTGGTAACTCAGCAACGCCCCGGTTTGAAGATTAAAACACGCACAAATATGCGCCTGTGGAAATCCACAGCCAGGCTTTTGTTGCCGGGTTTGAGGCCATGCCTGTTGGTTTTCCGAGGTGTCAGGCATGCTGACACCAGTGCCATCGACGACAACCACTCGACGACCTTGCAAAACACGATCTTCGCCTCGTCGCATGAGTTGCTTGGCGGTGTGTGCCAGAATCCTCTCCAGATCGGATTCCTCCAGTTTCCGGCGTGCCTGACAGTAGGCAGAAGTGGACGATGAGGGCAACACCAATGACTGACTCGCAGCAAAAGCTTGAAACTTGCGCACCACCTCAGAGCAGCCGCCATCAGCATCGAGTATCTGAGAAAAGAAACCCCAGAATGTGTTTTCTTTACTGAATAATCGTCGCCGGCTCTGAGCACCGAATTGGTGAGGATGAAGGAGTTGGCAAGGGACAAAATCTGCAAAGCATTGCGCCAGTTGCCCGATAGACTTTCGACGTATCGCAGCAACTTGATCAGCCAATTTCTGACGCGCTGATCGAGGTCTTCGACGCAGGGTTGCCAAGTGAAATCCTGGCAAAAACAGGTTGGGATTTTTCATGCCTAATTATCCCATTTCAGGCAATGTCCGGCTCTTGTTTTTCTACGATAACTGGGCTTAACTTAGTGCCATTCGGGACAGTATACCTATTAACTTTTTTGAAATCGGCCAAAAGTAATATTTCCCTCGGAAATCACGCTGATATAACAGGGGGTTATTGCGGTTGGTTTTTTAATCTAATTCCAATAATTCATTGATTAACTGCGATTGCTACACAGACTTGCAATCAGCAGTTCCGGGAGTCGAGTCCTCGCGCCGGCAACATTTTTCATGTGGTTTTCTAGCTTCGCAGCTAAATCTGGTCCCCGTTACTTCGGGCAAATCAGGTAAGCTATCGCTATAATTCCAACAATTAACAGCAGGATCCGATAACGCTGCCATTTCGCGTCGATGCAACAGTAATCCAGCCGGATAATTACCGCTTGAATTGAAGAAAAGGGTACTTAACCTTACTTACTAATAATGACAGTGCTATTCGTCTACCTGGCAATCGCCATTGGCATATCTTTTTTATGTTCGATACTGGAATCCGTGCTGCTGTCGATGACGCCGAGTTACGTCGAAAATATGCAATCGGAGAAGCCGCACAGCGGTGCTGTGGTGACGCGAGTCAAGGGACGATTGGACGAATCTATTTCCAGTATTCTGATCCTCAATACCTTCGCTCACACCATGGGTGCGGCGGGCGTTGGATCCCAGGCTGTCCAGATCTTCGGGGTCCAATGGGAAACGCTGATCGCGGTGTTGCTGACACTTGCGATCCTGTACTTATCCGAAATCATTCCTAAAACCCTGGGCGCGACCTACTGGCGCGTATTGGCCATTCCCTCGGCCTATCTGATCCTTTGGCTGGTAAAGCTGGTTTACCCGCTGGTCTGGATTTCGACTCGCCTGACCAGGCTCTTCCATCGCAACGGTGATGTTGAAGTAACCCGTGCGGAAATCATCGCCATGGCGGCGCTCGGCAAAAAAGGCGGTGCACTGATTTCACACGAAAACGACTATCTGTCGAATGCATTGAACCTGCGCGAAATCGCCACCGAAACGGTTCTGACGCCGCGCACCGTGGTGCACATGCTAGACCAGAGACAAACTGTCAGCGCAGCACTCGACGACCCCGGGACACTGCGGTTTTCCCGCATCCCAATCTACGATGAAAACACCGATGACATCACCGGCAAGGTTTTGCGGAATGATCTATTCGTGGCCGAACGCGATGGGCACGGGCAGCAGCCTATCGAAGACTTCGCCAAATCGATTCTCCGGGTGTCGGAGAAACTTCCGGTATACCAACTGCTCGACCTGATGATCAAAAACCGCGTGCACCTGTGCCTGGTCGAAGATGAATTCGGCCAGACCTCGGGTATCGTGACGCTCGAAGACGCGATCGAAACACTGCTCGGACGGGAAATCGTTGACGAGAGCGATATCGTTGAAGATATGCAGAAACTGGCGCGCGACAAGTATCGCGAGCGGCTGCGCGACGACAAGATCAAGTCCGCCGCACTGCCGAACTCGGCAAAGGAGCCATGACCACGATCGGCAAACAGGAACAAGGATCAAAGAAACTTTAGAAAAATGGGTCAGGAAAATGGGTGAACCCAAACTTCCATGATCCCAAGCTTCCGACAAATTTCCCGGGAATCCTGCGCCAAAAATGTGAACGCCATCAAATTTGAGGCACCCTCTCTACGCGAGCTTCTTGCGACAGTCAGAGATTGACCAGGGGAAGCGTGGCGGCATCTCTACGAGCGAGCGAGATCGCCTCAAGGAACTGGAACGCGAAAATCGAGAGCTCAAGCAGACCAATGAAATTCTGCGCAAGGCTTCTGCCTATTTCGCCCAGGCGGAGCTCGGCCGCCGACCGAAATAATGGTGTCGTTCATCGACGATCACCGGGTCGATTACGGAGTCGAGCCAATCTGCAAGCGATTGCCGATTGCTCCGTCGACCTACCATGAGCACAAGGCGCGAGAACTGGACCCAGATCGCTGTTCGAAGCGATCAACTCGAGATCGACATCTC
>DS021198.1:409784-419195 GCA_001735895.1 Olavius algarvensis Gamma 3 endosymbiont | reverse complement strand
GGCATCAAATCGACCAGGAGGGTGCTTTCTTGTGACCCGTTAAAGCGTAACGCATCGATCAGGGTGCTCAAAAGCCGCTCGACGAAGGGAGATATACTGTCGGATGAGGTCATTGAGTTTAAAAACAAATGGCCTGGCGGCGGCCGGAAAAACAACTACGTCAAACCGTTGCGGCGAATAGTGGTGCATCGAGAGGATCATGTGGACCCGCTGGTACTGGTAACCAACCTGATGGGGGTCCCGGTTGAAGAAGTTGCAGCGCTGTACAAGCAGCGTTGGGCGATCGAACTCTGGTTCAAGTGGGTCAAGCAGAACCTGAAAATCAAAAAGTTTCTCGGTCAAAGCGAGAATGCGGTCAAAATCCAGATACTGGTGGCATTGATCACGTATCTCATCGCCGATCTATACCGGCAACTTTGTGGATCGAGACGCGGTTTTTATCTGTGGCTGGCGGAACTCAAATCGACTCTATTCCAGCGACCCAGACTCGAATTCGAAGTACTTAAACGACGACGAAAATGGAAATCCGATTTCCAAATACATCAAGCACAGTTGGCATTATGATTTATTCCGGACAGCAGTGTGCCGCACCGGCAATGATGCAATAATATGGACGAAACTGTTATAATAACAGTTACAATTTTTTCAAAATCATTACATTACAGTTGACGAAATACCATGACAGTTAACCGCCCCGAAACCTACAAATACGCCCAGGTTTCACGCTACATCAACCAGCTGATCGAAAAGGGAGATCTCAAACCCGGCGACAAGGCGCCATCGCTGCGAAAACTCAGCAAACAGCTTGGGGTCAGTATTGCAACGATTACCCAGTCCTATGTCAACCTCGAAGATCAGGGAATTTTAAGCGCCAAGCCGCAATCCGGATTTTATGTCAATGCGCTGGTCAATCAAATCAACGATATCGACAAGCCGGCCGCGACCCGGGGCCGCGCCCGGCGCGTTCGTTTCGGCGATTTGTTCGAGGAAGTTTTCCGCAACGCCAACAATCCGCGCATCATCCCGTTCGGCACTTCGAATCCTTCGATGGAATTCATGCCGGTCAAGTCGCTGACCCGCGCAACACGCAGTATCATCAGCCGTTACCCGCAAAGAAGCATGGACTATATGTTCCCGCCCGGGGATCGCAAGCTGCGCGAGCAAATCGCCCAACAGTATGCGCAAAACTATACCCGAGTCAGCGCCGACGATATCATCATCACTTCGGGCGCTACCGAGGCGCTGTCGATCAGCCTGCGCAGCGTGGCCAAACGCGGCGATATCATCGCGGTCGAATCCCCGACTTATTTTGCCGTGCTGCGGATGATCGAACAAATGGGCATGCTGGCGGTTGAAATCGATACCGATCCGGTAACCGGACTGAATCTCGACGCGCTGGAAGAAGCCTTCGATACCATGGATATCAAGGCGGTAATGGCCTCACCCAACACCAGCAATCCGCTCGGCTGCCAAATGCCCGAGGAAGGCAAACGCGAACTCGTCAACCTGCTGGCGGAACGCGACATACCGCTGATCGAGGACGATGTCTACGGCAGCGTTTATTTTGGCGACAAACCGCCCCGCCCCGCAAAATCATACGACCTCAACAATCTCGTTGCTGAGCTGTTCTTCGTTCTCGAAAACCCTGGCCCCGGGCCACTGCGTCGGCTGGGTGATTGCAGGTCGCTATCACAAAAAGTTTCTGCAATTCAAACAGGCCTGGTCTTCAGCGACGTCGTCGATCAATCAGCTCGCGCTGGCGGAATTCCTCAGCAGCGGGCAATACGATCGGCACCTGGTCAGGCTGCGCGTCGCGATGCGCGAACAGGTTGAACGCGGCCGCTTTATGATTGCCAGGAATTTCCCCGAAGGGACCCGCATTTCACACCCGCATGGCGGCAACGTGCTGTGGGTGGAAATGCCCCGCAGTTGCGACTGCATCGATATTTTCAATCGCGCGCTGGAACAAAATATCGCCATCACCCCGCACAGCTGTCCGGGGAAAGTTAATAGGAAAGAACATACTGTGTTTTCTCGATCAGTTCCGCGCGTTCTCGTCGTCTTCGTCGATACATCTGCTGTACCCCGGTTGGTAAACGAGTAAACAGGGTTTCTCGTATTTCCACCAACAGCAGGTGTAACGATGTATTCGGCGCACACCGACGTGATCGATAGAGCCATAACAACAGATAACTGATAATGGCCGCGTAAATTTGCAGGCTGACTGCATTCTGGCTTTTGCCCAGAAAGCGCTTTAGCTTCAAGTTTTGCTTGAGCCACTTGAAAAACAGCTCGATCTGCCAACGCTTGCGATAAAGTTCAGCAATATCCTTGGCTGAACTGTCCATATCGTTGGTCGCCAGGATGAGGGGTGACTTGCCTTCACGATACACGCTGATGCGGCGTAACCGCAGGCCGTGATAGCCATTTTTATGACCTGCTCGGTTACTGCGGTGGCGAAATTCGACCCATTCGTCAGACAGGATGACTTTGCCATCGCATGGATTCTGTGCCACTACCTGGATCGCCGCATTGCGCTTAAACCGGGTCACGAAAGTCGCCCCGGCCTCATCAATCTGTTGCCACCAGCCATAGTCGCAGTAGCCCTTATCAAAGACGTAGGTTGCATCCGCTTCCAATCGGAGGTGTCGGGCATCGACGACATCGTTCACTGTCGGTGAGGTGATATTGAGATAAACCAGTGTGTGACCCCGCTGTTCAATCATCAGGTGAACCTTGAGCCCCTGATTACGGGAAGTCGCGCTGGCTTCGGCCCAGTCAAATCCATGTCCCTTGAGCTGAATCGGGGTGGAATCCAGTAGATAGGTTAGCTCAGTTAGCTCGCGGCGCTGTTTGCCATGCATAAACGCCATCAATTGTTCTGTCACCGTCTTGAACAAAACCGGATTACGGCGTTGATTGGCATCCGACAGGGTGGAACGCCGGATCGGCCCCGTGCCTAAATGGTAATGATGGGCTGCCTGGGCGTTGAAACCCGTCTCGAGCTCTCTCAGGCTACGGACGCCTGAGATCTGGCCGTATAACAATGCCAATAGGTGGTCATAGGGCTTGAAGGATTTATCGTAACGGCCAGCCTGGAGGCTAGACGAAATTCGATCAATCAAATTACGCGGAAGGGCTTCTAAAAGTTGATGAAATCGAGTATTACTGTACACCTTGTTGTTCCTTTTGTTTTTGAGTTCGCACTCGGGGTTGTAACCCCAAACATTAGGAACAGCAAGACCTTTACTTCCTTCTTCAGTTTTTCCCCGGACAGCTATGCATCACCCCGGGCATATTGTTTTCGGCCACGCGCCGCTTTAAAAACCACCTACGGATCAACTGCGGTTCGCCGTGGACCCCGGAAACCGAGGGCGCGCTTAAGATCCTGGGAAAAATTGTAGGCGACTGCCGCGCGGACTAGCCCGGTTCTTGCAGCATCGTCTCGATGGATTCGCTTAACTCCAACCAGTCCTCCTCGGCCAGGTTTAAACGCTCCTGGTTCTCGGCCTGGGCAGCCAGAGTCGAATTCAGCATTACTCGGTTACTTTCATCATATATCGAGTTAACGCTCAATTGCTGCTCGAGCTGTTCGCGCGTCGTATTGAGGCTGGCGATTTCGCGCTCTATCTTATTTAACCTGGCGGTATGCGCCTTCAGCTGGCGTCTTTTTTTCTGGCTGTTGCCGGCGACCGTCGCGGTCCGGCTTTGCCCGTTGGCTTTACGCTGCGCCAGCCAGGCGGGATAAGCGTCGAGATCCCGGTCGAATCGCAGCAGCGCAGCGCGGTCAACCAGCCACAAATCATCGCACACGCTGCGCAACAGATGGCGATCGTGCGACACCAGTATCACACTGCCATCGAAACCCTGCAGCGCTTGATTCAGCGCCAGGCGCATTTCCAGATCCAGATGATTGGTGGGTTCGTCCAGTAGCAGCAAATTGGGCCGCTGCCAGATAAGCAAGGCCAACACCAGACGCGCCTTTTGCCCTCCGGAGAAGGTTTTTACCGCCTGCAATACCTTGTCGCCGCGAAAATTAAAGCCGCCGAGATAACCGCGAATCTCACGCTCGCTCAATCCGGGATCGATCCGCTGCAGGCTAAGCAAGGCATTCGCCTCGAGATCGAGCTGTTCCACCTGATGCTGGGCGAAGTAACCGATGCGCAATTCCCTGGCGCGCGTAATCTCCCCTTGAAACGCCTGTATTTCGCCCGCCAGTAATTTGATAAAGGTCGACTTGCCGGCGCCATTCAAGCCCAGCAAACCAATACGCTCCCCGGGGATCAGGGAGAACTCGATTTGCTCAAGCACCATTTTATCGCCGTAACCGGTGGTGACGCGATCGATTTTAATCAGCGAGCTCGGCAACGCGGTCGGAGCGCGAAACTCGAAATGAAACGGCGAGTCGATATGCGCCGGTGCAATCAGCTGCATTTTTTCAAGCGCCTTGATACGGCTCTGCGCCTGTTTCGCTTTGCTGGCCTTGGCGCGGAAGCGCTCGATATAGCTTTGCATATGCGCAATGCTCTGCTGTTGCTTATGATGGGCCGCCTGTTGTTGCGATAGGCGTTCGGCGCGCTGTATCTCGAAGGCGGAATAGTTGCCGCGGTAGAACGTAATGCGCTGCTCCTCGATGTGGGCAATGCTATCCACTACCGCATCCAGAAAGTCACGGTCGTGAGAAATCAGCATCAGACTGCCGGGATAACGTTTCAACCAGTGTTCGAGCCAGATGACCGCATCCAGGTCGAGGTGGTTGGTCGGCTCGTCGAGCAGCAGCAAATCCGAGCGGCACATCAAGGCCCGAGCCAGATTCAAGCGCATTATCCAGCCACCGGAAAAACTGTTTAACGGCTGGCGTATTTCAGCTTCGGCAAAGCCCAAGCCCGCCAGCAGCCGGGCGGCGCGACTCTCGGCCTGGTAACCGTCGATTTCCTGAAGCCGTTCATGACAGCCGGCAATCTGCATGGAATCCTGCTCCGACTCGGCGCGCGCCAGCCTGGCCTCGGTCTGCCGCAACTCGATGTCACCATCGATGACATATTCGAGTGCCGCCTGTTCACAGAGTTGCGGTTCTTGCTCGACCGCCGCCACCGCCCAGTGTTTCGGGAAACTGAAATCCCCTTGATCCGCGGACAATTCCCCGCGGATCAAAGCAAACAAAGATGACTTGCCGCAACCATTGGCGCCGGTGATACCGAGCTTCTGCCCGCCAAACACCTTGAAATCGGCCGCTTCAAATAGCAGTGTCGTCGAACGCCGCAATGCCAGGCCGGAAAAACTAAGCATAGCTAAAACCTTGATATGCAAGCCGTCTAACCGATACCGTCACACTAACTACCGCCCTAAAAAATGAGTTAAGATACCATCTTGGGCTGCAGGAAGTTAACCCGTGAATAAAAAAATATGAATTTAGAAAAGTACTATAACCGGGAAGGCTCCAAACTTTCTTTCACGCGACAACAGGCAAGCGATTTCGCGAAGACGGTCGCCGGCGATTTCAATTCGATTCACGACGTCGATTCCAAGCGCTTTTGTGTTCCCGGCGACTTATTGTTCTCGATCATCATCCATCATTACGGTCTGCGCCAGACCATGGGAATTTCGTTCTCCGGCATGGTTGGCGATGATATCGTCCTGATTTTGCCGGAGGTCAACGCGCGCGCGATATCGATCTACGATGAAAACGACAAGAAATACCTCGATGTATCCACCAATGGCAAACAGAGCAGGGACCAGAACCTGATCGTGTCGCTAACGCGAAACTATGTCGAGTTTTCCGGCCACACCTTTCCGCATGTGCTGGTACCCTTAATGCAGGAAAACAATGTCATGATCAACACCGAGCGGCCGCTGGTCATTTACGATCATATGCGAATATCCTTCGATACCCTCGACATCGACTCGGTCGATCTCAGCTTGACCGAAAGTATATTTCGACTTTACGGTAAACGCGGCGACGTGGCCTTAAACTATGATCTCCGCTGTAACGGCGAGACAGTGGGCAAGGACAAAAGAAAATGGTGCTCAGTGGACTACGGGAGTACGACCAGGACAAAATTGACCAGCTGATTCTGGCCTACAACGAGCGCAAGCGCCAATACCATAACGGCGATTGATTTGCAGGTTAGTGACGCCGCACAAAATTGAGATAACTGCCCTGTCGTCCGCCGCTGGCAAATTCGAATCGAATGAAGGCGCTATCCTCGACGAGATAGTCTAGCCGCAGTCCGCGGATTAAGGCTTCGTCCGTCTCGAAGACATCGGTACCGTCGTCGCTGATGTCGCCATCGATATCGTGGTAGGCGGCGTAAGGCATGATCCGAAAGTGTGCAAAACGCAGACCAAGACCCAACTCAACAACCGACTGAGTCCATTCAATCTCCGCCCGGTCATCGTCGGCACCGCTCTCTGAACCGTTGGTGTAACGGATACCGAAAGCGCCGTTTAGCGAGATATGGTCGTTGATTCGCAACGCTTGCCGCAAATACACACTAACGAAATTACCATCAAATTTCTGGGTCTGCGCGGTACTATCGCTGGCGGCGACTACGCGCAGGTCGACATAGCCGATACTCGCGCCGACAGTGAGGTTGGAATCGGTTTTCTCTTCGACCTGAATACTGATTTCGCCGTGCTGGGCCGTGCGCGTATCGGCACCAAAATCCCAGTCCGAATCGAATTTTCCGAGCTCGAGCGAAATCCCGCTCCACAGGGCATTAGCCAGGCCCGGGTAACACAGCAATAGCAGCAGTCCATAGCGCAGCGGCAACAAGTGTTATTTCCCGCGGCAAATAGCCGGGGACACCGCGGCCCGCGGCGCCTCCGGATAGGTTTGATCCCCGGCAACAAACTGCGCAACCCAAGACCAGAACCGGACGACGATCATGCGACATCGAGTCGCTGTAACTGCGACTTGTCACTAATGTTATCGCATTCGTCGAGAATCCAGCTTGCCACCTCTTTGATGATTTGTTCGGGAGTTTTACCCTCGGGATTTATGGGTTTGCCGATAACCACACGGATCGTACCAGGCCATTTGATCCAGCTGTGCCGAGGCCAGAATTCGCCCGCGTTATGCGCTATCGGCAACACCGAGTAGCCGGTTCGCTGCGAGACGATCGCACCGCCTAGCTTGAACGGCTTGGTTTGCCCGGGCGGCACGCGGGTACCTTCGGGAAACAGCATCAGAATGCGGCCCTGATCCATTCTATGACCGCTTTCCTGAACCAGTTGATTGATCGCCTTGCGTCCCGTACCGCGATTCAAGGCGATCGCATTCATCGACTTCAGGGCCCAGCCGAAAAAAGGAATCCAGGTCAACTCGCGCTTGACCACCCAGACCATGGGTCTGAAAAAACGCTGGATCGCGATAGTCTCCCAGGTCGAACTATGCTTACTCATGACGATAAAACCCTGATCGGGGATATTTTCCAGCCCTTCAACCCGGTATTTGAGCCCGCAGACGAGACGCAGGCAAACCAGACTATAACCAATCCAGATGTGGACTATGCCGATGCGAAATCCCAGCGGCATGAAAAACGCCAGCGACAGCAGGCTGGCCAGAATCAGCACCATCGGCAAGAATAATATCCAGAAGATCGCCGAGCGTATCCCCAGCCAGAATCTGTAAAGCGGATTAACCTGCATATTGCGTGAAGGGAACGAAACTCAGGGGAAATGTGGCACAAAATCGCCCGGAGCGATTTTGGACGTGCGTAAGCGCGGCCCCGCAGGGGTGAGGCGCAAGGACGCGCCGAACAAACAAGGTCGGACGATCGCCCGCCGAGCCATAGCTATGGCTCAAGGGAGATCGTTCGAGATTGGCAGCCAGATTATTGATGTGCGCCGTCCATGGCGCACACCCCTTCGGGGTTGCTGCGCATCGCCAATCCGCATCCTGCGGATTGGTCCCGATTTCGTTCAGGTACAAACTGTAACCGGCCATTCTCCGAAAAAACTGACTTAACACTTTGATATTTATGTGATTTCTCCGGAGTTTGTGCCGCCTTCGTGCAATATGCAGGTTAACCAACTATTTCTCTATTTCCGGCGCAGGGTTTCGCGCACAAAGTGGGACAGATCGTCGTAAACCGGAACATCGAGCGCTTCAGGAAAATGCTGCATCACGTATTCACCCTTACCGGTACGCACCAGCACCGGTTTTGCATTCGCCATCTTGGCCGCCTTGATGTCGCTGATATTGTCGCCCACCAACGGGGTTTGCGACAAATCGATTTCGAACTGCTTGGCAATCTGGTACAACAATCCGGGTTTTGGTTTGCGACAGATGCAGTTGGCTTCGGGTCCATGCGGGCAGTAAAAAATTCCATCGACGCTCGCCCCCCGGGTTGCCAGTAATTTCTGCATTTTATCATGCATCTGGAGCAATTCCTGTTCGCTGTAAATTCCGCGCGCTATGCCGGTATGATTGCTGGCGATAGTCACCAGGTAGCCGGCTTTTTTTAGCCGGCTGATGGCTTCGATGGCGCCCGGTATCGGATCCCAGCCATCAACGGTGGTAACGTCATCCTCCATCAAGTGGTTGATGACGCCATCTCTGTCCAGGATTACCATTTTGGGCACTCTTATCTCCCGTGCGTAACACGTCCCTCAGGACTGAATCCGTGAAAAATCAGCTACCAAACGAAAACTTTGCAACAGTTCATCGAGTAGCGCAAGCCGGTTGTTTTTCAGGCCCTCATCGTCGACCATCACCATCACTTCGTCGAAGAATCGATCAACCGCGGGGCGCAGTTCGGCCAGTCGCTGCAATCCCTGCAAATAGCGACCTTGCGTGAATTGCTGCGCGACCCCGTCCTTAAGTTCCAGTAATTGCCGGTACAACTGCTTTTCCGCATCTTCCTGGAACAGCTTCTGATCGACTGTATCGGCCGCCAAACCCTGTTTCTTTAAGATATTGCCGATGCGTTTATTGGCCGCCGCCAGCGCGGCCGCCGCTTCGTGGCTCTGAAATTCGGCCAGTGCGCGGATGCGCAAATCGCAATCGTACAACATGCCGGGCCGGCTATAGGCGACCGCATCGACGATGTCGAAGCCGATGCCCTGCTCCTGGTAATAAGCCCGCAGCCGGTCGAAGACATAGTCGATGACGTCGTCGATTACCGTGGCCGCCTCGATGCGGTTGAAATAACTATCAGCCGCTACCTGGCACAGATCTCTGAGATCCAGGGTCAGTTCACTTTCGACGATGATACGCAACAAGCCGAGCGCGGCGCGACGCAACGCAAACGGATCCTTGTCGCCGCCGGGTTTTTCGCCAATGGCAAAGATACCGATCAGACTGTCTAGCCGGTCCGCCAACGCCAGCGCCTGCGCAATACTGCCTTGCGGCAGTTTGTCGCCGGCATGGCGCGGCCAGTAATGCTGCTCGATCGCATCGCATACCGA
>DS021198.1:364072-409665 GCA_001735895.1 Olavius algarvensis Gamma 3 endosymbiont | reverse complement strand
TGCCCAACTTTTCCTGAAACACGACCGTATCGAGTCGGAAACGCATAACGTCCAAGCCCTGCTTTCGATCCTGGGCGAAAAAGAAGCCCGCATCGGCAAAACGCGGTCGAATCACGCGCTCATTACCGTTCGCAACCACTTCCGGTTTGCGGCTATCGATATTGGCAATGGCGATGAAATTCGGCAGCAAGCCGCCATCCTTGTCGAACAGCGCGAAGTATTTCTGGTTTTCCTGCATGGTCATCACCAGAACTTCTACCGGCAGTTCGAGAAACTCGGCGTCGAATTCACCGCAGACCGCTACCGGATACTCGACCAGGGCGGTGACTTCGTCGAGCAATTCGTCTTCGATATGCGCAGCCCCGCCAAGCCGCGCCGCCGACTGTTGCACCAGCTGACGGATCTTGTGGCGGCGGATCTCAAAACTGGCGATTACCAGGCCCTGGGACAGCAAGATGTCTTCGTAATCACTCGCGCTGGGGATTTCGATTCCACGGGGTGCATGGAAACGATGCCCGAAACTCTGATTAGACGAGCGCAATCCAAAGATTTCAGCGTCGATGACGTCACTGTCGATCATCAACACCAGCCACTTGACCGGGCGCACGAAATCGTCGCTGCGATCGCCCCAGCGCATGCGCTTCGGAATCGGCAAATTGCCGAGCGCGCCGATCAGCATCTCGGGCAGCAGTTCGGACAAAGACTTGCCGGCTTGCGTCGCACTGAAATAGAGCCAATCGCCCTTATCGGTTTCACGGCGCTCGAGCTGATCCACCTCGACCCCGCAGGAAGCGGCAAATCCAAGCGCCGCGCGCGATGCGTTGCCATTCTCGTCAAAAGCCGCCGTCAGCGCCGGGCCGCGTTTTTCGATTACCCGGTCGGCCTGGCGCAGCGGGGTGTCCTGTAACAGCAGCGCCAGCCGCCGCGGCGTGGCAAAAACCTCGACCGCGGCGGGTGCGAGATCGTTTTCGGTCAATGCGCGCTGCATTAATGCGGCGAAGTTTTGCGATAGCGACGACAGCGCCCGTGGCGGCAGTTCCTCGGTGCCGACTTCGATCAGACAGTAACTACTCATGGCCGGTCTCCTTTCTGATCAATGGAAACCCGAGGGTTGCACGTGACTCGAAATAACATTCGGCAACCCCGCGCGACAGCGCTCGCACCCGCAGGATAAAGCGTT
Source organism: Olavius algarvensis Gamma 3 endosymbiont (assembly GCA_001735895.1). Lineage (GTDB taxonomy): Bacteria > Pseudomonadota > Gammaproteobacteria. The sequence continues at coordinate 408,485 of DS021198.1, read as the reverse complement.
GACGCTCGGTCACCGATAGCGCGTGGCGTGCGTCGAGCAGGTTGAACGCGTGCGATGCCTTCATTACCTGTTCATAAGCCGGCAGCGCCAGCTGATTCTCGATCAGCAGTCGGCACTGCGCCTCACACATGTCAAACCATTTGAACAATGCGTCGGTGTCGGCCAGCTCGAAATTATAGGTGGATTGCTCGACTTCGTTCTGATGGTAAATATCGCCATAGGTGATATTCCCTTGCGGCCCGCGAGCCCAGACCAGGTCAAAAATACTGTCCACTCCCTGCAGATACATTGCCAGGCGTTCGATACCATAGGTGATCTCACCGGAAACCGGGTGGCATTCGAGGCCGCCGACCTGCTGAAAATAGGTAAACTGGGTCACCTCCATACCATTCAGCCAGACTTCCCACCCCATTCCCCAGGCGCCGAGCGTGGGCGATTCCCAGTTATCCTCGACAAAACGAATATCGTGCACCAAGCTGTCGAATCCGAGCGCTTCGAGCGAACCGAGATAGAGTTCCTGGAAATTGTCAGGTGAAGGTTTTAGCAATACCTGAAATTGGAAGTAATGTTGCAATCGATTCGGATTTTCCCCGTAACGGCCGTCGGTCGGACGGCGACTCGGCTGAACATAAGCGCAACGCCAAGGTTCCGGCCCGATCGCGCGGATGAAGGTTGCCGGATGAAAAGTGCCGGCACCGACCTCCATATCCAGGGGTTGCATTATCAAGCAACCCTGTTCGGACCAGTAATTTTGCAAGGTCTGAATCAAGCCCTGAAAGCTGCTCAAATCGGTCGCGGAGTTATCGTTCATTTAGATGACTGGCTAAAAGCCGGGGATTATAACCAACTGGAATTTTTTCTCCTTCATTTTCCGTATCCTGTAGGGTGCATAAAGGGAAAAACCCGGCAAAAAAACGTCACGCGCTATTTTTCGCGTAAAACCCGAAGGGCGCGGCGCCTTCATGCGCCTGGCGCACACCCCTTCGGGGTCGCTGCGCATCGCAAATCCGCAGGATGCGGATTTGTCCCGTTTTCGTTCAGATACATCAAAGTATAACTCCAGGCAGGTTACAAAAAACAGTCCCGGATAGCCGCTATCTGTTAGCCAAAATTCAACTTCAAATACCGCCTGCGCGCAAGCGGCAAATAACATTGTGTTGCGTTGCCAACTCGTTATGATGTCGCCCATGCAAAATATCCTCGGGCAATGGCTCACGAGCCTCAAACATTACGCCGCAATGAGCCTGTTCCTATCTGGCCCCGAGCGGCTGCCTTATAATGCCAATTGCACGGTGCTGACCATCTTTGCCTACTACCTGCTTTGCCTGGCGTTGGTCGATCAAGATCGCAGTTTTACCGAATTGAGCGCTCATTTGACGCTCGAACTGGGATTGGTAGCGTTGTTCGTTTACGTGGGCTTACGCTGGAAAGGTTCATTGTCACGCTTCCAGCAAACATTTTCGGCGCTGGTCGGCATTAACCTGCTCATCACCCTGGTGTCAATTCTGGTTTACCGAGTCGACACCGGGCATGACAACATACTCCAGAATCCCGCGTTCTATTTGCTGCTATTCTGGAATCTGGCGGTCATGTCGTTAATATTTAAGCGCGCCCTCGAAATTACCACGCATCTTTCGGCTATGATAGCGTTCAATTATTACGTGATTTATCAATTCATTCTGATCTGGTTTTACTGGTGAAAATTTATATTCTCGGCATCTGCGGCACCTTCATGGCCGGCATCGCGCAAATCGCCCGCGAGTTAGGAATTCAGGTCGAAGGTTCCGACGCGAATGTTTATCCACCGATGAGTACCCAGCTCGAGTAGGCCGGTATCAAGCTGCACGACGGTTTTGATAGCGCTTCCCTGCCGCAAGACTGTGACGTATTCATCGTCGGCAACGCGATTAGCCGCGGCAACCCCCAATTCGAGGCAATCCTCGAACGCGGATTACGTTACTGCTCGGGGCCACAATGGCTTTACGAAAATGTCCTGTTAAACCGTTGGGTGCTGGCCGTCGCCGGCACCCACGGCAAAACCACGACCAGCAGCATGCTGGCATGGATACTCGAGGATGCCGGGCTCGACCCCGGTTACCTGATCGGGGGCATCGGCCACAATTTCATCCGTTCCGCCCGACTCGGCAGCGATCCTTTTTTCGTGATCGAGGCGGATGAGTATGACTCGGCGTTATTCGACAAGCGCTCAAAGTTCATCCACTACCATCCGCGGACGCTAATCCTGAATAATCTCGAATTCGACCATGCCGATATTTTCGACAATCTCGATGCGATCAAACGCCAGTTCCATCATCTGGTGCGAACGCTGCCGGCATCGGCGCTAATCGTCGTCAACCAGGACGACGCCGAGTTGCGGGCGGTGTTGGAAATGGGCTGCTGGAGTGAGCGCCTGGGTTTTTCCGGGCGCGATGCGAAAGCCGATTTTTTCCTCGACACACAGTACCGGCTGCACCAAAAGGCGACGGCAAAAGACTACCCGCTCGAGCTTTCGCAACCCGGGCAATTCAACGCGCTAAACGCGAGCGCCGCGATCGTCGCGGCGCAACATGCCGGGGTGCCGGTCGAATCCTCGCTCCAGGCCCTGAGCCGATTCACCGGCGTCAAGCGTCGCCAGGAAGTAATCGCCGAGATTAACGGGGTACGGATTATCGATGACTTCGCGCACCACCCGACGGCCATCGCGCTCACGCTGGAGGCGCTCAAAGGAGCCACCGGCGGCCGCTTGATCGGGGTATTGGAAATACGCTCGAATACCATGAAAATGGGTGCACACACGGACCAACTCGGGCGGTCGTTCGCCGCTGCGGATTTGATTTTACTGCGCAATAATCCCGATTTGCAGTGGGATATCGAGAAAATGGCTCAATCTGCACCTACAATAGTAGAGATCAAACTCGATTCCCAACAGATCGTCGATTACTTAGCGCGCAATTGTCAGTCGGGGGATCAAATCGTTATCATGAGTAACGGCGGTTTTGATAATATTCATCAACGCCTTGTAAGCGCCTTGCAAAACTAGACTTCGAGTATGTCTGACAAATCACAACGACCTACCAAAATAGCCAAGTATGAGATCAAACGCCGTATCGGTCGCGGGGCGATGGGCGTCGTCTACGAAGCCTTCGACCCCTTCGTTCAACGTACCGTCGCGATCAAGGTGGCGCATTCCGCCAGCGACATGGACCCGGCAACCAGACAGAAGCTGCGTGAAGCGTTTTTTTCCGAAGTGTACAGCGCGGGGCGCATGCACCACCCATCGGTGGTCAGCGTCTACGACGCCGGACAGGAAGCCGATCTCAATTATATCGTCATGGAATTCGTCGACGGGTTAACGCTGCAAGAATACGTTACCGGCGGCAAGTCGCTTACCCCTAACCAGATAGTCGATGTCATCTACCAGTGCGCCAAGGGCCTCGACTACGTGCATCGGGAAGGCATCATCCATCGCGACCTGAAACCCGGCAACATCATGCTCAGCAACGATGGCGAAGTTAAGATAATGGACTTCAGCATCGCTCACGTCGACATCGGCTTCGAGGGCCACGATACCGAAGTGAAGGGATCGCCGATGTATATGCCGCCCGAGCAGTTATCCGAGGAAAAGCGCCTGGTTGCACAGTCGGATATATATTCGCTGGGCGCAGTAATGTACGCTTTGTTGGCAAAAAGAACCCCCTACAAGGCGGGCAGCCTGGAATCGCTGATCTACAAGATCAGCAATCTCGAACCGGAACCGGTGATGGAAGTCAATCCGGAGGTCCCGGAACATATCGCCGCCATCGTTGAAAAGGCGATGCAAAAAATCATCTACGACCGCTACGAATCCGCCTACACGCTGGCGAAAGACTTGAGTAACGCCTTTGGCCGCTTGCGCGGCGTCGGCGAACGCATCGATATGCAGGAAAAATGGAAAACCTTGCGCTATCTCGCCTTCTTCAAGGATTTCAGCGACGCCCAAATCACCGAGGTTGTGAATGCCAGCGAATGGAAGGAATTCGAAAAAGGCGAAGTAATCGTCACCGAGGGCGAACAGGAAACCGCGTTCTATATCATCGCCAAGGGCGGCGTCGAAGTGGTCAAGAATAAAAGGGCCGTCGGGATGATGAAGCAGGGCGATTGCTTCGGGGAAATCGCATTTTTGACTCGGCAACCGCGCAATGCCACCATTGTTGCCCGCACCGAAGTCTCGTTAATGTGTGTCAACACATCGCTGATGGAGCAGGCCTCCACCGAGACGCAGTTGCGATACTACCGAATCTTTCTGGAAAATCTGATTACCCGCCTGTCGCAGGCCACCGATAAACTGGTTGAAGCCGAAATAGTCATCTCAGATTCATGAAACCCGGAATCATTACTCTGGCAATGACCGGAGCCTCGGGCGCTGAATACATGCTGCGCCTGTTCGAGTGTTGCCTGCGACGAAATGTCCAGGTGCAATTCATAACTTCGCAACCGGGCCAGATAGTGCTGGGGATGGAGACCGAGTTGAAACTATCGGGCTCCCCGCAAAAAATGCGACAACAGTTTGCCGACTACTTCGATGCCGACCCGGCATTGATCAGCGTTTATTCGAAGGATCAGTGGACCGCGCCGCCGGCAAGCGGTTCATCGGTTGCGGACGCGATGGTGGTTTGTCCCTGCAGCATGGGCAGCCTGGCATCGATCGCGGTCGGCAGTAGCGATAACCTGATCCACCGCGCCGCCGATGTCGCGATCAAAGAGCGCAAAACGCTGATTCTGGTCCCCAGGGAAACGCCCTTCTCCAGCATCCACCTGGAAAACATGCTCAGGTTGTCGCGCCTCGGCGTGGTCATATTGCCCCCTAACCCCGGGTTTTACCACGGCGTCAACCAGGTGTCCGAGCTGGTTGATTTCATCGTCGCCCGCATTCTCGATCAACTCGACATCGATAACGACCTGTCACCGCGCTGGGGCCGTTAACAAAGACGAGACGACAATGGCCGAAATTCCACTATTCCCGTTAAATACCGTACTGCTGCCAGGCAATACGCTGGGATTAAAAATCTTCGAACCCCGCTACCTCGACATGATTGCAACCTGCATGCGCGAGAATAGCGGCTTTGGTGTCGTCCTGATTCACAATGGCGAGGAAACCGGGGTTGATTCCGAAATCTATTCGGTCGGCACCAGCGCCACGATTAGCGACTGGGAACACCGTGCCGACGGCTTGCTCGGAATCACGGCCCTCGGCATCGAACGTTTCGAAATTCTGACCACCGGCACGCAGCCGGATGGTCTGACCTTCGCCGAGGTCAAGATACTCGAAGAAAGCAATACCCGGGAGATTCCCGAACAATTCCACTACATGCTCGAACTACTCGATCACATCAGTGCCCAGGAAGGCCGAATTCGCAGGACCGGCCAGCCGTTTTGCGAAATTCTCTATCAGCTGATTTACCTGCTGCCGCTGGAGGTTACGCTGAAACAGCGCCTGCTAGAGATACCGGATTGCAGCGAGCGCGCTGTAATCCTGCACGCCGAGCTGATTCGACTGGGCGTCATTCAATACGTCAAACCCGAAGCCGCCAACCAGTAAACACGCCAGCGAACCCGGAGTCGCCGCCGGTGCAGGGTTCCATTTCCCGTTGGGCCGGCTTAAACTGCCTCGAGGTCAGTCTTCGAGGAGCCAACGCAAATGAAAAAAATAATACTTGCCGGATGTTTAAGCCTGGTCAGCATGTTCGCCGCCGCGGCCGAGCTTTCGGGTGTTTTTGTCGACGACGAAATCACGACGCCGGCCGGCGATAGCTTGCTGCTTAACGGCATCGGTCTGCGGGAAAAATTCTGGGTAGACGTCTATGTCGGCGCGCTATACCTGCCGAGCAAGTCAAGCGACGTCGCTGAAATACTGTCCCGACCCGGGCCCTGGCGGGTGCAGCTAGACTTCGTCTACAAAGAAGTAGACCAGAAAAAATTGATCAAGGCCTGGCGCGAAGGCTTCGAAAAAAACCAGAGTGCAGAAATCCTGCAGCGACTACAGGCGCGCATCGACGAGTTTTACCAGTACTTCGATAGCAGCGTTGTCGCCAAGGAACAGTACGCTTTCGATTATCTACCGCAGCAGGGAGTCCGCATAACCCGAAATCAGAAAGAACTGGGCTTGATCCCGGGCGAAGACTTCAAAAATGCGCTGCTCGAAATCTGGCTCGGCAACCATCCGGCCGACAAGAAGCTAAAAAAAGGCATGCTCGGCCTCTGACGAACAGTTCCGACTCGGAGTAAAAACGCAAAGCGTTTTTACTCCGAGTCGATTTTTTCCTAAAGTTCGGCGAAAGTAGCGGCGGCGGCTTCGATGGTTTGTTCGATTTCAGCCGCGCCGTGCATAGCGCTGACGAAGCCCGCTTCATAGGCCGACGGCGCCAGATTGACGCCGCGCTTGAGCATGCCGTGGAAAAATTTGCAAAAGCGTTCCACCTCGCAGGCACTGACTTCTCGAAAGCTCGTCACCGCGGGCTGATCGGTAAAAAACAGCCCGAACATTGCGCCGACCTGGTTGGCGCGCAGCTCCACATCGTTCGCTTCGGCCGCAGCCAGCAGGCCGTCTACCAGTTGTGCCGTGCGCAGCGTCAGCTCTTCGAAAAAGCCGGGACGAGAAATGATTTCGAGATTCTTCAATCCGGCCGCCATTGCCACCGGATTCCCGGACAAAGTGCCTGCCTGGTAAACCGGACCCAGCGGTGAGATATGCTCCATGACTTCACGCCGGCCGCCAAATGCGCCCACCGGCATGCCGCCTCCGATAACCTTGCCCAGGGTAGTCAAATCCGGAACAATGCCGTAACGCTCCTGCGCACCGCCTAGCCCCACCCGGAATCCGGTCATCACTTCGTCGAAAATCAACAGGCTGGACGCGTCGTCGCAACAGGCTCGCAGCGTTGGCAGAAAACCCGCCACCGGCGGCACGCAATTCATATTTCCGGCAACCGGCTCGACAATCACACAGGCGACTTGGTCGCCGATTTCGGCAAAGGCTTCGCGTAGCTGCTCACTGTTATTGTATTCCAGTGTCACGGTGTAATCGGCCAGCGCCGCCGGTACGCCGGGTGAACTCGGCACCCCCAGGGTCAGAGCGCCCGAACCGGCTTTAACCAACAGCGAATCGGCATGACCGTGATAACAACCTTCAAACTTGATGATCTTGTCGCGCCCGGTAAATCCGCGCGCCAAGCGGATAGCGCTCATGGTCGCCTCGGTGCCGGAACAGGTCATGCGCACCAGCTCGACATTCGGCATGCTGTCGCAAATTTTTTGCACCAGTTCCACTTCGAGCGCGCAGGGCGCGCCGAAGCTAAGTCCTTTTTGCACAACTTCACCGACGGCGGCAATAATTTCGGGATGCGCGTGACCGGTAATCATCGGCCCCCAGGAACCGACATAGTCGATGTAACGCTTGCCATCGACATCGATCAAGTAAGCGCCCTCGGCGCTATCGATAAAAGGCGGTGTGCCGCCGACCGCGGCATAAGCGCGCACCGGCGAATTGACGCCCCCGGGAATTACCGCGCGCGCCTGCTCAAACAACTGTTCTGATTTACTCATGGCTTTTCAAAAAAATCCTGTGGTGTCCATATAATACAACAAATCGGCTGCTAACCCGGCGCCAATAAATAACGCCGGGTTAGCAGCCGCCTCGATCCCGAATGTCGAATCGCCTTGCCGCCAGCACGATTAATAGCAGTACCGGCAAGCCGAGAATCGCCGTCAGCAGGAAAAAATTCGGATAACCGATCGCGTTCACCATCGACCCCGAGTAACCTCCCAGGGACTTGGGGATCAGGGTCATCAAGGAACTGAAAATTGCGTACTGCATCGCGGTAAATGACACGTTGGTCAGGCTCGATAAAAAGGCGACAAAAGCGGCGCTGGCGATTCCCGCTGACAAATTATCCGCTGAAATAACGACATAGAACCAGAATAGATCGTCACCGATCCCGGCGAGCAGCATGAACAGCAGGTTGGTCGCCGCCGCCAATACCCCGCCCAGCAGCAGAATGCGGATGACACCGATGCGGGCGGCCAGCAAGCCGCCGACCAGACCGCCGACGATCGTCATCAGGATACCGAAAACGATGACCACCCGGGCGATCTCCGACTTTTCGAACCCGAGATCCTGATAGAACACGTTGGAGATGACGCCCAGCACGATATCGGAAATCCGGTAGAGACCGACCAGCGCCAACAACAGCCAGGCAAAGGTCCAGCCATAACGTTGAAAAAAGTCACGAATCGGCGCGACATAGGTTCGATCCACCATTTCGTAGCGCACCACATTTATTCTTACCAGTATGACCGCCAGCATCCACGCGATCGTCAGGGCGCCTACCAGCCGGAAGGCCTCCAACAGCGTCGCCGCCAGAATCGGGTTCCCCAGCAGCTCGCCGAAGGCGAGTTTCGCCGCGCCGACCGTATTGCTGGACAGCACATAGGAGCCGATGAAACCGGCGACCGCGAGCGCAAACAAAAGCAAAAAGCGCGCATACTCCCCGGTCGATTCGAGATAGGATTTCGAATTGCTGCGCGCGGGCTCTCCGATTACCAGGGTGGTCAGAATACCGACCGACATCGCGCCTGCCATGATCGAATAGGTGAGCTGCCAGGCCTCGAATTTATAGAGTTCGTTGGTGCTGCCAAATCCCTCGGCCAGATACAGTGAGCCCGCGCCCGTAGTCAGCATGGCGAGCCGATAACCGACGATATAGGTAGCCGACATCATCGCCTGCAGATCGGCTTCGGCGGATTCGATACGGTAAGCGTCGATAACTATGTCCTGGGTCGCCGCGGAAAATCCGAGCAACACCGCCGCCAGCGCCATCAGGGTCAGGCTCGTTTCGCCAGACTGCGGATTGATCGAGGCCATCAGCAGGATTGCGCCGGCAATCGCGAGCTGCGCGACCAGCATCCAGGCGCGGCGCCGCCCCAGCATTCGCGTTAGCAGCGGCAGCGGCAACTGGTCCACCAGCGGCGCCCAGACGAACTTGAACGAGTATCCGAGTGCGGCCCAGCTGAAGTAGGTGACCACCGCGCGGTCGACGCCGGCTTCTCGCAGCCACAGGCTCAGCGAGGAAAATATCAGCAGCAACGGCACGCCCGAGGAAAAACCGAGGAATAGCATCGCAATCACTCGCCGATGGCAAAATAACTTCAGCGAGTCGAGCCAGCTATCCACAACTGGCGACACTAGCGCATCAACTCCAGGTCGTAGTCCATAATCAAGGGTGCATGGTCGGAAAATCGCCGCTCGCGATAAATGCGCGCTTTTTTTATTTTGTCCTTTAGCCCCGGTGTGACGATCTGATAATCGATACGCCAACCCACGTTCTTATCCCAGGATTGACCGCGGTTCGACCACCAGGTGTACTGCTCGGCGCGGGTATCGACGACCCGAAACGCATCGACAAATCCGACACGCTCAAACAAGTCGGTGAGCCAGGCGCGTTCTTCCGGCAGAAAACCCGAATTTTTCTGATTCGAGCGCCAGTTTTTCAAATCGATATTCTGATGCGCGATGTTCCAGTCACCGCAGACGATGAACTCGCGGCGTTTGCGGCGCAGCGATTGCAGATGCAGGACAAAGCTGTCGAGGAAGCGCCATTTCGATTCCTGGCGATGATCGCCGGAGGAACCCGACGGGGCATACAGCGAGATAATCGACAAGTCCCGGAATCGATACTCGAGATAACGCCCTTCATTATCGAACTCGGACTCGCCGAAACCGCGAATCACCTGCAAGGGTTCGTGCTTGCTGTAAATCGCGGTGCCGGAATAGCCTTTTTTGAGCGCGTCGAAATAACTGCAGTGATGGTTCTTGGGGTGAAATATTGGCTGATCGAGCTGATCGACCTGAGCCTTGGTCTCTTGCACACAGACAAAATCCGCTCGCTGGCGCGGTAGCCAGTCGAAAAAACCCTTCCGCGCCGCCGCCCGAATGCCGTTGGTGTTGATTGAAATCACGCGCATCTGAAATTGCTACCAATAATAAAATCTGGCGATATGATACATGACTTGAGATAACCGACTAACAACGATTCCCGCATGCTCGCCTATCAAACCCGTTTCGTCGAATATTGCCTGCAGCGCGGCGCCCTCAAGTTCGGCGAATTCACGCTGAAATCCGGACGCATCAGCCCCTATTTCTTTAACGCGGGTATTTTCAACCGCGGCGCCGATCTCGACGCGCTCGCCGAATTTTACGCCGCCGCCATCCAGCACTCCGGAATTGAATTCGACTTGCTGTTCGGCCCCGCCTACAAAGGCATTCCACTGGCGGCAATCACCGCGAGCGCGCTATTCCGGTTGCACGGGCGCGACCTGCCTTATGCGTTTAACCGTAAAGAAGCCAAGGATCACGGCGAGGGCGGCAGCATCGTTGGCGCCGATATTGCGGGGCGGGTCATGATTATCGACGACGTGATCACCGCCGGCACCGCGATTCGTGAATCGATTGCATTAATCGAAGCACTCGGCGCCGAGGCCTGCGCGGTGACGATTGCGCTCGATCGGCAGGAAATAGGCCTCGGCGAGCGCTCGGCGATTCAGGAACTCGAGCAGCGCGGGCTCAGGGTCGTTTCCATCATCCAGCTCGATCACATCCTCGAATTTCTCGAAACCAGCGGCGACAGCGAGCGTCGGACCGCGATCGAGTCCTATCGCGCCCAGTATGGCATCGACTGAACTCGGGCGGCCCAAGCGAGTCTATTAGGTTCCTGCTAAAACAAACGGGTGCAAAATGTTGCGTATTCTCCTGATAGCCAGTCTGTTTTCTCTACCGGTTTTCGCCGGCGAACCCATTGTGGTGAGCAGCGGCGACAAACAGACCGCTGTAGTTGAACTTTACACCTCCGAGGGCTGCAGCAGCTGCCCACCGGCCGATCGCTGGCTCTCCAAGCTGGTGGAAATACCCAGGGAAGATCTCGACGTGCTGGCATTGGCCTTCCATGTCGACTATTGGGACTATCTGGGCTGGAAAGATCGCTTCGCGAGCGCCGCTTACACTAGCCGGCAACGCCAGCTGGGGGCAAACAACCGACAGCGTACGATCTATACCCCCGAGTTTTTCGTCAACGGCATGGAGGCGCGGGGCAGCGGTAATATTCTCGATAAAATACATCAGGCCAACGAGCAACCGGCGCCATTGGCGCTCGAATTGCGCGTTGCCAGAGAGCAGAGCAACCTGGTTATTGACCTGCATACCGCAGACGGGCGCGACAGTATCGGACCGGCCCGCCTGCGCTACCTGGTATACGAAAACGATTTGTCGACCCGGGTCAAACGCGGCGAAAATTCGGGCGAAACCCTCGAACATCAGCAGGTGGTGCGCTACATGAGTAACGCCAAAAGCCTGCAGCCCGACAATCGCCATCGTATTGCCATCGATCCGGAATGGAACCCGGAACGAGTCGGTATCGCGGTGCTGGTAACCTCGCCCGGCAGCGAGCGATATCTACAGGCCTTGCACACACCTGTGGCCAGTATACTAAGCCGTCAGTAACGGCTAAATTAATGAAAAATCACAATAAATAAACTATCATGTTTGATACGATCTGAGTGACCTTATTCGGTCAAGGACGAATCAACACCGTGCTTGTAAGCGCTAAGTACTTATACGTTTGTTTAAAGAAGATTTCGCTTCCGCTAGTGGCTGCGGCTCTGTGCATTGCGGCGGGATCTGCTTCCGCGGCGGGGATGTATAAATGGATCGACGAAAACGGGCAGGTTCGGTACAGCGATCGACTACCGGCAAAACAGGCAAAAAAGAAACACCAACAGCTGAATTCGCAGGGCGTGGTCGTAACCACTACGGAAGCCGCCAGATCGGACGAAGAAATAGCCGCCGAGGCCGAAGCCAAGCGCAAGGCGGAGGAGCAGGCTAAGGAAGACGCCAAGTTAAAGGTGGTGCAGGATAAAAAAGACAAGGTGCTGCTGCTGACCTTCAGCTCCGAAAAGGAACTGGCGCTGGCGCGTGATGATCGCATCGAAGTGCTCGACTCGGTGATCCAGTTGATCAACAAGAGCATCACCTCGACCCAAGCGACATTGCGGGAACTGGAAACCAGTGCCGAGCAAAATTACAGTTCGCAGGGCAAGGAAGTACCCGGCGGCCTGGCACAGAAAATCGAACACTTCACCCGCAAAATCGAAAACCGGACCGATCAGTTGTTGTTAAAGATTGAAGAGAAAGACCGGATTAACGAACAGTTCGAACTCGACCTGGCGCGATTCCGCGAACTCACATCCGCGGAAAACAATTAATAAGCCTCATCCCCTGATCAGCGTACCCACTCCGCTATCGGTCAACAACTCCAGCAAAACCGAATGTTTTACCCGTCCGTCGATAATCTGGCTGGTGCTGACCCCCGCCTTGACCGCATCCAGCGCGCAGCGAACTTTCGGCAACATACCGCCGTGGATAATGCCATCGGCGATTAGGCGCTCGGTTTGTTGCGCACTTATCCCGGTCAGCAATTGACCTTCGGGATCGAGCACGCCCTGGGTATTGGTCAGCAACAATAATTTTTCGGCGCCTAGCACCTTGGATAGTTCGCCGGCCACCAGATCGGCGTTGATATTGTACGACGAACCGTCGCTGCCGACGCCGATCGGCGCGATCACCGGGATAAAGCCGTCGTCATCCAGCATCCGGACAACGGACGGATCGATGGCCTCGACTTCGCCGACCTGGCCCAGGTCGTTGGCTTCCGAATCACTGCCGCCCAGTTTCATCTTGCGGGCGCCGATCAGGCCGCCATCCTTGCCGGTAAGGCCGACCGCGCGGCCACCGTGACGATTGATCAACGCGACGATTTGTTTGTTTACCTGCCCGCCCAATACCATTTCAACCACATCCATGGTTTCATCGTCGGTGACGCGCATGCCTTCGATAAAGCGGCTTTTTTTGCCGATCTGCTCGAGTAGCTTAGCGATTTGCGGTCCGCCGCCATGCACGATAACCGGGTTGACGCCAACCTGCTTCAACAGCACGATATCCCGCGCAAAGCTGCTCTTGAGCGCTTCGTCCACCATCGCGTTGCCGCCAAATTTGATGACTACGGTCTTGCGGTCAAGCGCCTGGAGATAGGGCAAGGCCTCGATCAGAATTTCCGCAACGTGGCTTTTCTTTACGCTCATAACTTGCTGTGCCTGCTTAAGAACGCGCGCAAGTATAGCGCTCGGCGATCAAATCGATAAGCTGTTTCGCGACTTCGGTTTTGCTCGCATGCGCGATAGCATGCCGACCGTCGCGCCAGAATACCTCGAGCTGATTGAAATCGGTTTCGAAACCGCTATTGCCTGCGCCAACCTGATTGGCGGCGATCATGTCGAGGTTTTTCTGTTTCAATTTATCGAGCGCGTAACCTTCGACATCCTGGGTTTCGGCGGCAAACCCGACACAGAACGGGCGCTGCTCGAGCGCGCTGACCGCGGCCAGGATATCGGTATTCAAAACCAGCCGTAACGACAGCTTGTCGGATGATTTCTTGATCTTCTGAGCGGCGGCCTGGTCGACGCGGTAATCCGAAACCGCGGCGCAGGCGACAAAAACATCGCTGTCGGCAGCCCGCTGCAACACCGCATCATGCATCTGCTGCGCAGACTCGACGGCAATCAAATTTACCCCGCCGGGAGCGGTCAATGCGACCGGACCGCTTACCAGGGTGACGCTCGCTCCTTGCTCGAACGCCGCCGTGGCAATGGCATAACCCATCTTGCCCGAACTGCGATTACTGATGTAGCGCACCGGGTCGATGGCTTCGCGCGTCGGGCCCGCGGTCAGCAGTAGCTTGACGCCGGCCAGCCGTCCCGGGCTCAAATGCTGCAGCGCCTTATCGCACAACTGCTGCGCCTCGAGCATTCGTCCGGGTCCGACGTCACCGCAAGCCTGTTCACCCTCGGCCGGCCCCCATAGCAGTACATTTTTCGCAGCCAGCTGTTTGATGTTTTCCTGCGTCGCAGGGTTGGCGAACATTTGCTGGTTCATCGCCGGCGCTACCGCGACCGATTGTTTGCTTGCGAGACATAATGTCAATAACAGATTATCGGCATAACCGGCGTTCATCTTGCCGAGGAAATCCGCCGACGCCGGGGCCACCAATAACAGGTCACACCAGCGCGCCAGCTCGATGTGATCCATCGCCGACTCGGCTTCGGCATCGAACAAATCGAGATAAACCCGATGGCCGCTCAGGGCCTGGTAGGTCAGCGGCTGCACAAATTTCTGCGCCGACGCTGTCATCACGACACGCACCTCGGCGCCCGCCTTGGTCAACAGTCGCACCAGTTCAGCGGACTTGTAGGCGGCAATGCCGCCGGTAATTCCGAGTAAAACTTTCTTGTTGCCGAGTGCTTGCATTTAATCTATTTTAGCGCTTGAGGACATTAGGTAAAGGAATACCCATGGCAATCTCACATTGGCCCAGCGCCGAAAGACCCCGAGAAAAACTGATTAAGCGTGGCGCCGACGCATTGTCGGATGCCGAATTACTGGCGATTTTCCTGCGCACCGGCAGCAAGGGCTGCTCCGCGGTCGACCTGGCGCGACAAATGCTGCTCGATTTCGGCTCGTTACGCGGCATTCTCGATGCCGACGCGAAGGCCTTCTGTCGCGTCAAGGGTTTAGGTATGGCCAAGTTTGTGCAGTTGCAAGCCACGTTGGAAATCGCCCGCCGGCACCTGGCTGAACACCTCCGGCACGACGATTGCCTGACCCGGCCGGCGCAAACCATGAACTTCCTGCGGGCGCGTTTGCGCGACTACGACTACGAGGTTTTTGCCTGCCTGATGCTCGACAATCGCAATCGCGTCATCGCGTTTCGTGAACTGTTTCGCGGCACCATCGACGGCGCCTGCGTTTACCCGCGCGAAGTGGTCAAGCAGGCGCTGGCCGACAACGCGGCGGCCGTAATCCTGGCGCATAACCACCCGTCGGGCGTATGCGAACCCAGTCAAGCGGATATCCGCATTACCGAGAATTTACGCGCGGCGCTGGCGCTGGTCGACATTCGCGTGCTCGATCACGTGATTGTCGGCGACGGGGTTACCTGCCTTTCCGAGCGAGGTCTGGTTTAACCGAGGTTTCGAACCAGGCGGCAACCTGCTCGGCTTCGAGTGGACGGCTGATGTAGTATCCCTGCACGTGATCGCAATTCATTTCAGCCAGCAAATCGCAGGCGGCGAGCGTTTCCACACCCTCGGCGACCACTTTTAGATCGAGCGTATGCGCCAGCTCGATAGTCGCCCTGACGATTAGTTGGTCATCCGGATTAGTAGCCATATCGCGTACGAAGGATTGATCGATTTTCAGTTTTTCCACCGGCAGTTGTTTCAAATAGGTCAGCGAAGCCTGCCCGGTACCGAAGTCGTCGATCGACAGCGACATGCCCATCGTTCCAAGATGCGCGAGCACTTCGACCACCTCGTCGGGATCCTGCATGATTTGCCCCTCGGTAATTTCGATTACAATCTGCGCGGGCTTAACCTGATGACGCTGCGAATAGGTTTCTATGCGTTCGGGTAGGCGACGATCATGCAAATCGATCATCGACAGATTAATGCCGACCGCAACATCTTTATGCTGAAATTCACTGACAAAGCGGCAGGCGGATTCGATAATCCAGTTGCTTAAGGGTTTGATCAAATGGTTCTGTTCCGCCAGGCGGATGGTGCTATCGATGGGCATCTCGTGCTTTTCCGGATCTTTCCAGCGCAACAAAGCCTCGAGATAAACCGTTTGATAAGTCTCCAGATCCACCACCGGTTGATATACCAGTTTCAATTCATCGTTCTCGATCGCACGCCGCAACGACTGGATCATAGAAAATCCCGAAGTATCGGTGCTGGCATCGGCGTCGCGGAAAAACTGAATCGGCCATTCGCTGGACTCGGCCCGGACCAGCGCGCTGCTGGCGTTCTGATACAAATCATCCGCCTCGATCGCATGCTCGGGATAAATGGCTACGCCAAACAAGGCGCTGAGTTCGATTACCCTGCCAAAAACCTGGTAGGGCTTTACCACCGAAAGGTAAATTTTTTCAATCAGAGTATTGAGTTGGTCGCGTTGCTGCACTTCCAGTAACAAGGCAAACAAATTTCTTTCGAAGCGCGCAACGTGATCGCTCTCGCGCAGCGATTCCCGCAAGCCGTCGGCCACCTGCCGGAGTAAGACGTCGACGATATAGTGGCCGCGCTGCAGCGCAAACTCGTCCAGGCCGCGCAAGTCGATCATTACCAGGGCGTAGCGGCGCCCGCTGCGTTTACCCTCGCAAATCGCCTGCAACAACCGGTCTTCGAAGATGAGGCGATTGTGGAGCCCGGTGACCGGGTCGCGTTTGGCCATTTTCTGCAATACGTCGAAATAATCCCGCATTACCCGCAGTCCCGGTTTGACCTCGGCGCGGCGCTTGGCGCTGGCCTGTTGCAGACTGTTGGCCGCAAGCCGCATTCTTTCCGCGAGTTCGAGTAGCGGCCGGATCACATTCAAGTGCAGCAGGAGTAACACCCCTATTGCCGCGGCAATCAAAATCGCCAACACCATCACAAACTGGCGTTCGAACAATTGCCAGAATGACATCGGCTGCAGGCTCAGGTGCAGCTCAGCGAACACCGAGGCGCTATCTCCGAGCGGGATAATAACCTGGGCGCCGCCATCGTTATCGAGGCCATACTCGTAATACTGGATGCCGCGCTCTGACTCGACCGCGGGCTGTAGTCGGCGACCGGACAGGTCGGAAAAATCATTGAGAAAATCGAAGTAATCCATGCTGACCAGCAACACGCGGGCACTACCCTCGATCACCACCGGTCCGGTAATCTCCAGCAGCGCCATGCCGTCGATCCGGCAGCTGGTAATGCCTGGTACCAGATAATCGTCGAAATTATCGCGCTGCATTTGCCCGGGCTGCAAACATCCCTGCTTGCCGGACCTGGAAAGCGGATTCCCGTGGGCGTCGAATTCGATCAGGTTGACGGCCCAGATATTGGGATTGCGTTGATAGTATTCCCACAGAAAGCTTTGAAAATTGCGGCCCTCGCCGGGTGACTCGGCCAGCGTATTGAGCAGGAAATACTGGGATTGCAGCCATAAGCGCTGTTTCTGCTGCAATTGCCGCACCTGGCCCAGCAAATCTTGCCGATAGCTGGCAGAATTCTGCAGGTTTTGACGATCGACCAGCACCTTTAGCGACAGGCTCCAAAGTAGAAACATCAACAGCGTGAGCCCCGCCACCAGAATGATGCTAAAGCTTGAAATATTGAGTTTCATAACCAGCGCTTGGGGCTATTCGATGTTTTGCACCTGTTCCCGCATTTGTTCGATCAGCACCTTCAAATCGATTGCCTGTTGCGTCGTCCGGCTATCTTGTGACTTGGATCCCAACGTGTTCGCCTCTCGATTGAGCTCCTGCATCAGAAAATCGAGACGGCGTCCGACCGCTTCGTCCCGCTCGAGTACGTTGCCTACCTCGGCCACATGGGTGTCGAGCCGATCCAGCTCCTCGTCGACATCGAGCTTTTGCGCGAGCATGACCAACTCCTGTTCGAGCCGGTTTTCATTCGCCGTTTCGCGCCACTGCTTGAGCTTCTCATCCAGATTCGCCTCCCATTTTTCGCGCAGCGCAGTCATCATTTCGGGGCGATGTTTACGCAGGTCGGCCACGATAGCACTAATTTGAGCGCAGCGGCTGCGAATCAGCTCATCAAGCGCGTTGCCTTCGGTTTCCCGTCCCTGCTGCAGTTGCCGCAGAGCGGTCTTGAGGCTCGACAGGGCAAGCTTGTTGAGCGACGTGTAATCTTGTTCGGTATCGGAAATGACGCCAGGCCAGCCGAGGATGTCGGCCACGGACAATTTGCTGCCTTCGTGTACGATGTTCAAAACCTGCTGCTCGACTTTACGCAGATTCAAGACAATATCCTGATTCAGTTTTATCCCGCCCTGCTGTTGCTGTTCCAGCTGATAGCGCAATCCGAGATCGACCTTGCCGCAGGTCAGATACTTCGCCAGCAACTTGCGAATCTCGGGCTCGAGATGCCTGAAATCCTCCGGCAGCTTGATATTGGGCTCGAGATAACGATGATTAACCGAACGTACTTCCCAGATTATCGATCCGGCCTCGTTGCTTTCCTGTACCCGCGCAAAGGCGGTCATGCTTCGTATCACGTTGAAATTCTCTTGGTATGCAGCCGGCATCATAGCCTATTTTGTAATTTCTCTTAACCTGAATATGCTGCCGGCGACAGAGTCGTTGACTTACTTTTCGGTTGATATCACTTTTTTTCGCCGACCCGTCCGGCTATATTGAAGGCCTGCAGCCGACGGCTGCAATATTCGGCTTACCCTGCATCTCGCGGCATGCGTATAATTGCGCCTTTTTTACGGAGACTGTCCGATGCGACCCAGTGCTCGAGCGGCGGATGAATTGAGACCGATCAACATCACCCGCCACTACATCAAACACGCCGATGGTTCGGTCTTGATCGAATGCGGCGACACCCGCGTCATCTGCACCGCGTCGGTGGAAAACTCGGTGCCCGGGTTTCTGCGCGGCAAGGGCAGCGGCTGGATAACCGCGGAATACGGCATGCTGCCGCGCTCAACCGGCAATCGCATGCGCCGCGAGGCCAGCGTCGGTCGACAGGGAGGGCGCACAATGGAAATCCAGCGTCTCATCGGACGCGCATTGCGCGCCAGTATCGATACCAAAAAGCTCGGCGAGCGCACCATCACCGTCGACTGCGACGTCATCCAGGCCGACGGCGGCACCCGCACCGCATCGATCTCGGGTGCGTGGGTTGCGCTCTCCGATGCAATTCAGGGTTTGATCGATGGCGGAGATTTGGCGCAGAATCCGATCGAATGCCAGGTGGCTGCAATTTCAGTCGGCATCTACCGGGGCAACCCGGTGCTGGATCTCGATTATGCCGAAGATTCCGAGGCGGATACCGATATGAATATCGTCATGAACAGTCACGGCGGATTCATCGAAGTCCAGGGCACCGCCGAAGCGGCGGCATTCACCGATCAGGAGTTGAACGCCATGCTGGTGCTGGCGCGCTCAGGTATCAATCGTATTTTCGAGTTACAGCAACAGCCATGAAGCAACTGGTTCTGGCGTCGGGCAACCCCGGAAAACTGCGCGAACTGGCGCGGATTCTCGACGATCTCGGCTACGAGTTACATCCTCAGTCCGAATTCGATGTACCCGAAGTCGCCGAAACCGGCACCACCTTTGTCGAAAACGCGATTATCAAAGCGCGCCATGCCGCCGCCCTAACCCAGCTTCCGGCGCTAGCCGACGATTCCGGTATCGAAGTCGACGCGCTCGACGGCGCACCCGGGGTTTACAGCGCACGCTTCGCCGGCAGCGACGCCGACGATGCGAGCAACAACGCGCTGTTGGTGGAAAAACTGGGCGCCGTGCCGGCCGAGCGGCGCAACGCACGCTACCGCGCGGTTATCGTGCTAATGCGTCATGCCGGGGACCCTTCGCCGTTGATTTGCGAAGGCAGCTGGGAAGGCATGATCCAGCTGCAACCGGCCGGTGACGGCGGGTTCGGATACGACCCCTATTTTTATCTGCCCGAACTCGGCTGCACCAGCGCCCAACTCAGCAGCGACGAAAAAAACCGACTCAGCCATCGCGGTCAGGCGCTGAACGAACTTAAACGCCGGTTGACCGAACAGAGTGTTTAACAGTAATCCACCACTGGGGCTTTACATCCACCTGCCCTGGTGCGAGCAGAAATGCCCCTATTGCGACTTCAATTCCTACCAAACGGACGGCGCCATTCCGGAGCAGGCCTATGTCGATGCCCTGCTCAACGACCTCGAGCAAGACTTGCCGTTGATCTGGGGCCGCAGTATCGAGTCGATATTTATCGGCGGCGGCACACCGTCGCTGTTTTCCGCCGCAGCCATCGACCGGTTGTTTTCGGGTCTGCGTGCATTGCTCAACCTGGCCCCGGCGATCGAAGTCACCCTCGAATCGAATCCCGGCAGCGCCGACACCGAAAACTATGCCGGTTATCGCGCCGCCGGCGTCAATCGGCTATCGATCGGGGTACAAAGTTTTGACGATCGCCAGCTAAACTCTCAGCCGACCGAACTCGGATTCAGGCACTTAAACGAATTACAGGCACTATTTTTGCATCTCGAATCGGCCAAAAATAGACCTTTTTTCGAGAGCGCCTGAATAATTATGCACAACTGCCGAACTGCCGATCAAAATGTCAAGCAATTTTAATAAAAATTTAACATCGAATTTTGCCTATTATATAAGTCGTTGATTTTTAACTTTTATTTAAATTTGGTTAAAAAGTGACTAATCTAACCCAAGCCCAGTGTTTTACTGGCTCTGCGTCGCCGGCGAAAGGTTTATGCACAGAGTTATCCACAGTTTATGTGGATAAAAATCGGGCCGATCAAGCGCTCAAGGTATTATCAAATCTTAATTACAAAACACTTTAAGTGTTATCTCTAAATGGTGCAGCAAAAGACCGTTTTATCGGCTAAAAAACACTTGCACTTTTGCCGCTAAAAGGTCAAAATTCGCGCCCTTTATGTTCTTGCCCACAAAGTAACAGTCATATGAAACAAGGAATCCACCCCGAATACCGAGACGTCGTGTTCCAGGATATCTCATCCGAATTTGCTATCCTGACGAAGTCCACAGTGCCTACCAGGGAAACTATCAAATGGGAAGACGGCAATGAATATCCGTTGCTGAAGCTGGAAATTTCGAGCCAGTCACATCCGTTTTACACGGGTAAGCAGCACATCCTGCAAACCGCCAAGCAGGTTGACAAGTTTCGCCAGCGCTACGGCAAGTGATCGGCAACAATTTACGCAAAGGGTGCCCAGGCACCCTTTTTTTTTGCCTTGAATATAGAGCCCGCTAACCCAATAATTCACCTATGAAACCGATAACGATCTGTCTATTGGCGCTGTGTCTCGCGCTGCAGGCCTGCGCGATAAATCCCGTCAGCGGTGAACGCGATCTGGCATTGGTATCCGAATCCAAGGAAATCCGACAGGGCCGCCAGTATCACAGCGACATTATTGCCAGGTACGGCATCTACGATGATCCCCGAATGCAGCAATATGTTAACCGCATCGGCCAGAAATTAGCCGCCATCAGTCATCGATCGCACCTGAAGTTCAAGTTCACGGTGCTGGATTCACCAGAGATCAATGCCTTTGCTTTGCCCGGCGGTTACATCTACATTACCCGCGGCATCATGGCTTACCTTAATTCGGAGGCCGAGCTCGCCGGCGTGCTGGGACACGAAATCGGCCACGTCACGGCGCGACACTCGGTGCGCCAGCAATCCGGGCAGGTGGTATCTAACCTTCTCAGTGTGTTAATCGGAGCGGCCACCGGCGAGTCGTCATTGGGCAATCTCAGCCAACAACTCGCAACCGGCCTGATCAGGGGTTACGGCCGTGAACACGAACTCGAAGCCGATCGCCTCGGCGCCGAATATCTGCACCGCAGCGGCTACAATCCGGAAACCATGCTGGAAGTCATCGGCGTGCTCAAAGACCAGGAGGTTTACGAAACAGCCCTGGCTAAAAAAGAAAACCGCGCAGCGCAAACCTATCACGGGGTTTTCTCCACCCACCCGCGTAACGACGACCGACTCAAAACCGTGGTGCGCGCGGCCAAGAAACTATCCCGCCAAACCTATCGCGAAGATAACCAGGCGGGTTACCACGATGTGATCGACGGCATGGTCTGGGGCCCGAGCCCGGAACAGGGTATCGTGGTTAAAAATCGATTCGCCCACCCCGAGCTGGGGTTTGCGCTGCAATTGCCCCGCGGGTGGAAGATCAGGAACGATCCGGACTTCCTTATGGCGATAAATCCCGCTACGGGCGCGCTGGCGCAAATCGGCATGGCGCGCCTCAATGCGAACGAATCCTTAACGGCTTTATTGAAACGCCTTACTCGAAACGGCGAATTAAAAGTGAGCCGCACCGACTACGGGGTTACCGCGAAAACCCAGGTCAAACCACGCAACGGCGAAAATCAGCCGGCGCGGCTGAGCGCAATACCGCTGCAAAACTCCCAGGTTCTGACGCTGTTGGGCAGCGCCAGCAAAAAGGAATATCCCGCCACCGATAAAAAGTTACTCGAGATCAATCGCAGTTTCACCCGGCTAAGTCAGGCGCAAATGGATGCCATCGAAGCGCCGCGCCTGCAACTTATCGGTCGAAAATCCCATAACTTCACCTCGCTGGCTAGACAAAGCGCAATCGAGTACGACGCCGAAAACATCCTGCGCCTGCTCAACCGGGCGTTTCCAAACGGCGACATTAACCTCATCGACAGGCTCAAGACCGTTACCTTCGATGACTAGGATACGCTCCGCCATCATTGTCGCACTTGCAGCGTTGGCTCCCGCCGTTGGCGCCAACGAGGTCGAGTCCGCCTGTCACAAGATTTCCGGCAAGCTCGCGAGCGTTAGTTTCAAGGAATGCAATACACTACAAATGCAACCCAGCGGTTTCCACTCGGTTGACAGATTTCCGCTGCTGATCAAAGAGTACCCGCCACTGGAGGCGCGCAAGCCAAAGGGTCGCGTGCTGATGGTTGGCGGCACCCACGGCGACGAACTGTCATCGATCAGCGTCGTTTTCAAATGGATGCACACACTTGAGAAGCATCATTCCGGACTGTTTCACTGGCGCATCAATCCACTGCTGAACCCCGATGGCGCCCTGCAACCAAGACACAGCCGCACCAATGCAAACCGCGTCGATTTGAATCGCAATTTCACCACCCCCGAAAGCCACCTCGGCGCGGCGCTGGCTTATTGGTACGGCAAGGCTCGCAAGAATAAGCGCCGCTATCCGGGTCCCTACCCGCTGAGCGAACCCGAAACCAACTGGCTTTATCAGGAGATTTCAAACTTCAAACCCGATGTGATCATCGCCGTGCATGCACCCTATTCCCTGGTGGACTATGACGCCCCCAATCGCGGCAACGCGCCGAAGCGCATCGGTAATTTGCGCAAAAACCTGATGGGCACTTATCCCGGGTCACTTGGAAACTACGCCGGCATCCATCTCGGCATACCGGTTATCACGCTGGAATTGCCGCATGCCGGCATCATGCCCACCAAGAAACAAATCAAATGGCTCTGGACCGACCTCGTGCGCTGGTTAATTCGCAACGTCTGAATCAACTTCTCCGGCGCTATAAGCCTGTGCGTTACTGCGCGGTCGAACGGCCTATCTTACGGCTTCGAGAGCCGGTATAGTTTTCGGCAACCTGTTTAGCGGATCGCGATATGTGGCAGCTCGTCGCTCGAACCTTTGAGGAACTGGTATTACCGCCGGGGCTGTTCCTGATATTGACTGCCTGCTGCCTGTATCTGCGCCGCAAAAGGCCGGCCCTCGGCAAGGCATCCGTGTACACGGTAATGCTGGTTTTTTATTTGTGCTGCTCGCCTTATTTCGCCGGTCTGCTCATCAGCCAGGTAGAGACTTATCCCGCGCTGGATGCGAGCAATCCCGGCGATCCGACGGCCGGCGCGATCGTCTTGTTATCCGGCGATCTAAGCTTCGCCGCCCCCGAGTATGGCGGCGATACCGTAGGGGGACATACGCTGCTCAGAGCCCGCTACGCCGCATTCCTGCAACGCAATACGGGTTTGCCGATTCTGGTCAGCGGGGGATTGCTGCCGCACGGGGCGAACAAGAGTCTGGCGCAGGCCATGGCGGAAAATCTGAAACAGGATTTCAACGCTGCCGAACTCTGGCTAGAGGACAAGAGTATCAGCACTGCGGAGAACGCTTTTTTTTCAAAGACGCTGTTGGCGCAGAAGCAGGTGAGCCGCGTTTACCTGGTGACCCAGGCCTGGCATATGCCGCGCGCCGTAGCCATTTTTGAAAAAGCCGGCCTCAGCGTCATTCCCGCACCGACCGCGTTTCTGGGAGCGCGGGCTTTCAATTGGAATAACCTGTTGCCCAGCGCCGGCGGCCTCAATATGAGCCGTTACGCCTTGCGTGAAATGGCGGCTTATATCTGGTACCAGGTTCTCTACTAACCCGACTCCGCACCGCTCATTTTAACGGCTCCATTTTATCAGTAGGCAACCGAGAAGCGTTGGCGGATGAATTTCGAGTTTTCGGCTTCGTCGACCAGGGCCACTGCAAAATCCTCCATCGAAATTCGGCTCTTGCCCTTTTTATCCGTCAACATCCGGTCGCCGCCGATGCGATACTGTCCGCTGCGCTTGCCGGGTTTGAATTTTTTGGCCGGGCTGATATAGGTCCAGCGCACATCGTCTACATCCCGCAGATACTCGAGAGTCAAGACATGCCCGGCGATTTCCTGGCGCACGAAACCCGGGACAAAAAACGGCAACTTGTCGGCATAGAGCACGCCCGGTTTCACTTCCAGGCTGCCGGCGCCACCCACGAAAATCAGGCGCGGCGCCGCGGCGCCCTTATCGCGCAACGCGTTCACAATGACTTCCGCTGCCAGGCGATGAACCGTTTTTTCGGGTTGCTTCGATTTATCCACGCTACCACGCACGGACACCACGACGATATCCTGCCCGCCGACCAACGCGGCAACGCTTTGCGGATCGAGCACGTCGCCTTGAACCACACTCAGATTTTCATGTTTTTTTGTCACGCGGCTGGGGTCGCGCGATACCGCGGTGATCCGGTGCCCCCGATTCAGCGCTTCCTCGACCGCACGGCTACCGACCCGGCCGGTTGCGCCGTAAACGATTATTCTCAGCGCGCCCGCTTCGACTGCGACCGCAGACTGCAGCGGCGCCAGCCCCACAATTAATACTGCGCTCAGCGCTATAAACAATATGCGGATCAGCTTCAATTCTATTTTCATGCTCCCCTGCCCCCTTGCCCGGGGGAAAGACGGTAATACGGCCCGGTCACTATATCATTGTGATAGTATGTTGCGTCATAAGTTCAAACGACCCCACCACAAGGGTGACAGGAACACCTGTCGCCTGGCCCTGTTTTGTGCGATATTTACAGCATTCGATCAAACAGAGCTATTGACGTGTCCAGTTACCCTTACACCCGCAAGCGCCGCATGCGTCGTGACGATTTCTCCCGGCGCCTGATGCGCGAGCACCGCTTGAGCGCTGACGATTTGATTTATCCGATGTTCATTCTCGATGGCGAACAACAGCGCGAGGCGGTCGAATCGATGCCCGGCGTCGAACGAGTCAGCATCGATTTACTGCTCGAACAGGCCAATGAGATCGTCGGCTTGGGCATCCCTGCGATCGCCCTGTTCCCGGTAGTCGGCGCCGCCGGCAAAAGCGACAGCGCCGATGAAGCCTGGAACCCCGACGGACTGGTGCAACGCGCGGTGCGCGCGCTCAAAGCGGCGCAGCCGGAACTCGGCGTCATTACCGACGTCGCGCTCGACCCATACACCAGCCACGGGCAGGACGGCCTGGTCGACGAAAACGGCTATGTCACCAACGATGCAACCGTCGAAGTACTGGTCAAACAAGCCCTGTCGCACGCCGCCGCCGGCGCCGACGTCGTGGCGCCCTCGGATATGATGGACGGCCGCATCGGCATGATTCGCGAAGCCCTGGAGTCGAGCGGCCACCTGAACACCCGTATTCTCGCCTACGCCGCCAAGTATGCCTCGAGTTTTTACGGACCCTTTCGCGACGCGGTGGGCTCCGCGGAAAATCTCGCCGGCGGCAATAAATACACCTATCAGATGGATCCGGCTAATACCAACGAAGCCCTCTATGAAGTCGCCATGGACATCGACGAGGGCGCCGACATGGTCATGATCAAACCCGGCCTGCCCTATCTCGACATCGTGCGCCGCATCAGCGAGGAATTACAATTTCCGACCTTCGTCTACCAGGTCAGCGGCGAGTACGCGATGCTCAAGGCTGCCGGCCAGAATGGCTGGATCGACGAGAGAGCCTGCGTGCTCGAAGCGCTGCTGTCGATCAAGCGCGCCGGCGCCAACGGTATTCTGACTTATTACGCAAAAGCGGCCGCCGCCTGGTTACAGGAGTAATTGTGGCCCCAGCCGAGCAGGTAGCCCATTATGCCGTGGTCGGCAATCCGATAACCCACAGTCTATCCCCGCAGATTCACAACAGCTTTGCCGCGCAAACCGGCGAGGCGCTCAGCTATCGCGCCATCGAATTGCCGCTAGGCGGTTTCGCGCCCGGGATCCGTGATTTGCAAAATCGGGGCTTCGCCGGGGTCAACGTCACCGTACCCTTCAAGGGTGAAGCCCGGAACCTGTGTGACTCCTTAAGCGCCCGCGCCGAACGGGCCGGCGCCGTCAATACGCTAAGCTTCGAAACGGACGGCGGCATCGCCGGCGATAACACCGACGGACTCGGCCTAACCCGAGATCTGCGCGACAATCTAGGAATTGAAATTAAACAGCGCGAAATCCTGCTGCTGGGCGCCGGCGGCGCGGTGCGCGGCGTGCTGGATCCGTTACTGGCTCTGTCGCCGGCACGCCTGACGATTGCCAATCGGACACCGGCCAAGGCATCGCAACTGGCGCGCGATTTCGCTGATTGCGGCAACACCGAGGCGCTTGCTTTCGAGGCGCTGGATGGGCGGGAATTCGACCTGGTCATCAATGGCACCGCCGCTGGGCTCGAACATGCAGTCCCGGCTATCCCCGCTAGCGTCATGCATCAACAAACGGTTTGTTACGACATGATGTACAACGTCGAGGGCGCCACCGCATTCGTCGGCTGGGCCCGGGACCGCGGCGCGGCGCGCGCTTTCGACGGGCTCGGCATGCTGGTGGAACAGGCCGCCGCCGCGTTCGAAATATGGCGCGGCGTCAAACCCGATTCCGCGACCGTAATTCAGTCGCTACGCGCCTGACATCCAGAATACGATCGATTTCAGCCGGCACAGATGAAACCGACAATGGCGATACAGCGTATACTGCAAGACCCCGACACGTCGGACCGCCGCTAAGTAGGACCCGCAGAACCTGATGCCGCTTGCGGTAGGGGATAAAGGAGCGCGCGGGGGGTGACGGTATTTTGCCGTCATCCCGGCCACTGAGCAGGGATCTTGGCTTGGTGGCTTGTTGTGAGATCCCCGCTTGCGCGGGGACGACTAGGCGCGAGGGAATTGACGGTAATTAGGCGTCATCCCGGCCAACGAGCCGGGATCTTGGAATGGTGGCTGGTTGTGAGATCCCCGCTTGCGCGCACTGCTGTCCGGAATAAATCATAATGCCAACTGTGCTTGATGTATTTGGAAATCGGATTTCCATTTTCGTCGTCGTTTAAGTACTTCGAATTCGAGTCTGGGTCGCTGGAATAGAGTCGATTTGAGTTCCGCCAGCCACAGATAAAAACCGCGTCTCGATCCACAAAGTTGCCGGTATAGATCGGCGATGAGATACGTGATCAATGCCACCAGTATCTGGATTTTGACCGCATTCTCGCTTTGACCGAGAAACTTTTTGATTTTCAGGTTCTGCTTGACCCACTTGAACCAGAGTTCGATCGCCCAACGGCTGCAACTTCTTCAACCGGGACCCCCATCAGGTTGGTTACCAGTACCAGCGGGTCCACATGATCCTCTCGATGCACCACTATTCGCCGCAACGGTTTGACGTAGTTGTTTTTCCGGCCGCCGCCAGGCCATTTGTTTTTAAACTCAATGACCTCATCCGACAGTATATCTCCTTCGGTCGAGCGGCTTTTGAGCACCCTGATCGATGCGTTACGCTTTAACCGGGTCACAAAGAAAGCACCCTCCTGGTCGATTTGATGCCACCAATTGTAATCGCAATATCCCTTATCAAACACATACTTAGCGCCCTTCTCGATTTCAACATTGCGTCCATACTCAATATCGTTCTGGGTCGATGCCGTGATCCGAGCGTCACAAGGCAACTGCTTGTCGGGGGAATACAGCAGGTGAATCTTCAGGCCCGGAATGCGTGACATACTACGCGCTTGCGTCCACTCATAACCCCGGCTGCGCAGACAGATCGGCGTCGAGTCCAACAGATAGAGCAAGTCCTTTATCTCATTGCGTACTCGCCGATGAGCCCGGCCCATCAGCTGCTGGCAGAATGATTCAAATACCCCGGCATCTCGTTGGCGATTGGCATCCGATAAAGTCGAGCGCTTAATCGGACCGCAGCCCAGGTGATAGTGATGCGCGGAATGACTATTGTAGCTCACCTCCAACTCGCGCAAGCTCCGACAACCGGACAATTGAGCATACATCAGACTGATTAACTGCCCCCAGCTGTCGAAACCCTTGTTATGTTTATCGCTCCGATGCTGTTCAACGCAGCGTTTGAAAGTATTTTTAGGAAGGACTTTCAAAAGTTCGCCAAATCGGGTATATGTATACATGTTGCAGTGTCCTGAAATTAAGTTGTTGCTTATGGTTTTATTCGTAAAACCCGGGCACTGCAACACTTTCAAATACACCAACTTAATTTATTCCGGACAGCAGTGCGCTTTCGCGGGGATGACTATATTCGCGGGGATGACTATATTCGCCGGAATGACATTCATCGCGGGGATGTCCGGAGAGGTTCTCATTCGCTTAATACCAGGCGTCCGGGATTTCGGCCTTGCGTTTATCGATATAGCTGCGGAGCTCCTCGTCTTTCGCCGGATCCAGCGGCGGGGCCTCGTAATCGCGCAGCATCCGGTTCCAGCGCTCAAACGCTCGTTGCGCCATATCCTTGCCGCCTTCCTCCTGCCATTGCTCGACGTTATTGCTATCCGACAGCAACGCCTCGTAGTAAGCGGTTTCATAGTTAGCCATGGTATGCGCGCAACCGAGAAAATGCCCCGCCGGTTCGACCTCGGCATAAGCATCTCGCGCCAGCGCATTGTCATCCAGCGGCAAACCCGACAGCATGACCTGATAGGCGCCGAGCCGGTCGGCATCCATCACCAGTTTTTCGAACCCTGTGCACAACCCCCCCTCCAGCCAACCCGCCGCATGCAGCACGAAGTGCGCACCGCCGAGCGCGGTCGACAGCATCGAGTCGGCGCTCTCATAGGCCGCCTGCGCATCGGGCAGCTTGGACGCGGTCAGCGAACCACCGCAGCGTAGCGGCACCCCGAGCCGGCGCGCCAGCTGACCGATGACCAGATTCGATATGACCGGTTCCGGCATGCCGAAGGTGGGTGCTCCCGTACGCAAACTCATCGACGACAGGAAATTGCCCATGATGAACGGCGCCCCCGGGCGCACCAGCTGGGTAAAGGCGCCCACCATCATCGCCTCCGCCAGCGCCTGGGCAATCGATGCCGCGGTGGTCACCGGGCCCATCGCGCCGCCGAGGATGAACGGCACCACTACCAGCCCCTGGTTGGCGCCGCAGTATACCTGGGCCGCCTCGGTGACGACGCGATCGACCAGCAGCGGTGAATTGGTGTTGACATTGCCCATGATGACGCAATTTTGTTCCATGAATTCCGCGCCGTGCAGAATCCTGGCCATGTCGACCGAATCCTGCGCGCGCGACTTTTCGGTGATCGCACCCAAGTGGGGCTTGTCACCGAACTTCATATGCGCATAAACCATGTCGAGATGGCGCTTCGAGACCGGCAAATCGCAGGGCTCGACGATTACCAATCCCGAGTGATGCAGGCTCGGCAACTGGGAAACGACTTTTACCAGCTGCTCGAAATCCGTGTAACTGCCGTAACGCCGCCCTCCCTCGAGGTCGCGTACGAACGGAGGCCCATAGACCGGCGCAAACACTTGGGAGGTGCCGCCGATGTGGACCCTGCGTTCGGGATTACGGGAGTGTTGGTAGAAATCGGAAGGAGCGGTTCTACACAGCTTGCGCGCCACGCCACGCTCCAGACGCACCCGCGTCCCTTTCACGTCGGCGCCCGCGGTTTTCCAGATTTCGAGCGCTTTCGGGTCGTCGCGAAATTCTAGTCCGATTTCCTGAATGATCCAGTCGGCCTGTTCCTCGAGTTTTACCAATCCCTCTTCGCCTAAGAATTCGTAGTACGGAATTTTTCGCTGAATAAACGCCGGCGCCGATATCTGCGGACGCTTGCGCCCGCGCCCGCCGCCGCGACGCCCACCGCTGCGGGATTTGCTGGTGCCGGTCTGTTCGCTCATACGCCCCCCAGTTTTTTGCCGCTCGTCGGCGCAGCGCCGACTTAGTCGCATCGGAGACTCTCCGGCACGTCGGATCATCTCAGCAAGTCGACATGGCTTGCGCGAGGATTGCCCGGTTAAACGGATACCACTCGTTATGCCGATGTTGCATTAGGCTTGCACTATAACAATCGGTCGAAGCGCTGTGACCGCTAAATAAAATAGCAAGACACATTAAATAAACTTATGTTAATTTACGTTATGCAACATTTTCCGGCGTTAAATATCGAACCATATTTATAGGTAGCATGAAAGAACTGCGGCGCTTAATCCACTCACCGCACCACCTGTTCGTATTCGAGGTCTGCGCCCGGCTGATGTCTTTCACCCAGGCCGCCGCCGAACTCGGCGTCTCTCAGCCCGCGGTTAGCCTCGCGATGCGCCAGCTCGAACAAGCCATCGGACAGGCGCTGTTTCAGCGCCGGCATCGCGCGATCCGCCTCACCGAGGCCGGTGATCGCCTGTTCAACGAAGTATCGATTAGCCTCGAGCGCATCCTGCAAGCCGCACGTGAAATAAACCGCGAACCGTCGCTGGCACTGGTGACACTGTCGATCTCGACGGCCTTCGCCAACTACTGGGTGATGCCGCGATTAACCCGATTACATGCCGCGCTTCCCGGTATCGACCTGCGGCTGCAGGTGGTCGACCGGGATCTGGATCTCGAGCACGAAAAGGTTTCGCTTGGTATTCGGCGCGGTCGCGGCAACTGGTCGGGTTATCAGTCGGCGAGCATCGCGCGTGAAGAAATGTTGGCGATTGCGAGTCCGTCTTACCTGGCGCAATACGGCGTGCCGAATTCAATCGAGGAGTTAGAGCGGCATCATTTCATCCATCTCGAAGAACCGTATCGGCCACGCCCCAAGTGGCGCGACTGGTTCCAGGCATTCGGGCAGGAATTCATCGATAACGGCGAAGGGTTGCGGCTTAACGACTACGCGTTGGTGATCCAGGCCGCAATGGCCGGTGAAGGCGTCGCGATTGGCTGGCGCCATGTCGTCGATGCGCTGATCGCCAAGCGCATGCTGGTGCCGGTATTACCGCAGAGCTGGGTTACGGGCGAAGAATTTCACCTGATCTGGTCGGACCGAACAACGCTGTCTGAACCGGCGCAGCAGGTACGTGACTGGATCATCGAGGAAGCCCGCGTCGCGGCCCTGGTGCGCCTGCCCTGAAAATCGCGGCGGCCGATTGCTGTGGGTCGCCGGGGACGCGCCGGATGCCGACTCATGGCCGCTTGAAATTTCGGCGGGCGCGCTCGACTTCGGTTCTGACGACGCAGGACTCGATATGGTCGTTGACCAGTCCCATCGCTTGCAGAAAGGCGTAAACCGTTGTCGGACCAACGAACTTCCAGCCCATTTTTTTCAGCGCCTTTGACAATGCGACCGATTCATCCGAGGTGGAAACGGTTTGCGGCGCGGCGAGCCTTCCGGCGGCGGCTTCATAACGCCAGAAATACGCGGCCAGGGAGCCTTCCTGATTAACCATCTCCCGGGCGCGTTTTGCATTATTGATCACCGCCTCGATCTTGCCGCGATGACGGACAATACCGCTATTATTAACCCGGCGACAATATATGACGCATTCAGCCATCGCGTGTCTGTTCACAGCAAGGCATCAGAACGCCGCTGCAGTTATTCTGCAGCAAGTTCTGATAACGCCGTCTGTGGGCAGACACGCGGTGGCCTATCTTGTTTAATATCAATTTGTTAGGGGGCCCAAGAAAGCGCCAGCTCCGCGTTGCAACTCTTGCCAATGGAATAACCATTGGCGGCGAGTCGCGCCTTGATCTGACGCTTTCTTGGGCCCCTGAATACGACATATATTGTCGCCGGGTTAATATCTAGCAGGCGCACGACATCCGGTTCGGTAAAACCCGCAATCTTGTCGAAATCGAAATCGTGGAACGCCGCGCGAAAATTCTCGCGCTTGGCGAGGATGGTGCGCCAGCTGAGACCGGACTGAAATCCTTCCAGGCATATCTTCTCGAATAGCCGCCGATCGTCGTCTACCGGAAAACCCCACTCGCGGTCGTGATAGTCGAGAAACTCAGGCGCAGACCCGGACCACTGGCAGCACGGTTTCCCATCCGGCCCGACAAATACGCCGTTCATAAAGTCGCTCCCTTATTCAATCCAGCCGCATCATTCAAGCATGAATTGCAGGCGTTCATGCACTCGCTTCGGCGTCATCTCGACAATCTCGGCCGCCACAATATCCTGCGCCACGAAAGGATCCCGGCTGACCCGGTCCTGCAATGCCTCCCGGTCGGTATTATGCGCCAGAATCCCACCCCCCAGCCCCGGTTCGAGGCTGCCCGCCATTAAAAACACGCCGTCGACGAAACCGCTTTCTAGCCACTCGTTATGACTGGCCATATGCTCGCCGGCCCGGCCTTTGTTTTCAGAAAATTTAAGCATTACGATAAACATTTGTCGGCTGCTCCTTGGTGGGTTCAGGGGTTTTCACAAAGCAGGGCATTATTCGTGAAGGGGCGCAACCACTCGTATAAGCGGCGCACTTCTTGTTTGATAAACTTTTCATCGTGGAAAGCGCTGGCCAAGTTGGCAATACCCTGACTGCGTGAGAGCAGATGCATCGCCAGTTCATCGGCGTCCGTCTTATGACCCAGACTTTCGAATTGCCGCCGCATCCAGTCGCGAAACAGGGTAAACAACCGGTTCGCATCGCCTAATCCGCCATGATCGAGTTTGGCAAGTTCCGTGCACAGGCTGCCGACCGGGCAGCCGTAGCGTTTAATTTTGGCCCGGTTAACAATCATGATGTCGATGAAGCTGCGGATACGATCAGCCGGATTTGCCGACTCGGCTTCCCAACGATCCAGTCGCTCGGGTGTTGGTCAGACGCAAATCGATGACCGCAGCGAGAATTTCATCCTTGGTTCTAAAATGGTGGTAGAAGTTGCCGCGTGAAATTTTTACGGCCCCGGCAATGTGCGCAAACGAGGTGCGCTCAAAACCTTGCCGATAAAACAATAGATCGGCCGCATCGATAATCTGATCTCGTGTCGGTGTTTTTCGCATGGCAATTATATCCGGGTAATACCTATCCGGCGCACCGGATTCGAATCAAGCGTAATTTCTGTTACAGATGAAACCATTACTAATTAGGACAATTGTCCTAGCATGAATAATCCCAGCCCCTGGGCCGTCAAGCAGTCGCGGACGGTTAAAACCAAGCGGTCTCCGCGCCCGGATATGGTCACTCAATCGGAAGACTATAAAAACTCGCCGCCAACAAATAAAGGCGGCGCGAGGATAATAAAACTTCCTTGCGCCGCCATTTACCCCACTACTGCCGGGATCAGGCCAGGTCGAAGCGATCCAGATTCATCACCTTGTCCCAGGCCGCCACGAAGTCATGCACAAACTGCGCTTCCGCATCCGTGCTGGCATAAACTTCAGCCAGGGCGCGTAGCTCGGAGTTCGACCCGAAGATCAAATCGACGCGGGTCGCAGTCCACCTTGCCTCACCGCTGGCGCGATCGATGCCTTCGAATTGATCCTCGGCCGCCGAGGTTGCCTTCCATTCAGTAGCCATGTCGAGCAGGTTCACGAAAAAGTCGTTACTCAAGGCTTCGGGCCGATCGGTGAAGACGCCGTGACCGGAGCGGTCGGAATTGGTATCCAGCACCCGCATGCCGCCGACCAGCGCCGTCATCTCGGGCGGCGTCAACGTCAGCAACTGAGCCCGGTCGACCAACAGCGCCTCTGCCGGCACGCTGTATTTGGTCTTGAGGTAGTTGCGAAATCCATCCGCGACCGGTTCCAGTACCGCGACGGATTCGACATCGGTTTGCTCCTGTGAAGCGTCGCTGCGTCCTGGCGTAAAGGGTACCGTCACCTCGTGACCGGCGTTGTGCGCCCCTTTCTCGACACCGGCACAGCCCGCCAATACGATCAGATCGGCCAGCGAGACGGGTTTGCCGAAGTCGCGCCGGATGCCTTCAAGCGTTTCCAGCACCTTGGCAAGCTGCTGCGGCCGATTGGCTTCCCAATCCTTTTGCGGCGCCAGGCGAATGCGGGCGCCGTTGGCACCGCCGCGCATGTCTGAACCGCGGAAGGTCGAGGCCGAAGCCCAGGCGGTTGCCACCACTTCGGAAACGGATAACCCCGAATCGAGAATCCTGGCTTTTAAAGCAGCGATGTCGTTATCGTCGATTAAATCATAATCGACCGCCGGGATCGGGTCTTGCCAAATCATTTCCTCGGACGGTACCTCCGCTCCGAGATAACGCGCACGAGGACCCATGTCGCGGTGGGTCAACTTGAACCAGGCGCGGGCGAAGGCGTCCGCGAATTCCTCCGGGTTTTGGTAGAACCGGCGCGCAATCTTTTCATACCCCGGGTCGAAACGCAGCGACAGGTCGGTGGTCAGCATCGACGGGGGAATACGCCTGGACGCATCGTGCGCATCGGGTACCGAATCGGCGCCGGCGCCATTTTTCGGGGTCCACTGGTGCGCTCCGGCCGGGCTCTTGGTCAATTCCCAATCGTATTCGAACAGGTGCGTGAAGAAGTCGTTACTCCACTGCGTTGGTACCGTGGTCCAGGTGACTTCCAGGCCGCTGGTAATCGCGTCGCCGCCCTTACCGCTGCCGTGCTGACTGCGCCACCCGAAGCCCTGCTCGGTGATGCCGGCCGCTTCCGGCTCGGGACCCACCAGCGCGGCATCACCGGCGCCGTGCGCCTTGCCGAAAGTGTGGCCGCCGGCGATCAGCGCAACGGTTTCTTCGTCGTTCATCGCCATGCGGGCGAAGGTTTCGCGGATATCCCGCGCAGCGGCTACTGGATCCGGGTTGCCGTTCGGGCCTTCCGGATTGACGTAAATCAGACCCATTTGCACCGCGGCCAGCGGATTTTCGAGGTCGCGCTCGCCGGTATAACGCTCGTCATCCAGCCAGGTTTTCTCGTTGCCCCAGTAGATATCCTTTTCCGGCTCCCAGATGTCTGCCCGCCCGCCGGCGAAACCGAAGGTTTTGAAACCCATCGATTCCAGCGCGACGTTACCGGTCAGAATCATCAGGTCGGCCCAGGAAATATTGCGGCCGTACTTTTGCTTGATCGGCCACAGCAAGCGGCGCGCCTTATCGAGATTGCCATTGTCGGGCCAACTGTTGACCGGCGCGAAACGCTGGTTACCGGTGCCGGCGCCGCCGCGGCCGTCGCTGGTGCGATAGGTGCCGGCGCTGTGCCAGGCCATGCGCACGAAGAGCGGTCCGTAATGACCGAAGTCGGCCGGCCACCAGTCCTGCGAATCGGTCATCAATGCATGGAGGTCATTTTTCACGGCATCGAGGTCCAGACTCTTGAACGCTTCGGCGTAGTCGAAACCCTCATCCATCGGGTTGGATTTGGAAGAATGCTGGCGTAGGATATCCAGCCGTAGCCGGTTCGGCCACCAGTCTTGGCTCGAGGTACCGCCGCCGGCCGCGTGGTTAAATGGGCACTTACTGTTTTCGGTCATAACGTTTTCTCCAATTCTTGTTCACAATCACTCGGTTAGGAATTGCATTATTACGCCCCTGGGGTTGATAAAACTAATTAAATATAATTACTAATTCGATAGTTAATATCTATTAACTATCGAATTAGACCACGCTCCCGTCTCTGCCGGGCACAAAATCGGCCGGCAATGCGGCGATTACTTAGTCGTTGCTATGGAAAGCCGGTTTGCGGAAAATAGTGCCGGCGCCACTTATGCGAGCCGAGCCGATCCTCACGTAACATCGGGTTTCGTTTCCCGCCGCCAAATTGAACGTGGATATGCCCTTGGGCGATGTCTATACTGGCTTGGTTTTATACGACAGGTTTGGAGCGATGCCAACTTTCGACGCCATACATGAAAAAATTTAAGATCTGTATGCTGGGCGCATTTGCCGTCGGCAAGACTTCGCTGGTGCAGCAATACGTGTTCAGTATCTTCAGCGGCAAATATCAAACCACGCTAGGGGTCAAGATCGACAAGAAAACAATGCAGATCAACGATCAAGCCATCGAACTTATTCTCTGGGACCTGGCCGGCGAAGAGGAAACCGTCCAGGTACGCGATACCTATTTTCGCGGTGCTGCCGGCGCCGTTCTGGTGGCCGACGGCACCCGGGCGGAAACCCTCGATACGGCTTGCCAGTTACAACAGCGACTGTTCAGCCAGGTCGGTGAAGTCCCGACCGTTTTTATGGTGAACAAATCCGATCTCGAGAACGAATGGGAAATCGAACGCGCGCGGCTGGCCGAGTTGGACGACGCGGGTGGGCAGGTATACGAAACCAGCGCCAAGGAAGGGTCGAACGTCAAACGCGCCTTCCAGGCGCTGGCGCTGCAATTGCTGGAGGGACCGGCGGCGTGACAGCAAGCCCGGCCGAAAACATTCTCGATAGCGCACTGTTTTTGCTGAGTTATATTCCCATGAGGAACGACTACGAGAGTATCGAATGTTATGAACTCGGAGATAATTGCGTTATCGACGTTCACCTGTTCAACGACGACGACTGTATCCTGGTGGTGTTGATCGACCGCAGTTCGGAGATGGTCGCGGAAGCGACCCTCAAACAACAAAGAAACGAGCTTAAACTGCAGCAACGGCGCGCGCGCAACCAAAAAGGCGCATAAAATCCGCGCAACCTGGTCGAGGAAGGCATAAATACTTAATGCATACTCGCCCTCGCCAGCGGCATGGCTCCAAAACGCGCGTGAAAATACTCTATGGATGAATAGGATATATAAGCGCTTTTTGCTCAGTGTTACTCGCCTGTTGCATATTTGCTCGCGTGAAAATAGCTGTAGGTCATCAGGACAATTCCAGTTGCTGATAATACAGCAGCTCGTACTCAGCCGGCGGAATGTTTCCAATCGGCTCCAATAATCTTCGATTATTAAACCAATCCACCCATTCCAGGGTGGCGTACTCGACCTCATCGAGTGCCTTCCAGGGACCACGCTTTCGGATGACTTCGGTCTTGTACAGGCCGTTGATCGTTTCGGCCATTGCGTTGTCGTAGGAATCGCCAACGCTGCCAACGGATGATTCGATACCGGCCTCGGCCAGGCGTTCGGTATAGTGAACCGAAAGGTACTGGCTGCCGCGATCGCTATGGTGGATCAGCTCACCGGTTTTGGTTCTGGACCACAGCGCCTGCTCCAAAGCATCGAGCACCAGATCAGTCCTCATCGATCGACTGACACGCCAACCAACGATATACCGGGCGAATACATCGATGATGAAGGCCACATGGACCATTCCTGACCAGGTGGCTACGAAGGTGATATCGGCGACCCACAACTGATTCGGCCGCGTCGCGCTGAATTCGCGATTCACCAAATCAGCAGGCCGCGCCAACGAATCATCGGAGTTCGTTGTCCAGTACTTCTTAGGGCCTCTGGTGACGCCTTGCAGGTTTAGCTTTCGCATCAATCGCTCCACTGTGCAGCGTGCAATTACAAACCCTTCCCGTTTCATTTGGCGCCAGACTTTGAAAGCACCGTAGACCTCGAAGTTTTCTTTCCAGACGCGTTCGATCTCGGGCTCCAGGTGCCGATCACGAATGGATCGATTCGATTCTCGATCCGGATCACGCTCCCGGGCTTTGTACTCATGATAGGTCGACGGAGCAATCGGCAACTGCTTGCAGATCGGCTCGATTCCGTAGCGACCTCGATGTGCATCGATATAGCGGACCATTACTTCCGTTTGCGGTCGAGCTCCGCCTGGGCGAAAAAAGCTGAAGCCGTTCGTAAAATTTCATTCGCTCGCTTGAGTTCTCGGTTCTCTCGCTCCAATTCCTTGAGGCGCTCTCGTTCACTGGTTGAGATACCACCTCGCTTGCCCTGATCAATCTCTGATTGTCTCACCCAGCGGCGTAGGGTCTCTGCCGTGCATCCAAATTTAGCTGATATGGACTCGATTGTCGCCCACTGGGATTCATGTTCATGCCGATGCTCGAAAACCATGCGGACTGCCCGTTCCCGGACCTCCGGGGAATATCTTTTGTTTGTCTTCATTGCTCAATCCTCTCAAGAAATTGAGCCTCCGACAAACTCGGGGCGATTCAGGTGGAGATCTTGCTTCCGAGTGGCGAGCTGGCTCCGGTCAAAGTGCTGGCCTATGACTACGAAACGGGGTTCGGTTTGCTGCGCACCGCAGCCGACGTGAATATCCGACCGATGGAGCTTGGGTCATCGACCGGGCTGACTCCCGGAGAAAGGATAGTGATCGCCAGCTATGGCGGTTCCCGGACCGCACGCCCGGCCATGTTCGCGGGTGAGCGAGAGTTTGCCGGTTACTGGGAATATTTGCTCGAAGATGCCTTGTTTACGGTACCCCTATATCCCCGGTTCGGTGGCGCCGCCCTGATCGCAGCCGACGGAAAATTGATCGGGATTGGATCATTGGCAATTGGCGATGCCATCGACGGCGAACAAACGGTGCCCGGTAACATGTTTCTTCCGATTGACCTCCTCAAATCGGTGCTAGGTGACTTGCTCAGCGAGGGCCGCTCATCCGGACCGCGCAAACCCTGGCTCGGCATCTACACCGAAGAGGTTGAAGGTAGGCTGCTAGTACAAAGAGTTGCCGACGACGGACCCGCCATGATGGCCGGCATCAAACCCGGTGACATCATTGCAGCGACCGGTGGGAAACCGGTAGTTTCCATGGCCGACTTCTATCGTAAAGTCTGGGCTCAAGGCGAACCCGGTGACGTCATCTCGATTACTGTCATCAAAGGCGCCGATGTCCATGAGCTGGCGATTCGTGCGGCGGACCGCTATCAGTGGTTAAACCTGCAGCACAGCCACTAATTCCGAAAAAAGGGGATGGTTTACTTATTTCCGAACCAACCTAGGGACTTTATAGAAATTAAGTATACTGCCCCTGATGGCACTTACTTAAGAAGTCATTCCGCGTAAGCCTGCGCGGGATTGCAGACTCAGCGCATATCCCCAAGCGTATGCCGCAACGCGGCCTCGGGCAGAGCTAGGGCACTGCGCTGCGCCACCTGTTCCAGGTTATCCATCAGCTGCGGCGCCATCGCCGCCAATGCCGCCTGCGCCTCGCTTTCCCGCGCGACGCGCCGCAGCAGTTCGCGATCGACCCAGGACACCGCGCCCGACTCGATACAGGCATATATCCGCCCAGATAACCGCTCGACGAAATTGATCTTAGGGATTTTTTTTACACACTGAACCAGAAAAGCGGTGTTGGCCTGGGGCGCCATCGCGGCGGCCGCGGGATAAACCTCGGCGGGATTAGCGGCGTTTATATTAATCTTGGTGTAACGCACGATATCGAGCATGCATTTGAAATCGATAATGTACATTTCCTCGTTCAAACCAAAGGCGATGGTTTTTGGCGTTTGCTTGTGGGCGACGCTGTTATCGAGGAATTCGTAGTAAACGGTTTTATCCTTGCGCAGCGCCCAGGTGAAAAACAGTAACGGGATTCCGGTGAAGGCTTCGATATTGTGATACAGCAAGTCGTCCACCGCCTTGTAGCGCCCGACCTGCAGTCCGCGCAACCAGGCGCGTTCCACCGTTGACGGCGGCGGCGTTACCATAAATATCAGGTAGACCGTGTGACCGAATCGGGTTAATAAATTGCTACCCTCCTCCGTATCGCGTCCCGGGGCAAAGCTATCGAAACGAAACCGATCGATCAGCAGGTGCGAAACGTTCCCTGCGGCGGCCTTGTTCGCGATATAGCGATCGAGCTTTTGATCGACGATGGGAATTTCGTCGCCGGCCAGCGTACCCGCATACTTGTAGGCCTCTCCCAGTGAATCGTAGTCGAGCAGGTACTTGCGCCAGATGTCCGGACTGATCAATGCAAAATCCTGCCAGTTCAGTCCGAGTTTCTCGGTGTGCAGCCGCTGCAATGGCCGCATGGTGCTTTTGCCCGAGGCGGAAGCGCCCTTGACGTTGATGACGACCGGCTCGGCCTGCGCCGGCAAGATTCGATAATTTTCCCGCACTGCGGCCCGTTGCACGTATGGCGTTATGATTTCGCCGATTAATTCGCTGCCGTACTGATTGCATACCAGGCCGGTCACCAGCGAGGTCAGCAGGGATTTCTCGCCGACGATGCGGCCATGTTTGATGATGAGCGCCTTGCCGACGACGCAAAGCGCCGAATAAACCGCGCTCGCCAACGCATCGCCGTCGACCTGCATCTGTTGCTTCCAGTCGTCGAGAATATGCTGATGGCGGAGCTCGACGGACTCGCACTCGACCGGCTTCGCTCTGCTGGGCTTCCTGCCGAACAACTTAGCCAGGCTGAACTTATCGGAACCGTGAGCGGCCTTGGCCGGCGGCGCAAACAGGTCGGTTTCCAGTTGCGCGGCGATCATCGCTTCGCCGCGCCGGCGCATCTGCTCGAAACACTCGACAATGTGCGCCATGTGGGGTTCGATGTAACCGCTCAGAATGCGATCTACCACCCGGCGGAAATTGACCCCCAGATCTTCGTATTTCGAGCCATCGTCAACGAAGATATCGGCCGACACTCGTATCAGCAGTTCGTGCACCACCAGCCGTTGCGGGCGGAAGCAGATCAATCGTTGTAGCGGCAGTCCGGTGAATCCGCTCAACTCGTTCGCGGTGGCGATACTGGTGGTCACGTTTTCCGATCGGAACAGGGTCGACAGCGACAGATACTGCGACGGTAGTGTCGACTTGATAGCGGGGCTCCAGGCACCCGTATTTTGATTTTCCGGAGATTTTTCAAACATAAGTTCGCGGCTTTCTGTCAGTTATACCAGAAATTGACGCCGCTTCGTTAAATGCGTAATTTACCGGTTTGCGCCGCGTCGCGAAGTTTGCCGGGCTGCACGGGCGACCCATCGCCGAGACCGTATAACTCTATCGCAACGGCGGCGGCAGAAGTGGGTATAATGGACGTTTTCGGGTCCGATTTGCAAACCCGACCGAGTTCAGAGCAAACTAGTGAGAAACCATCAACTTCCAGGCCGTTCGGTCGTGATGTCCGCCGAAGCCATGGCGGCCACCAGCCAGCCGCTGGCCACCGAGACCGCGTTACAGGTGCTGCGCGACGGCGGCAATGCGCTCGACGCCGCGATTGCGGCCAGCGCGGTCTTATCGGTAGTCGAAACCTATTCGACCGGCATCGGCGGCGATTGCTTCATCCTTTATCATGAAAACGCCAGCGGCAAACTGCATGCGCTAAACGGTAGCGGGCGCTCGCCGGCCGCCGCCAGCGCGGAAGTCATCCGTGCGCGCGGCTTCGACAGCATTCCGGAATACAATATTCTCGCGGTGACCGTGCCCGGCGCAATCGACGCCTGGGTCGAGGCCAACCGCAGGTTCGGCCAGCTCGACTTCGCTGCACTGTTGCAACCCGCTATTCACTATGCCGAACAGGGCTATGCCGTCTCCCCGGTGATTGCCCACAACTGGCACAAGAGCGATGAACTGCTGGCGCAAACGCCGGAAGCAAGCGCCGCCTACCTGGTCGGCGGCAAGGCGCCGCCAGCGGGCAGCATTCATCGTCAACCCGACCTTGCAAGCAGTCTGCGCCGCATCGCGAGCGAAGGCCGCGACGGTTTCTATCTGGGCGATATCGCGGAGGAAATCGTACGCTACAGCGATTCCCGGGATGGTCTGATGACACTGGACGATCTGGCGGATCACCGTTCCGAGTGGGTCGAGCCGATTAGCAGCAATTATCGCGGTTACGAGGTATTCGAAGTCCCGCCCAACGGCCAGGGAATCACCACGCTGATGGCGCTCAATATTCTTGCGCAAACCGAAGTGGCGCAACTGCCGCATCTGAGCGCCGAGCACGTACACCTGCTGAGCGAAGCCTTTACGCTGGCGATGGCCGAACGCGACCGCTTCGTCGCCGATAGCGGCTTCAAGGAGTTGCCGGTGGCGCAAATGCTGTCGGACGAATTCGCGCAACGCCAGTTCGGGCGCATCGATATGCAGCAGGCGCTGGCGCAGCCGGTCGCATCAGCCTTACCCGACCATCGCGATACGGTCTACATCACTGTCGTCGACCGCGACCGGAATGCCTGCTCGTTTATCAACAGCGTGTTCCACTCCTGGGGCAGCGGTCTCGTCGCCGGCTCGACCGGCATCAACCTGAATAATCGGGGCGCGGGGTTCGTCCTCGAAGAGGGGCATTTCAATCAGCTCGAACCGGGTAAGCGCCCGATGAACACCATTATCCCGGCAATGGCCTATCGCGAAGGCAAGCCGGTGCTGAGTTTTGGCGTCATGGGCGGTCAATACCAGGCGCTGGGACAAGCTTACCTGTTGTCGAACTGGATCGACTACGGCATGGATATTCAGCAGGCGCTGGATGCCGCGCGTTTCCTGCTATACAACGGCGTCCTCGATGTGGAGACCGGCGTTCCCGCGGCGACTCGCGCAGGGCTCGCGGCCAGAGGTCACCAGGTCACCGCGCAAGACGGCCCTCACGGCGGCGGGCAGGCAATCGTCATCGACTGGGAACAGGGCGTGCTGCAGGGCGGATCCGACCCGCGCAAGGACGGTTGCGCCATGGGTTATTAATCAAACAGGAACAGGCATGAAAGCAATCATATTGAAGGACTTCGGCGGACCCGAAATGATGGAGTTCGCCGAGGTGGATACGCCGTCACCCACGGGTGACCAGATTCTGATCAAGGTAATCAACGCATCGGTAAACCGGCCCGACGTGATCCAGCGCCAGGGTAACTACCCGCCGGTGCCTGGCGATTCGGAGATCCTCGGGCTCGAAGTCGCCGGCACGGTCGAAGCGGTGGGCGCGGACGCGACACGATTCAAGCTGGGTGACCGCGTGGTGGCGCTGGTCGGCGGCGGCGGCTACGCCGAGTATGCGCTCGCCTACGAAGCGCATGCGATGACGATACCGGATGCAGTCAGCTGCGAGCAGGCCGCCTGTATTTGCGAGACCTATATCACGGCTTACCTGAACCTGTTCATGCTGGCCGAGCTGGAGGGCAAGAAATCGGTTTTGATTCACGGCGGCGGCGGCGGCGTCGCAACCTCGGCGATACAGCTGTGCAGAGCATTGACGCCGCAAACTGAAATCATCGTTACCGCTTCCAGCGGCAAACTGGAGCGCGTGGCTGGCCAGGGAGCCAATCACGTCATCGATTACCGTGAACAGAATTTTGCCGAGGAAGTCAGGCGAATTACGGAAAAACGCGGGGTGGATGTCATTCTCGATCACATTGGCGCCAAATATCTCGAATCCAATATGAAGTCGCTCGCGCTTGCCGGCACGCTGATGCTGATTGGCGTCATGGGCGGCATCAAGGCGGAACTCAACCTGGCGGCGATGATGGTGAAGCGCCAGCGTATCATCGGCTCGGTATTGCGCTCACGCCCGGTGCTCGAAAAGGCGGCAATCATCGATCAATTCGAAACGGCGGTAATGCCGCTGTTCGCAAGCGGTGCCATCGAACCCCTGATCGACGCCCGGTTTCCGTTAGGTCAGGCCGCCGAGGCGCACCGCCTGATGGAACGCGGCGGCCATTTCGGCAAGATCGTGCTGCAAAACCAGGAATAAACGTTGCGAGTCATCCCCGCGAAAGCCTACGCGGCCCGGCGGGCTCCGACACATCGGGATCTTGCCAAGGCGGCGCGTTATAAAATCTTTGCCTCATAATGTCATCCCCGCGCAAGCGCATAGCTGTCCGGGGAAAAACTGAAGAAGGAAGTAAAGGTCTTGCTGTTCCTAATGTTTGGGGTTACAACCCCGAGTGCGAACTCAAAAACAAAAGGAACAACAAGGTGTACAGTAATACTCGATTTCATCAACTTTTAGAAGCCCTTCCGCGTAATTTGATTGATCGAATTTCGTCTAGCCTCCAGGCTGGCCGTTACGATAAATCCTTCAAGCCCTATGACCACCTATTGGCATTGTTATACGGCCAGATCTCAGGCGTCCGTAGCCTGAGAGAGCTCGAGACGGGTTTCAACGCCCAGGCAGCCCATCATTACCATTTAGGCACGGGGCCGATCCGGCGTTCCACCCTGTCGGATGCCAATCAACGCCGTAATCCGGTTTTGTTCAAGACGGTGACAGAACAATTGATGGCGTTTATGCATGGCAAACAGCGCCGCGAGCTAACTGAGCTAACCTATCTACTGGATTCCACCCCGATTCAGCTCAAGGGACATGGATTTGACTGGGCCGAAGCCAGCGCGACTTCCCGTAATCAGGGGCTCAAGGTTCACCTGATGATGAACA
>DS021198.1:363174-364022 GCA_001735895.1 Olavius algarvensis Gamma 3 endosymbiont | reverse complement strand
TTACCAGTACCAGCGGGTCCACATGATCCTCTCGATGCACCACTATTCGCCGCAACGGTTTGACGTAGTTGTTTTTCCGGCCGCCGCCAGGCCATTTGTTTTTAAACTCAATGACCTCATCCGACAGTATATCTCCTTCGGTCGAGCGGCTTTTGAGCACCCTGATCGATGCGTTACGCTTTAACCGGGTCACAAAGAAAGCACCCTCCTGGTCGATTTGATGCCACCAATTGTAATCGCAATATCCCTTATCAAACACATACTTAGCGCCCTTCTCGATTTCAACATTGCGTCCATACTCAATATCGTTCTGGGTCGATGCCGTGATCCGAGCGTCACAAGGCAACTGCTTGTCGGGGGAATACAGCAGGTGAATCTTCAGGCCCGGAATGCGTGACATACTACGCGCTTGCGTCCACTCATAACCCC
Organism: Olavius algarvensis Gamma 3 endosymbiont; assembly: GCA_001735895.1. Lineage (GTDB taxonomy): Bacteria > Pseudomonadota > Gammaproteobacteria. The sequence goes on along the minus strand of DS021198.1, from coordinate 363,593 downwards.
GGCTGCGCAGACAGATCGGCGTCGAGTCCAACAGATAGAGCAAGTCCTTTATCTCATTGCGTACTCGCCGATGAGCCCGGCCCATCAGCTGCTGGCAGAATGATTCAAATACCCCGGCATCTCGTTGGCGATTGGCATCCGATAAAGTCGAGCGCTTAATCGGACCGCAGCCCAGGTGATAGTGATGCGCGGAATGACTATTGTAGCTCACCTCCAACTCGCGCAAGCTCCGACAACCGGACAATTGAGCATACATCAGACTGATTAACTGCCCCCAGCTGTCGAAACCCTTGTTATGTTTATCGCTCCGATGCTGTTCAACGCAGCGTTTGAAAGTATTTTTAGGAAGGACTTTCAAAAGTTCGCCAAATCGGGTATATGTATACATGTTGCAGTGTCCTGAAATTAAGTTGTGCTAT
>DS021198.1:348312-355836 GCA_001735895.1 Olavius algarvensis Gamma 3 endosymbiont | reverse complement strand
CACGCCCAATTGCTTTCCATAGAGTGTGTTGTGATTTTAACATTTATTGTGCTCCTCAATATTAAAGAACCGAAAACGGTCCGACGACATGCCCTCATAATACGGAAGGCACCTGATGTCAGGTCTTTGCGTAAAACCTGATAACCCGCGACTGTGGAACTAGTTTCGGGCTAACTCGTATATCACTTTGTCACGCAATAACGAATTATTTCCTGATTTTACAGCCTCAGATCGGAGATGCGACAAAATTTATTATTATTTGGTATACAATATACCAGCAATAAGCTTATAACACCACCGGGCCGGTTGCAAAATCATTTTTTATTTTTGCAGAGTTGTTCGAGCATCGCATTATTTTTGCAGCGCCTCCGCCATCAACTTGCCCATATCCGACGGATTGCGGGTAACGCTGACGCCGGCCGCTTCCAGGGCCGCGATCTTTTCGTCCGCGGTACCCTTGCCGCCGGCGATAATCGCACCCGCATGGCCCATGCGCTTGCCCGGGGGCGCGGTCACGCCGGCAATGAAGCCAACCACCGGCTTTTTCATGTTGTCCGCGATCCAGGCGGCGCATTCCTCTTCGTCGGTGCCGCCGATTTCGCCACACATAACGACACCGTCGGTGTCTGGGTCGTCATTGAACATCTGCAAGACGTCGCGATGTTTGAGGCCATTGACCGGATCGCCGCCTATCCCGACGCAAGTCGATTGGCCGAGATCGAGTTTGGTGAGTTGGTCGACCACTTCGTAAGTCAGCGTGCCCGAGCGGGACACCACGCCGATGCGGCCCTTCCGGTGTATATACCCCGGCATGATGCCGATCTTGATTTCTTCCGGAGTGATAACCCCGGGACAGTTAGGGCCCACCAGTATCGTGTCGGAATCTTTCATGCGGTCGCGCGTGCGGATCATGTCCTTCACCGGAATACCCTCGGTGATGCAAATGACGACCTCCATCTCGGCGTCGACGGCCTCGTCGATTGCCGCGGCGGCGAACGGCGGCGGTACGTATATCACCGAGACGTTACACCTGGTCGCAGCCTTGGCTTCCGCGACCGAGTCGAATACCGGCACGCCCTCGACCACCTGCCCGCCTTTTTTCGGGGTGACCCCCGCGACATAGCAATTTTTACCGTTGGCGTAATCGATCGAATGATGGGTATGGAACATGCCGGTCTTACCGGTTATTCCCTGGGTTACTACGCGTGAATCTTTATTGATCAGTATCGACATGACTAGACTCCTGCTGCGGCCGCAGCCACTTTCTCGGCCGCGTCGGCCATGGTGGTTGCATTGATGACCGAAATGCCGGAGTCGGCCAGAATCTGCCGGCCTTGCTCGACATTGGTACCCTCCAGCCGAACCACCAGCGGCACCGACAGATCGACTTCGCGGGCGGCGTTGACCAGGCCCTCGGCAATTACGTCACAGCGCATGATGCCGCCGAAGATGTTGACCAGGATCGCTTTCAAGTTTGCATTCTTGAGCATGATCTTGAATGCCTCGGTAACCTGCTCGGTGGTGGCGCCGCCGCCCACATCGAGGAAATTGGCAGGCGAGGCGCCATAGAGTTTGATGATATCCATCGTCGCCATCGCGAGGCCGGCCCCATTGACCAGGCAACCGATGGTGCCGTCGAGCGAGATATAGTTGAGGCCAAACTCGGAGGCTGATATCTCGTCGGCATCCTCTTCGTCGAGATCGCGCAAATCCTGCAGTTCGGGGTGGCGATACATCGCGCTTTCATCGAAATTGATCTTGGCGTCAAGCGCGATCACGCGGCCGTCGTCGGTGACGATCAGCGGGTTGATTTCGGCCAGAGAGGCGTCCTTGTCCCAGAAGGCCTGGTATAGCGCCCGAATCAGTTTGCCCCCTTCGGCGACGAGTCCCGTTGGAATGCCAATCTTGCGGGCGAGCCCTTGTGCTTCGTCATCGGTCAGCCCGGTTTTCGGATCGACCGAGACCTTGTGGATCAGTTCGGGAGTCTCCTCGGCGACGGTTTCGATTTCGGTGCCGCCCTCGGAGCTCGCCATCACCGTGACGCGTTGCGTGGCGCGATCGACCACCAGGCCAATGTAGAGTTCGTCTTTGATCGGGGCGCCCTCTTCGACCAGCAGACGCTTGACTTCCTTGCCTTCGGGCCCGGTCTGATGGGTAATCAGGGTCATACCGAGGATATCCTGGGCATGACTTCGGACTTCGTCCAGGCTAGCGGCAAGTTTGACACCACCGCCCTTGCCGCGACCACCGGCATGGATCTGTGCCTTGACGACCCATTTTTCTCCACCGATTGCCTCGGCGGCCGCGACCGCTTCGTCCACCGAAAAACATGCCTTGCCCTGGGGAACGGTAACGCCGTACTCCCGCAGAATTTCCTTGCCCTGATACTCGTGTATTTTCATTGTCTCGCCGCTCCGCCTCGCTAAATACCCGGCATATCGTATACCGGGCCAGAGTAATTGCAAAAAAAAACGCGCTAACTATTAACTCGGCGACAATATATTTTGCCGGGTTAATAAGCGCGTCTTTAATCATGTCATGTTGACGCCGTTGATCATAGCGCCGATTTTTAAGGGAACTCCGATTTATTCGGAGTTGCCTTAAATATCCTTAGCCGACCGCTTGACCCGCGACCTTGAGGCCTTCTTCCTGCACCGTCTTGTTCAACAAACTGACCAGCGCGAATACGGTGTTCATCGCCGGGGTTGGCGTATGAGTTTGTTCGCCCAGTTCGATCACGACACCGAGCATGCCGTCGATTTCGAGCGCCTTGCCGACTTCGAGATCCTGCAGCATCGAAGTCTTGTGCTTACCGACCCCTTCGGCGCCTTCGATACGGCGTTCCAGCGAGACCCGGAAACTGGCGCCGAGCTTTTCGGCTATCTGCTGCGCCTCGGTCATCATTTGCGCGGCTAACGCGCGGGTTTGCGGAAACTGGCAGATATCGACCAGGGTCGAATGCGTCAAAGCGCTAATCGGGTTGAACGACAGATTTCCCCACAGCTTGAGCCAGATTTCGGAGCGGATGTCCGGCAATACGAAGGACTTGAAACCGGCCCCGACGAAGGCGTCGCAAATGGCCTGCACTCGCTCGGATTCAGAGCCGTCGAGTTCGCCCACCGGGTAGCGGTTGCCCTCGATATGGCGAATTACACCGGGGGCATCGATGGTGGCCGCGGGGTACGCAATACAGCCGATGATGCGATCCGGATCGATCGCGGCGGCGATGGCGCCGCTTGGATCGACGGTGCGCACGATGCTGTTCTCGTAGTCGCCAGGAAGCTTCTGAAAGTACCACCAGGGAATGCCGTTTTGCAGGGTCACGATGACGCCGGTTGCGGACAGCATGCCCATCAACCGGTCGGCGATCGGTTCGATTTGATGCGCCTTGACGCCGAGCAGCACGACATCCTGATCGGTTATTTCAGCCATATCGGCGGTTGCGATAATATCGGTAATGACGAGCTCTTCGCCGTTTTCGATGTATTTCAGACCGTTGGCCTTGATCGCTTCGAGATGCGCACCGCGCACGATAACCGACATCTGATGACCCGACTGGGCCAGTTTTGCCGCCATCATGCCGCCAATCGCGCCCGCTCCAACTACGCAAATCTTCATCATTAACCTCAGGATTCCGGGGGTGAAAAACCGGCGCATTCTACGCCAAACTCCAATCGGGCGTCCATGCAACCGGTTAAATAGTCATGCTTAATTTTCAAATCCATGCATTAGGAGATGTTATCGTCGCGCCAGCATAGCCGCCGCCTTTGCTCAATCCAAATTTATATTTACCGTATCATGTGATAGATTCCGCGCCCTCTACAACAATTTGCCAGAACCGAAGACTATGACAAGCTGGGTACGCTTCAACTGGGATGACAGGACTCATCTGGGCACGCTCGACGGCGACGAGATAGCGATTTGCAGCAACGATTTGTTCGACAAGACGGAATTTACCGGCGCGCAGACCCGCTTGTCCGAGGTTGAGCTGCTGGCGCCATTCAAACCCAATTCAATCCTCGCGCTGTGGAACAACTTCCACGAGCGCGCCGCGGTGGAAGGCCAGACGATACCGGTCACTCCGCTATATTTCATGAAACCGGTCAGCAGTGTAATCGGACCGAACGCAACCATCTACCGGCCGCGCGGACACCAGGGCCGGGTCATATTCGAGGCCGAATTAGGCATCGTCATCGGCAGGAAATGCCATGCAATCTCCAGTGCACAGGCGGACGAGTATATTTTCGGCTATACCTGCGTCAACGACGTCACCGCGATCGAATTCCTGTTCGAGGACAAAGCCTTCCAGCAGGGACCCGCAGAGGGCTACGACAGCTTCACCCCGATCGGCCCCTGCATCAATACCGATATCGATCCCGCGGGCTTGAACATTCTCGCGATCCAGGATGGCGAAGGCCGCCAGGACTACCCGGTGAGCGACATGATTTATAGCCCGCAGCGAATCGTCGCGATGATTTCCGAATACCAGACCTTGCGGCCGGGCGACCTGATCTGCTGCGGCACTTCGGTCGGCGCGCGCACCATGAAACCGGGTTGCGAAATTCATATTTCGATCCCCGGCATCGGTACGCTGGTCAACCATTTCAACGATTTTCCCGAATAAACGCCGCTGCGGTTTGCGCTCATGGCTGTGGCAATCGGCATCGATCAGGAGCAATTCACTTTCCGTATGGTGGGCGCCGCCAGTCGCGGTAACCGGGTGCGCATCACCGCCGAGTGGGTCCTGGCGCAGTTCGAACAGTTTTACAACGAGTTCCTCGAAGTCCCCTATCGCGCCAAGACCGCCTTCGAGCAGCGGCATCACGCCACTTCGATCTGGCTGAGCCGCCATCGGCTCTCGCTCTATAGCTCCTATATCCATCGCATGGGCGCCTACCTGCAGGCGATCCAGCCCAATATCTCGGTCGATGCCAGCTTCCTCAACCAGTTGGAAGATCATTTTTGGCGCATGATCGAACAGCGCTACGAATCAGACGTCGCCTATGCCTTCATGCATTCGATTCGACGCATGGTGTATCGCGACGAGTGGAAGCCGGTTGAATATTCCAGCTTCGGTTTCGCCGAAAGCAGCGACGATTACCCGGTCGAACTGCTGCAAATTTTCCCCGTACACGGCCAGGTAAACGCCACACTGGTGGAGCGTATCTTGCGTGAGATACCCGAATTCTCGGTCGGTTACGGCGATATTACCGGCGATAGCGAGGCCGTCGCCTGGCGTATCAACCGGCTCGCCGGGCGGCGCGCTTGCGATACCGCCACCATCGAAATGATCGACGCCGGATTTTATCGCAACCGCGGCGCCTACCTGGTCGGCAAAATCGCATTCAGCAACGGCAGTCACGCCCCGCTGATCCTGGCGCTGCTTAACAGCACCGGCGGCATCTACTGCGATGCGGTCATCCTCGATCAGCATCTGGCGCACAACCTGTTCAGTTCGACGCTGGCGAACTTCCACGTCACCACGCTTTATTACCACGAATTGAGCGCCTATCTACACGCGCTGATGCCGCAACGCGCGCTAGGGCTGAACTATTCGACCATCGGCTACAACCATGTCGGCAAGGTCGCGGTCATCAACGAACTCAAACAGGAAGTAGCAAGCACGGGTGAAGTCCTCGATACCGCGATCGGCGAACCGGGCACGGTAGCAATCGGATTTGCCGGACGGCATTCAGCTTACAACCTGAAGGTGGTCCGCAATCATCCGACCGCGGGTTATAAATGGGGCGAATTCGAGGGCATCGATTCGGTCAAGCAAAAGTACAGTCGCGTGCATGAAATTAATCGCACCGGCAGCATGCTCGACAATATCATCTACTTCAACATCGCGCTCGAACGTGAACTGTTCGCCCAGAGCCTGATCGATGAGCTGCTGATCGAAGCCAGCGAAACCGTCACCCGGCAGCGCGATATGATCGTATTCAAGTACTTGATCGTGCAACCCCGTATGACGCCGCTGCCGGTATTTCTGCAAAACGCGGGAGCGCGAGAAGTCCGCATCGTCATCGAAAGCCTCGGCGACTGCATCAAGAACAACGCCGCCGCCAATATATTTAACAAAGACCTGGATGCGCGTAACTACGGCGTCAGCCATTTCCTCAAGGTTTACCTATACGACTACGACGCGCTCGAAGTCATGGTCGACGTCAAGATACGCAGCAATCTGGATCGTTTCGATGGCGAGGAAGACATTCCCGACTGGTATTTCGAGGATGGGATAGTTTTTCTGCCCGAGGAAATCGAAGCCGGGCTGTGCATCGACGATCGCTCGCAGCGCCAGCTGTTTCGGGAGTTCCATGGCGATCTGCTGACCACCCGCTACTGGGAGACGCTGCAAAACGAGCTGGCGCAGAACGAAGTGCCGGCGGTTAAGGTTTATCCCGACAGCTGCCGGCTGCAACGCGCATGAATGACGTTAACGCGCCGCTCGGCGACCAGCATATTTTTTATTCGAGCAAATGGCGACTGATCCATACGGCGATCAATATCGCAATCGCCCCGGTCTTGCTGTACCTGCTGGGCGCTTGGGCCTGGCCGCCGGTACTGCCCCATTACATCGTGTTCGCGCTTACCGGCCTGATGGCGCTGCAGTTTGCGCGCCAGCGCTGGGAAGTACCGCGACTGGTGCTCGACGCCAACGGCTTGACCTGCGGCCGGTTCTATCCCGCCGACAGCATCTACAAGGCCGAAACATCACTGCGATCGATCACCCTGACCCTGCTCACCGAGGGCCAGGTCAAAACCAAAGTCGTAAGCCTGGGATGGGCCAGCCGTGAAGACTGCCACGCGATTCAGCAACTGCTGAGCGAGCGTTTTCAGCGCGACGTTACCGAAAACCCCTGATTTCGCCGGTCGCCCCCGCGACCTATCGTCACCCCCGCGACCTATCGTCACCCCCGCGACCTACCGTCATCCCCGCGACCTATAGTCATCCCCGCGCAAGCGCACTGCTGTCCGGAATAAATTAAGTTGGTGTATTTGAAAGTGTTGCAGTGCCCGGGTTTTACGAATAAAACCATAAGCGACAACTTAATTTCAGGACACTGCAACATGTATACAAATACCCGATTTGGCGAACTTTTGAAAGTCCTTCCTAAAAATACTTTCAAACGCTGCGTTGAACAGCATCGGAGCGATAAACATAACAAGGGTTTCGACAGCTGGGGGCAGTTAATCAGTCTGATGTATGCTCAATTGTCCGGTTGTCGGAGCTTGCGCGAGTTGGAGGTGAGCTACAATAGTCATTCCGCGCATCACTATCACCTGGGCTGCGGTCCGATTAAGCGCTCGACTTTATCGGATGCCAATCGCCAACGAGATGCCGGGGTATTTGAATCATTCTGCCAGCAGCTGATGGGCCGGGCTCATCGGCGAGTACGCAATGAGATAAAGGACTTGCTCTATCTGTTGGACTCGACGCCGATCTGTCTGCGCGGCCGGGGTTATGAGTGGACGCAAGCGCGTAGTATGTCACGCATTCCGGGCCTGAAGATTCACCTGCGT
>DS021198.1:334046-348262 GCA_001735895.1 Olavius algarvensis Gamma 3 endosymbiont | reverse complement strand
AAAGCCGCTCGACCGAAGGAGATATACTGTCGGATGAGGTCATTGAGTTTAAAAACAAATGGCCTGGCGGCGGCCGGAAAAACAACTACGTCAAACCGTTGCGGCGAATAGTGGTGCATCGAGAGGATCATGTGGACCCGCTGGTACTGGTAACCAACCTGATGGGGGTCCCGGTTGAAGAAGTTGCAGCGCTGTACAAGCAGCGTTGGGCGATCGAACTCTGGTTCAAGTGGGTCAAGCAGAACCTGAAAATCAAAAAGTTTCTCGGTCAAAGCGAGAATGCGGTCAAAATCCAGATACTGGTGGCATTGATCACGTATCTCATCGCCGATCTATACCGGCAACTTTGTGGATCGAGACGCGGTTTTTATCTGTGGCTGGCGGAACTCAAATCGACTCTATTCCAGCGACCCAGACTCGAATTCGAAGTACTTAAACGACGACGAAAATGGAAATCCGATTTCCAAATACATCAAGCACAGTTGGCATTATGATTTATTCCGGACAGCAGTGCGCTTACGCGGGGATGACTGGAGTTGCGGGGATGACTGGAGTTGCGGGGATGACTGGAGTTGCGGGGATGACTGGAGTTGCGGGGATGACTGGAGTTGCGGGGATGACTCGGGACGCGGGGATGACTCGAGGCGTAGGGACGACCGCTGCGGCTGACGCGGTTAAGCCGCTTCGAGCCGGATCGCGCAGAACTTGAATTCCGGGATCTTGCCGAAGGGATCGAGCGCTTCGTTGGTCAGCAGGTTGGCCGCCGCTTCGTGGTAACAAAACGGAATAAACACTTCGCCCTTTTTCAACGCGGCGTCGGTCCGCGCAAAAGCGCGCAGTTCGCCGCGTCGGGACTTAGCGATAATTTCGCCGCCGGCGACAACCCCCGTGGCCTCCAGATCCTGCTGATTCACATACACCACCGGTACCGGCTCGATCGCATCGAGCACCTGGGTACGGCGCGTCATCGAACCGGTATGCCAGTGTTCGAGTTGGCGCCCGGTAATCAACACCAACGGATACTCTGCGTCGGGTTGCTCATCGGGCGGAATCGACTTGGCCGCCACCAGCCGCGCCTTACCGTTCGCGGTCGGAAATTTTTCGACAAATACCACGCCCTGGCCGGGGTCATTCTCGTCGACACAGGGGTAGGTGACCGACGATGCCTGGTTTAGCCGCTCCCAGGTAATGCCGCTAATGCTCGCCATGGCGTCGCGCATTTCGTCGTAGACTTCCGACACATGACTGTAGTTCCAGTCCAGGCCGATGCCCTTTCCGATATCACGGATAATCCACAGGTCCTGCCGCGCTTCGCCGGGCAGCGGCACTGCCGCACGGCCTAACTGCACCCGCCGGTCGGTATTGGATACCGTGCCGTCTTTTTCGGCCCAGCCCGAAGCCGGCAACACCACATCGGCAAATGCCGCGGTTTCGGTGAGAAACATATCCTGCACTACCAGATGATCGAGCGCCGCCAACGCAGCGCGCGCATGATTTAGATTCGGATCCGACATCGCCGGATTTTCACCCATGATGTACATCCCCTTGATATTGCCTTCGAGGATGCCATGCATGATCTCGACCACGGTGAGTCCCGCCTTTTGGTCGAGTTCGGTATCCCAATACTCGCTGAAGAAGGCGTTGGCCTCGGGATTGTCGACCCGGCGGTAATCCGGAAACATCATCGGGATCAGCCCCGCGTCGGAAGCGCCCTGCACATTGTTCTGCCCCCTCAGGGGATGAAGCCCGGTACCGGGGCGACCCACCTGGCCGGTAATCATCGACAACGCGATCAGGCAGCGCGAGTTATCGGTGCCATGAATATGTTGCGAAATCCCCATACCCCAGAAAATCATCGATGCTTTCGAGGTCGCGAACAGCCGGGCGACTTCACGCACCGTGGCGGCATCGATGCCGGTAACCGGCGCCATTTTCTCGGGGCTGAAAGCGGCGACATTCGCCTTCAGCTCAGCGTAATCGGTGGTGCGCTCGGCGATGAATCGATCGTCGGTCAAGCCTTCTTCGATGATTACATGCAGGATCGAATTCAGCAGCGAAACGTCGGTGGAGGCGTTGAACTGCAGAAAGTGGGAAGCATGCCGTGCGATATCGGTCTTGCGCGGATCCAGCAGGATCAGCTTCTTGCCGTCCCTGATCGCGTTTTTCATGAAGGTTGCCGCCACCGGATGATTGGTGGTCGGGTTCGAGCCGATGACCAGGAACACCTCGGCGTGTTTAACGTCTTCGACCTGGTTCGAAACCGCGCCCGAACCGATACCCTCGAGCAATGCCGCGACGCTCGACGCGTGACACAAGCGGGTACAGTGATCGACATTATTGGTGCCGAAACCGACGCGCACCAACTTCTGGAATAAATAGGCCTCTTCGTTGGAGCCCTTGGCCGAACCGAAACCGGCGAGTCCGGCGCCGCCGAGCTCATCCTTGATCTTCCTCAGGCCGCCGCTGGCGAGATCCATCGCCTCTTCCCAGCTGGCTTCGCGGAACATTTTCGACGGATTGCCCGGATCGAAATATTCGTTCAGTCCCTTGGGCACGCCCGCTTTGCGGATCAGCGGCTTGAGTAATCGCTGCGGGTGATTGACGTAGTCGAATCCGTAGCGTCCCTTGACGCACAGACGGCTGAAGTTGGCCGGACCGTCGCGCCCTTCGACGCGCAGTATCCTGTCGTCTTTGACATGATAGGTCAGCAAACAGCCCACCCCGCAATAAGGGCATACCGAGTCGACCTTGCGATCGGCTTCGATCAAATGGGCGCCGGTCACATTGCTAAGCGCGCCGGTCGGGCAGGCGGCGACACATTCGCCGCAGGCGACGCAGGAAGATTCGCCCATCGGGTCGCCGATATCGAACACGATTTCGGCATGATGGCCGCGGTGCGCGAGGCCGATCACGTCGTTAACCTGTTCCTCGCGACAGGCGCGCAAACAACGCGTGCACTGAATGCAGGCATCGAGATTGACCGCGATCGCCGGATGCGACAAATCGGCTGCCGGCTGATGCCGGGGTTTGAATCTGGGATTGCTTACCTCGAGTTTATCGGCCCAATAGCTCAACTCATTGTCGAGCGTGTAGGCCTGCTCGGGCATATCCGACAGCAGCAGTTCGAGCACCAGCTTTTGGGATTTCTGCGCGCGCTCGTTGTCCGAGTTGACCACCATGCCCGGGGTCGGATTGCGGCAGCAGCTCGGCGCGAGCACGCGCTCACCGTCGATTTCGACCATGCAGGCGCGGCAATTGCCGTCGGCACGCAGGCCGTCGGTATAACACAGGTGCGGAATTTCGGTACCGCTGCGCTGCGCCGCCTGCAGGATGGTCTCACCCGGCAATGCTTCGACCGCGCTGCCGTTCAGCGTGAATTCGATGGTTTCGAAGATGGAATCGGGGTTTGCGGCCATTATTGATTCTCCTCGATGCCCAATTCGTGTGGGAAGTATTTTATCACCGATAAAATCGGGTTTGGCGCCGCCTGCCCCAGGCCGCAGATCGACGCGTCGATCATCACGTCGGACAGGTCATGCAACTGCTCGATGTCCCAGTCGCCGGTTTGCATGATACTGACCGCCTTTTCGCAACCGACCCGGCAAGGAGTGCACTGGCCGCAGGATTCGTGCGCAAAAAACTTGAGCGAATTTAACGCCGCCTGTTTGGCGCTATCCTGATCCGAGAGCACGACCACCGCCGCGGAACCGATAAAACAACCGAACTCCTGCAGGGTGTCGAAATCGAGCGGGATGTCGCTTAAGCTTGCCGGCAGGATACCGCCCGATGCGCCGCCCGGGAAATACCCGTAAAACCGGTGGCCGTCGAGCATGCCGCCGCAGTACTCGTCGATCAGCTCCTTGATCGTTATGCCCGCCGGCGCCAGGTGTACCCCGGGTTTATTGACCCGGCCCGAAACCGAAAAGCTGCGCACGCCCTGACGGCCGTTACGCCCCTGTGAATCGAACCACTCCGAGCCTTTTTCAATCACATCGCGCACCCAGAACAGGCTTTCGCAGTTGTGCTCCAGAGTCGGGCGCCCGAACAATCCGACCTGCGCGACATAGGGCGGGCGCAGGCGCGGCATGCCACGTTTACCTTCGATCGATTCGATCATCGCCGATTCCTCACCGCAGATGTAGGCCCCGGCGCCGCGGCGAATTTCGATCAAAGGCAATTCGTAGCCGGATTTTTGCCGCAGATCGTCGACCGCCTGGTGCAGGATCTGAATAACCGACGGGTATTCGTCGCGAATATAAATGTAACACTGATCGATGCCGATCACCCGGGCCGCGATCAACATACCCTCGAGAAAACGATGCGGATCGGAGAGCATGTAAAACCGATCCTTGAAAGTACCCGGCTCGCCCTCGTCGATATTGATCGCGCACAGGCGCGGCGCGGGTTGATCCCGCAAAATACCCCATTTACGCCCAACCGGGAAGCCGGCGCCGCCCAATCCGCGCAGCTGGGTGCCGTTCAGGGTTTCGATAACCTCGTCGCCGCTGACTGCGCCCGCCAATAACCTGTCGTACAGCCGGTAACCGCCAGCGGCCTTGTAAGCGTCGAAATCGGTGCCGTCATCCGGCATGGGCTGTTCGAAGTTCCCGCGCTCGACGGCGGACCGGACAGCCTCCGGGGTGGCATTGTCCACGGTATATTGTTTAACCACCGCCACCGGCGCCCGGTCGCAGCGCCCGACGCAGGGTACCCGCTGCACGCGCACGGCATCGCCAAACGAGGACTCCAGCGACGAGATCAAAGCCTCGCTGCCGGCCATTTCACAACTAACCGAATCGCAGACACGAACAGTCAGCGCCGGTGGCGCTGCCTCGCCTTCGCGCACGACATCGAAATGATGATAAAAAGACGCAACTTCGTAGACTTCGGTGGTCGCCAGGCGCATTTCATGCGCCAGAGCCACCAGATGCGGCGCCGCGAGATGGCCGAACTCATCCTGAATTTTGTGCAGGTGCTCAATTAAATAATCGCGCTGTCGCGATTCGTCGCCAAGCAGGTTTTGCACCTCGAGCAACGCGTTTAAATCGACATTCCGGCCCTTGGTTTTACCGCGACGGCGCTGCTTGCGATTATCTACCGCTTCGGCTTCGGGCTCAGGTTGTGACATTAGCGTTCTCTAGAATTCGGGTGGTTACAAGGAAATCGCCGCTCGTAACGAGCGGGTCAAAGTTTAACCCAAGGCGAAGCCGGCACAAACAGGATATTACGCCATAACGCTGCCTTAATGCGCCATCACGGTAATGATATTGGTATTGTGTAACAGATAACTGGTAACGCCGCCGAACAGGCGCTGCCGGGTGCGGGTATGGCTGAAGCCGCCGACGACCAGAAATTCGGCGCCTATTTCGGCGCAGCAGTTCAGCATTTTCTTGCCGACGTTAGTGCCGCGACCGCTAATCACGAGATAGTCGGCTTTGCAACCGTGGCGCTTCAGATAGTCGACCACTTCGCCGGCTCCCGCTTCGCGCTTTTTCGACACCAGCACCGAAACTTTTTTCATTTGTTTGAGCCACGGCAGAGTCATGCAGACGGCGCGACTCGCCTCGACGCTGTCGTTCCATCCGATCGCGGCCCGGTCGGCGCGATGGGCTTGCCACTCGGGCGCCGGCGGTACGATCATCACCGCCCGGCCCGAGTGCAGCATCAGCGACTCGTGCAAATCGCCGACCCCCGGACCGCCGATCCGGTGTTGAATGGGGCGCGACATCGCGATCACATCGACCAGCCGCGATTCCTTGTCGAGCGTCGCTTCGGCATCGCCTTCGAGAATGTGCAGCGAGGCCGTAAGCTCCTGCGCGCCGGAAGGCTTGCGCGTAATTTTTACCTTGCCCTGTTGACAGAATGTATTGAATTGTTGGCGCACTTCATCGACTACCGCGTCGGCGGCGCGGTTGCTCATCTTGGCGTATTCTTCGCGGTAAGATGCCGGCATTCCGCTAAACATGAAGGGTTCGCTGGTACGTTCACGCACGTGTACCACCTTGATATGCGAAGCAAAACGTTTGGCAATAAATAGTGCGCTGTGCAATACGTCCGCGCTGCGTTCGGTGCCATCAACCGGTACCAGAATAACTTTAATCATCTGACTCAACCTCGTATTTATTAGTCCTGAATCAAGCCGCCGTCATCGATGCTTAGCTTAGGGCTACCCGCCAGGTTCAAGCACCCAGCTTCGATCCCACCGCAAGCCCGGCGGCCGAGGCGTATTCCGCCGCGGCCAACTTGCCGGCATCGGCGCGCAGCTTCATCACGCGAATCGCACCGTCGCCGGCTGCCACCAGCATACCGCCCGCGTCGATCGAAAGCACCGTACCCGGCTCGCCGCTGCCATCGGCTTTGCGGCTATCGTAAATCCTGACCTCGTTGCCGTCGAAAGTGGTCCAGGCGCCGGGTTGCGGATTGGCGCCGCGAATCAGGTTGTAGACTTCATCGCCAGGCTTGCTCCAGTCGATACGCACGTCTTCCTTACGGCACCAGCCTTCGTAGCTGCCGGCATTCGGATCCTGCACCCGCTTCGGCGCTGTGCCGTCGCGCACCAGCTCGATCGATTCGAGCATGGCATCGACCCCAAGCGGGAACAGGCTGTCGAAGTAAATCGAGCCCAGCGTATCGTTGGGACCGATAGCGACTTCTTTTTGCAGCAATATCGGGCCGGTATCCAGACCATTGTCGGGCCAGAAGATCGACAGCCCGGTTTTGGTCTTGCCCATGATGATCGGCCAGTTGATCGAGCTCGGCCCCTTGTGCCAGGGTAGCAGCGACGGGTGATACTGAATCGAGCCATACTTCGGCACGTTGAGCGCCTCTTCCGGCACGAACAGCAATACATAGGCCATCACGCACAGGTCGGCATCGTGGCCGGCGAGTTGCTCCCAGACTTCCGGATTCTTATAGGATTCCGGTTGATGGACCGGTAAACCGCGTTCCAGCGCGAATTCTTTTAACGGGTCCAGTGGCCTGCCTTCCTTGTCGGGGGCGCAATAGACGGCCACCACTTCATCGACAGCCTTGTCCAGAATGGCTTCGAGTACCGATTTGCCATAGGCCTGCTGGCCGTGAACGATTAATTTCATTTATCTCTCCGTATGACCTCGAACATGCTTCATCATTCGAAGCTGATCGCTATACCGCGCCGGATTCTTTGAGCGATGCAATTTCTTCGGCGTCGTAGCCAAGCACCTCGCCCAGGATTTCCTCCGAGTGCTCTCCCAACAAAGGCGAACGTTCGACTACGACCTCGTTGTCCGACAGCTTGACCGGGCAGCCGACGCTCAGATAAGGCCCGCGCTCAGGATGCTCGCATTCGACAATAGTGCCGGTCGCGCGCAGCGAGGGCTCTTCCGCCAACTCTTTCATCGACAAGATGGGTCCCACCGGGATATCCAGCGGATTGCAGATTTCCATGACTTCGTATTTGGTCTTGGTCATGGTCCAGTCTTCGATCGCGCCGAAGATTTCATTCAGATGCGGCAAGCGCAGCGGCGGCGTCGCGTAATCCGGGTGCTCCTTCCACTCCGGTTTACCGATGACATCGCAGATCTTCTCCCACACCGCCGCCTGGGTGATGAAATAGGTGTAGGCGTCGGGATCGGTTTCCCAGCCCTTGCATTTGAGGATGCGGCCGGGCTGACCGCCGCCCGAGTCGTTGCCGGCGCGCGGCGTGGCTTCGCCGAAAGCAACGCCTTCGCCATACTGGGAATATTCCTTCAACGGGCCCGCTTTGAGGCGCTGCTGATCGCGTAGCTTGACCCGGCATAGATTCAATACGCCATCCTGCATCGGCGCCAGCACGCGTTGGCCGCGGCCGGTTTTTTCGCGGTGTATGAGCGCGCTACAGATACCGAAGGCGAGATGCAGGCCGGTGCCCGAATCGCCGATCTGCGCGCCGGTTACCAGCGGTAAACCATCGCGGAAACCGGTGGTCGAGGCGGCCCCGCCGGCGCACTGCGCGACGTTTTCGTAAACCTTGCAATCTTCGTAAGGGCCGGGACCGAATCCTTTCACCGAAGCCATGATCATACGCGGGTTCAGCTCCTGGATTCGTTCCCAGCTGAAACCCATGCGATCGAGCGCACCCGGCGCGAAATTTTCCACCAGCACATCGCAAGTCTTGACCAGCCGTTCCAGCACTTCCTTGCCGCCTTCGGTTTTGGAATTGAGCGTCAGCGAGCGCTTGTTGTGATTGAGCATGGTGAAGTACAGGCTATCGGCGCCTTCCATGTCCACCAACTGCTTGCGGGTTGCATCGCCGACGCCGGGGCGTTCCACCTTGATCACGTCCGCACCCATCCACGCGAGCAGCTGGGTACAAGTGGGGCCGGACTGAACATGGGTGAAGTCCAGAATTTTTATGTGATCGAGAGCCTTAGACATTTCTTACCTCTATTACTGATTAATGCGTTACCGATATTCGTTACTTGTACATGGTCTGCGCCTTGGTGCCCGGCGCGTATTCGTTCGGATCGACCCAGACGTTGACCACGGCGCATTTACCGGTTTTGGCAATGGCTTCGCGCGCGCGCTGCATGGCGGGCTGAATTTCTTTGGCTTCATGCACTTCTTCGCCGTATCCGCCGATCATTTGCCCAAACTGGGAGAAAGGTACGTCGCCGAGTTTATTGCCGATATCGCCGCGGTCCTGACCGTACTTGGCGAGTTGGCCGTAACGGATCTGGTTCATCGCCGAGTTGTTGCCGATGACGGCGAGGTAGGGCGCACCGAAACGCTGCGCGGTTTCCATGTCGAACGAGGTCATGCCGAAGGCGCCGTCGCCGTAGAGGCATACCACCTCTTTATTCGGATGCGCGAGCTTGGCGGCCATCGAGAAACCGGTGCCGACACCGAGCGAGCCGAGTGCGCCCGGGTCCATCCACTGTCCCGGGTTACGCGGGCGCACCGCCTGCGCGGAAATGGTGACGATATCGCCGCCGTCGCCGATATAAATCGTGTCTTCCCCCAGGAATTCATTGATTTCGTAGGCCAGGCGATAGGGATGGATCGGACTCTGATCGGTGGTAAACATCGGCATCAGTTTTTCCAGCTTAGCGGCTTCGATGCCGCGCAATTCCGCCATCCACTTCTGCCGTTGCTGGCGCGCACCGTCGTCGATTCGACCCGACGCGGCCTGCGCCACCGCAGCCAGGATCGAGCCCGGATCGCCGGCGAGGCCGAGGCTGATATCGCGGTTCTTGCCGACCGTGGCGTAACTCTGATCGATCTGCACCAGGGTCGCTTGTTTCGAAATTCGCTTGCCGTAACCCATGCGGAAATCGAACGGCGTGCCGACGATCAGGATCACGTCGGCATTCTTGAAGGCATCGCTGCGGGTGCGATCGAAATGCTGCGGATCGCCCTGCGGCAACATGCTGCGGCTGGCGCCGTTCATATAAGCCGGGATGTCGAGTGCGCGCACGAAATCGATCGCGGCGGCGGCGCCTTGCGAGGCCCAGACTTGCTGCCCGAGCAGCACCGCGGGACGCTGGGCCCGGACCAGGATATCGGCCAGGCTTTCGATATCCGCGGGATCGCCGATCGATTTAACCGAGGCCCGATAGGAACCGGGCTCGGGCAAGACGGCGCTCTCCATCGGGATTTCACGATCGAGAATATCGCGCGGAATTTCTAGGTATGACGGACCGTAGGCGCCGTTGAAACACTCGCGCGCCGCCATCGACACCATGTCGGCGACGCGTTCGGTGGAGAATACGCCCGACGCGAACTTGGTGATCGGCGTCATCATGTCGACATGCGGCAAATCCTGCAGCGACCCCATCTTGTGCTGGGTCAGCGAGCTTTGCCCGCCGATGTGCAAAATCGGGCTCTCCGAGCGAAATGCGGTGGCGACCCCGGTGACCGCATTGGTGCAGCCCGGGCCGGCGGTAGTGACGACACAGCCAAGCTTGCCGGTCTGCCGGGCATAGCCATCCGCCGCATGCGCTGCGGTTTGCTCGTGACGCACATCGACGATACGGATACCTTCATCCAGGCAACCGTCGTAGATATCGATAATATGTCCTCCGCACAGCGTGAATATGGTATCGACGCCTTCGGCCTTGAGCGCTTTCGCGACCAGATGACCGCCGGAAATGACCGATCCGTCTTTAGTCTTCGCCTTCAGGGTATCCGTGGCGGTATCCGACACGGGAGGTTTTTCAGCTACAGTAGACATTGCGTATACCTCGTCTTGGTTAGCCCGATACTATCGAGAAAGGGCCAGGGTTTATTCACGTGAAGCGGCCGGCGGCCGTTTCACCAGTTGCCGATTACGGGCTTAATCCAGATAATCGACATAGCGTTCTATGTGTCTGGCCAGCTCGAGCGCATGATCCCTGACCAGTTGTTCGGCGCGATAGGCATCGCGTTCCTCGAGCGCCTCGATAATTCGACTGTGATCCATTACCGAGCGGGCAACCCGGTCGCGATCCTTGATCGTGCTGGCGCGAATCGCGCGCATGTGGAAAAACAGCTGATCCGCCATCTGGTTTATCAACTCCGAATGAGCCAGCCTGATTATCGTTTGATGAAACTCGATATTCGTGTCCGAATACTCGTCGATATGCGCGCGCGCTTCGGCGCCGTCCATGGTCGTGAAATTGCTGCGCAGCTCGGCAATTTCCGCATCGCTGGCGCGACTCGTGGCCAGGCGCGCAGCCATGCTTTCGAGCGCCGCCCAGACATCGACGATATCGAGTATTTCCCGCTTGCTTTTGCGTACGACAAATGCACCGCGGCGCGCTATATTTTCAACAATGCCTTCCTGCTCGAGCCGCGAAATCGCTTCCCGCACCGGCGTCCGGCTGACGCCCAGTTGCGCGCCGAGGGCGCGTTCGTCGAGCCGGATGGGATCCCTGCTGCCGTAGATATCCAGGTGGGCGATCAATTCGCGCAAGGCTTCGTAAACGCGCGTCTTGAGTCCCTTGGACTGCTCTAACGGCACGATACCCGTCAAACTCATCGTGACATCCTCAAAACTGCGGCAGCATTACCCACGCTTACTCCACCTATTGTTCCGCCGGCGCCCGTGGCTTGCGGATGCGGTCGTACACCCTTTTGAACACGGGTAGAAACAACAGGATCAGGGCGGTAACCATGATCGGACCGGCGTAGAGACGCTCGAAGAAAATCATGAACGAGCCTTCGCTGATTATCAGCGACTGGCGCAGCGCGGGCTCGGCCAATGGGCCTAGCACGATCGCCAGCACCGCCGGCGCCAACGGATAATCGAGCTTGCGCATCAGGTAACCGACGATACCGAACACGATCATCAGCCAAACGTCATGCATATCCTGGGTCGGGGCGTAACCGCCGATTAGACACAACGTGAATATAATAGGCGCCAGAATGGTAAACGGGGTTTTCAAGACCTTGATGAAAACCGGGATAAAGGCGATGTTGATCAATACCGTGACCAGGTTGGCGGCGTAGAGAGAGGCAATCAGCCCCCAGACGAATTCACTGTGGTCGACGAACAGTAGCGGGCCAGGCTCCAGGCCCCAAATGACCATGCCGCCCAATAGAATTGCCGTAGTCGGAGAACCGGGAATCCCGAGGGTCAGCATCGGCAGCATCGACCCGGTGCTGGCGGCGTTGTTGGCCGCTTCCGGTGCAACCACGCCTTCGATTGCACCATTGCCGAATTTTTCCGGTTCGTTCGATATCTGTTTGGCGATGCCATAAGCCATCAAAGATCCTGGCGTGGCGCCGGCAGCCGGCAAGATGCCGACGAAATAACCCAATAACGAACCCATCACGCTGCTTTTCCAGGTTCTGAGCAAATCTTTGAGTGCGGTCATGGTGCGCTCCACGCTGACAGTCGCATCCGACAACATGCTCTTGCCGCCGCCGAGCGCGTGTTCCTCGACGGTCCATAACATTTCACCGATACCGTAGATGCCGATCGCCAATACCAGGAAGTTGACGCCGTGGAGGAAACCGGTGATACCCCACAGTACCAGCCGCGGCTCGCCCGAGATAATGTCGAAACCGATTGCGCTTAGCACCAGGCCGATAGCGATGGAAAACAGGGTCTTGAAGATGTCGTCGCCGCCGAGACCGACGAAGGTCGCGAAAGCCAGCATCATCAGAGCGAATTCCTCGGGTGCGCCGAACACCAGCGCGACATGCGCCAGCGGCGGCGCGAAAAAGGTGAACAGTACGACCGAGATGGTACCGCCGACGAAAGACGCCACTGCGGCGCCGATCAGGGCCTTGTCGGCCATGCCCTGTTTCGCCAACGGCCGGCCGTCGAAAGTGGTCGCAACCGCGGTCGAGGCGCCGGGAATGCCGAGCATAATCGAAGAAATCGCACCGCCGTACATGGCTCCGTAATAAATCGCGGCGAGAAAGATAACCGCGCCGGTGGGCGGTACCAGGAAAGTCAGGGGCAGCAGGATCGCGACACCGTTGACCGAACCCAGACCCGGCATCGCACCGATGAATAGTCCGAGCGTGCAGCCCACGACAATCAGCAACAAATTCTGCGGCTCGAATACGACGACGAAACCTTGCGCCAGGAGTCCTAGAATTTCTAACATACTACATACCTCTTTTCTCAGCCTGAGGTTAAGGGGATGCTTACAGGAACATCTTGTAGAGCGGGAGGAATAGGGGTTCGGTAACCCCTTTCGGCAGAATTATCTTCAGGGTTATTTCGAAGAAATAAAAGGTAACCACCGGAACTCCGACGGTCAGCGCCGCGGTCAATTTCCAGGAATGCTTACCCATGAATCGGATGTAAAAAATCAGGAACAGCGGCAATGCGCCATAAACCCCGATAAACGAAAACAAAGCGACCGTGATGATCAAGGCGACGGCAACCGCCGCGACATCGCCCAGCACATGTGCTTCGATGTAAGTCTTGTTCGAAGTCGCGATCGGGCCCTTCTTGCGGAACCAGTTATAAATTATGCCGCCACAGGAAATCAGCATTATGGTCGCGAGCCAAAACGGCCAGGTGCCGCCTCCCGGGCCCTCTTCGTCGATCCAGCCGATCGGGAGTTCGGCGCTTTTAACCATCAGGTAAATAGAGAAGACCCCCATCAAGAGTGCCATCAACAATTCTGCTGTTCGGACTGTCATGACCGAGATCCCCCCTATCTACCCTTTGATCAAATCGATAGCCGCCTACTTGATGGCGCCCATTTCCTTCAGCATGACCACGTCACGTCACGCTCACGCTTCCAGTAACTCATCAGCGCGTCACCAGTCAGCAGATCACCCTGCAGGCTTTTCTTGGTGCGATATTCCTGCCACTTGTCGGAATTGAAAACCTTGGTAAACAAACCGGTGTAGTAGTCGGCTGCCTCTTTGCTCATACCCGGGGCTCCGACAACGGTACGCTGCATGTAGTAGACATAGTCCTCGCCGAGTTCCTTGAAGGTGGGTGCGCCGGGAAACAACGGCAACCGATCGTCGGTAAACGCGGCTAACGCCTTGGTGGTGCCGGCTTCATAGAACCCGAGTTGCTCGGATGGATTGTTGACCGTGGAATCGGCGTTTTTACCCGCAAGTTCCTTGGCGACCTTACCGCCGCCCTTGTAGGGGACGTATTTCATGTTCAGGTCGTAGGCCTTGTTGAGGAAATCGGTTAACAGGTTGTCTTCCGAGTTCTTGCCGGTGCCGGCCATGATCCACTTATTGCCCTTGGCTTTGGCGGCCTTGGCAAATTCAGCGATGTTGTTGATGTCTTTGCGATCCGAGTGTACCCACAGCAGGAAGGTATCTTCCGCCATGCGCGCGACCGGAGTGAAGGTGGCGATGTCGACGCCGAGACCGGGTTGACGCAGCGGGGTGGTATAAAAACTGTTCAATGTGAACATGATGGTGTGGTTGCTGCCCATCTTGCCCTTCATGTGTACCAGCGCCTCCGCACCCGAACCGCCGGGCTTGTTGACCGGGGTAAACGGCACCGGCGCCATTTTTTCCGAAGCGATAATGCTCTGCATCAAGCGCACCGCCTTATCGGCGCCACCGCCTTTACCGGCCATTACGACGAACTCGACGGGCTTGCTAGGTTCCCAGGCGGCATGCCCGACAACCGGTATTCCCGCGAGCATGGTGCTGATGCCCAACGCCCAAATTGCTTTCCATAGAGTGTGTTGTGATTTTAACATTTATTGTGCTCCTCAATATTAAAGAACCGAAAACGGTCCGACGACATGCCCTCATAATACGGAAGGCACCTGATGTCAGGTCTG
>DS021198.1:328842-329943 GCA_001735895.1 Olavius algarvensis Gamma 3 endosymbiont | reverse complement strand
GACAAGCAGTTGCCTTGTGACGCTCGGATCACGGCATCGACCCAGAACGATATTGAGTATGGACGCAATGTTGAAATCGAGAAGGGCGCTAAGTATGTGTTTGATAAGGGATATTGCGATTACAATTGGTGGCATCAAATCGACCAGGAGGGTGCTTTCTTTGTGACCCGGTTAAAGCGTAACGCATCGATCAGGGTGCTCAAAAGCCGCTCGACCGAAGGAGATATACTGTCGGATGAGGTCATTGAGTTTAAAAACAAATGGCCTGGCGGCGGCCGGAAAAACAACTACGTCAAACCGTTGCGGCGAATAGTGGTGCATCGAGAGGATCATGTGGACCCGCTGGTACTGGTAACCAACCTGATGGGGGTCCCGGTTGAAGAAGTTGCAGCGCTGTACAAGCAGCGTTGGGCGATCGAACTCTGGTTCAAGTGGGTCAAGCAGAACCTGAAAATCAAAAAGTTTCTCGGTCAAAGCGAGAATGCGGTCAAAATCCAGATACTGGTGGCATTGATCACGTATCTCATCGCCGATCTATACCGGCAACTTTGTGGATCGAGACGCGGTTTTTATCTGTGGCTGGCGGAACTCAAATCGACTCTATTCCAGCGACCCAGACTCGAATTCGAAGTACTTAAACGACGACGAAAATGGAAATCCGATTTCCAAATACATCAAGCACAGTTGGCATTATGATTTATTCCGGACAGCAGTGCGCGCAAGCGGGGACCTTGCAATGGCGGCGTTTTATAAGATTCCCGCTTACGCGGGAGTCACCTACTACCGGCATAGCCGGTAGTTTGAATTAAGCCCCCCAGTGGGGGGCTATGGGCCCGTGCCAAGTTTCAGTTAATAGTATTGCATCTCTTTCTGTTGCTCTTCCTTGTCCTTCTGACATGGTCCAATAGATTGATACCACCCAGTTAAGAGATAATGAAACTTAACTGAGGTAACGATAGATGACAACGAGAAAGAAATATACGAAAGAATTCAAACTGGATGCAGTGAGCCTGGTAACTGATCAGGGCTACAGCCGGGCGGAAGCAGCGCGAAGCCTGGGCATCAATGCCAATATGCTGTGCCGATGGGTGCAAGAGGAAC
>DS021198.1:318855-328792 GCA_001735895.1 Olavius algarvensis Gamma 3 endosymbiont | reverse complement strand
GTTGTTTGTGATTGCTGTTCGTGGTCACCTTGAATTTCTTGCGATGACGTACCTGAACTCCGGCCTCCCGCATCAAATTCCGCGCCTTATTCCGGCTCACCGGATAACCCAGACAGTTCAGGGCCCGTTTCATACGTCGGCTGCCGTAGGTATGATCACTCGCATCATCAACCCGCTGAACCCACTCCAGCATTTCCTCATGCTCGGGATCAGGCGGTCTTGTGTCCATCTGGCGCCGGTAGTGGTAATAACATGACCGGTCCACACCCAGCACCTGACACATCAGGCGAACGGGAAAGGTATTCTTGTGTTGGGTGATAAACGAGTATTTCATTTCGTTTCTGCTGCAAAGAATACCGTCGCCTTTTTTAAGATTTCTTTCTCCATCTTCAGGCGTTTGATTTCAGCTTTAAGTCGACGGTTCTCTTCCTGATCCGGTGTCAGCTTGCCGTTCCCACGGAAAGCCTGGCCATCACCCGATTGTTCCTCTTGCACCCATCGGCACAGCATATTGGCATTGATGCCCAGGCTTCGCGCTGCTTCCGCCCGGCTGTAGCCCTGATCAGTTACCAGGCTCACTGCATCCAGTTTGAATTCTTTCGTATATTTCTTTCTCGTTGTCATCTATCGTTACCTCAGTTAAGTTTCATTATCTCTTAACTGGGTGGTATCAATCTATTGGACCATGTCAAAACCCTGTTTACTCGTTTACCAACCGGGGTACAGCAGATGTATCGACGAAGACGACGAGAACGCGCGGAACTGATCGAGAAAACACAGTATGTTCTTTCCTATTAACTTTCCCCGGACAGCTGTGCGCGCAAGCGGGGATGACATTATGGGGCAGGGTCTAGTAACGCGCCGCCATTGCGAGATCCCGATACGTCGGAGCCCGCCGGGCCGCGCAGGCTTACGCGGGGATGACAGCGTATTGCGGGAATGACAGCGCGGTCCGGAGAGGGCGGCATCGTACGCGCAATGACCGTGTATTCGACGAGCAAAAAAAAGCCGGATACATGATCCGGCTTTTTCGATTTGGGTGGCGTGCGGCTTACAGTGCCTTGATCTGTGCGTTCAGGCGACTCTTGTGACGCGCAGCCTTGTTATGGCTGATCAGCCCGTGAGTGGCCGAGCTGTCGAGCACCGGCACGACCTTCTTATAAGCTTCTTCAGCAGCCTTTTTATCAGCGGCCTTGATCGCGGCAACGGTAGCCTTGATTTGAGTCCGCATCATAGAACGTCGACTGGCGTTACGCTGACGACGCTGTTCGGCCTGATTTGCGCGCTTGCGCGCGGATGCTGAGTTTGCCAAGGTCTACTCCTGGAACGGGCTTGCAAAAATGAGGCGCGCATTATCTTCACTGTGCCCTGTGCTGTCAACCTAAAATGACTGTCATACAAAGACTTAAGTGCTAAAATTCCGCGCTTTTATGACGAGACAAAATCCGCATGCCAACTGGGTCCTTTCGACATCCCCGCGCAAGCGGGGGGTCTTGTATCGCTTCGTCATCCCCGACCGCATGCGGCTTTAGGCCCTGCGGGTCCCACTTAGCGGGGATCTTGTGTCGGTTGGCAGTTTCGTCACCGGATTCCCGCTTGCGCGGGTATGAAGACTGATTAGTGAGTGCGCTGATCAAATCAACCCTGTCGGTCGGGTCGATGACATTTTTATCGCGCCTGCTAGGGCTCGCGCGCGATGTCATTATCGCCCGTTTTATCCCCACCGGCGACGCGGATGCGTTCTTCGTCGCCTTCAAGATTCCCAACTTTCTGGTTGTTCGCCGAAGGCGCCTTTTCGCTGGCTTTCGTGCCGGTGCTGACCGAGTACCGCAACAACTACACGGCGGCGCAAACCCGCGACCTGATCGACCGCGTCGCCGGCACACTGGGTTTTATCCTGCTGCTGTTAAGCTTGCTGGGCGTGGTTGCTTCACCGGTTTTGATCAGTGTATTTGCCGCCGGTTTCATCGATCAACCCGAAAAGTTCGAGCTCACCGCGGACATGTTACGGCTCACCTTCCCCTATATCCTGCTGATTTCGATGACCGCGATGGCTGGCGGCATTCTCAACACCTGGAAGCAATTCGCGGTGCCGGCCTTCACTCCGGTGTTGCTCAACCTGAGCCTGATCGGTTGCGCGCTGTGGTTGAGTCCGCGGCTCGAGATCCCGGTAACCGCGCTCGCCTGGGGCGTTTTAATCGCCGGCATAACGCAATTGCTGTTCCAATTACCCTTTCTTTACCGCGAAGGTCTGCTGCCGCGGCCTAAATGGGGCTGGCGCCACGCGGGTGTGCAAAAAATAATCAAGCTGATGATCCCGGCATTGTTCGGCTCCTCGGTGGCACAAATCAATCTACTGTTCGACACCTTCATCGCTTCCTTCCTGGTGTCCGGCAGCGTGGCCTGGCTTTATTATTCCGACCGCCTGCTCGAGTTTCCGCTCGGCGTGTTCGGCATTGCGCTCGCCACGGTCGTGCTGCCCAACTTGTCGGAGGCGCACTATAAAAAAGGCGCCACCCATTTCAACGACACCCTGCGCTGGGCGATCCAGCTGTCGCTATTGATCGCAGTACCCGCTACTTTTGGGCTATTCCTGCTGGCGCAGCCGATACTAGCCACCCTATTCGAGTACGGAGCATTCGGCGCCAACGACTCGTTAATGGCGGCCTGCAGCCTGATGGCTTACTGCCTCGGCCTGCCCGCCTTCATTTTGATCAAAATCCTGGCCAACGGTTTCTACGCGCGCCAGGACACCAAAACCCCGGTACGCATCGGTATCCAGGCGATGATATTCAACATGTTGCTGAATGTCGTCTTCGTGGTGACGATGCTGCAGGTCGATTTTATCGCGCCGCATGTCGGACTCGCGTTGGCCACTTCCGCCGCGGCCTATTTCAACGCCTTCCGCCTGGCGCGTGAGCTGCGCCGCGATAAAATCCTCGGAACTGCCGAAATTTTGAGCCTGCCGCTGCTAAAAATCCTGGGCGCCTGTATCGCGATGGGCTTGTTAATTCAGTTCATGCTGCCCGGCGTAGACTTATGGGGCGAGTTACGCTGGTACGGGCGCCTGCGTGAACTCGCCTGGCTGATCTTGCCTGCGATCTTGTGTTACGGCAGCCTGCTTTGGATAATGGGTTTTCGACGCCAGCATATCGTCTTTTGAACTGACTTAAGCGCCTGATTTTAAATGAAGTTAATCCGCGGACTCTACAATCTGAGACAGCCATTGCCCGCAAGCGCGGTGACGATCGGCAATTTTGATGGCGTCCATCGCGGGCATCAACTCGTCATCGGTCAGCTGCAGCGGGTCGCGGCCGAAGCCGCGCTGCCAACCGTAGTGATCATTTTCGAACCCCAGCCGATCGAGTATTTCGCACCCGGCAAGGCGCCCAAGCGTCTGGCCCGGTTTCGCGAAAAAATCGCTCATCTGAAAGCGCAACGGATCAACTTCCTGCTATGCCTGCATTTCGATCAGGATCTGGCCACGCAAAGCGCCGAACAATTCGTGCAGACAATCCTGCTCGACAGCCTCAATACCCGACATCTCGTTATCGGCGACGATTTTCATTTCGGTCGGAATCGCCAGGGTAACTTCGCATTTCTACAGCAAAACAGCGCCCGTTTCGGCTTTACCGTGGACGCGACCGAGACCCTGATGGTGGACGGCGAACGAGTCAGCAGTACCCGCATCCGCGACTGCATCGAACAGGGCGATTTCGAACAGGCCCGCGAACTGCTGGGACGGCCCTATTCATTGTCGGGCCGGGTCGCGCACGGGCAAAAACTGGGGCGCCGGCTCGGATACCCGACTATAAACATCAAAATGGGCGATAAAACCCTGATCGTTAAAGGAATATTTGCGGTTCATGTAAAAGGAATAGATAATCGCCTGCTTGAAGGCGTTGCCAGCATCGGCACGCGCCCGACGGTGGCAGGCGTCGATACTATTCTCGAAGTATATATTCTGGATTTCGATCGGGACGTATATGGTTATAGCGTCGAGGTCGAGTTTTTACACAAGATACGTGATGAACAGAAGTTTGATTCGCTGCAAGAGTTGTCCGTCAATATCGGGCGCGACACCGAGAATGCGATCGCTTATTTTAGACGAGACGAATAGCAGTTGGCCGACTACAAATCCACTTTAAATTTACCCGACACCGAATTTCCGATGCGCGGCAACCTCGCCAATCGCGAGCCCGAGCGCCTGCAAAAATGGCAGGATCAGGATCTTTACCGGAAAATTCGGGACGCGCGACACGGGCGCAAACGTTACGTACTGCATGACGGACCGCCCTACGCCAATGGCGACATTCACATCGGCCACGCGGTCAACAAGATTCTCAAGGACATGATCGTCAAATCGCGCACCCTGAAGGGCGAGGACGCGCCCTACGTGCCCGGCTGGGATTGCCACGGCCTGCCGATCGAGCACCAGGTCGAGAAGACCCTCGGCAAGGTCGGGATCAAGGTCGAGGCCGACGAATTCCGCCAGGCCTGCCGCGATTATGCGCTCAAGCAGATCGATCAGCAGCGCCTGGATTTCATCCGTCTCGGCGTGCTCGGCGATTGGTACGATCCTTACCTTACGATGAAGTTCGACACCGAAGCCAACATCGTGCGCGCGCTCGGCAAGATTATCGAAAATGGGCATGTGACCCGCGGCGACAAACCGGTGCACTGGTGCACCGATTGCGGCTCGGCGCTGGCCGAGGCCGAGGTCGATTACAAGGACAAGACTTCACCCGCAATCGACGTGCGCTTCAAGGCGGTCGATGAAGCCGCGATTCTGGCGGCCCTGCAGGTCGAAAAAGACGGACCCGGAGAGGGCCCTATCTCGGTGCTGATCTGGACCACCACGCCATGGACCCTGCCGGCCAACCTGGCGGTGGCGCTGAACCCGGCGGTGGAATACCTGCTGCTGCAGGTCGACAGCGAGCTGGGAACCGAACGCCTGTTGCTGGCAGAGGATTTGGCGAGCCAGGCCTTGCAGCGCTACGGCATCGAAAATCAGCGGGTGGTGGCGCGCGGCAAGGGCCAAAACCTCGAGCGCTTGACACTGCGGCACCCGTTTTACGAGCGCGAGGCGCTCATCGTCAGCGGCGACCACGTGACCCTCGAAGCCGGCACCGGAGCGGTGCACACCGCTCCCGGCCACGGCCAGGACGATTTCGATATCGGCCGCAAGTACGGGCTCGAAATTTACAACCCGGTGGGCGACAACGGCTGTTTTCTACCGGGCACCGAATACTTCGCCGGCGAGCACGTGTTTGCCGCCAACGACCATGTGATCGAGGTTTTAAAAGAACACAAGACCCTGGTGCACGTCGAAAAATACCAGCACAGCTACCCGCACTGCTGGCGCCACAAAACCCCGATCATTTTTCGCGCCACCCCGCAGTGGTTTATCGGCATGGAACAAGCCGGGCTGCGCGATCTGGCGATGGCGGAAATCAAAAAGGTGCGCTGGGTTCCCTCCTGGGGGCAGGCGCGCATCGAAAGCATGATCGAAAACCGTCCTGACTGGTGCATTTCGCGCCAGCGCTACTGGGGCGTGCCGATTCCGCTGTTCATGCATCGCGAAACTCAAGTCTTGCATCCGCGTACCGCCGAGTTGATCGAGGCGGTCGCCGAACGCATCGAAAACGCCGGCATCCAGGCCTGGTTTTCGCTCGAGACGGGCGAATTACTCGGCGACGAGGCCGACGATTACATCAAACTCAGCGACACCCTCGATGTATGGTTCGATTCCGGCACCACCCATTTCAGCGTGCTGCAACAGGACAAAGAGCGCTTTCAGTTTCCGGCCGACATGTATCTCGAAGGCTCGGATCAGCATCGCGGCTGGTTCCATTCCTCATTGCTGGCGTCCTGCGCCATGCACGGCCAGGCACCCTACCGCCAGGTATTGACCCATGGTTTCACGGTCGACGCCAAGGGTATGAAGATGTCGAAATCGGTGGGTAACGTGATCGCGCCGATCAAGGTCACCAAGACGCTCGGCGCCGATATTCTGCGGCTGTGGGTCGCGGCCACCGATTACTCCGGGGAAATGTCGATTTCCGATGAAATTCTGAAACGTACCGCGGACTCTTACCGGCGTATCCGCAACACGCTGCGCTTTCTGCTGGCAAATACCAACGGCTTCGATCCGGCCGAACATGCGGTGGCGACCGGGGATATGCTGGCGCTCGACCAATGGATCGTGGCGGCAACGCTGCGGTTGCAAACCGAGTTACAGCAACACTACGACGACTATCACTTTCATCTGGCAGTGCAAAAAATCCACAATTTCTGTTCCGAAACGCTGGGCGGTTTTTACCTCGACGTGATCAAGGACCGGCAGTACACCACGCCGGCCGATTCGCTGGCGCGACGTTCCTGCCAGAGCGCGATGTACCACGTCACCGAAGCGATGACGCGCTGGATCGCGCCGATCTTGAGTTTCACCGCCGACGAAGTCTGGGAAAACATGCCCGGGCAGCGCGACCAACTAGGCGTATTCATCGCCGAGTGGTATGACGGCCTGTCCGATTATTCGAATAGCGATGTCGATTTCGCGGTCTGGGAGGCGCTCGAACAGGTGCGCGCCGAAGTCACGCGCAGCCTCGAAGTGCTGCGCCAGGACGGCAAGATCGGTTCCAGCCTCGACGCCGATGTCACCATTTTCGCCGATCAGGATCTAGTCGACCGGCTGCAGGTGATCAGCGACGAGCTGCGTTTCGTCATGATTACTTCCTCGGCGCAGTTGCAGCCGCTCACGGCGGCGCAGGCCGAAACCGCGACTGGCCTGCGTAACGGCGCTAGAATCCAGGTGCAGGCGGGTCCTAGCGCACACCAGAAATGCGTGCGCTGCTGGCATCACCGCGCCGACGTGGGCAGCCATACCGAGCACCCGGAACTCTGCGGGCGTTGCGTCGTAAACCTCGACGGTGACGGTGAACAACGCCGTTTCGCCTGAGCGCACTCGGCCGCAGCCATGTCCAGCACCCGCCCGCAAATGAAATGGTTATGGATCAGCCTGCTGGTGATAGCGCTGGACCAGGCCACTAAACAAATCGCCGAATCTCAATTGCCACTGCACCAGGCGGTCAACCTGTTCCCTTATTTCGACTGGTACCTGACCTATAACACCGGCGCGGCCTTCAGTTTCCTCGCCAACGCCGGCGGCTGGCAACGCTGGCTGTTTACCGTTATCGCGGTGGTTGTCAGCACGATCATCGTGCAGTGGATTCGCAAGCTGCCGCAGGACGAAACCCTGACCGCAGTCTCACTGAGCCTGATCCTGGGCGGCGCCATCGGTAACTTGATCGACCGGGTTTATTTCGGCCACGTGATCGATTACATACAGATCTGGCTCGGCAGTTACCCCTGGCCGGCGTTTAACATCGCCGACTCCGCGATCTTCGTCGGCGCGGCAATGCTGATAATCAGCAGCTTCATCGGAGTCGGCAAACCCCGCAGCGAAGAGTCGCATGAGCCAGATTGAACGCAACAGCCTGGTAACCCTTTATTACCGCCTCGGATTAACCAATGGCGACGTGCTGGAAGACAATTTCGACGACGAACCGATGACGGTGCAGCTCGGCTGCGGGGAAATGGCCGAAGGCCTGGAACTCGCGCTGATCGGGTTGACCCCGGGACAGGAAGAAACCATCGACATAGGCCCCGATCTCGCCTTCGGCTACGTCGACGATACCCTGTTGCGTGCGCTCCCGCGGGTCGAGTTCGATCCCGACCTCGAGCTGGAGCCGGGTCTGATCATCGAATTTGCCACCGACGATGGTGAAACCCTGCCCGGCACGATCCTCGAATTTAACGAGGACGAGGTTCGCGTCGACCTGAATCATCCGCTTGCCGGACAGACCGTACGTTACAGCGTGAAGATTGTAGCGGTCGAGAACGGTAGCGCCGCGGAAACAATCCACTGATGGATATTCTGCTCGCCAATCCGCGCGGTTTTTGCGCCGGCGTAGACCGCGCCATCGAAATCGTAGAACGCGCGATTCTGTTGTTCGGCGCGCCGATATACGTTCGCCACGAAGTCGTGCACAATCGTTACGTGGTCGACGACCTGAAACAAAAGGGCGCGATATTCGTCGACGAACTCGATCAAATCCCCGACGACAGTTACGTTATCTTCAGCGCCCACGGCGTGTCGAAGGCGGTGCAACGCGAGGCCGAGCGGCGCCAGCTGAAAGTGTTCGACGCGACCTGCCCGCTGGTGACCAAAGTTCATATGGAAGTCAGCCGCTACAGCCGCAAAGGTATCGAAACCATCCTCATCGGCCACCGCGGACATCCCGAGGTCGAAGGCACCATGGGTCAGTATGACCGCGCCGCCGGCGGTGACATCTACCTGGTCGAATCCGCCGACGATGTGCGCAGGCTCGAGGTTCGCAATCCACAGGCGCTGCGCTTCGTCACCCAAACCACGCTCTCCAAGGACGATACTGCAATCGTAATCGACAGCCTTTACCAAAATTTTCCCGATATCCGGGGACCGAAAAAGGAAGATATCTGCTACGCCACGCAAAACCGCCAGGACGCGGTCAAACAACTCGCCGAGCGCTGCGATCTTATCCTGGTGGTCGGCTCGAAAAACAGCTCGAACTCCAACCGCCTGCGGGAAATCGCGGAAACCAAACAAACCGAAGGCTATTTGATCGACAGCGAAACCGACATCCAGCCGCAATGGCTGCAGGGTAAAACCCGTATCGGGGTGACGGCGGGCGCGTCGGCGCCCGAACTCCTGGTGCAAAACGTGGTCCTTTACCTGCAGCAGCACGGTGCTGGCCAGGCCTCGTCGCTCGGTTTCACCGAAGACGTTATTTTCCCGCTACCGAAACCGCTGAGAGATTCGCCAGCCTAAACCGGCGAACGTCCGGCACCCCGCCGCTGACCGAAGCCAGGATTTACTTGTCGCGCAGATCGATTAAGATTGCCCGCAGGCCTCCGATGATTCTATGAACAACTTTCACAGACTTCTAATTGCGACCGTCCTGCTGCTGTACCTTAGCGGCTGCAGCGTCGCTGACATGGCTTACAACAGTGCACCAGGCTTCGTAGCCGGCGAGTTCAAAGAAGCATTCGATCTGAGTGCGGCGCAGAGTAGCCAGCTCGATATCCAACTCGAAGCGTTTTTTACCTGGCACCGTCAGGAAGAACTGAGTCGTTACCGGGAGTTCCTCGAACGGGCCGCCCTCTCCGCGGCCGACGGTATTACGGCGAACGAGTTCCTGAGACTGCGGGAGGACGTCGGCGCCGCCTGGGAGCGTGCAGTCGGGAAGGGCATCGACAGCCTCGGCGATCTCTTCACCAACCTGACCCCGGAACAGATCGAACAGTACCGGCAGTATCATCGGGAAAGTTCCGAAGAGTATCGAGATTACCTCGAAAAGTCGGTGCAACAGCGGGAAATTTATCGTGTCGAACGCAGCTTCGAAACCCTGGAAGACTGGTGACGTGGTCAAACTTTTTGATACACCCCAGTTAAGCGGCATGCTTCGTTTCGAGTAGTCGTTTTTCATAATCATTCGGGCTGACATAATTCAGCGTCGAATGTAATCGATATGGGTTATACCAGCTGGATATGTACTGCAGAATATCCTGCTGTGCTTCATATCGAGTCTGATAATTTCGCCATTGCACCCGCTCCTGCTTCAGACTGCCAAAGAAGCTCTCGACCACCGCATTATCCCAACAGTCACCTTTACGGCTCATGCTGCCCTGGAACCCGTTGATTCTGAGTAATTTTCGGAATGCCTTGCTGGCATACTGAGACCCACGATCCGAGTGATGGATTAAACCTGCCTTGGGTCGGCGCTGCCAGGCGGCCATCTTCAAGGCATCACAGACCAACTGCGATTTCATCCGAGGGCTCATGCTCCAGCCCACAACCTTTCTCAAACACAGATCTATCACGACAGCCAGGAAA
>DS021198.1:313394-318795 GCA_001735895.1 Olavius algarvensis Gamma 3 endosymbiont | reverse complement strand
GCCTCCCGCATCAAATTCCGCGCCTTATTCCGGCTCACCGGATAACCCAGACAGTTCAGGGCCCGTTTCATACGTCGGCTGCCGTAGGTATGATCACTCGCATCATCAACCCGCTGAACCCACTCCAGCATTTCCTCATGCTCGGGATCAGGCGGTCTTGTGTCCATCTGGCGCCGGTAGTGGTAATAACATGACCGGTCCACACCCAGCACCTGACACATCAGGCGAACGGGAAAGGTATTCTTGTGTTGGGTGATAAACGAGTATTTCATTTCGTTTCTGCTGCAAAGAATACCGTCGCCTTTTTTAAGATTTCTTTCTCCATCTTCAGGCGTTTGATTTCAGCTTTAAGTCGACGGTTCTCTTCCTGATCCGGTGTCAGCTTGCCGTTCCCACGGAAAGCCTGGCCATCACCCGATTGTTCCTCTTGCACCCATCGGCACAGCATATTGGCATTGATGCCCAGGCTTCGCGCTGCTTCCGCCCGGCTGTAGCCCTGATCAGTTACCAGGCTCACTGCATCCAGTTTGAATTCTTTCGTATATTTCTTTCTCGTTGTCATCTATCGTTACCTCAGTTAAGTTTCATTATCTCTTAACTGGGTGGTATCAATCTATTGGACCATGTCATGGTTCGGCAAATTCGACTTTATGCTCGCGGACAGGATTAGCGAGCGCCTGCGGCAAGTACCCGATCTTTATCAACCCTGGATCGAGTTCCGCGAACAACGTCACCAGGCGCTCGTCACGGCGCTGGAAAATGGACTGACCCGGCAGCGGTTGAAAACGATCATGCTGGATCCATCGACCGACTTCGCGCGCGCTTTCGAGCCGGCGCGACAAGCTTACTGGCAAGCCTACGCGGCGGCGCTGGAAGACATCGGATCCTGGCTCGACAAAAACCATCGACAGCACGCCGTAGCGCGTTTGCAACGTTACGCCCGCGTCGTCGAACGCCTGAGCGAGCCGGGATAGCGGCCGTCCGCAATTGCATTAATCATGGACGCGAATCACAATAGCCGCATGATCCAAATCGGTCCGCAAGCGCATGCGCAGCAAAATTTCGGGTGAAAAGGTAGGAAAGAGTTCATCTTTCGAATCCGCGCAGGCGGCGGCGGGCGAATACGCGGAAAACCCGAAAAAGCTGCATGCGTTGCTCGACCGGGCGCTGGCGAAGGCTCACGCCAGTAAAGGGCGGCTGGCGGAGATCTGGGACTCCCTGCAGGCGAGCCTGCGTTTGCTGCGGGCTTACGCCAGCGGCCGCTACCGCGAAACTCCCTGGGCCAGCCTGCTGTCGATCGTCGCCTCGATCGTCTACTTTGTCATGCCGCTCGACCTGATCCCGGACTTTATCCTCGCGCTCGGACTGATCGACGATGCCGCACTGTTGGGATGGATACTCACCTCCTTGAAAGACGATATCGACCATTTCATCGAATGGGAAAAATCGCAGCCGGAGACCGAGGTGAACGGCGCCGCTGGAGCGGGCCGTGAAGCTCCCTCCGCAAGCAGACATGGAGATGATACCTGAACCTTAGAATCAAGTTGCCGGTCGGCGTGTAAATGTCACGCAGTGAGCCCTGTTCAGCCGGCGGCTAACCGGGTCGAAAAAAGTCTGGGTAGATCGGGGGTCAGCATCGATTGATTCTCTACCAACTGAATTCCGCTTCAATTGCAGGAAGATGCATTTACTGGTAGTTTTCTCGCAGGAATTCATAAGTACAAGGAGTGTACCGAAATGCCACGTAAACCCCGTTTCATCCTGCCCGGCCAACCGCAACACGTTATTATTCACGGTGTCAATCGAGAACCGATTTTCTATCGTGATACCGACTACCACTCCTATCACACGCACCGGCGCGAGGCGATAGAAAAACACGGCTGCGAACTTCATGCTTTCGTGTCGATGACCAACCACGTGCATTTGCT
Source organism: Olavius algarvensis Gamma 3 endosymbiont (assembly GCA_001735895.1). Taxonomy (GTDB): domain Bacteria; phylum Pseudomonadota; class Gammaproteobacteria. Next base: position 316,867 of record DS021198.1, on the reverse strand, counting down.
GGTAACGCCCGCAGGAAAAAACAGTATCGCCAAATCGATACAATCGCTGGGACGGTATTACGTTCGATATTTCAATGAATCGTCGCCGCACCGGCACGCTCAGGGAAGGCCGCTACAAGTGCGCACCCGTCGAAACAGAAAACTATCTACTGCTCTGCTATGGGTATATTGAATTAAATCCGGTAAGGGCGAACATGGTTGCTCATCCCGCCGAATATCCCTGGTCGAGTCATCGCCACAACGCGGTCGGTCAGACCGACGTCCTCATTTCCGAGCACGACATGTATCGCAGGCTGCGACTCGATGAATCAACAAGGCAGCAAGCCTATCGCGAGCTGTTCAAAACACAAATCGATGACCTTAAACTGGAGGAAATTCGGTTCGCCTCGAACCGTGATTGGGTGCTCGGCAGCGACTACCTCAAACAGAAAATAGGAGAATAACCCCAGCGCAGAACAACATCTTTATCCCGCGGCGGCGACCGCAAATCCGCCGCCTACAAATCCCGTCAGCAAATCAATCGACGCTAACCCCTTGGTCTCTTTATTCTCCAAAAACCAGTTCGTTCGACTTGGGCGAAAGTAGTATGGAAGTCACCAACATAATCGCCAGAACCACTCCGGCTGCGAGGAATATATAGACTGACAATAAATAGTTGTCGGTATTCGAAACGAACATCCTCGCGCCGGTGGGCTCCATTTTCATAGCGGCCATGCCAGTATAGTGCATTCCGCAAACCGCAACACCCATTACGAAGGCGCTACCGAAGCGCTGCAGATTTCCACGCAAATTAAACGCCAGCCACAATGCGGCAATCGCCGCAACTATGGCTATGCCGATCGAGGCGGCGAAAAGTGTCGTATCGTAAGAAATCGTAGCAGGCATTTCCATTGCCGCCATCCCAGTGTAGTGCATCCCGGCGACTCCGAGTCCGGTAATGACGCCACCGGCAAGCAGCTTCAATGCGCTGGAAGTTCCACGACCCACGACGAACAAACCAATGCCGCAAACGAAGATCGCCAGCACCATTGATAACACAGTCAAGGTAGCATCATAGGAAACTGGTATATTCGTTTCGAATGCCAGCATTCCGATAAAGTGCATGGACCAGATTGCCCCACCACCGATTGCTATCGCGGCCATGGTCAGCCAACCAAATAAACTAGCCCCTGTATTTGCGCTGGGAATCCGGATGGCCAGATTGAGCGCTGTATAGGAACCGAACACCGAGATAACATAAGATACGGCTACCAGTGTCAAGTTGTATTCTGAATCAATCATTAATTAACCTTTTTATAAATGTCATACTTTAACAAAAGGGCCAGTCAGAGCCCTCTTGAACGGCTTTCAGATTGCTGAGTATAGTAGTGGACTGAAATATTGCCTCGATTTATACAGGAAAAATTATTATCTTATCGAAAAAGTACACGCGTTATCGCCGCCCGAACCACAGCTGCTTTCCTCTACGTTGCTATTTTCGATGGCCGGATTCCGATCCATAAAACCCTTGATCAACCCGGTAATAAAACCGCAAGCGGCTGGTTCACCATCCTGTTTGGCGCAAAACGGGCATTTAAGCAATTTAACGCTGCTATCGGAAGCCTCGATCTCAGAAAATACTTTGAGCGTGGGCACCAATTCCCGGTGTAACGTAGCGGGCATGGGAAGCGGGCTACCCAGAGAGTAATCCCTGGCGTATATACTCGCACCAACCTTGGCACCGATTGCTGAAATTGCGGAATCTCTGGACTCCTCATCAAGCGAAACAGCGAATGTTTTGATTACTCCGTCGATATCAGGGTAGTTGGCAGCTATTTTTTTAAGTATCTCACCCTCATTATTTGCAGCAAGGTCGTCCTGCGAGTCGCCAAATTCCAGATTAACAAGTTTGCATCCCTCTATCTGCTCGAGGGCGGTTTTCACGTCCTTTTGTGATTGTGGCGTTTTTGTTCGTGCGGTGACGTAAAATAAACTATTACCTCCGCCGGATGGCTCCTGCTTTTGCGTTACAATCAAAAAGCCCGCATGGGCAAATCTCAGGATCACTTTAGCAAGCTTGATATCCTGGTCTGCCGACTCAAGTGTGCATGAAAACTCCATATATTTACCCCAATAGAAGATTTAGATACTTATAGAAGTCCAAAGTGCGGCGGTCAAACTTTATTGTACTGTTCGGTTTTGGGGTGAAAAAATTGAAACTCTGCCTTCAAGGCGGGCGCTCAGAAGTAATTTTACTAACCTGGCGGCGGAAATTGACCCGATCCCCCCAGAATAATAAAGGCCCGAAGCGCTCGTGTATTGGCATTCGGACTGGCCAGTGTCAGTTAATGGCTCAAATTTGTTTATCTTTGAAACATAGTGGCAGATGTCGGTTGAAGGTTTCGTATCAGCGGCAGAATCGACCGTAGCGACCATTTTGTCCGACTGCAAGCTTTGGCCGCACTGCAAACTTTATACTAGGAGATATTGCTCGATGGTTCCGATGTATCCGGAGGCCGTTCTTCGAATTGTGGGAGATCATCATGTATATCATGCCATTGCGCCTTGGAACCTACGAAGATATGTGACTCCGGCTTTATACCCGGATCTCCTTCAATCGTGCCGCGCGTTACCGTGGTGATCTTGGCATTGTCGGTTCCCGCTATCGTCGAGCCACACTCACAACAAAAACACCATCCGCCACCCGGCGATGTTTCGTATACCTTTACCCGGTCTTCGCCTGAGATCCATCTAAAATCGCCTGGATTGAATTCCGCATAAGTAGCAAATGCGGCGCCATGAATCGCCCCGGGATTTCCGGAGGCTGTTTTGTGTGAGTCATGCTGCCTCGAATGACTCTTCCAGTTGCTGATAATACATCAGCTCATACTCGACCGGCGGTATATCGCCGATCGATTCGAGTAATCGTCGATGGTTAAACCAGTCCACCCATTCCAGCGTGGCGTATTCGACATCGTCGAGTGCCTTCCAGGGACCACGCTTTCGGATGACTTCAGTCTTGTATAATCCGTTGATCGTTTCAGCGAGAGCATTGTCGTAAGAATCACCGACGCTACCGACAGAAGCATCAATGCCGGCCTCCGCGAGCTTCTCGGTGTAGTGGATCGACAAGTACTGGCTGCCTCGGTCACTGTGGTGAATCAGATCGCCGGCAATCGCTCTTGACCAGACGGCTTGATCCAGGGCATCGAGAACCAGTTCTGCCTTCAGCGAACGACTGACGCGCCAGCCGACGATATATCGAGCGAATACGTCGATGATAAAGGCGACATAGACGAATCCCGACCAGGTCGGCACGAAGGTGATATCGGCAACCCACAGCTGATTGGGCCGAATCGCGCTAAATTCACGATTCACGAGATCAGCAGGCCGGGCAAGGGAATCGTCAGCGATGGTCGTCCAGCAGTTCTTTGGACCTCTTGTTACACCCCTCAGACCCAGTTCTCGCATCAGACGCTCTACCCGTACACGAG
>DS021198.1:307388-309055 GCA_001735895.1 Olavius algarvensis Gamma 3 endosymbiont | reverse complement strand
TTATGCCAGATGGACTGGTACGCAAGTACCCAAGTGCGGAAGCTGAATTTCGCTGGCAATACCTGTTTCCTGCCTCTCGAATGTCGGTCGACCCGCGCTCAGGTGCGAGACGCCGGCATCACTTGCACGAAAACAGTCTGCAGAAGAGTATCAAGAAAGCAGCGGGAATAGCCGGCATAAACAAGCAAGTGAATTGTCATGCTTTGCGTCACTCGTTTGCAACGCATCTGCTCGAAAATGGTTATGACATTCGCACGGTGCAAGAGTTGTTGGGTCATGCCGATGTTTCCACCACAATGATTTATACCCACGTTCTAAATAAGCCGGGAATCCTGGTGACAAGTCCGTTGGACCAGATGTCGGACTAAATTGATGGATTCCGCTTTAAAGCAGATGAAGCCACGCAATTCCGCAGCTATAATCCGGGCTTTGCTATGCAAGAGGCCCATTATGGCTGACAAACCCCTGGTAATCGAAACCGGTATGCACGCACCCGATGCCTGCGTCATCTGGCTGCATGGGCTGGGCGCCGACGGTCACGACTTCGAGCCCATTATTCCCGAGTTGCGGCTCGATCCCGGGCTCAACATCCGTTTTGTGTTTCCGCATGCGCCGATGCTTCCGGTCACGATCAACCAGGGCTTTGTGATGCGCGCCTGGTACGATATTCGTACCGCGGATATTGGCAGTGAACCCGATGAAAAGGGCATACGCAAATCATCCGGATTGCTTGGGAAAATGATCGGCGCTCAAATTGCCGGTGGCATCCGGTCCGACCGTATCGTGCTCGCCGGGTTTTCCCAAGGCGGGGTAATTGCGCTGCAGGCGGGGTTGCGTTATTCGAAAAAACTCGCGGGTATCATCGCGCTGTCGACTTACCTGCCGCTGGAGGATTCCCTGGACGCTGAGAAATCTGAAATCAATGCCGATATCCCGATTCTGCTGGCGCATGGCTCGGCGGACCCGGTGATTCCGATTCATCTCGCCCAACGCTCACGCGGCAAACTGGAGCAGGAGAATTACCAGGTCGAGTGGCACGAATACAAAGGCATGCCGCACAGCGTCTCCGAGCAGGAAATCTTTCATATCGCCGAATGGCTGGAAAAAGTCCTAATATGATGTCCTCGCCGCGAAGCGGCGAGGACTCCCCAAACCGTCATCCCCGCGCAAGCGCACTGCTGTCCGGAATAAATCATAATGCCAACTGTGCTTGATGTATTTGGAAATCGGATTTCCATTTTCGTCGTCGTTTAAGTACTTCGAATTCGAGTCTGGGTCGCTGGAATAGAGTCGATTTGAGTTCCGCCAGCCACAGATAAAAACCGCGTCTCGATCCACAAAGTTGCCGGTATAGATCGGCGATGAGATACGTGATCAATGCCACCAGTATCTGGATTTTGACCGCATTCTCGCTTTGACCGAGAAACTTTTTGATTTTCAGGTTCTGCTTGACCCACTTGAACCAGAGTTCGATCGCCCAACGCTGCTTGTACAGCGCTGCAACTTCTTCAACCGGGACCCCCATCAGGTTGGTTACCAGTACCAGCGGGTCCACATGATCCTCTCGATGCACCACTATTCGCCGCAACGGTTTGACGTAGTTGTTTTTCCGGCCGCCGCCAGGCCATTTGTTTTTAAACTCAATGACCTCATCCGACAGTATATCA
>DS021198.1:290799-302596 GCA_001735895.1 Olavius algarvensis Gamma 3 endosymbiont | reverse complement strand
TCACCGGATAACCCAGACAGTTCAGGGCCCGTNTCATACGTCGGCTGCCGTAGGTATGATCACTCGCATCATCAACCCGCTGAACCCACTCCAGCATTTCCTCATGCTCGGGATCAGGCGGTCTTGTGTCCATCTGGCGCCGGTAGTGGTAATAACATGACCGGTCCACACCCAGCACCTGACACATCAGGCGAACGGGAAAGGTATTCTTGTGTTGGGTGATAAACGAGTATTTCATTTCGTTTCTGCTGCAAAGAATACCGTCGCCTTTTTTAAGATTTCTTTCTCCATCTTCAGGCGTTTGATTTCAGCTTTAAGTCGACGGTTCTCTTCCTGATCCGGTGTCAGCTTGCCGTTCCCACGGAAAGCCTGGCCATCACCCGATTGTTCCTCTTGCACCCATCGGCACAGCATATTGGCATTGATGCCCAGGCTTCGCGCTGCTTCCGCCCGGCTGTAGCCCTGATCAGTTACCAGGCTCACTGCATCCAGTTTGAATTCTTTCGTATATTTCTTTCTCGTTGTCATCTATCGTTACCTCAGTTAAGTTTCATTATCTCTTAACTGGGTGGTATCAATCTATTGGACCATGTCATGATGCTCGAAAACCATACGAACCGCCCGTTCCCGGACTTCCGGGGAATATCTTTTGTTTGTCTTCATTACCCAATCCTCTCAAGAAATTGAGCCTCCGACAAACCCGGGGCGATTCACCATGCTGACGTCTACACATAGAACAATGGCAGTGATCTGCATTAAAAAGCGGCCCCGTGATTTCGTAACGGACCTTGCCGCATAAACATCCGCCTTTAATTACCATCTCGGTTTCTCCTAAATGCCCCACTTTTTTGCTTCCCTTGTGCGCTACATGTCGCTACGCAGCTAGAGCCCTCCCACCATAGAAGCATGTCTTTACTGAATCAAGTATTGCGCTCGTTTTCACCCAAAGCGCCATCCGAATAAGGGATCGTTTGGCGGCTGACCTGAAGTCACCTACTACCGGCATAGCCCTTGTTATTCACACCGGCATATCAATCTATTGGACCATGTCAGCCGGTGGTTTCGGGCATTAAATGACACTTACTTGAAGGAGTCATACCTTAAGGAGTCATACCCGCGTAAGCGGGTATCTTGGGACAACAGCAAAGCGCTTGGTATAAAGATACCCGCTTACGCGGGTATGACATTTTTTTAGGTAAGTGCTATTCGCGCTTGAATTTTCCGGTTTTCAGGTAATGGATGACCTGTTTTATAACCTTTTTATTACGCATCATGAAGGTATGCGTGACTTCCATTTCGAGGTGGTCGCGCATGCCCTCGAGTTTGGTGTTTTCGACCGAAACCTTGCCGTCGTCGAGTCCCGGAATTATACGCGACAGGAAAAGGTTGATACTGCGCGTGCCGGCGATGATGCCGAGATCGAAATTGGCGTGTCCGAGCTTGTTGGGTACGCTGGTAGCGCCGGTGCCGAGTTCGAGGCCGGCGTCGCCGTGAAAAAAGTAAAAGCCCGGAAAATCGCGCAGCTTGTCGATGACTTCGCTGCCCTTGTTGGGCGGGCCGAGCATGACCACCCGGCCCAGGTTCTCGATATCGTGGTTGCGCAGATATTGTCGCACCAGTATGCCGCCCATCGAATGGGTAACAAAATTGACGACGCTGTCGCCCGGGCATTGTTTCAATGCCCGGCCGATTGTTTGTTCGGCCAGTTTTTCGATATTGTTGCGAGTCGACTCATAGCGCAGGTTTTGCACGCAGTAGCCCTGCTTTATCAGGGCTTTCTCGAGTTTCTTCATCGATTTATCGGTGCGCGCCAGCCCGTGCAGCAAAACGACGCTTTCGGCTATAGTCGACATCGACAGCAGGGGCGGTATCAGCCGCAGCCGAGAAACTTAACCCTCGATTTCATCGGTGTCATACTGCCCCGATATTTTACGGCGCACGTGCGACCACGACATGCCGATCGCGAGCACGCCCACGGTAACGAATAGCGCCAGCCACTGCAAAATGGTGGAATCTTCGACGTTAAACAGGCCCCATTCGATCAACAGCCAAATGATGACCGCAAAAAAAGCGGTCGCCAATATAGTACCCAGCGCACCCAGCGAATTCCAGGTCGCGCGCAGAAACATGACCCAGCCGATCAGCAGCACGAGACCGGAGGCGACCTTGTAGACCATCGCAATATCGGCGTTCAGATAACCGGCCCAGGAGTAACTGCTGGGATTGTAAGTCACGAATACGAGCAAGACCGCAAACAGCAAACGCAGCAGGAAACTGACAAAGTTAAAATCGTTCCGGGCCATATTCTTATCTTCACAAAAGAACCCCGTTTTAATAGACAATTTGCTTACGCTTGTCAATTTTGTCGCCCTGGTTTCCCGACTGCCGATGGAATACAATTTTCTGATCGGCTAGACTTACCCGCATGAATGATCCCATCGACTCCCGCACAACCTCTAGCCAGACCGATGCCGCGGACAATCCGCTTAACGAGTTTGCCGGCTGTCACGAAGGCATTATCGAAAATTTCAAGCAATTGCAGCGATTACTCGCATTGCTCGAGGAATCGCCGGATAGCAGCGAGATCAGACCGCTAGCGAAAACGCTACGCAAATTCTACCATGACCTCGTGCTGGTGCATCACGCCGAGGAAGAGCAAGAGCTTTTTATCGCCGTCATGGATGCCGCCACCGATAAGGAAGAAGCCTCGCTGGCGCGCGGTTATATCAAGCAACTGGTGGCCGAGCACCGCGAACTCGAGGCCATGTGGCAGCAGATCGAGCCCGCTATCAAACGCCTGTCGAAAGGTAAGTCCGCCGAGCTCGACGCCATGATCGCGGGCAAGCTGGCAGCGCAATATCTCGCCCACGCGGAGTTCGAGGAACAGCATTTTATGCCGCTGGCGGCCCGGATATTGAGCGCAAACGATTTGTCCGCGCTCGGCCTGTCGCTGCACATGCGGCACCAGGAAGCCGCTACCACCTACTATATTTAAGCTGCCGGGTTGAACGGCCGCGGTCCCGGCCGCCGGTGCAGTAGCAGCAGATAAACCAGTAGACTCAGCAAGCCCGTCGCGGCAATCGCGAGCGCCATCGCCACCGGGGTACCGTCGTAACCGTGCCCAACCGCAACCCCGACCACCCCGGCGACAGTCATCTGGATAAATCCGAGCAAACCCGACGCGCTGCCGGCGATATGCGGATAATTGGCTAGCGCACCGGCCATCGATTGCGGCATCACCAACCCGACGCCGTGCATGAATATCATCATCGGCAATACGATGCTCATCACCCGTTCGGGTCGAGCGAGCGCGAGCAGGAGCATTGTGCCGCCGGCAACCAGTAACACCGTCGATCCCACCGCCACCAGTCGACGAAAGTCGTAGCGGCGGCTGAGGCGCGCGCCGGCCAGCGTACCGCTGATATAACCCGCCACCACCAGCATGAACAATAGCCCGAAGTGCTGTTCGCTAACACCGAAATAATCGATGATCACAAATGCCGAGCCCGAGAGAAAGGCAAACAGCCCGGCATAGGCCAGCGTACAGGTCAGGGTATATCCGAGATAACCGCCGTCCTGCAGCAGGCTGGCATAGTCCTCGAGGATAGTCTTGATCGGCCTGGGGTGGCGATGTTCCGCCGGCGCGGTTTCCTCGATGGCGAGTACCATTAAAGCCGCGCCAATGAGCCCGACCAGCGCCAGAAACCAGAATATCGAGGGCCAGCCCAGGTAAACGCTCATATAACCGCCGAGAATCGGCGCGAAGGCCGGCGCCAATGCCATCGCCGAGCCGATATGCGACAACACCCTGGCCGATTCCCGCGGGCCGTGGATATCGCGCACCATCGCGCGCCCCAGCACCGGGCCCGCGCTACCGCCCAGCGCCTGTACAAAGCGCGCCAGAATCAGCATTTCGATACTCTCGGCGAGGGCGCAAGCAACGCTCGCCAGCACAAACAAGACCAGTCCGCTCAGCAGCACCGGTTTGCGGCCGAACCGATCCGACAAGGGTCCGTAGATGATTTGCGCCAGCGCGAAGCCGGCCAGAAACAGACTCAAGCTAAGCTGAACTCGGCCGGCGCTGGTGGCAAACTCGCCGGTCAATCCGGGCAGGGCCGGCAGATACATGTCCGTTGCCAGCGGGCCGAGCGCAACCAGCAGGGCAATCGACAGGGTGCAGGCGAATGAGGTCGGATTCAGCAACGAAAAACTCCGCGGGCTGTTGCTTCAAGCAAGCGCGTATTCGAGCTTACGCAGGATCTTCAGCAATTGTTTCTGTTCGGATGCCGACAGATGCGCGAGAATTTTCTGCTCCTCGGTTTTAACCATCGGTACAATCTTGCGATAGATAACCCGGCCCTCGTCGGTCAGCGATAGCCGGGAGATGCGCTGATCGGTATTGCTGATATGCAGAACCACGAGGCCGTTCTTTTTCATCCGGGCGAGTGCTCGGCTGACCTGCATTTTCGCCATCTGGGTGAAATCGCAAATGTCTTTGGCGGAGCTACCGTCGAACATCGCCAGCGTTGCCATCACCCGCCATTCGATGCGACTGAGGTCGAATCGATCGTGATAATGTTGTGCTATGGCCTGACTGACTAGCTGCTGTAACACCGACAGGCGATACGGGAAGAACTGGCGCAAATCCAGGGTTTCAACCATTTTTTTCATCTTGTAATCGTTAGAATGCCTTTATAATGGCGCGTGACGATAGTAACATGCGTTACTAATTAGAGCGACCTGCCGGGAGTCTACAATGGTTCAGATCCGTAAAATACATCACGTCGCCTACCGCTGTGTCGACGCCAAGCAGACGGTTGAATGGTACGGCAAATACCTCAACATGGAGTTCGTGCTCGCCATTGCCGAAAACCAGGTACCGTCGACCAAGGAACCCGATCCCTACATGCACGTATTTCTCGATGCCGGCGGCGGCAATATTCTCGCCTTCTTCGAACTGCCGACCAAGGATGAAATGGGGCGCGACCCGAACACCCCGCCCTGGGTGCAGCATCTCGCCTTGCAGGTGGACAGCGTCGACGACTTAATCGAAACCAAGGCCAGACTCGAGGTGGATGGCATCGACGTCGTCGGCCCGACCGATCACACCATTTTCAAATCGATTTATTTCTTCGACCCGAGCGGACATCGCCTGGAGCTAGCCGCCAACACCGGCACCGCGGACATGAACACGCGCCTCGACCAAGTCAAATGGGACATGCTCAACGAATGGGCCGAGACCCGCAAGGCGCCCGCGCATGCACGCTGGATGCATGATGGCAGCATTCCCGAATAACCCCCGAATAATACAATAATGAATCTGAATGAAACTCACGACCCGGATTTAACCAGTTGGGTTAAGTCGGCGAACCTCGAGGACGCCGATTTTCCGATTCAGAATCTTCCGTTTGCCGTGTTTCGTCTGCGCGTCAGCGACGAGTCATTGCGCGGCGGCGTCGCCATTGGCGATCAGGTGCTGGATCTCGCCCGGCTGGCCGAAACCAGAGCTTTCGATAGCGACATCAACGAACTGTTGCAACTCTGCGCCGGGCCCAGCCTGAACGCCTTCATGGGAAGGGGCGCTGCCGCCGCTGCCGCGCTGCGACGCGCGCTGTCGCAGGCTCTGCGCACGGGTTCCGAGCTACAGCAACAGCTGCAACCCTGCCTGGTGGCACAGGAACTGGTCGAGTACTCGGTGCCCTGCCGCATCGGCGACTACACCGATTTTTATACTTCGATCAATCACGCCACCAATGTCGGTAAGCTGTTCCGCCCCGACAACCCGCTGCTGCCGAACTACAAGTGGCTGCCGATCGGTTACCACGGTCGCGCCTCGTCGATCGAGGTTTCGGGCCACGAAATTATTCGTCCGCAGGGGCAGACCAAGGCGCCCGACGCGGATAGCCCGAGCTTCGGTCCCTGCCGGCGGCTCGACTATGAAACCGAAGTCGGCATTTATATCGGCGCCGGCAACGCCCTCGGCGAACGCATCGCCATCGACGACGCTGACAGTCACGTGTTCGGCTACTGCATTTTCAACGACTGGTCGGCGCGCGATATCCAGGCCTGGGAATACCAGCCACTGGGACCATTCCTGTCGAAAAGTTTCGCCTCGACGATTTCGCCGTGGATCGTCACCAGCGAAGCGCTGCTGCCCTACCGGGTCGAATGGTCGCGCGCCGCCGACGATCCGCAACCGCTCGCTTACCTCGATTCGGAACACAACCGCAGCCGCGGCGCGCTCGACCTTAAGCTGCAGACCTACCTGCAAACCGCAAAGATGCGCGCTGCCGGCGAACCACCGTATTTACTGGGCCAATCGAACTTTGCCCAGTCTTATTGGTGCGTGGCGCAGATGGTGACCCATCACACGGTCAACGGTTGCAACCTGCAACCGGGCGACTTTTTCGGCAGCGGCACCCAGTCGGGTACAAGCGAAAACGCACTCGGCTCGATGCTGGAAATCACTCACGGCGGCAAACAGGAATTGGCTTTACCCAATGGCGAGCTGCGCAAATTTCTCGCCGACGGCGACTGCATCATCATGTCCGGTCATTGCGAAAAACCCGGCGCCGCGCGCATCGGCTTCGGTTCAGCCAGCGCGACCATTCTGCCGGCAAACCCTATTTAAACTAACTGAGCCCATTGGGGAACGAACATGTCCAAACAATTTGCCTCGGTAGCCGATCTCGAAGAGAAAAAGGTTACCTTTTCACAACTGTCCGAGCACTGCTACGCGTTTACCGCCGAGGGCGATCCCAACACCGGTGTTATCGTCGGTGACGATTCGGTCATGATTATCGACGCCACCGCGACGCCGGTGGCGGCGCAGTCGGTTATCGCCAAGGTGCGGGAAATCACCGACAAACCGATCAAGTACGTGGTATTGACACATTATCACGCGGTGCGCGTACTCGGCGCCTCCGGCTATCGCGACGCCGGCCTGCAGCAGGTTATCGCCAGCCAGCGTACCCATGACCTGATCGTCGAACGTGGACAGCAGGACATGGAATCCGAAATAACCCGCTTCCCGCGCCTGTTCGAGTCGGTCGAAAGCATCCCCGGGCTGACCTGGCCGACGCTGGTTTTCGAGGAGCGCATGACGCTCATGATGGGCGATCTCAAGGTTCAAATCTGGAACCCGGGGCGCGGCCATACCCAAGGCGACACCGTGGTCTGGGTCGAATCGGAAAAGGTGCTGTTCTCAGGCGATCTGGTCGAATTCGAAGCCGCCTGCTACACCGGCGACGCCTATCTCGGCGACTGGCCGGCGACGCTCGATGCGATTGCGGCGCTGGGAGCCGATAAGGTCCTACCGGGACGCGGCCCCGCGCTGGAAACGCACGCACGAATTGCCGAAGCTTATGCCTATACCCGCAGCTTCGTGACCGCATTGCTCGACAGCGCCAAACAAGCGGTCGAACAAAAGCTCGATCTCAAGGGCGCAATGGCGTTGACGCGTCAAAACATGGACCCGGTGTTCGGCCACGTTTTCATCTACGAACACTGCCTGCCATTTGACGTGACGCGTGCCTTCGATGAAGCCAGCGGCATCGCCGACCCGCGCATCTGGACCGAGGAGCGCGATCAGGAGATGTGGCATGGATTGCAACAGGAGCAACCCGCCACCTGAGCGCAGACCGGCAATCCGGGGAAAACCATGTTCTCAACCTATCAGAACCCGATCTACGAGTACGTCAAGTCGAGCGACCAGGATGCGGCCCAGCCGATACACCATCCGGTTATCGTGGTCGGCGCGGGGCCCATCGGCATGGGCGCTGCGCTCGATCTCGGCCAGTACGGCCGCGACGTGCTGGTGCTCGACGACAATAACACCGTCAGCGTCGGTTCGCGCGCGGTGTGTTATTCCAAGCGCGCGCTCGAAATCCTGGATCGGCTCGGCTGCGGCGAGCGCATGGTCAAAAAGGGCGTGACCTGGAACGTCGGCAAGGTTTTTTTCCGCGACGAACTGGTTACCCGGTTCGACCTGTTGCCGGAGCCCGGGCACAAGATGCCTGCTTTCATCAACCTGCAGCAGTACTATCTGGAAGAGTATATGGTGGATCGCATGGCCGAACTGGATACCATCGAAGTGCGCTGGAAAAACAAGGTGGTCGCGGTCGACTACAGCGGCGAACGGGTGCGTATCGGCGTCAAAACCCCGGATGGCAATTACACCCTGACTTGCGATTGGCTGATCGTCGCCGACGGCGCCAACAGCGATGTACGCGCTTTGATGGATTTGCAAAGTACCGGCAAGATATTCGAAGACCGCTTCCTGATCGCCGATATCGTGATGCAGGCCGACTTTCCGCCGGAACGCTGGTTCAACTTCGATCCTTCCTACCATCGCGGGCAGTCGACGCTGCTGCACCGCCAGCCCGATAATGTTTGGCGGCTGGACTTCCAGCTCGGTTGGGACAAAGACCCTGAGGTGGAAAAGCGACCGGAAAACGTGATCCCGCGGGTCAAAGCGATGCTGGGCGAGGATACCGAGTTCGAACTCGAATGGGCTAGCGTCTACACTTTCCAGTGCCGCCGCATGGCATCCTTCCGCCAGGGCCGTGTCTTGTTTACCGGTGACGCGGCGCACCAGGTGTCGCCGTTCGGCGCGCGCGGCGCCAACTCGGGGCTACAGGATACGGACAACCTGGTGTGGAAACTGTTGCTGGTGCTCGACGGCAAGGCGCCGCATGCCTTGCTCGACAGTTATTGCGACGAGCGCGAGTTTGCCGCCGACGAAAATATCATGAATTCGACCCGCTCGACCGACTTCATTACCCCGAAATCGACGACTTCGCATATTTTTCGCGACGCCACGCTGCACTTATCCAAGCGCTTCGACTTCGCCCGCAAGCTGACCAATTCGGGGCGCCTGTCCGATACCGCGGTGCTGGCCGAGTCGGTCTTGAACAGCCCGGATGACGGCGAATTCGACAGCCTGCTGGTGGCCGGCGCAGTCATGGCCGACGCCCCGGTAGCCGGTGACGCAGGCGAATGGCTGCTGGATGCCTGCGGCAACCGCTTCCAGGTACTTTATTACGTGGACGATATCGCACAGCTCGATCGGCCGCTGCTCGACCGCCTGAAGACGCTGCAAGACGACAGCATCCCGGTGGAAACCCTGGTGATCTACCGCCAGGGCGAAGCACCGGCCGACATTGACGCGCTGCGCGACAGCAAAGGTCTAATCGCCGAGCGCTACGACGCCCGCGACGGCAGCGCCTACCTGATCCGGCCCGATCAGCATATCGCCGCCCGCATGCGAGCCATTGGGGTCGATAAGATTCGCGCGGCGGTGGCGCGCGCCAGCGCGCAACAATGAGGAAGATTCATGGCTGAAAACAACCCGTTAAACACCGCTTACAACTTCCACGAAAGCGGCAAAATCTGCTTCCGCGGTTACCGCCCGGGCGACGATTTTTATCAATGCTTGATCGATGCGCACCGGGATTTGAGCGCCCGCCAAAGCCAGCAGTTGAATGCCCGCCTGATCCTGCTGCTGGCGAATCACATCGGCGATCTGGCGGTTCTGCGCGCCGCGCTCGAAGCCGCCGCCGACGATCTGAGCGAGGCGTAGTTGCCGTCACCCCCGCAGGGACGTCACCCCCGCCCGGATGTCATCCCCCGACCGGACGTCTTCCCCGCCGGGACGTCATCCCCGCGCAAGCGCATAGCTGTCCGGGGAAAAACTGAAGAAGGAAGTAAAGGTCTTGCTGTTCCTAATGTTTGGGGTTACAACCCCGAGTGCGAACTCAAAAACAAAAGGAACAACAAGGTGTACAGTAATACTCGATTTCATCAACTTTTAGAAGCCCTTCCGCGTAATTTGATTGATCGAATTTCGTCTAGCCTCCAGGCTGGCCGTTACGATAAATCCTTCAAGCCCTATGACCACCTATTGGCATTGTTATACGGCCAGATCTCAGGCGTCCGTAGCCTGAGAGAGCTCGAGACGGGTTTCAACGCCCAGGCAGCCCATCATTACCATTTAGGCACGGGGCCGATCCGGCGTTCCACCCTGTCGGATGCCAATCAACGCCGTAATCCGGTTTTGTTCAAGACGGTGACAGAACAATTGATGGCGTTTATGCATGGCAAACAGCGCCGCGAGCTAACTGAGCTAACCTATCTACTGGATTCCACCCCGATTCAGCTCAAGGGACATGGATTTGACTGGGCCGAAGCCAGCGCGACTTCCCGTAATCAGGGGCTCAAGGTTCACCTGATGATTGAACAGCGGGGTCACACACCGGTTTATCTCAATATCACCTCACCGACAGTGAACGATGTCGTCGATGCCCGACACCTCCGATGGAAGCGGATGCAACCTACGTCTTTGCGACTATGGCTGGTGGCAACAGATTGATGAGGCCGGGGCGACTTTCGTGACCCGGTTTAAGCGCAATGCGGCGATCCAGGTAGTGGCACAGAATCCATGCGATGGCAAAGTCATCCTGTCTGACGAATGGGTCGAATTTCGCCACCGCAGTAACCGAGCAGGTCATAAAAATGGCTATCACGGCCTGCGGTTACGCCGCATCAGCGTGTATCGTGAAGGCAAGTCACCCCTCATCCTGGCGACCAACGATATGGACAGTTCAGCCAAGGATATTGCTGAACTTTATCGCAAGCGTTGGCAGATCGAGCTGTTTTTCAAGTGGCTCAAGCAAAACTTGAAGCTAAAGCGCTTTCTGGGCAAAAGCCAGAATGCAGTCAGCCTGCAAATTTACGCGGCCATTATCAGTTATCTGTTGTTATGGCTCTATCGATCACGTCGGTGTGCGCCGAATACATCGTTACACCTGCTGTTGGTGGAAATACGAGAAACCCTGTTTACTCGTTTACCAACCGGGGTACAGCAGATGTATCGACGAAGACGACGAGAACGCGCGGAACTGATCGAGAAAACACAGTATGTTCTTTCCTATTAACTTTCCCCGGACAGCTGTGCGCGCAAGCGGGGACCTTGCAATGACGGCGCGTTATAAGATCCCCGCTTACGCGCACTGCTGTCCGGAATAAATTAAGTTGGTGTATTTGAAAGTGTTGACGTGCCCGGGTTTTACGAATAAAACCATAAGCAACAACTTAATTTCAGGACACTGCAACATGTATACAAATACCCGATTTGGCGAACTTTTGAAAGTCCTTCCTAAAAATACTTTCAAACGCTGCGTTGAACAGCATCGGAGCGATAAACATAACAAGGGTTTCGACAGCTGGGGGCAGTTAATCAGTCTGATGTATGCTCAATTGTCCGGTTGTCGGAGCTTGCGCGAGTTGGAGGTGAGCTACAATAGTCATTCCGCGCATCACTATCACCTGGGCTGCGGTCCGATTAAGCGCTCGACTTTATCGGATGCCAATCGCCAACGAGATGCCGGGGTATTTGAATCATTCTGCCAGCAGCTGATGGGCCGGGCTCATCGGCGAGTACGCAATGAGATAAAGGACTTGCTCTATCTGTTGGACTCGACGCCGATCTGTCTGCGCGGCCGGGGTTATGAGTGGACGCAAGCGCGTAGTATGTCACGCATTCCGGGCCTGAAGATTCACCTGCTGTATTCCCCCGACAAGCAGTTGCCTTGTGACGCTCGGATCACGGCATCGACCCAGAACGATATTGAGTATGGACGCAATGTTGAAATCGAGAAGGGCGCTAAGTATGTGTTTGATAAGGGATATTGCGATTACAATTGGTGGCATCAAATCGACCAGGAGGGTGCTTTCTTTGTGACCCGGTTAAAGCGTAACGCATCGATCAGGGTGCTCAAAAGCCGCTCGACCGAAGGAG
>DS021198.1:280418-286478 GCA_001735895.1 Olavius algarvensis Gamma 3 endosymbiont | reverse complement strand
TGCTGGAGTGGGTTCAGCGGGTTGATGATGCGAGTGATCATACCTACGGCAGCCGACGTATGAAACGGGCCCTGAACTGTCTGGGTTATCCGGTGAGCCGGAATAAGGCGCGGAATTTGATGCGGGAGGCCGGAGTTCAGGTACGTCATCGCAAGAAATTCAAGGTGACCACGAACAGCAATCACAAACAACCGGTGTACGACAATCTGCTTCAGCGGCAATTTGATGTGCCCCAGCCTGATCAGGTCTACGCAGCGGATGTGACTTATGTATGGACCCAGGAGGGCTGGCTTTACCTGGCTGTCGTGATAGATCTGTGTTTGAGAAAGGTTGTGGGCTGGAGCATGAGCCCTCGGATGAAATCGCAGTTGGTCTGTGATGCCTTGAAGATGGCCGCCTGGCAGCGCCGACCCAAGGCAGGTTTAATCCATCACTCGGATCGTGGGTCTCAGTATGCCAGCAAGGCATTCCGAAAATTACTCAGAATCAACGGGTTCCAGGGCAGCATGAGCCGTAAAGGTGACTGTTGGGATAATGCGGTGGTCGAGAGCTTCTTTGGCAGTCTGAAGCAGGAGCGGGTGCAATGGCGAAATTATCAGACTCGATATGAAGCACAGCAGGATATTCTGCAGTACATATCCAGCTGGTATAACCCATATCGATTACATTCGACGCTGAATTATGTCAGCCCGAATGATTATGAAAAACGACTACTCGAAACGAAGCATGCCGCTTAACTGGGGTGTATCAAAAAGTTTGACCACGTCACGCATCGATCAGGGTGCTCAAAAGCCGCTCGACCGAAGGAGATATACTGTCGGATGAGGTCATTGAGTTTAAAAACAAATGGCCTGGCGGCGGCCGGAAAAACAACTACGTCAAACCGTTGCGGCGAATAGTGGTGCATCGAGAGGATCATGTGGACCCGCTGGTACTGGTAACCAACCTGATGGGGGTCCCGGTTGAAGAAGTTGCAGCGCTGTACAAGCAGCGTTGGGCGATCGAACTCTGGTTCAAGTGGGTCAAGCAGAACCTGAAAATCAAAAAGTTTCTCGGTCAAAGCGAGAATGCGGTCAAAATCCAGATACTGGTGGCATTGATCACGTATCTCATCGCCGATCTATACCGGCAACTTTGTGGATCGAGACGCGGTTTTTATCTGTGGCTGGCGGAACTCAAATCGACTCTATTCCAGCGACCCAGACTCGAATTCGAAGTACTTAAACGACGACGAAAATGGAAATCCGATTTCCAAATACATCAAGCACAGTTGGCATTATGATTTATTCCGGACAGCAGTGCGCGAAGGCGGGGATCTTGTAATAGTGCCACAATATCAAAGATCCCCGTTTGCGCGGGGATGACTCTATAGGAATAACTAAAAGGCGAGCCCATGATGAAACTTTACAGTTACTTCCGCTCCTCGGCGGCCTACCGCGTGCGCATCGCACTCAACCTGAAGCAAGTCGACTATCAAATCGAAGCCGTCGATCTACTCAAAGCCGAGGAACAGCAAGCGCCCTACGCCGAACTCAACCCGCAGAAACTGGTGCCGGCGCTCGCACACGACGGGCGGATTTTGTACCAGTCGATGGCGATTCTCGAATACCTCGAGGAAACCTTTCCCGAGCCGGCGCTGCTGCCGTCCGAACCTGAGACGCGCGCCGAGGTGCGGGCGCTCGCCAATGTCATCGCCTGCGATATTCACCCGTTGAACAACACGCGCGTGATCGCCTACCTGCGCGACGATCTGGCGGCAGGCGACGACGCCAGGCTTCACTGGTACCGGCACTGGATCGGACTCGGATTCGAGACCGTCGAAACCCGGCTGGCGGCGTCGTCCGACGGCCGTTTCTGTTTCGGCGAAACTCCCGGTTTGGCCGATGCCCTTTTGATCCCGCAGGTTTACAACGCGCGCCGCTTCGAACTCGATATGACGCCCTACCCGCTGATCGACAGCATCGATCGGCACTGCCTGCAAATCGAAGCCTTTGCCCGCGCCGCGCCTGAAAACCAGCCCGACGCGAGTTGATGCGAGTCAATAGCAATCAAATAAAGTGATACATTTAATTTGACTCACTATCAATAAAGTGTATCATAAACTTATTACCGCCTGACTATAGGTACGTTTCATGAGCGAAGATCTGGAAGCCAAATTTCTGCGTAAGATCGAAGGCGAAGAAAAAATCGAGCCCAAGGACTGGATGCCGGATGGCTACTGTAAAAACCTGATCCGCCAGATTTCCCAACATGCGCATTCCGAAGTCATCGGCATGCAACCGGAGGGCAACTGGATTACCCGCGCGCCGTCGCTGCGCCGCAAAGCGGTGCTGCTGGCCAAGGTGCAGGATGAAGGCGGCCACGGACTCTACCTCTACAGCGCCACCGAGACGCTCGGCATTTCGCGCGATGAAATGATCCACGCGTTGCAAACCGGCGAAGCCAAGTACGCCTCCATTTTCAACTATCCGGCACAAACCTGGGCCGACGTCGGCGCCATCGGCTGGTTGGTCGACGGCGCCGCCATAGTCAATCAAGTGTCGTTACAGCGCACCTCTTACGGACCCTACGCGCGCGGCATGGTGCGTATCTGCAAAGAAGAAAGTTTCCATCAGCGCCAGGGTTACGAATTGATGCTGGTGCTGGCGCGCGGCAGCGATGATCAGAAAGCGCTGGCGCAGGATGCGCTGAATCGCTTTTATTGGCCGTCGCTGATGATGTTCGGCCCGCACGATGCCGAATCCGCGCACACCGCGAAATCGATGCAGTGGAAGATCAAACGCCAGAGCAACGATGAGCTACGCCAGAAATTCATCGACCAGACCGCGCCGCAAATCGATTTCCTCGGCCTCGATCATCCCGATCCGGAATGCAAGTGGAACGAAGAACGCGGCCACTACGACAACGGCGAAATCGATTGGGACGAGTTTTACGACGTCATCAACGGCAATGGCCATTGCAACCGCCAGCGCATCGAACACCACGTACGCGCCCACCGCGAGGGCGAATGGGTGCGTGCCGCAATGCAGACCTACGAAGCCAGAAAGAAAAAGGCCAAAGCGGCCTAGCCGCCTTCACACAATATGCGATCCAGGGCACCGACATGAGCAAATCAGATAGCCTCGAACTCTACGAAGTCTTTTTACGCTCCCGGCGTGGCCTCGACCATAAACACGTCGGCAGCTTGCACGCCGAAGACCCCGAACAGGCGCTCGAATACGCGCGTGACGTCTACACCCGGCGCGGCGAGGGCGTCAGCATCTGGGTGGTGCGCTCGAACGACATCTGCGCCTCGCAGGAAGACGACTCCGAAAGTTTCTTCGACCCGTCGAACGACAAGCCCTACCGGCTGGCAACCTATTACCAGTTGCCCGACGAAGTCAACAACATGTAATTGCCGGGGCCAGCGATGAAAGCCAAGATTCTCGAATACAGCACCCGCCTCGGCGACGACTCGCTGGTGCTTGGACACCGCTTGTCGGAGTGGTGCAGCAACGCCCCCTTCCTGGAAGAAGACCTGGCGCTGATCAACGTCGCACTCGACTATATCGGGCGGGCGCGCATGTTTTACGGTTATGCCGCCGAACTCAGCGCCGACGGCCGCAACGAAGACGATTTCGCCTTCATGCGCGACCAGCGCGAATTTTCCAACCTGTTGATCCACGAGCTGCCGAAAGGGGATTTCGCCTTCACCATGTTACGCCAGCTGTTTATCGACCTGTTCAACAGCCTGTTCCTGCCGCGCCTGGCCGAATCCAGCGACAAGACCCTGGCCGCGATCGCCGCCAAGGCAATCAAGGAAACCCGCTATCACTTGCGTCGCAGCCACGAATGGACGCTGCGTTTCGGGCTCGGCACCGATGAAAGCCGCGAGCGCGCGCAGCGCGCAATCGACCAGCTGTGGGGTTATACCCACGAAATGTTCGACCTCGACGCGCTCGAATCCGAACTGGCCGAAGCCGGCATCGGCGTCGACAGCGGCGCGCTCAAGACCGAATGGGAACAGCAGGTGAGCGCGATACTTACGGAAGCGGAACTCGAGCAGCCCGGCGAGCAATGGGCGGTCAAAGGCGGACGCGAAGGCTATCACACCGAAAACCTCGGCCAGTTACTCAACGAAATGCAGTCGGTGCACCGGGCCTATCCGGGGCTCGAATGGTAAGTCATGGTGATCGAATTCCCATTGCCGACCGCAGCTTACCAGGCGCGCCTGGCGCAACGGCAGGCATCGGCACTGCCTGAAATCTGGGCACTGCTGGAGCAGGTTTGCGACCCCGAGATTCCGGTGCTGAGCTTATGGGACCTGGGCGTGCTCAACGATATCGAACAAACCGACGAGCGGCTGCTGGTGACGATTACCCCGACCTACTCCGGCTGCCCGGCTATGCAAACCATGCGCGACGATATCGAAGCCGTGTTGCGGCAATCCGGCATCGCAGCCTTCGAGGTACGCGAAAGCCTGTCACCGGCCTGGAGCAGCGACTGGATATCGCCCGAGGGCCGCAGCAAACTAACCGCCTACGGCATTGCGGCACCCAGAGCATGCACCGCCTGCCGGGGCCAGCCGCTGGATGCCGAAATCCAGTGCCCACGCTGCGGCTCGACCGAAACCCGAATGACTTCCGAATTCGGTTCCACCGCCTGCAAAGCCCTGTTCCAGTGCCAGGCATGCCTGGAGCCCTTCGACTATTTCAAGCCGATTTGAGGTAAGCATGTCCGAAACCCAGTTTTATCCCCTGCGCATCAAGGCCGTCCGCCCCGAAACCGACACTGCGGTTTGCGTCAGCTTCGACGTACCCGACGAATTCGCCGACAAGTTTCACTTCACCCAGGGGCAGTTCCTGACGCTGAAAGCCGATATCGACGGCGAAGACTTGCGCCGCTCCTACTCGATCTGCTGCGGCGTCGACGACGGCGAACTGCAGGTCGGTATCAAACGCGTGCGCGACGGCAAATTTTCCAATTACGCCAATGACAATTTCAAGGTTGGCGACGAAGTCGAAGTGATGCCTCCCCAGGGCAGTTTTTTCACCGCGCTCGATGAAAAAAATCGCAAGAACTATATGTGCATCGCCGCCGGCAGCGGGATTACGCCGATCCTGTCGAATATCAAGACTATTCTCGCCAACGAACCGCAAAGCCGCATCACGCTGATTTTCGGCAACCGTCGCAGTAATTCGATGATGTTCAGGGATGCGCTCTGTTTCCTGAAAAATCGTTACATCGAGCGCTTCCAGTGGATCAACATCATGGACGAGGAAGACCAGGGCAGCGATTTATTGAACGGGCGCATCGACAACGAAAAAGGCAGCGCGCTGCACCGCTCGCGTCTGATCGATATCAGAAAAACCGACGAAGCCCTGATCTGCGGCCCCGAAGCGATGATGTCGGAAGTGTCGCGCGGGTTTCGCGCCTCGGGTCTCGCAGAGTCGCAGATTCACTACGAACTGTTTGCCCACTCGGCGGAAGATTCCCAGCAGCGGCTCGAAAAAGCGCATCACCGCGTCGAAACCTACGGCGAGGAAAAGACCAGCCGGGTAACCGTCATCGCCGACGGGCGCTCGGTCGCCTACAACCTGACCACGGTGGGCGAGAATATTCTCGACGCGAGCATGCACAATGGCCTCGACGTGCCCTACTCCTGCAAGGCTGGGGTCTGCTCGACCTGCAAGGCAAAGCTGATAAACGGCGAGGTCGACATGGACATCATCCACGGCCTCGAACCCCACGAAATCGAAGCCGGCTACGTCCTGACCTGCCAGGCGCATCCGATCTCCGACGAAGTCACGATCGATTTCGACCAATAGAGGTCCGTAAGACCTGCGAAGCACGGGCGAAACAGAAACCTAAGTCCGCGTGTCATTCCCTTACCCTGTTATCCTCGCATAAACCTGCGCGGCTTAAGGCCCTGCGGACCTATCAGGGGATGCTGCATTTCCTTTTATAGATATGAGGGATTTGAATGTAGCAATAGACACTAATGAAATAGCTGTAGAAATAGGGCTTTCTAATATACCTGCCGTTTTAACATACAACAGTATTAATGTATGTGACGTGGTC
>DS021198.1:265206-274777 GCA_001735895.1 Olavius algarvensis Gamma 3 endosymbiont | reverse complement strand
GCGTCCAGGCAACTGCTTGTCGGGGGAATACAGCAGGTGAATCTTCAGGCCCGGAATGCGTGACATACTACGCGCTTGCGTCCACTCATAACCCCGGCCGCGCAGACAGATCGGCGTCGAGTCCAACAGATAGAGCAAGTCCTTTATCTCATTGCGTACTCGCCGATGAGCCCGGCCCATCAGCTGCTGGCAGAATGATTCAAATACCCCGGCATCTCGTTGGCGATTGGCATCCGATAAAGTCGAGCGCTTAATCGGACCGCAGCCCAGGTGATAGTGATGCGCGGAATGACTATTGTAGCTCACCTCCAACTCGCGCAAGCTCCGACAACCGGACAATTGAGCATACATCAGACTGATTAACTGCCCCCAGCTGTCGAAACCCTTGTTATGTTTATCGCTCCGATGCTGTTCAACGCAGCGTTTGAAAGTATTTTTAGGAAGGACTTTCAAAAGTTCGCCAAATCGGGTATTTGTATACATGTTGCAGTGTCCTGAAATTAAGTTGTCGCTTATGGTTTTATTCGTAAAACCCGGGCACTGCAACACTTTCAAATACACCAACTTAATTTATTCCGGACAGCAGTGCGCGCAAGCGGGGATCTCACAAAGGTGGCGCGTTAATAGATTCCCGCTTACGCGGGAATGACTCAGGAACACCGGTATGACTCAGGAACACCGGTATGACTCAGGAGCGCCGGCATGACTCAGGAGCGCCGGCATGACTCAGGAACACCGGTATGACTCAGGAACACCGGTATGACTCAGGAGCGCCGGCATGACTCAGGAGCGCCGGGGTGACCCAGGAACACTGGCATGACCAAGTGCCGCGGGAATTAGACTAATCGGCAGGGGCATACTGAACTGCGTTGCGGGCCGCTCCGTGACGGCGAGCATATCAGTCCTCGATCATTTCACGGCCGGCCTCGACCTGTATCAACACCTGCGCGGGCGCGGTGCCGCCGGTGATATTGCGGGCGTTGAGCGAGCCTTCCAGCGTCAGCACGTCGAATACATCGTCTTCGATGCGTTGATCGAATTGCCGTAATTCCTTGAGCTTACAAGCTCCCAGGTCCTTGCCCTGGTCAATCGCAAATGCGACTGCGTTGCCGACCGCTTCGTGCGCGTCGCGAAATGCCGCGCCCTTTTTCACCAGGTAGTCTGCAAGGTCGGTCGCGGTGGCGTAACCCTGTTGCGCGGCCTGGTACATCTTCTCGCGGTTGACTTCGAGCGCGGGCACCATGTCGGCGAAGG
Organism: Olavius algarvensis Gamma 3 endosymbiont; assembly: GCA_001735895.1. Lineage (GTDB taxonomy): Bacteria > Pseudomonadota > Gammaproteobacteria. The sequence continues at coordinate 273,523 of DS021198.1, read as the reverse complement.
CGCGTACACTGCCGATTAACGTGTCGAGTGTATCGAACAACGGTTCCTTGTCTTCCTGGTTGTCCTTGTTATAGGACAGCGGCTGCGCCTTCATCAGCACCAGCAGGTTGACCAGATGCCCGGCCGCGCGCCCGGCCTTGCCGCGCACCAGTTCGGCGACGTCGGGATTTTTCTTTTGCGGCATGATCGACGACCCGGTGCAGTAGCGGTCCGGCAGCCGTACGAAATCGAATTGCGCGCTCGACCACAGCACCAGTTCTTCGGCCATACGCGACAAATGCGTCATGCATATCGCCGCCGCGGCGCAGAATTCGATGACGAAATCGCGATCGCTGACCGCGTCGATGGAATTGCGGCAGGGGATGTCGAAACCGAGTAACTCGGCGGTGTACTCGCGGTCGAGCTGATAAGAGGTTCCGGCCAGCGCCGCGCTGCCCAGCGGCATCTGGTTCATGCGCCGCGCGCAGTCGCCGAGCCGGCCGTGGTCGCGCTCGAGCATTTCGAACCAGGCCAGCATGTGATGGCCGAAGCTGACCGGTTGCGCCACCTGTAAATGGGTGAAGCCGGGCAGGATGGTGTGTGCCTCGCGCTCGGCGAGGTCGAGCAATCCTTGTTGAAACGCGCGAATGCCATGCCGGCAGTGCCCGATCTGGTCGCGCAGGTAGAGGCGAATGTCGGTCGCGACCTGATCGTTGCGCGAGCGTCCGGTGTGCAGCTTCTTGCCGGCATCGCCGATCAACGCTGTCAGGCGCGCCTCGATATTCATGTGCACGTCCTCGAGCGCAACCGACCATTCGAAGCGGCCAGTTTCGATTTCGGCGCGAATTTGTTCGAGGCCCTGCTTGATCGCTTTCAATTCCCCGGCGTCGAGTACGCCGATGCGTTTGAGCATCATCGCATGCGCGCCCGAACCCTCGATATCGGCCTGCGCCAGGCGCTGGTCGAAACCGACCGAAGCGGTAAAAGCCTGCACGAATTCGTCGGTGGGTTCGCTGAATCGCCCGCCCCACATGCGGGAATCGTCTTTGCTCATGGTATCTGTTGTTTCGGCTTAAATCGCGCGTTTAATACGGCGACACATTGCGCTGTATATTGTTGTATGCTTGCAGTGCACGACCAACAAATCAACTCTTTATGCCAGATAATACGGAAAAAAGTATACCCGGCTCCGAAAACTCGACTTACCTGCCCGATTTCTGCGATGGGGATGTTTTCCTACGTTTGCTGCTGGTAGTCCAGTTGATCGCGATCATGTTTGCGCTGGTCAGCTTTGGCGGCGGTCGCCTGTTCGTGCATCTCGCGCTGATTTCGCTGGCCATGCTGTGGGTCGGGCTGACCACGGCGGCGCTGCTCTGCCTGATGAATCGCCAGGGCTGGCTCGGCGATCATGCGCGCACCACCATGCTGGTGTTCGCGGCCGCGATTCTGATGACGCTGCTGGTCAGTTTTTTGAGTCTCGGGCTTGGCGGCGTGATGAGCTACGGGCCGACGGCAAGCGACGCGATCTACACGCTGGCGCGCAACCTGTCGATCGTGGTTATTCTGGTGGGCCTCGCTTTGCGTTATTTTTACTTGCGCCACGAATCCGATCTGCGCCTCAAGGTGCAGGCTCAGGCGCGCTTGCAGGCCTTGCAGGCGCGCATCCGTCCGCACTTTTTATTCAACAGCATGAACACCATCGCCAGCCTGACCCACGATCAACCCAATCTCGCCGAGCAAGCCATCGAAAACCTGTCGGATTTGTTTCGCGCCAGCCTCGCGGCCGAATCCAGTATTTCGCTGCAGCAGGAGTTGGAATTAACGCGCAGCTACATCGCTCTCGAGGCGCTGCGGCTGGGCGAACGGCTCGAAGTCCAGTGGCGGCTGCCGGACGAGGAACTGTCCCTCTACCTGCCGGCGTTAACGCTGCAGCCGCTGGTCGAAAACGCGATTTACCATGGCATCGAACCCCTGCCCGGCGGGGGAGTTATCGAAGTCGCCATCGATGACGGCGATAGTGGTATCGTCATTAAGATTTCCAATCCGATTGCGAGCGCCGGGCACTCGCATAATCGCCAGGGCAACCGGATGGCGGTCGAAAATATAAAGGAGCGGCTCACGCTCGCGTTTGACGGTGCGGCTTCGATGGAGTTGTCCGAGACCGAGTCACGCTATACTGTTACCTTAACCATTCCTACCGCGGAGGCTGCGTGAAGATACTGATTGTCGACGATGAAAAACCGGCGCGTGATCGTCTGGCGCGCATGGTGGGCGAATTGAAGCAACATGACCTGGTCGGCGAGGCGGTGAACGGGCTCGAAGCGCTCGGCATGGCGCAAAGCCTGGAACCCGATATCGTGCTGCTGGATATTCGTATGCCAGGCATGGACGGTATCGAGGCGGCGCGGCATATCGCCAAGCTCGACCAGCCGCCGGTGGTGGTTTTTACCACCGCGTTTTCCGATCACGCGCTCGAAGCCTTCGAAACGCACGCCGTCGACTATTTGCTCAAACCGGTGAAGCAGGACCGCTTACAGGCGGCGATGGATGCCGCGATCCGGCCGACGCGCGCCCAGGCTTCCAAAAGCGGCGCCCTGTTGTCGGGGCTGGAGCCGCGGCAACATATCTGCGCGCGGGTGCGCGGCAGTCTGGTGCTGGTTCCAATCGAAAATATTTACTATTTTCATGCCGAGCAGAAATATGTCACCGTACGCCATACCGATGGCGAAGTGCTGATCGAGGATGCGCTCAAGGGCCTCGAAAAGGAATTCGGCGATCGTTTTTACCGGATTCATCGCAATGCATTGGTGAGTCTGGCGTGGCTTGCCGGGATGCAATCGGATAACAATGGCCACCAGGTCACCTTCCGCGATATCGACGATTGCCTCGAAGTGGGTCGCCGGCATTTGCCGGGGGTGCGTAAAATTATCAAGAATCTGTAAATGACGACATCACGAACCGAATTGCGTATCGCAACCCGCGGTAGCCCGCTTGCACTATGGCAGGCCGAGCACGTGCAGGCACGGCTCGAAGCCCTGCATCCCCAGTTGAAAGTATCGCTGCTGAAGATGAAAACCCGCGGCGACAAGCTGCTCGACGCGCCGCTGGCCAAGGTCGGCGGTAAGGGTTTGTTCGTCAAGGAACTCGAAGCCGGTCTACTCGACGGGCGCGCCGATCTCGCGGTGCATTCGCTAAAAGATGTCCCGGTGCAGTTTCCCGACGGCCTCGAATTGGCGCTGGTAATGGAGCGTGAAGACCCGCGCGACGCCTTCGTCTCCAATCGCTATGACAGCCTCGCGGATATGCCGGCCGGCAGTTTGGTGGGGACCTCGAGCCTGCGCCGCCAGACCCAGATCCGCGCAAGTTACCCCGCACTCGAAGTCGACTGGTTGCGCGGCAACGTCAACACGCGTCTGGCCAAGCTCGACGCCGGCGAATTCGATGCCATTGTTCTGGCCGCCTCGGGCTTGCAGCGCTTGGGTTTCGGCGCGCGTATCCGTGTCGCGATCCCGCCCGAGGAATGCCTGCCGGCGATCGGCCAGGGCGTGCTCGGTATCGAGATTCGCAGTGACGACGACGAACTGCGCGAGTTGCTTGCACCGCTGGCGCATGCCGAAACCACGTTGCGGGTTACCGCCGAGCGGGCGCTCAATCAAACCCTGAACGGCGGTTGTCAGGTGCCGATTGCAGGTTACGCGGTGCTCGAACGGGATCAGCTGCACCTGCGCGGGCTGGTCGGCGAGCCCGACGGCAGTGAAATCCTGCGTGCCGAGGTGCGCGGTAGCAGCGCTCGGGCGCATGAACTCGGCGTCGAGCTGGCCCGGCAATTGCTGGACCAGGGTGCCGACCGGATTCTCGCGCGCTTGCTGGAGAGCGATGCGGGCTGATTCTGCGCTATGTCGGAGTTTGGGAAATCGCGTCAGGCGGGCGCTCAGCGATGCCGGCTAAAGGGCAGGTGATCCTGAATACCCGGCCGGCGCATCAGCAGGCCGCGCTAAGCGCCTTGCTCGAGCATGAAGGCGCGAGCGTGCTGTGCTTCCCGGTCATTGAAATCCAGCCGGTCGAGGCCGCTGCGGCAACGCCGGATCTGTCGCAATATGACATTTTGTTGTTCGTCAGCCGTAACGCGGTCGACGGCGCCTTCCAGCATTTCTCGGCCGCGCAGTTGTCGGCAGTGCCCCGGCTTGGCGTGATCGGCGCGGCGACCCGGACTGCGCTCGTTGAGCGCATCGGCGATGCGGGAGCAAAATTGATAACCGGCGAGCCATACAATAGCGAAGCCCTGCTCGCGGCCGAGGCGCTGCAGCGGGTGTCGGGTAAGCGTATTTTGATTCTGCGCGGGCAGGAAGGACGTAACCTGCTGGGCGATGAGCTTGGCGCGCGCGGCGCGCGCGTGGAATACAAAGAGGTATATCGGCGGGCCTTGCCGGCGGTCGACGCCGGCGTCTTCGAGCGGCTCGTGAGGCCGGCTTTTCCGACACTCGTGATCCTGACCAGTAGCGAGGGGATGCATAACCTGTTGCAACTGGTCGATGCCGATGCAGCGCGGCGCTTGCGACAAATCCCGCAGCGAAAGAATGCGTGAATCGGCGCTGAAACTGGGACATAATGCGCCCATCATAATCGCATCCGGCGCGAGCGACGACGGAATACGGCAAACGATTTGCGAATGGGCGGCGCAGCGATAGGGCACGGCAACAGACCCCGGCATAGACCAAGATATGAGTAAAAAAGATTCATCCAACGAAACGGAAGACAAGCGGGAAGTCGTTGTCATGGACACCGGGGAGACGGTTGTTTTCGAAGCCGACCCGGATGCCGAAGAACAGTCCGAGGCTGCGTCCGGGGTCGAGGCCGAACCCGTAACCGAGCCCGCTCCCGCGGCAGCCGATGCAATGCCCCGGCAGCGCCGTTCCTGGTTTAACCTGTTCAATTTCCTGCTCATCATCGGGCTTGCCGCGGCGGCTGGTTATTACTGGTGGCAGCAGCAGCAATTACAGCAAGACTATCGCGACACCATTGCCGACCTCAGGCAGCAAATCGAATCCCGGGTCAGCGGTGCTCGGCTCGATGCCAGCCTGACGCCGTTAAAGTCGGATCTCGGCAAGCTCGGCGGAAAAATCGAAGAACTCGGGCTCGGGCAACAAACCCTGCGTGCGTCCAGTGAAAAACTCTACGAACTCTATGGCCGGGATAAAAACGACTGGCAACTCGCCGAAGTCGAGTACCTGATGCGGGTCGCGCAGCATAAGCTGATTCTGCAGGATGATTTCGAAGGCGCGGCGATCACCTTGCAGGCTGCCAGCGATAAGATTGCGTTGACCGGCGATCCCGGGCTACTGCCGGTGCGGATTTTGATCAGTGAAGAAATTGCCGAGCTTAAAACGCGCAAACGCGCCGATTTGGTCGGCATGACCCTGATCCTGGCACAGCTCGCACGTCAGGTAGGCGTGCTGGAACCGGGATTTGCGATGCGCGTCGATCAGGTCGACTCCGCCCCGCCGGAGTTGCAGGAGGCGCAAAACTGGCTCGATAAGATTAACCGTTTCATCGATTCGCTGGTCACCGTTAGCTACGAGGATGGCCGCCCCGGCGCGGTTGAAGCCAATGTCGTCAACGTCGGCGAAACCCTCGAAGACAACCTCAAGCTCGCGCGCTGGGCGGTGCTCGACCGGGATGCCAGGCAGTATGCGCAACTGATCGAACAAAGTTTGCGGTTGTTGCGCGAATTCTATGATCTGGATAACGCCGCCAATCACGATTTCATGACGCAATTGCAGGAACTGCAAAAAATGCAGTTAAAACCGGAAAAACCGGATATCGGTCGCTCGTTGCAGGAATTGCAACGCATCCTCAGTCAGCGGGAAAATGCGCCACAGCCCGCCGCGCCCACGGAGACCGGTAATGGTTAGGATATTCATTAAGCTGCTTATCCTGGTAATCGTTGTGCTGGCCGTGGTGCTACTGGTACGCGACGATCCCGGCATGGTGATGCTGCGCTACCGTGGCTGGGCGATTGACACCAGTCTTGCCGTCGCGCTGGCGGTGCTCATTGTCGTCGTGGTCGCGATATATTACCTGGTGCGGTTTTTGCGCGGTATCCTGCGCATGCCGGCTGCGATGCAGCTTCAATCGCAGAACCGGCGCTACGCCAAGGCCCGGCGCCAGCTCAACCAGGGATTGATCGATCTTGCCGAAGGACGTTTCGAGCAGGCCGAAAATCACTTGATGCGGCTCGTCAATTTCAGTGAAAGCCCGTTGGTGCACTATCTCTCCGCGGCGCGCGCGGCGCAGTTACAGGGCAAGCACGATGCCCGCGACAGTTATCTCAAAGCCGCGCACGAAGCCAATCCGGAAGCCGAGCTGGCGATCGGCGTAACCCAGGCGGAGCTGCAGTTGGCCCACCAGCAAACCGAGCAAGCCTTGGCCACGCTCAGCCGGCTGCACAGCATCGCGCCGCGCCACGACTTTGTCACCATGCTGCTGGCACGCGCTTATTTCGAGCTCGAGGATTGGGCTGCGCTGACACAGATTTTGCCCGACGTCAGGCGCAAGAAACTGCTCAAGGAGCAGCGTTTGCACGAAATGGAGCTGGCCGGTTACCGCGGAGCGCTCGAGGACGCCATCGGCAATCAGGCGGGTTTCGATAAAACCTGGAGCGCTATTCCGAAATCTCTGCAATCCGATCCGGAGATGCTGTGCTTTTACCTGGACCTGCTGGCGCGTCGTGGTTGGTACAGTAACGGCGCCGAACAGCTATTGGTGAAATCGCTGGATAATCGCTGGGACGATTCGTTGATCGACATATACGGTCGGTTTGAAGCCAGGGACGCCAATGCGCAACTGACGCGCGCCGAGAAATGGCTCGATGATTACGGTCACAACGAACACCTGTTGCTGGCGCTCGGACGCATTTCGATGCGGGCGCGGCTATGGGGCAAGGCGCAGGGCTATTTTGAAGCCAGTAACGGCGCCCGGGCCAATCCGTCGGCTTGTCTCGCGCTCGCCGAGTTATTCGAACAACAGCTGCAGCAACCGGACAAGGCCGCCGAGTACTACCAGCAGGGGTTAAAGCTCAGCCTGGAAGCGCCTCGCTAACAGCAACGCGCGCGATGGGTAAATACAATAAAAAGCACGCCGCGCTACTCGACCGCAGCTACCAAACCCCCGAAATCGTCAACCAGCGCCTGCGCACCCTGGCGGCAATGGCGCTAAACACCGGGGAAAGCGTACTCGACGCCGGTTGCGGTACCGGGTTGTTGCTCGAGCAGGAAGCCCTGGCCGTCGGCAAAGAGGGTCGAGCCGAGGGCATCGATCAAAGTGCGGACATGCTTGAATTAGCCGGTACGCGCTGTGCCGACATGCCGCAGCTGCGGTTGCGGCAAGGGAGTGTCGAAACGCTGCCGTTCGAGGCCGCGAGCTTCGATGCGCTCAGCTGCACACAGGCTTTGCTGTATGTCGATAAGCTGGACCAGGCCTTGCACGAATTTCATCGCGTGTTGAAACCGGGTGGGCGCATCGCGCTGCTCGAAACCGACTGGAGCGGCGCGATTCTTAATAGCCATGATCGAGCCCTGACGCAACGAATTTTCGGCGCTTGGGATGCCGAAGTAATAAATCCGAATCTGCCGAAGCGACTCAGACCCCTGCTACAGGGGCTGGGCTTCGGAGCGCTGCGGGTAGAAGCAATCCCGATTCTGAATCCGAGCTACTCGAAACACAGCTTTTCCGCCGGTATGCTGAAAAATTTCGCGACGGTTGCGCGCCGGCGCGACGCGATATCGCCCACGGAGTCGGATGAATGGCTGGCCGGGATCGACAGTTTGATCGAACGCGATGAGTATTTCTTCTGCGTAAACCGATTTCTGTTTACCGCAGTTAAATAAAGCCGGCAACAAACCATCCCCTGCTCTCAGTCACCCCCGCGCTTTACCGCCATCCCCGGGCTTTACCGTCATCCCCGGGCTTTACCGTCATCCCCGCGTTTTATCGTCATCCCCGCGTTTTATCGTCATCCCCGGGCTTTACCGTCATCCCCGGGCTTTACCGTCATCCCCGCGTTTTATCGTCATCCCCGCGCAAGCGGCACTGCTGTCCGGAATAAATCATAATGCCAACTGTGCTTGATGTATTTGGAAATCGGATTTCCATTTTCGTCGTCGTTTAAGTACTTCGAATTCGAGTCTGGGTCGCTGGAATAGAGTCGATTTGAGTTCCGCCAGCCACAGATAAAAACCGCGTCTCGATCCACAAAGTGCCGGTATAGATCGGCGATGAGATACGTGATCAATGCCACCAGTATCTGGATTTTGACCGCATTCTCGCTTTGACCGAGAAA
>DS021198.1:243444-262996 GCA_001735895.1 Olavius algarvensis Gamma 3 endosymbiont | reverse complement strand
CCATACTTAGCGCCCTTCTCGATTTCAACATTGCGTCCATACTCAATATCGTTCTGGGTCGATGCCGTGATCCGAGCGTCCAAGGCAACTGCTTGTCGGGGGAATACAGCAGGTGAATCTTCAGGCCCGGAATGCGTGACATACTACGCGCTTGCGTCCACTCATAACCCCGGCCGCGCAGACAGATCGGCGTCGAGTCCAACAGATAGAGCAAGTCCTTTATCTCATTGCGTACTCGCCGATGAGCCCGGCCCATCAGCTGCTGGCAGAATGATTCAAATACCCCGGCATCTCGTTGGCGATTGGCATCCGATAAAGTCGAGCGCTTAATCGGACCGCAGCCCAGGTGATAGTGATGCGCGGAATGACTATTGTAGCTCACCTCCAACTCGCGCAAGCTCCGACAACCGGACAATTGAGCATACATCAGACTGATTAACTGCCCCCAGCTGTCGAAACCCTTGTTATGTTTATCGCTCCGATGCTGTTCAACGCAGCGTTTGAAAGTATTTTTAGGAAGGACTTTCAAAAGTTCGCCAAATCGGGTATTTGTATACATGTTGCAGTGTCCTGAAATTAAGTTGTTGCTTATGGTTTTATTCGTAAAACCCGGGCACTGCAACACTTTCAAATACACCAACTTAATTTATTCCGGACAGCAGTGCGCTTGCGCGGGGATGACTCTACAGGTTACCCATGTGCCCGGCTCTACAAGGTTGCGAGTTGTTCCGACTCGAAAGTTTGAGTCTTTTTAAAGCCCCGGCGTCACTCTTTCGTTCCGATTCAATGCTTAATCGGCAATGCCCTGGTTATTCACACCGGCATAGCCGGTGGTTTCGGGCATTAAATGACGGGTACGCGAGAGTGTCGGGTTATAAAGTCATCCCCGCTTTCGCGCAAGCGGGTGATCTCGAAACGATGACGCCGCTCGACAAGATTCCCGCCGCGCCGTGCCCGCTTGCGCGGGAATGACCTTAGAGGATGCGATTCCCGGGTAAACGGCAGTCCGACGAATCGGTATCTCGAAACAGTAGCACCATCAGTATTCCAGGCGTAGACTTACGCGATTTGGCAGTTCTCCCCGTGCTTACGCCGGGAAGGCCTGGGGGATGGTTAATTAATTGGAGTGGTCATGACGCAACATTACGAAGGCAGCTGCCATTGCGGCGCGCTCAAATTTTCCTACGAGGGTGAAGAAATCACCCAGGGCCTGCGCTGCACCTGTTCGATTTGCCGTCGCAAGGGCGCGTTGATGAGTACCGAGCTTATCCCGCTGGAACAACTCAAAATCGATGCCAATCCCGACGATATCGGGCTTTATCAATTCGACAGCGGGATCGCAAAGCACTATTTTTGTAAAATCTGCGGTATTTACACCCATAACGAGACCCTGCGCGCGCCGGGTAACTGTCGGGTCAACCTGGGCTGCATCGGCGATCTCGCTGGCGACGAGCTCGAAGTTGTCGTATTCGACGGTAAAACCCTGTTGTAAACAATTAGCTTGAATCGGAAAGCCTAAATGCAAAACATTCTAATCGTAATGGCGGATCAGTTGAGCGCGCTGGCGCTGGGCTGTTACCGCAATGCTACGGTTAAAAGCCCGCATATCGATCGACTCGCCGACGAGGGCGTTTTGTTCGATGCGGCTTACAGTTCCAGCCCCCTATGTACCCCGGCGCGTTACGCTTTCATGACCGGCCAGAATATATCGGCCTGCGGCGGTTACGACAATGCCGCCTACCTGCCTGCCACGATGCCGACCTTCGCCCACTACCTGCGCCTCATGGGTTACCGCACCTGCCTTTCCGGCAAGATGCATTTTGTCGGACCGGATCAGCTGCACGGTTTCGAGGATCGCGTCACCACCGATATTTATCCCGCCGATTTCGGCTGGGTGCCGGACTGGCGTAATCCGCAGCAGCGTATCGATCTGTGGTATCACAACATGTCGAGCGTCAAGCAGGCCGGGGTTGCGACGATTACCAACCAGTTGGCCTACGACGACGAAGTCGGCGCGCAGGCGATGCGTGTCATTTACGATCATGCGCGCAGCGAAGACGAGCGCCCGTTGTGCCTGGTGGCCAGTTTTATTCATCCGCACGACCCCTATGCCACCCGTCAAAAGTACTGGGATCTATATCAGGATGTCGATATACCGCTACCGTCGGTGTCGCGCCCGGCACGGCAGGATGCGCACAACGCGCGCCTCGAGAAAGTCATCGCGCTCGATGCGGTCGACCTTAGCGAGCAGGAAATCATCGACGCGCGCCGGGCCTATTACGGCAACGTCAGCTATGTCGACGAATGGCTCGGTCGCCTGCGCGCGACGCTGGACGAGTGCGGCATGGCGGACAACACGACCATTGTATTTACCTCCGATCATGGCGATATGCTCGGTGAATTCGGACTGTGGTACAAAATGAGTTTTCGCGAATGGTCGAATCGCATCCCGATGATTGTGCACCGTCCGGGACGCTACCCGCCGGGCCGCGTATCGGCGCCGGTGGCGCAGGTCGACGTATTACCGACCCTGGTCGATATCGCCGCCGAGGCCACGGGTGCGCAGCGGCCGGATCCGATCGACCCGCTACACGGGCGCTCGTTGATTCCGCTATGTGACGGCAATGCCGACAATGATCCAAATGCCTGCGTCAGCGAATACCTGGCCGAGGGCACCGCCGCGCCGATGCTGATGATACGCCGCGAGCAGTACAAATACATTTCCTGCAGCACCGACCCGGAACAGTTGTTTGATCTCGATAACGATCCACTCGAACTCGAGAATCTGTCGCAGCACCCGCTGCTCGAGGATTTTCGAAATGAAACCGCTGCCTACTGGGATAGCGACGCTCTACAGCAGACCGTAATTCGCGACCAGGATAGGCGGCGTGCGGTTAACGCGGCGTTACGGCTTGGTCGATACCAGGGTTGGGACTTCAATCCGGCGCGTGACGCGGCGCAGGAATATACGCGCAGCCATATGGATTTGACGCGCTTCGACATTACCTCGCGCTACCCGAGGCCGGTAGCGTTTAAGCCGAAATACAGCTGAGGAAACTCTGAATAAATCAGAGTTTCTCTGAACCGGAAGGCATTGGAGCGGCGGCTCGAACGAGTCGGTTGTGAGGTAGGACTGGCGCGGCTAAAAATCCGTATCGAACCCTAGGGGAAATCCCGGGATCGGCGCGCGGGGCGATGGACAGGGCTATTGCTTTTGTTTTAGGCTAACGCATCGGAGAAAGAGCTGAAACTATGAACTCAGATGCAGATAGCGAACCGCTGATTTTACTGCTGGTCGAAGATAACGACGCCCATGCCGAAATGGTTAAACGTAGTTTCGAGCAGCACCAGATACCGAACGTAATTTATCATGTCGACGACGGCCAGAAAGCGCTGGATTACATTTTTCGCGAAGGTGAATATTCCGATGTGGAAAAATACCCCAGCCCGCACTGCATATTGCTCGATTTGCGTCTGCCCAAGGTCGATGGCCTCGAAGTGCTGCGCCGCATAAAAAGCGACCACATTTCCCGTCGGACCCCGGTCGTGATATTAACGACTTCATCGGCGGACAGGGATATTGCCCAGTCCTATGATTACCACGCCAATAGCTACGTGGTTAAACCGATGGATTTCTCCCGTTTCGAAGCGTTGATGCGGGATATCGGATATTACTGGCTAGCCTGGAATCAAAACCCCTTTCGTTGAGCCGTTTCTCACGGCGGCGATTTTCCCCTTCACCATCCTGTTTCCCGGTATCCCGTCTATACTCGGTAGAAATTCTCAATCGAGTTACCACTATGGTCAAGGCTGCCGGAAAGGCCACGCAGCAATCGCTGGTCGATAACGTATTGCAGCTAATCAGCCTGCCGGAGATTTATCTGCGGCTGCAGCAGGTTATCGACGACCCGAATCACACCCGGGACCAGGTTGCCGCTATCATCGCCTGCGACCCTTCGCTAAGCGTGCGCGTGTTGCGTATTGCCAACAGTTCTTACTATAGCTTCCCCAGTGAAATCGAAACCGTCGCTGCCGCAGTTAGCGTCATCGGCGAGCTGGATTTGCGTAACCTGGTGCTGGCTACCTCGGTCATCGGGTCGATGAATGAATTGGACTATGAAGGTTTTGATATAGATGAGTTCTGGCTGCACAGCCTCGGTTGCGGCATATATGCCCGCCAGATCGCAGGCTCGGTTGGCGGTTTTAATCCCGAAACCATGTTTCTCGCGGGTATTTTGCACGATTTGGGAATACTCGTTTTATATCAACAGGATACCGAGCTGGCGGACGCGGGCGCTCGGCAGATCGCTGAAAATCACCAATTGCGCGATCAGGCGGAGCGCGAATTGCTGGGATTTGATCACGCCGAAGTGGGCGCATTGCTGATCGAATCCTGGGGCCTGCCGGGGGAGCTTCGCGAACTGACGCTTTGTCATCATCAGTACCAGCTGGCGCGGCAGGACAAGTCGGCGGCTCAGATGCTGGCGCTGGCTAATTTGCTGGCCCCGGGCGAAGATCCGACGCAGGACTCCGACCCTAGATTAACGACCTTGATCGAGCAGCTGGGGCTCAGTCCGGAGACCATGGCCGAATTGGTGGAAGTCAGCGAGCAGCAAACCGCGGCGGTAAAGAATATAATCTTAGGTTAATCGAATGCCTGCCGATAATACGGCTACCACCATGGGTACAGGAATAACAAACGGGCCTAGCAACATGCGCAACCAGCCTGAATATAACATTTTGCTAGTCGAGGACAATCCGGGTCACGCGGATCTTATCAACCGCGCATTTGAGACCCACGCCCACTGCCGCCTGACGACCACGGCGACGCTCGAACAGGCAAAATCGATGATTGTCGCCGCCAGCCCGGATCTGATCATCACCGACGTCAGGCTGCCCGACGGCCGTGGCACCGAATTGCTCGCTAGCGAGCCGATATGTCCGACGATCGTCATGACCAGTTACACCGACGAAATGGTAGCGGTTAACGCGATGAAATCGGGCGCTGCGGATTATATCGTCAAAACCCAGGAAACCATGGCCTCGCTGCCGCGCACCGCCAGCCGGGTAATGCGCGAATGGCGACTAATCCTCGATCAAAAACTTGCGCGTGAGCGTCAGCAACGCCTGACCGCAATCCTCGAGGCGACCCCCGATCTGATTTGCATCGCCAATCTCGACGGTTTCGTCACCTATATCAATCAATCGGGGCGCAAGCTGCTCGGTATCGGCGAAGGCGAAGATATCAACCGTATCCGGCTGGCCGATTTCCATTCTCCGGCCGATGCCAAGAAAATACTGAGCGAAGGCATGCCGCACGCGATTAGGGAAGGCATGTGGACCGATGAAACGACCTTTCTCGCGCTCAACGGGGAAAAGGAGCTGACTTCACAGGTTTTGATTTCGCATCGTAACAATAACGGTGATATCGAATTCTTTTCGACCATCGCGCGCGACATTCGCTACTTGCGAGCGGCCGAGGATCGGGTCGAATACCTCGCCTACTACGATACCCTGACCGGACTGCCGAATCGAAACGAACTCGCTAAGCGACTCGAAATGGAAGTATCCCGCGTCAGGCGCACCCGGAACCACGGCGCATTGCTGTTTATCGATCTCGATAACTTCAAGTATATCAACGACTCGATGGGTCACCCGGTAGGCGATCTGGTATTGCAGGAAATGTCGCAACGGCTGCAAGCGCATCTGCGGGGTGACGATACGGTGGCGCGGCTCGGCGGCGATGAATTTATCGTCATCCTGTCGGGGCTCAACCCGGACGGACGCAAAGCGGTATCGCATGCGCGCGAAGTCGCCAACAAGATCCGCGATACCATCGCCATGGAATGCCGGATCCACGACACCGATCTGCACTTGACCGCGAGTATCGGTATCTCGATGATCGGCCCGGACGAAAACAACGGCCACGATCTGCTGCGTTACGCCGATACCGCTATGTACCAGGCCAAACGCGAGGGGCGTAATCGGCTGGAATTTTTCAGCGAGCGCATGGGCAGCGATGTGACGCGCCAGCTGGAACTCGAAAACCAGCTGCGCCGGGCGCTTAAGGAAGATCAGTTCCAGCTCTACTACCAGCCGCTGGTGAATGAGTCGATGGAAGTCATCGGCGCCGAAGCTCTGATTCGCTGGGAGCATCCGGAGCTTGGCGTGGTGCCGCCGTCCGAATTCCTCGACGTGCTCGAAACCTCGGGCCAGATCGTCGAAGTCGGTGACTGGGTAATCGAAACCGCACTCAAACAAACGACGCTATGGGTCGAGCAAGCCTTGCTCGATAGCGACTTCCAGATCTGCATTAATATCAGCCCGCGCCAGTTCCGTGACAAGCAGTTCGCGGAAAATATTCACGGCCAGTTGGAGCGCATCAACGTGCCGGCCAAGAATGTCAACCTGGAAGTCACCGAGCACAATATTATTCATAACATAGATGACGCGATTCAACGCATGCAGGAATTGATCAACAGCGGGATCAGTTTTTCCCTCGATGATTTTGGTACCGGCTATTCGTCGCTGGCGCATTTGAAAAACCTGCCGGTCAGTCATATCAAGATCGACCGTTCCTTCGTCGACGATATCTGTGACGATACCGGCGATCAGGCCATGGTGGCGTCTATCCTGGCGCTGTCCAAGCACCTCGGCCTCGAAGTCGTTGCGGAAGGCGTCGAGGAGCTGGCGCAGTTCGAGTTGTTGAAGAAGTCGAACCCCTCGAAGCACTGCTGGAGAATGATGGCAGTTTTCCGACATTGACGCCGGGCCGGGCCGGATTTATGGTGTAGTCCCAGTTTTTAGCAGTACCCGGGAGACTTAATGTCAAATCTCAATCAGAATTTCATTGCCGGCGAATGGCTTGCCGGCGCCGGTGAAATCGCCAACATCAACCCTTCCGACCTGAGCGACACCATTGGGAACTTTGCCCAGGCCGACGGCGAACAGTTGCAGCGTGCGCTAGATTCGGCCGCAACGGCGCAGCGGGAATGGGCCGGGGCCGGGCTCGAGCGCCGCTACAACCTGTTGATGGCGATCGGCAACGAATTGATAGCCCGCTGCGAAGAGCTCGGGACGCTGCTGGCGCGCGAGGAAGGCAAGACCCAGCCCGAGGGCAAGGGCGAGGTTTACCGCTCCGGACAATTCTTCACCTACTATGCGGCCGAGACGTTGCGCCAAATCGGCGACAATGCCGACTCGGTACGCGACGGCATTGAAGTCGACGTACGGCGTGAGCCCGTGGGCACGGTGGCGATCATTTCACCGTGGAATTTTCCGCTGGCGACCGCGGTCTGGAAGATCGCGCCCGCGCTGGCTTTCGGTAACGCCGTGATTTGGAAACCCGCCAACCTGGTGCCGGCCAGCGCGGTTGCCCTGGCGGAAATCATTTCGCGTCAGGATTTACCGGCGGGACTGTTCAATCTGGTAATGGGCTCCGGCGGCGGTCTCGGCCAACAACTGGTGGAGAGTCCGCAGATCGACGCGATCAGTTTTACCGGTTCGGTGCCGGTGGGTCGCGGCATCGCGCAGGCCGCGGTCGGTAACTTCACCAGGGTTCAACTCGAAATGGGCTCCAAGAATGCGCTCGCGGTTATGGATGACGCCAATCTCGATATCGCGCTGGCCTGTGCGCTCAACGGCGCCTTCGGCGGCACCGGTCAAAAGTGCACCGCATCGTCGCGTATCGTCGTGCACAAAAATGTGCATGACTACTTTGTCGAAAATCTGGTCGCGGGCGCGCGCAACATGGTGGTCGGCCACGCGCTCGACGCCGGCACCCAGATGGGCCCGGTGTCGAGTGAAGCCCAGCTGCGGCAAAATCTCGAAAACGTCGAACTTGCCAAAAAAGAGGGCGCTGAACTGCTCTGCGGCGGCGAGCGGGTCGAACGCGCCACCGAGGGATATTTTATGACTCCGGCCGTGTTTGGCGGTACCCAAAACGACTGGCGGGTCAACCGCGAAGAACTGTTCGCCCCGATTGCCTGCGTGATCAAGGTCGACTCCTACGAGGAAGCGCTCGCCACCGTCAACGACACTCGTTTCGGGCTCACCGCCGGCATCGTCACCAGCAGCCTGGCGCGCGCCAGCCACTTTCGCCGCAACGCCAAAACCGGATGCGTCATGATTAACCTGCCAACCGCCGGCACCGATTACCACGTACCCTTCGGCGGTCGCGGCGAATCGTCTTACGGCCCGCGCGAACAGGGGCAATACGCGAAGGAGTTCTATACCACGGTCAAGACTGCCTATATTTCAAGCGGCGATCCGGCATGAGTGCCGGCCCCCGTATCTCACCCGGGTTGCTGGCGATAATGTCGATGTTCCCGGCAGGAAAGGGGTGACCTATGCCGGCTAAGGGCTATCGCATCGACGCGTTACAGTATGCCAACTGGTCCGAGGAAATCTTTGAGCAAATGCGGGCCGGTGGCGTTGACGCCGTGCACGTCACCATCGCCTATCACGAGAATTTTCGCGAAACCGTGGCTAACATGGAGCAGTGGAACAGCTACTTCGAACGCTTTCCACAGCGGATTTTCCAGGGCTTCACCGGAGACGACGTGCGGCTTGCGCGCGAAACCGGACGCACGGCGATCTTCTACGGTTTCCAGAATCCGTCGCCGATGGAGGACGATATTCGACTGATCGAAATTCTGCATACGCTGGGTGTGCGCTTCATGCAACTGTCTTACAATAACCAGTCGCTGCTCGCCACCGGCTGTTACGAGGCGGAAGACCCGGGAATTACGCGCATGGGCCGTGAAGTGATCGCGGAAATGAATCGGGTCGGCCTGGTCGTCGATATGAGTCACTCCGCGGAACGCTCGACCCTGGAAGCAATCGAAATCAGCGCGCGCCCGATTGTCGTCAGCCACGCCAACCCGGCGTTCTGGCACGCGGCGCTGCGCAATAAGTCGGATGCAATACTTAAAGGTCTCGGTCAATCCGGCGGGATGCTCGGCTTCAGCATGTACCCGCACCACCTCAAAGACGGTAGCGACTGCTGCCTGCAGAGTTTTTGCCGAATGATCGCCGATTGCGCCGAAATCATGGGCGTCGATCGTATCGGGTTCGGCTCCGATCTGTGCCAGCGGCAGCCGGATTCGGTGGTCGAATGGATGCGCGTCGGGCGCTGGACCAAAAACATCGACTACGGCGAAGGTTCGGCGGGCAACGCCGGCTTTCCGCCGATGCCGCGATGGTTCAACGACAACCGCGATTTCGGCAATATCGAACAGGGTTTGCTCGAGGTGGGTTTCGATGCGACCGACAGCGCCAAGATTATGGGTAACAATTGGCTGCGGTTTTTCGATGAAAATTTTGGCCCGGACTATTGAATGACAGACCCTGTCGACTGCGCGAGTAACAATCCGATGCCCGAGACCGCCGGCTATCGCCGCCCGCCGGAAGTGGTCATGCGCCTCGCGCGCATGGGCAGTTTCCACCAGACGCGGCTGTCGTTCATGCGCAGTTTGTTGCGCCGTTTAAAGAGTGAAAACTGGCGTTTCAGGCGCCAGCTATGGGCCGTCGATCAACAGGGTTTCGGGCGCGCGGTTTATACCGTTTACGGGCCCGAAAGGGCCTACTCGCTGGTGGCCTTTGCGCACGACCTGCCCGACGATATGCGATCGGACCGCGTCATTGCCACCGCCTGGGATGCCACCTTTACGCTATTCGACGGGGTCCCGACCGAGTCCGACCTGGATCGTCTCGAGTCAAACGTACCGCGGCAGGAAGCGGGTCGAATTTCCGATTCCGAATTGAGTTTGTCACGCGCCAATCGTTCGGTGCGGCTGTGGCAACATGTTATCGATTGCCTGTCGGCGGGGCGGCAGCCCGCGCTTGATCGACTCGAAGCGGTGGGTTATCTGCTGCGCACTACCGCGGTTTACGGTTCCGGAAAATTCGGCGCTGCCGATCGGCTGTCCATTTGTGATCGCCCTGAGCTCAGCGGCCCGTTTCAGGCCGAACTGCTGTCGGTGTGGTTGACGCGCGCGTTTTCAATCGACCTGGTCGAACACATCGCCAAAGCGCGCGGCGGCGAACAAGCGGTTGCCATCGAGCCCGAATTGCGCCGCCGCATCGGCGTTGGCAACTCCACCGGGCTCGGGATGGCGCCATTTCTGGTGAATCACCCCGCCTTGCTCAATAACTGGATGATGGCGCGCGAGGAAGCCTTCGCCAGGGTGCGTTCGCTGGCGCGGGCCGAAACCGACGCCATCGGGATCTTTAATCGGCATTTCGAAGGCGCGTGTTTTAATCTATCTCAGTGGCATTCCGAGCATCCGATCCAGCTCGCAAAGCTCGCGGCCTTGCGTGCCGATCTCGAAAATATAGCGGTTTATATCGAGCGCGAATCCCTGAGCGGCGATCACCCCTGGGACCGGCTTTATCGCTGGGCCGAAGAAAACCTGTCATTGGAAGGCCAGGAGCAACTACTGTCGTTAATGCTCGAGCCCTATGGCGGGCTGGTCGATGAGTTAACCCAATGCATGGACGCCGACGAGCATGTCAGCTTTTTCATCGATGGTTCGATGACGCTGTCGCGCCTGCGCGAAATTATCGACGCGCAGTGCAACTGGGCGCTTGCGGTCGACTACGATCAGCCTGAAAATCGCGCGCGTTTCTGGTACACCTCGGCGGAAAAACTCGAACCGCGTGTCGGCGAGCGTTTTCAGGAATCCGGCGCCGAGTACGAGCTACCGCTTGCGATCGGCTGTGATATTAAGCAGCTGCACGCCGCACTGCTGGTCTGGGACGGTGGGCCGAGCGTTGCTGAATTCCTGTTGGCGCATCCCGAACACCGACATACGACGCGGCGGGTACAGAATCTGGCGGCGCGGCCCTATGCCGAAATCCAGGACAATCTGATTGCGGCCGATATGCTGCCGATCGATATTTTACGTTGCAAACTGTCTTTCTTCGGCGCCACCAAGTTTGATCCGCGCTCGGACCGCTGGGTGCGCATCTGCATGTATCAGGATGCGCCCTTCCCGCACGAGTGGCTCGAGCCGGCGGCATGAGTTACCGGCTGACACTGGCCGAGATCGAGTCTTACCTGCGTAAGGCGGCACGCGCCAGCGGGTTCGACTGGGGCCTGGCCGAAGAGGCCGGCAAGTCGGCGCGTTGGCTCGCGGCCTTCAATCTGCCCGGGCCCGAAACTATGCTCCGCTATTTGGAGAGTATCAAGCACGCGGATTACTCGACCTTTGCCCCGGATTGTAATTTACATCCCTGGCAGGCCAGCGGCGGGTTATTGTGTCCGGTGATTACCGGCGCCGCGCTCGCCGACCGCGCCGGACAGATGCTCGCAGGACGTCCGCTCAAACTCGGGCGCAGCGCTTTCCCGCTACTGCTGGCAGCGTCGCTGGGGCAGGCGGCGCGCCATCACGAAACCGCTTTTACCGCCTGTTGGGACGGGCTGCGCCTCGATTGTTTCGGCAATGGGCTCCGCATCAAGGGTAATCGCGATTCCCTACTGCGGAACGAGGTTGACGAGGTTTGCTGTTGCCGTGAAGAAAATGCGAGTCCGCAGCAGTTGCCATCCACCGGCGCCTACCAGATCGATCAAGCCGTGTTCAAACGCATCGATGCGCTCGCCTTTAAAACCTATGTTCCGGCAACCGCAGAGTCCCGCGCCGGCGCCGGCGCCGGCCTCACCGACAACGACTAACAACCCCTCAAAATTTTACTCAGAGTAAAATCACTGCATTTAACCGATTTACTCTGAGTAAATTCTTCGATACCGGCGCGCTTAGTTGGCAGTTTGCATTTTTAGGGGGGTGAAAATTTCTGTATAATTTAAAGCTCAATAAATGTTCAGGGAGGAACATTAATGAAACGTCAAGTAAGATTTTGTCCGAAAGAACTACCCGTACACATCATTCAACGCGGCAATAATCGCGGCGATTGTTTCTGGTCAGACCAGGACAGAGCCACCTACATGAAATACCTGTCGAAGGGTTCCGCGAAATATAACGTCGGAATTCATGCCTGGGTACTGATGAGCAATCATGTGCATCTACTCGTGACACCATACCAGGAATATGCAGCCTCTCGCTTGATGCAGTATCTGGGTCGTATGTATGTTCGTTATGTCAATAAGAAGTACGCTCGGACGGGAACGTTATGGGAAGGGCGTTTCAAGTCGAGTCTCATTCAGACTGAGCAGTATTTTCTTATATGCCAGAGATATATTGAGTTGAATCCCGTTAGAGCAAAAATGGTTGAAAACCCTGCTGACTTTCACTGGTCAAGCTATCACACAAATGCGCTCGGCACGGGATCTCTAATATGCAAACCCCATAATGTGTATCTCGGACTTGGATCTAATGAAAACGAACGCCAGGCCGCATACCGCAGTCTATTTTCGACAGTCATCCCGGCTAAACAGATTGAGGCAATTCGATCCGCAACGAACAAGGGGTCTCCCTTCGGATCGGCAAACTTCAAGCGACATTTTAAACAGTAACATAGCCTGACCTTATCGACGTCACTAACGCCAGTTCAGGTTTGCGACCACAATACTTACTCAGAGTAAAACTCGCGGTTTTTACTCTGAGTAAGTATTGTGGGGCGGCGGCGGCGGGGAGAATTTGCTTTGCAATTGAAAATGGTAGAATTCCGGTCCTTGTCGCCGGAATATGTCATGAAAACCTATCGTTCGCCCAAAATTGCAGTTCGCAGCAACACCCTCGCCGGGCGCGGCGTGGTGGCGGTTGCCGATATCGTCAAGGACGAAATCGTGGCGATCAAGGCCGGCAATATCATTAAACGCGATGAACTTGAGCAGGCTACCCTTGAGGCCGGCGACATGGCATTACAAATCGACGACGATTTTTACCTGGCGCCGCGTGATCCGGCTGAAGTCGAGGATATGTCGGTGTTCATCAATCACTCCTGCGATCCGAACGTCGGTTTCCGCGGCCAGGTGGTTTATGTCGCGATGCGCGCGATTCGCGCGGGTGAGGAACTCTGCCACGATTACTCGATGGCGCGCTCGGACGGCTATACGCTCGATTGCCGTTGCGGCAGTCCTCTGTGTCGCGGTAAGGTTACGGGTCAGGACTGGAAGCTGCCCGAATTACAGGCGCGTTACGCGGATTATTTTTCGATTTATATCAGGAACAAGTTTCAGCGGGGATAAGTTTATGAGTGCCAATGCCGGTCGGCTCGTCGATCAACCCATTTTGCTGCGCGACGACCGCGCTGGGGTCACCACACTGACTCTGAATCGTCCGGCGCAATACAATGCGCTCTCAGGCGCTATGCTGGACGAATTGCTAACCGCTCTCGCCGCCGTTAACGACGATGAGTCGGTGCGCGTCGTCATCGTCGCGGCCAACGGTAAGGCATTTTGTCCGGGCCACGATTTAAAGGAAATGCGTTCCAGCGAAGCGCGCGAGTTTCACCAAGCCTTGTTCGATAAATGCTGCCAGCTGATGCTGACCATCAATCGACTGCGCCAGCCGGTAATCGCCTGTGTCAACGGCATCGCCACGGCCGCCGGATGTCAGTTGGTCGCCAACTGCGATTTGGCGGTTGCGTCCGAGGATGCGCGTTTCGCCGTATCCGGGATCAACGTCGGCCTGTTCTGCTCGGTCCCGGCGGTACCGCTGAGCCGTAACATGGGCCGCAAGCAGGCGCTGCATATGTTGCTTACCGGGGATTTCATTTCCGCCCGGACCGCGATGCAGTACGGACTGGTTAACGAAGTCGTGCCGGCCGCCGAGCTGGCAGCGGCGACGAACGCGCTGGCGCAAAAGATTGTCGCCAAATCCGCGCATGCGATCAGCCTGGGTAAGGAAACGTTTTACCGGCAGTTACCGCTGGATTTATCCGAGGCCTATGCCTACGCCGCCGAGCGCATGACCTGCAACATGGATTCGCACGATGCGCGCGAGGGTATCGATGCCTTCATCCAGAAACGCAAACCCGAGTGGCAAGGGAATTGAGTTCGAGCAATCAGTATTCCACCGATCTCGGTAAAAACGCGGCCAATTACTCACCGCTGTCGCCGCTGACATTCATCGAACGCGCGGCTTCGGTTTACCCAGAGCGCTGCGCCCAAATTTATGGCGATATCCGCTACAGCTGGGCGCAAACCTATCGGCGCTGCCGCCGCTTTGCGTCGGCATTGAAACAGCATGGCATCGGGACCGACGATACGGTTGCTTTAATGCTGCCCAATGTGCCGGCCATGTTCGAGGCGCATTACGCAATTCCGATGGCGGGCGCAGTGATTCATGGTCTCAATATCCGTCTCGACGCCGCTGCAATCGCATTCCAGCTCGAACACGGGGGCGCCAGGATTCTGTTCACCGATCGAGAGTTTTCGGCCGTGGTCAGCGCCGCGTTGGCGCAACTCGAGCGTAAGCCGCTGGTCGTCGATGTCGATGACGCAAGCTACGCGGGCGGTGAATCAATCGGCCAAATCGAGTATGAGGATTTTCTGGCCGGCGGCGATCCTGAGTTCGAATGGCAACTTCCGGCAGACGAGTGGCAGGCGATTGCGCTCGGTTATACTTCGGGCACCACGGGCGATCCCAAGGGCGTTGTCACCCATCATCGCGGCGCGCAGTTAAACGCGGTCTCCAACGTGCTTGCCTGGAATATGGGCGCCTTCCCGGTGTACCTGTGGACGTTGCCGATGTTTCACTGCAACGGCTGGTGTTTTCCATGGACGATTGCCGCCCTCAACGGCACCAGTGTTTGCCTGCGCGCGGTGCGCGCCGACGACATTTTCCAAGCGATCAAAAGCCACCGCGTCAGCCACCTCTGCGGTGCGCCGATTGTCATGAGTTTGATGGCGAATGCCGATGACGAACTCAAGCAAGGGATCGAACACGAAGTCAATATCATGACCGCGGCCTCGGCCCCGCCACCGGCAATTCTGGAAGCGATGGCGCGGTTGAATTTCAGGGTTACGCACACTTATGGGTTGACCGAGGTTTACGGCCCCGCGGTGGTTTGTTCCTGGCATGACGACTGGGATGCCTTACCGATCGCCGAGCAAGCCGAGATGAAAGCGCGCCAGGGCGTGCGTTACCCGATGCTAGAACAACTGGTGGTGGCCGATCCGAAAACCCTGGAACCGGTACCGCGCGACGGTGCAACCATCGGCGAAATCATGTTCCGCGGCAATATCGTCATGAAGGGTTACCTCAAGAACCCGGCGGCGAGCCGCAAGGCCTTTGCCGGCGGATATTTTCATTCCGGCGACCTGGCCGTCTGCCATCCGGACGGTTATATCGAAATAAAGGACCGCTCCAAGGACATTATCATTTCAGGGGGTGAAAATATTTCAAGTATCGAGATTGAAAAAACCCTGTACCGGCATCCGGCGGTGCTCGAAGCCGCGGTCGCGGCGATGCCGGACGACAAGTGGGGCGAGACCCCCTGTGCATTTGTGACCCTGCATGACAATGCCGAGATCAGCGAGCAGGATATCATCGACTATTGTCGTGACAACATGGCGCGTTTCATGGCGCCGCGTAAAGTCGTGTTTGGTCCGCTGCCGAAAACCTCGACCGGCAAGATTCAGAAATTCGAGCTGCGCCAACGCGCCAAGCGATTATGACGGATATCAAAGACTTACGTCGGATACTCGACGATTACAAACGTGTTGCAATAGTCGGGCTTTCCGCCGACTGGTCGCGGCCGAGCAACTTTGCCGCCAAGTACCTGCTCGATCACGGATTCGAAGTGATTCCCGTGAATCCGAAATACGACGAAATACTCGGCCAGAAATGTTATGCCGATCTGGAGGATATCCCAGTAGCGGTCGATATCGTCGACCTGTTCCAGCGGGTCGAACGCGTACCGCCGTTCGTCGATCAGGCGATAAAAATTGGGGCCAAAGTCGTTTGGATGCAGCTCGGCATCGTCCATGAAGAAGCTGCGCAAAAGGCGCGCCTTGCCGGGCTTGAAGTGGTAATGGATCGCTGCATGAAAATTGAATACGCACGCCTGTTCGGCGGCCTGAATACCATCGGGGTTAACACCGGTGTGATTTCGGCGCAACGACCAAGGCAATTCAACCGCTAACCGGAGCAGACCATGGCAGATCGAAAATTTGGCATCGAAACTCTGTGCCTCCACGCGGGGCAGATTCCCGATCCGGTCACCGGTGCGCGCGCGGTGCCGATTTACCAGACCACTTCCTATGTGTTCGACGATGCCGAGCACGCCGCCAGCCTGTTCAATTTGCAAACCTTCGGTAATACCTATGTGCGCCTGACAAATCCGACCACGGCAGTGTTCGAAGAGCGCATGGCCGCACTCGAAAACGGCCGCGCGGCGCTCGCCGTGAGTTCCGGTATGGCGGCGCAAATGACCGCGATCCTGACGCTGATGCAGCAGGGCGACGAGCTGGTGTCGGCGAAGACGCTATATGGCGGCACTTTTTCGCAGTTCGACGTAACCTTCCGCAAGATGGGTATAGATACCGTCTTTGTCGATTCGGACGACCCGGAAAATTTCCGCAAGGCGATTACCGCGAAAACCAAAGCCCTGTACGCCGAGACCATCGGCAATCCGACCAACAACGTCATCGACATCGAAGCCATCGCCGCGATCGCGCAGGCTGCCGGTATCCCGCTAATCGTCGACAGCACCTTTGCCACGCCTTATTTATGCAAACCCATCGATCACGGCGCCGATATCGTGGTGCATTCGGCGACCAAGTTTATCGGCGGACACGGCACCAGCATGGGCGGGGTCATGATCGAGTCGGGCAAGTTCGACTGGGATAACGGTAATTTCCCAGGTATGACCGAACCCTCCGACGGTTATCACGGGATTCGCTTTTACGAAACCTTCGGCGACTTTGGCTTCACCATGAAAGCGCGTTGCGAAACGCTGCGAACCCTCGGCCAGGCGATTAGCCCGTTCAACGCATTTATGTTATTGCAGGGACTCGAAACGCTGCCGGTGCGCATGGACCGCCATTGCGCCAATGCGGTTGGCGTGGCGCAATATCTGCAGGATCACCCGGCGGTGAACTGGGTTAACTATGCCGGACTGGAAGACAATCCATACCAGGCGCAGATTAACAAATACCTGCCCAATGGCGCCGGTTCGATCATGAGTTTCGGCGTCAAGGGCGGCAGCGCAGCGGGTGAAAAATTCATCAATAGCGCACAGTTCATGAGCCATCTCGCCAATGTCGGCGACGCGCGCACGCTAATCATTCATCCGGCCTCGACCACGCACCGGCAGTTGAGCGAAGAGCAGCAGATAGCCGCCGGGATCACACCCGACATGGTGCGTATTTCAGTCGGCCTCGAAACCCTCGACGATATTCTGTGGGATCTAGACCAGGCGCTGGCCCGCTCCCAGGAGTAACAAAGCCTCTTAGCCATCCCCGCTCTTCCAGTCATCCCCGCTCTTCCAGTCATCCCCGCGTTTCCAGTCATTCCCGCGCAAGAGGCTGTGTAAAAACCCGGTAGTTTGAGATAATCCCCACCATGTAAATCGAGATGGTATAGCGATGGCTTATATACGTGGAGAAAGTCGGGACCAGATCAGCCTGTTGCCGGAGTCACTGGAAGACTATGTGGCTGCCAATGCCGTGGTGCGGTTTATCGATCGGTTTGTTGAATCACTGGATTTGGGAGAATTAGATTTTACCCGGACCCAACTCGCCCCGACCGGCCGGCCGCCTTATGCGCCGGATTGTTTACTTCGATTGTTTATTTATGGCTACTTACACCAGCACCGTAGCAGCCGGCAACTGGCTCGTCAGACACGCTGTAATATCGAGTTGATGTGGTTACTGGAGAAGCTGACGCCTGAATTCAAAACGATTGCCGACTTTCGCAAGGACAATGGCGCCGCGATTGGGCGGGTGGTGAGCCAGTTCCGGCAGCTCTGCCGTGAACTGGGCCTGTATGGGGAGCAAAGGGTTGCGATCGACGGGAGCTTCTTCAAGGCGAGTAACGGCCCGGATCAAGTACTGAGTCAAAAGCAACTGGATAAGGAACAGGCGCGCATCGAGAAGCAGGTAGAGAAGTACCTGGAGGAAATGGATCAAAATGATGCGCTGGAACAGGATGAAGTAGAGCTGACGGCGGAAGAACTGGAAGCCAAGATCCGGCAGATGGAGGATCGCCTGCGCAAGAACCGGGAGCAGCAGGAAAGCCTGGCAGAATCGGGAGAGCAATACCGTTGTTTAACCGATGCAGATGCGCGCATGCTGAGTAAGGGCGGGCTCGGTGATTGGCTACAACGTGCAGATCGCGGTGGACGACAAGCATCACCTGATTGCGGGCCATGATGTGACGGTGGACGGTAATGACGCCAAGCAGCTCAGTCGAATGGCGCAGCAGGCGAAAGCGAACCTGGCGGCCGAGGCGCTAGAGGTGGTCGCGGATTCCGGGTATCACAGTCGAGCGGAACTACAACACTGCGCGCAGAAGCAGATTACCCCTTATGTCGCCAGTCGGGATACCTCTTCGAGCAAATCGCAGGGACGCTATGGCAAGCAGGATTTCATTTACGATGAGCAGCGGAATGTTTACCGCTGTCCGGCGGGCGAGGAAATGAGTTTTGTGGGGAAGGTCAAATCCAAGACGGGATTAATAATGCACCGTTATCGGGCTCGACAATGTAGAGATTGCCGTTTGAGGTCGCACTGCATCAAGCCAGAGACTGACCTTTAAACAGCAGGATCGCTGGGAGCACGAGTCCATTGTCGAGGCGAATGCGGCGCGGGTTGATGCGCATCCCGAAATCATGTCACGTCGCAAGGCCCTGGCGGAACATCCGTTTGGGTCATTCAAACACTGGATGGGAGCCCAACACTTTCTGACCCGACGAAAATCGAATGTTCGAACGGAAATGGATCTCACGATACTGAGTTACAACATAAAACGAGCCATGACGTGTTAGGTGTTGAATACCTGATCGAGGCACTGAATAGAAGAACAGTGCTGACGTGAAGGGAAAATATATCCCCTGATATTAAAGCGGTAAAAATACCCAACGACCGGATGGTAAATGAATGTATTTACACAGCCTCGTAAGCGGGGATCTCGCAATGATGTTACCCATGTGCCCGGTCCTACAGCGACGCGGACCATCCACCCCGACTAGTGCGGTATAACAACAAGATTCCGATTCGTCGGAGCCCGCCGGGACCCATAGGGCCTAAAGCCGCGCAGGCTTACGCGGGAATGACTCAGGGGTGCCCTTCGCCGGCGCGTCTCCTCGCCAGACCAAGCAGGCTGTCGTGGGAATAAGAAAACTCGAGTTATGATTAGCCGGGTAGGGATGACGAAAGTTAAGGCCCGAAACCGCATAAGACTTGCGTGGGAATCACTCCTTACATAATATGAATTCTTCAAACGAATGGAGAAAACTATGCCCTGGTGGGGTTGGATGATTATTGGCGCGCTGTTACTGGGCTCTGAGCTGCTGGGGGTCGAGGCAGCGTTTTATCTGGTTTTTATCGGCATCGCCGCTTTCGTCACGGGTTTGGTCGAACTAGCTGGTGCGGACCTCGAGCCCTGGATGCAATGGATTCTGTTTTCCGTGATTGCCGTTGTCTTGA
>DS021198.1:237800-238405 GCA_001735895.1 Olavius algarvensis Gamma 3 endosymbiont | reverse complement strand
TCTTGAAGGCGCCGCGCGTCAACCCGAACTGATCCCGATGCTACGTACCCAATTCTTCATCGTCATGGGTCTGGTCGACGCGGTGCCGATGATCGCGGTCGGTCTGGCGATGTATGTCATGTTTGCGGTTGCCTAAGCAAATAACTGACATCCACTAGAACGAGGACAGCAATATGAATTTCAATGCGACGCTGATTGGACAAACCATCACGTTTATCGTGTTTGTCTGGTTTTGCATGAAATATATATGGCCACCACTCATGGCAGCCCTGGACGAGCGCAACGCGCGCATTTCCGAGGGCCTGGCCGCGGCACAACGCGGACAACAGGACCTCGAAGACGCCCAGGCAAAGGTCAGCGATAGTCTGAAAGACGCCAAATCCCAGGCACAGGAAATCATCAACCAGGCGCAGAAACGCGCCAACGAGATCGTCGATGAAGCCAAGGATAGCGCGCGCGACGAAGCCGACAAGATCAAGCTGGCGGCCACCGCGGATATCGATCAGCAAGTCACCGCGGCGCGCGAGCAGTTACGTAAAGAAGTGTCCGTGATTGCGCTGGCCGGCGCCGAGCAGATTCTCAAACGCGAAGTCGATGCCAAGGCA
>DS021198.1:215248-230158 GCA_001735895.1 Olavius algarvensis Gamma 3 endosymbiont | reverse complement strand
TCGCGCATGCCGATCCACCGCAAGCCGCCGACTTACGACGAGCAGGCGGCGACTACTGAAATCCTCGAGACCGGCATCAAGGTTATCGACCTGATCATGCCGATCGTCAAGGGCGGCAAGATCGGCCTGTTCGGCGGCGCCGGCGTGGGTAAGACGGTAACCTTGATGGAGTTGATTCGTAACATCGCGGTCGAGCACTCCGGATTTTCGGTGTTCGCCGGCGTGGGCGAGCGGACTCGCGAAGGCAACGACTTTTATCACGAAATGACCGACGGCGGCGTTATCGACAAGGTGGCGCTGGTATACGGCCAGATGAACGAGCCTCCCGGAAACCGCCTGCGTGTGGCGCTGTCGGGCCTGACAATGGCGGAGTACTTCCGCGACGAAGGCCGCGACGTCCTGATGTTTGTCGACAATATTTACCGTTACACGCTCGCGGGCACCGAAGTGTCGGCCTTGTTGGGGCGGATGCCGTCCGCGGTGGGTTACCAGCCGACGCTGGCGTTGGAAATGGGCGTATTGCAAGAGCGCATCACCTCCACCAAAACCGGTTCGATCACTTCTTTCCAGGCGGTATACGTACCGGCGGACGACTTGACCGACCCGTCGCCGGCAACCACCTTTGCCCACCTCGATGCGACCCTGGTATTGTCGCGCCAGGTTGCGGAACTGGGTATTTATCCGGCGGTGGACCCGCTCGATTCGACCTCGCGAATTCTCGATCCGAACGTGGTCGGCAACGAGCACTACGAGACCGCGCGTGGCGTACAGGGTACCTTGCAACGGTACAAGGAATTGAAAGACATCATCGCGATTCTCGGAATGGATGAATTGTCCGAAGAAGACAAGCTGGTGGTCAGCCGCGCGCGTAAGATTCAGCGCTTCCTGTCGCAGCCGTTCTTCGTGGCCGAGGTTTTCACCGGTTCACCCGGAAAATACGTTTCGGTCAAGGACACGATTGCAAGTTTCAAGCAGATTCTCGAAGGCGAAATGGACCAGTATCCGGAGCAAGCCTTCTACATGGTTGGCGGCATCGAAGAAGTCGCCGAACGCGCCAAGAACCTGTAAGGTAGGGCAATGAGCACTATTCAGGTAGAAATCGTCAGCGCCGAAGAGCAAATCTTTTCCGGCGAAGCGCAAATGGTTTACGCGCCTGCGGTGATGGGCGAAGTCGGTATCGCGCCGCGCCACACTCCGCTGATTTCACCGTTGAAACCGGGCGAAGTACGACTCGATCTGGGTGATGGCAAGGAAGAGTTTTTCTTCATTTCCGGCGGTATCCTGGAGGTGCAGCCGCATCTGGTGACGGTATTGTCCGACACCGCGATCCGCGCTAACGACCTCGATGAAGCCGCCGCGCTCGAAGCCCGCAAACGGGCCGAGGACGCACTCGTCGATCAGCAATCCGATCTCGACGTAGCCAAGGCCAAGGCCGAACTCGCCGCCGCAGCGGCCCAGATCGCCGCCATCAAGAAAATGAAAAAGAAATAAAAATCGGGTATTTCATACCCGATTTTTATTTCTTTTTCATCCCGCGTTGCGCCAGCAAATATGCGGGATCTCGTACCCGGCCCAGCCTACCCGTCAATGGCACCACCGCCCGGCCCAGTACCGGGTACCTCATACCCGGAAAAGTTTACTCAGAGTAAATTTTATCAATATTATTACCCAGTCTTCCCGGGAACCGCATTAAAACTATTCCGAATCGCGCGCGTCATCCCAGGTAATCCCGAAATTTACTCTGAGTAAAATTTATAGCGATGATGCATTTCTGATAACTAGATAAATGACGGCATTACTTGAATACACTACAATCACTCGCTGTTTTCATTCTAGAGTCTATTTATGCCTCTGAGTATTGTCATTCTCGCTGCCGGCCAGGGTACGCGCATGAAGTCCGCGCGCCCCAAAGTGCTGCACGCGCTCGCCGGCAAGCCGCTGCTGCAGCATGTGGTCGACAGCAGTCGTGCGCTCGAGCCCGAGCAGACGCTGGTTGTTGTCGGGCACGGCGCCGACCAGGTAAAGGCCGCGATGCAGGGACAAGATCTAGATTTCGTCCTGCAACGCGAACAGCTCGGTACCGGGCATGCGCTGCAGCAGTGTCTCGACCAAATCAATCCCGGCAACATGGTACTGGTGTTGTTTGGTGACGTACCGCTGGTGCGTGCCGAAACCATGGCTGCCATGATCGAAAAAACCCGGGATGCCGCGCTTTGTGTTCTCAGCTGGACGCCGCAAAATCCCTTCGGCTACGGGCGTATAATCCGCCGGCAACAAGCTGTGCACGCAATTATCGAGCACAAAGATACGACGCCGGAACAACAGGCGATTGGCGAATGTTTTTCCGGCCTGATGTTGATCCGCGGCGACAGGTTAAAATCGTTTGCCGCTGCGCTGAAAAACGATAACGCGCAACAGGAATATTATCTGACCGACCTGGTCGGTATTGCAGTGGCCGCAGGGGATACAGTCGCGGCGGTGGTCTGTGACAACGCCGGCGAGGTCACCGGCGTCAATAACCAGCTACAGCTGGCTGCCGCTGAAGCCGAGTATCGCGCCAGGCAGGTCGGCGCGCTGATGGACGGCGGTGTCAAAGTCAGCGATCCGCAGCGTATCGATATTCGCGGCGTCATCGAGACCGGTAAGGACGTGGAGATCGACGTCAACTGCATCTTCGAAGGTACGGTTGTGCTCGGCGACAATGTGCGCATCGGCGCCAATTGCGTGATTCGTAATACCAGTATCGCCGCGGGCAGCGTGATCCATCCGATGACCTGGATCGACGAGGCCGTGATCGGACGCGAGGTCAACATCGGGCCTTTTGCGCGTATTCGCGCCGGCACCGATCTGGGAGACGAAGTCAAGGTCGGCAATTTTGTCGAAACCAAAAAATCCAGTGTTGGAAGGGCCAGCAAGATCAGTCACCTGAGTTATATCGGCGACACCGAAATGGGCGCAGAGGTCAACATCGGCGCCGGTACCATTACTTGCAACTACGACGGTGTAAACAAGGCTCAAACCGTGATCGAAGACGGCGTATTTATCGGCTCGGATACCCAATTGGTGGCGCCGGTGCGGGTCGAACGCAACGCCACCATCGGCGCCGGCTCGACGATTACCCGCACCGCGCCGGCCGACAAACTGACCATTTCACGTACAAAACAGGTTACTATTGGCGCCTGGTCCAAACCGGTAAAGAAGGAAAGTTAGCTATGTGTGGAATAGTGGGCGCGCTGGCGCACCGCGACGTCAGTTCGATACTGCTCGAGGGTTTGTATCGCCTCGAATATCGGGGTTACGATTCCGCCGGCATTGCCTTAATCGAGGACCACAAGCTTGCGCGCTTTCGCGCGCTCGGCAAGGTCAGGGAGCTGGAAACCCGAATGCCGGCCGAGCAACCCGGGCACATCGGCATTGCTCATACCCGTTGGGCGACCCATGGCGAACCCTCGGAAACCAATGCCCACCCGCATTTTTCCAGCGATCGTATCGCGCTAGTGCACAACGGCATTATCGAGAACTACAAGGGGATTCGCGAACGGCTGCTGAAGCAGGGTTACGAATTCAGTTCCGAGACCGACAGCGAAGTGGTTGCCCATTTGATCGACAGCTATCTCGACGGCGACTTGTTCGCTGCCGTCAAAAAAGCGGTCGACGAACTCGAGGGCGCCTTCGCGCTTGGGATCATCGCCACCGACGATCCACGCACGCTGGTGGCTTGCCGGCGCGGCAACCCGCTGGTGGTTGGTATCGGCATCAAGGAAAATTTCGTGGCCTCGGACGTTTCCGCCCTGCTGCCGGTCACCAACCGCTTCGTATATCTCGACGAAGGCGATTATGTCGTGCTCAGCGGTGACGACTACCAGGTTTTCGACGCCGTCGGCAACGCCCGGGAAATGGAAGTAAAAACCAGCGAGCAAAGCGCCGATGCCGCCAACAAGGGCGATTACCGGCATTACATGCAAAAGGAAATCCACGAACAAGGGCAGGCGGTGGCGGAATGCCTGGAAGGTCGGATAACCGATGCGACGGTACTCGACAATGTATTCGGCTACGGCGCCGAGGAAATTTTCAAGCGCGTCGAAAACCTGCAAATCGTGGCCTGCGGCACCAGCTATCTTGCCGGAATGGTCGCTCGCTACTGGATCGAGGCGCTGCTGGATTTACCCTGCCGCATCGAAGTCGCCAGCGAATTTCGCTATCGCAAGTCGGTGGTGCCGGATAACACTTTATTTGTGACGCTGTCGCAATCCGGTGAAACCGCCGATACCTTATCCGCCTTACGCAGCCTGGCTTCGGATAAATACTGCGGTAGCCTGTGTATCTGCAATGTTCCCGAATCCTCGCTGGTTCGGGAATCCGACCTGGTGTTGATGACTCGTGCCGGACCGGAAATCGGCGTCGCCTCGACCAAGGCCTTTACCACCCAGTTGGTGGCAATGCTGTTACTGGTTGCCTCGCTCGGCCGGATGCAGCAGCGCCTCGACGATAAAACCAGCGCCGCCATCATCGGGGAATTGAATACCCTGCCGCGGCAAATCGATGAGTTGCTGCGCCTGGAAGCGCGTATCGAGGCCATTGCCGAGGATTTCGTCGATAAGCAGCACGCGCTTTTCCTGGGTCGCGGCGAGCATTACCCGATCGCGATGGAAGGCGCATTGAAACTCAAGGAAATTTCCTATATCCATGCCGAAGCCTATCCCGCGGGCGAACTCAAGCATGGTCCATTGGCGCTGGTCGATGCCGAGATGCCGGTGATCGTGGTTGCCCCAAATGACGAATTGTTGGAAAAGCTGCATTCCAACATGCAAGAGGTCAAGGCGCGGGGTGGCAAGCTGTACGTGTTCGCGCACCGCGGCGCGCACCTCGAGACGGACACCGATGACGTCGTTATCGAAATGGACTGCGACACGGATTACATTACGCCGGTCTTGTCGGTGGTTCCGCTACAGATTTTGGCCTATCACGTCGCAGTCCTGCGCGGCACCGATGTCGACCAGCCGCGCAACCTGGCGAAGTCGGTCACCGTGGAGTGATTCGAGGAAGCTCCGGTCAAGTTATTTGATGTCATTTAATGCCCGAAACCCCCGGCTATGCCGGTGTGAATAACCAGGGTATTGCCGATTAAGCATTGAATCGGAACGAAAGAGTGACGCCGGGACTTTAAAAAGACTCAAACTTTCGAGTCGGAACGACTCGCAACCTATAAAGTCATCCCCGCGTAAGCCTGCGCGGCCCGGCGGGCTCCGACGTATCGGGACCTTGCAATGTCGGCGCGTTACAAGATTTCGCCCCATAAAGTCATCCCCGCGCAAGCGGGGATCTTGCAATGGCGGCGTTTTAAGAGATCCTGCTCCATAACGTCATCCCCCGCGCAAGCGGGGATCTTGCAGTGTCGGCAATTTGACATGGTCCAATAGATTGATACCACCCAGTTAAGAGATAATGAAACTTAACTGAGGTAACGATAGATGACAACGAGAAAGAAATATACGAAAGAATTCAAACTGGATGCAGTGAGCCTGGTAACTGATCAGGGCTACAGCCGGGCGGAAGCAGCGCGAAGCCTGGGCATCAATGCCAATATGCTGTGCCGATGGGTGCAAGAGGAACAATCGGGTGATCCAGGCTTTCCGTGGGAACGGCAAGCTGACACCGGATCAGGAAGAGAACCGTCGACTTAAAGCTGAAATCAAACGCCTGAAGATGGAGAAAGAAATCTTAAAAAAGGCGACGGTATTCTTTGCAGCAGAAACGAAATGAAATACTCGTTTATCACCCAACACAAGAATACCTTTCCCGTTCGCCTGATGTGTCAGGTGCTGGGTGTGGACCGGTCATGTTATTACCACTACCGGCGCCAGATGGACACAAGACCGCCTGATCCCGAGCATGAGGAAATGCTGGAGTGGGTTCAGCGGGTTGATGATGCGAGTGATCATACCTACGGCAGCCGACGTATGAAACGGGCCCTGAACTGTCTGGGTTATCCGGTGAGCCGGAATAAGGCGCGGAATTTGATGCGGGAGGCCGGAGTTCAGGTACGTCATCGCAAGAAATTCAAGGTGACCACGAACAGCAATCACAAACAACCGGTGTACGACAATCTGCTTCAGCGGCAATTTGATGTGCCCCAGCCTGATGAGGTCTACGCAGCGGATGTGACTTATGTATGGACCCAGGAGGGCTGGCTTTACCTGGCTGTCGTGATAGATCTGTGTTTGAGAAAGGTTGTGGGCTGGAGCATGAGCCCTCGGATGAAATCGCAGTTGGTCTGTGATGCCTTGAAGATGGCCGCCTGGCAGCGCCGACCCAAGGCAGGTTTAATCCATCACTCGGATCGTGGGTCTCAGTATGCCAGCAAGGCATTCCGAAAATTACTCAGAATCAACGGGTTCCAGGGCAGCATGAGCCGTAAAGGTGACTGTTGGGATAATGCGGTGGTCGAGAGCTTCTTTGGCAGTCTGAAGCAGGAGCGGGTGCAATGGCGAAATTATCAGACTCGATATGAAGCACAGCAGGATATTCTGCAGTACATATCCAGCTGGTATAACCCATATCGATTACATTCGACGCTGAATTATGTCAGCCCGAATGATTATGAAAAACGACTACTCGAAACGAAGCATGCCGCTTAACTGGGGTGTATCAAAAAGTTTGACCACGTCAATTTATATCACGAGCTATTTGGAGATTCCGATACGTCGGAGCCCGCCGGGACCCACAGGGCCTAAAGCCGCGCAGGCTTACGCGGGAGCTGGGATGAGGTTTAGCTAAATCAGGACGATTGGCACTGGAGCGATAGCCCCCACTGGGGGCTTAATACAGTCGTAAAACCTGCAATAAAGTCGTAAGCGTCATAAGCAGGAAGCAATCTAAAAACGAATGAGCTTACAGTGGTATCGGAACCAGGCGCGAAACACTTGTCGGTAAGCGGGCACCGGCGATAATTACGCGATCAAAAGTTATTTTGCGTCAGTTTCAATTTGATCGATATATTGCCCGTAACCTAGTTCTTCCATCTCATCTCTATGGATGAATTTTAGTGAAGCGGAGTTGATGCAGTAGCGCAAACCACCTCGATCTTGCGGGCCATCAGGGAAAACGTGACCGAGATGGCTGTCACCGCAGGTCGAGCGCACTTCAGTGCGAATCATGCCATGGCCCGTATCTCTTAATTCACTAATATAGGCATCATCGATGGGCTTGCTGAAGCTTGGCCAACCACAACCCGATTCAAACTTTTCAGAGGACGCGAACAGCGGCTCGCCCGATACGATGTCGACGTAGATGCCGGGTTCGTAATTACTTAAATACTCTCCGCTCCCTGGGGGCTCTGTGCCATTCTCCTGAGTAACCCGATATTGCTCGGGGGTTAAGGATTCCACGGCATTAACATCTTTTTTGTATTGTTTCATAGTAGTCGCCACTATTTGCTAAGTTCTAAGGCCAATGCGGCGAAAAGCGATTCTATCTTTTCCAGTACCGGATGATTTTCGACCCGGTAATTCCCGCAGTAGTCTTCGGTGGTTTGATGAATCAGCATGGTTTGTCCGTCTTTATCCACGATGGCTAGACGCAGTGGCAGGTCAAGGCTGATCGCAATGTCTTTTTGCATCAATTTGGTTCCGGCAACCGGGTTACCAAAGATAAGTGCTCGCGACGCCGGCATTTCTAAATCGACACTTGACGTGGTCAAACTTTTTGATACACCCCAGTTAAGCGGCATGCTTCGTTTCGAGTAGTCGTTTTTCATAATCATTCGGGCTGACATAATTCAGCGTCGAATGTAATCGATATGGGTTATACCAGCTGGATATGTACTGCAGAATATCCTGCTGTGCTTCATATCGAGTCTGATAATTTCGCCATTGCACCCGCTCCTGCTTCAGACTGCCAAAGAAGCTCTCGACCACCGCATTATCCCAACAGTCACCTTTACGGCTCATGCTGCCCTGGAACCCGTTGATTCTGAGTAATTTTCGGAATGCCTTGCTGGCATACTGAGACCCACGATCCGAGTGATGGATTAAACCTGCCTTGGGTCGGCGCTGCCAGGCGGCCATCTTCAAGGCATCACAGACTGATTTGGCTCCCAATTAGAGTGACAGTTAACTTAACTTCTTTCTTGTGCGAGATAAGTTAACTGTCACTTTTATTCAAGTCTTTTTGCCCTAGCATCTATTTTCAATAACGTCGCATCGAGGCTTTGAATTTCAGGTTGACGCCACCGCTGGCATTGGCAAAGCCCAGGAATTTCTGCCTGACCTGGCCGCGTACACTGGATAGCGGGCCGGTGCCGCCGGTTACCGCGCGTCGGATGGGGTTGGTGTCGAAGAAGGCAAGCTCGAATCCATCGGAAACAAAGCTGACCTTGCCCGGCACGTCGCTGAACTCGTAGATCTGGGTAGTCACCACAGCCGCGCCGCTAGCCGCAGTGGCCGCGTCGGCTACATGCCAGCCGAAACAGGTCCACTTGCCGATGACCTTTTCCGGCCATTGCGCGCTTCCGTCCTCGTTGACTCCGCCGCAGTTTGGTTCGGTACAGGGTTCGAGCGTACCGGCGGGATAAATATAACCCTGGGTGATAAAAGAATTTCCATAAGCCGGCAAGCCATCCACAAACGGGTCGTCATCCGGAACTGAATCGCCCCGGGATTTCCGGAGGCTGTTTTGTGTGAGTCATGCTGCCTCGAATGACTCTTCCAGTTGCTGATAATACATCAGCTCATACTCGACCGGCGGTATATCGCCGATCGATTCGAGTAATCGTCGATGGTTAAACCAGTCCACCCATTCCAGCGTGGCGTATTCGACATCGTCGAGTGCCTTCCAGGGACCACGCTTTCGGATGACTTCAGTCTTGTATAATCCGTTGATCGTTTCAGCGAGAGCATTGTCGTAAGAATCACCGACGCTACCGACAGAAGCATCAATGCCGGCCTCCGCGAGCTTCTCGGTGTAGTGGATCGACAAGTACTGGCTGCCTCGGTCACTGTGGTGAATCAGATCGCCGGCAATCGCTCTTGACCAGACGGCTTGATCCGGGCATCGAGAACCAGTTCTGCCTTCAGCGAACGACTGACGCGCCAGCCGACGATATATCGAGCGAATACGTCGATGATAAAGGCGACATAGACGAATCCCGACCAGGTCGGCACGAAGGTGATATCGGCAACCCACAGCTGATTGGGCCGAATCGCGCTAAATTCACGATTCACGAGATCAGCAGGCCGGGCAAGGGAATCGTCAGCGATGGTCGTCCAGCAGTTCTTTGGACCTCTTGTTACACCCCTCAGACCCAGTTCCGCATCAGACGCTCTACCGTACAACGAGCCACAACAAAACACTCCCGCTTCAATTGGCACCAGACTTTGCGAGCGCCGTACACCTCAAAATTCTCTTCCCAGACGCGTTTAATTTCCGCCTTGAGATGTCGATCTCGAGTTGATCGCTTCGAACAGCGATCTGGGTCCAGTTCTCGCGCCTTGTGCTCATGGTAGGTCGACGGAGCAATCGGCAATCGCTTGCAGATTGGCTCGACTCCGTAATCGACCCGGTGATCGTCGATGAACGACACCATTATTTCGGTCGGCGGCCGAGCTCCGCCTGGGCGAAATAGGCAGAAGCCTTGCGCAGAATTTCATTGGTCTGCTTGAGCTCTCGATTTTCGCGTTCCAGTTCCTTGAGGCGATCTCGCTCGCTCGTAGAGATGCCGCCACGCTTCCCCTGGTCAATCTCTGACTGTCTCACCCAGCGGCGTAGCGTTTCTGCTGTACATCCTATTTTCGATGATATCGATTCAATGGTTGACCACTGGGACTCGTGCTCATGTTGATGCTCGAAAACCATA
The DNA here is from genome assembly GCA_001735895.1 of Olavius algarvensis Gamma 3 endosymbiont. Classification (GTDB taxonomy): domain Bacteria; phylum Pseudomonadota; class Gammaproteobacteria. The sequence goes on along the minus strand of DS021198.1, from coordinate 220,305 downwards.
CGAACCGCCCGTTCCCGGACTTCCGGGGAATATCTTTTGTTTGTCTTCATTACCCAATCCTCTCAAGAAATTGAGCCTCCGACAAACCCGGGGCGATTCAAACAAAGCGGGAACCGATCTCGGCCACATCAAATCCGAATTGGAGATACCAGCGGTGGAAGTTCGGGAGATTGTCGTTAGCCGATACCGATTGTGACGTGAATAATGCCGCAATCATGAACAACAAAACAGTGGCGCCGAGCAAGATATTTTTCAATTTCGTGATACTCATAATCTCATTCTCTATAGGTAAGTGATTGAACGCGCTCCTATCCGCTTGCGGGCAGCAGAAAACCGCGTCGAGGAATCCCCGTTGTTTCTCGGGGAATGGGAATTGGGTGGGGTTGGGGCACGAGAGGTGTCGCCATTGTCGCGTTACGCCTGGTGGACGCGAGCCTGTATTCCTGCAAATTCGCATTGCCCGCATGGCGCGATTTCCGGAATCCATGTGCGACTGGCAGTATCTGCCTGGGCTCCAGGCAAGTCAAATCGAGAGTCTATTGCTAAAGGTTGATGGCGGCCATGCCAGCTAATTCGGCTTATAGGGCCAAGGAACTTGCCGTGGCAGGGGCCTTAAAAGTCAACGCGGTGAAGGAAACGGCCGGATCAGAGCCAATTTAGGTAATGGGGGATATCGACATTTCCCTTGTAGCTTAAGGCTTCGTATTCAGGCGAATTGCAGCAGCTAAGCTCGCTGTAAAACCGTTCGAATTCGACCCTGCTTTCAATCGAAAGCGCTTGAATCGGCGATCTTCTAAATCTCCATGTAGGGGGCTGCGGGGTCGCCCGGAAGCCGATCGATAAGCGCAATCTCCCATTCCAGATAAGCGCGATTTTCGCGCATCAGCGTATCGTGGTCGGCATAGTCGTTCGGATCGAGGTTGCGCTGTTGCGGCATCTCGATCTGCGTGCCGGCTCCGGTTTCCAGCGGCTCGTGCCCGGACTCGATGGTAAACACGTAAACCCGCCGCCATCCCATGCGGCGCAACCAAACAGCCGTGGTAACCGCCCGCACCCAGTCCGAATCGATCAGTACTACCACCGAATTGCGCACCGCCAGGTAATGCTCGACGTTTTGCAGTAAATGCCCGCCGGGAATATGCAGCGTACCGGGAATGTGTCCCGCCTCGAACTCTTCCCGGCTGCGCACGTCAATCAGGTAGCGACTGCGCTGTGCGTGCACGGCAATCGAGTCGATACGATTTATATGCCAGCGCTCGGCCAACTGGTCGGCGATGGCCCGGGTCAAAATCAGCGACCTGCTATCGGGTAACGGCAGGGACTCGCGGTTGCCATGCTCGAGCTCCAAACCCTCGAATTGCCAGCCCATGGTGCCGTTTTCGAGGGCGTACACATGGCGGCAACCGGCCTCGGTTAAGGTTTGAGCGCCAATGATGCTGCGCGTTCGATCGCCACAGTGAACCACGATTTCGGTGTCGGCGTTGAGGACCGGCAATACCCGATAGATCAATTCGGCGCCGGGGCAGAATACCGCGCCCGGAATAGAGTAACTTTCGTGTTGCTCGGCGCTACGCGCATCGATTAGTAAGGTTGCATCATCGCGTTGCCGGCGACGGTATAGTTCGGCAGCATTCATCATCGGCGTGGCACTATGCTTCCGGACAAATTCACCGAAGGCTTTGGCCGGCACACCGGTTCCGGAAAAGACGCTACCGCCGGAAGTCTCCCAGGCCGCGACACCACCGTCGAGAATCGCAAGCCGATCGTAGCCGAGGCGGAGCAACTGTTGGCCGGCTGACGCCGCCTCACCACCGCCGTTATCGGTTAACACACACAGGGTATCGGTTTGCGGCACCGCTTGGCCGATGGTGGCTGCAAGCCGGGATAGCGGTAGATTGGAAGCAGCCAGTAAATGTCCAGCGGCGAAGTCCGAAGATTCGCGCGGATCGATCACTGCAAATTCGGCATCATTTTCAAATAATGCGCGGAAATCCTGCGTAGAAATCAACTCTGTCATTCTCCCTCCTGGTATCGCTCCGGGCCGGTTTGGCGCAAGCCTGCCGCCAATCCGGACGCCATCGCATGCTGCCCGATTTAAATGGTTCTTTGTATGCGATGGCTACCAGCCCTAGGACCGGCATAACGCCTAGTAAACCATCTAGTATCATGCCCACGCAAGCGGGAATCTTGTCGGCTTGCACTCGTCCTCGGGTTTCGCATCGGAATTACTATTTAAAAAATCCGTGACTCGCAGTATGCCATTGCATAACATCACGGCGTTGACTGTTTCGGAGTTGCGATGACATTCCCGGCTAAAATGCGAGCCGTCGTGCTAACCGGCCACGGCGGCCCGGTTGACGTCGCGCTCGACGTCGTCGGCGGCAGCGCTTTCATGACACTGATCAATGTATTACGCCAGGGCGGGCGTTACTCTAGTTCGGGTTCGATTGCCGGGCCGCTGGTGGAGTTCGACCTGCGCCAGCTGGTTTACACAGATCTGCAGTTGACCGGCGCTACCATCGTGCCGCCGGGTACGATGCAAAGACTGGTTAGCCTGATCGAACAGGATTTACTGCAACCGCTGCTGGCGCAATCTTTTCCGCTGCAACAACTGGGCGAAGCCCAGGAAGTTTTTCTACAGAAAAAACACGTTGGTAATATCGTCGTGACAACATGAAGATTTGCGATCGGTACGAAAATTCCGGTTTGTCGCCGTCACCCAGCCAGGACGCTTGCTGAGATGGAACAGTTTGCCGCGATCGATCTCGGATCGAACAGTTTTCATATGGTAGTGGCGCGCGAAGAAAAACATGCACTCACCATAATCGATCGCGAACGCGACATGGTGCGGTTGGCCGGCGGGCTCGACGCCAGCAACCTGCTCACGGCGGAAGCCAGCGAACGCGCGCTCGATTGCCTGGCCCGTTTCGGCCAACGCCTGCGGGGATTGAAGTCCGACAACGTGCGTATTGTCGGCACCAATGCCCTGCGCAAGGCCAAAAATTCGAAGCAATTTATCCGCGAGGCTGAACGGGCGCTGGGTTTTTCGATCGAAATCATTTCCGGTTACGAAGAGGCGCGTCTGGTTTACCTGGGCGCGGCGCAAACCCTGCAGGGCGACCGCGGCCGCCGGCTGGTAGTCGATATCGGCGGCGGCAGCACGGAATTAATCGTCGCCGACAAAAGCGACCCTGTATTTCTCGAAAGCCTCTACATGGGGTGCGTCAGCAGCAGTGAAAAGTTTTTCCCCAATGGAGAAATCAACCACCTGCGGATGCGGCGCGCCATCCTCAGCGCGCGGCTCGAGCTGGAGCCCCGGATCGCAAGGCTGAGAGCGCTCGACGCCAAAGACATCATCGGCACCTCGGGTACCGCGCGTGCGATCGACAACGTGATCCACGAAAACGGCTGGAGCGAAACCGGAATCACCCGCAAGGGCCTTAAGAAACTGGTTACTAAAATCGTCAAGGCCGGGCATAGCGACAATATTAAAATTAGCGGGCTCAGCGATGAACGGCGTCCGGTCTTCGCCGGTGGTGTCGCGGTGTTGATGGCGATCTTCAAGGCACTGGACTTGAAATTCATGCGCATTTCGGACGGCTCGCTGCGCGAGGGGGTATTGCACGACCTGATCGGGCGCGTGCTTTACGAAGACCGGCGCGCCGCCACCGTACTCGAGTTGATGAAACGACACCACATCGATCTGGATCATGGCAAGCGCGTGCGCCGAACTACGTTGATGCTGTTTGACCAGGTCAAGCAACAAGGCTTGCTACAGCGTGAACGCCGCTTGCTGGGCTGGGCCGCGCAACTGCACGAAATCGGTCTAATGATAGCGCATAGCCAGCACCACCGGCATGGCGCCTATGTCTTGCAAAACATGGATCTGGCCGGGTTTTCGCGCCAGGAACAAGGTGCATTGTCGATCATGGTGCGCCTGCACCGGCGCCGGTTTCACGCCGAGCTGATCGAAGACAACGTTTACGTGCGCTCGGAAGCGCTCGGCCTGATGACTCGCCTGTTGCGCCTGGCGGTTTTATTCAAGCGCGGCCGCACCCCGATCGAATTGCCGCCGATTCAGGTCAAGCTTGATGCGGCGCAAGGCATGACACTCAAAATCCCCCGACTCTGGCTCGAGCATCATCCACTCACCGCCGCCGACCTCGAGCAGGAGGTCGACTTACTCAGGGTGGCGGGACTCGAGCTCACAATCACCAAGACTTGAACCAGGGCGACTCTATCCCATTGCCATTCACAAGCATCGGACAGTTCACTGCCGCCAACCGCACAGGACATCCTGCCGCCGGGTACCCGCGCGACGACCGTTAGCCGGGCAGCGAACTCGGTCCCTAATTCGGCCAATTGAAAACTACAGGCCGTGAGTTTTGGCATCCGTGCATCCAGCGGCCCCGGTAATCGGCGCATTCGCGCTTAACGGTGGTAATTCCGTATTAGGGTGATTATGCTGACCGCAGACCGCAATAAGACACTATGGCCGAGATTTTACAAAACATTCTTAAAATTTCCCGGGATTTCCTGGTTCTGCTAACAACCGAGCTGGTCGCCGTTACCAGGACATCCCTGCTGCCGATGGCGGGATTTTGCTGGCATAGCCTGACTGATTTGTTCGAGCTGCTCAATACCAGCGACAACCGCAGGCAGTTGCAGCGGTTCATCATTGCTCCATTGATGCGATTCGAGCGCGGGCTCGAATCCCTGCTGCCGGATTCTTTCAGGCACCGGCAACCGATCAAGACGGTGGTTCTGATTTTATTCATTCTGATGCTGCTGCTATTGGGCGGAGACTCCGGCATCGAAGCTCTGAAAAAATCGGGGGAACTCGTCGTTATTGCACGGGAATCGGCGACCACGCTGTATCGGGACAACGAAGGCGCGGCCGGGCCTGAATATGACTACCTGGATTCCTTCGCCAAATTTCTGGGCGTCGAATTGCGCTTCGACATACGCGATAGCGAGCGCGAGGTGCTCGACGCCATATCCAACGACGAAGGCCATATCGCTACTGCAGGAATGACCTTTTATCCGCCGCTCGAAGA
>DS021198.1:207363-214921 GCA_001735895.1 Olavius algarvensis Gamma 3 endosymbiont | reverse complement strand
TCCGACTTGAGCTGGGAATCCGCCGAAGACTCGAGCGTCGAAGACTTGCTGCAGCTAGTCTGGCGCAAGCAAATCGACTGCACTATCGCCAATTCGAGCGAAGTCAATATCAAGCGCCGCTTTTACCCGGAACTACAGGTGGCATTCACCATCGAGGAACAGCAGGCGCTGGCCTGGAACTTGTCGCCGGAATGGGAAGTACTGTCGGATTCGATCGAACAGTGGCTGGAAACGATAGAAGGCGACGGCAGCTTGCTGGTATTGCAGGATCGGCATTACAAGGCCGAGAAATTCGACTATGTCGATATGCGCAGCTTCATCAGGCGCATAAAGTCTCGCCTGCCGCAGCTGCAGCGACTATTCGAAAAATACGCCGCTAAAAACGGCATCCCGTGGACCCTGCTGGCGGCGCAATCCTATCAGGAATCGCACTGGAACCGGCGCGCCAAAAGCCCGACCGGGGTACGCGGCATCATGATGCTGACCTTGGTCACGGCCAAGGAAATGGGCGTTACAAGCCGGCTCGACGTGGAACAAAGCATCATGGGCGGCGCCAAATATCTCAGCCGTCTGGAGCGTAGAATTCCGGAGGGTATCGAGGGCGAGGATCGCTGGTGGTACGCGCTGGCGGCCTACAATGTCGGCATGGGTCATGTTCACGACGCGCGTGCCTTGGCCGTGGATCTCGACCTCGATCCCGACAGCTGGCTCGATTTGAAAGGCGTGTTGCCGCTGCTGTCACAAAAAAAATACTACAAGAATCTGAAATACGGTTACGCGCGCGGTACCGAACCGGTGACCTACGTCAGACAAATCAGAAATTACCAGAATATCCTGCACGCGCAAATCGCTCGCAGGCAGGGCGTCCACGGCGGCTAAGTCCAGTCTGATCGAGAAACCGGCTAATTTTATAAATATTGAACTATTTCAAATAGTTATACTGTATTTTTGCTATATTTACTTAGCATAAAGGTGTTTCCCGGTAAGCGTCATCGCAAAATTTCGCCGACAATCCGGATTTACCCTGGTCGAGCTAATCGCGGTCGTCGTTGTGCTCGGTATCGTCAGCGCGATCGTACTGGGCAAATTGCAGAACCTCTCCACCGCCGCCGAGGATGCCAAGGTCAACATGATTTTCGCCACCGTAAGCGGGTCTTTGAATCGACTGAATTCGATCGACTACGCGCTGGAGGGTTCGCCGAACAACGCGACCTATGTCGATCTCGACGGCATCAGTGCGCGCTATTTCAACGGCAGCTTACGCAATATGCAAAACGCCGCGCACCTGCCGCCGGGTACACCCAATCGCAACAATCAGGCGACGCGGTTCTGGTACTTGATGTTCAGCGCCCCACCCCCGGTCATCGCGCGCAATGACACCAGCGGCGCCGGCTGGGCAATGTACACGGGCAACGCGAATTGCGGTATCAACCGCAGCCGCTGCTGGAAATACCGCCGTGCCGGCACGGAACTCGCGGTAATAACCTATGAATTCAACAACGGCACGACGACTCTAGTAAAGAATTTTTAGACGCCACGCTCGATAAGGTCTCCTGGCTATGCATCTCGCCGGGCTTATCGGATCGGATTCGGCTGCCCGCAACGGTCGGCCGACCGACTAAATCGGGCAAATCAGGTTACCGAGCTTCTCGGTGAGTTTCATATTTTCCGAATAGTCCACCGGGCAATCGATTAACACTACGGTATCGTCGGCAATCGCCCGTTGCAGAGTCGGCAGCAAGGCCGCAGCGGATTCGACGCGATATCCCTTGGCGCCAAAGCTTTCGGCATAAGCCACCAGATCGGGGTTATTGAACTCGATCTGCGTATCGCGGCCGAAGCGGCGATCCTGATGCCACTTGATCAGGCCGTACTTACTATCGTTCCACACCAGAATTACGATCGCGACACCGATGCGCAGCGCGGTTTCGATTTCCTGCGAGTTCATTAAAAAACCGGCGTCGCCCGTCACTGTCACGGCGCTGCGATCGGGATGCGCAAGCTTGGCCGCGATCGCGCCGGGCAAGCCGATGCCCATGGCGGCAAAGCCATTGGAAATGATGCAGGTGTTGGGGTGTTCCGCCTGATACATGCGCGCCATCCACATCTTGTGCGCGCCCACATCGGAAACGACGATATCTTCGGGTTCGAGCGCCTTGCGCAGATCGAGGATAATGCGCTGCGGCGCCAGCGGGAAGGCGTTATCCTCGGCATGCGCGTTGAGTTCTTCGACGATGGTTTCGCGCAAGACTTGCGCCTTGGATTCCGCCTGTGGCGCCGCTTGCGCCGCGATCTCGCCGAGACCGGCGCCGATATCGCCAATCACGCCGCACTCGAGCATATAGTGCTCATCGACTTCGGCGGCGCTCAAATCGATATGGATGATCTTGCTACGCTTCGCTTGATTCCACAGATGCGGATGATATTCGATCATATCGTAGCCGATGCATATGATGACATCGGCGCGGTCGAAACCGCAGGCGACATAGTCGTTGGCCTGCAGGCCGACGGTGCCGAGCGACAGTTTATGCGAAAAAGGAATACTGCCCTTGGCCATGAAAGTCGTGGCAACCGGAATATTCAGTTTTTCCGCAAACTCGACCAGCGCCCGGTTGGCGGCGGCGCGCACCACGCCGTTACCCGCCATGATCAACGGATAACTGGCGCCGGAAATAATTTCGGCCGCCTGGGTAATTTTATCGCCCGGCGGCAGCGGCGGTTTGGCGCTTTGTACTTTCAGCGGTTCCTTTCCCTCGACCGGCATCGCCGCGACATTTTCCGGAAAATCGATGAAGCTGCCGCCCGGTTTCTCGGCCTGCGCCGCCTTGAAAGCCTTGCGCACGATTTCGGCGACGATTTCCGGTTCCCGAATTTGTACGCTGTATTTGGAAATCGGCGCAAACAGATTGACCAGATCGAGCACCTGGTGACTTTCCTTGTGCATACGCGTGGTCGCACCCTGACCGGCGATGCCGATGATCGGCGCACGGTCCATATTGGCGTCGGCAAAACCGGTGACCAGATTGGTCGCTCCCGGACCCAGCGTCGCCAGACAAACGCCCGCCCTGCCCGTCAGACGCCCGTAGACGTCAGCCATAAAGGCCGCGCCCTGCTCATGTCGGGTGGTGATAAATTGGATCGGGCTGCCGATCAACGAATCCATGTCGTCGAGGTTTTCCTCGCCGGGGATACCGAATACGTATTCGACGCCTTCGTTTTCGAGGCAGCGCACAAACAGGTCACTCGCTTTCATACTGGCTCCTTAGTCCTGGGAAGCTTGCGCAGCAAGGATACCATTTGCCACCGGCGGCGCCTGCTCCGGGTATAACTCGTTAAGCGGAACCGAACGGCCATTGTCCATCACCACACGACAATGAAATCTACGCAGCTGGCGCGGTTCGTTGACGCCGCAGGAATGCGCAATGATACCGACTTCGTGCTCGACCTGATCCTGAAAATTGGCCACTCGTTCGGCTTTGTTAAGCACGTTAAGGCCGCGCTGCATTTTGGGATCATGCGTCGTAATCCCGGTCGGACAGGTGTTTTTATTGCACTGTAGGGCTTGAATACAGCCCAGCGCAAACATGAAACCACGCGCCGAAACGCAAAAATCGGCACCCATGCTAAGGGCCCAGGCGATTTTTGCCGGATGCACTAGCTTGCCGGAGGCGATGACCTTGATCCGGTCGCGCAAGCCGTGCTGATTCAACTTGTCGACCACCAACGGCAAACTTTCGCGCAGCGGCAATCCGACTTCATCGATCAGCGGCATCGGCGCGGCCCCGGTACCGCCCTCGGCACCGTCGACCGTGATGAAATCCGGCGCCGTTGCAAGCCCGCGCCGGTTAATCTCCGAAAACAAATCATCGAGCCAGTCGCTGGCGCCGATCACGGACTTGAAGCCAACCGGCCGCCCAGTCACTTGCCGGATACGATCGACCATCGCGAGCAGATCCTCTATCGAATTGATATCCGGATGGCGGTTCGGGCTAATCGAATCCTCACCGACATGAATACCGCGAATCTCTGCGATTTCGGGGCTGACCTTGGCTCCGGGCAGAATACCGCCCTTACCCGGCTTGGCGCCCTGGCTCAACTTGATTTCGAACATTCGGACCTGCTCCTGCGCCGCCAGTTGGGTTAGCTTTTCATCGCTTAGATTGCCGTCGAGATCACGCACGCCGTACTTGGCGGTCCCTATCTGCACCACGAGATCACAGCCGCCTGCGAGATGGTGCGGAGACACACCGCCCTCGCCGGTATTCATCCAGCAATTGGTTTTTTTGGCGCCTCGGGCGAGTGCGGTTATCGCCGGTGCCGACAGTGCGCCGTAACTCATGCCGGATATGTTGTACAGCGAGCGGGTTACATAGGGTCGCGCAGCATGAGGTCCGATAATGACTTCTCCCGGCGGTACCGCGTCGGCGCCCAGCGTCGGGAAGGCGCAGTTTACAAAAATCGTCGTGCCCGCGGGCTTTAAATCCCGGGTCGAACCGAAAGCCACGGTGGTGTCGACGTGCTTGGCGGCGCGGTAGACCCAGGAACGCTCGGCGCGGTTAAACGGCAGCTCTTCGCGATCCATGGAAAAAAAGTACTGGCGGAAAAACTCGCCCAGGTGCTCGAAAAAGTAGCGGAAGCGGCCGACTACCGGGTAATTGCGCCGTATCGCCTGCTTGGTTTGCGTAACATCGATGACATAAATGACGGCGATCGCGACCAGGCCGGCACAGAATGCCAGCACGAATAGAGTCGCGGCAACCGACAGGAAACCGGAAACGAAGGTATTTACGGCGTCACCTACAAAAGGTAATTCCATTGACCGACCCCCAATAGTTATAAGTTGTATTTGACTCGCATGATAGTCGAACTTTCCCTGCTATCGGTAATTTTTAACCGATCTTAAACTCGGCGACAGTATATGTCGCCGAGTTAATAAATTTTGACTCCCAAAAATGTCCGACAAATGGGACAATCGCGCCGCGATTAACCAATAATAGAAATATCCAAGAGGCGAAATCATGGAAAACCTAATTAACTGGGTATCTGAAAACGGCGTCGACTGGGCAATCCAGATCGGCATCGCGATTGCGATCTTCATCGTCGGTAAATATGTTGCGCGCATGCTCAGTAAGCTGCTCCAGCGCGCCATGCGAAAATCGGGCACCGAAGAGATGCTGGTCGGCTTCATCGGCAATATATCTTACGCGGTGCTGCTGATAGCCGTCGTGCTCGCGGCGGTGGATTCGCTCGGCGTCAACGTCACTTCGCTAATGGCGATCCTGGGCGCAGCCGGTCTGGCCGTCGGCCTGGCGCTGAAGGATTCCCTAGGCAACTTCGCCGCCGGGGTCATGATTATCATCTTTCGCCCATTTAAAATCGGCGACTTCATTACCGCCGGCGGCGCCTCGGGCGTGGTCGATGAAATCGGGCTATTCGCAACGCTTATGCATACCGGCGATAACCAGCGCATGATAATTCCCAACTCGGGGATTATCGGGGGCAATATCACCAATACCAGCGCGCTACCGACGCGGCGCGTCGATCTGGTGTTCGGTATCGGCTACGACGACAACATCGGCCAGGCGCGCGACATTATCATGTCCGTGATCGAAGGCGACGAGCGCATCCTCAAGGATCCAGCGCCCGCAGTCACGGTCGGCGAACTGGCCGACAGCAGCGTCAATCTCAACGTGCGTCCCTGGGTAAATTCAGGCGATTACTGGCCGGTGCGCGCCGACCTGCTGGAACACATCAAACTCAAATTCGACGCGGCCGGCATCAGCATCCCCTACCCGCAGCAAGACGTATACATGCACGAAGTCAAAGCGACCGGTTAAAACCCATGCAGCGGCAGCCGCTCAGGCCATCGCGGCTTCGAGCGCGACGCCGTCGAGCGTAATGCGGTGCATCAAACGCCGTTCACCGGGGTAGTCGTTAAGCGCGCAGTGCTGGGTGGCGCGGTTGTCCCAGATTGCCATGGAACCCCGGCGCCACTGAAACCGACAGGTAAATTCGTTGCGGCAGGCATGCGCATAGAGATAGTCGAGCAGCGGCCGGGATTCGGCCTGCGTCCAGCCTGCGAACTTGACGGTGAAATCGCCGTTGACATAAAGCGCGGATCGTCCCGATAACGGGTGCCTAATCACTACTGGATGCACGGCGTCCTGGGTCGCGGCCGCGGTATTGCCCAAGCGGCCGTCGAGATCCTCGATCTCGCTAGCGGCAAAGGCGTCCACGCCGAAGACATGCCGGCTGGAATGTTCCGCATGCATCGTCGACAGCATCGCTTTGAGTCCATCCGATAGCGCATCATAGGCGGCGTATTGGCTTGCGAACAGCGTATCGCCACCAACGCTGGGCACTTCGCGCGCATACAGAATCGAACCCATTGCAGGAATCTGGTCGTAGGAATGATCGGTATGCCAGTCGGCGCCGATATTTCTCGTTTGCCCGGGTTCCTTGCGCACCTCGGCAATAAGCGGATGGGTTGCCACCGCCTGAAAAAATCGATTGACGTTGATCTCGCCCCAGCGGCGCGCGAATGCGATGTGCTGCTCGGGCGTAATATCCTGGTCGCGTAAAAAAATCACCCCGTGATCGATATAGGCCTGGCGCAAATCCGCAAACTGCCGGTCGTCGATACCGGAAGCGATATCCACCCCCCGAATTTCGGCTCCGAGCGCGGGGCTGAGCGGGTGGACTTCGAAACTGCAGCAGAGTTTTATCATGGCGAGGATACTACGCTTCCGTTTCTAGGGTTTCAAATCGCACCGAGCCACCGACGGATGATATCCGCAGCGGTGCGGCATCGATCGAAAAATGGTCTATGACCTGAATGGCACTTACTTTGGACGTCATCCCCGCTTACGCGCACTGCTGTCCGGAATAAATCATAATGCCAACTGTGCTTGATGTATTTGGAAATCGGATTTCCATTTTCGTCGTCGTTTAAGTACTTCGAATTCGAGTCTGGGTCGCTGGAATAGAGTCGATTTGAGTTCCGCCAGCCACAGATAAAAACCGCGTCTCGATCCACAAAGTTGCCGGTATAGATCGGCGATGAGATACGTGATCAATGCCACCAGTATCTGGATTTTGACCGCATTCTCGCTTTGACCGAGAAACTTTTTGATTTTCAGGTTCTGCTTGACCCACTTGAACCAGAGTTCGATCGCCCAACGCTGCTTGTACAGCGCTGCAACTTCTTCAACCGGGACCCCCATCAGGTTGGTTACCAGTACCAGCGGGTCCACATGATCCTCTCGATGCACCACTATTCGCCGCAACGGTTTGACGTAGTTGTTTTTCCGGCCGCCGCCAGGCCATTTGTTTTTAAACTCAATGACCTCATCCGACAGTATATCTCCTTCGGTCGAGCGGCTTTTGAGCACCCTGATCGATGCGTTACGCTTTAACCGGGTCACAAAGAAAGCACCCTCCTGGTCGATTTGATGCCACCAATTGTAATCGCAATATCCCTTATCAAACACATACTTAGCGCCCTTCTCGATTTCAACATTGCGTCCATACTCAATATCGTTCTGGGTCGATGCCGTGA
>DS021198.1:205194-206778 GCA_001735895.1 Olavius algarvensis Gamma 3 endosymbiont | reverse complement strand
CTCCGGACAATTCTCGTTCACAAAAATATCAAGGCCTCGCCAGAAGCCCTGCTGAAGTCGATTGCCGATTATCGTGATGATCTCATTATCGGCGTCGAGTGTATGTTCTCCTGGTACTGGATTGCCGATTTCTGCGCCGATCACGACATCGAGTTCGTACTCGGCCATGCCCTCTACATGAAAGCCATCCATGGCGGTAAAGCCAAGAACGACCGCATCGATTCCGAAAAGATTGCCCGCCTACTCAAGGGCGGTATGTTTCCCTATGCCTATATCTATCCCCGCGGTATGCGCGCTCATCGGGACCTGATGCGTCGACACATCAAGCTGACGCGCGAGCGCGGCGAACTGATGGCCCACATCAAAAACACACTCAGCCAGTACAATCTGCCCGCGAATACCCAGAATTTACGCTATGCCAAGCATCGCGAACCCCTGCGCTCGGCCTTTCCTGACCCGAGCGTCCAGCGCAGTATCGATCTGGATCTCGCACGCATCGCGTTCTACGATGGCCAGCTGTCCCAACTGAAATGGTATCTCAAACGGACCGCTAAATCGGTGAATCCAAAGACGGTGATTCGATTGCAATCGGTGCATGGGATCGGCGATATCCTGTCGTTGGTCATTCTGTATGAAATACACGACATTGAGCGGTTTCCCCGGGTGCAGGACTTTGTCTCCTATTGCCGCCTGGTGAAGTGCCAGCGCGAGTCTGCGGGCAAAAAACACGGCACCGGTGGGGCTCGGATTGGCAATCCCTATTTACGCTGGGCCTTCGGCGAGGCCGCGGCGCTTTTCCTGCGCGGTAATCCACCAGCGCAGCGCTGGCTCGAAAAGAAAACGCGCAAACACAATAAGGCCAAGGCGATGACCATACTGGCACACAAGCTTGGACGCGCCGTGTATTACATGTTGAAGCGGGAAACCCTGTTCGATCAGGATCGGTTCCTCGCTCAGAGTTAGGAAGGCACGGGCAGAGCCTCACACTTAACTGGTGTCGATACGTGAAAGCTCGCCGCAATATCTTTCTTTATCGGCAGACGATTATCGATATTGCTCAGCGCTGCGTGATAGCCCCTGGCGTTTGATTGGACTGCCCGTGTGCTTCTCCTTGCCGATTGACGTTTAAGGAACTGCACCTGCCCCGAGCCTGTAAATAACTGGACGCTTATATCCAGCCATTGCAAATTGAGTAGGCCGGCATCAGGTTAACTCGAATTGATTCTAGGGCGGCGGAAGAAAATGCTTCGTCACGGACCCTCTATATGTGTTTAGGCAGAACCTTCACAGAGAATCCAAGCCAGGATCTTAACTTCGATCGATGAAACTGTGCGCTAAAGCTGTCGGGCTTCGGTGATAAATTACTTTTGTGCTTGACGCTCGGGCGGCTCATATGTGTTATGTTTATCGCTCCGATGCTGTTCAACGCAGCGTTTGAAAGTATTTTTAGGAAGGACTTTCAAAAGTTCGCCAAATCGGGTATTTGTATACATGTTGCAGTGTCCTGAAATTAAGTTGTCGCTTATGGTTTTATTCGTAAAACCCGGGCACTGCAACACTTTCAAATACACCAACTTAATTTAT
>DS021198.1:184484-198147 GCA_001735895.1 Olavius algarvensis Gamma 3 endosymbiont | reverse complement strand
GCGAGGGTTTTTGCCGTTCCAGAGTGCTGCTAAACGCCGACGATCACGTGTTAGTCCCGGTGCCGAATTACCAGAGTGCCGAAACGGTGCCCTTGTCGATCTGTGAAGTCACCGGTTTGCCGCTGCGGCGGGTGGTATCGTCGCCGTCTAATTCCGAGGCCGACCCGCCCGAGTGGCGGCTCGATCTGGATGATTTGAAAGCCGCGCTGCGGCCGAACACGAAGCTGATATCCCTCAACTTCCCGCATAATCCGACAGGCATGTTAATGCCGCATGAAGATCTGCAGGCCCTGGTTGCGCTCTGCCGTGCCAAGGGCATCTACATTTTCAGCGACGAAGTCTATCGCGGAGTAGAGCTGAACACCGCGCATCGCTTGCCGCAAATTGCGGATATCTACGAAAAGGGTATTTCATTGGGCGTTATGTCCAAGGCTTACGGCTTGCCGGGACTTCGCCTGGGCTGGATTGCATCACAGGATCTCGAATTGCTGCAAAAGGTCGAACGTTACAAACACTATCTGTCGATTTGCAATTCGGGACCGAGCGAGCGTTTGTCATTGATTGCGCTCAAAGCCCTCGCCCGGATTTTGGAGCGTAACCGCGCAATTCTGCGCGAGAATGTCGCGCTCTTGCAGCGGCTGTTAGACGATTTTCCCGGACTGGTGGAGTTCCGGCCGCCGCTGGGCGGTTGCGTCGCATTCCCGAAGTTCATCGGGCCCGGCGGCGGCGAAAAATTTTGCCGGTTATTGATTGAGGACAGCGGCGTCCTGTTATTGCCGTCCTCGATTTACGTTTCCGAAATAGCCGACACCCCGCAGGACCATTTCCGCATCGGCCTCGGGCGCGACGCGATTGTCAAAGCGGGACTAACTGCAATGCGCCGCCATTTCGAAAAGCATTACGCGAGCTTCGCCCGCTAATCGATGCGCTCCTGCTTCTCGTGGTATAACTCGAGCGCTTTATGCACTTCAGCCACATAAGTCATGGCCGTACTGCCACCCATGGCCATAGCTACTTGACAGACGGCGATGATTTCCTTGTCGGACGCACCCGCATCCAGACATTTCTGCACATGGATACCGACACAATACTTACACTGCGCGGTGATACTCATGCCGAGGGCGACAAATTCCTTGGTCTTTTGGTCCAGGTCCACCGGTGCGAGGGCTGCGTCCAGGAAATTTGCCCAGGCTTGCCACATATCGGGCGCAGCATTTCGCATCATATGAATCCCTTCGCGCAAATCTGACATGATATAAGGCATGTCGCCTTCATGATGAATGGTCATTGTTCGTACTCTTGCCTATCACACGCAACTACTGTAATTGCATAGTTTGATCGCCGCTTGACTTGGATCAGTATCGATTGATATCGGACCGGATTTAAAGGTCCGCGAGCGGCCAAAATACGACACCCGGGTAGCGCTTAAAAGGGTCTTGTTATGCAGCGCCCAACCACATTGAGCCTTAACTCTTTGCAGCTTGGAACACTATTCGCAAGCGTGATTAATCCCGCAGAACGTATTGCAGAAATTTCCTGATTTCGCTGACTGCTTCCTTGTTGTTGCGCAAATTGTGACCGGCCCCGTCGATCACCCTGCTTTTCGAGCCGCTCACCGTGCGCTTGATCCGGCAGCCTAATCCCTCATAGTAACGATCGTTTTTCCCCATTAAACTCAACACGGCGATCGACGACGCAGCCTTGGGACTCCCGCCGGAAAACCTGCAGTTGGTTCCCATTAGTACGATGGCGGCAAACTCATCCCCGGAATAGGCAGCAGCCGTCTGCGCGCCTTCGCTGAATCCCAGCAGGACGATTCTGCTTTGATCGATCCAGTCGAGCCGTTTCAATTGACGCCGGGCGTAGCGGAGTTCGGAGTTACGCAGCGGGATTCTCAGTTTTTTCATGTTGCCCGTATCGCATAGCGATTCTCTGGGCCGCGCCAAGCTGTCGGGTGCAAAAAAAGCGAAGCCGAGACCGTTAACCAGCTTCCCCCAGTAATCGCCATTGCGATTACCGGCACATCCGTGCAGGTAAACGACCGCCGGCAGTTTGATTTCCGGTTTTATTTTATTTGCGGCCACCAGTTCAACCCAAGCGTCCGGATATGCCCGAATTTCGCTTATCGACTTAAACTGATTTTCCCGCAACGCGGATTGCGGCAACAGATGTTGCCCATAGCGCCAGGCCCTGGCCAGTTCATCACCGCCCGGAATACCGACTCCCGGTGCCGCGCAACCGGTCAGGAGAACGACGAATACCATGCTGATGGTTACGAGCCGCACTAGCCTCACTCCTACAGACTCATACCCGGATCAACGATTCGGCAGCCAATGTTTACAGATAATCCAGTTCGAAGGGATAATCGGATAACAAAACCGGGCCATCCGCGCTGAGCCAGACGGGTTGTTCCAGTTTTACGCCTTCCCGCCCGCCGAGTTCGCCGGCGTAACACTCGATGCAGATCACCATGTTTTCCTCGAAGACACCGTCATAGGCGCCCCACTCTTCGTCTTCGCGATACCAGATATACGGGTATTCGACGCCGAGGCCGCAACCGTGCGCGACATCGGCATAGCGGTTGGGGATACATTCCGGCGGTAACTGGTAGGTCTGGTCCGAATACTCGAGGAATCCGAGTCCGGCTTCGAGCAGTTCGGTATTGTGCCGCATCTGTTCATAGGCGAGCGCATACAGCCGGCGTTGCGCGGCGCTGGGTTTTTTATCGCCCACCACCCAGCTGCGCGAAATATCGTTGTAATATCCAAGCGGCCCGATCAGATCGGTATCGAGGGCGATCATATCGCCGTTTTCGATGACGCGATCCGAGGCTTCATGGAACCAGGGGTTGGTGCGCGGCCCGCTGCAGAGCAACCGGGTTTCCGGGTATTCGCCCCCCCCGTTCGATGCTGCCTTCGATCAGCCAGGCCAGGGCGTCGGATTCGCGCATGCCGGGCTGCACCCGCGCGCGCATGAGCGCGAGGCTTTGTTCGCAGGTTTGCAGCGAGCGGCGCAGCGCTTCGACTTCATCCGTTGATTTGATGGCGCGTGCGCGTTCCATAATCGACTGGCCGTCGCACAGCTGCAGCGACTGGCGTTGACTTTCCAGCACCAGAGTCAAGTCGGCGCGATCGATGGCAAGCCGGTTTTCCGCAACCCCCTGTTCGCGCAACAGCGCAATCATCGAGGCCGCCCAGCGCCGCCCCATTTCGCCGGCGCGATGACCGACCGCCATGAAATCGGTGGTCAGAGCCGGGCGGATGTCATCGACTAATCCGCGCGCCAGATGCGCCGCTCTCGGCGCTTCGAACAATACCGTCTCACCACTCGCGAACAACACCGCGTAGCGGCATATATTGTGCATTGTCCAGACCTGCATATTGCGCGTGCCGGTGGCGTAGCGGATATGCACCGGATCGAACAAAACAATCGCCGCGCAGTCGGTCTCGAGCAGCCGTTTCCTAATCTGGTCGACGCGGTAGGTCTGGATTCGACGCTGGGTATCGGCGTCGACGATCGGCGGGTATGCATCATTCATATTCGAGCTGCACTTCGATTTTGACGATAGACGAATCATACAAGCAGCTGCGAATAAATCGACATTTTTCAGAGCGGGTGACGAGCCGGCCGCATCGGCGTATTCTTGACGTCATAACAACACCAGCGGGAGGAGTGGATATGAACCTGGAACGCGTCGTTTTTGGGTTTGTTATTATTCTGGCACTGGCCTTCACCTTCGCCTTCGTCATGGGCGACATCGACAACGCCAACCACCACAACGTCTGGATGTTGACGATCGCGATCCTGATCAATCTGATTGCCACCGGACTCAAGCTTGGTGACCGCTCCCAGGTGGGCGCGCTGCTGCTGGCGAGTAGCCTGGTAGTCGACGTCTTGCTAATCGCCGCGCGCGTGGTCTGGATCGTCGCCGAAAACGAAACCGTCGCGGGGCCGGGATCGGAATCCATGGCCAACATCGTCTCGCTCGCCGGCGGCGCGCTGATCGCAAGCCTCGTCACGGTTATCATCATCGTCGGCGATACGCTGATTTCACGCCGCTAGGGCAAAGGTATGGCAAGTACTTCCGATCTCGACCGGGTATCGATGGTCGTGCTGCGTTATATGCGTGGGCCGATTTTTGCGCTCATCATCGTTTACGCCATCGGCATTACCGGCATGGCCTTGATTCCGGGACAGGATGCCGACGGCAATATCGCCTACATGAGCCTGTTTCATGCATTTTATTTTTTCACCTATACCGCCACCACCACCGGCTTCGGCGAAATACCGACCGAGTTTACCGACGCTCAGCGCCTGTGGGCTATCGTCTGTATCTACCTCGGCGTGATTGCCTGGCTCTACGCCATCGGCTCGATTTTCCGCCTGGCGCAGAATCCCCACTTTCTGCTGGCGCTGAATGAACATCGTTTCGCGCGCTCGGTGCGGCGCATCCAACAACCTTTTTATATCGTCTGCGGTTTCGGCGATACCGGTAGCCTGTTGGCGCGAGGTTTGAGCGACCATTGGTTGCGCGGCGTCATCATCGACACCGATCCGGAGCGCATCAAGGCGCTGCGCCTGCGCGATTATCATCTCGACATGCCGGGACTGTGCGCCGATCCGACGGTGCCGAAACACCTGATCGACGCCGGAGTACGCATGCCGAATTGCCGCGGACTGGTAATTCTGACGGTCAACGAGGATATTAACGCGCGCATCTCTACCATGGCCCGCCTGCTGAATCCGGGCATCCATATTCTGTGCCGTTCAAGTTCGAAACGTCACATCGAACACCTGAATTCACTCGGCAATATCACCATCATCAATCCCTTCGAAATTTTTGCCCAGTTGTTGAGCATGGCGATTACCGCACCGCGGCTGCACAACCTGAACTCCTGTCTGGTGGGCAGCCCGGGGGTAAAACTGGGTCAGCCGATCGCGGTGCCGACCGGCGACTGGATTATCTGCGGTTATGGCCGTATGGGCCGATGGATGTATCGATACTTCGTGCAGCACGGCATCAAGCCGGTCATCATCGATCCGCAAACCGACAAGGTCGAAGGCGCGGCGCGCATCATCAACGATCAAGCCAACCGCGCTTCGCTGCAGGCCGCCGGTATCCAGCAGGCCGCGGGGATCGTGGCCGGCACCGATAGCGATCACGTCAACCTCAGTATCTTAATGAGCGTGGAGGCGTTGAATCCCGACGCGTTTACCATCGTGCGCCAGAACAATCACGATAACCAGATCGCCTTCGACGCGACCGAAGCCAATCTGGTGCTGCAATCCAGCCTGACTACGGCAAGGCGCGTGCTCAAGCACCTGATCTCGCCGCAGGTACAGGTTTTTATCGACTATCTGCGCGAACAGGGCGAAGATATTTGTCAGCAGACAGTGAATCGACTGAAATTGCTAATCGGCGAAAACCCTCCCCATCTGTGGCAGGTAGCTTTGCGTACCGCGCAAGCCTCGGCGGTTATCGAACACCTGCAACAGGGATTACAGTTGTCGTTGGGCGAACTCAAACGCGATCCGCATAATCTCGAAAGTTCGCTACCCTGCATAGCGTTATCGATCGCTCGCCACGGGCAACGGATTATGCTGCCGCAAGATAGCGAAGTCTTGCAGGCGGGAGATGAACTATTATTCTGCGGCACCGAGAATGGAGAGCTCATGCTCGCCGCATCGATGAACAATAGTTACACGCTCGACTACCTGATTTGCGGAGTCGATAAACCCAGAGGGCTCATTTTTCAGTGGCTAGCGCGACACGGCCACGCTCCGGCCGTATCTTCCTGAGCCACTTGCAGCGACGTAAAGCGCCACCGATATCGCTGCCACAGCGGTCGCCGTTTACCGGCGGCGCCGACCTGTTCTTTCCCGGCGCTAGGATCGCATTTTATTACGGGGCAACTTAATCCTGCGGCGAACTACTTAATATTGGAAATGCAATGAGCCTGACACAAGAATTGATCACCTTGATCCGCAACAAACCGATTTCATCATCCGATCTCGATCAGGCCGCCCTGTTCTCGCTGGATGCCGTGGCGACAGCTTATGCCGGTAGTGTTACGCCGGTCGGTAGAATTTTACTCGACTGGGCCGCAGGCGCCGATCTCGACCTTAAACGCGAGGCACTGTTAATGGGGGCGCTGACCCACGTCACCGAGACCGACGACTTGCACCGCGCCTCGGTAACCCACCCCGGCTGCGTGGTGCTGCCGACGGCACTGGCGCTGGGCGAAAAAACCGGCGCTAGCGGCGAACAAGTGCTGGGGGCGGTATTGCATGGCTTCGAGGCCATGTGCCGAATCGGCGCCGCGGTGGGACCGGCGCATTACCGGACCTGGCACAACACTTCGACCTGTGGGCCGTTCGGCTCGGCGATGGCGGCCGCCAGCTTGCTCGACCTGAGCGACAATCAGGCGATGAACGCGCTGGGTAATGCCGGCACCCAGTCCAGCGGCCTGTGGCAGTTCATGGAAAGCGGCGCGATGAGCAAGCATTTGCATGCGGGCCGCGCCAGCGAATCGGGTTGGCTAGCCGCGGAACTCGCGGCGGCCGGGTTAACCGGTCCGGCTCAAATCCTGGAGGGTGGCAAGGGTTTCTTTGCCGCGACCTGCCCCGACCCGATACCGCAAAACATCCTGCGACAGCCCGAGGACGAGTGGCAGCTTGCGCTGACTTCGATCAAACCCTGGCCATCGTGCCGGCATACGCATCCGATCATCGACTGCGCGCTCGAAATCCACCAGTTGTTGGACCGCGAGCAGGTCAGCGAGATCGCTATCAAAACCTACCAGGCGGTACTCGATGTCTGCGACTGCCGGCATCCGGAAACCGAGTACCAGGCTAAATTTTCGCTCTACCACACCGCCGCCATCGCCCTCACCGACGGCCAGGTCGGAATGAATTCCTTCGATGCCGACGCGCGCCGCCGCAGTGAAAAGCTGCGCCGCGCCATCCGGGTAAGCCGAGACGAGCCCTACGCTTCGAACTATCCGAACTCCTGGGGCGCCGAAGTGACCGTGATAGCCGAATCCGGCGCCAGCTTCAAAGTTTCGCGCAAGGACTGCAAAGGCGACCCGGAACTGGCGCTGGACGGCGACGAAATGCGCGCCAAAGCGATGGGGTTGTTGCAGTTCGGCGGACTCGAAGCGCAGCGCGCAACCCAACTCTGTAACGAAATTCTAGCCTTACCGACAACCCAGGACGCGCCGCGGATATTTAGTAACTTCATGCGCCACCTCAGCGGACTCTGATACGGATTCGACTCTTTAATATAAAACGAAACGACCTCGCCGCCGAATTTTTGGTTGCGGCTAGTCCGACTGTCAGTCAACTTGTCCAAATGAAATTCGACTCCAGGCGCGTTCATGCAAATAATACAGAACTATCTTGGTAACGATTTCCGTCGTGCCGATAGCAATCGCCAGCGTCAACTGCTGAGTAAAAATCCACGATAATAAGATGGTATCGAGCGATCCGGTTACGCGCCATGAAATCGCTTTGGCGAGGCTTCTTACCGGACGCTCGCCGATACTAGAAGCCGGTGCAGGACTATCCAAAACGGTGGCTTGTTCCATAGCATATGCCTCCTTGATATCAGGCCACAAGCGGTCGATATCCGGCTTGCAGCACGCCGCTTTCTCCGAGATAGGCCAGCAGCTGATTGACCGCCTGGGCCACCGATAATCGGGCGGAATCCAAATGTAGCTCGGGATTTTGCGGCGCTTCATAGGGGCTGTCTATACCGGTGAATTTCGTGATCTCGCCACGCTCGGCCTTGGCATACAAACCCTTGGGATCGCGTTCCCGGCAAACGTCGAGCGGCGTATCCACGAAAACCTCGATAAATTCGCCGGCCGGCAATATATCGCGGACGATCCGCCGGTCATCGCGAAACGGTGATATGAAAGCGGCGAGCGTAATCAGCCCGGCGTCCGACATCAGCCGAGCGATCTCGCCGACACGACGGATATTTTCTTTTCGGTCCGCGTCGCTGAAACCCAGATCCCGGCATAGGCCGTGGCGGAGGTTGTCGCCATCCAGCAAATAGGTATGGTAACCCTGTTGGGTCAGGATTTGCTCCAGCGCGCCGGCGATTGTGGATTTGCCGGACGCGCTCAGCCCGGTAAACCAAATGACCAGCGGCCGCTGGGACTTTCGTCGTGCACGGATTTTTTGCGTTACCGCGTGGCGGTGCCAAATTACATTTTCAGACATGATATTTCCAGTTGGATTAGGTAATAGTATTAATGCTGTTACTCGTGCAGCCCGCATTCACGCTTCAGGCCAAAGAATCGAGTCTGCTCTTCGCTTAGTCCCGGGGTTAAGGGTTGGCTGGTATGGTGGTCACCTACCGATAGGTAACCCTCGTCCCATAACGGGTGGTAGGGCAACTTATGCCGTCTTAGGTAACGATGGATATCGCGATTGTCCCAATCGATGATCGGATGAATCTTGCAACGACCATGCTGCAGGCGTAACACCGCGAGCTCGCGGCGACTGCCGGATTGCTGCCGCCTTAAACCGGAATACCAGCTATCGGCACGCAGCTCGTTCAGGGCCCGCTTAAACGGCTCCACCTTGTTCAGGTTGTTGTAGTGTTCGATCCCTGCCAAGCCCTGCTGCCACAATTTTCCATATCGCGTCTCTTGCCAGGCAGGGGACAATTTTGATCGATAGACATGCAGATTCAGGTCGAAGCGTTGCGCCAATTCATCGATGAAGCGGTAGGTTTCTTCGAACAGGTAACCGGTATCGACCAGAATCACCGGAATGTCCGGCTTGACCGAAGTCACCAGATGCAGCATCACGGCACTCTGAATGCCGAAGCTGGACGCTAAAACCTGGTTATCCGGCAATTGATCGACGGCCCACTGAATGCGTTCCGCGGCGGAAATTTTTTCCAGGTATCGATTAGCTTGCTGCAAGGCCGATGGCGTTCCCAGCCGTATCCCGGCAGCCGGATTAAGGTCAGTCATGATAATCCGCCCACCCGCTAACCGCGGTTTGACTCAAATCGCTGCCTATACCGGCGGAGAGCAGCGCTAAATTAGGGCGCCTGTTTCTCGGCGCAAGCGGTAAAACCCCACTTCGAAAAAGCCGGATCGGGCCGCGTAGCCTGTCAAATTTACCGGTGACCGAGACTCGGGCCGTAATGATGTAGCTATACATTGATAACACTCCAAAAAAATTGAACCATTCAGAGAAACCTCTGACGCGAAATTTTTCAGGGGAGCGTGGTTATGCGGAAATAAAATCTAGGTAAGAATACAAACCGACGTCAACATAGGACAACGCTCCCCGGAGTACAGCTACAGCTGCACATCGGGTGGGCGTTACGAATGTTGAATAGACTCGGATGCATAAGGCCACGACGATATCAAAACGTAAAATTCAGTGCAACAGATATTATCGATTTTTTTTATACCCCAATAAGTTCATCGAATATTAATCCCATTTACTGCTACAAGATTTGCCTCGGGGACGCGATATTTATTATTATTTCGATAATTCTAGAAACATAGTTGACAGCTGCCGGATAACTGCCTATCATCGCAACCATGAAACTGGATACCGCCGCCAACCTTCTCGCCAAAATCGGTAATCCGACGCGACTCAAGATCGTCCGGCTGCTGGTGCGCGCCGGCGATGAAGGCCTGCCGGTGGGCATGATCCAAAAAAAGTTGGAGATCCCGGGTTCGACCCTGACGCATCATATTGGCCATTTGAAATCTGCCGGCGTGATCCGCCAGGATCGCCACCAGGCGACACTGATCTGCAAAATGGAGTTTGACCTGCTGCGCGAACTGGTTGACTACCTGACCGCAGAATGCTGTGCCGACGTGGCGGCCGCGGACGATGCTGCATGATTTTTTAAGACCATTATTTCGAGATTACTAGAAATATGAACACCATCGCCGACAACCAAACCCGCAACCAGCAATTCCTGCTGTATATCGGATCGATCGTCAAAGACCGGGTTTTTATAGCACTGGTCCTGATGCTGGCTCTACTCGCGGCCTTCGATTCTCCGCAGTTTGCTCCAAGCATAGCTTTCACCCTCGATGCGCTGTGGGAAATGCTGCCATTTTTCGCACTGGCCATCGGTATCGCCGCCTACGCCAAAGCCAGCAGCGCCGACTCGCTGATCGCCAAAGCGTTTAGCGGCAACCCGGTGCGCGCGACGCTGCTGGCCGCGCTGGTCGGCGCGATCTCGCCGTTTTGCTCTTGCGGCGTCATCCCCTTGATTGCCGCCATGCTAGGCGCCGGGGTGCCGCTGGCCCCGGTGATGGCATTCTGGATCGCCTCGCCGATCATGGATCCCGAGATGTTTATCCTTACCGCCGCCGGCATCGGGTTCGGGTTCGCAGTCGCCAAAACCGTGGCAGCGATGGCGATGGGAGTGTTGGCCGGATTGTCGATCCTGCTGATTCAACGCTACGGGGGCCTCGAATCGCCGCTACGCGCCGAACTGGGCGGCTGTTGTGATAGCGGCTGCTCGTCATCTGCTCCACAATCGGTGCGATGGAAGTTCTGGCATCAGGCCGAGCGCATCAAAGCCTTTAATGCGGAAGCGCTCGCCATCGCGGTGTTTCTGGGCAAATGGCTGACGCTTGCATTTTTCCTCGAAAGCCTGATGCTGGCCTATGTTTCGTCGGACTGGATCGCGAGCTACGTCGGCGCCGATAATCCGTTTGCGATACCGCTAGCGGCAATCGTGGGCGCGCCTTCGTATTTGAACGGTTACGCCGCGATTCCATTGATCTCGGGTTTGATCGAAATCGGCATGACGCCGGGTGCGGCGATGGCCTTCGCCTCCGCCGGGGCGGTATCTTCGATTCCGGCCGCGATTGCGGTCTGGGCGCTGGTCAAGAAACCGGTATTTGTCCTCTACCTGGCACTGGGCCTAAGCGGTGCCACCATCGCCGGCTTTGTCTATCAGTTTAGCGGCGGGATTATCTGACCGTCCGGAAATTGCGGCGCAATTTCCGGAAAATGGACTCGGAGTAAAAAACAGGCCTGGCCTGTTTTTTACTCCGAGTCCAATTTCATGACAACCTTGCAGGCTTCGCCGGCGTTCAGTTTGGTAAAGCCGGTTTCGAATTCGGCGAAATCGATATGGTGAGTAATCACCGCGCTTACATCGAGCCCGCTGCCTAGCATCGCCACCATCTTGTGCCAGGTTTCAAACATTTCGCGTCCATAAATGCCTTTCAGACTAATGCCCTTGAAAATCGCCCGGTTCAAATCGACCCGTGGGATATTCGGGTAAATGCCGAGCAAGGCGATCTTGCCGCCATGGTTGATGATATCGATCAAGTCGTGCAACGCATTTTCATTGCCCGACATTTCCAGCCCGACGTCGAATCCCTCGAGCATGCCGAGCTCATCCATGACGTCGTGCAAATCTTCCTGGTCGGCCTTGACGATACGCGTCGCGCCGAACTGAGCGGCCATAGCGAGGCGTTTTTCGTTGACGTCGGTGATCACCACGTGGCGCGCACCCACGTGGCGCGCCACTGCGGTCGCCATTAACCCGATCGGGCCGGCACCGGTGATCAGCACGTCTTCACCGACCAGGTCGAAAGATAGCGCGGTATGCACGGCATTACCGAGCGGATCGAGAATGGAAGCGATATCGTCGCTGATTTCCGGCGGAATTTTGTAGGCATTCTGCGCCGGAATACAAACGTATTCGGCAAACGCACCAGGACGATTGACCCCGACGCCGCGGGTATCGCGACACAGATGTCCGCGCCCGGCACGGCAATTGCGGCATTCGCCGCACATGATATGTCCTTCTCCCGAGACCCGGTCACCGACCTTGGCCGAATGCACCAATTCACCAATCGCTTCGATCACTCCGATGTACTCGTGGCCCACGGTCATCGGCACCGGCACATGTTCCTGCGCCCACTGATCCCAGTTATAGATATGCAAATCGGTGCCGCAGATCGCGACCTCGTTGACCCTGATCAAAACGTCTTCGGGCCCGGGCTCGGGTTTCGGCACGTCTTGCATCCACAGGCCGGGTTTATCATGGGCTTTTACCAGGGCTTTCATGTCGGGCTCCTAGGAAATGAGATTCAGCTGTTTGCCGACGGCGACAAACGCGTCGATGGCGCAATCGAGTTGCGCGCGTTCGTGGGCGGCGCTCATCTGAGTGCGTACGCGCGCCATCCCCTGCGGCACTACCGGAAACGAAAATGCGGTGACATATACGCCGTGCTGCATCAGCTCGCTCGCGAGACGTTGCGCCAGGACCGCGTCGCCGGTCATGATCGGTACGATCGGGTGACTACCGGGAATCACGTCAAAGCCGGCCGCGCCGATGTGCTCGCGGAAGTAATTGGTGTTGTCGGCGAGCCGCTGGCGCAGGGCGGCACTTTGCTGCAACAGTTCGAGCGCCCTCAGGGTCGCGTTGACGATGCTCGGTGCGAGGCTGTTGGAAAATAGATAAGGCCGGGCGCGCTGTCGCAACATATCGATGAGCGCTTGCGGCGCCGTGATATAACCGCCGCTGGCGCCGCCTAGCGCCTTGCCGAAGGTGCCGCTGGTAATATGCACCCGACCTTCGACGCCGTGCAATTCGGGCGTGCCGGCGCCGCGCTCGCCGATAAAGCCGATGGCGTGGCTGTCGTCGACCATGACCAGCGCGTCATGCACCTCGGCGAGATCGCATATCGCCGGCAGGTTGGCATAGGTGCCATCCATCGAAAAAACCCCGTCGGTTACCACCAGGCGAAAGCGAGCCCCCCGGGCCGCGATCAATTTCGCCTCGAGTTGCTCCATGTCGTTGTTGGCGTAACGATGGCGCTGCGCCTTGCACAACCGAATACCGTCGATGATCGAGGCATGGTTGAGGCTGTCGGAGATCACCGCGTCGCTGTCGTCGAGTAAAACTTCGAAGATGCCGCCGTTGGCGTCGAAGCAGGATGAAAACAGGATGGCGTCGTCCATGCCGACGAAATCGGCAATCTTGCGCTCAAGTGCCTGATGAATGTCCTGGGTGCCGCAGATGAAACGCACCGAGGCCATGCCGAAACCGTGGCTGTCCAGCCCCTGGTGCGCGGCCTCGAGCATTGCCGGATGATTCGCCAGACCGAGATAATTATTGGCGCAGAGATTGATTAGGTCCTGCTCCCAACTCTGCGCTTTTACGCTCGCGCCCTGGGCCGACTCCAACGGGCGTTCCTGTTTGTAAAGCCCCTGTTCCCGGATATCGTTCAGCTGCGATTGCAGATGATTGATGAGTTTCTTTGACATAGACGGGCACCCCATACGGCAGGAAATCAAATATATCTCATTTAGCTATGGATACGGGGGTTTTAGTGCTATTTTTTCGCCACCAGGCGTTGCGCCGCCAAGTACAGGCAAAGGCCCAGGATTACAATCAGCGTCAATCCGGGCAACACCATCCGGTAACCGCCCCAGGACCAGCCCAGCGATCCCAGAAACGGCGCCGACGCCGATCCCGCCAGATAAACCAGCGCGAGCGCACCCGATTTCGCCCCGAACTGGCGCTCACCGAGCAATTCGCGCGCAATCACCGGACGGATGATGCTGACCATGCCGTAAGCGCCACCGAAGAAGATAACGAAGCCGATCAACAACATCGGCGTCGCGGCGGCGCCGATCAATAACAGGATCGAGA
>DS021198.1:183046-184434 GCA_001735895.1 Olavius algarvensis Gamma 3 endosymbiont | reverse complement strand
CAAACCTGAAGAAGTTGGCGCAACAACGATTTAAACCGCCTGATTACAGGATAGGTGCGCCTGCTTTATGCTAAATCCGATCAGAAGCAACTAAACCAGAACAAAATCCACGAAAAATGTGGATTACCGAAGTGATCCAATCATCGCCGTGATTTGGTGCGCGGAAATCGGCCATTTAATAACCGAGTTTTTCAACAGAATCAGCACAAAACAGGCAATCGCGATGCCGTGGTTGGAAACATGCGGCTCGGACGCCATCATCGCGAGCCGACCGGCCACCTGCATCGGCCCGATAAATGAAATAACGATAACCGCGACCTCGGGATGAAGCGCGCGTTCATCGAGGATGGGCAACAAATGATGCAGTGCGATGCCGTGCGCTATCGCGCCCAATCCGAAACTGAGGGCCAGACACCAGAATACCGGGCCGCGCAGGAATGAGCTTTCCGCCAGCGACAAATGCGGGTTTGCGCTATGCCGATGCGCGCCCGCCTGCTCGATGGCGTTGGCGCCCACCCACATCAAAGGCGCGACCACCAGGATTGCGGTGGCGCCGAAAAACATGACCGCGGCGCGCCAACCCAGAGCGCCGGCAATGCTATGCGCTACCGGAAAACTGACGGTGCCGGCAAACCCGGCCATTAGCGTGACGAAAATAATCGAGCGCTTGGCCCGCTCGCCGCGCGCTCGGGTTAGCAGCGCGAAACAGGGTTCGTACAGGCTGCCCGACATGCAAACCCCGATCAATCCCCAGATCAAGTAAAACTGCCAGCGGTACTCGACTTGGGTCAGCAACATCAGGCAACAGCCGCCGAGCACCGAGGCGGCGGTCATCATCGATGCGCCCCGGCCGGCATCGATTAGGCGTCCATACAACGGCGAGCAAAACGCCGAGACAAATACGGCAAGCGTAATAGCGGCGGTCAAATCGGCGCGACTCCAGCCGAGCGCCTGTTCCCAGTGCAGCAACAATGCCGGGAAACTGTAATAAATGCAGGCCCAGATCAGCGTCTGCGCAACAGCCAACATTAGAAGCGGTCGGTCTTTTCATGCGGTTTCCAATATCGTCCCGCAGCTCGTGGCGAATCCTCCGAGGCGTCGAGGTCGCTTCCTGCGGCCGCCAACTTTATCACGAGAGACCGCTGAATCGGTAAGCTGATAAGCATTCCGATCGTCGCCGACCAGCGACCGCGGGTCTAATCGATTAACCGCTTACCTTGAAACCGGCCAGTCCCGGTTTATACTCACTGAGTCAATATTAAAAAGAGAATGACATTTTGGCAGAATTGCATTTGCTGGTAGACGACGTGGTAATGACGAGCTTCCCACTCAACAAGGCAACCATAACCATAGGCCGCTCCCCTGATAACGACATTGTTATTGACGAG
>DS021198.1:118740-182932 GCA_001735895.1 Olavius algarvensis Gamma 3 endosymbiont | reverse complement strand
CATTACGAACTTCGACTATTTCGGATTGCTTTTCCGATTTCAGCTGGTCGCCGACAAGGGCGCGAAACTGGCTAAAACGACCGTAATCCTGCCCGACCAATAACGCTTTCGCGAGGGGTCCACGACAAGCGGCTTTCGGTGACCGGCATAGAACCCGATCAGCCGAGCTTTTTCTCGTACGCGCACCACCCCATTTGATATTTATCAAGTCGGCCTGAAATTGACCGCGTAATAATAAATCACAATATCTCGCTACCAAACCCGTTTAAAATCACAATATCTGGTATGCGAAGCTGTAATTTTGGAGTAAATTTTCACGTATGAATAAAGCCGACAAGCTGTATAGGGTAGACGGCAAGCCCCAGGCCGTTCCGATGCAAGCTGCTTCCCTGGACATTTGGCAGCAAAAGTATCAATTAAAGGATCGCCTGGGTCAGGCAGTCGATCAAGACATCGATCACAGTTACCAACGCGTGGCGCGCACGCTGGCCGATATCGAAACCACGCCCGAGTTGCGCGAGCATTGGTACCAGCGTTTCCTGTGGGCGTTGCAACATGGCGCCGTGCCGGCGGGCCGGATTATATCGAACGCCGGAGCGCAGGCGCATAAGCCGGCCACTTCAACCATAAACTGTACCGTCTCGGACACCATCGCCGACTCGATGAACGGCATTCTCGACAAGCTCCACGAGGCCGGGATTACCCTCAAATCCGGTGCTGGTATCGGCTACGAGTTTTCGACTTTGCGCCCGCGCGGAGCTTACGTCTCGGGTGCCGGCGCTCACACCTCGGGTCCGCTGTCGTTCATGGAAATTTACGATCGCATGTGTTTCACCATTTCTTCCGCGGGCGGGCGACGCGGCGCGCAAATGGCGACCTTCGATATCGGCCATCCCGACGTCCTCGATTTCATTCAGGCCAAACGACAGGACGGCTATTTGCGGCAATTCAATCAATCGCTGTTGATCACCGACGAATTCATGCAAGCGGTGATCGAACAACAGGACTGGCCGCTGGCGTTTCCGCTGACTCAGGTGGAACAAGAGGCCGAGGAGCTGGATCTCGAGGACGCGGAACGGATCGTGTGGCGCGATTGGCCCAGCAGTGAGGGCTATATCGGCAACGATAACGGGCAAATCGCCTGCCGGATTTATCGTCGGGTCCCGGCACAGCAATTGTGGGACAGTATCATGCGCTCGACCTACGACTATGCCGAACCCGGCTTCATCCTGATCGATCGCTACAATGAAATGAACAACAACTGGTTTTGCGAAAATATCCGTGCGACCAACCCCTGCGGCGAACAAGGACTGCCGCCCTACGGTGCCTGCCTGCTCGGCTCCATCAATCTGACTGCTTTTGTAAACCACGCATTTGACGATCGTGCCGCCTTCGACTGGCCGAAGTTTCGCGAAGTGGTCGGCGTATTTACACGCATGCTGGACAATGTCGTCGAAATTAACGGCTTGCCGCTAGCGCCGCAACGGGCTGAAATCACCCAGAAGCGTCGCCACGGCATGGGATTTTTGGGACTGGGCTCGGCGCTGACAATGCTGCGGGTGGCCTACGGCTCCGACGAGTCGCTGGCTTTCACCGAACAGGTTAGTCGCGAGTTGGCCGTTGCCGGTTGGCAAGCCGGACTGCAACTGGCCAAGGAAAAAGGGCCGGCGCCGATCATGCAGCAGCGCTTTGAAGTGACCGAGGATATGCTGCGCAGCCGACCGGAAATGCGCGCCGACGGCTGGCGGCCCGGCATGCCGATCGAGGGCCGGGAATTGCACGCGCGTTACAGCCGTTACATGCAGCAACTGGCAAAAATCGAACCCGAACTGGTAGCGGCCCTGGCGCAACACGGCGCCCGCTTTACTCACCACAGTTCGATTGCACCCACCGGCACCATCGCGCTGTCGCTGGCCAACAATGCCAGCAACGGTATCGAGCCCAGTTTCGCCCACCACTACGCGCGCAACATAATTCGCGCGGGAAAGAAAAGTAAGGAAAAGATCGACGTCTTTTCCTATGAGTTGCTGGCTTACCGCCACCTGGTAGATGCGAATGCGGTGCCCGGCGCCGATGCGGCGGCGGCACTGCCGGACTATTTCGTCAACGCCGACGACATTAGCCCCAAACAACATGTCGATGTACAAGCGGCGGCACAGAAGTGGATCGATTCTTCGATTTCGAAGACCGCCAATATACCTACTGATTTTCCTTACGAAGATTTCAAGGAAATTTATCTCTACGCGTATCGGCAAAAACTAAAGGGGTGTACCACCTTTCGATTTAACCCGGAAGCTTTTCAGGGTGTCCTGGTCAAGGATGAGAACCTGGCCCGTACCGTCTACCGCTTCACGCTGAACGACGGCAGTAGCATCGAGGCGCGGGGTAATGAGATAATCGAGTATGACGGTGAACAGCATACCGCAGCCAACCTGCACGATGCACTCAAAGAAGGTTATTACGGTAAACACTAACCATCCGATGGAAGCTCCATGACGATTAAGATAGATAAAAAAATTATAAACAGCGCGGTGATCGAGAAATCTCAGGCAAGCGCCGCGGAATCGGATGCCGGCGCCGAAGTGATTCAGATGCATGAAAACCTGGCACGGCCGGAATCCCTGCATGGCATGACTTACAAGATCAAAACGCCGCTATCGGAACACGCCATGTATGTCACCATCAACGATATCGTTTTGAATCCGGGCACCGAACACGAACTGCGCCGCCCGTTTGAAATTTTCATCAATTCCAAAAACATGGAGCATTTTCAGTGGATTATCGCCCTCACCCGAATTTTATCGGCGGTGTTTCGCAAGGGTGGCGATGTTATTTTCCTGGTGGACGAGCTACGTAGCGTATTCGATCCGCAAGGCGGTTATTTCAAGAAAGGCGGGCGTTACACGCCGTCGATAGTAGCCGAGATCGGCGATGTCATCGAACAGCATATGATCGCCATTGGCATGCTCAAAAAAGCCGAACCCGATCAACATCAGCAGGCCCATATCGATGCCAAACGCCAAGAATTGGAGACTCGGGAGCAGCCTGCCGAGTCCGACGACGATTACCCCGCCACGGCTCAATTGTGCAAAAAATGCCAGGTCAGGGCAGTCATCAGCCTCGATAACTGTCTCACCTGCCTGCATTGCGGCGATTCCAAATGTAGTTAAGTTATGCGACTCGATTGTTGGCAGACGTCGGGGGGCTACAGCCCCCGGGGTTTGGCAATCTCCATCCTGCTGTCGCAAGATCGCGAGCGGAGACAGCGCCGGGAATGCAATTCTGCCGACCTCCGATCAAGTTTCAGGTATCGCGTTTCCTGGAAACCACAAAAGTTTCGTCGTTGAACCAGATGCCGTTGTGTTTATGCAAGATGTCGGCGGTGGCATCGAGGTATTCACCCGAGGAAACCACCGGTTCGAGGCGCTCGTCTTCGATCTGACCGACATAAATGGCCGCGTTCCAGGCGGCAAACAGCGTCGATGTCCCTATCGACTCGCCGATTTCGGTAGGTAAAGTATGCATTTGATACTCGAAAACCGACTTCGCATCGGAGCCGGCGTTGAAATTGTAATTATGCGCCGCGCGCCCGAGATACTCCTTGAGCACCTTGATCAGTTCGTGCCGACCGACCCGAAAAGGATCTTCGTCGGGCCAGATTTTGCGCACCAGTTCGAGCCCGGGATCAGCGCCGCAGGATTGCGCCGTCAGCAGCCTGCCGCCCGGTCGCAGGCTCCTGGTCAGCGGCGAAAGCACGTGTTTAACCTTGAAATCGGCATTCATGCGCGCGCGCCACGGTTGCGATGCCAATACCAGATCGTAATCGCCGCCGGCGGCCTGGCCGCGCCTGGGAATCACATCGTCGAGCAGGAAACGGTGGTCCTCGCGAAACATCACCAACACCGAGGGCCGCACGTACATCGGATTTCCGGTTTTCTCATTCGCCTTTACCTGCCAGCCGTCAACCAGTTGCTTGTCGATACCGCGCAATTGTTCGCCGAATTCGTGGGCGGAAGCACCCCGCAGCGGCATTTCGATCCAGTTCAGCGCCGCTGCCTTGGCGACATTGTTGGGCATTAACCAGGGCGCTTCGGCGTAATACAGGTTGGTGACGATAATGACGCTGGCGGGGTGTTCGATAAAGCGGTCGGGCAGTTTCTCGAGCGTCAACCGCACATCTTCGAGGCTGATTTCCTTGCCGACGATGAAAAAAGGTATCGTCGGGAAGCGCCGATGCAGTGCGCGCATCAGGTGACCTAACACGGTACCATCGCCAACCCCGGCATCGAACAGCCGCAGTGCCGGCGGTATGGGGCGGATATGCGTCAGTTCCTGCGTGGCGCGTTCGGCGACCTTCCACTTTTCGTTACAGGTATTTACAAAAGCAAGATATTTCTGACGGTTGTCGTAGAATCGAAACGGCCGATCGTCGGTCACATGTGTCATGTTACTCGCCGGGGATTGCGTCTGCCGCCCATCTGGCTCGGTTTCTGGGGCGGCCGCATTGCCGGCGGCCGTTTGCCGAGCGATGTAATCCCTAATCCGTTGCGCAGTCGCCAGGGTCACATTTTTACCGGCACGCAGCCGCGCGCACAGTTTGCCATCGTTAACCGCCTGACGACCGAAGGTCGACTCGGCCAGGCCTGCATTGCGGCAGTATGCCTCTACTTCTTTTAACAATGACTCGGCGGTAGCGCTCATGGCAAGAATTTACGGACCCTGATCGAAGCGTTACCCTACTCCCCGGAGGAAACAAAAACAAGTTTTTCGCCCATTAATTATAATGGAACAATTCGTGGGCAGATGCCCATTAGTTAATAGACTTAAGCGTTATTTCACAACATCGCTATCCTCGAATGTGGGCCGAAAATTAACAGGTTTCCGCTTAAGCGGGGATGAGGAGTGCAGCTGTCATCCCGGTCCCCGAGCCGGGATCTCGTAACGATGGCTCGTTGCAAGATCCCGATACGTCGGACCGCCGCTTTCGCGGGGATGACGAAGGTCGCGCGGGGATGACGAGCGCGGCTGTCATCCCGGCCCCCGAGCCGGGATCTCGTAATGATGGCTCGTTGCAAGATCCCGATACGTCGGACCGCCGCTTTCGCGGGGATGACGAGTGTAACGCGGGGATGACGAGGGTCGCGCGGGGATGACGAGGGCGGCGCGGGGCCGACGGCCGCTGCGCGGGATGCGGTCGATGTGTGGGAATCTGATCACCTGCTACCAGCATAGCGGCCCGGCGTGTACCGGGAGAACCTTATCAATCGAGCAAACAGGCTTCCCAGGGATAGGTCGTAAGCAACTCGTATCCGTCCGCGGTGATCAGCACCTGTTGCTCGAGCTTTACGCCGTCGCGTTCGCCTTGCGGACCCATGTAACTCTCGATGCAAACTACCATGCCGGCCTCGAGTTCGCAGTCGTAGGGATTTTCCTGGCGAAACAGATGTTTGACCTGCGGGTACTCGTCGCACATGCCGACCGCGTGCATGATACAGGGATAGGCATTTTGGCGGCACTCTTCCGGCACCGGGTAAGCCCGGCGCTGCATCTCTTTCAAGGTCATGCCGGGATAAACCAATTTTAGATTATGCTCGATTTCATCGACCGCCATGCGGTAGATCTGCTTTTGCCGGCGGGTCGGTTTTGCCGGGCCGCAATGAAAGCTGCGTGACAAATCGACAAAGTAACCAAAGGGCCCAACCATGTCGGTGTCGAACCCCACCAGGTCGCCGGATTCGATCTTGCGCTCGCTCGCTTCCTGCAGCCACGGATTAATGCGCGCTCCGGAAGATAGCATGCGCCCTTCGTGCCAATCGCCGTTATTGGCGATATTGGTGTAATTCAACAAACCCCAGAGTTGCAGCTCGGTTACGCCGGGACGCAACGCCTGCTTGACCATGGCTGCGCCATGCTGGCCGACCGCGATCGCCCAACGCATACAATTGATTTCATCCTCGGATTTGATCAGGCGCGCCAGCTCGGCGATGCGTACTCCGTCGATCACTTCGATGCCGCGCGCCTCCAACGCCTGGACTATCGAGGGATTGACGTATTCGAGCGCGACCCGCCGGTTACTGCTGCCGATCTCATCGAGATAGGCCAGGACATCGTCGGCCAGACCCCGGGCGGCCGCATCGATGTTGTTGCCGCCGTCGAAAAAGGCATGCGGCCGACCCGGGCGAAAATCATCTACCCGGGGCACATCATAGTAACAGCCGTACATCACCGTAGGACCGTCTTGCGGCAGAAACAGATACACCTGGGGAATATGCGACTGGAACAGCATGTAGCTGCGGTAATCGACTGCGTAGCGCAGGCTGATTGGATTGAGCAGCACCACCAGCGCGGCATCATGCAGCTGCAGCTGTTGCTTGAGTCGTGCCATACGGTAGTCGGACATGCGCTCGTGGTTTATCTGCGGCATATCCTGCAAGCGGTTCAGGTCGCTCCAGTCATCTTCGAAAACCAGCCTTTCGACAGGATTCACGCCCATGCGTCGATCACCTGAAATAGGAATGAAAGGCCGCAATCGCACGCTCGATGCCGTCGCTGTCGACGTCGAGATGCGTCACCAATCGAATACGCGGGCTTTGCCGACCTATTTCGACCCGCTGCCGCCGCAAATGTTGCTGCAGGGGTTCGAGATCTTGTGCCCGAGGTTCGATGAACACCATGTTGGTTTCATGGCTAACCGGCAAGCCATCGATTTGGGCCAAGCCTGCAGCCAGGCGGCCGGCGGTTGCGTGATCCTGCGCCAGCCGCTCGATATTGTTTTCCAGGGCATAGAGACCACAGGCCGCCAACACGCCCGCCTGGCGCATACCGCCGCCGAGCATCTTGCGCAGACGGCGCGCCCGCGCGATAAATGCATCGCTACCGCACAAAACCGCTCCCACCGGCGCGCCCAGGCCTTTCGACAGGCACAACATCACACTATCGAAGGGAGCGACGATTTCGGCCGCCGGCAAGGCCAGCGCCACCGCGGCATTCATCAGGCGGGCGCCGTCCAGATGCACCCTAATTCCTTGCTCGCGTACCGCCTCGGCGAGTCGGCGATGCTGCAATGGGTCCTGCACTTGCCCGGCAACAGTGTTTTCCAGCGCCAAAGTGCGCGTGATCGGAAGGTGAGGATCGTCTTGCTTGATCGCCGCCAGAACTTGCGCCGGCGATAAGCCGCCCGCCGCGTCGGTTGCCAGCGGATGCATGATGATGCCCCCCAGTGCCGAAGTACCACCCGCCTCGGACTCGAAAATGTGGTAACAGTCACCGAGTAGAACTTCCTCGCCACGCGCATTATGTGTCAACATCGCTGCCAGATTGGCCTGGGTGGCGCTGCTCAGAAACAAACCGGCCTGTTTCCCCAGCAACTGCGCCGCGCTGGCCTCCAGCCGATTCACGGTTTCGTCTTCGCCGTAGACGTCGTCACCCACCGGGGCTTCCCGCATAGCCTGGTACATAGCGGCGCTCGGACGGGTCACCGTATCGCTGCGCAAGTCAACTATCGCTGCATTTGTCATCCACAAA
This sequence comes from Olavius algarvensis Gamma 3 endosymbiont, assembly GCA_001735895.1. Classification (GTDB taxonomy): domain Bacteria; phylum Pseudomonadota; class Gammaproteobacteria. The sequence continues at coordinate 175,408 of DS021198.1, read as the reverse complement.
ATCCGTGCTCAAACTGTGCCAATATTAGGCTGGAAATCACGTCAGGGGAATCCTTTTTTGAATCTGATAACCGGGCCGTCGTTGCCCGCCGCCGGGCCCGCATTTCCCACTTGCTGGGCCACGGTGACAGCGGAAACCTCCCTACTGTCTGCGCCGCAACCACCTTAGTCGGCATCGCCTGTGCTATGATATCTGCTAACGCCGCTAATTCCCGCCTCCCGTGGCATCGCAAGTCCAGGCCGATACGCCGCTCTAGCCGGTCAAATCAGGTTCGCTGCCCGTCACGCTTGACTGGGGGAGAACCGACATTATTACTTTACAGCCCCGCTCATTTGGTGTGTATTGAATCGCAATGAACAATAATAAACGTTACCTGCGCCTCAAGCGCCTGCTAAATCCCAGCAGTATCGTCTTTGTCGGCGGCGCGGCGCTCGAACCCGTCATCGGCTATACGCGAGCGCTTGGATTCGATGGCAGCTATCATGTCGTCAATCTGCGGCGTAAGCGGTTATGCGGAATCGACTGCGTGCGCAGCGCAACCGAGCTCAAAAGCCCGCCCGATGTCGCCTTTGTCGCGGTCCCTGCCGCCGCAGCCATCGACGCGGTAGCGGATCTCGCCCGGGCCGGCGTCGGCGCCGCTATTGTCAACAGCTCGGGTTTTGCCGAAACCGGCGAAGCCGGCGCCATACTCGAAGCCAGGCTGCTGGAGGCTGCCGGCAAGATGCCGCTAATAGGTCCCAATTGCCCCGGTATCGCCAGTTTTCTCGACCGCTTCGGCGCGATGCTGGATGATATGGGCGTCAGCGACGCAAAACGCGGTGTTGCGGTACTTTCCCACGGCGGTGCATACCTGGCGGATATTACCGGCGCGGAACGTTCGCTGCCGATTGCCCTCATCGCCGGGCTCGGCAACCAGGCATCGGTCAGCACCGCCGAGCTGCTCGAGGTTATTCTCGACGATGAGCGCATCAGCGCGGTAAACCTGCATTTGGAAAGCATATATGAGGTCGAGCGTTTGACCCAATGCGCTCTCAAGGCGCATCACAAGGGTATTCCTGTAGTGGTAGTCATGGCCGGTAGGTCGCAGGCCGGCCGCCGCGCGGCGATAACCCATAGCGCGTCAGCAACCAGCGATACCACCGTCGCTTCCGCCCTGTTCGAACGCCTCGGATTCGTCGAGGTCAGTTCCGCAAGCGAAGCGCTGGAAACCTTGAAAATGCTCACCCTGGCGCCGGCACCCAAGGGTCCACGCATGGCGCTGGTAACCGGTTCCGGCAGTTATTCCGTAATGGGTGCGGACTTCGCGGAAAGTTGCGGGTTCACGCTACCGCCGCTGACCGCCGAAACCCACGACCTGCTGCGCCCGCTGATTCCGGATTTCCTGGCGCCGGGAAATCCGCTGAACGTCGCCACCGCCCAATTTGCGCCGGACGAAGATCAGTTGGCGATATTTAACTGTTTTCTCGCCGATGATTTCGATATTGCCGTGCAATCCTTGCCTTTCCTGCCGAAAAACCCGCGACATAGTGAAAGTTGGCACCGGTCGGTCAGGATGTTTGCAGCAGCCGCTCAGACGGCCGGATTACCTGCGGTCTTCGTTTCATCGACGCATGAGGGTTTGCCGAAAGCGGCGAGAGAGATGCTGATCGGGTTAGGTGTCGCGCCGCTACAGGGCTTCGAACTAGGCATGCGGGCGATCGCTCACGCCCTCGACCGGCACCAGCGACGCAAGCGCATGAATCCGGATAACATGCTGCTACCGGCGCCGCCGGCAGCAGACCTACCCAAGTCGACCCAGCTCGACGAAGCCGACTCCAAGGAGTTGCTTGACGAGTTTGGCATCCCGGTGCCGAACGGCCGCCGCGTAAGCGCGCAAGCCGCTCTACCCGACGATCTCGGATTCCCGGTGGTGCTCAAGGCCTGCGATACATCGATTCCGCGCAAGTCCGATATCGGCGGTGTCAGTCTCCACCTGGTTAACGCGGAATTACTGAATTTCGCGCGCATGCAAATGATCGCATCGCTGCAAGACCATGGTCATGAGGCGCGGCAGTTTCTGGTCGAGGAATCGATTCGCGGCGGTATCGCCGAACTGTTGGTTGCGATTCGCCTGGTGGCGAATATCGGCTTTATGCTGACCATGTCCATTAGGGGCGCTCCGGTGGAGCAGTTAAACGACAGCGTCAACCTGTTGCTGCCCTGCAACCGCGATCACATCGGCCTGGCGCTAGCGCGACTCAAATTATACCCGACCCTGCTCGGTGTCCGCGGCGGCAGCGCCGCGGATATCGAAAGCGCGCTGGATACGATCGAGGCCTTATCGGCGTTCGCGCATTCGCGCAGCGATATCGTCGAAATCAGCATCAGCCCGCTGATTTTGCTCGCGCGAGACCATGGCGCGATCGTGGCGGATGCCTTGATTGGAATCAAATCCCACTGAGTTCCACCGTTGCTGCGGCGGGGTGCGAGATCGTTGTATTATGCGTCCGATTCCGCGTCAACTACGAGCATAACGATTAGCGATGAATGCCGACCGACACACACTACCCGAAGCCGCCGACGTCGTCGTCATCGGCGCCGGTATCGCCGGCATCTCGGCTGCGTGGTTTTTGCATAAGGCCGGACTCAGGGTAACGGTTTGTGAAAAGGGAATCGTCGCCGGCGAGCAGTCGAGCCGTAACTGGGGATGGTGCCGCCAGCAGGGTCGCGACCGGGCCGAACTGCCGATCGTGATGGAAAGCCTGCGTCGGTGGCAGGAAATAGCCGGCGAACTCGAGACCGATATCGGTTTCCGGCGCGCGGGCAGCCTATATCTGTGTGAAAACGACGCCGAAATGGCAAACCACGATCGTTTCATGTCGTTCGCGCCGGACTATGGGCTCGATTCCAGCCGCCTCAACCGCGCTCAGCTGGAATCGCTGGTGGTCGACTGTCCCGCTCGCTGGCGTAGCGCGCTTTACACCCCGGACGATGCGCGCGCCGAACCCGCGCTGGCGGTCCCGGCGATGGCGCGCGCGTTACAGGCTCGCGGGGTGGCAATCGTTGAGAACTGCGCGGTAGAGAGCATCGTCAGCCAAAACCGCCGGGTGGCCGGCGTCGCAACTGAACACGGTAGGATTAACACCGCGGCCGTGCTGGTCGCGGCAGGCGCCTGGTCCACATTCCTGCTCAGCGATTGCGGCGTTCGCCTACCGCAACTGACGGTCAAGGCAAGCGTCGCGCGCACCGCTCGAGCGCCGCTGATATTCAACGGCAATGCATCGGGCAGCCAGGTTTCGTTCCGCCGGCGTCTCGACGGCGGTTACACCGTCGCCGCGTCGGATTATCTGGAAGTTTTCCCATCCCTGGGCCATCTTCAATTCATGCGTGACTTCATGCCGCTGATGAAGGCATCGCTCGGCAAGCTCAGATTGCGTTTTCCGGAATTGCAAGTCAGCAACAACTATACCCGGCACCGAACCCTGAACCCGGTGCCGAAGCCGAAGACCGTGAAACGCATCAAAGCCCGGCTCGCCGACCGGGTACCGACCTTTAAAAACATCGAACTGGTCGAAGCCTGGTCGGGCATGATTGACGCCCTGCCCGACGTAGTGCCGGTGCTCGACCGGGCCGAACAGGTGGAAGGGCTGTGGATTTCGACCGGATTCAGCGGCCACGGATTCGGCATCGGCCCCGGGGCTGGCAGGGTCATGGCCGACCTAATTCAAAACAAAACCGTCGACCACGACCTGAGCCGCTTCCGCCTGGCACGCTTCAGCGACGGCAGCAAGCTCGAACTCGGCCCGGCGATATAACCGGCGCAAGCCCCCCCGGGGTCGAGGACCGATTGAGTGTGCCTTTGGAATCACGCCAATCCGCAAATACCGGCCCGTTTTCCATTTAGCGGCAGACGCGGCTAGTCTGCGTAATATCGGCCGCTATTTTTGCTTGATCACCAGGGTTCCGGCTATCTTGTCGTGCCAGCCCTGTTTGCGGCTGTCCCAACCGACCCAGAAGATGCCGATAAACAAAGGCAGCATTGCGATATAGTAACCCAGGTATCTCAATAGCAACTTACCGGTGGAGGCTTTATCCAGGGTGTCGGCATCGACAATTTTGATCCCTAATATCATCTTTCCCGGCGTCGCCGAGCGGTAGTACCAAAACAACATGGTTAGAATAAAGGGCAGTACCCAACTGATCAATATATCGACGTAACCCTGGCTGAATTCGGACGATTCAAAGTAAATCGCACCATAAATCATCCAGCCCAAAGTAAACGTCAGCAGCAGTATCCAGACCGAGTCGAGCAACGCCGCCAGCACGCGAATCCAGAATCCGGAATATTGGACCTCGCCGGCGTCCTGCGCCACATCTGAATTCGGGGTTGCATATATGTTATCCATGATTAACCCTGTAGTATCTGTTTGAATAGTCGAAAGATTATAGTGCCTGTTCAGGTAACTATTAACCCGGCGACAATATAGGTCTCCGGGTTAATATTATGAATGAGTGTAGTTCAAATTGGCGGACCAGGGCCGGTGTTCCTGCCGCGCTAGAAGTAGCGGCGGATTTTTTTCACACGTCTACGAAAAGCTCTGGTATCGGTGCTTGGATTATTTTTTACCGGTGACGGCAAGGTCGCGGCGAGCTCTATCGCCTGGCGCCGGCTAAGCCTGGACGCCGGAATCCCCCAATAGTAGCGCGCCGCGGCATCGACTCCATAGATGCCGCGGCCGAATTCGGCGAGATTGAGGTAATGTTCAAGAATTCGTTTCTTGGAAAGATTTCTTTCCATGCCGATCGTCAAAAGCAGTTCATGCCACTTGCGCAGCGGATCCCGCGACGAGCTCAGGAAAACGTTCTTGACGGTTTGCTGGGATATGGTGCTGCCGCCATAGACCAACTTTTTCTGCGACAAATTATATTCCATGGCATCTCTCAAGGCTTCGAGATCAACGCCTTCGTGCTCGAAAAAGCGGGCGTCTTCGGCGACCACTACCGCCCATATCATATTCTGTGCAATGGCATCGATTGCCACCGGATTCCAGCGTAGCCTGGGCCAATCCGAGCGCCGGCTGCGCTCGAATTCGTATGCCCGGATAAAATTGGAACGCTGTACCGGACCACTGGCATACAGCTCCCACTGCGGCCAGATACCGATCAGATAACCCGCATCCATCAACCCCAGTACCAACAGCAGACGTCCCCCCCAACGCAGCAGCTGCCTGATGCCCGGACGGCCGACAATGGAGCGGAATTTACGCTGAATTCGGTAACCCATAGATTTGAATACTAGTCCATATCCAAACCATAGCGGGCATTATTGGGTAAAACTAGCGGGGCCTGATGAGCTGCAGCGGGTCCCAGTCGAATACCTGCTCGAGATAGGCGGCGCAGGCAAACAGGTCGTGCTCGCCATGCGGCTTACCGATTAGCTGCAGTCCGACCGGCAGCCCGGTTTCGGTCTTGCCGCAGGGTAGCGTGATTACCGGCAAGGTAGTGGTGGTGATCGCGTAAACGATCGCGAGCCAGCGATAATACTCGGAAAATGCGAGGCCTTCGCCAAACCCCGGATAGCGTTCCTCGACCGGGAACGGCGTTACCACGGCGGCGGGGCAAATCAGCAAGTCCCAGTCCTGCATGAAACGCGACGCATTCTGAAAAACCTGACCCTGGGCCGCCATCCCTGCCCGGATGTCCGCGTTGGTCAGAGCGAGCCCTTTTTCGATATTCCATACGTTTTCCGGTTTAATAATGGTTCGGATGTCTTCCAGGTCGGGACCGTATGACAGCGCGTAACCGAGCGCGCGCGCTACATCGAAAGCCTGCTCGGCCATGCTCAAGTCCGGCTGCGCGTTTACGATGGCGCTATCGACATGTTCCAGTTTGGCCAATGCCGAGTTGCAGACCGCAATCACTTCCGCGCTGGTATCGGTAACACCCAGATCGATGCTGTAGGCAATGCGCAGCGGCCGGCGCGGCATGGCCGTCGCTGCCCTAAATTTGCCTTGGTGGTGCGTTTTACCGAGGCCTGCCAGCGGGTTAGAGCCCGCCATCGCATCGGCAAATAAAGCCAGGTCGGTAACATCCCGCGCCATCGGTCCCTTCTGCGCGTAAACCTCGAAGGGTTGCTGGCCCGGACTGGACGGAATCAAGCCCGGCGAAGGTCTTAAACTGGCGACTCCGCAAAAACTGGCCGGGGTGCGCAACGAACCTCCGAGATCCGAGCCCTGCGCCAGCCAGGCGCTGCCGCTGGCAAGCGCGGCCGCGGCGCCGCCCGACGATCCGCCCACGCTGCGCGTCAAATCGTAAGGGTTGCGGGTTGCGCCGAACACATCGTTGAAAGTGTTGGCGCCGGAACCGAACTCGGGCGTGTTCGACTTGGCGTAGACGATCCCGCCGTTGTTTTCGATTGTTTCCACCAACAAATCGGATTGCTGCGGCACGCGGTTTTCGTAAACCATCGAACCGCAAGTCGTGCGTACGCCGGCCACGTCTTCGAGATCTTTGATCGCGACCGGGATGCCGGCTAACGGGCTCGAGCGAAAATCCCGCTGTTGCGCCTTGGCGCGTGCGCGCTCAAAACACAGGGTCGGCAAGGCGTTGATCTCGGCATCGACCTCGGCGATGCGACCCGTTAGCGCATCCAGCGTATCGTCGATACGAATATCGCCGGACTGCAACAGCGCCACGATTTCAACCGCGCTTTTTGCGATCAATTCATCCATAGCGTTCGCGTAACAGGTTTTTCTGCACCTTGCCCATCGCGTTACGCGGCAACTCGTCCAGCTGCATCAGCTTGCGCGGCAACTTGAAACGCGCCAGCATGGGACGCAGCGCGGCGAGTATCTGCTCCTGATCGAAGACCGTGCCGGCTGCGAGCACCACCGCGGCCGCAACCGCTTCCCCCAAGTCCGCATCGGGAATGCCGAACACCGCGGATTCCATCACACCGTCGAGCGCATCGATTTCAGTTTCGACTTGCTTCGGATAGATGTTATATCCGCCGCTAATGATTAAGTCTTTTTCCCGCCCCAGGATCTGCAGGTAGCCGTCGGCATCGAATTTTCCCAGATCCCCGGTAATGAAGAATCCGTTCTCGCGCAGTTCGAGCGTGGTTTTTTCCGGATTGCGCCAATAACCCAGAAATACATTGGGTCCGCGCACCTCGATCATGCCGGTTTCACCTGCCGCCAGCGGCGCACCGCTTTGCGGATCGGTGATCGTGACCGTTACCCCGGGCAGCGGCAGACCGACACTGCCGGCACGCCGCTCGCCGACGTAGGGATTCGAAGTATTCATATTGGTTTCTGTCATGCCGTAGCGTTCGAGGATTTGATGTCCCGTGGTCGCCGCGAAGCGCGCATGGGTCTCCGCCAGCATCGGTGCACTGCCCGATACAAACAGGCGCATATGCGCTACCAGCTTGCGTTCGAAGCGGGGGTCTGCCAACAGTCGGGTATAAAATGTCGGCACGCCCATCAGCGTCGTCGCATGCGGCAGCTGCTCGATCATCAGGTCGAGGTCGAAACGCGGCAGAAAAATCATCGCGGCGCCGCATATCATAGCGATATTAGTCGCTACGAACAGGCCGTGGGTATGGAATATGGGGAGCGCGTGCAGCAGCGCGTCGTCCGCTGTGAAGCGCCAATAATCCACCAGCGTCAAGGCGTTGGACAACAGGTTGTCATGACTCAACATCGCGCCCTTGGACAAGCCGGTGGTGCCCGAAGTATACAGAATTGCGGCCAGGTCCCGCGGCCCACGCTCCAGGTTGCTGAACTCGGTCGACAAGGATTGCGCGGCCGCGAGCAAACTGCCGCCGCCGGTGCCGTCGAGGTTCAGAATGCGAGCGTCGACGCCAACAAATTCGGCTTCCCGCTCGCGCTCGCAGACAAAGACCGCCGGCCTGGCGTCGGCCAGAAAATAGTCGACCTCGGCGCGGGTGTAGGCGGGATTGAGCGGCAGGAATACCGCGCCGGCCCGCAGCGTGGCCAGGTATAGCGCGATCGCGGTTACCGATTTCGCCACCTGTGCCGCAACTCGGTCACCCGGTTTAACGCCTTGCGCCTGGAGCAGATTGGCAAGCCGGCCGCTCAGATCGACGAGTTCCGCATAGGACCAGCTATCTCCGCCGGGCAGCCGCAGCAGCCTGTGCGATTCCCTCCCCGTCGCAGCCAGCAATCCGTCGAATAAATGGTTAGCGGCCATCAAATCATCGGCAACGGCCGGCGCCGCAAACCGCTCATGGCGTTACCTGCAATCGCCAGCATCAATACCCCACCGCCGACCAGGGTGTACAGGTCCGCAGTTTCACCGAGAAACAGCCAGACCCAAAAGGGACCCAGCAAGACTTCGGTCATCGACAGCAAGGCGAGTTCCGCCGCCGGCACGACCTTCGAGCCAATGGTAAAAATGGTGAGCCCGAGCCCGACTTGAAATACCCCCAGGGCAAACGCTATCGCGGCATCGCCAGCCGGAATCGTGAAGCTGAAATCCTTGATCAGGCATACCGTCGCGGCGATAACTATCGCGAATATACCGGCCATGAAAACCGCCGGCATCATGTCTTCGAGTTTGCGCCAGCGCAACGCAATGGTAAAAACGGCAAAGCCGAAGGCCGAGGCTATCGCGCTGAGATTACCGACCAAACGCCCGGCGGATATCCCGTCCAGCACCATTATGGCGATGCCGATCGATGCCACGATCATAGCAATCCAGGTGGCCTTACGCACATTTTCGCGCAACAGAATCCAGCCCAGCAAAGCCGCCATAAACGGCGCCGCCGCGAACAGAAACATCGCATTGGCCACGCTGGTGGTCTGGATTGCGTAAATGCCGCCGGCAAAAGCGACTACCAGCGCGATGCCGCCGATGGCGCCGGCCAGTCCCGCTTTCCCGATGGTTTGCAGCGGCTTATGACCGGAGCGAAAGCTGATGATCAAGTATAAAAAGACAGCCAGCGCGATGGAGCGATAAAACAGTATTTGCCAAACGTTGGCAACTTCGATCAGGCGCACGCCGATGCCCATGGTCGACCAGAACACGCCCGCCATCAATACCAGCACGACTCCGTGCAGGTAGCTGATGCCGGGGGCTTCGATTTCAACTGTCAAGGATTCGGACATCGCGGGCCTGGGCCGAAATGATTCTGCTGTCCGAGATTAATCGAAGGTTATCGGATTGCAAGCAATTGTTGCGCGTGTCCGGGCGCAATTTCACCCTGCCGGGGCGATCGCCGACGCGGCGGCCGGTTTGCGCGGCCGTGGGAGCGGAGCGCTTAGACTTCCCGGCGCGCTTGCCACAGCTCCCACAAGAGCCTTGCCTTGACTCCGATATCGAGCCAGGGCCGCGCCGGCAGCTTGTTCGGCTGCCCCAGGCTTTGCATGTAGCCGATCAGTTCGTTATCGATACCGCAGGCCATGTCGGCGGCAAGCATACCGCCCGCAGTACCTTTGGTAACCCCGATCGCATTCTGGCACACCGAGGTATGGATATTGTCCGCCAGCCTGCCGAAACCCGGGGCGCCGTTTTGCGACAGGCATACGTATCCGGTCCAGGTGAATTCCATCTCGACCTCAGGCAACATCGGGAAACGCTGGTCAAACAGCCGTTTATGCCGCCGCGCAATTTCCGCCTGGTAGGAAGCGGTTTCCCGCATCCGTGGATTGTAGTAAATGTTGTTACGAATCAGGATACGGTGATCGTTGGTAAAACGCATGGTAATCGATGCAAAGGCATTCGCCGGGGTTACGCCCCAGTTGTCTTCGCAAGCGAGCGTTTCGCGCTCGGCGGCGGTCAGCCGGCGGCTCAGGCTGGCGTTGGCGGCAAACGGCAGCAAACGGCGCTGATAGAAACCAAAATAGTCGGCAAAACCGTTTACACCGAGAATCAATTGCGGGGCATTGACGATACCAGCGGCAGTTGACACTTTGATTTTTGCAGCGGTTTCGAGATGGGTTACCGGTGAGTTTTCAAACAGCAGGACGTTTGGCGGCAGATTTGCCGCGAGACCTCGCACCAGCGCGGCGGGATTGAGCAAACGGCAACCGGGGGTGTAAACGGCTGCCTTGAAATGCGAGGTACCCAGGCGCCGTTCGAGATCGGATTTTTCAATCCAGCTAAAGGGTTCGTTAAGCGCTTCGAGTTCGCGCGCGAAGGGTTCGAGAAATTCCCCTACCCCCTGCTCGGAACAGGCGGTTTGGTACTTGCCCGGCTGGGTCCAGTCGCAATCGATGGCGTAGCGTTCGATTTGGGTTTCGTGGTAGTCGATCGCGCTGCGCGCCAAGGCCATATAGCGATGCGATCCCCCCAGCTCCTCCATCGAGCTGCCCACAACATGCGGCAGGTCGATGGCGAAGCCGGAATTGCGCCCCGAGGCGTTTTCCCCCACTTCACCGGCTTCGATCAAGGCGATGGTATCGTCCGGGCGGTTTTCGGCGAGTCGGCGCGCGGCGGCAAGTCCCGCGTAACCAGCGCCGATAACAACCCAATCAGCATGCTGCTCTCCGCAGAGCGCCGGTTGCGGCGTTCGCTGCGGCAAAATCCGGCTCCAGCCGTTGCTGCCGTCATTAATCGGCAGATGAGCGACCCGTTGTGCAGTCATCCGGTAGCGGCCCAGTTCGATGGATGAATCGCAAAATGTATCAACGCCGACTCGGCCTCGTAGACCAGTTCGGTGCCGCTGGGCAACCAGATACAATCACGGGCGTGTAATTCATGCAGCGCGCCGTTAACCTGCAGTTTAAGTACGCCTTCGAACACCGTCAGCACTTCGTCGTATTTGATCGTCCACGGGATTCGTGCATTTGTCAGCTTACCCCAACCGACACCCAGTTCGGTACCGTCGCCGGCGCCGCAAACCCCAGCCACCTGCGCCATTTCCCCGTATTCGAAGCGCGGCGTAAATTCGAGATGGCCGAATTGCACCAGTCTTGGCGCTGCTTTTGAGTTGACCATAATTATTTGGCGATTGCATTAAACATACAGATCTGTATATTCAAACATACATAAATGTATGGTGCAATCGATGGCTGATACCCAGTTACTTCAGGAGGTGGCCGAACGCGGTGCTCCAATCACGGTCCGTAATCAGCTACAGCGCTTCGACTGGCTGCAGCAGGCACTGGATGTATTCGTTTCCGCCGGCATCGATGCGGTGCGCATCACCCGGCTGGCCGATGACCTCGGCGTCACGCGCGGCAGTTTTTACTGGCATTTCGAAAACCGCGAAGACTTGATCGATGCGTTGGTAGGTTACTGGAAGGACAAAAATACCGCGGCGATAATTCGCTCGGTCGAGCAAGCCGCTGACCTCGAGGACGGTATTTTCGGCTACTTCGAGACTTGCGTCGATGCCGCTCATTTCGATCCCCGCCTCGACCTGGCGATTCGCGAATGGTCCCGGCGTTCGCGCCCGATTCGCGAACTGGTGGATCGTGAGGACGCAGCTCGCATCGGCGCGCTGCAGGATTTTTTTGCCCGCTTCGACTACCCGCTACCGGATGCACTGATTCGGGCGCGCGTACTCTACTACTCGCAAATTGGCTTCTACGCCCTCGAAATTGAAGAAACGCTAAGCACCCGGCTGAATTACACCGAATCTTACTTCGAGTGTTTTACCGGGAAAAGACTCGATCCTCGACGCGCCGAGGCTTTCAAGCGGTATATTTTCGACACCTATGGAGATCACTCACCATGAGTAGAAGAACCCGCCGCGGCAGGCACCACGGGGTTGCCGACAAGTCGCACCAACGTGTTGTCGATTACAGCAAGCTAAAAAATCCACTGTTACGCCAACCCGCCTTCAGCGAAGACCGGCTGGCGGCGATACATAACACCGCATTGCGGGTCATCGAGGAACTGGGGATCAAGGTCCTCAATGCCGAGGCGCGCGACTATTTCAAGCAGAGCGGCGCGAGTGTCGACGAAACGACTCAGCTGGTAAGGATGGATTCTGCTCTGATCTCGTCCGCGCTCGAATCCGCACCGAGTGAATTCGTCATCCACGGAGCAGTCGCGGCAACGGATGTCACGCTGGGCGGCGACAACATCGCTTTCGTCGGTGTCGGCGGCGCGCCGCATATATCCGACCTCGACCGCGGCAAACGCCCCGGCACACTGGAAGATACCCGCAATATTATCAAGCTCAGCGAACACTTCGACGTATTGCATCTGCAGTCGCCCAATGTCGAATCACAGGACATCCCGGTTCATCTGCGCCACTACCGCGTGACCGAGGCCCAGTTGACGCTTAGCCGAAAACCGTTTTTCATCTACTCGCGCGGCAGCGCCCAGGTCGAAGACGGATTCGCTATGACGCGCATCGCCAGGGGCGTGAGTCAAGCGGAATTCGAGGCACGCCCCTGGTGTTATACGATTATCAACACCAATTCGCCGCGCCAGCTCGATATCCCCATGTGCCAGGGCATCATCGATTTCGCGCGCGCCGGGCAGGTATCGGTGATCACGCCATTTACCCTGGCGGGCGCGATGGCGCCGGTTTCCATGCCCGGAGCGCTGGTGCTGCAACACGCCGAAGCGCTGGCGGGTGTTTTACTGTCGCAATGCGTGCGCCCGGGCGCGCCGGTGGTTTACGGTTCCTTTACTTCCAACGTCGATATGAAATCGGGTTCACCCGCCTTCGGCACCCCGGAATTCGTGCGTGCGGCCTTTGGCGCCGGCCAACTGGCGCGTTATATCGGTCTACCCTGGCGCGGCTCCGCCGCAACGGCCTCGAATACGCCGGATGAACAATCCGTGTATGAATTTCTGATGTCGGCCTGGGGCAGCGTCCTCGGCGGCGTCAATATGATGGTGCATGCCGCCGGCTGGCTCGAAGGCGGTCTCACCGGCTCGATGGAAAAATTCATTCTCGATGTGGAAATGCTGCAAACCTTGGCCGAAGTCTTCAATCCGCTAGACAGCAGCGATGCAGAACTGGCCTTCGATGCAATCGCCAGTGTCGAACCCGGCAGCCATTTTTTCGGTTGTGAGCACACCATGGAGCGTTACCAGACGGCATTTTACGAACCGCTGGTTTCCGACTGGAGCAATTTCGGACAGTGGACCGAAAACGGCGCTAAAACTGCAACCCAGCGCGCCAATGGTATCTGGAAAAAGGTTTTGCAGGAGTTCGAGGCGCCGGCGATGGATCCCGCCCGGCTGGAAGAATTACAGGCGTTTATCGAGCGCCGCAGCGCCGAGGGCGGCGCGCCAATCGAATAAACGACAGGCAGGCTACAAATTGCCCTGACTGTCGTGCCGTTCAGTGATTTCGAATGGCGGCCCGGAATTACCGCGCTGGGTAAACTTTCTGAGCTCTAAATCAGCGACCGCCGCTATCGCCCGCTCCGGCATCAGTTTGAAGAATGCCGTGTTTTCCAGCTGCAGGTCGGTATTATGATCTCGCGGATTGCTGCGCGCCCAGTATTCGATCTCGAGCAGTAACGGATTTCCTTCGCGGTAAGCGCGGTCGGCGAACGCTTCGAGATCGTCGACCGTGCCGATCGGATGAAACTTGCCCTGGTACGCCACGCCGGTTACGGTTTTGACGTCCAGCAAATAAGGAATGACGAAGTTGCCGTTAATCACGACTGATTTCTGCGAGCTGGATATGCGTGCCCGATGCGCGGGTCCCAGGCTGTGCACCTTGGTGATCACCGGCCGTTTGAACTGTCCGCGATCACCCTCCGCTTCGTTCCACATTTCCACCGTCATGCCGAGATAACCGTCGTAATTGTCCGGGGACGGGGACGGATCGCCTTTCCAGCCCTCGCCCAGCACGATTTCTACCTGTCGTTGCTCGCCCGTGCGCATCAAATCCAGCACGATAACATCGCCGGCATCGTACTGGCCAACCGTGCGCACCGCTTGCTCGGTGCTGATGATTTCGGTGTCGTTGATTCGGTAGATGACGTCATGCGCCTTCAATTTGTCCAGACCCGGGCCCGTCTCGGGCGTTTTAGTTACCACCAGGGCGCCGCCGCCGCCAGGAATGTTGAGCACCTCCGCTTCATCCGGCGTTAGCGTGCTGACTATCCCGGAAAAACCGGCATCGCCCCAACTGGGTGGACCCAGGCGCAAATCCGCGACTGCATGGCGCACCAGTTTGATCGGTAGGGCGAATCCGACACCGAGACTGGTGCCGAAACGAGTCGAATCGATGGCCGTATTCATCCCGATAACATGGCCATTTCGGTCGAACAGCGCGCCGCCCGAGTTCCCGGGATTGATGGCGGCATCGGTTTGCAGATATGGGATAGTGCCTTCACGATAGCGCGCGGTATGCGAAATGATGCCGCGGCTGATCGAATCCGGATTGCGTCCAAGGGGATTTCCCACCGCGAAGGTTTCATCGCCCGCCTGCACCAGATTGGAATTTCCAAGCACCGCCTGCGGTATTTGGTCACAGTATTCCAGCTGCAGGATAGCGATGTCGTATCTGGGCGTCGAGTTGATAACTTTCGCCGGAATTCCGGCGGTACGATTCCATCCCCGGGGATAGACTTCGACCAGGGCCGCGTCCTCGATAACGTGGTGGTTGGTCCAGACTTCGCAACTGCGCGACGAGACCAGAAATCCGGAGCCGTTATTGATTTCCCAGACCGAGTCGCCAAACTTGTCCACGGTTACATGGGACGTGGTGCGTATCGATACCGATACGTCGAGCATACTTTCGGTTTCGACTTGGTTATGGCGCTCGAGCGCGTAGATAGCCAGCGGTACCAGGCTTGCAAAAAGGCCTAACACGGCCATCCGCCACAGTATCGTACTTTTCCTGTTCATGCGTCACCTCTATAAATTCGGGTGATGCCTCCGCGATTACTAATTATTTTATTGCTTTGAATTAATTGGAGCAATTTTCGCGCCAATCACTCGAAACCCGATATCCAACGTATCTTATTCAAGTTAATAGTACAAAAAACCATGCCTTTCAGTGAGTTGCATCAAATTTTAAAAAAAAACCCGATTCTCGCTGGGCGCAGCCGCAAACGGCAATAACCCGCCGCTTGCCGGATTGTGTCAATTTCCCACTTCGGAATGACATTGACGCAGTAACAATCACCGCGATTTAACTAGCCCTCGCGTACCAGGAGCTGCATACGCCGTCGGCATTTACCCGTTTCCCGGGAAAAATAACGCAAGGCCCCCAGGCGTCTCCCGCGGCACCGGTATAAAACTGGCAACCGGCGCAGCGCCGGGCGCTATCGGCGGATTGGTGTCGATAGTTCAGTGATATTGCCGCGGGGTCGTCCGGACTGAGTTTCGGATCGTCGGCCGCCATTGCCCGCATCGGACCGAGCAAGCTCAGCCACGGCAAGGCAACAGCACCCGACCCCAGGGCGTTTATAAATAGTCGACGCGTTTGGTTCATTTCAGATTTTCCTCCAGAATTCAAGTCGGGCATAAATATCGCCGCTGCCAGGCAGCGCTAGGGCATCCAAAGACCATTCAACCGGCAACGCGGCGAGGCAATAACGGGCGTATTGTCCTATCCCCTGCCAAGCATTAGTCCCTATGTTTAGAGACGCGATACGCCAACTGGTTCAATCGGCGCGTGGAGGATTCTTCCGGTGCAAATACACGGCCGCTAAGCGCGGCTTACCGGGGATATTTTCTGGTCGGGCCGATCCGTAAATTCCCTTTCCCGGGTCGGATCGGGTGCCGATTCCGATGGGGAAGACTCCTGCCCCTCGGCACTATTAACCCGTCGACTACATATGTCGCCGGGTTAATAAGCATACCGGCCTTTATTTATAGCTCGGCGCGGGCGCTAATCTGGATCAACAGTTTGGCTTATCCGGCTCGAGGGAAAGAACTCTTTATTCGATCGCCAGGGTGTATTTAACCACGCGATCATTGCCCGAATCCGAAAACCATAGCTCGTTTCCGCGAACCTCGACCCCCTCGGGCGTGGTGAAACGATCGATGCCTGCGCCCGCCGTTCCGTCGCCAAGCACGTATAGCAAGTTGCCCTCGGCATCGATGAACTTGATCGCATGATTATACTTATCGGCGGCAACCAGGATTCCGTCCGCAGTCAAGTCGAGGTAGCGTACGCCGTCGAAATCATATTTGTCGCGCCCTAACTCGCGCTTGATCTGGAGATCGGGCGACAGCAGAAGCAAACGGCTGGCGCCGGCTTCGGCGAGCCAGATATAACCCCGCAGGTCACCGTTTCGCACCAGTTCCAAATCATGCGGCGAGGACAGCCCGCGCAACTCCCCGGCTACTTCGCCACCACGGTAGGCGACCACGTTTCCCGACCAGGCGCCGGCCACATATATCTTACCGTTGGGATGCGCCAGCACGCCTTCCGGCCCGCGAACACGTTCGCCGAGCTCACCCACCAGTTCCGCGCGGGTGCCCTGCATTTCATAAATTGTGACCCGGTTGTTGTGGGTATCGGCAACATAAGCGCGCCCGCGCGTATCAAAATCGACATCGTGCGTGCCGTCTTGGTGATCGGCGCCGAATTCGGCTAGCAGGGCCAGCGAATCGGGATCGAGGATTGCAATGCGATCATTCCCGACATCGGACACGAACAGGTAGTTGCCGTCGGGAGAGAGTTTGAGGTCGTGCGGATTGTCGAGTAGGACCTTGCTCGCCCCGACAAAGGTCAGTTTTAGTTCGGTTGCCGGAGCGGCCACTGCCAGCAACCCGCTGCCAAACAAGATCAGTAGACGTGAAATCATGTCGCATCCCGGTTCAGCTGCAAATCGTAGAGTGCACCGAATTGACCCAGCTTGTCTTCGATGCCCGCCAGCCTGAGCGTGTGCCAGGCCATGGCATGGTTAGACGAAGTCAGCGGAATGCCGAGATTTCGTTCGAGATCGGCACAGACCGCCATCAAGCGGACCGAAGTGCAGGACACAAAAATCGCATCGACCTCGGCATGTTTGATCAGCTCCCGTACTCCGGCTTCGATCGATTGCGGCGTTATCCTGGCAACCAGGGTATCGCGATCAAGATTGAATGAACCGAACACCGGCACCTGATAACCGCGCGCACGAATGTAGTCCGAGACTATCTTGTTGACCTCGGCCGAATAAGGGGTCAATACGCCGATGCGTTGCGCCTTGAAGGCGTCGAAGGCCGCGAACGCGGCGGTAATCGGGGTGCTGTATTTAGCCTCGGGCTTAGCGCGTTTGAGATTGGCGAATACAGCTGTTTCACCGATTGCAATCGAGGCCGAGGTACAACCATAAGCGATAACATCAAGCGGGGTATCCGGGGTGACGACGCTAGCACTTTCGACGATACGCGACTCCATCGCACGCAGTGATTCCGGGGTGATCAGGTCATCGTTGTGAATCCGGCTTTGGTAGAGCGCAACGCCGTCGAGCTGGGTGAATACCTGGCGCCATTCGTACTCGATAGTATAGTCCGTAGCCAGTACGATCAGTCCGATCGACGCGCGGCGGGAGATTCCGTCATCGAGATCGTAAGGTAAATGTTCGATCAGCGTCGTATCTGCAATTGCCTTGCCGGCTGGCTGACTCATATTCGCCCTCGACAGGTTTTTCCTGCGCATACTTTAGCACGAATAGAAACCGGGCGGCGGATCGCTCGGGTTTGCAGGTATCGCGGCTGAGATCTATATAATCTCCGACCCATCTGGCGGCTTCCCGCCGGCGAAACTGGACGTAATGGATTTATCTTGTTTATACTTAGGCCGGCAACTTATAAGAATAGACTATCGACTAATAACTCGGAATTCCGGAAGCCGTTTCCAGGATAGCCGAAAGCCATGCGGCGCAACGGGGGAGTAAACGTGCAATCCGTCTTAGGTATTATTTTTCAACGACTAGGCCTTGGATTAGTAACCCTGTTTGTAGTCTCGGTGTTAATCTTCGCCGCGGTTAACATGCTGCCCGGCGACTTTGCCGAAGCCATACTCGGCCAGGGCGCCACGCCCGAGGCGGTAGCCGCAATTCGCGAAGACCTTGGGCTCAACAAGAATCCGGTGGCGCGCTACCTCGACTGGCTCGGAGGTATCTTGACGGGTGACTTCGGCACCAGCTTTGCACAAGCCAATTTTTCCGCCTTCGCCGGCGCCGATACCGGTAAGGGCGGTATCGGCTCGGTGGCGGCGCAACTCGAACCGAGATTCAAGAACACGCTGTTCCTGGCAACCGTTGCGGCAGCGATCGCGGTGCCCATATCGTTGATGCTGGGATTACTGGCGGCACTGTACCGCAATTCGATTTTCGACCGTTTTGTTAATATCGCGACGCTGACATCGATTTCCTCGCCCGAGTTTTTCCTCGCCTATATCCTGATCCTGCTACTGGCGGTGTTGAACCCGATGCTACCCTCGTTGTCGAGCATTTTCCCCGATATGTCATTTGGCGAAAGACTCGAGAAAACGCTGCTGCCGGCCCTAACCCTGACGCTGGTGGTGACCGCACACATGATGCGCATGACGCGCGCGGCGATTATCAATCTGCTGGCCAGCCCGTATATCGAAATGGCGCGTCTCAAAGGCATCAGCCCGGCACGCGTGATCGTGTTCCACGCCCTGCCGAACGCGCTGGCGCCGATCATCAACGTTATCGCTTTAAACCTGGCTTACCTGGTAACCGGCGTAGTCGTGGTCGAAGTGGTGTTCGTCTACCCGGGAATCGGGCAAATGTTTGTCGACAGCGTCAAGATTCGCGATATCCCGGTGGTGCAAGCCTGCTGCCTTATTTTTGCCTCGGCCTATATCCTGCTCAACTTGCTGGCCGACGTAATGGGTATCGTTTCCAATCCGCGCCTGCTGCACCCGAAGTGAGAGTCCGACAATGATGAACTACATTTTATGGGCGGTTATCGGTGTGGCGGCGATTTACGCCAGCGGCTGGTTGTTCCGCTTTGCCGGCCGGAAGATCGATTGGCCGCGCGACAATCTGAATATCTATTTCCGCGACGTCGGTTTGACCGAGGCCGCCGGCTTCATCCTCGGACTGGTCGCGGTTTACTTTGTTTGTTATTACTACTTCATCGTAGAATCGACCTTTTTCCGCTGGGCGGTGCAGGGGTTTATCATCGCTACCATCGCCGCCTACGCCTTCTGGTGGTTCGGTAAACTCGTCGGTACCGACGCCACACGCAAACTGTTCCGCCAGATGCCGTTAACCGCCGCCTTCGGTATTCTGATAATTCTGATCTACGTCATCCTGGCCATCTTCGCGGGGGCGATCGCACCGCACGGACAGGAAGACATATTCGAAAAAATCAACGTTTTACCCGGCGGCGACCTCGCTACCGGGGGCGATCCGGCCTTCCCGCTGGGTACCGATCAACTCGGGCGCGATCTGCTGTCGCGCCTGATCTACGGCGCACAAAACACGGTGGGCATCGCCTTTGTCACGACCTTGCTGGCATTTTTCATCGGCACCTCGATCGGTTTTCTGGCGGCTACCGTGGGCGGCTGGATCGACCAGGTGGCATCGCGCGCCGTGGACGCCTTGATGGCGATTCCGCAATTGATCTTTGCGTTGCTGCTGATGACTATCGCCACCGCCTGGGCCGGCAGCGACAAGACCCTGGTTACGCTCTATATGATCATTATCATCGCGGTGCTGGATTCGACCCGGGTATTCCGCCTGGCGCGCGCGGTCGGCCTCAATATCGTCGTCATGGATTACATCGAGGCCGCCAAGGTACGCGGCGAAAAACTGTCTTACCTCATCTTCAGCGAAATACTGCCCAATGCGACGGCGCCGCTGCTGGCCGAATTCGGTCTGCGTTTTTGCTTCGTCTTTCTGACCATCGCCGCCCTGTCCTTCCTCGGCATCGGCATCCAGCCGCCGCTGGCCGACTGGGGCACGATGGTGCGCGATCTGTCGCAGTTCATCAATTTTGCCCAATTCAGTCCGTTGACCGCCGCCTTGCCGTTGATGGCCGCCGGCGCGATTGCGCTTTTGACGGTTGCGGTCAACTTCGTGGTCGACTGGATGTTACAAAAGACCTCCGGTCTCAAGGAGTAAACCATGAGCGAACGTCCGATTCTGGTTAAAGTGCGCGATCTGCATATTCAGGGCCGCGCCGACGAGGAATGGCTGCCGATCGTCAACGGCGTCGATCTCGACCTGCACAAAGGCGAAGTGCTCGGGTTGATCGGCGAATCCGGCGCCGGCAAATCCACGGTTGGACTGGCCGCTATGGGCTTTGCGCGCGACGGTTGCCGCATTTCGGGCGGTTCGGTCGAATTCGACGGCATCGATCTCGTCAACGCCGACGCCGCCACCAAGCGCTCGCTGCTGGGACGGCGTATTGCCTATGTCGCGCAGTCGGCCGCGGCGAGTTTCAACCCGGCGCATAAGATAATAACTCAGCACACCGAGGCTCCGGTCTGCCATGGCGTTTACAGCCGGGCGGAATCCGAGGCCGACGCCATGCAGCTTTACGAACGGCTGCGCCTGCCGAATCCGACCGAAATCGGTTTTCGCTACCCGCATCAGGTTTCCGGCGGGCAGTTGCAGCGCGCGATGACCGCGATGGCGATGGCCTGTCGCCCGGATTTGATCATATTCGACGAACCCACCACCGCGCTCGATGTGACCACGCAAATCGAAGTACTCGCGGCGATCCGCGATATCGTCGAGCAATTCGATACGGCCGCAATCTACATTACCCACGATCTCGCCGTGGTGGCGCAAATGGCCGACAAGATCAAGGTGCTGCTCAAGGGAGACGAAGTCGAGGAAGCCGATACCCGAACCATGTTGGCCGATCCGCAGCAGGAGTACACCAAGTCTCTATGGGCGGTGCGCAGTTTCGAAAGCGAGCAAAAACCGCCGCCCGGTCCGAATGCAGTGCCGGTAATCAGCCTCAGGGAAGTCGATGCGTCCTACGGCTCGACGCCGGTGCTGTTTAACGTATCCTTCGATATTTACGCCGGTCGAACCGTGGCCGTGGTGGGTGAATCGGGATCCGGCAAATCCACCGCGGCGCGCTGTATTACCGGCTTGCTGCCGCCGACCCGCGGCCATATCGACTTCAACGGGCATCGGCTGCCACTGGAACCGCCAGCGTTCCAAGGACCAGCTGCGCCAGGCGCAAATGATTTACCAGATGGCCGATACCGCGCTCAACCCGCGCAAACGGATCGGAGATATCATCGGCCGCCCGGTCGAATTTTACCTCGGCCTTAGGGGCCGTAAGAAACGCGAACGCGTCGAAGAGTTACTCGATCAAATCGAAATGGACCCAAAGCAGTTCATCGACCGCCTACCGTCGGAACTGTCGGGCGGTCAAAAACAGCGCATCGGGATTGCGCGCGCGCTCGCTGCGGAACCCAAATTCATTATCTGCGACGAAGTCACCTCGGCGCTGGATCAACTGGTGGCGGAGGGCATATTGAAACTGCTGGCGCGCTTGCAGGACGAACTCGAGCTGGCCTATATGTTCATCACCCATGACCTGGCGACGGTGCGCTCGATTGCCGACGAGGTGGTGGTCATGAAAGACGGCCACGTGATCGAATCCGGGCCCAAGGACGTCATGTTCAAACCGCCGCATCATCCCTATACCGACTTGTTGCTGAGTTCGGTGCCGGAGATGGACCCGGACTGGCTGACTGAACTTTTGGAAGCGCGTGGCGTCGATAATATCGGTGATGCCGCCGCTGACAAGATGTAACCGGGATTAATATTAACCCGGCGCAAATATATGGTCGCCAGGTTAATGGTATATTCAGGTTTAATCCATGACAATTGCGGGGCAACTCGCAAATGAATTTCATAAGATACGACTGAGGAGAGTAATAATATGAGTATTAAATTTAGCCGCCGCGACCTACTGAAGGCAGGCGCCGCCGCTGCGGCGACGTCGATGTTACCATTCGGTACCGTAGCAGCAGCACCCAAAATGGGCGGGCGCTTGCGCCTGGGTCTGGCCGGCGCCAACACTTCCGACAGCTGGGATGGCCGCACGCATTCAGACAGTTTCATGATCATGATGGCGCATGGCTGCGTCTTCGACTGTCTGACCGAAGTCAGGGCCAACGGCGAGCTGGTCGGCGAACTGGCCGAGAGCTGGAGCGCTTCTTCCGACGCCAAGACCTGGACCTTCAAACTGCGCAAGGGCGTCACCTTCTACAACGGCAAGTCCTTCGGCGCGGATGACGTGATTGCGTCGCTGCAAATACACACCGCCGAAGGCGCCAAGTCGGCGGCCAAGCCGATTGTTTCTTCGATCACGGCAATAAACAAAAAAAAGCAGTCACGAAGTCGAGTTCGTGCTCGCCGCGGGCAATGCCGACTTTCCTTACCTGATGTCGGACTACCACATCCTGATGTACCCGGCGGGCCAAATCGAGGAAGCCATCGCCAAGGGCATCGGCACCGGATTGTACCAGGTCACCAGCTTCGATCCCGGGGTGCGTTTCCTCGGCAAGCGTTACAAAGAACATTACAAGGGTAACAGTGCCGGGTTCTTCGATGAAATCGAAGCAATCGCAATCAATGACTCGTCGGCGCGGATGAATGCACTGATGACGAATCAGGTCGACAGCATCAACCGCATCGACTTCAAGACGGAAACCCTGCTCAAGTCGAACCCGAACATCAAGATTTTCGAGGTGACCGGCAATCAGCATTTTACCTTCCCGATGCAGGCCACGATTGCGCCTTTCAACGACGTCAACGTGCGCAAAGCTTTGAAATACGGGATCAACCGCAAGGAAATGGTCGCCAAGATCCTGCAGGGCCACGGCGCCGTCGGCAACGATCATCCCATCGGGCCGGCGAATCAGTATTACCATTCCGACTTGGAGCAACTGAGCTACGACCCGGACAAGGCTAAGTTCCACCTGAAAAAAGCCGGTTTGAGCAACCTCAGCGTCGATCTGTCGGCTGCCGACGCAGCCTTCCCCGGCGCGGTCGATGCCGCCCAGCTTTACCAGGCGAGCGCCAAGGCCGCCGGTATTTCGATCAATGTGGTGCAGGAAGCGGCCGACGGTTACTGGTCGAATGTCTGGTTGAAAAAGCCCTGGTGCGCCTGCTACTGGTCCGGCCGCGCGACCGAGGACTGGATGTTCTCTACCGCTAACGAAGACGGCGTACCCTGGAACGACACCAAGTGGAGCAACGAGCGCTTCCAGAAGCTCCTGCACCTGGGGCGCGCCGAACTCGACGGCGACAAGCGCCGGGTAATTTACCAGGATATGCAATCCATCATGTCATCCGAAGGCGGCACCATCGTCCCGATGTACGCGAACTATGTCGACGCCGCTTCGACCAAGCTCGCGCACGGACCGGATATCGGCAACCTGTGGCAAATGGACGGCTCGCGCATTGCCGAACGCTGGTGGTTCGCTTAGATTCGATCGAGCCGAAGCAAAAAAAGGCGCAACCCTCGGGTTGCGTTTTTTTTGCATCTGAGTAGAACAACCAAAATGGAAATCCTACCCCGGGAGGCAATTTAATCGGTAGCTAGTGTTGCCTCGGGCTGCGGTCCTTGTCATGCTCCGGAATCCGACCTTCAATACTACGACTGTTACCGCTGGAACGCCCTATGAAGCTCATCACCGCCGACGCCTCCCCGTTTGTCCGCAAAGTCCGAGTTTTAATTCTTGAACTCGGCCTACAAGACTCCGTCGTGTTGGAGGACGCCGGCCCAATTACCCCGGTCTCCATCAACGCTGGCCTGAATGCAATCAACCCACTGGGTATGATACCCGCGCTGGAACTGGACGACGGCGACAGTCTGTATGATTCCACGGTCATTTGCGAGTACCTTAACCAGGCCGCCCACGGGCCGTTTTTCCCTTCCGATCCCAGCCGCAGATTTCGGACGCTGCGCCTGCAGGCGCTCGGCGACGGCATGCTCGATCTTTCGGTTGCCCTGCGTCGCTGCAATGGCAGGAATGGATCGATAGCCAAAATGCTAAAATCGAACGCGGCCTCGATACGCTGGAAAATCTTTGCGACAGTTTCGAACCGTCTCCCCTGATCGGTGAAATCACCGTTGCCTGTGCGCTGGGCTACCGGGGCTTTCGCTTCGCGGACGACGACTGGCGCAGCGGGCGCCCGATGTTGGCGCAGTGGTTCGAACAGATGATGCAACGCGACAGCCTCGCCGGCACGATACCGAATTGATACCTGAAGCAGACCACCGGATGCCCATGATTCGATCAAAACATGAGTTCCATGGCTGACGATAAATTTTCCTCGAAGTCGGATTTTTTCGTGGTGGCACGCGAAGCCGGGGCCGAAAATCACGCTATCCCGACCTGGGCTAGCCGCAGAGCAAATCCGGCCGCGCTGGATCGCAGCTGCGATACCCCCGTAACGCGGCTTGAAGTCGCTGCGGTCCCCGGTGCATTCCAGCTGTTGAACCTACTGTCCGCAGAGGAATGTCGACGCCTGCGTGATCTGAGCGAAACCCTCGGCTACCTCGAAGATGCGGCGGTATCGCTGCCGCGCTCGATTCGGCATAACGACAGTTTTACCTGGATCGCCGACGATGAAACCTACGATATCATTTGGCGACGCAGCCGGGCGCAGCTGTGCGACGATAGCGAATACAATGCCGCCAAAGCGGTACTTGGCTTGAATGCGCGCTTTCGATTCTATCGCTATGGCCCGGGAGATTACTTCGCGCCGCACACCGATGGCTCCTGGCCCGGATCGAGGGTGGTCGACGGCGAACTGCTCGACAATGCCTACCCCGATCGCTGGAGCCAGTTTACCTTCCTGTTATTCCTCAGTGACGACTACCAAGGTGGGGCAACCCAGTTTTACTTGAGCAAGACCGGGACCGCGCGCCCGGCAAGGCATCCCGACGACGCCGTGGTCATCGACCTGCAAACCCCGCTCGGTGCCGCACTGTGTTTTCCACATGGCACGCACCCGCTGCATTGCATGCACGGCTCGCAGCAAATCTCGTCGGGCACCAAGTACATCATCCGCAGCGACGTGCTATTCGAACTGTAGCTCGCCTGCGTGCTAAATCGAGCCTGGACTATCCAGTCCCATGAAATGCAGCGCGCTGGAGAGGTCGGTGGCATCGATATGACAACTGGTGGCCGCGTGCAGCACCGGCTTGGCGTGATAGGCGATGCCGAGCCCCGCGGCGCTCAACATCGGCAAGTCGTTGGCGCCATCGCCGATCGCGCAGCAATCTTCGAGACCGAGACCGCAAGCCCGGGCGCTGTGCTGCAGGACCTGGCGTTTGAGGTCGGCATTGACGATCGGTTCGCGCACTCTGCCCGTCAGAGTGCGCGCTTCAAGCTCCAGGTGGTTGCAGTGGACCTCGTCGAATCCGAGCTGCGCCGCTACCGCTTCGGCTACTTGGGCAAAACCGCCGCTGATCAGAATAGTATGCAGACCCGCGGCGCGGGCGCCATCGAGCAATTGATGCGCACCTGGATTCAAGCGAACCTGGCGGGCCACGTCGAGAAACACTTGTTCCGGCCGCCCCGCTAGTATTGCAATGCGTGCGCGCAACGCAGCGTCGAAATCGATTTCACCATGCATTGCGCGCGCGGTGATAGTCGCGATCTCGTCGCCCAGGCCAAGCTTGGCGGCAACCTCGTCGAGGGTCTCGGCGTCGACGATCGTCATGTCCATATCACAGATCAGCAATCGCTTGCCGCGCTCCGCCTCGGGTTGCAGGTAGATATCGGCGTCGTAGTAACGACCAGGCCTGCTCCGGCGTGCAATCGATACTGATATTGCAACCGTTGGTAAATCTGACCGGTACCGCGTCCTGTAGAGCAGCGACCTCGGCGCGTGCAATCGCGATGGCTTGCTCCGGGTCGCCGACACTGCAAACGGTGGCGACAAACGGCTGCTGCCCATCGCCGGACTGCAGCCAATGCGGCTCGCCCTGGCTTGCCGCGGTCATTGCAGCGCCGGGAAATGCAGGTATTGCACATCGTTGATATTCGGCAACGAACGCATATGCGCGAGATCGTCAGTGCTTAGCTCTTCATCGATCTCGATGAGTACGATTGCATTACCGTTTTTTGCATCGCGTCCGAGGTGCATATTGGCGATATTAATGCCGCGCTGCGCCGTGCTGCTGCCGATGTCGCCGATAACGCCTGGCTTGTCATCGTTGGTGATGTAAAGCATGTGCTCGCCGAGCTTAGACTCCAACGGTACTCCTTTGACGTCGATCACGCGCGGGCGGTTTTGTATCAGCGTGCCGCAAATGCTGCGCGACTTCGATTCGGTTTCGACGCCGACCGTAATACGGCAGGGATATTCGTCGCGCCCTTCGTTGTGCGCCTCGATTACATTGATGTTACGATCGCGCGCGAGTTCACGTGCATTCACCGAATTGACATAACTGCTGTGTTGTTCGAGTACCGACTGCACCACCTGTACGGTCAGCGGCGATACGTTCAGGTCGTTGGCTTCGCCCCCGTAGGTCACCGTCAGAGTCTTAATCGGATCATGCGTCAATTGACCGACAAAGGATCCTAGACATTGCGCCAGCTGCAGGTAAGGCCGCAGCAGTTGCGCTTCTTCGGCGCTGATACTCGGCGCGTTGATCGCATTGTTGACCGCCCCGGTCAGCAGATAGTCGCTGATTTGCTCGGCGATCTGTATCGCGACCTTTTCCTGCGCCTCGATCGTCGAGGCGCCGAGATGCGGGGTGCAGATCACGTTGTCGAGTTCGAACAAAGGATTGTCGCGCGCCGGCTCGACCTGGTACACATCGAGCGCCGCGGCTTTCAGGTGACCGCTTTCGAGCGCGGCCTTGAGCGCCAGTTCATCGACCAGTCCGCCGCGCGCGCAATTGATCAACATGCTGCCTTTTTTCATCTGGTTGATCGCGCTGGCGCTGATGATATTGCTGGTCTCCGGGGTTTTCGGCACATGCAGCGAAACGATATCGGAAGTTTTCAATAGCTCTTCGAGCTCGACCTTCCTGAGACCGAGCTTGGCGGCGCGCTCTTCGGTTAGAAACGGATCGTAGGCCTGCACGTGCAAGCCGTAACCGATGGCTTTTTTGGCGACGATGGAGCCGATATTGCCGGCGCCAATCAAGCCCAGTAGCTTGCCGGTTAGCTCGATGCCCATGAAACGGGATTTCTCCCACTTGCCGGCATGCGTCGAACTGTTGGCCTGCGGTATATGACGCGCCAGCGCCAACATCATCGCCATCGCATGCTCGGCGGTCGTAATCGCATTACCGAGCGGTGTATTCATCACTACGATGCCGCGCTTGGTGCAGGCCGGCACATCGACGTTATCGACGCCGATGCCGGCGCGACCCACCGCCTTCAGGCGGGTCGCATGTTCCAACAGCTCGGCGCTGACCCGGGTCGAGGAACGAATCGCCAGACCGTCGAAATCGCCGATCGTGTCGAACAGCTCGGCTTCGCTCAGCTTGCTCGAATTGACTACTTCGAGGCCGCGATCCTCGAACACCGAGACCGCCTGGCTCGACATGGAATCTGAAATCAATACCCGGGGTTTAGTCATTTTGTTGCTCCTGCTTGGTCAATTTAAAATCCTCGAAAACCCAATCCAACCAAGGGGTTAGAGCTTCGAGGTCGGTGGTTTCAACGGTGGCGCCGCCCCAGATACGAAATCCCGGGGGCGCGCTGCGATAATTGCCGATATCGAGGGCGACGTTTTCCTGTTCGAGCCGTGCCAGCATCGCGTTGATCGCGCCTTGACGCTCGTCCGGCGTCAGCCGATTAAAGCTCGGATCGACCACCTGCAGGCACATCGACGTCGGCGAGCGGGTTGCCGGATCACGCACCAGCCAGTCGATCCAGGGAGTGTCGGCGACCCAGTTATCGATGCATTGGAAATTGTCGCGCGTGCGTTGCCATAAAGCTTCGCGGCCGCCGATAGATTCGGCCCAGGCCAACGCCGCGTGCAGGTCTTCCAGCGCCAGCATGCTCGGGGTGTTGATCGTGGCGCCGCTGAAAATTCCCTCTACCAGCTGGCCGCCCTTGGTCAATTGAAATAGCTTCGGTAAAGGGTAGCGCGGCAAATCGGTTGCAAGCCGCTCGACCGCCCGCGGACTCAACGCGAGCATACCGTGCGCAGCTTCGCTACCCAGTACTTTTTGCCAGGACCAGGTAACGACATCCAGGCGCTCGAAATCCATCGGCATGGCGAACGCGGCCGAAGTCGCGTCACATAAAACCAGGCCTGCGCGGTCGCCGGCCAACCAGTCGAGATCAGGCAGGCATACGCCACTGGTAGTGCCATTGTAAACCATAACCAGGTCATGCGCGGCATCAACCCGGTCGAGATCGGGCAATTCCCCATACTCGGCCTGGATCAAGTTTAATTCATCGATGCCGAGCGCCTGCAGATCCTTGGCCCAATCATTGGAAAAACTTTCCCAGACCAGCACGTCGACCGGGCGCGATCCGAGCAATGACCACAGCGCCATCTCGAAAGCGCCGGTGTCGGAACCCGGCACGATTCCGAGCTTCCAGTCCGCGGGCAAGCCCAACAACCGGTGCGAGATATCGATAGCGTCTTTCAGCCGTTGTTTGGGGAGCTTGGCGCGGTGGCTGCGGCCAAGAAATTCGGTATTCAAATGGGTGATATCCCAACCGGGATATTTTTTACACGGCCCCGAAGAAAAGCGCGGATCCGCGGGACGAACACGCGGGCGCTCGGGAAGGCCGTTGGCTTCCTCGTTCATGGTATAACCTCTAGTTATTCGATACGTTGCTGTATCAGGCCCGGATAGCCTAGCAGAATCACCCGCCGATGCGATGCGGATTTCTTATAATTAACCTTTATATTTATAATACTGTTAATCACCGTTATTGGTGCGGCATGATCCCATGACAGCTTACTAGCCCGGACACTATCCTGTGTACGATTGTTGACCAGGCTCAATGAGCACCGACTTGATTTCTGCCAGCATTACGAAGATTCATCTGCAAAAGAGTCCGGAATTTCATCAAAGAAACTTTTTCCGAACTGGAAGCAGCAGTTAACAATGACGTTCCGCGGTATGCGGATAGATACTCAACCGGGAGAAAAAAATGCCTGAAACAAGCGAGCAAACCGGAAGCTGCCTTTGCGGCGCCGTGCGTTTTACCGCAAAAAATGCCAGTCGAAAAGTGGGCGCATGCCATTGCGGCATGTGTCGTAAATGGGGCGGCGGCCCTTATATGGAAATCGACTGCGGTACCGAGGTTACATTCGAAGGCGAGGACGACATTACCGTGTACAACTCGTCGGACTGGGCGGAACGCGGGTTTTGCAGAAAATGCGGTAGCAATCTGTTTTATCGGTTGAAAGAAAACAGGCAGCACATGATTGCCGTCGGGCTGTTCGATAACCAGGAGGATCTGGATTTCGAAATCCAGGTATTTATCGATAAAAAGCCGTCGTTTTACAGCTTTTCACAGCAGACGAAGGATTTGACGGAGGCCGAAATCTTCGCGATGTACGGCCCGTCGGAAGAGTAATTTCCCGCCCGCAAATGAAACCGGAAAAACTTGAAAAGCATCTGGCGCGGCTTAGGGGCTCACAGAGCAGCTATCCGTTCGGCCCCGCGGCGCTGGTGTTCAAAGTCATGGGAAAGATGTTTGCCCTGCTATCCCGGCAAGAGGAAACGCCCAGAGTTACGCTCAAATGCGCCCCACCCGATGCCGAAGTTCTGGTAAGTCAATTCGCATCGATCGCGCCGGGTTACTATATGAACAAGAGGCATTGGATTACGATATCGCTGACCGGCGAGATATCCGACGAAATGTTAATTGACCTGGTTAACGGCTCTTACGATCTCGTTTTCGGCAAACTAAAAAAAGCGGATAAAATCGAGCTCGCGCAAAAATGCGGCAACGCGTGAGAGTCGCATGCCGGCGGCGATACCGCTAATCCTTTCGCTGACCGCTCTTGTACGAAATCGGCGTCGGATAAACGGCGACTACCCAATAGGTCGAAACGATGAAACTAAGCACCACGACCAATTGTATCAGGTAGGAAGAACTGGCTTCTATCACGCCTGAAGCCAACGCGCTGAAAGCGATTAACAGCGAAAATTCGCTGGCCTGGCCCAACCTGACGCCCAGCTCGGCGGAATTCTTCGGCGTTTCGCCAATCGCTTTAAAACTTAGCTTGAATAACACCGGCTTGGCCACCATCAACAAGGTGGTCAGAATCAGCCCGGGCAGGATGAGTTGTTGCGAAACCACTAAATCGAACTTCGCGCCAATCGAGAAGAAAAACAGTATCAGGAAAAAGTCGCGCAACGGTTTGAGCTCTTCGGCGATAACCAGGGCGATGGGCACCGTCGCCAGGCTTATGCCAGCGATAAAAGCACCCATTTCGAGCGACAGGCCCAGCATTTCGGCGGCGCCGGCAACCAATAGGCCCCAGCCCAAAGCCATGACAAAGGTATGTTCCTTTATCACGTCAAATTTCATAAACAGTCGAGTTATGACGATTTTGACGATAACAAATGCCAAGGCGGTCAGCGCCGCCAGCTTGAGCAACAGTATCACCACCGAAATTCCGATATTGTCCATGCCGCCTTCGGTCACCAGCACGATAAGCACGATTGCAATCACATCCTGCAGCAACAACACGCTGATCATTACCTCGCCGACGTGATGATGGTGCAATTGGGTCGTGGGAATCAGTTTCAGGCTGACGATGGTGCTGGAAAACATAAGCGCGGCGCCGATTACCAAACTGTCGATGAACGGGAATCCCAGGGCCCAGGCCGCTGCCAGGCCCAATAAGGTGAAGGCGAGACAGGTGAGTAGCGTGACGATACCGACGCGTCCGAGCAATCCGACGAGCTTCGACGGCTGGAAGTTCAGGCCGATCAGAAACAGCAACAGGATAATGCCGATGTGGGCGAGTTGTTCGATTTGCCGGGCGTCGCCAATCAGGCCCAGTCCTTTCGGGCCGACAACGATACCCAGAACGATATAGGCGAGAATAATCGGCTGCTTCAAAAACAGGAATAGTGTGGCAAACAGAGCGGCGCCGGCAAAAATCAGCACAAACTGAAGAATAGTATGATCGACCATTACTCGCCGTCGTGCCTCGCTAAGATCTGTCCCCAAAAAACTTAGCATCTTCCACCCATTGCGCGCAATTATCATTTTGCGGCGTTAACCTTATAATATCCGCCTAGCCACTGGATTCGGCGATGCATTCGAGCCATTTCCGCATTGCAAAGAAAACGGGTAAATCATGTCACGCCGCGCGCGATCTGCTGCCGGGCACGGCGTCGGGTCCACAATAACGGCAGCTAAGGAGCGTTTGCATTGAGTCCATCGATTACCGGAGGCTGCGCCTGTGGCGGCATCCGTTACCAAACTCAAACCGAACCGGAATTCTCGATCATTTGCCAATGTCGGCAATGCCAGAGAATCACCGGATCGGGCCATGCGGCGGCATTCGCGGTAAATACCGATGCCACGAGACTGCAGGGGAAGATCAAGTATTACCAGACGCAGGCCGACGACGGAAGTACCGTGAGCAGCGGTTTTTGCAAAAACTGCGGCAACCCCGTGGTGAAGAAAACATCCGGCTATCCGCAGTACCTATTCTTTCACGCGGCGACGCTAGACGACCCGGCTTGCTTCGAACCCCAAATGGTGGTTTATACCGAATCCGCTCAGCCCTGGGACCACATCGATCCAAGGCTTCAGCGACGCTAAGCGGGCGCCACCGATCGGCGGCGGCCTGGCAATTACCGATTGCGGGCGGTAAAGTAGCGCCCATGGAAGCCGATCGAAGCACCTCCGATCGTCGAGGGTCGCCGCATCGATAAACCGTTAACACCAGGAGAAGCTCATGCCTCAATACGTCATCGTCTATTTGGGTGGCGATCAGCCTTCCAGCCCCGAGCAAGGTCAACAACATTTCGCGAAATATATGGAGTGGCTCTCGTCCCTGGGTGCCGCGGCGGTTAGTCCCGCCAACCCACTCAAGGATACGGCCACGGTGAACCCGGATGGCAGTGTCAGTGCAGGCGGCAACTCGACCATGTCGGGTTACACCATTGTCGAGGCGGATTCGATGGAGGCGGCACTGACGCTGGCAAAGGCTTGTCCTTTTCTCGATCTCGGCGGTTCGCTCGAAGTGTCGGAATTAATGGAGATGCCGGGTCAAAAATGAGCCGCACGGATTTGGCGGCTAATTAACAAACTTATAGAATCACGGAGGATGGATTATGGCGGATGATAAATCTATTTCGGATCACTACCGGCACGGAGAACTATTGCCGGCGATTAAAGCGGCCCTGGTCAAACCCGGAAAGTCGATCGATCGGCTGACGCCTGCGGACCTCGCGCCGGTAGATGAATTCCATATCGGCGGAAGACTGGCAACCGAGAATTTATTCGCTCAACTCGATGTCTCAGCCGACGATCACCTGCTTGACGTCGGCTGCGGTCTCGGCGGCGCCGCGCGATTTGTCGCTGACAGATACCGCAATCGGGTGAGCGGCATCGATTTAACGCCGGAGTATATAGTCACGGGCCAGACGCTGTGCGAATGGGTACAACTGCAAAACCAGGTTGCTCTGCACCAGGGAAACGCGACTTCGATGCCGTTTCAGGACGAATCCTTCGACGGTGGGTATATGCTGCACGTCGGCATGAATATCGAGGATAAAAAAGGGCTGTTCCAGGAAATCAACCGGGTACTGCGCGGCGGCGCGTATTTCGGGGTCTATGACGTAATGCGTATCGACCCGGGCGAACTGGCTTACCCGGTTCCATGGGCGACCGATAACAGCATTTGCAGGCTTGCCGACCCCGAGCAATACCGACAGGCTCTGATTACTGCGGGATTCGAAGTTAGCGCGGTCAACCATCGACGTGATTTTGCGCTGGAATTTTTAACTCGGCTAGGTTCAAAAATGTCCGCCGCCGGCGGACCGCCGGCTTTGGGCTTGCATACCTTAATGCAGGCGAGCACGCCTGTTAAAGTGGGTAATATGTTTGACAATATCGTCGCGGGTTACATTGCACCGGTGGAGATTATCGCCCGCAAAATGTGAACTGTTACATCTCCGAAACTGCGTTTTCATGATTACCGTTAGCGGGAATGCTTAGACGAAAAGTGGTTCCCATATCGTCGCCTTCCGATTCAACCGAAATACTACCCTGGTGTTTCTCAATAATCCCCTTGACCAAGGCCAAGCCGATTCCGGTACCGGATACTTTTTGATCGACTCTTTCGAAGAGGTCGAAGATCTTATCTTGATATCTGTCGTCGATCCCGATCCCATCGTCTGTTACCGTGCAAAGCACATTCTGACATGGTCCAATAGATTGATACCACCCAGTTAAGAGATAATGAAACTTAACTGAGGTAACGATAGATGACAACGAGAAAGAAATATACGAAAGAATTCAAACTGGATGCAGTGAGCCTGGTAACTGATCAGGGCTACAGCCGGGCGGAAGCAGCGCGAAGCCTGGGCATCAATGCCAATATGCTGTGCCGATGGGTGCAAGAGGAACAATCGGGTGATGGCCAGGCTTTCCGTGGGAACGGCAAGCTGACACCGGATCAGGAAGAGAACCGTCGACTTAAAGCTGAAATCAAACGCCTGAAGATGGAGAAAGAAATCTTAAAAAAGGCGACGGTATTCTTTGCAGCAGAAACGAAATGAAATACTCGTTTATCACCCAACACAAGAATACCTTTCCCGTTCGCCTGATGTGTCAGGTGCTGGGTGTGGACCGGTCATGTTATTACCACTACCGGCGCCAGATGGACACAAGACCGCCTGATCCCGAGCATGAGGAAATGCTGGAGTGGGTTCAGCGGGTTGATGATGCGAGTGATCATACCTACGGCAGCCGACGTATGAAACGGGCCCTGAACTGTCTGGGTTATCCGGTGAGCCGGAATAAGGCGCGGAATTTGATGCGGGAGGCCGGAGTTCAGGTACGTCATCGCAAGAAATTCAAGGTGACCACGAACAGCAATCACAAACAACCGGTGTACGACAATCTGCTTCAGCGGCAATTTGATGTGCCCCAGCCTGATCAGGTCTACGC
Source organism: Olavius algarvensis Gamma 3 endosymbiont (assembly GCA_001735895.1). Classification (GTDB taxonomy): domain Bacteria; phylum Pseudomonadota; class Gammaproteobacteria. The sequence goes on along the minus strand of DS021198.1, from coordinate 141,471 downwards.
AGCGGATGTGACTTATGTATGGACCCAGGAGGGCTGGCTTTACCTGGCTGTCGTGATAGATCTGTGTTTGAGAAAGGTTGTGGGCTGGAGCATGAGCCCTCGGATGAAATCGCAGTTGGTCTGTGATGCCTGGCAGCGCCGACCCAAGGCAGGTTTAATCCATCACTCGGATCGTGGGTCTCAGTATGCCAGCAAGGCATTCCGAAAATTACTCAGAATCAACGGGTTCCAGGGCAGCATGAGCCGTAAAGGTGACTGTTGGGATAATGCGGTGGTCGAGAGCTTCTTTGGCAGTCTGAAGCAGGAGCGGGTGCAATGGCGAAATTATCAGACTCGATATGAAGCACAGCAGGATATTCTGCAGTACATATCCAGCTGGTATAACCCATATCGATTACATTCGACGCTGAATTATGTCAGCCCGAATGATTATGAAAAACGACTACTCGAAACGAAGCATGCCGCTTAACTGGGGTGTATCAAAAAGTTTGACCACGTCAATCTGCCCCCGGACCTTATCGAGCGCGGACTCGATCAACGACCGCATCGGTATGGCTTCGTACTGAACGATTTTGTTCACCGCTTCCGATAGATCCAGCAACTGTTGCAGCTGTAAATACATATTATCGGCGGCGGTTTTTATGTAATTCACGTCTTCCCGTATTTTCTTGGGATCTTTATCTTCGAGGTCACGTTCCAGCATTCCTAAAAATCCGTTGATGGTAATAAGCGGGCTTTTCAGGTCATGCGAGACGGTGTAAGTAAAGCGTTCCATTTCCGCATTCTTCACTTCCAGCTTTTCAATCAACTTAAGCTTTTCAATTTCCGCTTGCTTGCGCGCGGTAATATCGATCGCCGAAGCCTGGGTGACAATTATCTCATTTTCATCGCTCAGCACGGGGGTGGCGGTCAGGCTTACCCAGATTTGGTATCCATCGAAATGTTCCATGATCAACTCTTCATTTTCGATTTCCTCACCCTGCTTCCAACGTTTTACCAGCTGCTCCGCCTTAGGCTTCCCATCCGGTACGTCCGCATACAGCGACAGTACGGTTTTACCAATTAACTGATCCGCTGTGGTTCCCAGCAATTGCCCGGCCTTTTGATTGGCATTGATCAACTTGCCATTTTTGTCGGCGGCAAAATGGGCTATGGGTGCTTTATCGAACAGCGCCCTAAACTTACTCTCACTTTCCCTGATTACCGATTCAGCCTCTTTCTGTGCCGTTACATCCTGCACAATGGCGGACCGGTAAAGGCATCTACCGGCCTCGTCTTTTGCCACGGTAATACGGATCAGTGCGGGAAAAACCGAACCATTCTTTCTGCGCCGGCGGGCTTCGAAAACATGCGTGCCATTCTTTGTTGCGATTTCCCCGGCCAGTTGCGCGAGCTCGACATCTTCAGGAGCATATAGATAAAATATCGATTGCCCGATGAGTTCGTCAACTTCGTATCCATGCATTCTGGCTAATGCCAGATTGACCGATTCGATTCGGTCGCTGGGTAATTTCCTAATCGCTATTCCCAAGTCCAGGCTATCAAAAACGTGAGCCAGTTTAGGAAGCTGCTGGGCGGTTTCTTTCAGATTGCTAATGTCGGTAACCGTCCCGATATATCCGTCGATCATGCCGGCGGAATTCGATCTGGGTTCGGCTTGGTCCAGCAGCCAGGTAATTCTTCCGGCCGCACTAAGAAGCCGGTACTCGGCCTGGAATTGCCTTGAATGGCCCACACTTTCCGACCATTCGGATAGAACTGCCTGCCTGTCGTCGGGGTGGATTGCGTTTAGCCACCCAAGGCCGAGCGGTTCTCCCGGCAGAATGCCGGCAAAATCGCACCAGTTCTTGTTCAGATAGGTAACTTTTCCCGCAACATCCGCTTCGTAAATCCCAACCGGAATCACTTAGGCAACCCCCGCCAACCGCCGCGGATATCTTGCCATGGACCGATGAATTGGATTCTTTGCATCGACATTATTGAGGTTTGTGAAGAGTTCCCCATTTGCGGAGCTTAAATCTCGGTTGCGGAAAGATTTGCCTGTAAACAGTGTTAACTATCACTGTTCGACAGCCGGCGACACGACCCCTGTTAAATACCAACCGGGAATTACGAGTTTGACCTCATACTGCCGAGACTTTTTATTTCGAGTAATCATTTCTGGACTAGATAACAGCGCCTGGTTGTCAGTCAGGCTCTCGATACGACTGCTTGCACTGGTATAGCATGTTTTGCAATATTTGGGTGGTAAAAGTAATCCGCGTGCCTGCGAAAACCCGAGAGATAATCGCACCAAAAACAGCAGCGCCTATTACGGCAGTTGCCGTTGCCCTGAATCGGTGGATACCGCTTGGCATTTCGACCTTTGCGGCAAGGCATCTTGCTTAATACCCCGCCCCCGTATTCTGGGGTAATATCGAAATCCGGGAGGAGAATCGATGAATCCACTAAAAGCACCGTTAAACGATTCTGAAATCAATCAAGCCGTGAGCGTGGTCAGACGCGAGGCCGGGCTCGATACGTCAGCCTGGTTCGAAACCATCAGCCTCGACGAATCGCGGCAGTTTACGGATCAGCGCGCAGCCTATGTCTGCTGTTATGAACCGTCGAGCAACCGCACGTCGAGCGGGATCGTGCTGTTTGCTAGCGACCAATTGTACGGTTGGCGCCATATCGAAAATGCACAGGCGCGCATTCCGCCAGACGAATTCGAGCTGGCCTGCGAACTCGCGCGTGAACACGATGGTTTTCTAAAAGCGCTCAAAAAACGCGGCCTGGACAATGCCTCGAATGTGCTGATCGAAAGCTGGTCGGCCGGTAACTTCGGCAATCCCGAGGAACAGCTGCAGCGCCTTGCCTACGGTCATTGCTGGTTGATGAACGATGCCGGCGATAACCCTTACGCGCGGCCGATTGCAAACCTGCATCCGGTATTCGATCTCGCCGCCCGCAAAATCATTCGCATCGACGATTTCGGGGTGCTGCCGATTCCGCCGGATCCGGGCCCGATCCGACGTTCCCGGCAGCGCGGCGACCTCAGGGAAATCGCCATCACGCAACCGGACGGCCCCAGCTTCGAGGTCGATGGTTTCCATGTTAAATGGCAGGACTGGGAACTACAGATCGGCTTCGCCCAGCGTGACGGCCTGCTGCTGCACGACATCGGTTTTCGCGACCGGGGGCGCCTGCGCACTATCATGCGGCGCGCCTCCCTGGCGGAGATGGTGGTGCCCTATGGCGCCCCGCATGGCGCCAATTTTCGCCGTAACGCCTTCGACACCGGCGAATACGGTATCGGCGTAGCGCTGGACTCACTGCAACTGGGCTGCGATTGCCTCGGCCACATCCACTACTTCGATATCTGGACCCACGATTGGCACGGCAGGCCGCGACTAATCGAAAATGCGGTGTGTATGCACGAGGAGGACTACGGCATACAGTGGAAATTTTCGGTGCCTGACTCGGACCAACCCACGGTCACGCGGGCGCGCCGCCTGGTGATCTCTTCGATTGCCACCATCGGTAACTATGTCTATGGATTTTTCTGGTATTTCTACCTCGACGGCACTATCGGCGTCGAAGTCAAGGCCACCGGAATTCCATTCCCGACTGCGCTCGAGGGCGGCAAACCCAGCCCTTACGGCAGAATCATCGGCGATCAAATCGAATCTCATGTGCACCAGCATGTTTTCAGCTTCCGCTTCGATATGGCGCTCGACGGCGAGCACAACTCGGTCAGCGAAATAAATTTCAGCGCGGCGCCAACCGATACCGACAATCCTCACGGCAACGCCATCTTGACCGAAGAAACCCGCTTCGCAACCGAACAACAGGCGCAACGTGAAATCGATGCCCGCAGCTCACGCTATTGGCGCGTACTAAACCCCAACGTGAAAAACAGGCATGGCGAACCGGTCGCTTACAAGCTGCTGCCGGGCGTCAATAGTTTCCCGTTTCAAGATCCCGATTCTTCCATCGGGCGGCGCGCGGCATTCATGTACAAACATCTATGGGTTACCGCTTATGCCGCCGATGAACTCTACCCCGCCGGTTGCTTCCCGAATCAGCACGCCGGCGGGGACGGACTGCCACGGTGGACCGAGGCTGATCGCGCCGTCGACAATGAAAATATCGTACTCTGGTATACGCTTAATTATCACCACTGGCCGCGTCCCGAGGATTGGCCGGTACAACCGGTGGTCTACGCCAGTTTTCACTGGATGCCGGACGGTTTCTTTGACGAGAATCCGACCATGGATCTCCCGCATCGTTAACTCCGGCAGGCAATTCAACAGGGCCATGAAAATTTCTGGCCTGGCAATCCTGGGGGCAATGGCGACGCTGGCCCTGGCACTTTTTTCCGACTCCAACTTCGGACCCGGTACCCGAAGTCGATAACGAGATAGCATCGCACGCGCCGATTATACCCACTCCCACGCCGCTCAAAATAGCAGCAGAGGTCGAAGCCGGCAGCAACCGACGCCAACGGCGGCTTCGAGTTCGACCAGCGGGGCGGACATCGGCTGAGCCCGGGGTATATGCACCAGTGAATTCGAAACCTACATCGAAAAACGCAAGTTCAGTTCCTTCGCGGACAGCCTCGAAATCAGGCTGCGGCGCCAGGGATGATCGCCGCAATGCCAGACTCGCAACCGTCGCCCAAAATCACGGCCACTGCCCGCCATCCGAGTTAATATTATTCGCTACAACACAAATTAATGCCCCGAGCGAGCCCTTATCAGCTACAATTGCAGCAACAAATTAATCCGACGAAGAGCGGAACAGGCAGTCAGCTAGCCCGGTCATCTTGGCAATAACCACTAAGTGCTCACCTACAAGTTGCCCCGATTTATCTGCCAGAACTGTTCGGCCAGTATTGAGGTAGATAATGTTTATTGAAAGTGTTTTTGTATTCTCGGTATGGGGCTATGTTGGCGTCACGTTATTACTGACCCACGTCACCATTGCCAGCGTTACGATTTTCCTGCATCGTCACCAGGCTCACCATGCGCTCAGCCTGAATCCCGTAATCAGCCATTTTTTCCGTTTCTGGCTGTGGCTTACGACCGGTATCGTCACCCGCGAATGGGTCGCGATTCACCGCAAACATCATGCCCGTTGCGAAACCGACGAGGATCCCCATAGCCCTCGCTACAAGGGAATCCTGCGGGTGGTATTCGGCGGCTACTGGCTTTATCGAATGGAAGCTAAAAACCGTGAAACCCTGAATAAGTTCGGCCAGAGAACTCCCGATGACTGGCTCGAAAACAATATCTACGCGGTGTATCCCTAGCTCGGCATCACCTTGATGGCGCTGATCGACGTGGCGCTGTTCGGCTTGCCCGGACTAGCAATCTTCGCGCTGCAAATGCTCTGGATTCCCTTCTGGGCGGCGGGCATTATCAATGGCCTGGGCCATTTCTGGGGTTACCGCGGATATGAGACCAGCGATGCTTCCACCAATATACTGCCCTGGGGCATTCTTATCGGCGGGGAAGAATTACACAATAACCATCACGCCTACGCCGCGTCGGCGCGCTTGTCCAGCAAATGGTGGGAAATCGATCTGGGGTGGATCTACATTCGTTTTCTGGCGCTTTGCAGGCTGGCGCGGGTGCGGCGTCTGGCGCCGCGCGCCGTCAGTAAAAAAGGCAGCCAGCGGATCGATAGCGACACCGTACGTGCGGTGGTCAGTCATCGTTTCTACATCCTGAAACGTTATAGCCAGATCGTGCTCCGCCCGGCCTTGCGCGAGGCGCGCCGCAATACCGACCAAATGGGCCGGCAGTTAATCCGACGTGCGAAAAAGCTGATGACGCGTGAAGATATCAAACCCGATGTCGGTGCCGCCGAAACCATTGAACGCGTGCTGCAGCAGGACAAGACCCTGGCGACGATTTACCAGTTCAAACAACAGCTGAAAGAAGTCTGGACCCGTGGCGCCAAAGGTCAGCCCGGGCGCGTGGAACGGCTGCAGGCCTGGTGTGCCGCCTCGGAACAAAGCGGGATTCTCGCACTCGAGGAGTTCGCGGCCTTTTTACGCGGGTATCGGCTGCAAAATACCTAACTCATATTCGCTTGCATGCGCCCGGTTCAGCGCGCGCTTAAGATAGCCATTGGCGACGACACCGGCAACCGTATTTCGGAGGATTGAGCATGATGGGTTTGCGACCACTTTCCAGTGCGCTGCGCAACGCCGACACCACGGCGGGCAGGCTGGTCGAACAGGCGCTCGAGCGCGCGCGCGTATCGGAATCGGTTTTTATTTCGATCAATCCCGGACTGGTGAGCCTGGCTTATTCGATCGACCGGGCGCGCGCCAGGTCGCAGGCGCTACCGCCGCTGGCCGGCATTCCGGTCGCGCTCAAGGATTTGTTCAATATCAGGAACGAAATCACCCTGGCGGGTTCGGTAGTGCGAAAACACTATGCGCAACCCGAGCCGGACGATGCCGACGTGGTCGCGCCGCTGCGCGCCGCCGGACTGCTGTTTTTCGGTCGTACCAACATGAGCGAGTTCGCGTTTTCCGGCATCGGCAAGAATCCGCACTACGGCACTCCCCTTTCGATCTGGGATCGGGAGCACAGGCGCCTGCCCGGCGGTTCGTCATCGGGAAGCGCCGTCGCCGTCGCCGAGGGTATCGTGCCCGCGGCGCTCGGTTCCGATACGGCCGGATCCTGCCGCATTCCCGCCGCATTCAACGGTATCGTCGGGGTCAAGCCGGGTTATGGCCGCATGTCGCTCAAAGGAATTTATCCATTGTCGCCGACGCTCGATGCGCCGGGCCCGTTGGCGCCCGATGTCGACAGCTGCTTCATCCTGGATCAATTGATGTGCGCCGGGATCAAGCCCGACGCCGACCTGCCTCGACTGCAACCGGCACGGCTAGAAACGCTGAAACTTGTGGTGCCCGATGCACGCGTCATGACCGATCTCGACGCCGCGGTGACGACTGCCTTCGAGCGTTCCATCGCGATACTCGAGTCCGCCGGCGCCGAAATCATGCAGGCGTCGATGCCGGTGCTCGACCACTGCGACGATTTCTTCGTCGAGCGGCCGGTGGTGGTCTACGAAGTCTGGCAGCAACACCGTGAGATGCTCGAACGGCACCTCGACGAATACGACCCTTTTGTCGGCAGCCGGATGTCGGCGGGCGCCGACATTAGCGAGAGCGAGCAGCAGCGACGCTATTGCGAGCGCAGCGAAATCATCTCTGAGTTCGAAAGTCAGTTCGCACGGCTCGAAGCCGATGCGCTATTGTATCCGACTGTCGCCTGCGTGCCGCCGAAAATTGCCGAAACCGAGGATGACGCGGCGGCGCGCCGAGTGAATCTGCGCTGTCTGCGCAATACTGCGACGGTCAACTATTTCGATGGCTGTGCAATCAGCCTGCCTTGTCACGCGACAGGAGAGGCGCCGGTCGGCTTGATGTTATCGGCGAAAAACGGCGATGATTCGAAGCTCTACGAAGTCGCGGCAGCGATCGAGCGCGCGCTCGTCCGGGAGTAGCGCCGCATACTAAATCGACTCTGATTTATCCAGAGCTTCCCTATCTTTTTTGTCTTTCGCATGGTGACGGCAGTATCCGCCGGCGCAGCATCACTTCCCAGGACTTGATTCAGATCAATGCATCCCGGTAGGCAGCAGTTAGGCTATATTTCATCATGAATTCTCGTGCTTTGACGTCCGAATCGCCTCTTGCCATGGAACCCCCGATCAATCATTTCGATGATCCCGGGCCGCGCTATTCGGGCTACCCTCGCGCAGCCGAATTTCATGGCAGGATTGCCGAAACGGAGTTCCGTAACTGGGCCCGGCTCAGCAACGAAGAATTGATCCCAAAACCGCTATCGCTCAATTTCCATATCCCTTTTTGCAGCTCTATTTGTTACCACTGCGCGAACAACAAGATCATCCCCGGAGAGCGGCAAAAAACCGAACATTACCTACGGAATTTACAGTTCGAAATCGAGATTCAGTCGCAATTGTATGATCGGGACCGCGAGGTGGTACAACTTCGCTGGGCGGGCGGCGCGCCGGGATATCTGACGCATCGACAAGCGCAAGATCTGATGGTTAAAATCAGGCAAAACTTCAACCTGAGTCGCGCCGGCCCGGCTGAGTTTTCGATTGAAATCGATCCGCGTGTGATTGCAAAGGACGCGATGGCCGAACTTCGAAGCTTGGGTTTCAACCGCATCAGCATCGGCGTTTACGACCTGGACGCACAAGTGCAACAAGCAGTCGGCCGGGTTCAAAACCCGGAAGCAACGGCAGCAGTCATCAAGGATGCGAATAACTACGGGATCCGATCGACCAATATCGACCTGATTTACGGGTTACCGCGTCAAACCGTACAGAGTTTCGCCGTGACCCTGGACCGGATCGTCGGGCTCGACCCCGACCAGATTACGATTTATAACTATGCCCAGCTGCCGCACCGGTTTCCGCGGCAGCGCCGATTCCAGGCCGGCGACTTACCCGATGCGGCGGAGAAACTCGCGATATTGCACTATGCTACCGAGCGACTGTGTTCCGCGGGTTATGCGCATATCGGCATGGATCATTTCGCCAAACCCGACCACGAACTCGCGCAGGCGCAACGCGACGGTCGCCTACACCGCAATTTCCAGAGTTACTCGACCCAGGGGCAATGCGACTCGATCGGCTTCGGGGTTGCGGCCATCAGCCAGGTTCACGATAACTTCAGCCAGAACACGAACAGTCTCGAGGTCTATCACGACAGCCTCGATCTGAGGAAACTACCGATAGTCAAAGGTTACGTGAGTCTCGAAGACGACCTGCTGCGGCGCGAAATCATTCACGATCTGTCAAGCCAGTTTCATCTGGATAAGCGTAAATACGACAATAAATGGAATATCGACTTCGACCAACTCTTCACTAGCGAACTGAGTCGCCTTGCGGATATGGTAGAGCAAGGATTGCTCGAGCTAGGCGAAGACGAAATTAACCTGCGCGAGCCGGGTCGTTTACTGGTGCGCAACATCTGTATGGTGTTCGATTCCTTCCAGCAGCCGGCGAGCGTTGCCCGGTTGTTCGCCAAACGGTTTAAATCCGCGCAAGCCCACTTGACTTAAGTCAATTACGGGAACCCGGGCAAGCACTAGACTCACACCCTGACTCCTACTCTTAATACAACAGAGTATTTTAGCCGGCACCTCCCCGCCGGCTATTTTTTTGCCCGTCGACAATTTTATCCTCATCCATCAAAATCCGGTGCGCCGGCCCTTCGAGATCGTCGTACTGACCGTTTCGCACCGCCCATAGCAGTATCCACACGATGCCGCCAAGCAGGATCAGTGAAATCGGTATCAACAGGTAGATAATTTCCATCAGCCTAAATATTGTACCAGTAACCCGCAGGCTGTCATGCGGTAAACCGTCGCCGGCGGGATGCGTTGATGCACCGGGCTGATTCGACAAAATCGCCAGCCGCGATCTGGAACATGGACGCGCCGCGTCCATGGCGCTGCCGGATTAATATAACCCGACTATTTAATCGTTCATTTAAAGATCGGCGCCAACTGGCGCAATAATCGGCCTAACGCGTTAGCCGCATGGCGTTTATCACCACGATTAGTGAGCTCGCCGACATGCCGATGGCGGCTAGCCAGGGCGCAACCAGGCCGAGCGCCGCGGCCGGAATAGCGCCGAAGTTATACATCAGCGCCCAGGTCATATTCTGCCGGATTACCGAACGGGTCTTGCGCGCCATGCGGATTGCTTCGGCGACCGCCTGTAAATGATTAGCGATCAGGACGATTTCGGCGCTGGTCTTGGCCAGCGAACTGGCGCCCCCCATCGCGATCGAGACATCGGCGCGCGCTAGCACCGGGGCATCGTTAACGCCGTCACCGACCATCAAAACGCGAGCGCCGTCGGCCTGCAGTGCCTGTACCGCCTCCATTTTGTCGCGCGGAGACATGCGCGCACGGTAATCGTCGATCCCGGTTGCAGCGGCGACCCGAGCTGCTGCGGCCCTTCGATCCCCCCGTCATCAACAGAATCGACTTGCCCATTTGCCGCAGTTTATCGACCAGTTCCCGAGCCTCGTCGCGCAGCGGATCGGAGAAGGTAAACATCGCCAGCACGCAATCGCTGCGCGCCAGCAGAACGATGCTTACGGCGTCCCCGTCGATCGCGTCCTGCCAGGCTGCGGGAATCTCGACCTCGGTCTGCCCGCTGATGAATTCTCGGCTGCCGATATAATACTGCCGGCCATCGATGGTGGCGGAGATTCCACCCCCGGCGACGCTGACGATATTTGACGGTTTGGCGCGATCGCGCGTGCCCGCCGTTCGCACCAGCACCCGCGCCAGCGGATGCTCCGAATATCGTTCCAGGGTCGCCGCCAGTTCGAGACAGCGCGTTTGATCGAAGTCGGGATTACAGACGATCGCCTCCAGCGCCGGCTCTCCCCGGGTCAAGGTGCCGGTCTTGTCGAACACCACGTGGGTGATATGGTTCAGCTTTTCGAGCGCCGCCGCCTGTTTTACCAGCAGCCCGGCGGACTGCATCCGACCCAGCGTGGCGCTGATGGCGGTGGGTGTCGCCAGCGACAGCGCGCAGGGGCAGCTGACGATTAACACGGCGAGCGCTATCCCGAACCAGCGAGTGGGATCATGCCACCACCAGAACACCGCGACGCAGACGACGATCGATAACACGATACCGATAAAATGAGCGGCCACCCGATCCGCCAACCGCGCCATCGGCGGTTTGTCGGCCTGCGCGCGTTCGATGGTACGCTGGATTTCCGCCATCACCGTATCGGCGCCGACCGCGCTCACCCGCATCTGTAGCGGGTTGGTGATATTGATGCTGCCGCCGAGCAGGCGCTCGCCGGGGCCTCGGGCCAGCGGCAGGCTTTCGCCGCTGAGTAAGGACTCGTCAATCGCCGATTGACCGCTCTCGATTTCGCCGTCGGCCGGCACGGTTTCACCGGGCCGAATCAATACCCGGTCATCCGGCGCGAGCGTCGCCGCGGCGACCGCTTCCTCGGTGGCGCCGGTCGCAGTCAGGCGCGTTGTCATCAATGGCATGGATTGCACTAACTTTTCTACCGTCGCGGCGCAACGCTGGCGCGCCATGTCTTCAAAATAGCGACTGGCCGAGAGAAAAAAGACAAACATGACTACCGAATCGAAATAGACTTCACCCCGACCGCCAATAGTGGCCGCGGCGCTGCTCAGAAACGCGATCAGGATTGCCAGCGACACCGGCAAATCCATCGCCACCCGCAACCGTTTATGCGCGAACAGGTATGCCTCTACATGTGCCCCTATGCGCGTTTCCAGAGCGCCATGTTCGATTCGGATACGCTGATCGTCGCCTACCATCCGGAACGTGGCGAACCGCGCGGTTCGCGCCGCTGCGGCACCGATTTGCAACAAGCAGGGCTAGGCGATTGCATCGACTGCAACGTCTGCGTGCAGGTTTGCCCGACCGGTATCGATATCCGCAAAGGATTGCAGTACGAGTGTATCGCCTGCTCGGCCTGCATCGACGGCTGTAACGAGATCATGGACAAGATGAATTATCCGCGCGGCCTGATCGACTATACCACCGAAAACGCGGCGCTCGGCAACCCGCAGCGCATCCTGCGCCCGCGGGTGATGGTTTATGCCGCCATCCTGTTAATCCTGTGCGGCAGCGTGCTGACTAACCTGCTGCAGCGTATCCCGCTGGAGCTCGATGTGATCCGCGACCGCAATACTTTGTATCGCGAAACCCGGGAAGGCTTGATCGAAAACGTCTACAAGCTGAAAATACTGAACATGGATGAGCAAGCCCACCGCTATATGCTGACGGCCGACGGCATCGACGGCCTGAAGCTGGTGCTCGACGAGCCGGTAATCGAGGTCCGGGCCGGCACGGTGCAGCAGTTTATCGCACGCATTCAGGCCGATGAATTCAATCTGGAAGACCGCAGCGTCTCGATCAGCTTCCATCTGCAAGCCGCAGACGCCAATCATTTGCAGACCAGCGAAGAGGCGCGCTTCGTCGGGCCGGGGAAAAACTGATGAATACGATGCGAGACGAACGGCGCAACTGGAAACAGGAACCCCTGGTCTGGTTGCTGATCGCGATCCCGTTTTCGGCGGTTGTCATGGGGGTTGTTATGATCACCCTCGCGCTTCAATCCTACTCGGGGCTGGTGGTCGATGACTACTATAAAAAAGGCAAACAAATCAACCGTGTACTGGCGCGTGACCAATTGGCCTACGAACTGGGACTGGCGGCCGGCGCCAGCCTGGGCGACGATGGCCGCATTGAAATTCGGTTTGCGCCCGGGGTACATATTGTGCCGCAGGGCGATATTGAGCTGAGCCTGATCCACGCGACCAAACCGGGACTCGACCAAACGGTGCGACTGACCAAGGTCGATACCCGCCTGCTGACGGGAAAACTAGAATTGCAAGGCGAAGGCCGCTGGAATCTGTACCTGCAAACCGCCGACTGGCGGCTCACGGGCTCGCTGCAGCATCCGCGGCAGTCTTCGGCTGACTTGCTGCCTAACTACCTCCCCGAGTCATTCTAAAGACCGATGGACCTTAGCTTTGGCGCCGCCATCATTGTTGGACTGCTGGGCTCCAGCCACTGTATCGGCATGTGCGGCGGTATCGTCGCCGCGCTGAATATGGGCGTCAGCGAAAATATCAACCAACGACCCGAAGCGCTGTTCGTCTATCACCTCGGCTATAACGCCGGACGCATCATCAGCTATATGCTGGTGGGCTTGTTGGCGGGCAGCCTCGGTGCCGGGCTGCTCCGGCTCGGTCTGAACCCGGTTGCCGGTCAATTGCTGGCCGCCGCCTTCATGATTGCGCTCGGGCTGTATCTCGCCGACTGGTGGCGCGGATTGGCGCTGCTGGAAAAACTGGGGTCCAGGCTCTGGCGGCATATCCAACCCCTGGGACAAGGTCTGTTTCCGATTCAAAATCCGTTGCAGGCAATGTTACTCGGCCTGTTGTGGGGTTGGTTGCCCTGCGGTCTGGTCTATTCGGTGGTCGCCTGGTCATTGACTACCGGAAACGCACTGGATGGCGCGAAGCTGATGCTGGGATTCGGCATCGGCACGCTGCCGGCGCTGCTAATTGCGGGTAATGCCCTGAATTATTTCCGTCACTGGGCCAGGTCGCCATTGCTGCGTGTTACCGCTGGCATTATGGTAATCGCTTTTGGCATCTACAGCGGGATTAGCGGGTTTACCCAATTACAGCATCACCACCATCACGCCGAATCCAGCTCGACATCTTTGTCGCATTCCATGAATCGGTCGCCGCGTATACCGGCGATTTTACGCAAGGTTGCGTGATCGAGGATTTCGACTTCGCGACGATTGACCTGTAATACACCGCATTCCTGAAAACGAGTCAGGGTTCGGCTGACAGTTTCGACCGCAAGACCTAGATAACAGCCAATATCCTGACGCGACATGGATAACAGGAAGGCAGAAGCGGAGTAACCGCGCGCGCGGTAACGACAGGCCAGGTCGTCGAGAAAGCTCGCAATCCGGCCATCGGCATCCTTGCGCGCCAGCAATAAGACCAGGTTATGGTCACGCTGCATTTGTTCGGAAGTAATCCGTAACAAATTCGAACCCTGCGCCTTGTCGGCCAGGTAGATGTAGAGAAATCGGCATAGCGATGTCGTTTCCAGCGTAATCGCAGATGACATCCGATGCTGCAACTCGGTGGAATCGAGTCCGATAACATCGCCCGGCAGATAAAATCCCAACACCTGCTCTTCGCCGTCCTCGGTTACCAGATAACTTTTTAACGAACCGCTGCGTACCACGAAGAATGCGTCGGCGACTTCTCCTTCGCGGAATACATGTTCTCCCTTACGACTGATACGCTTGGCCTGCTTCAGGTATTCGCAGATATCGGGATTATCGAGTAACTGTATCCCCAGACAGCCGCCACGCGGATCGCAGGCATGGCATTGGCGATCGATGTGAATGGTTTGTGCTATTTTCATGACTGCCCCACCTCTTAGTATTTGCTCCAGGTTTTTATCATGCACGCTCAAGCCGAGGGTCGCCATCGGGGTTTTCCTGATGGGCTTATCGGGACTTTCCAGATAACATAGCAAGGGACACAACTGAAGTCAGACTCCGATACCCGTGATTCAGCGCCACCCTTTTAATCAGCTTTTTGTGATAATGGCCGCCGCAACCCTGGTAGTCAGCGCGATTTCGATTGTCAGTCTCTACTATACCGCGATTGGACAGCACCGCCTGCGGCTGGTGGAAACGGTAAAAAGCCAGGCGCGCCTGATCGAATCGATTGCTCAGTTCGACAGCCTCGAGAACGACAATAGGGACCTCGGACAGGCGCGCGAATCGACGCTGGAAAAGGTAGCCGCCGCGCATAGCGAATTCGAAGGCTTCGGTAACAGCGGCGAATTTGTCCTGGCGCGGCGCCAGGACGATCAAATCGTTTTTGTCCTGAGCCGGTGGCATAACCAATCGGCTACCCCGCCACCGATTCCCTTCGCCGGCGAGTGGGCCGAACCCATGCGGCGCGCGCTGTCGGGTAAATCAGGCGTTCTTACCGGCCTGGATTACCGCGGCACCGAGGTACTGGCGGCCTACGAACCGCTGTCGTTCCTGAATCTCGGTCTGGTCGGTAAAATCGATATCAGTGAAATCCGCCAGCCTTTTATCCAGACCGCTTTTATCGCCTTGAGCGCAGCGTTGCTGGTGATCTTCTTTGCCAGCCGGTTATTCATCCGGATCTCGAAACCGATCGAACAGGCTATCGACCAGCGGGCTGAAACCTTCCAGATTCTCGCCGAGACTTTGCGCGAAGGGATCGTGCTTGCCAACACCGACGGCATGATCCAGTTCGTCAATCCGGCGCTCGAAAGGTTGTTCGGCTACAAACGCAGCGAATTAATCGGACAAACCGTGAAACGCCTGATGCCGCCCGAACATAGCCTCGGTCATGACAAATACATCAAAAACTACCTGCAATCCGGTATTCCGAAAATTATCGGTAGCAGCCGGCAGTTGATGGCGATGCACAAGAATGGCTCGCGTTTTCCGATTTATCTGTCGCTGGGTGACATTAACACCAGCAGCGCGCGCCTGTTTGCCGGGGTGATAATGGATTTGAGCGAACAACAGCAATTACAGCGCGAAGTTCTCGATATCCCGGCGCGCGAACAACGCCGCGTCGGCCAGGAATTGCACGACGGACTCGGACAGCAGTTGACCGGCCTGGGGCTGCTGGCGACCAGCCTGATGAACAAGGCCAGTAAACCCGAGTATCAATTGGCGACCCAGTTGGCCAGCGGGCTGCGCGAGGCTATTTCACAGGTGCGGGCGCTGTCGCGCGGGCTGATTCCGGTCAATATCGATGCCGATGGTTTCATCAATGCACTCGAAGCCCTGATTGCCGATATTCGCTCGCAAACCAATATTTCGATCGTGTTAATCATCAACGATCGTGTCCTGATCTCGGATAATAGCAGCGCAATGCACCTCTACCGTATCGCCCAGGAAGCGGTTAACAACGCCATCAAACACGCCAAAGCGAGTCGGATCGAAGTGTCGGTAGGGCTGGAAGACGAACGCGGACGGCTGTCGATAACCGATAACGGCGTCGGCATGAAGCAGTTCCAGGATCTGTCGCAGGGGTTGGGATTGCGCATCATGAAACATCGCTGCGGCCTGATCGATGCGGAAATGCATATCGAATCTTCGTATGCCGAGGGTACCGAGATAAGGTGTTATTTTCCGGTAGAGGATGATTAATTAAACACATGACTAGAATCCTGATAGTCGACGATCATCCGCTGGTGCGCGCCGGCTTCGCCCAGTTAATCGGCGACTGCCCCGATCTAGAGGTATGCGGAGAAGCCGCCGATATGGCCGATGCCTTGAAACAGGTCGATGCAACTGCTCCGGATTTGGCAATCATCGATTTGTCGCTGTCCGGCGGCAGCGGCCTCGATCTGATCGAACATATCAAGGCGCGCAATAAAAATATTCTGATGCTGGTCGCGTCGATGCACGACGAAACCCTCTACGCCGAACGCGTGCTGGCGGCCGGCGCACGTGGTTATATCAACAAACAGGAAGCCCAGGAAAGCATTATTCAAGCCATTCGTCAGGTGCTCAGCGGCAAGGTTTATCTGAGTCAACACATGACCGACCGACTGCTGAGCGGCATGGTCGACGCCAATCGCGAAAAACGCGCCCTCGACCGCCTCTCCAATCGCGAGCTGCAGGTTTTCGAGTTGATTGGACAAGGCGTCGCCACCAGTCAAATGGCCGAGCAATTAAACCGCAGCGTCAAGACTATCGAAACCCACCAGGCGCACATCAAAAAGAAGTTGGGCCTCGGCTCGGCGCACGAACTCACTCAACGCGCAATTCGCTGGGTGATGGAGCAGGACAACTAGTTTCCAGGTAATTCTATTTCTATTAACCCGGAGACAATAAGCGATATTGATTCGCGTCAATAGCCGCGAAGCAGATCGATATAAAATAGTGTCGTCACCCACATTGAACATGGAGATACAAATGAATATGCAGCTATGGAATCCGTTTCAGGAATTCGAACACATGCTGGAGCGTTATAACAAAAGCGGCGGCGGCAATCTCGGCAATCAAATGAATACCGAATTGGGCATCGCAGACTGGGCTCCATCGGTGGATGTCGAGGAAACGGCAGACAAATACCTGATCAAGGCCGACTTACCCGGCGTGGACAGGCAGGATATCGACGTCAAGCTGGAAAACGGTGTGCTCAGTATTCGCGGCGAAAAACAAACCGAGATCGAAACCGGCCAGGGCACCAAGCGTCATCGCACCGAGCGCTTTCGCGGCAGTTTTGCGCGCAGCTTTACGCTGCCCGACGCGGTCGATGCGGAAATGGTGGATGCATCTTACCGGGACGGAGTGCTGTCGCTGAGTATTCCCAAGGAAGAAAGGGCCAAAGCAAAGTCGATAGACATCAAGGTTAGCTGAATCCGGTGCAGCCCAGTTGTTGCCGGCGGCATATCGCGTTATGCCGCTGTTGTCGGGGTTCTCCCGGTCAATACCGGCGCTCGAAAATATTGGCTCGCGCGTTTCGTGGCGCACTCGGGAATAAAAGGCTCGATGCGCACGCGACGGTAATATTCCGCTAACGCGACTACCAGGACCCAAGGTCATGGGCGCACGAGCGGATCGAGCATTGACTCATGTCAATGCCGAAGCGGACAATCTCAAGCATCATGGTATTATTAACCCGGCGGCAATATATGCCGCCGGGTTCATGTCTTCCGACCGGAGAGCACCTATGGAAATCAAGAACATACTACTACACCTGGATCACAGCAAAGGCTGCCAGAATCGTCTTGCAACCGCTCTGGGAATGGCAAAAAAACACGATGCGCTGATTACCGGGCTGTTCGTCGTCCCAGACTATGTCGTACCCTCTTATGTCGAGGCCCAGATCAGTGTCGATCTGATCACCGACGTCACCGAAAAAGCGCTGCATCGCGCCCGGGAAACCCTGGTCGGCTATCAACAACTGGTCGATGAGGCCGAGGTAACCATGGATGCACATGTCGTGGAAGGTCAGGTCATTCCAATTTTGCGCGAGCACAGCAAATACTCCGATTTGTTAATACTCGGGCAGGATGATCCCGAAGATCCCGACAACGCGAGCTACGGACTGGCGGATGCCTTGCTGTTTGAAGGCGCCTGCGCCTGCCTGGTAGTGCCGCATAGCGGCAAACTCGCGCAACCCGGCGAGCGCGTTTTGCTGACCTGGAACGCGAGCCGCGAATCGGCGCGGGCGCTGCGCGAAGCCATGCCCCTACTGCAATCCGCCACGACCGTGGTCGTGTTATCTTCCGAACCCGACGATAGCGATACTTCGATTGCACGCAGTCATCCGCATGCCGATGAACTCGCCCGATTTCTCGAATCCCACGGGATCGAGTCGATATCCAGCGGGATCAGCGATATGGACATCGGTCCCAGCGATGCAATCCTGGGACAGGCAGCGGAAATGAATGCCGATTTAATCGTAATGGGCGCCTATGGCCACGCCCGCCTGCGCGAAATTATCCTCGGTGGCGTCACCCGCGACCTGCTCAAGCTGTCACCGGTTCCGATATTTATGGCGCACTAGCCTGCTGATTGAAAGTAGTGCCGTTACCGGTAGAATCCGGCACCCCGACCAGCGCGCTGTCGAGTTGCGCCGGATCGCGTTCGATCGGGCAACGGAACAACCTAGGAATATCCCACCAGTAAAGGCTTCCGAGCATCATCCGGTCGTCGGCCTGCCGATGCGTAAGTATTTTATTAACCCGGCAATACCGATTGGGAATAGCCGGATAGTAGCGTAAACTCGCCTCCGGAAACCATTAAACACATTCGCGTCGACAATGGAAAAATTACAGCAACAAACCCTGACCGGCATGCGCGATCAACTCGGCTGCTATGCCTGGCAAGATGCCGAAATCTCCGAGCTGGTCGATCCCAGGCTCGGCATCATTACCGGTTTTCAGGATTTGCTCGACCAACTCGAGATCTTGCGCAAAATTGACTTGCAGGCGATTCCCCCGGCTTCCGATATACCGGCCCGATGACCGCTGCGCTGGCGTTCGCGCCGATCACCCAATTGACCCGACAATTGCGTAACGGAGAAATCGGGGCAACGCAACTGATCGAACATTACGCTGACCGCATCGCGCGCTTTGCGGATATCAGCAAAGCATTTATCTCACTCGATCTCGAACGTGCGCGCGCGAAGGCCGGGGTTATCGATGCCGACTTCGAAGCCGGGGCTGAACTCAACGGCATTCCCTATACCTGCAAGGATTTGTTCGACGTTCAGGGCCTGCTTACCACGGGCGGTTCGCGGGTGCTGGCGGATAATATCGCGCCGCGGGACGCCGCGGCCGTCAGGCGCATGGACCGAGCGGGAGCGATATTCATCGGCAAAAACAACCTGCACGAATTCGCCTATGGCGCCACCGGTGAAAACGAAATCTACGGCACCCCGCCAAATCCTTACGACGCGACCCGGCTAGCCGGCGGTTCGAGCAGCGGTTCGGCCGCCGCCGTCGGTTACGATTTGTGCGCCGCGGCGCTCGGCACCGACACCGGCGGTTCGGTGCGTGCGCCTGCCGCACTTTGCGGGCTGGTTGGTTTCAAACCGACTTGCGGGCGTATCGACACCGAGGGGGTGATTCCCTTTTCGTGGTCGCTGGACCATGTCGGCACACTAACGCGCAGCGCCGCCGATGCGGCCATTCTGTTCGAGACCCTGGTCCCCGATTACCGCAGGCCGGCGGCCGCTCGTCTCGACGGTATGACGCTGGGCATCCCGCAAGCCTTTTTCTTCGAACGCTGCGACGGCGAGATTCTCGACAGTGTCGACCGGCTAATGCATTTCTTGCGCACCGCCGGCGCGCTGCTCAAACCGGTGACTTTGCCGTCGATGGAATATACCCGCAGCGTATCGCTGGCGGTACAAATGCCGGAGGCGCTGTCATATCACAACCGGTATCTGGAGCAGCGTGGTGAGCTTTACAGCAGGGATTTCCGCGCCGGCCTGGCGCTGGGACAGTGCCTGCTGGCCGAGCAATATATTCGCGCCAAACGTTTTATCGAAACCTACCGCCGCGATCTGAACGCGGTATTCGAGCAGGTCGACACGATTCTGACGCCGGCCACGCCAACCATCGCACCACCGATTGGCGCGGTCGAAATCTCGATTGCCGGTTGCGTCGAGCCCGCCGGCAACGCGATCACCCGTTACACCTCGTTCTTCAACATGACCGGCCATCCGGCGCTAACCTTTCCCTGCGGTTTGCATAGTGCGGGTTTGCCGATCGCGGCCCAGTTAATCGGAGCACATCATGCGGACGAGGCCCTGATTGCAAGCGCGATGCTGATCGAACAGGAATACGACTTCGTTTTACCGCCGCCGCAAATAAGCTAGTTTGCGGCCGATGAATTTTTACTCTGAGTAAAAAGCGTACTATTGCCGCGAAGACGGTTGATCTTTTTTCCGCCGCCTTTTTCGATTGGCGATATATCACAGGCCATGATCCTGTAAGTGCCGAATCAGGGTTTGCATTTCCGTTTCGGTAAATCCCTCGGCTGCGGTGAGCGAACTGCTGAGATTGACTCCGGCGGGGACGACGGGGGACTTTTGCAGAAACAACTGCAAAGCCGCGCCGCCGCCGTTAAGCATATCACGCATCACCAGCGGGCTCAGCATTGCGGCATTTTCCATTACCGGGAAGCACGCAATATTGTGCAGCGCGGTCAGCAACTTGGGCCCGATAAACTGCGGCGGCATACCTCCCTGGTTCAGTTTCAACAGACGTTCGGCGGTATCGAGATAAAACCCGAGGCAGCTATTGCCGCGTTGAAACATCAGCAGCGCGTTATGTAGCTTGGGGTAAGCCCGCAACCTGTCTTTATCATCCGTTTGCACCCAGATTTCCCGGCCGAAGGCAAAATCCGCCGCCGGCAACACAAAGTCACGCGGGCGGAATATCAGGAAGTCTGCGTCGCACCAGACAACGCGATCGAAGCCTTCGGTCAGGCCCTGCTGCAGCGCGCGCAGCCGTGCCAGGTCGGTTGCGATCACGGTTTGCGGACCGGCTTTATGCAGCAATTTGGCAGCAACTAGATCGAAAACTTCGTCACCGATAAACCGGTGCTGATAGCGATTGAGTCGCGCCCAGCCGGCAACCGAATCGATGCACTCCTGCAACCAGCCAAAAGGCAGCGGAGAGCGATGCGATTGAATAACGAGAGTAGCGGTCATTAAACGCCTGCAAGATTATTCGAGCGCGCCAGCTTAACATTGACGTGGTCAAACTTTTTGATACACCCCAGTTAAGCGGCATGCTTCGTTTCGAGTAGTCGTTTTTCATAATCATTCGGGCTGACATAATTCAGCGTCGAATGTAATCGATATGGGTTATACCAGCTGGATATGTACTGCAGAATATCCTGCTGTGCTTCATATCGAGTCTGATAATTTCGCCATTGCACCCGCTCCTGCTTCAGACTGCCAAAGAAGCTCTCGACCACCGCATTATCCCAACAGTCACCTTTACGGCTCATGCTGCCCTGGAACCCGTTGATTCTGAGTAATTTTCGGAATGCCTTGCTGGCATACTGAGACCCACGATCCGAGTGATGGATTAAACCTGCCTTGGGTCGGCGCTGCCAGGCGGCCATCTTCAAGGCATCACAGACCAACTGCGATTTCATCCGAGGGCTCATGCTCCAGCCCACAACCTTTCTCAAACACAGATCTATCACGACAGCCAGGTAAAGCCAGCCCTCCTGGGTCCATACATAAGTCACATCCGCTGCGTAGACCTGATCAGGCTGGGGCACATCAAATTGCCGCTGAAGCAGATTGTCGTACACCGGTTGTTTGTGATTTGCTGTCGTGGTCACCTGAATTTCTTGCGATGACGTACCTGACTTCCGGCCTCCCGCATCAAATTTCGCGCCTTATTCCGGCTCACCGGATACCCCAGACAGTTCAGGGCCCGTNTCATACGTCGGCTGCCGTAGGTATGATCACTCGCATCATCAACCCGCTGAACCCACTCCAGCATTTCCTCATGCTCGGGATCAGGCGGTCTTGTGTCCATCTGGCGCCGGTAGTGGTAATAACATGACCGGTCCACACCCAGCACCTGACACATCAGGCGAACGGGAAAGGTATTCTTGTGTTGGGTGATAAACGAGTATTTCATTTCGTTTCTGCTGCAAAGAATACCGTCGCCTTTTTTAAGATTTCTTTCTCCATCTTCAGGCGTTTGATTTCAGCTTTAAGTCGACGGTTCTCTTCCTGATCCGGTGTCAGCTTGCCGTTCCCACGGAAAGCCTGGCCATCACCCGATTGTTCCTCTTGCACCCATCGGCACAGCATATTGGCATTGATGCCCAGGCTTCGCGCTGCTTCCGCCCGGCTGTAGCCCTGATCAGTTACCAGGCTCACTGCATCCAGTTTGAATTCTTTCGTATATTTCTTTCTCGTTGTCATCTATCGTTACCTCAGTTAAGTTTCATTATCTCTTAACTGGGTGGTATCAATCTATTGGACCATGTCACTATGATTGCTGTTCGTGGTCACCTTGAATTTCTTGCGATGACGTACCTGAACTCCGGCCTCCCGCATCAAATTCCGCGCCTTATTCCGGCTCACCGGATAACCCAGACAGTTCAGGGCCCGTTTCATACGTCGGCTGCCGTAGGTATGATCACTCGCATCATCAACCCGCTGAACCCACTCCAGCATTTCCTCATGCTCGGGATCAGGCGGTCTTGTGTCCATCTGGCGCCGGTAGTGGTAATAACATGACCGGTCCACACCCAGCACCTGACACATCAGGCGAACGGGAAAGGTATTCTTGTGTTGGGTGATAAACGAGTATTTCATTTCGTTTCTGCTGCAAAGAATACCGTCGCCTTTTTTAAGATTTCTTTCTCCATCTTCAGGCGTTTGATTTCAGCTTTAAGTCGACGGTTCTCTTCCTGATCCGGTGTCAGCTTGCCGTTCCCACGGAAAGCCTGGCCATCACCCGATTGTTCCTCTTGCACCCATCGGCACAGCATATTGGCATTGATGCCCAGGCTTCGCGCTGCTTCCGCCCGGCTGTAGCCCTGATCAGTTACCAGGCTCACTGCATCCAGTTTGAATTCTTTCGTATATTTCTTTCTCGTCG
>DS021198.1:108570-118690 GCA_001735895.1 Olavius algarvensis Gamma 3 endosymbiont | reverse complement strand
TAACCAGCTGGATATGTACTGCAGAATATCCTGCTGTGCTTCATATCGAGTCTGATAATTTCGCCATTGCACCCGCTCCTGCTTCAGACTGCCAAAGAAGCTCTCGACCACCGCATTATCCCAACAGTCACCTTTACGGCTCATGCTGCCCTGGAACCCGTTGATTCTGAGTAATTTTCGGAATGCCTTGCTGGCATACTGAGACCCACGATCCGAGTGATGGATTAAACCTGCCTTGGGTCGGCGCTGCCAGGCGGCCATCTTCAAGGCATCACAGACCAACTGCGATTTCATCCGAGGGCTCATGCTCCAGCCCACAACCTTTCTCAAACACAGATCTATCACGACAGCCAGGTAAAGCCAGCCCTCCTGGGTCCATACATAAGTCACATCCGCTGCGTAGACCTGATCAGGCTGGGGCACATCAAATTGCCGCTGAAGCAGATTGTCGTACACCGGTTGTTTGTGATTGCTGTTCGTGGTCACCTTGAATTTCTTGCGATGACGTACCTGAACTCCGGCCTCCCGCATCAAATTCCGCGCCTTATTCCGGCTCACCGGATAACCCAGACAGTTCAGGGCCCGTTTCATACATCGGCTGCCGTAGGTATGATCACTCGCATCATCAACCCGCTGAACCCACTCCAGCATTTCCTCATGCTCGGGATCAGGCGGTCTTGTGTCCATCTGGCGCCGGTAGTGGTAATAACATGACCGGTCCACACCCAGCACCTGACACATCAGGCGAACGGGAAAGGTATTCTTGTGTTGGGTGATAAACGAGTATTTCATTTCGTTTCTGCTGCAAAGAATACCGTCGCCTTTTTTAAGATTTCTTTCTCCATCTTCAGGCGTTTGATTTCAGCTTTAAGTCGACGGTTCTCTTCCTGATCCGGTGTCAGCTTGCCGTTCCCACGGAAAGCCTGGCCATCACCCGATTGTTCCTCTTGCACCCATCGGCACAGCATATTGGCATTGATGCCCAGGCTTCGCGCTGCTTCCGCCCGGCTGTAGCCCTGATCAGTTACCAGGCTCACTGCATCCAGTTTGAATTCTTTCGTATATTTCTTTCTCGTTGTCATCTATCGTTACCTCAGTTAAGTTTCATTATCTCTTAACTGGGTGGTATCAATCTATTGGACCATGTCAGTGGAGTCCAGGCAGCGAAACCATGAATATGAATCCATTCCTGCTGGGCGCATGGACCCCGATGTGGCTGGATGAGTGGCGCATCATGGCAATCCTCGCGGTCGCGATCCTAGCGGGTAGCGTCGGCGCCGCGATCGCCTATCAGAACGGCCCCCCGGCGATTGTCGCGACCTTCGATTTTGCCTACGTGGCCTTTGCCGTGATCTGGGGATTCCTGTTATTTGGCGAAGTGCCGCAAGCTTCGGTCGCGAGCGGAATTATCCTGATCGTCGCCGCCGGCACCCTCGCGGTGCGGCAAAAACCGCTCCTGCGAAAGTTAAAATCCGCCGCTTCCGGTAGTTAATAGTCCGGGGCGATGCAACGCTGCGACACCTGAATTGAAATATTAGTGGCTGCTTTGTGCTGACATATAGCGGCGAATTAAATGGACCGGCCCAAATCTTTTCAGGCCGCGCGGGGAATCCGCGGTCGATTATTTTCGATCAAGCGAACCAGCTTTGCCTGTACATCATCGGGGGCGGCGTAGAGCACGTCCTCAGGCTCGATGTCATTTTCCGCCATCCATTCGGCAATCACGGAATGCGGCAGCTTGCGCCCGATTTCGGGCAGGATTTCGAAGGTATTGGCAATCAAACTGGTTGCGGCAAAAGTCTTGTAACAGTGCATGTCGGTTTTCTCCTGTTTGGTGTCTGGCGGCGGCGAGCCACTGTGAAATAATCCTACAGTTTTCTCGATCACGGACAAATATAAGCTTCGAAAATGAAGATTTGATTGCATTTGGTGCAAAAGTTGCGCGCATATGGTGCGTCTGGATTGGTGCGAGTTAGATCCGCCACAAGGCCGGCTGCCTCGAAACCATATTCAAGCCAGCAGACCTTGTTCTTGCCCGGAGCCGCCTAATTAGTGCCGGCTGCGGTACCGGGTAGAGACTTCAGTTATACCCGAGTATTACCACGCGTTCGATTTCATCGGCACTACTACTATTTCGATCCAGGTACTCCAGGCCATATTGCTCGTAGCGCAATTGATAGGGATTACCAAAATAGGAGTTTTCCGCCTGGTCAAACTCGATTTTCGGATCTGGTGTTATGGTTTCATGCGTTTGCATCATTTACCTCTTTGGGTTTTTCGTAATTCAGAGACGGCATCATAGCCAGCTTTTCTTGCATTCAGGTTACAAACGATTAGAAATCGGCTGTATTTTTAAACGATGCTGCAACGCAAGTGCAGATTAGATTGAGAGCCCGAATTGTGCCGAATCCCACTCTGTATTTGTGAGCCTCAAACAACAACTGCCAGTAATACGCTCACTGCAACATTCAAGGGCCAGTGTCGATTGATACCACTGAAAACCTGTCTATTTGCGCCGGACCGATCCAGTATCTCGCCATAGACGGAAGCACATCAGAGGTAGTTAACCGGCCTGGATCGCAAGAGCAATGAGGAAATGCGGAATCCGTCGATTAAACTAAAAAAGTCAAATTAACGCATGCAGCCATGTTAAAATTTTCGCCAGGCCTCATTTTGACCACCGAAGTATGGCCTAAGATCTCAACCAATTTGCGGCGAAGATCAACTTACTTAAAACAAAAATGACGATTAAAAATAAAATTGCATCTCGAACGGCTATGACGTGGTCAAACTTTTTGATACACCCCAGTTAAGCGGCATGCTTCGTTTCGAGTAGTCGTTTTTCATAATCATTCGGGCTGACATAATTCAGCGTCGAATGTAATCGATATGGGTTATACCAGCTGGATATGTACTGCAGAATATCCTGCTGTGCTTCATATCGAGTCTGATAATTTCGCCATTGCACCCGCTCCTGCTTCAGACTGCCAAAGAAGCTCTCGACCACCGCATTATCCCAACAGTCACCTTTACGGCTCATGCTGCCCTGGAACCCGTTGATTCTGAGTAATTTTCGGAATGCCTTGCTGGCATACTGAGACCCACGATCCGAGTGATGGATTAAACCTGCCTTGGGTCGGCGCTGCCAGGCGGCCATCTTCAAGGCATCACAGACCAACTGCGATTTCATCCGAGGGCTCATGCTCCAGCCCACAACCTTTCTCAAACACAGATCTATCACGACAGCCAGGTAAAGCCAGCCCTCCTGGGTCCATACATAAGTCACATCCGCTGCAGACCTGATCAGGCTGGGGCACATCAAATTGCCGCTGAAGCAGATTGTCGTACACCGGTTGTTTGTGATTGCTGTTCGTGGTCACCTTGAATTTCTTGCGATGACGTACCTGAACTCCGGCCTCCCGCATCAAATTCCGCGCCTTATTCCGGCTCACCGGATAACCCAGACAGTTCAGGGCCCGTTTCATACGTCGGCTGCCGTAGGTATGATCACTCGCATCATCAACCCGCTGAACCCACTCCAGCATTTCCTCATGCTCGGGATCAGGCGGTCTTGTGTCCATCTGGCGCCGGTAGTGGTAATAACATGACCGGTCCACACCCAGCACCTGACACATCAGGCGAACGGGAAAGGTATTCTTGTGTTGGGTGATAAACGAGTATTTCATTTCGTTTCTGCTGCAAAGAACCGTCGCCTTTTTTAAGATTTCTTTCTCCATCTTCAGGCGTTTGATTTCAGCTTTAAGTCGACGGTTCTCTTCCTGATCCGGTGTCAGCTTGCCGTTCCCACGGAAAGCCTGGCCATCACCCGATTGTTCCTCTTGCACCCATCGGCACAGCATATTGGCATTGATGCCCAGGCTTCGCGCTGCTTCCGCCCGGCTGTAGCCCTGATCAGTTACCAGGCTCACTGCATCCAGTTTGAATTCTTTCGTATATTTCTTTCTCGTTGTCATCTATCGTTACCTCAGTTAAGTTTCATTATCTCTTAACTGGGTGGTATCAATCTATTGGACCATGTCACTATTCTATTCTACGCCCTTGTAATGATGGAAGGGATACTAATGGCCAGCCCTTTCGGCCTTTTTCTATATTCTTTCTATGACCCTTTTTTGGCGGGAATGCGAAAAAGCATCCTGACCGCCTGGGTTGCGGCTTTCTTTTTACCGCAGTCTGTTTATGAAACGAGCAGCCCGTTTATTGATTTTATTAGATGGTACGGACAGTATTTATTTTATCTAGGGCTACTCGGTTTTTTCGTTTTTGCGATTCAGATTTATTGGGCGAAGCTTAAACGTAAAGGCATGGTCTCGAGCTTTGTCTATTCCTATATCAGGCACCCCCAATATTTGTTTTTTATGCTTTCCGGTGCAGGTTTGCTGTTTATGTGGCCAAGAATGATGATGTTGGTGCTATTCGTCATAATGGGCATAGTCTATTTTTATCTGGCGAAATTCGAGGAAAACAAAATGCTGGCTCAACATCCCGAATATGCCGAATACATGAGGAATACGGCCATGTTTATTCCGGGTAACCCAGGGGGACGAATATACAAGGTATTGCTGGGGTGGATTCCGAATCAGAAACTTGGTCAGGTTATTTCAGTAGCGCTCATCGTATGCTTGATGTTTGGAGGAGCAATTGGTTTGAGAAATCATTCAATTGCCAGCCTTTCGACCGCTGAAATAGTCGATAAGAACATCCTGACAATTTCAATCTTCCCGCACAACAAAAAATATATGAGAGACATTGTAAATAAATCAATTGCGCACGAATCAATTCACAAAGCTTTAGCTGAGCAGGGCAATGTGAGTTATACCGCCCATATTCTACCGATCAACTATGGCATGTTAGGTAAGTTTTCAGAAATAAATGCTGAAACGCGGGAAATAATAGTAGAGAGCTTTCACAACAGATCATCCTTGAGAGATTGGTTATGGGGAACGGAAACTGATGAGGTTAAGATAGTATTCTCTAAAATCGACAAGCCGGGGAAGGCATTTGTCCCTTTAAACGAAATCTTGGATATTGACATGGTCCAATAGATTGATACCACCCAGTTAAGAGATAATGAAACTTAACTGAGGTAACGATAGATGACAACGAGAAAGAAATATACGAAAGAATTCAAACTGGATGCAGTGAGCCTGGTAACTGATCAGGGCTACAGCCGGGCGGAAGCAGCGCGAAGCCTGGGCATCAATGCCAATATGCTGACGTTTACTGAACATCTGGCGGTACTGAGTTGCCGCGATCATTTGCGTCGCGATGTCAAAAATATTATCCGGAAAGCCTGAGATCAGCTGTTCCGGGGTCTGCAGGGTCAGCGGGAACAAGGCCTGAATATCTGCTTCCAGGCTACCGTCGTTGATATTCGAATGGTCCATCTGCGCGGCCAGGTAATTGTCGATGCCGAGGGTTTGAATCGATCTCAGCTCATCGCGGTGCAGGCCGAAACTGGTGCGTTTGAGCACGGAATACTCGGCGCTCGGCCTGGGAATCGGCGGCGTTGGCGGCGGCGGCGGATCACCATCGCCATCGTCCGAATCGCTGCCGCCGCATGCCGGCAACGCGGAAACCAGGGCGCCATATCCGAGTCCGCGGCCAAACATGCGTAAAAACTCGCGGCGATTCTGTATTCTGCCGAGAATTGCGGGCAGGTCGGCCGAGCTGGGCGTCGCCATCAGCCCGCGCCTCCCGTCAATAGATTATCAAAGCCTTCATTCATGCGGTCTTACCCCGGATTTGTCAGGTAAAACCAAGTGACACCGCTTACGCGGAATTTTGAAAGTTTATTTTTTATCGATGCTGGTGTATTGCAAGCATCAAACGCGACAAGGTCGCCGGGCTAATGATAACTACAGTCGGACATCGTGCATGTCAAGACTTAAGGTTGCGTTTAGCCTGCGCCTGCATTTTCTTCATCATTTGTACAATCTTGATTATGCTGCGACGCATGCGGTTAAACGCGCGTAACATATCGGCTATTTCGTCGTTGCCGGTGACCTTGATTTCGGGCTTGCGCAAGTTTCCTTCACTGGTCTCGTCCGCCATTCGGGTGATCTGCGCAACCGGCTTCAACACCAGCTTGCGAATGATGATGTTTATCACCAGGAACAGCACCAAAAACATTGCCACCATCGATATGATGAAACTGAGAAAAGTTTTACGCGCCAGTTCGGTCGGCAAGGTGTAGGGCACTACCACCATTTGTGTGCCGACGATTTCGTTGAGCTGCCAGCCGAACCCGCCTTCATCGCCGTAGATAGCGCGCATTCCGGCGGGCGCATTTTTCGGTTTACTGTGGCAGGCCAGGCATCTGGGATTGGTAATGCGGATCGGATAAGCAATATAAAACGATTTGACACCGTCGATTTCCTGGCTGCCGACCAACTTGTCGAGGGAAGGGTCGGCAATGAACTGACGAATAATCCGTTCCTCCGCCGGAGTCGCCTTGTCGCGCGGATTGGTCGGATTGAAAACTGCCTCTTTGTAACTGTAATTCGGGCGCGCCTGCCGCACCAGGTTGGCGGTTTGGGTCGCCGAGTAGGCCGGTATCGTTTGCGGATGAAACTTGCCGTCATTGGCCTGGTTCAGCAACGGCCGCACCTCGTTGACCGTATAACTGCGTACCGCGAGCGCCTCCTGCATGATCAGTTCAGCCTGATCGGTGACCTGCTGCAAGGCATTGTCTTCGGTCAGCAAGTAAGCATTGACAGCCGCCAGCGAAAGCCCGACGAAAAATGTTGCGGCCAGTATCAGGTTTATTTTTGTCGTTAAATTCAATGCGATTTCCCTTATCAACCAATGTCCAACCGAGTGATGGCGCAACATCAACGGATAATCTTTTTAAGATTGCTTCGAGGACCATTCGAGAATAGCTCAGTTTTTTGTGTTTAGGGATTTTGATACCAATTTAACAGCTGTGCGGGCAGGCTTCGGACGGGCTAATTTTCCGGGGCTCTGTTCAACGACTGATTTATCAAGCTTGCTAACTAGGGCAACCGATTAGGCGCCAGATCTTGCGGCAGGCTGGGCCTGCGTGCCGGCCGGGATGAGAATTGCGCCGGGCGAGAAATTCAAGCAACAACGCAGGATGTACCGGCCTTAGCGACAGGCCTACCGACTCGCGGGAATCGCGCACCGCAAAAAAGGCCCGCCGACGCTCATATTCGCGACCACGGCAACCGGCAACGCCATCGACCGCCCTATCAACCAGGCACAGGCCAAGACAGCGATTAGCCGGCGTCGGTTTCGCTCTGATCGCTAATTTTAGCGGGTTTGGGTTCGCCCTTCGGCCAGGCGCCGAACGGATAAGGGCGATATTCGGTATTGTAGCTGAGAAACTGAAAAACCTGATAAAGGTAGGTACTGAGTCCCTGCCCCAGCTTCAGCAGACGTTCGTTGGTGTCACCGGTTAACAGTTTGAGCAAAAACTGGAACAGGACTACTACGCCCAGCACCACTTCGGCGATGCGTGAAAAAAAAATATACAACAGCATGTACAACCCGCGCACCCAGGTCGACTGGCTCTGCAGATTCTGTTTGACGTCGTTGCTCATCTCGATGTTGTCCTCGGTTGGTGAAGTTACCAATATACTCCCGCAGACCGTAAAATCTAGCAGTAGCCCGGCATGAATGAATTGACCTGGCTCAAGGATCGGCGGCGCTAAAGCTGCATAGTATGAAGCGCGATTCAGCTTCGGTAAACAATCAATGCTTAGACTGATACCATTGCTGGCGGGATGGCTTTAATGGCGATAAGACAGATATTATTCAGATTTAGACTGTTTTCCCTGGCAGCGCTGCTGTTCGGCCTGGCAGCCATGCCGCCCGCATCGATGGCGCGCGAGCTCGCCTCGCCCGACCCGCGCGATCTGATCCGCGCCGCCATGGATCACTGGCGCGGTCTTACCTCCTATTCCGAAATGACCATGATCATCCATCGCAGCGACTGGCAACGCAGTTTTTCAATGCAGGCCTGGACCGAAGGCGACAAACTGTCGTTGGTGCGCGTGCTCGAGCCGAAGCGCGACGCGGGTAACGGCACCCTGGTAAAAGACCAGGACATGTGGACCTTTTCGCCCAAGATCAATCGCATCCTCAAGCTACCGTCTTCGATGATGAGTCAAAGCTGGATGGGCAGCGATTTCTCCAACAAGGACATCAGCAAGTCGACCGACATAATCGACCAATACGATCATCGGTTGCTGGCTACCGAACGCGAGGACGGGCATTCGCTGTACACCATCGAATCGATTCCGCATGAAGAGGCCGCGGTCGTCTGGGGCAAGGAAATCGTGGTAATCCGCGACGATTTCGTCATGTTACGCCAGGAATTCTGGGACCAGGACGACATCCTGGTCAAGGAGATGGAAGCCACCGAGCTGGCGCAAATGGACGGCCGCACGGTTGCGGCGCGCGTGCGCATGCAAAAAATCGAAACCCCCGGAGAATGGACCGAAATGGCGATCGATGCGATCGATTTCGATATCGATATCCCGGCCAACTTGTTTACCCTTTCCAACCTGCGGAATCCACGCCGGTGAGCCGCCCGCGTTTCTCCCCGCCATCCGCCGCGAGGCCGGCGATATATCGCTGCGACGGGAGTTACGCCGCGCCGCTCGGCGCCGGCGCAATCATTGCCGCATCAGGGCGGTGGCAGCGCGCAGATCCCGGCGGCAACCGGATTGTCGGCCGCGGCTGCAGGACGATGAAGAATGCGGGCTAATGTCAGCCTGCTGCTGGCCTGGCGCAATTTATGGCGGCACGGCCGCCGTACTTGGTTGACCGTCGGTGCGATGATCTTTTCCAACAGTTTGCTGATCTTCGCGATTTCGCTGCAGTTCGGCAGCTACGATATGATGATCGACAATACCCTGCAGGCCTACTCCGGTCATATTCAGCTACAGCACCAACGCTATCTCGACGAACCCAAAATGCGTTACGCACTGCCCTCGGTCGAATCCGGCGCACAAAGGCTGCGTGACGAACTCGGCCTGGCGAGCATCAGCGCACGCGCCGCCGGTTTCGCGCTCGCTTCGAGCGAGGAACGCTCTTATGGTTTACAAATTATCGGCGTCGACGCGGCGCACGAACCGCTGGTCTCTACCCTGCCCGGCCTGGTCAAGCAGGGGCGCTACCTCGAATCCGGGGCGGCGGCGGAAATCGTCATCGGAGCGGTGTTGGCGCGCAACCTCAAGGTCGGTCCCGGCGACGAACTGACTTTCCTCGGCAGCGGCTTCGACGATTCTTTCGCGGCCGGAGTGGTCCAGATCGTCGGGGTGTTCGAGTCGGGCGTGGCCGACCTGGATCGATCCATGGCACAGATCAACCTGGGTTATTTCCAGGAAGTTTTTGCGA
The DNA here is from genome assembly GCA_001735895.1 of Olavius algarvensis Gamma 3 endosymbiont. Lineage (GTDB taxonomy): Bacteria > Pseudomonadota > Gammaproteobacteria. The sequence goes on along the minus strand of DS021198.1, from coordinate 109,309 downwards.
TGCGGGGGCATGGCCACAGCATCGTCATTCGCGCCGAGCACATCGATGACGTCGAGCAGTTGATGATGAAAATCCAATCGATCGGGATGACCGGCGACCAACTTGCGCTGCGCCACTGGGATGACCTGCAACCGGGTTTACGGCAGGCGATTCAGGCTGATTTGACCAGCAACTCGTTCATGTACATCGTGCTGATCGTACTGGTCGCGTTCAGCGTCCTCAATACGCAGTTAATGTCGGTGCTCGAACGCACCCGCGAGTTCGGCACGATGATGGCGCTGGGCTTGAAACCCTCGCGCCTGTCGCGGCTGGTAATGCTTGAAACCGCACTCATGACCGGCCTCGGTCTCATGCTCGGTATTACTTGCGGTCTCCTGCTTAACCTGTATTTGAGTCGGGTCGGATTTTCCTATCCAGGCATGGAGGAAATGGCGCTTAAATTCAATCTGCCGGATCGTATGTACCCGGAGATTTCACTGTTCACGCTTACAATGGGTCCGAGCATCGTTGCTATCGCCAGCCTGCTGGCGGCGATTTACCCGGCGACACGGCTTTATCGGCTGCTGCCCATCGAAGCGATGCGGGCAGTTTAAATGCGCGGCTTCAGACTGAAATTCGGCATGCTGCTGCGGCTTTCCTGGCGCAACCTGTGGCGCAATCACCGCCGCACCTACATCATGCTCGGCGCCATTTCAGTCGGCGTCTGGGCGATGATCTTCATGACCGCGTTGATGCGCGG
>DS021198.1:90805-108376 GCA_001735895.1 Olavius algarvensis Gamma 3 endosymbiont | reverse complement strand
GCCAAGCTGGCGCAGCGCCTCGAGACGCGGCTGGGCAACGCGTCGTCGTAATGAGTCAGGATCCGGACAACAATATCAGCGAACGCGGCTTCAGAGTAGTCGGAATTTACCGCGCGGAAATGCCCGGACTCGAGGAATACAACGTTTACGCGGCGCTCGGCTCACTGCAAAAACTGCTGCGCATCGAGGGCCGGGTATCGCAGGTTATCCTGGTCGACGAAGACTACCGTGACATCGATACGCTATATCGCCGCATCGAACGGGTAACACCCGCCACGCTCGATATCAAACCCTGGTATGAAATCGATAGCTACCTCGCGGCCATGTTCAATATGATGGACGGCTTCGTGCTGGTATGGGTCATCATCATTTTTCTGGCGCTGTCCTTCGGCCTGGTGAATACGCTGGTAATGGCCGTATTCGAGCGCGTGCGCGAAATCGGCCTAATCCAGGCGCTCGGCATGCGCCCGCAGCTAATCGTCTACCAGATACTGCTGGAGTCGCTGATGCTGCTGCTGATCGGCCTCTTGATTGGCAACGGGCTGGCGCTGATCACGGTCAAGCCACTTGAAAGCGGGCTCGACGTTTCGGCAGTCGCCGAGGGCATGGCAATGATGGGGGTGGGCAGCGTGCTTTATCCGAAGCTGACGCTGGACGATATGCTGCTGGCCAATAGCGTCGTCATTGTGCTCGGCATATTGACCAGCATATTGCCGGCCTGGCGCGCCGCCCATCTGGACCCGGTGCGGGCCCTGAATTCAACCTGATACGAACAATATGAGCGCAATCCACTGTCACCAATTATGCAAGACCTTTCGCCAGGGTGAAGCAACCATCACCGGCCTCGATCACGTCGACATCGATATCGAAGAAGGTGAATTTGTCTGCCTGTCGGGCCCGTCGGGTTCGGGCAAAACCACCTTATTGAACGCCATCGGGGGGCTCGACACCCCGGACAGCGGCGAAATTCGCATGGGCGATATCAGAATCGATGAGCTCGAACGCGGGCCGTTGGCCGACATGCGTTTGCATCACATCGGTTTCGTATTCCAAGCCTACAACCTGATTCCGGTGTTAACCGCACAGGAAAACGTCGAATTCGTAATGCAGGTGCAGGGAATTCCGGCCGCGGAGCGCAACCGCAAGGCATGCGATATCCTGCGCGAAGTCGGTCTCGAGGGAATGGAAGATCGCCGGCCGGCGCAGTTATCCGGCGGCCAACAGCAGCGGGTCGCGGTGGCGCGCGCCATCGTCTCCCATCCCGATCTGGTGCTGGCCGACGAACCGACCGCCAACCTCGACAGCGTTGCCTCGACGCATTTGATGGGGTTGTTTTCCGAACTCAATGAAAATCACAAAATCACCTTCGTCATCGCCACCCACGACAAGCGCGTCATGAGTTACGCCCGCCGCCTGATTAAAATGCGGGACGGAAAAATCGTCAGCGATGAAGCGCAGTAGCGACATCGCTCGCGCTGGCGTTAACCGGGGACAGAACAAGAAAGAGCCCCGTTTAACGATGCGGCCGCCTTCAGCCATGATCCCTACTAGTAATGTCATCCCCGCACACGATGTCATCCCCGCACACTATGTCATCCCCGCGCAAGCGCATAGCTGTCCGGGGAAAAACTGAAGAAGGAAGTAAAGGTCTTGCTGTTCCTAATGTTTGGGGTTACAACCCCGAGTGCGAACTCAAAAACAAAAGGAACAACAAGGTGTACAATAATACTCGATTTCATCAACTTTTAGAAGCCCTTCCGCGTAATTTGATTGATCGAATTTCGTCTAGCCTCCAGGCTGGCCGTTACGATAAATCCTTCAAGCCCTATGACCACCTATTGGCATTGTTATACGGCCAGATCTCAGGCGTCCGTAGCCTGAGAGAGCTCGAGACGGGTTTCAACGCCCAGGCAGCCCATCATTACCATTTAGGCACGGGGCCGATCCGGCGTTCCACCCTGTCGGATGCCAATCAACGCCGTAATCCGGTTTTGTTCAAGACGGTGACAGAACAATTGATGGCGTTTATGCATGGCAAACAGCGCCGCGAGCTAACTGAGCTAACCTATCTACTGGATTCCACCCCGATTCAGCTCAAGGGACATGGATTTGACTGGGCCGAAGCCAGCGCGACTTCCCGTAATCAGGGGCTCAAGGTTCACCTGATGATTGAACAGCGGGGTCACACACCGGTTTATCTCAATATCACCTCACCGACAGTGAACGATGTCGTCGATGCCCGACACCTCCGATTGGAAGCGGATGCAACCTACGTCTTTGATAAGGGCTACTGCGACTATGGCTGGTGGCAACAGATTGATGAGGCCGGGGCGACTTTCGTGACCCGGTTTAAGCGCAATGCGGCGATCCAGGTAGTGGCACAGAATCCATGCGATGGCAAAGTCATCCTGTCTGCCGAGCAGGTCATAAAAATGGCTATCACGGCCTGCGGTTACGCCGCATCAGCGTGTATCGTGAAGGCAAGTCACCCCTCATCCTGGCGACCAACGATATGGACAGTTCAGCCAAGGATATTGCTGAACTTTATCGCAAGCGTTGGCAGATCGAGCTGTTTTTCAAGTGGCTCAAGCAAAACTTGAAGCTAAAGCGCTTTCTGGGCAAAAGCCAGAATGCAGTCAGCCTGCAAATTTACGCGGCCATTATCAGTTATCTGTTGTTATGGCTCTATCGATCACGTCGGTGTGCGCCGAATACATCGTTACACCTGCTGTTGGTGGAAATACGAGAAACCCTGTTTACTCGTTTACCAACCGGGGTACAGCAGATGTATCGACGAAGACGACGAGAACGCGCGGAACTGATCGAGAAAACACAGTATGTTCTTTCCTATTAACTTTCCCCGGACAGCTGTGCGCGCAAGCGGGGATCTTGCAACAATGCCATAATGTCGAGATTCCCGCTTTGACCGTCGCCTCCCCGTTACCCGTCATCTCCGCGCAAGCGGCGGTCCGACGTATCGGGATCTTGCAATGGTGCCGTAGCAGCAAATATCTCGCCGGCGCAGCATTGATGCTGATTCTCACGCTCTTAACGGGCAATACCTACGCGTTCGATCTGCGCGGTCACGCCAAGCTGCAGGCCACTTCGAGCAATCTGCCGGCCGACAGCCTGCTGCGAGACTTCAGCGACGACCCGATGTCCGATACCGGCTTCGACTTGCGGCTCAACCTCGATCAGCGCAGCGATGACTGGAGCTGGCGCGCCGACTATCAACTGCTTGCCCGGCAGGGCGATCGATATCAACTGCAGCAACAAACCTCGCTCACCGGGTTCGACAATGCCGCTCTGGCGGAAGATGACCTGCGCCTGTTCGATTTAACCCACCGTATCAGCCAGCATAGCGATGCCGCCATTAGCCACCGCTTCGACCGGCTGTACCTGAGCCACAGCACTGACAAGACCGTAGTCAACTTCGGGCGCCAGGCAATTTCCTGGGGTAACGGGCTATTTTACAACCCGGTCGATTTTTTCAACCCCTTCGATCCGGCGGCGATCGACACCGAGTATAAAACTGGCGATGACATGCTCTACGCGCAGTATTTAATGGATTCCGGCGACGACCTGCAGGCAGTATGGGTGATCCGGCGTGACGCCGACGGCGAGGTCGTGGCCGACCGCTCCAGCCTGGCATTCAAATACCATGGATTCCTGGGCCGGGCGGAATTCGATCTGCTGCTGGCCGAGCACTACGATACCCGAATTCTGGCAGTGGGCGGTCTCACTGATATCGCCGAGGCCATCTGGCGCGGCGATATCATCGTCGCCGACACAAACGGCGAAAGCTTCTCCAGCGCGGTTTTAAACTGGTCGTACTCGTGGATTGCCTGGGATAAGAATCTAAGCGCCAATGTCGAGTATTTCCACAACGGATTTGGCATCGACGATGCAGACTACGGGCCGCTGGCGCTGGCCGACAATCCACAACTGGCACAACGCTTACAACGCGGCGAACTCTTCACGCTAGGCAGCAACTACCTGGCCGCGGCGCTCAGCGTCGAGCTTGCGCCGCTCTGGATAATGACCACCAACCTATTCCGGAACCTCGATGACGAATCGCTGTTGCTGCAAATATTCAGTCAGCACGATTTATCGCAGGACTGGCAACTGCTGATGGCCCTGACTCTGCCGCAGGGCGACAAGGGGAGTGAATTCGGCGGTATCGAATCGGGTATCGCCGGGCGCTCGCTCGCCGTCGACGAAACGCTGTTCGTGCAACTGGCCTGGTATTTTTGACCGGTGCCCGGCGGGGTTCAAGGATGGTGCTCGCCGATACGATTCAGCGGCGTTACGCTGACGCCTTTTTCGCTGCATTCGATCTGACTGTCGACCCCGTATACCCGGGCGATATTTTCGCCGGTCAGAACCTCGCCGACGCTGCCGCAGCATTCCAGCCGACCGTGGCTCAACAGATATAGTCGATCACAAAAACGCGCGGCCAGGCTCAAATCATGCAACACGACGACCGCGGCGCGTGGCCCACTGGCGTGCTGTCGCAGTATTTCCATTACATGCAGCTGATGATAAGGATCGAGAGCCGCGACCGGTTCATCCGCCAGGATCAACTGGTTTTCGGTGGCGAAAATACGCGCCAGCATGACCAGGGTTTGCTCGCCACCCGAGAGCGTGGTTACGATTCGATTTCGATAAGCCAGGGTTTCGGTCGTCTGCATCGCCTGATCTATTTTCAACTGATCCTGAGCATCGCTTTGCCGCCACCATTTCTGGTAGGGAATACGACCCAGACCGACGACTTTTTCGACGCTGAACGGCCAGTAGGCGCGGGCGCCCTGAACCAGGTAACCCAGCAAGCGCGCGCGCTGTTGCGGCGAAATATCCGCCAGGGCGTATCCATTCAGCCTGATTTCGCCGCGATCCGGTGTTTCAATACCCGTCAATAAACGTAACAGACTACTCTTGCCGGCGCCGTTGGGACCGATCAATCCAACCAGCTCTCCCGGCTCGATATGAAAATCGATCGCTTTGAGGATCGGAATCCGATCGATATGATAGTCGATTCCGGTGGCGTTTAGCAGGCTCATTGCAGCGTATTCCTCGATTTCAGAATCAACAGCAGGAAAAACGGGGCCCCCACCAGCGATGTGATAACGCCGAGTTTCATTTCCGTGCTGCCCGAGAGCGACTGCACGGTCAGGTCGGCCAAGAGTAACATTACGGCGCCGACCAGGGCGCTGGCGAACAATAGTCGGCGCGGCTCATAGCCAACGAAGGGACGCACCAGATGCGGCACCACCAGTCCGATAAACCCGATATTCCCCGCCACCGAAACCGCGGCGCCGACGCTCGACGCAACTCCCATAATCAGCATCAGTCGCAAGCGTAGGACGTCAAATCCCAGCGACCGCGCGGTTTCCTCACCCAGGGTCAGCGCGTTCAAAAATCTGCCGCAATATAAAATCATGCCCCAGCCCAGTAGCATGAACGGCAAGGCGATCTGGACTTCCCGGAAACTGCGGTTGGCGACCGAACCTAATAACCAGAACAGGATTTCCTGCATCGCGTAGGGGCTGGCCGCGAAGTTGAGTGCAAGTGCGATTAACGCACCGCCGATGGCGTTAATCGCGACGCCGGCGAGAATCAGGGTAATAGTGGAGCGGCTCTGCCCCACCAGCAGGAAAATACATAACACCGCCAGCAGTGCGCCCATCAACCCGGCCAGTGGCAAAACGAACCAGGCAAAGCCGGCCAGCCCGTAATAAAACACCAACACTGCGCCGAGTGCAGCGCCGTTGGAGACACCGACGATGCCGGGCTCGGCCAGCGGGTTACGCAACAGCCCCTGTAATGCCGCGCCGGCCAATCCTAGCGTGGCGCCGACCAGCGCCGCCAGCAGCGCGCGCGGCAATCGGATATCGAATAATATTAGCGATTCGACTGTGATGCGGTGATGCCAGGCATCGTCCAGCGCCTTGCCCAGATCGATGTCGACCGCGCCGACGCTAAGCACCAGCGCCAGTACCAGCAGCAATACGATCAGTAATGCGACATTCAGCAGGCGGGTATCGATGGTTTTCAAAATCATCGCCGCGCCGCCATCATCTCGATCGCATCGACAATCATCGGACCCGCACAGATTCGCAACCGCAGCGGAATCTCGAGATTCTCCCGCCGCCGGATCAATTTCTCCAGCACCGGGTGTTGCAGCGCCGCCATGGCTAGCGATTCCTGCCGCGACAGGCTGCTATCGATCTGCAGGACATCGGGGTCGGCGGCAACCAGTTGCTCCAGCGAAATTTCGCGAAATCCGCTAATCCCCATTTCGGCGGCCAGGTTACGGTAACCGGCTCGTAAAAAAAGATCGTATTCCAGTGTATCGGCGCCGATGGTAAAACCATTGGGCGAATAAATAATGACGCTCTTGGCGGGCCTGGCGCTAATGCGCGCCTCGACCGCGGCCAGCCGCCGGCGCATCTCATCCACTAACGCCTGCGCCCGCTGCTCATTACCTGTCCAGCCTGCGAACCGAGTTAGCAAATCGTAGATTTCATCGACCGAGGTCGCCAGCGGCAATTGTTTTACCGGAAATCCCAACTGGCGCAATAAACCGACTGTTTCCCGGGCGACGAATTCGCTCGCGACCACCAGATCGGGTTGGTAGCGGATAATTTCCTCGATCGAAGCATTATTTAACGGTATGTCGCCGACCGTATCGATCATGTAGGAAAGATTCCGGTCCCTGGCCCATACCGATACCGACGCGATCTGTTCGCGTTGCGCCAGCAGCAGCACCAATTGGTCGCTGCACAGCCCGACCGAAACGATCCGCTGCGGTTTGGCGGCGTCCGCCGGCGTGACTGCGAGCGTCAAAAAAATAATGGAATAGCGGAGTAAAACTGGCATTGACCCACTGCTCGAGGTGTTCCGCGCTATTGTCCGGATTGCCGCCCCAAGGTAAAGCAATCTCTGAAATATCGTGTAGAGCCCCATTACCGATGAACGGTTGTATTCGCGCTATGAGCGGTCGTATTCACGCGGCAATAACAACTATGCTTAAGTGATTCTTGAAAAATGTGAAGCGCATCACACAAATCCGACAGATCCCAAAACGCCGATTTTCCGAACCATCATGCGCGCATTCACAGTCCTCCGGAAAACTGGCGAGGAAGACAGGTTACGAATGGCGACACCAAAATTAGAGGTCGTTGGCTCGTCCGGCGGAAAAAACCAGATTTACAGTTCGATAAAACACTTTGCCCTCGAGGGACTCAATGACCTGATCCGCGTACTGCTGGAAAGTGTCGACGATGCGCTATTTGAACTGTCGGACAAGGTTTCCAACGATCGAGAACGCAACATGTATTTCGAAGCCCTGCGTGAAATTCGCTTGAAACGCGAAGGTCTGCAACAGAATTTCGACTACGAAATGAAGTTGAATTTCGAGCAATTCGTCAAAGGTAAAAACTCGGCACAAGCCGATGACGAGGAGGATGAATTGACGCTGGTGGAACTCGACGATCTCGAAGACAACATCGCCATCGACAATATGATTTCCAAGGCGCGGCCCCACTTCGAAGATGACTTGTTCGCGGTAACCGAAAGGTTAAAACTAGTCTTACGGCGCAAACAAATCGACGCAGATGAAAATCCGCTCGACCCCAAGGCGATATGCGACAGTTTCCATAAGGCATCCGACCTGCTGGAAACCGATATCCAGGTGAAGTTGATATTTTACAAATTGTTCGACCGCTACGTGATGAGCAACCTGGGACATTTTTACAAAGAATTGAACGATCTGTTCGTTGAAAAAGGCGTGTTACCGGGATTCAAAGCCGACCATGAACGCATGAAACAGACCACGCGCTACATGGCGAACCGGATCAGGAACAAAACGCCGGATCCGGCAGCCGGGGCGGTTCAAGGATTACCGGCTGGCGCGAGCCCGGGCCTACCCGGCGCAACACCGATGATCGATGGCGGCAATCTATTCGCGACGCTGCAGCAGGCGGTAGTCGGAGCGCCGGGCACCATGGCTGCGGCACAAGGCGGCGGAGGTGGCGTTGCTGGAACGTCGGGAGTAATCCCCGGCGGTGGGGGCGTGCCCGGAGTGCCTGGCGGCGCGGTTTCCAGCGGTGGCGTCCCTGGATCGTCAGGCGGTGCGGGCGGTTTTGTGGCCGCCTTGAGCAGCCTGCAGGCCAATAGCATCCCGTCGCAACCGGTTGCCGCGATCGATCCACAAAATCTCAGAGCGGAGTCGCATCAACAATTGCTTGATTTCAGGCAGCAAAACCGGCACCAGGTTAATTCGGCCGACAGCCAAACCATCGACGTCGTGTCGATGTTGTTTGATTTCTTCTTCGACGATGAAGCCCTGCCCGCCCCGATCAAGGTATTGATCGGGCGCCTGCAGATTCCAATTCTCAAGGTCGCGATTCTCGACAAAAATTTCTTCAATCAGAAAAAACACCCGGCGCGCAAGTTGCTCGACAGTATCTCGCGAGCGGCGCTCGGCTGGGGAGATAGTCACAAGGATCAGGTCGCGCTGATCGAAAAAATCGAAGCCGTGGTTAACCTCCTGATTAACGAGTTCCAGGAAGATATCGAGGTTTTTGAAGAGGCCTTCATCAATTTCGAGAACTTCCTGCAGCAAGAGGAACAGGCAACCCAAGTAGCGGAAGAGTCCCTGAGGCAGCAGGAGCGACAAAAAGATCAGCAAATCCAGCAGTCCCGGGATGCGGCAGCCGCATTGATCGGCAAATTGACGAGTAAACATAAACTGAGCTACGAGGTGAACGACTTTCTCGAGACCACCTGGACTTCAGTGCTGTTCAACGCTCACTTGTCCCTGGGCGAGTCTTCGAATCACTGGCGCAACCTGAAGCGTATCTCGACCACCTTCGTCTGGACCCTGATCCCGAAATTCACCGAAGCGGAACGCGTCAAGATCATCAAGACCATTCCGGCCCTGCTGCGCGCGCTTTCCAAGGGAATGGCACTGGTCAAAATCAGCACCGCCGTACAAAACCGGATTTTTAAAATACTGGCGCAGGAGCACGCCAAGATCGTCAAGCAAACTTCTAAAAATATCGTCACCCGTGTCGACGACAAGACCGTCTGGCCGGTGGACGAGGAGGCACGAGCTCAGGCCGAGAGTTTCGATCCGGACAAGAATCCCGATTACGAGTTCAACAAGGATAATCTCGGCGGGATAGAAGTATTTGAGGATGAAGTCAACGATGATTCGATTACCATAATCGACGCCACTGAAACCAGCGCCGTGATCGAAGATCTCAATCAGTTCGCCATCGGCGTCAAACAGGGTGAAATCAAAGTCGATGAAGAAATCATTCTCAACTCGGAAGCAGACGATGACTTCGATTTGATCGCGGACAGCGGCAATTTTATGGAACAGGCGCAGGCGCTGGAAATCGGATCGTGGGTGGAATTCATCGAATCGCCCGACAATACCCGGGTGGCGCGCCTGTCCTGGAAAAGCAACATTAGCGGTAAATTCGTGTTCGTCAACCGTCAGGGTCACAAGGTGCGCAACCTGTCAATCAGTGGATTTGCCGCGGAACTCTGCGCCGGGCGCGTCAAGTGCATCGAATCATCTTCGGTATTCGATCGTGCGATTCACACCATCATGACCAAGATGCAGCACTGAGGCCGCGGCCAGCCGAAACTTACCGCGGCGAAGGAACCAGCCGGCAGCACGCCGGTCGAAACGGCTTTAGGTTCTGGAAACGTATACATGCAAATCTGGCGACAACTGGCCGCCACGGGCCTGACACTATTGCTACTCGGCTGTTACCCGCTGGCACAGGCGGCGCCGGCGGCTAAACTCTGGGATCGCTGGAACGCTTTCAACCCCGCTTCGAGCGCCACCATCGACCATCGGCCTTGGCATAGCTGGCTCGAGACATTCGTAGTTAGCGGTGCCGACGGCATCAACCGGGTCGCCTACGGTCAGGTCACGGCGGCCGACCGCACACGGCTAAGAGCCTACATCGACAGTTTGACGGCGCTGTCTATCAGCGACTTTAAGCGCGACCAGCAACGCGCCTACTGGATCAACCTCTACAACGCGCTCACGATCGATATCGTGCTCGAGCATTTTCCGCTGAACAGCATTCGCGACATTTCCCGGGGACTGTTTTCATCCGGACCCTGGCGGCTGAAACTGGCAACAATCGAGGGAGAAGCGCTGACACTGGACGACATCGAACATCGGATTTTACGCCCGATCTGGCGAGATCCGCGCATCCACTACGCGTTAAATTGCGCCTCGCTGGGTTGCCCCAACCTGCAGCCCGTCGCTTTCACGGCGGCCAACACCGAGACTTTGCTGGAATCCTCGGCCCGGGATTTCATCAATCATCCGCGCGGCGCATCCGTGATCGACAAGCGTTTGAAAGTATCACGCATCTATGACTGGTTCGAACAGGATTTCGGCGGCAACGAAGCCGGCGTAATCAAACATTTGCGGCAGTACGCCAGCGATGGCTTGGCGGCAGCACTCGACCCGATCGAGGATATCGGCGATTACGCATACGACTGGCAAATTAACGCACAGGAATAAGGCGAACGGCTCGCCAAAAACATAGCATCGCCCGCCTCAGCGTTCGACCGGGTATAATCACCGTCTTTACCGGTATAAAATATTTCAGTTCAGTTGCGCTGGAATCCGGCCCCTGATTGGCGTAACTTGATTATTAATCGCGCGACCATAGATGTTCAGGTCCGATCCATGCATGAGGATTTAAAAATGAGCTATACCATAGATCGCATCATCGACAACGCCGATTTCGAGCAAGTCGATAGCAGAACCCGCGCCGCCCTGGCCAAGCACGGGTTCGGCGTTTTAACCGAGATCGACGTCAAGGCGACGATGAAAAAGAAAATCGACGTCGATATGGATCCCTACCGCATCCTCGGCGCCTGCAATCCGAACATGGCCCATCAAGCAATCGGCATGGAACCGAAAATCGGCGCCATGCTGCCCTGTAACGTGATTCTGCGCGAGGTCGATGGCAGCATTCAAGTCAGCGCCATCGATCCACTGGCGTCGATGCAGGCCATCGACAACGATGCATTGAAAGCGGTCGCCGGCGAGGTGCGCGATATGCTGGCCGTAGCGGTACAGGATATCTAATCTTGCCAGCTTAATGGCTGCCCGGGTTCGCGATAGCTGCAACCAGTTCCGCGACATGCTCCAGCTGCGAATCCAGGATATAGTAGTGTACCGAGGCACGCACGAGTTCGGGCAGCTGGCGTCGATCAAAGTGCTGCTGGGCGAGCTCATGCTGACATTGACACCCGCCTGCCTGAGCCTGGATTCAACCTCCGTCGCCGCTATCCCCGCGATCGAGAAAGTAACGATGCCGCATTTACGCTTGCCGATATCGTGCACGGTCACTCCGCTCTGTTCGGCCAGCATCGATCTTAACTTTTGCGCCAGTCGGGTCACTTCGGCCGCGATAGCGTCGATGCCGATATCGAGCGCATAGTCGATGGCGCGGCCGAAACCGAGTTTGGCGGCGTAATTGTTTTCCCAGTTTTCGAAACGGCGCGCATCCGGTCTTAACTCGTAGTGCTCGGCATCGATCCAGGTCGCCGCAAACAGATCGATCATCGGTGGATGCAAATCTTCGAGAATACGCCGACTGACAAACAGGAAACCGACGCCCCTGGGACCACGCAGGAACTTGCGTCCGGTCGCGCTTAGCAGATCGCACTGGATTGTCTCGACATCGAGCGGCAGCTGACCCGCGGACTGGCAAGCGTCGACCAGATAAAGAATATTATTGGCGCGCGCGACCGCGCCGATTTCTTCGACCGGATTGATCAGGCCGCCATTGGTCGGGATATGGGTTACCGAAATCAATTTAACCCGATCGTCGAGCATGGATTTCAGGGACTCGACGCAAACCTCGCCGTCCGCCGTCGAAGGTATGGTTTCGACGACGACTCCCCGTTCTCGTACCAGTTGCAGATACGCGAGATAGTTCGACGCGTACTCGGCCTCGGCAGTCAAAATTCGATCCCCGCTGGCAAACGGTATCGCGTGAAATGCCATCATCCAGCCGACGGTGGCGTTTTCGACGATCGCAATCTCGTCGGCACGGCAATTGATGAGTCGAGCAATCGATTCGTAGACCGCCTCGATCTCGGCATGTTTTTGCCGCGCCGATTCGTAACCGCCCAGGGCCGCTTCCAGCCGCAGGTGCTCGATTTGGGTTTCCAGCACGCAACGCGGCATCAACGCGGCGCCGGCATTGTCCAGGTGGATGAGTCCTTCGGCGGACAGCAAATCCTCGATAACGGCTTGTTTTTCGAATGCCAAAACAGTCTCCCAGGTTAATCCGCCGGCCTACTCAGCCTGGGTTCGAAACAGGTGGCGGGCGGCAAACCATTTCATAGGGATGACGCCTGGTGATATCGCCGGTGAATTCAAAGATGTCCAGTATGACCTCGTATGCCGCAGGCGTTATCTCGACATGGGGCGTCCAGCAGCCGAGGTCTTGATAGCTCGCCATACAGTTTTCCAGGGCCGCCGCGCCAACCCCGGGAAACCAGGACTGCTGCAGGGCCGCAATCTCGGCGGCCGGCGCCTGATGCAAAAACCGGCGGGCGGCCGCATAGCCACGGGTAAACGCCTGTGCCGTATCGGTATCCAGCCATTCATTCGAAGCCGCCAGGCTGGAAAAGGCGCAGGGTCCGATCTGCGGACCGACTTGCGCCACGATACTGCCGAGCCCATCCTGTTCTAGCTGCTGCGGATAAGGCCCCTGTTGCTGCACATATCGCCCCTGGCCCGCGCGAAAGACCTGGTCGATATCGTCGGCTCCGCCGGGGGTAATTGCAACGATTCGGTCGTAGTCGACACCCGCCCGATGGCAGGCATAGCGAAACATTGCGTTCGGTTGCCCGCCGCCGAACATGACCACTTCGGAGCCCTCCAGTTGTTGCCAGGAAAAATCCTGATCCGGCGTCCGCCCGGTGATAAAGAAACCATCCATTTCATTGATTTGCGCGAAATGCCGCGGGTAATCGGTCTCGCCCCGGGCGATGGCGTTAAACGCCTGACTCGGCGCCGATTGCACCAGGTCGGCCGAGCCGTCGCCGATCGCATCGGTCGCCGGCGTGCCGGGCGGCGCTACCGACCATTCGAATTCGAGGCCTTCCTGCTTCAGGAAACCGCCGGCCATACTCAATATCAACGGCGAATAGAATGCCGAAAACAGCGTAAACTGGATGTTAACCTTACTCATGCAAACTCCCTCCTCGCAGCTAGGCAAACTCTGATTTATTCAGAGTTTGCGCGGCACAGGGATGTGCCGCTTCGGTGGACCGCGCCGACAATTCAGGATGAATTGTTCAGAGCTTCCTTAAGTAACTTCAAACCAGGTCAGCATACCACCGGCCATGTGTTCGACCATGTGGCAGTGGATCAGCCATTTACCGGGATTATCGGCAAGGAACCGCATGGCGCCGTGCTCGCCGCGCTGAAACAGGATGGTATCGCGCCACCATCCCGGATTCCTGTCGTCAACAAAATGGTGCCCGTGGATATGCATTGCATGCGGCCAGCTATTGTCATTATGCACGTCGAGACTGATCGCGGTTCCCCGCTTGACGCGAAACAACGGTTCGCTCGGCATTCCGACGAGGCCGTTGAGTGCCCATACTTTTTTATGCCGAACCAGTTCGCGTATATCCATTTCCCGGCCCTCGAATTGTGCACTGCGCATACCGCCCATGGCCCCGCCCTGCATTCGCAATGGGACATGTTTAAACTCGGTCGGCAAAACGATTTTATTGGCCGGATTATCGGGCAGTCTGATCGGTGTTTCCAACAACTGCTCGCGCCGAATCTCCGGTCGGTAGGTGAAATTGGCAATTTCGTAAGCGTATTCTCCTATGACCAATTCGATCGCCGTGCTACTTCCCGGAGCCGAGGTCATATCGATGATCAAATCGGTGCGCTGACCCGGCGCGAGCACGATTCTACCCGCATCCGGGGTAAAGGGTTCAACCGGTTGACCGTCGAGCGCTATCACTGAAATCCCGGGCTCATTGAATAGCAGATTCATGATACGCGCATTGGCGATGTTCAGCAGGCGCAGGCGGATACGCTCACCTCCGGCGACTTCGAAGTTCGGCTCGCTGTCGCCGTTGACGGTGATGAAATTACCCAGGCGGCCGCCGTGAGACCAATCGTGCATGGAGCCGAAGCTTGCGGTATCGATTCGCATGTTACGATCCAGGCGCCAGTCGTCGATCGCAAACACCAGGTCTTGATCGACCCGTGGTGGATTCTCCTCGGTAACGATTAATACCCCGGCTAATCCCCGCGCGAGCTGCGCCCAGGAGCGCATATGAGTGTGATACCAGTAAGTACCCGCATCCGGCGGGGTGAAACGGTATTCGAATTGTTCGCCCGGCAAGACCGGAAGCTGGGTCACGTCGGGCACGCCATCCATCGCGTTATCGATGCGCAAGCCGTGCCAGTGCACCGAAGTCGGTTCATCGAGCGAATTCTGCAATCGGATAACCGATTCTTTGCCCTGCGGGATGCGGATTATCGGGCCCGGGATCGACTGGTTGTAATACATGACCCGGGTAGCGTTTTCCTGATCGTCGCCGAACACGGCTTGCCCATTCGATGCGATCAGCTCGAAGGGAGGTAAGCCCGCATCACCGATTTCCGGTCTGAACAGACCGGCACCCAGCAACCCGGCAGCGCTCGCTTTAATGAACTGTCTACGGCTTGGCACGAATCCGACCCAGCCGCTAGCGGTCGACTACCTGGTCCCAGCACAGGTGCAGGGCGTCGAGGCAGGAATGCGCCAGCCGAGCACAGCGCTCGGGACTCCAACCCTGGATCGCGTCGGGGGTTCCGGTGGCATCTTTGAACGGCATTTCCAAGGTCATGACGAGCGCGCCGAAACGTTCGGCCAGGGAATTCGAGCAGTAGCTCATATTGGCGCTGCCGGAGCTATTGGGCGGATAGCCGTGTTCGGTCTGGAAGTCGGGATTGAGGTTCGCCAGTGTCATTTTGAACAGCTCAAGCTGCGCGTGACGTTCGCGATTCCAGCCCGGCGTACCTTCGGTACCGGCGATAAAATTATAGGGCAGCGCTTCGTCGCCGTGTACGTCGAGACCGAAATCCAGTCCGGTTTTTGTTATTTTTTCCAGCACATGGAAAACTTCGGGGCTTTGCTCCAGCGTCGCTCGATCCCATTCCCGATTCAAATTGGAACCCACCGCGTTGGTGCGCAAATGCCCCCTGCGGCTGCCGTCCGGGTTCATGTTGGGCACCAAATAGATAACCGCTTTCGCGAGGATCGCATTGACCACCGGATCGCTGTCGTCGACTAGCCGGTTGATCAGGCCCTCCATCCACCATTCCGCCATGGTTTCGCCCGGATGCTGGCGCGCCACTAGCCAGATTTTTTTGGGCGCATCCGCGCTACCGAAGCGCAAACAATCCATGCTCTGACCGTCGAGCGTCAGACCCAGGGTTTCCGCCTGGCAGCGCTCGCTGGTCTGGGCAAAGGCCAGCAAGTCGGCATGACGCTCCATCGAGTAGGGAGCAAAATAGGCAAAATAAACCTGATCTTCGCTACTGTTATGTTCGATGATCAGGTTTTCGCCGTCGAAGCGGGTATCGACCCGAAACCAGAATTCACGGTCATAACTCGCTACCGCCCGATAATCCTGCCAGCCTTTCTGATAGGCCGCGCCCGCGGCGTTGCCGATCAGATAGCTGCAATTGAGGCCTTTAACGTTGGCCGCACGAAAATAAAACCACTGGTAAAAATCGGATTGATTATCCTTGCGAATGTTGAGCAATACACGGCCCGGGTCGCTGCTATCGACACACTCGATATTGCCGCCGTCAAACTGACTGGAGATTATCATCGGGTTTCCCTTATAAGTTTTACTCTGAGTAAATTTTTACTCAGAGTGAAAATTAGATATTTGCTGTGAGAGAATACTGTATGCGCTGGATAATTTCGATTCCTTTACTGCTTTTACTAAGCGGTTGCGCCGATTTCGGCTACTACTGGCACAGCGCGCGCGGGCACCTCGCGGTGATGAATAAGCGAATCGATATCGAAGACTTGCTAGCGGACCCGGCGACTAGCGAGGAATTACGCCAGCGCCTGATGCTGGTGCAGGAAATTCGGCGCTTTTCGGTGGCGCGCCTGGCGCTGCCCGAAAACGACAGCTATCGCAGCTTCGTCGAACTCGACCGGCACTATCTGATCCAGAATCTATTTGCAGCGCCCGAATTTTCGACGGCTCTGCAGCGCTGGTGTTACCCCATCATCGGCTGCGCCAGCTACCGCGGCTACTATGACGAACAACGTTTACTCGCTTATGTCGACGAACTCGAAGCCAGTAGACTCGAAGTGCATGTCGGTCAGGTTTCGGCTTATTCGACGCTGGGCTGGTTCGACGACCCGGTGCTCAGCAGCTTCATCAACTGGCCGGATCACCGGCTAGCGGGACTGTTGTTCCACGAGCTGACCCATCAGCGGATTTACCTCGACGACGATACGACCTTCAACGAATCGCTGGCTTCTGCGGTACAATTTGTCGGCACTGAACTCTGGCTGCAGGCGCGCGAGCAACAGGAGGAACTCGAAAAACTGTCGCGCTGGTCGCTGTATCGCGCTGCGGTTATCGAGTTGATCGAAGCCACGCGCGCGCGCCTGACAATAATTTATGACAGCGACCGCAGCGATGCCGACAAGCGCAAAAACAAGAGCGCAATATTCACGCAAGCACGCGCCAGTCATCAAGACATCGCATCGCTCCACGGCGTTACCGGGGGATTCAATAACTGGTTCGCCGGCGACCTTAATAACGCCAAGATCGGCTCGGTGGCGACCTATAACGCCAGGATGCCGGCTTTTGTCAACATGCTGCGCGCGCACCGGCTCGACTTTGCGGCATTTTACAAGTATGTCGATAGCGTGGGTACGCTAGACAGAGCCGAACGCGAAAGCTGCCTCGAAGCCTGGGACCGGCGGTATAATATAAAGGAATCTCTGCAAAAGTCATATTAGCGGGATAAAATACGTCGAACAAGTTTTCAGAGATTGAATGATGAAACAACCGAGCTTTTCCGATCTTGAATATGCCAATAAGAAAAAGACGACTCGACGCGAGCGCTTTCTTCAGGAAATGGACTCCATTATTCCGTGGGGATTACTGGTAAAGCCAATCAAGCGGTTTTATCCGAAAGGTCATACGGGCAGGCCACCGATCGCATTGGAATCAATGTTGCGAATCTATTTTTTACAACAGTGGTATGGACTGAGTGACCCGGCTGCAGAGGACAGTTTGTACGATACGGAATCCATGCGCCGGTTTGTGGGCGTAGATCTGGAGTCGATACCGGATGAAACTACAATCTGTCGATTTCGCCATCGGCTGGAACGAGAGGGTCTAACCACAAAGCTGTTTCAGCAGGTTGAAGGTTATCTGAGCGATCATGGTTTAATCGTGAATGAAGGCACGATTGTGGATGCGACTATCATTGGTGCCTCGGGCTCGACCAAGAACAAGGAGAAGCAGCGTGAT
>DS021198.1:85517-89778 GCA_001735895.1 Olavius algarvensis Gamma 3 endosymbiont | reverse complement strand
TGTCGGCGATAAGAATTTAACGGGTTCTTCAGAAGTTCCTAAAAAACAATTGCCCGGATTTTTAAAACGCGGCTACTGTTTCTTGATGAAATTCGAGTAGCGGGTGTAAAGCTGCTTGTAGTCCTCGAGATTTTCTTCCAGCATTTCCTGATATTGGCCTTGAAAAAATTGTCGCGCTTTGGGTATATCCGTAGCGTAATCTTCGAGCGTGTTCGCATGCTGCGAAACGACATGGGCATTGAACCGCGCGGCGGCATACAGCAGCGCCAGGCCGACGTTTTCCTGGCTATTGGTTTCAGCAAATTCATTGGCGCGATCTATAAACAAATCGACCATACGGCGGTAGATTTCATCGAGGTCTTCATCGTTAATTTCATCATCGGCCATGGCGGCAATTTCCGGCAATCAATTCGCCGAAGATAATATCACAGAGCCGCGCCGCAGTTCGGCAAACCTTGCGATCAAGGCTTCTCTCCCTGTCATCCCCGCCTCTCCTTGTCATCCCCGCGCAAGCGCACTGCTGTCCGGAATAAATTAAGTTGGTGTATTTGAAAGTGTTGCAGTGCCCGGGTTTTACGAATAAAACCATAAGCAACAACTTAATTTCAGGACACTGCAACATGTATACAAATACCCGATTTGGCGAACTTTTGAAAGTCCTTCCTAAAAATACTTTCAAACGCTGCGTTGAACAGCATCGGAGCGATAAACATAACAAGGGTTTCGACAGCTGGGGGCAGTTAATCAGTCTGATGTATGCTCAATTGTCCGGTTGTCGGAGCTTGCGCGAGTTGGAGGTGAGCTACAATAGTCATTCCGCGCATCACTATCACCTGGGCTGCGGTCCGATTAAGCGCTCGACTTTATCGGATGCCAATCGCCAACGAGATGCCGGGGTATTTGAATCATTCTGCCAGCAGCTGATGGGCCGGGCTCATCGGCGAGTACGCAATGAGATAAAGGACTTGCTCTATCTGTTGGACTCGACGCCGATCTGTCTGCGCGGCCGGGGTTATGAGTGGACGCAAGCGCGTAGTATGTCACGCATTCCGGGCCTGAAGATTCACCTGCTGTATTCCCCCGACAAGCAGTTGCCTTGTGACGCTCGGATCACGGCATCGACCCAGAACGATATTGAGTATGGACGCAATGTTGAAATCGAGAAGGGCGCTAAGTATTGATAAGGGATATTGCGATTACAATTGGTGGCATCAAATCGACCAGGAGGGTGCTTTCTTTGTGACCCGGTTAAAGCGTAACGCATCGATCAGGGTGCTCAAAAGCCGCTCGACCGAAGGAGATATACTGTCGGATGAGGTCATTGAGTTTAAAAACAAATGGCCTGGCGGCGGCCGGAAAAACAACTACGTCAAACCGTTGCGGCGAATAGTGGTGCATCGAGAGGGTCATGTGGACCCGCTGGTACTGGTAACCAACCTGATGGGGGTCCCGGTTGAAGAAGTTGCAGCGCTGTACAAGCAGCGTTGGGCGATCGAACTCTGGTTCAAGTGGGTCAAGCAGAACCTGAAAATCAAAAAGTTTCTCGGTCAAAGCGAGAATGCGGTCAAAATCCAGATACTGGTGGCATTGATCACGTATCTCATCGCCGATCTATACCGGCAACTTTGTGGATCGAGACGCGGTTTTTATCTGTGGCTGGCGGAACTCAAATCGACTCTATTCCAGCGACCCAGACTCGAATTCGAAGTACTTAAACGACGACGAAAATGGAAATCCGATTTCCAAATACATCAAGCACAGTTGGCATTATGATTTATTCCGGACAGCAGTGCGCGTAAGCGGGGATCTCATAAACCGCGGGGATGACGATGAAACTGCGGGGGATGACGATGAAACCGCAGGGGTGACGATAAAACCGCGGGGGTGACGGGGAAACTGCCAGGATGACGGTGGAACTGCGGGGATTATACGATTAGGAGGATGGCGGAGATCGATGTCCCTGGGGCTACTTCGGGCGGCCGAGGTCGATGACGACGCCGGACGCGAGCAGTTCTTCGGTGCGCTGCAGTGAATATGTCTGATAGTCGGTTTGTTTATAAAACCCGCCGGCGACGTAACGCATGCTTTCCTTGAAATGATGGGGGAAGGTCAGGCTGTCGTGGCGCCGCACCAGGTCGCCGTTATCGAAAGCCAGCACCCCCGGGCGATAAATCATTTCATGTTTGCGGGCGAGTTCCGCCGGCGTGGTGGCCTTGCCATAAACGTCGACGATGGTTTCCTGCGAATTGGCATCGAGACGGACGATAGTGAACGGTGCGATCTCCTTGCGCACCAGTTCGTTCCCGAGGATCCCGTCGTGGAATTCAGCGCAGTCGTAACAGCTGCCGTCCTCGAAGATCAGCATCAGCGGGCCATCGATAGCGGACAGGTCTCTGACCTCTTTGAACAACGGATTGGCGCGCAGCCGGTAAACATTTTGATCGAGTTTCGCCTGTAAATAATCGGCGAGTTCTGTGGTTTGGTAGGATTTGGTAGCGACAAATTCGAGTATCTGCCTGAAGCGCTCCGGAGCACGGTAGCCGTTGACTCGTACCACGGTCTTGTTGTCCCGATCGAGAAACAGGATTGCCGGCGTCGCGGCGACCTTGAGGATTTCAGACAATTCTTTTTCGCTGACCGAAAGCTCGTCGTTAAATGCGATATCGCGATCGCCGCGAACGTTGATAGCAATGCTGTCGAAATGCCGTTGGATATAGGCGCGTAGCGGCTCTCCCTTGAAGCCTTCCTGCAGCATCCGGTCACAATAAGGGCAATCATTCAGCTGAAAAAACAGCAGAACGTGTTTGCCGGCTTGGTTGGCTTCGTCGACATCGTCGGCAATTTCGAGAAAGCTCTGCTTGAACCAGTCCGGCGCCTGGTGCGCGACCCCGCCGGTAATTCGCCCGCGGGCAGCGGTTTCGGCGGCGTCGACGATGGGCGCAAAGCTTAACGAAACGACCAGCCCGATAATCTGTAGACAGTTTCCGAAACGTCCCATATCGCAATCCTCCAAGGCAGTTCGTACCATGCGAATCGACAATATAGTCCACCTGGTCAGGGCTGAACATAGCCCCTTTGGAATAACGGCATGTGGTTGAAAATGCGACACATTTCACAATCCCTCCCGGTCGAACTTTTAGCTGCTAAACTTGCACCACAACAATACAACAATATTCGACTTGCAGTTAATCGCCATGAACTTAGTTGTCACATTGCTTTCGATTCTCACGCTAGGAATGCTGGCCGTGCTGATACTGCAGGTACGCAACCAACGTGTTGTCACCGAAGAGTTGCTGGCCGATAACCGTATTCGCCTCCGCCTGTACCAGGATGCGGACGAATCGACTACCCTCATTTTGAGCCGCACTATCCAGAACATCAGTTCCGGCCACCCCGATCCCAATCTCGAGAGTGACGCATTTACGCTCAAGGTCGTGCGCGAACTGGTCAAACGCAGGATGCCCAAGGACAAATGGCTTGAAATCCAGGCCAATGAGCGGCTGGTGCACGAACTTTACCTGTTGTTGCGCCGCGACACCGAAATTAAAAAAGGCCCGCATGAGGTGCGGGCCAAGGCTTGAGGAGAGCTTTAGAAGTCATCCCCGGTACTTCAGTCATCCCCGGTACTTCAGTCATCCCCGGTACTTCAGTCATCCCCGGTACTTCGGTCATCCCCGGTACTTCGGTCATCCCCGCGCAAGCGGGGATCTCACAACGCACCACCGTGACAAGATCCTGACGTGGTCAAACTTTTTGATACACCCCAGTTAAGCGGCATGCTTCGTTTCGAGTAGTCGTTTTTCATAATCATTCGGGCTGACATAATTCAGCGTCGAATGTAATCGATATGGGTTATACCAGCTGGATATGTACTGCAGAATATCCTGCTGTGCTTCATATCGAGTCTGATAATTTCGCCATTGCACCCGCTCCTGCTTCAGACTGCCAAAGAAGCTCTCGACCACCGCATTATCCCAACAGTCACCTTTACGGCTCATGCTGCCCTGGAACCCGTTGATTCTGAGTAATTTTCGGAATGCCTTGCTGGCATACTGAGACCCACGATCCGAGTGATGGATTAAACCTGCCTTGGGTCGGCGCTGCCAGGCGGCCATCTTCAAGGCATCACAGACCAACTGCGATTTCATCCGAGGGCTCATGCTCCAGCCCGCAACCTTTCTCAAACACAGATCTATCACGACAGCCAGGTAAAGCCAGCCCTCCTGGGTCCATACATAAGTCACATCCGCTGCGTAGACCT
>DS021198.1:83243-85467 GCA_001735895.1 Olavius algarvensis Gamma 3 endosymbiont | reverse complement strand
CATCAAATCGTTTTTATGCGCCCTTGACCGGCTTTGCCGCTTCGGTCGACAAACTTGTACTCAACGGCGCCAAACTATCGGTAAAATAGGTTAACGCCGCTATCGCAAGCGCAGCGATTAAGCTGGGGATTCCTTACCTGCCGGCCGTCAGGAATACTGCAGTCAACTTGAGGTTTTTTTGCCGGCAGGCCGTCGCGAGCGCAGCGAGAGCAAGGCATTTTCGGTGGCGAAGGCGTGAGCATACATCAAAGTACGCGAACGTCTCGCCAACGAAAATAACGCCGCTATCGCAAGCGCAGCAGGCCTGCCGGCAAAAAAAAAGCCCTCCCGGGTAGGGGAGGGCTATCAAATAAGTCAAAACCTGAGGAGGAGGAGGGGGTTTTAACTTGTTGCCTGGGCAGGAGCCCTGCCGCACCGCACTGCTGTCCGGAATAAATTAAGTTGGTGTATTTGAAAGTGTTGCAGTGCCCGGGTTTTACGAATAAAACCATAAGCAACAACTTAATTTCAGGACACTGCAACATGTATACAAATACCCGATTTGGCGAACTTTTGAAAGTCCTTCCTAAAAATACTTTCAAACGCCGCGTTGAACAGCATCGGAGCGATAAACATAACACATATGAGCCGCCCGAGCGTCAAGCACAAAAGTAATTTATCACCGAAGCCCGACAGCTTTAGCGCACAGTTTCATCGATCGAAGTTAAGATCCTGGCTTGGATTCTCTGTGAAGGTTCTGCCTAAACACATATAGAGGGTCCGTGACGAAGCATTTTCTTCCGCCGCCCTAGAATCAATTCGAGTTAACCTGATGCCGGCCTACTCAATTTGCAATGGCTGGATATAAGCGTCCAGTTATTTACAGGCTCGGGGCAGGTGCAGTTCCTTAAACGTCAATCGGCAAGGAGAAGCACACGGGCAGTCCAATCAAACGCCAGGGGCTATCACGCAGCGCTGAGCAATATCGATAATCGTCTGCCGATAAAGAAAGATATTGCGGCGAGCTTTCACGTATCGACACCAGTTAAGTGTGAGGCTCTGCCCGTGCCTTCCTAACTCTGAGCGAGGAACCGATCCTGATCGAACAGGGTTTCCCGCTTCAACATGTAATACACGGCGCGTCCAAGCTTGTGTGCCAGTATGGTCATCGCCTTGGCCTTATTGTGTTTGCGCGTTTTCTTTTCGAGCCAGCGCTGCGCTGGTGGATTACCGCGCAGGAAAAGCGCCGCGGCCTCGCCGAAGGCCCAGCGTAAATAGGGATTGCCAATCCGAGCCCCACCGGTGCCGTGTTTTTTGCCCGCAGACTCGCGCTGGCACTTCACCAGGCGGCAATAGGAGACAAAGTCCTGCACCCGGGGAAACCGCTCAATGTCGTGTATTTCATACAGAATGACCAACGACAGGATATCGCCGATCCCATGCACCGATTGCAATCGAATCACCGTCTTTGGATTCACCGATTTAGCGGTCCGTTTGAGATACCATTTCAGTTGGGACAGCTGGCCATCGTAGAACGCGATGCGTGCGAGATCCAGATCGATACTGCGCTGGACGCTCGGGTCAGGAAAGGCCGAGCGCAGGGGTTCGCGATGCTTGGCATAGCGTAAATTCTGGGTATTCGCGGGCAGATTGTACTGGCTGAGTGTGTTTTTGATGTGGGCCATCAGTTCGCCGCGCTCGCGCGTCAGCTTGATGTGTCGACGCATCAGGTCCCGATGAGCGCGCATACCGCGGGGATAGATATAGGCATAGGGAAACATACCGCCCTTGAGTAGGCGGGCAATCTTTTCGGAATCGATGCGGTCGTTCTTGGCTTTACCGCCATGGATGGCTTTCATGTAGAGGGCATGGCCGAGTACGAACTCGATGTCGTGATCGGCGCAGAAATCGGCAATCCAGTACCAGGAGAACATACACTCGACGCCGATAATGAGATCATCACGATAATCGGCAATCGACTTCAGCAGGGCTTCTGGCGAGGCCTTGATATTTTTGTGAACGAGAATTTGTCCGGTATGATCGAGGATACAGACATAAAGGGAGCGGGCATGCAGGTCAATTCCGCAGGAATAACGATGTTGTTGAGTATAGAATCTCATGGAGTCTTCTCCTTTATTGGTTTAGGTGCCTTCCAGCTTACCGCTTCGGCGGTGAGCTGGGGAGGAGGCTCAATGAGTATCAAGGGTTTCGACAGCTGGGGGCAGTTAATCAGTCTGATGTATGC
>DS021198.1:39006-83193 GCA_001735895.1 Olavius algarvensis Gamma 3 endosymbiont | reverse complement strand
GTTGAATCGAGAAGGGCGCTAAGTATGTGTTTGATAAGGGATATTGCGATTACAATTGGTGGCATCAAATCGACCAGGAGGGTGCTTTCTTTGTGACCCGGTTAAAGCGTAACGCATCGATCAGGGTGCTCAAAAGCCGCTCGACCGAAGGAGATATACTGTCGGATGAGGTCATTGAGTTTAAAAACAAATGGCCTGGCGGCGGCCGGAAAAACAACTACGTCAAACCGTTGCGGCGAATAGTGGTGCATCGAGAGGATCATGTGGACCCGCTGGTACTGGTAACCAACCTGATGGGGGTCCCGGTTGAAGAAGTTGCAGCGCTGTACAAGCAGCGTTGGGCGATCGAACTCTGGTTCAAGTGGGTCAAGCAGAACCTGAAAATCAAAAAGTTTCTCGGTCAAAGCGAGAATGCGGTCAAAATCCAGATACTGGTGGCATTGATCACGTATCTCATCGCCGATCTATACCGGCAACTTTGTGGATCGAGACGCGGTTTTTATCTGTGGCTGGCGGAACTCAAATCGACTCTATTCCAGCGACCCAGACTCGAATTCGAAGTACTTAAACGACGACGAAAATGGAAATCCGATTTCCAAATACATCAAGCACAGTTGGCATTATGATTTATTCCGGACAGCAGTGCGCGCAAGCGGGGATGACATTATGGCGCGGAGATGACGTTATGGAGCGGAGATTACTATTGTCCGGCAGGTCGGTCTTCGAGGTGTGCGGCGATCATTTCGGTCAGGCCGAGTAGCTCGATATCCATTTCATTGGTTTCGACGCCTTCTTCCATGACCATGCGACAATTGGAGCAGGCGGTTACCACCGCCGCCGCGCCGGTTTCCTCGATCTGGGATTTTTTGCGGTTGAACGCGGTCAGTTTCAATTGCTCGGCGCGCTCGTTGGTACTGACGCCGCCGCCACCGCCGCACCAGTTCATGTTGCCGTGATCGGCCATTTCGACGAAATCTTCGGCAATCGGTTGTAACAGGTTGCGTGGCTGCGCATCGATGCCGCCGCGCCGTACGATTGAGCAGGGGTCATGGAAGGTTAATCGCTCGGCTTCCTTGCCGCTGGTTTTAATCCGCCCCGCGGCCTGTAATTCGTCCAGCAATTCGAGAATGTGCACCACCTTGAAACTAAAGGCCTTACCGATAAAGTTAGGACCTTCCCAGCGTAGGGCGGTATAGGCATGACCGCATTCGGGGCTGATCACCGTTTTGACTTTTAGTTTTTCGGCGCCGGCTACCACCCTTTCCACCAATTGACCCGCGATCGTCTTATTACCGATTTGCAGACCCGAATTGGTCGCCTCGAAAGCTTCGGAGGACAGGGTCCAGCTAACCCCGGCATGGTCGAATATTTTTGCCAGCGATTCGAGGTATTCGGGATATAGCGCGATTTCATTCGAAGACAACAGCGCCAGGTAGTCGGCGCCCTCGACATCGACCGGAATTTTCAAACCCGTGTCCGCCTCGACGTGTTTGATCATCGCCTGCACGGTCTTCAAGGTAATACCCATCGGGCTACCGATATCGACCGCGCGCTGGGTCGCGTCGACCAAGCCCTCGGGCGAAATTCCGGCCTTAGAAAGCGCGTGCTTGACCTTGAAAATCATGCCGGCGATATCGACACCGACCGGGCACACCATGCTGCAGCGGCCGCACATCGAACAACCGTCGTAAACCAGTTCCTCCCAGTCGCTCAGATCGGCTTCGGTCATGGGTTTGGCAAATCCGATGGCCGATGTGAACTTACCCCACAGGCTGTACTCGTTGCGCCACAGCTTACGCAACGGTTCGGTTTTGTAGATCGGGGTATAGCGCGGATCCAGTGTCTCGGTGTAAAACAGACAGGATTCGGCGCAGATACCGCAGTTGACGCAGCTCGAGAAGAACGACTTTACCTTGCCATCTACCTCGCTGCGTAGTACTTCCAGCCCTTTTTCCAGTTTTTCGCTCATTTCTCAAAGCCCCCTTAAGCGTCGACGCCGCGCCGCCCGAACCAGGCCCCGGTAAAGGCCCTGCTAGGAACAAACGTGAACGCGTGCATCAGAGTGCTGAACGGAAAATAGATCAGCCACAGCTCAACCGTGAAACGATGCAGTAAACGCAACGCGGTAAACTCTTCCAACAGCGCCAGGCACCCCGTTAACATCACCACGAAGGTCAGGAGCGCGGCAATATGGTCATCCCGGGTCGAAATCAGGCGCGTCGCCGGATTCATCAAGCGGCGCAGCCACAGAATAATCAAACCCAAAAAAGCCGCCTGTGCGGAAACGATGAAAGCCCAGTGCGGCATCGGCGTCCAACCGAAACCGAGCAGGTTTTCTTCCAGGAATAGGACATGCGGCGCGGCAAAAAACAACAGGGCGAACAGGCCGAGATGAAATAGATAGCCGGCAATATATTGGATACCGATCCGGGCCCGCATTTCACGGTGTGGTAAAAACCGGCTAAAGACCGTTTTGATCGCGGATGAACCCGCCGATCCACGCGCCACCGACAGGTCGGGTTTGCGACTTGCAAACAATATCGCGGCTAGTTGCCACAACACACCAAGGGAGAAGACCGCCAGTGATAAATACCACAGCGGTCCGTCGATCAGGTTTTCAATCATCAGGTCGTTTTGCTTCCGTCAGCTTCGTTTACGGAAGACGTTCCAACCAGTTTATCGTACTCTTCGGCCGAGATTATCAAATCCTTTTCGTGGCACTCCTTACCCCAGCGGTCATGGTGCGCATCGGCCCAGTTAATATCGACGTAACCGGTCTTCATGCCTTCGAGTGTGCCCTCGGTGCCGACCGACCCCATGTACATATGGCCGATCGAAACAACAATCAGAGCTAGCGCACAAATAACGTGAATGACATGCACTATCTCCATGATGATACGCCCCTGGCCGAAAATTGGCATGACCAGGATCAAGCCAGTGACAGAAACAACGAGACCGATCAGGATTACGATCCAGTACCAGGTCTTTTCACCCATGTTGAAAAAGCCGCCCGAAACATGACCGTCTCCGATGAATCCCCCGCCTTTCAACAGCCAGGTCAGATCGCCCTTTTCATAAATATTGCGCCTGACAAAACTGAACAACATCATCAGCAGGGATACCAGGAACAGCGGTCCGACCAGATTGTGGCTTTCCTTGCTGGCGGAAGCCAGCAGCGAGAAAACTTCCTTGCCGAACAGCGGGATCAGCAGCGGCCGCCCGAGCAGCAGTATCAGCCCGGTAATCGCCAAAAACAGGAATACGACGGCAAGCGTCCAGTGCACAATCCGTTCGTAATCGGTAAAACGTTTCACCATGCGCCCCGACAGGCCGCCCTCGATGCCGACCTTGCCGCGTATCAAGAAGAACAGAAAAATCAACACGAATACCGCCGCCAGCGCGATGGAACTGTAGGTGGTTAGCTCATTGACGCGAAAGTTTGCCCACTCCACTCCGCTCGCATTGATCAGAATCCCGCTATCGACGCCCTTGACCTGGCTGGTGCCGTCGAGTACCGAGTCGCCGCGTTGCCGGATATCACTCCACAGCTCGCCCCCCGGGTTTAGCGAAAGCAAGCCCTCGGGATAGGTTTGTTTTTTCGGCGGGCCGTCCGCCTGGGAAAACTGCGGCAACATCATGCACAGCAGAAGTAACAATGTTTGGATTTTCAAGTTTTGTCTCCTTGCGATGCTACGGTTCTAACCTTTCGCCCACGGGCGTCTGCCCGATACTTCCCTGTATCGATTCCAGGCAAACGCCAGATAACGAGGTTTAACCCTTTATCTTGGCATTATCGAAGGACACGCCCCAGTTAAAGGCGCTCGCACCTCGGTTAATTACCCGTTTGCGGTAAATATCCGAAATCACATCGGCATCCCCCGAGAGTAGGGCTTTGGTCGAACACATTTCCGCACACAGCGGTAATTTGCCTTCGGAGAGACGGTTACGACCGTATTTGCGGGTTTCGTCTGAGCTGTGATCTTCCTCCGGCCCACCCGCGCAGAAGGTGCACTTATCCATCTTGCCGCGCGATGCGAAGGCCGCTTCCTCGGGAAATTGCGGCGCCCCGAACGGACAGGCGTAAAAGCAGTAACCGCAGCCGATACAGATATCCTTGTCGTGCAGCACGATGCCGTCGCCGGTGGTATAGAAGCAATCAACCGGACAGACCGTAGCGCAAGGCGCATCGGAACAATGCATACAGGCCACCGACAGCGAGCGCTCGCCCGCTTCGCCGTCCTTGATGGTCACCACGCGGCGGCGATTCACGCCCCAGGGTATCTCGTGCTCGTTTTTGCAGGCGGTCACGCAGGCATTACATTCGATGCAACGTTCGGCATCACAGTAAAATTTCATTCTAGCCATTTTATTATCCTCCTGCTTAAGCTTTGGTTATGCGGCAAAGACTACATTTCGATTCCTGCATCTGCGTCACCGAATCGTAGCCGTATGTCATCGCGGTATTGGCGGCTTCACCCAGAATATAGGGATCGGCGCCTTCCGGATACTTGTCGTGTAAATCCTTGCCCTGCATATGCCCGGCAAAGTGGAACGGCATGAACGCCACTCCGGAGCCGACGCGCCTGGTAACCATCGCCTTAACCTTGACCTTGGCGGCTTCGGCGCCTTCGACCCAGACGTCGTCGCCATCCTTGATACCGTTATTGTTGGCATCCCGCGGGTGGATCTCGACGAACATTTCCTGCTGCAGTTCGGCCAGCCAGGCGTTGGAGCGGGATTCATCGCCGCCGCCTTCGTATTCGACCAGCCTGCCCGTAGTCAGGATCATCGGATAGTCACCGGTGTAATCGGTGGCTTGGATCGACTTGTAGCGGGTCGGCAATCGCCAGAAGGACTTGCGATCTTCGTAGGTCGGATATTTCTCGACCAAATCGCGCCGCGACGTGTATAGCGGCTCGCGATGAATTGGTACCGGATCCGGGAAGGTCCAGACCATCGCTCGCGCCTTGGCGTTACCGAAGGGTGAACAGCCATGCTTGATGGCAACGCGCTGAATCCCGCCCGAAAGGTCGGTTTTCCAATTCTTGCCCTCGGCCGCCGCCTGTTCTTCAGGCGTCAGGTCTTTCCACCAGCCCAGCTTCTTCAATACCTTGTCGCTGAACTCGGGATAGCCGTCCTTGATCTCCGAACCCTTGCCGAAAGAGCCTTCCGCCAGCAGGTTCGTACCGTCGCGTTCGACGCCGAAGCGCGCCCGGAAGGTCAAACCGCCATCGGCCACGTTCTTCGAGGTGTCATACAGATTTGGCGTGCCCGGATGATTCATTTCCGGGGGCCCCCAGGACGGCCATGGCAAGCCGTAATAATCGCCGTCGGCGGGTCCGCCTTCGGCCTTGAGCGTATCGTAGTCGAAGGTGCCCCAGTTCTCCTGGTGCTTCTTCAGTCGCTCCGGGCTCTGGCCAGTGTAACCGATGGTCCACATGCCGCGGTTGATTTCACGCAGCACGTCTTCGACCAGCGGCTCATCGTCATTGACCTGGATATTCTTGAACATTTGATCGGCCAGACCGAGCTTTTTCGCCAGCTTGTACATGATGGTCTGATCGGGCAAGGATTCGAACATCGGTTCGATCACCTTGGAACGCCACTGAAACGAGCGGTTGGAAGCGGTTACCGAACCGTAGGTTTCCATCTGCGTTGACGCCGGCAACAGGTAGATTCCATCCTTGCGGTCGGGCATGACCGCACTCGCGGTCGGATAGGGATCGACGATGACCATCATCTCGAGCCCATCCATCGCCTTTTGCTGCTCAGCGCCGCGGGTTTGACTGTTGGGCGCGTGCCCCCAGAAAAACATCGCTTTCAGATTATCCTTTTGCGCGATATTTTCCTTGTCCTCGAGTACCCCGTCGATCCAGCGTGAAACCGGAATGCCATTGGTATTCATGACGTGCACATCCTTGCCCTTGCTCTGCTCGTAGCTGCCGCTGTCGAATTGGCCCTTGACCCATTCGTAATCGAGGCCCCAGACGCGCGACCAGTGCTTCCAGGAGCCGGCCGAAAGACCGTAATATCCCGTAAGCGTGTTGGACAAAACTCCCAGATCGGTGGCGCCCTGAACGTTGTCGTGGCCGCGGAAAATATTGGCGCCGCCGCCGGATACGCCCATGTTGCCGAGCGCCAGCTGGAACGCGCAGTAGGCGCGCGTATTGTTGTTACCGATGGTGTGCTGGGTACCGCCCATACACCAGATGAAGGTGCCGGGCCGATTATCCGCCATTGCCTTGGCGGCGGCGAAGACTTGCTCTTCCGGCACGCCGGTTACATTTTCGACTTCCTTGGGATTCCACTTCTTGACCTCGGCCATGACTTCATCCATGCCGTAAACGCGCTGGCGGATGAACTCCTTGTCTTCCCAGCCGTTTTCGAAGATATGCCACATCATGCCCCAGATGATTCCGACATCGGTGCCGGGGCGGATCTTGAGAAAGTGGTCCGCATGCGCCGCGGTACGGGTAAAGCGCGGATCGATTACCACAACCGGCGCATTGTTTTCCTCCTTGGCCTTGAAAATGTGCTGTAACGCGACCGGATGCGCTTCAGTCGGGTTGGACCCGATCAGCAATATCGACTTGGAAAAGTGGATATCGTTGTAGGAGTTGGTCATCGCACCGTAACCCCAGGTATTAGCTACCCCGGCGACCGTGGTGGAGTGACAGATACGCGCCTGGTGATCGACGTTATTAGTGCCCCACATCGCGGCGAATTTACGGAATAAATAAGCCTGTTCGTTGCTGTGCTTGGCCGAACCCAGCCAAAACACCGAATCGGGACCGGATTTTTCGCGGATATCGAGCAACTTGTCCCCAATTTCGTTGATCGCCTCTTCCCAGGAAACTTTTTTCCATTTGCCGTCGACCAGTTTGGTCGGATACTTGAGGCGGCGCTCGCCATGGCCGTGTTCGCGAATCGACGCACCCTTGGCACAGTGCGCTCCCTTGTTGAAGGGATGATCGAAAGCCGGTTCCTGCCCTGTCCAGACACCGTTTTGAACCTCGGCGATAATGCCGCAGCCGACCGAACAATGGGTGCAAATCGTCTTCACTTGCTCAATTTTGCCGCCGGCAGTCGAAGTCGCGGCCTGCGATTTTTTCATCATCACCGGGCTGACGGTGGTGGCCAGCGCGGCGCCCCCCGCCATCAGGCTTGAATTTCTGAGGAATGTCCGGCGGCTAATCGCCCCGGGCAAGGTTTTGTTTGTGCTGCCGGCAGAGATTTTGCCGACCGTACGGGACTTCCTGGTTAACTTTTTCATTATTGGCTACCCCCAATTCGGTTAAATGTCGGCGGATTTGTAGTAGTCGAGAACATGCTGGGTTAGCTGGTAACCCTTTTGAGTTGGTTTCTGTTCGATTTCGCCGCCGACGTCGGCAATGGCGCCGGTGCTCGCCAGCGCGGTGGCTGCCACACCCGCCCCAACGAGGGTGGATTTTTTTATAAATTCTCTGCGTTCCTGGTCTTTCGGTTGTCGTTTTTGTTCCACGTGCTTTTCCTCCACAGGGTATCTAGAGTTCGGTTGGTTGTTCGTTAACTACGCATCGAAAGGTAAGTATGCTCCAATTCGATAAAGGCGGCGCCAAGGCGCGCAACCGGTTTATAAAAATCGGCGGATCGGGCTTTCCCCAGATCTGCAAAAAACCTTCCCAACCACGGTTGCATGTGTTTGTCGAAGAAACGCAACTGCTGCTCCAGGCCAGAAGCATCTGTAATCATAACAGAAAAAACTTCAAAAATCGCGGCGACGTGGTCTTCCGGCTCGTGCGTCTTGTCATCGCGCTCGAAACCGAGCGCCTGCAAGTCGTCACGCAGGTCGCTAAGTGGTTGTTCCATAAGGAATCCTGTCAGATACCAGGAACCGTAGGGCACCACTTCACCCTTGCCGATTCCGATAAAAAGTGCGTTATATTCCGTCTCGAGATCCTGCAAATCGAACTTGCCGGCGGCGTCGGCAAGTTCCGCCATCGCCTCCGAGAGATCGTCGGATTCATCTTCACCGTCCGGTGACAATTGGCTCAGATGTTCCAGCAAGGCCTGGTCCGGCGCAGCGCGCAGCGTGGCCGCCAGCAATCCATAGGCGGCAGCGCGGTAATGCTGTTCGTTATCGATTATGGCGTCGACGTCTGGCATCTTGATCTCCATCGATTCTTCATTGCCGGAAACCTTTCAGCGGATCAAACTGGCCGCCCATGGCTTCCGGGTCCTGGACGATATCGGCTACGCGGCAATCGTCGCACATTTTGAGCCGGTCGAGTGCGCGCTGATTGCCGAACATATGGTGGTCCTTGAGTTTTTCCTGCATCTTGTCGATCACCGAAGTCGGTGCGAACGGCTTGCCGCAGGCGATGCAGGCAAACGGCTTGTCGCGATTAAGCGCACGCGCCCGGTTGCGGATCTCCCGGTCAAACAGTAATCGCGGTTGCAGCGTTATCGCATCTTCGGGACAGGTTTGTTCGCAGGCGCCGCATTGCAGGCAGTTGCTTTCGACGAAAAACAATTCGGGTACTTCGCGGTTGGAGCCGTCCTGCAACGCATTGCCCGGGCAGGCGCCGACGCAGGCCATGCACAGGGTGCACTTCCCGGCATCGACGATGACATCGCCAAGAGGCGCGCCCGCGGGCAGCGTCACCCGGTCCGCCGTCGGCTTTAGATTGACCGCCAGATGGTCCAGGGCCTGGTATATCGCATTGCGCTTCTGCAGCGGCATATCGTGGATCGCGGGTACGGCCAGGTCGATGCGGTCAACCTGCGGCAAGGCTTCATCGGCACGGCACAGCGTCACGTAAACCGAACCCAGGCCCAGTCCCGCGAGCAACGCATGCAGCCAGTCCAGCTGCCGGCGCAATACATCCTGCGCGCTTGACGGCACTTCCGCATCGATCACCAGAACTACCTGTAAAGCGCCGTATGCCAGCGCCGAGAGGCACAGATCCATGCCGACGCTGGCCAATTCCTCGACCGCCAACGGCAGCAGATTGTCATAGGCTTGCAGATATTGCTGCGCCGCAAAGCTGTCGGCATGGAACAAAACAATCGGATCGGCGCCGCCATGGCGGCGATAGGTTTGCAGCATATCGCGCAGCCGCGTGCCGTTATCGCGCAGGTTCGGATAGCGATAGCGAATCGCCCCCGATGGACACACGGTGCTGCAGCTGCCGCCGCCCTGGCACAGATTGGGATCGACTTCGATGCGCTCGCCCAGGCTGAATATCGCCTCCGCCGGACAGGCGTCGATGCATTGATTGCAAACAACTTTCCCGTTAACCCCGTGGGCGCAAATCGAAGCGTCATAATCGAAATACTTGGGTTTGTCGAACTCGCCCACAAGGTTCTCGAGCTCTCGTTCCAGCTCCAGTCTTTGCCATTCGGCCGGCGGTGCATGGAAATACCCGGGCGGCAATAATTCCCGCGTGAGCAGCGGGTTTTGATTCAGATCGAGAACGGCGTCGCCGCGGTGGGTGACCGAATTACCCTGCTGATCGGTGACACTGACCCGATAGGCGCCAAGATGACCTTCTATTCGTATTTGACCGCCGGCGGATGAAACCCGGTTAATGTCGACCGTCGCCGGTAATTCGTCGCAACGCTGCAGCGTTGCATCATCGGCAAGCGCAATGACCTTGCCGTTGGACTGATAGCTGACCAGGCCGGTCGGCTCGAGCGCAAAGGCGTCGCGCAGCTCGAGTGCATGTCGGCGCGCCTCGTTATTGCTCATAATCGGATTCCCGATCGGGAGCGCCGGCTGCGTCGAGTTCGGCCACCGTTTCCGCCGGCAGATCGATGTCCTGCTCGTCGTCGATCTCCTCGAGCGCCTCCAGTTCGGCCTCGGCGACATCGGCTGTGTCTTCCGCAGCGAGTTTTTCGCGCAGCTTTTTCTCTTGCATTTCAATCCGGTGTTTCATGTCGGCGGTCACGATATCGCCCAGTTTCTCGAAGCTGGTGTAATCTTCGTCGTATTCGTCCAAGCCGTCGCGAATATTGAACACCGGGGCCCGAAACAGTTTGCGTAGCGCGAGATTACGCAGCTCATCGCTAACCCCCTCGGACATGAATCCACTGTAATCGGAGTCTTCGGTGAGCGCATCGAGTGGGGGCATATCGGCATCGGTCAGAACCGGTTGCGCTGCCTCCTCGACCGGGAGTGCGGCAGCTTCGGACTCGATTTCCCCCGGCACGGCCGGCGCCTCCGCCGGGGCGGCCTGTTCGGCTTCGAGCTTACGCCGCGACCAGCGCGACAATACCGATTCCTTACCTTTTTGAATCATGGCTGATGGTCCACGGGTTTGCCGCCGGGGCGCTCGGTCTGGTGCCAGTTTTTGAGCTTGCGCTTGGTTTTCTTGAGCGCGACATAGTTCGTCAGCACGTAGGCTTCGGCCCATTGATAAAGCTCGGATGGAATCGCCACCGAGTATACCTGCTCGTCGCCTTCGAGGTAGGCGTGCACTTCGTCGAAGCTCAGCGAAACCAGGTAGGGCAGCGGCATGTCAGCGCTATCATCGGGTTGATCGGCAACGATAAAACAACCCGGTTCGGGTGACATCAGGTTGTGATAGTAACTTTCGCACTCGTCCGGATGCAGCTGTAAAACCATACCGGTAACCAGGAAATGCTCGACCCCGTCATTTTGGTAAACCCGGGCGACCGAGGATTCTTCCTGCGCGCCGCGCACAACGACACCGAGCGCCTCGTAGCTGAACTGCGCCCAGGGATGGGTCGAAGGCTTTTTTTCCATCAAAACCGCAAGGTTCAGTCGCTCGGGTAATTCCTGGTCGAAATCTTCCAGTTCCAGTTTTTCCATGGGCCCCTGCCGGTACCGCAGTAATAGAAGTTCCTGTTATACCACAGGCAGGGGCTACTGGTGCAACCATGGGATTTGCAGGGTTTCTTTTGAATGGAACCCGTTTCGGGTCGCTCCGGGGGGGACAGAGCTGAAGGTCTGTCCCCGGGGATCCAAACCTTGGGAAGACCGGGGTCAGACCAAAAATGCCGCCAGCAACGGTTCCACCGCCTCATTATCCACCGGCAATTTTTGCTCTGACCCCTTCCGAAGGGATCTGGGATAAAGGCGTCCGATTATTGCTGTTCGAGGGTAAACGGCCGTTCGTGTTTAAGCGACGGAATCCGACCGCGCACCTTGGCCACGCGGTCGAGATCGATATCCGCATAAATAATCCCGGGGTCGGCGCCGCCGTCGGCCAGTATTTCGCCCCAGGGGTCGATAATCAACGAATGGCCGTAGGAATAGCGCTTATCGGCATGGTGCCCGCACTGGTTCGGCGCGATGATATAGGCACCGGTTTCGATCGCGCGCGCACGCAACAGCGTATGCCAGTGCGCCTTACCGGTGGTCGCGGTGAAAGCCGCAGGGACGGTAATGAATTCGGCGCCCGCCTGCGCCAGCGCGCGATACAAAGCACCGAAGCGCAAATCGTAACAAATCGACAAGCCCAATTTACCGAACGGCGTCGCGACGACTGCCGCTTTATCGCCCGCGGCAATCACATCCGATTCGCGGTAGGCCTCACCGTTTTTAAGCTCGATAT
Organism: Olavius algarvensis Gamma 3 endosymbiont; assembly: GCA_001735895.1. GTDB lineage: Bacteria > Pseudomonadota > Gammaproteobacteria. The sequence continues at coordinate 71,635 of DS021198.1, read as the reverse complement.
CGAACAGGTGCAGCTTGTCATAGCGCGCCCGGATCTCGCCGTCGCCATCCACTAGAAAACTGCGGTTGAAAATCTTCTCGTCTTCACAAATTAACTGTGAGCCGACCAGGATCATGACGCCCAGCGCTTGCGCTCTGGCGCGGAAAGCGGCCAACCCGATATCGTCGGCTTCGCGATAGCTTAACGCGGGGATCTGCGCATTGACCGGCTCGATCAGGCCCACCGTCTCGGGCAGAGCGATGAAATCCGCGCCGCCCGCAGCGGCGGTATCGATATTTTCGCATACCCAGTCGACATTGGACCGGATATCGCGCGTCGCGGTGTTCTGCACGCAGGCAACGCGGAACTGGCGCACTACAGGCTACTCCTTGAAAAGAATCTCCGGATCGTGAAAATCATAGCCGAGATCATGCGCAACTTCGCGCTGGGTAATTTTGCCCTGGTGCACGTTCAAGCCATCGCGTAACCATCGATCATCCTCCAGTGCCTGCCGGAAACCCTTGTTCGCCAGCGCCAGCGCGTGCGGCAAAGTGACGTTGTTGAGTGCGTAGGTCGAGGTGCGCGGCACCCCGCCCGGCATATTGGCGACACAGTAATGTACCACATCGTCGACGATGTAAGTCGGTTCGGCGTGGGTGGTCGGCCGCGAGGTTTCGCAGCAGCCACCCTGATCGATCGCGACATCGACGATTACGGCGCCGGGTTTCATCGATTTGACCATTTCGGCGGTAATCAGCTTGGGCGCTTCCGCACCCGGAATCAGCACGCCGCCAATCACCAGATCGGCATCCAGCACGTGCCGCTCGATTGCATCCTGGGTCGAAAATACGGTATTGGTGCTGCGCCCGAATTGTTTCCAATGGCTTTCGATGGCTTCTGGATTGCGATCGATTACCCACACATCCGCTCCCATACCGACTGCAATATGCGTGGCGTGCGTGCCGACGACACCGGCGCCGAGCACCACCACCTTGGCCGGATCGACACCGGGTACGCCGCCGAGCAGCATGCCGAGCCCGCCATGCGGATGCCCCAGGCAATAAGCACCGGCCTGGATTGCCATCCGTCCGGCTACTTTCGACATCGGCGCCAGCAGCGGCAAGCCGCCGTGCGGCGAGGTAACGGTTTCGTAAGCGATGCAGGTGGCGCCGCTGGCGACCAGGTCCCGGGTTTGCTCGGGATCGGGCGCCAGGTGCAGGTAGGTAAAAAGCACCTGCCCCTCGCGCAGCATGGCGCGCTCGACGGCCTGCGGCTCCTTGACTTTGACCACCAGCTCCGCGCGCGCGAAGATTTCCTCGGCAGTATCGATGATCTGGGCGCCGATCTGGGCATACTCGGCATCGCTGACGCCGATGCCGTCACCGGCATGGACCTCGACCATTACCTGGTGCCCGTGCTTGATCGCCTCGCGCACGCTCGCCGGCGCCATGCCGACTCGATACTCGTGATTTTTGATTTCCTTGGGAACGCCTATCAACATAATAAACCACCATGAAAGCAGGGTTAAAAACGCGAAGGTAATGGAGCACCCGGTACCATCCTAGTGCAGTAAAATCAGGGGCCACTATTCAGTTTTTGACAAAACACATCAAGGTGTTCAGCGATGGATCCTTGGCCTGTAACAGGCGCTGTTTCGAATCGGTAAAACCGGCTGCAGTGATTTCCATCACCCAGAACTCAACCCCTTCGAACAGGCGTAACTCGGACCGATCCTGCTCCCAGCCAACGCCGAGACCCGCGTTGAAAACGGTATGTACAAGCGAACAGAAGACGCGCATTCGATCGCTTCCCGCATCGTGATCGCGCAATACAAATCGCCCAGACGGGCGCAAAATACGGTGAATGGATTCGATGAATGGCGCCAGCTTGTCGCGCGGGCAATGATGCAGGCCGATGTAACAGGTCACCAGATCGAGGCTGGCGTCGGCGATCTGCTCGCGCGCTATCGGGTCGTAATCGTTCAAAGGTAAAAATTTACCGACCTGACCCAGACCGCCGCGCTCCATGATTTCCGCGGCAGAAAAATTAGGCGGACTATCATTACTCAAAAAGATCGGCCCGCTAATACCGAGGGCTTTTTTCAGCTTCTTGACGTAGCGCCCGGTGGATCCGATTTCGAGATATCCGTTTATCGCTTTTATCCCGCCAAGTATTTCGACGGTTTGCCGCTGCATCTCCGCTTTCTGCTTGCCTAGCGCAGGCAGGGCATAAGTGAAATCGGAAAAGCGGGTCTTGATTTCCGGTAGTCGAACTGCCAGCGCACGATAAATTTCACTGTCTTCGTGATACCGCTCGCAGCAGCGGATGATCAACGCGTGAAAGCGGTCTTCCGGGTAAAGATGATAAATGACTTGCAGAAAGCGATAAAAGTCGTCGCGACTGGTGATATCGCCATACACCGTTAGAAATTCCGATGCCTCGGTTTCCTTATCGTCGAACAACGGCGGATCGGAATCGACCCGATAATACTTCTCCCATAATACGTTACGAAAGCGGTAGTCGGGATCCAGCTTGTCTTTTAGCTTGAATAATCGTTTGGCATCGGGATAGGCGGCGTGGAACTGATCATAACGCGCATGCGGTTGATATGGCAGATAGTAAACGCCGCCGCAGGCAATCGCGGCATCGATCAGTTCCCGGGTCCAGACCGCAACGCACTCTCGCTCCGAGACCGAATTACCCTGCTTGTAATAAAGCACGAATGCAAAAACTTCCTCCCGCGCCCAGGCCAGCATCGACCCCGGGTCGGGATACGCGTGCCGGATCGAAATATTGACCAGGTTGACGCCATATCGATTCAGGATTTCATCCAGGGCTGCCCTGAACTCGAGTAACTTTTCGACCGCAACGAAATACTCCTGCAGTACATAAGTAGATTTATCCCTCGATAGGGGTTCCAGTTCGGCTACATCGTAATCGGCCTCCTGGTTACGCATGATCACCTTTTTTCGAAGATATAGTAGCGGTTCGTAAATATACTCGCGCCGCAAATGCCCCGCGGGCGATTCGGTGATGGCCCAGAGCATGTATTTTTCGAGCAGAAACAGCCGGGTTCCGGAGTTCCGGCTGCCGCGGTTGACCGGCCTGTCGGTCTCCTGCCAGGTGACTGCGCGCACTTTGCCGAAATTCGGCGGAATCATGTCGGCGTTATGAAAGACCGCCGCCGCATTGTCACGCACGGATTTGCGAAAATACTGCTGGTATTGCGCGATCGGCATCTTCCGCTGTATGCGCTCGATTCGCCGGTTTTCGGCCAATTCCAGTTCCGCCGCGACGATAATGCCGAGCGCACCATAGCCGCCGATGGCGCCATAAAAGCTGCGCGAATTTTTCTTCGGCGAAGCCTTCACCAGCTCGCCATCGTGACGCAACAGCTCGATTGACTTTACCGACAATATGATTGGCCCCAGCCCCACATAGCGCCCATGGCAGTTCACGCTCAGCGACCCGCCCACGGTAAAATTCGAATAGGTCTGCATGATCTTTACCGCCAGGCCGTAATCGTCAATGCGATCCTGGATTTGCTTCCAGCGTATCCCGGCCTGAACCCGAATCGTTCGCTGCTGCGGATCACACTCCAGAATCTTATCCAGCCCGCGCAAATCGATATGCAAACTGCCGGGATGCGCGGTGTGCCCGCCCATGCTGAAACGTCCGCCGCCGATCGAAACCGGTTTATCGCTGGTTTTCAGCAGATGCTGCAGCTGCTCGACGCTGCCGGGCGCGTAAACTTCATCGACTTTTACCGGATAGAGACCGCTAACTTCACCGATTACCGTCGTGTTGGTAGGAAGGTTACTATTGTCGGAACTGAACTCATCGCTAGCGGCGATTAATCGGCGCATCCGTTTCAGAATGGGTAGTCGATGCCGTAAGAACAGTTCCTCGGATCCGGATTCTGCAACAATGGCGAAGCCATTACGCTGGTAAAAACGAATCGCAGCCTCGTTCACATGAGTAACATCCAGTTCGAGACTGCGAAATCCCTGCTGGAGCGCATCCTCGATAACCCGGTTTAACAATTCGGTGCCATAGCCCTTACCCCTGGCGGCGGAGTCGACGGCGATATTGTTAATGTAAAAAGCGGCCTTCGAGGGTGGCGTCACGTAACCGGACAGTGCCTTGTTAACCGTCACGATCAGATGCCACCAGGTTGCCAGCGGCGCCGCCTTGAGCATGTTGATGGCACCCGGCAATTCGGCCTGCTCCAATTGTTCACGGCTATATCCCAGCACGACACCGACGGTTTTATCGCCATCGAGCATGACTGAAACGTAACGATATCCAAACTGACCCGCCGGTTGTTGCAACAACTTTGTCAGAACCGGCTCGGCGCGCGCCTGAGAATGAAACATGAAATCCATTAGCTCATGCATGCTCTGATAAATTAGCCGCGCTATCGAATCGGCATGTTCGGCACGACCCGATACGAATTTGATGTGGATGGTTTTCATTTATTAAATCCGGCAATCACTGGGCTGTAATCCCTGTCTGACCCGCCCAAACCATAGCATAAAGCGGATTTGATCCAAATTAACGCGCGTTAAAACCACACCGTTTGTGGCGTTTCCAATTGTTTCAATCGTTGCTAGAATAGGCTGTTCTATGTCAGAAACAACCGCACCAAGCCAACTCATCGACCGTTTCGACCGCCAGGTCAGTTACGTGCGCCTGTCGGTCACCGATCGCTGCGATCTGCGCTGCGTCTATTGCATGCCCGAAAAAATGAAATTCGTGCCCCGCACGCAGCTGCTGACGCTCGAGGAAATGGAGAGCGTCGGCCGCGCATTCATCGGCCTCGGCGTCGACAAGATCCGCATTACCGGCGGCGAACCGCTGGTACGGCAGAATATCATGCAACTGTTTCGCAACCTCGGCGCCATCGACGGCTTACGCGACCTGACGCTGACCACCAATGCGACGCAGCTGGTGAAATACGCGCGCCCGTTGAAAGACGCCGGCGTCACCCGCATCAATGTCAGTCTCGATACGCTCAAAGCCGACCGCTTTCGCGAAATGACCCGCATCGGCGATCTGAAAAAAACACTGGCTGGAATTGACGCCGCCATCGCCTGCGATTTCGAACAGATCAAGATCAACGCCGTGGTATTGAAAAATTACAACCACGACGAAATCCACGAGTTGGTGAAATTCTGCATCGCGCGCGGCATCGACGTCAGCTTCATCGAGGAAATGCCGCTGGGCCAGAACGATCATCACGACCGCGCGGTCGCCTATTATTCCAGCGACCAGATACTGGCCGACCTGGAGCAGCATTTCGAGCTGGTGCCAAGCACCATGACCACCGCCGGCCCGACCCGCTACTACCGCCTGAACGGTCACGATCATACCCGCGTCGGCTTTATCTCGCCGCATAGCCATAACTTTTGCGAAAGCTGTAATCGGGTGCGGGTAACCGCCGAAGGCCGTCTGCTGCTGTGCCTGGGCCAGGAACATTCGATGGATTTGCGCCACATAATGCGCGCCCACCCGGGCGAGCCGGAAGCGCTGCGACAGGCGTTGATCGACTCGATGCAAATCAAGCCCAAAGGGCATGACTTCAACCTCAACTCCCAGGAAATTTTGCTGCGGCATATGAACCTGACCGGAGGTTAAATGTCCTTACCCTCCAGCCGTTCGCGGCGCCTGCCCGAACTCACCGACGCCGGTCTCAAGGCAACCGCCAACGTCGTCGCCCGTAACGAATTCGGCGAACCGGTCGAAGGCGCCATCGCGGTCGAGCGCGCGCTGACGATTTACCTCGACAAACGCGAAATCGTGACCCTGATGACGCTCGGCAACCATCCCGAACTGCTGATCCTGGGCTGGCTGCGCAACCAGCGCATGATCGAAGACATCGAAGCCATCAAGGCGATCCAGGTCGATTGGGAAACCGAGTCGGTAGCAATCGTCACCCACCAGGGCATCGACAATCTCGAGGCCAAACTCGACCGTAAAACCGTGACCACGGGCTGCGGGCAGGGCACCGTGTTCGGCGACCTGATGGAAGACATCGACGACATCGCATTGCAGCAGCCGGTATTGCGCCAGTCATCGATTTATGCACTCCTAAAAGCGCTCAACGAATACAATGAAATCTATAAAAACGCCGGTGCGGTGCACGGTTGCGCCCTGTGCAGCGAAACGCTCGGCATCGAGCAGTTCATCGAGGACGTGGGCCGGCACAATGCGGTGGATGCCATTGCCGGACATATGTGGCTGCACGATATGGATGGCGACGGCAAGCTGTTTTACACCACCGGGCGGCTCACTTCGGAAATGGTCATCAAGGTCGCACTAATGGGGATTCCAGTGTTGCTATCGCGCTCCGGGATAACCGCGATGGGGCTCGAAATCGCGCAAAAAGTCGGGGTCACGCTAATCGCCCGCGCCAAGGGCCGGCACTTTCTGGTCTACCACGGCGGCGACTTGATCGAGTATGACGAAATACCGCCGGCGCGGCCCCGGCATCCGCAGCGGGACACGCGCAGCGCCTCCGACTGATAGACGCCGGCTGTCGTTTGACTCGGCCTGCACATCGGACGGGAACGCATACCAATGACACACGGTCGGCTCCAGGCCCGCGCTCGAAGGCGGGCGGGGATTATTTTTCGCGCAACCGCGGCATCAACTCAACCAGGTTACAGGGCCGCGTGCGGTAGTCGAGCTGGCTTTCGATCAACTGCGTCCAGGCATCCTTGCAGGCGCCGGAGGAACCCGGCAGGCAAAACAAATAGGTGCCATTGGCAACGCCCGCGAGCGCGCGCGACTGCAGCGTCGAAGTGCCGATCGTCTGGTAAGACAGGCTACGGAAGGTTTCGCCGAATCCGCCGATCAGCTTATCCAGCAACGGCTCCACCGCTTCCGGCGTGCCGTCACGGCCGGTAACCCCGGTGCCGCCGGTGGTGATCACCACCTGCAGGCCTTCGTCGACTATCCAGCGCGAGATTACCTCGCGAATGCGGTACTTATCGTCCGGCACGATGGTTTTCTCGGCCAGCCGGTGTCCCGCCTCGGTAAGATACCTGACCAGCAACGGGCCCGACTTGTCGCTGGATTCGTCGCGGCTGTCCGACACCGTCAGCACCGCGATATCGAGCGGGATAAACTCGCGTGCCGCGCTCATTCGATTCAATACCTGATTTCGTCTTCGATCGACAGGGCATCGTCGATCAAATCGCATTCGAGCGTCATCTTGACCCGCACCGGGTTGCCGTCCAGCCGGCCCGCGCCATTGGCGAGGTCGACGGCGCGTTCGATTTCGCGTTGCGAAGTGATGCCCACTTTTTTCAAGAACTTGCGGATTGACATGTTCAGCGCTTCCTCGTCCATTATTGCCTCTTCGATGATGATAATGATTTCAGGCGATTATTTTACCTGTTTTGCGCCTAGGCCCCAATGAATATTCGACGCGCCCCGCCGCAAGTTGATAAACTGCGCTACTCGAGCTTTTATCCGCAGAAACTAACCCGATGCTGAGCAACCCATTAGCCGCCATGGCGGCGTTACCGTTTTCAGACCGACACTCGGTACCGACTTTCGGCGTGGGCCGAGCCGGAGGATATCCTTCGCCTGCAGCCCGGCCGCCGAGCGCGCCTGAAGCGCACTCGCTGCGGCTAGAACGAACCATATGAGTATCTCGACCGAAGACATCACCGCGGTTATCCTCGCCGGCGGTCAGGGTCGCCGCATGGGCGGCCAGGACAAGGGGCTACTGGAATTCAACGGCGCGCCGCTGATCGAACAGTTGATCGCGGAACTCGCGCGGCAGTCGGTCGCCACCGTCATCAACGCCAATCGAAATCTGGACCGGTACCGGGCTTTCGGTTTGCCGGTGATTCAAGACCGGCTGGCCGACTATCAAGGCCCCCTGGCAGGCTTCGCCAGCGCCATGGAATCGGTAGCAACCGATTATATCCTCACCCTGCCTTGCGACGGACCGGTAGTTGCCGCCGATTACGTCGAACGTTTTATCGCCGCTCAGCGACAGTCCGGCGCGCCGATCTGTGTCGCTTACGACGGTCAACGACTGCAACCGGTGCATGCCTTGGTCAGGGTCGATCTGCGCGGCAGCCTGGATCGATTCCTCGACCGCGGCGAACGTAAGATCGATCGCTGGTACGCATTAAACGATTACGCACGCAGCGATTTTTCCGACTGCGTCGACATGTTCCGCAATATCAACACACCCTCGGATCGGCAAGCGCTGCAGGCGGAGATATGAATTCATCGATTCCAGTCCTCGGTTTCAGTGCCTGGAGCGGCACCGGCAAGACAACCCTGTTACGCCAGCTAATCCCGGCGCTCAAGGCGCGCTGCCTGCGGGTCTCGGTGATCAAACACGCGCATCATCACTTCGACCTCGATTTTCCGGGCAAGGATAGCTACGAACTGCGTAAAGCCGGCGCCGACCAGACGGTGATATGCACCACGACGCGCATGGCGGTGATTTCCGAATTCGCGGCCCCCGAAGACGAACCCGAGCTGCAACAAATCGTCGCTGCGCTCGATACCGCGCGCGTCGATATGATTCTGGTCGAAGGTTACAAGGATATTCCTTTCCCCAAGATCGAACTGCATCGGGCCGCACTGGGCAAACCCTATCCGTACCCCGGAGACGAGTCGATCATTGCGCTGGCTTGCGATCACGCTCCGCCGGACGGTATCGACATTCCGCTGCTCGATCTCAACGACGCCGAAGCAATCGCAATCTTTATCTGTGAAGAATTTTTACGGGATAGTCAGAAACCCATCGGCTGACGGGCTATCAAGGCTTTTTTTGGGGTGCCACGGTCGGAGGTATCTTTGCCCCGGGCGCACCCGTCATATGATTCATCACCTCGGGCTTTACTATGGGAATCTTTGCCTTGGGCGCCACGGTGACCGGAATCGTTGCTTTGGGCGCTTTCGAGTTCGGTATCGATATCTTGGGCGCCGCGGGAGTTGTTATCGGAACCCTCGTTTTCGGTACTAAGACCCCCTCCGGCAAGTTACTCTCCGGTTTAAAGCTTGGCGTTTTTTTTAGCGGCTGCGGCAATTCCTTGCGCGTAGCTCCCTTGACACCTTTGGCTGGCGTCGACTTCCCCGTATTCGGATAAGGTATCGGCACCGGTACCGGTCCGGCCGGCACTTTACTGACATTCGGCACGACCGGCTGCAGCGATGACTCGCCCTTGCGCGCGGCGCCGGCGGCGGGAACGGTCCGTTCAATCGCGCCGCCGCTTTTGCCGGTGGTAGCGTTCGATTTTCCGCTCGACTTTTTCGGCTGTTCGCCGCCAGCCGGGGCTTTATCGTCGCGTTGCGGCAGGGTCTTAGCCTTCATTGGTATCTTGTTGATCAATTGTCGCTTGATCGCCGCGGGCAACCTTTCGAGCCTAACCGGTTTGATGGCTTTGCCCTGCACGCCACCGACATATCCGACCTGGTGCAGGTCGAGCTTGAGATTGCCGCGCACCGTTTTCATAATGGTGCCGCCTTTATAGACCTTGTTGTAGGTGCCGACCCTGGCAATCGGGTTGGCGCCGCCCGATGTCGGCGCGATGTGCACTACTTCGTGATCGGTGCCGCGGATACCGATGGTCGCCAACGGCGTATCGATGGTTACATTTTGCGGATTGGAACTGCCGATCAAACCTGAAACCGAACGCAGCGCGCCGCGCAGCAACGAAAAAAACGAAACCGCGCCCTTTTTATCCTGGTCGTCGTATTGATACTTATTGATCTTGAACTCGGTATTGACGCGCACCGCCATGCGGCTGCGATCGCGATAAATCAATTGCGCCGAGCCGCGCTCGCCGGTCTTGATCGTGTCGCCCGGGTAGATTCGGTCGCCCTTCTTGAGCCGCCGCAGCTTACCGTCGGCCGATTGCGCGCTCACCTCGCCGACCGCGAACTGGACCTTGGCGGCCGCCTGCTGCGCCTGCAACGGGGTCGCCAGCAGACTCAAAGCGAGTAGGCAGGCGAGCATCGGCCCGATGGGCCGATGGCACTGATGTTGATTGTCTTTATCCATAAAGTACATTGCGGAAATCCCTATGACTGCGGTGACCGAAAATTACGGCTTGATCAGGGTCAAACCCTTGACGCAGGTTTTGCACCGAACCGGCTTTACCTTGGTTTTTCCTGGATTAACCCGGGTCTTTTTGATCGTGTCGGCCAGAGCTTGGTCATATTTCGAATTGGTCGGGTCTACTTTGCCCGAGTCGAGAGTTAAAAGCCTGAAATTCGGGAGCTCGGGGCTGGTATAGGTCGACTCTCCCATGACAGACGATCCAGGGGATAGGTCAATAAACTTTTCCGGCTTAAGTTTAGAGAAAACAGGATTTGTAGGGGTAATCGGCACAAAGTCAGTGGTGCCGCCGCCTAACGATCCCGGAATCACTATGAAAGGAATATTGCTGATCGCTTCCTTGTCGATAATAGGCGCGCTTGCAGGTGGTCTCATGCCGATAGGCCTGACCCCGTCGAATATCACCTCAGGACCTCGGTTACGCGGTATGTCCGTGCGCTTGATCGGTTTTTTGTCTCCCAATCCAATCAACCGGCCGGGTCTGGGGACGAGGTTCTTCGGGGTAGTCTTCGGCTCCAACCCGGCAATCTTGGGTAAGCCGCTTTTAGGCGCTGTGGGAATATTACCCGGGGTTGTGCCATTCAATTCGGTACCGATACGGTTGCTCGGAGCCGGCCCGCTTAATTGCATGACGTCCGGTGCCCTATCGACGGCATTGACCTCGCCGCCGAGCGGATTGATTTTCACGGTTTTACCGATACCGACATCGCGTTCGCCGGCGCTGGTCTTAACCGTTACCTTCCCGTCGAGCACATGATTATGGGTAGTCGCGCGCGCCGATTTTTCGACGCCGACACCGGTTAGCACATCACCCGACTGCACCACTATTTCAGCGGCCGACGTGGCCACGTCGATCTTGCCGCGTCGATGGCCCAACTTGGTCACGGTACGCAGCAGTCCCTGATCGAGGGAAACGGAGAATTTACCGTCGACCGCAGGATTCAGTTCGAGCTGGCCTCTGTCCTTTAGTACCACGACTCCCTGCTCGAAAATTCGCAGCTGCGCCATGGCCCCGTGTCCGGTTACCATTTTTTCGCCCGGCAACAAGACATCACCCTTGATTAATTTTCTGATTTTGCCGGCGGGCGATACGGCCTTGACGTCGCCGATCCCGAACTGCAGTCGCGGCAGGTTGTTGGCCGCTAACGCGCCCGCCGAAAAAAGCGCAGCCAGGCAGGCGATTGCCAGCCTGCAACCGATCTTAGGTTTACTGTTCATGTTTCACTCCATGTCTTAATGTTGAGCAACTATAAAAAGTCCTTTCTCAGCGATATTGAAATATCTTCCCTCGACGTGTCAAACAGGGACAAATTTGATCGGGTTTCCGATAAAACCGCAGTTGCTCTGATCGAAACCGATTTACTCAGATCAAATACTACCCCTGCTACGAGCGAAATCTGTGAATCACTTCTCTCTTTCGCAAACAACGTATTAATGTCGTCATATTCGTTTTCAGCGTAGGAGAGCAGTAAAAACCCGCTACTCTTGTTGTTAAGCTGCATCTGCCCGGTAACGCTGATCTCGACATAATCCTGGTTGCCGTCGTCGCGCTCGTTAAGGTCGTCTTCATGGCCGAAATCGAGCGCGACGCTCACTATCTTGTCGCCATGCTCGCCCAGCACGCGCAAATAACTGAGGCTGATGCCGAGGTCGTCGTAATCCGAAACTTCGTCCTCATCGTCGTCGTGGCGATACTGGGTATGTGTCAGCACGGCGCCGATCTGGGTGCGCTGGGCGATGGTATTGCGCCACTCCAGTTCGAGCGCGGCGCTGTCCTGGTAAGGATCGTCGTCCAGCTTCAAGTAACCCGCGGCAAGCCCCGCGCGATAAACTTGATTGCCGGAGCTGCGCTGGTAGCCGCCGCGCAAGTTAACCAGCAAATAGTCGAGGTCATCGCGGTCCTGATGGGCGCGGTTGTACAGATCGCCGCCGACATAGAGGCTGTTGATATCGCTGTAACGATGCACCAGATCGAATCCTGCGCTCAGGTCGCTGTACTCGTCGTCGTCTTCCACCCCGGATTCGGGGAAGTCATAAAGACCGGTAGCGGGCGTGGACAGCGGGTTTTCCGAGACACCGCCGGTAACGTTGGAGTCCGAACCCAGCGCCAGGGCGACATAACCCGAAGTGACGGTTTTCGCGCCGGGTTCGCGGGCGGCGATCGCATCGAGATACTGACCCACGGTTTCGCGAATCCCGGTGGTCGGATTCATCGACAGCAGCATTTCGAATTCGCGCCGCGCACCGTCGAAATCGCTGAGCACGAAATAGGCACGCGCCAGATGAAAGCGCGCCGTGTTGTTATCGGGATTCACCGCCAGCACGCGTTCCAGCGCCAACGTGGACAGACTGATGTGGCCGGCCTCGAGCGCCACGAAACCGAATAGCAGATCGTAGGTTTCGTCACCCGACATATCGAATTCGAGCGGTTCGAGCAGGTCGAAGGCTTCGATATACTTGCCTTCGCTTACCAATTGATTAGCCTGCTCCAGCACCGACGCCGCCGCGGCCATCTGGCTGAGCAGCGCGGCAAGAAGCAGAATAGTGGTGCCCACAATCCTTTTCATAAATACCTCCAGCTTCGTTTAGTGTTGTTCTAGGAGCCGGTTCATAATCATATCAACACTCGGTTCCGGGACGCCGCGACCGCGGAAATTGAGCCGATTCCCATGATTTAGCGGACTGACCAGGCGCCGAATATCCAGAAACCGTCGATACGGACTGCATAAGAATGCGCAAGTTGATACTTCCTTTTGCGCCATACTAGCAGCTTGAAAATGATAATTCTTGCCTAAAATGGGACAAAAAACTGTGCGTTAGTCGTAAAAATCGGCGCAAAACACCCGAACTATCGGTTTTTGGCTCGGTCGGATATTTTATGTCACTTGCCTGCAAACTCATCTTGGGCGCGAGCCTGATTGCGGCCGCATTAACGCCGGGCCACGCCGCCGTGGCGCATAAATGGGTCGACGCGGACGGTCTTACCCATTACTCCGATACGGCGCCCGCCGCCAGCACGCCGGTAACCCGTATCGACCTGACCGCGACAAAAAACACTACCCGGGAAGAAGGCTTCCATTCGATTGCGAACCAATGGCAGCGCCTGCAGCGCGAGCGCTGGCGGCGCGATCGGGTCGAACTGGAAAAAGCCCGGCTGGAAGCGGCAAAAGCCCGCCCCGACCCCCGGGTCGTCTATGTCGACAGACCGGCCGCTAAGCGTTATCGGGTTGGCCGGAGGGGGCCCGCGCACCGTAAATTCGGTTATTACCGCTCGGCGCGGCCGTTGAAACACCGCTTGCGCAGCGCCGGCCATCGAAACCAACCGGCCGAACGCACCAGCCTGGGTTATTTTCCACACCCGAAATAAAGCAGCGATCCGCTTCCCGGATCAGCGTTGAGCCAGCCCGCGGCAGCCGGATGTCAAGCTTTGCCGCAAGCAGGGCAATCGGGATTTTTCGGTAAGGTCACCGCGCGCCATTCCATCGCGTAGGCATCGAATAACAACAGGCGATTCACCAGTGCATCGCCGCGCCCGGCCAGAATCAACAAGGCCTGCAACGCCTGCAGCGTGCCGATGACGCCGACTACCGGCCCCAGCACACCTTCCAGTTCACAGGATTCCTCGGCGCCGTAGGCATGCGTATAAAGACACTGGTAGCAGGCGCTGTCGGCGGCCGGCTGATAATTCATGATTTGCCCTTCGAGCCGGATCGCGGCGCCGGTTACCAGCGTGGTGCCGGTTTCGACGCAGCTCCGGTTTACGTCAAACCGGGTCGGGTAATTGTCGCTGCAGTCGAGCACGATATCGACCGAATCGACGACCTGCCGCAACTCGTCGGCTTCCATCTGATAGCCGATTACCCCGACTTCACAGTCCGGACTCAGCGCCTTGAGGGTTTGCCGCCCCGATTCGACCTTGTTTTCACCGACCGCGTCGTTGCGATGAATAATCTGGCGCTGCAGGTTCGAGGTTTCGACGATATCGTAATCGCTTAAGACCAGCTTGCCGATGCCGGCGGCAGCCAGATACATCGCTGCCGGGGACCCGAGTCCGCCGACGCCGACGATCAGCGCGCTGGCGTCGAGAATCGCCTGCTGGCCCTTTTCACCGATTTGAGGCAAGCGGATATGGCGCGCAAAGCGGTCTTTTTGTGCCGGCTTCATCCGCCGCCCTTGTGGAAATACTGATGAAAGCGGTGCAAGAAATCGTCGCGCAGCGAAGTTTCGGTACTGCCGAAATCGAACTTCACGTCGAGCACCGGCAGCCTGAACAAGCCCAGTTTACGGGGCGGCATTTCTACGGCCTTGATTTCGAGTTCGAAGGCGCTCGCCGCGCGCGAGACCCGCCAGTGATGGCGCCCGATTTCGGCTGCATCGAAGTCGCTGCGGTCACCGCTGAAAGGTCCCAGCAAAACCTTGCCAAATTCATCGGCGCCGTAACCCATTTCATATTCGACGAGGGTTGATTTTGGATTGCTGTCTGCCTTCATAGTGGGCGCGGGCCCGGATCAACCGCCCGCGACCGGCGGCCAGATCGAAACCACGTCGCCTTCGACCAATGCGCGATTGTCGCGATCCGCCCCGCAATTGACGAACAGCCCGTTGACCAGCACCAGGTGCGCTTGATCTTCGGCGATGTTGTACTGCTCGATCAGGCGGCTAAGCGTAATGCCGTCGTCAACCTTAACCTCGCGTCTGAAACGACTCTTGCCGGGTGGCAGATATTTCATCAACGAGGCATAAAACTCGATGTTGATGTTCATACCGATTTACTGATACGACAATTCCTGCGTGCAGGCCAGGTAAGCTTCCATGATCGCGGTCGGATCCTGCAGCAAACGGTCTTTCCAGTCGCCGAGATGTATTTTCGATTCGATCAAGCCGCGCATTACCCCGACGTGCTGGGTTTTACCGACGCTGCTGGCGCCGACCAGGTGATCGCCGTCGAACTGCAAGTTGATATACTGGAATTCGTCCGGGTTATAGAGTTCGGCGCTGTCGCCGCCGTCGACACCCATCCACAGGCCGAAGGAACAGGAAATCAAACCCACCGTATCGAGTACGTTCATATTGAGCGTGCCGTGGTGTTCATCCCCCTGCCCCGCCATGTTGAGCGCCGCGATGCGCCCATGATCGGTAGCGGTCGGCTGAATCGCCTGCACCTCGAAATTACCGGTGGAAAAATCGACCCCCTGCGCCACGTCGCCGGCGGCATACACATCGGGGTCGCTGGTCTGCATCCGCCGGTTGACCAGGACGCCCTGGTCGATTTTGATATCGCTGCCGGCGACCAGATCGGTATTCGCCTTGACTCCGGTCGCGGTGATGACCAGTGCCGCGCTCAGCTTGCCGCCGTCGCTTAAGGCAACTTCTACCCCGCTACCGGAATCGCTAATAGCATCGACGCTGCAGGAAGTATGCACATCGATACCCTTGTTTTTACACCAGGTTTCGAGCAAACCGCCGGCCTTATCATCGAGCATGCGCGGCACCATGCGGTTGCCGGTTTCGACCACCGCCAGATTCACGCCGCGTTTGACCAGTGCCTCGAGAATGATGCAACCGATAAAACCGGCGCCGATCAACACCACGTTGGATCCGGATTGCGCCCGTTCGATGATGTTGCGCGCATCCTCGAGCGTCCAGCAGGAATGCACCTGCGGTAACTCCAGCCCCGGTATCGGCGGGCTGATCGGATGGGAGCCGGTCGCCAACAGCAACTTGTCGTAACTGCGGCTGGCGCCATCGGCGAGGGTCACGCTTTTACCGCTGGGGTCGATGGTTTCGACCCGCTGCTGCAGTAGCTCGATGTTCAGCTCGGCGAAATGCCGTTTTGGATCCCGCAGGTAAGTGCCGGATTCATCGATGTCGTTAATCAGGTAGTAGGGAATCGCCATGCGCGAGTAAGGCGGCTCGGGCTCATCTCCGATAATTGCAATATCCGCATCCGGATCGGCCTTGCGCAGCGTTTCGGCGGCGATCACGCCGGCGGGACCCGCGCCTACGATTATATGTTGCATGAAGAGCACCTCTAAAAAATATCGTTATCCGCGAAAGCGGCGTCGGCTCCTTGCTCAAACCCGGTTTACCGGCAGGTAAACTGCGGCTTTGCGCAGTGTGCTTCCCGGCGCTCACGAAAAATCCAATCCCTGGGCTTTCTTAGTTGCCGCCCAAAATTTAAGAACCCCCCGCTCACCCAATGATGGCGCTCGGGGGATTGTTTCAGACTATAGCGAAAGCCGCTGGCGGGTTTCGTCAGGGATCTTACCGTCCGCGGTCCAGCCCCTGGCCTCGTAATACTTGGGCAGCATTTCTCCGAGCCGGTTGACCTGGCCCTCGGTCGGCCCGGCCTTGATGACTTCTTTCAACAACCGCTTGGGCAACTTGTCGTCATCGGCGGTGAAACCGGCCGCCTCGTTGAACAGGCGCTCCATGTTCCAGATACGCTCACCGGTTTCGAGACAGTTCTCGACGCTCCAGTCGCCTTCGCAGGCGGCATCGATCTGCGGCGCGATATTATCCATGCCCCAGGCAAAGGTAGTGAAGACACAGAGTCCGGCCGAATCGACCAACGCGGTTGCGTCCTGGAATGCCTTGACCAGCTCGGCCTTGCCGTCGGTATCGTTCATTTCGGTCTTGACCGGAATACCCAACACTTCGGAGGCAATGGTATAACCGCGCAGGTGGCAGGCGCCCCGGTTCGAAGTTGCGTAGGCGAGACCGATACCCTGGATACCGCGCGGATCGTAGGCCGGAAACTCCTGGCCCTTGACCGTCATCGACAGTTCCGGACGCTTATACTTTTCGCACAAGCGCTTCGATCCGAGCCCCAGATCCTTGGCAAAGCCTTCGCCGGTGACGAATTGCTCGGTAATCGCGACGAATGCTTCCGCACTGCCGAACTTGAGTTCGATGCCGCCGGTCTCCTTGGTGGTGATGGTCCCGTCTTCGAACATTTCCATGGCCGCGGCCACGGTGGCGCCGTAGGTAATCGGATCCATGCCGTCTTCGTTGCAGAGAAAGTTCACATAGGTCAACGCATCGAGATCGTCGACGCCGGTATCGGCGCCCAGCGCCCAGGCAGCTTCATATTCGAGCCCACCCGAGGCACCCTGGTACTGCGGCTTGTCCTTGACCGAGAAATGCGTCGGATCGACGGTGGAGATACGGCCGCAGGCGATGGTACAGCCGAAGCAGGCGCCATTGGTGGTTAGATTCGCCTTGCCGTCGCTTTTGCGCGGCTCGGCCATGGCTTCGGCGGAGATATTCTCGGCGCCCTCGAACCCGACATCACGCATATTGCGCGCCGGCAAGGCCCCGACGCCGTTGATGACATTCATCAGCACTTGCGTTCCAAAGGCCGGCAGTCCCTGGCCGGTGACCGCGTTTTCGGCCAGCGCCGCCTTGCCGTCATTGGTAGCCGCGATGAAAGCCTCGGCATCGTTGACGTTGCCGATACCGCCGGTGCCGCGCACCGCTACCGCTTTGAGATTCTTCGACGCCATCACGGTACCGACCCCGGAACGGCCGGCGGCGCGATGCTTGTCGTTCATAACCGCCGCATAGAGGCAGCCTTGTTCGGCGGTGCGCCCGATGCAGGCGACCCGCAGCTGCGGGTCCTGATGGGTGGCGCGCACGATATCGTCGGCTTCCCAGGCGGATTTTCCCCACAGGTGCTCGGCAGAGCGCAACTCCGCCTTGTCGTCCTGAATCAACAGGTAAACCGGTTTGTCCGATTTACCCTCGAAGATAATCATATCGTAACCGGCAAACTTCATCTCGGCGCCGAAAAACCCGCCCGAGTTGGAACAGGCGATGGCGCCGGTTAACGGGCTTTTACAGATGACGGAATAACGACCGCCGGTTGACGCCATGGTGCCGGTCAACGGGCCGGTGGCCATGATCATTTTATTATCGGGTCCGAGCGCGTCGCATTTCGGATCGACTTCCTCGGTCAGGTATTTCGACGCGAGGCCGCGCTGGCCCAGGTATTGATTCGCCCAATCCATGTTGAGCGCTTCAGAAGTACAGCTACCTTTAGAGAGATCTACCCTCAGAATTTTTCTTGTCCAGGACATGATTTGTTTCCCCCATTCGTTAAGCGGTCGCTTCGGCCGACGGCAGACTCTTGGCCGCCGAGGCTTGCATACGGTCATAACCGGTCCAGTCAGCATCGACATAGGTTATCGCATCGGTCGGACAGGCAGCCGCGCATTGCGGGTCGCCGCCGCAAAGATCGCATTTGACCACTTTGCCGGTTGCCTGCGAGTAGTTGATGGTGCCGAACGGGCAAGCGATGGTGCAGACTTTACAGCCGACACACTTGTCGTCGGAAACAACTTTGGCGCCGGTCGTTATGTCGACGCTGATCGCGTCCACCGGGCAAGCGCGCATACACCAGGCTTCATCGCACTGCGTACAGGTATAGGGTGCAAACCTGCCCTCGTGATGAAAGGTGAAAACCTTGATATAGGAACGCGACGGGTTGAAGGTCCCGGTGTGCTCGTAGGAGCAGGCCATTTCGCACTGGAGACAGCCGGTACACTTGCCCGGGTCGATGTTAAGGGACTTCTGCATTATATCCTCCGCCTGTGTCGTTATTATCAATCCCCCGGAATAAAGCTTTAAAATCCGGGCGAAATACCTTGGAAACCGAACCCGATAAAATACCATTGTCGTCGGGGCATTTATAGCCCTATGACTAAATTTAATGCGGATTAGCACGGAAAACACCAGGTTCCGAAAAAAAAACGCCCTGCCTCTACCATTTTTTGCAAGTCTGTGCCTCAATAGCTGCCCTGAAGTACGAAATTCGACCAGCATGAGTGACCAGATTGCATCCCAACCGAGCTGTGCAGACCCGTTCGATCCCGCTTCGATCAGTCTGGACGAGGCCTTGCGCCGCATCGCAGAACGGGTGCAACCGGTACATGCCTGCGAACGCCTGCCGATTCGGGAATGCCTCGATCGAGTCAATCACGAGATAGTCTCCTCTCCCAGCAATGTACCGCCACACGCAAATTCAGCGATGGACGGATTCGCGCTGGCCGTTGCCAGCCTGCAGCAGGACGGCATTACCGAGTTCGAACAAATCGGCACCGCCTATGCCGGCAATGCTTTCGAAGGTAGCGTGTCCGCGGGGCAATGCGTACGCATCATGACCGGCGGGCTGATCCCGCAAGGCGCGGATGCCGTCATCATGCAGGAACAGACCGAGGTGACGGCGGAAGGCAAGGTGCGCATCGATGCCAATCATCGTGTCGGCGAAAACATTCGTGAGGCGGGCGAAGATATCAAGCAGGGTGCGGCCGTAATCGACGCGGGCGTACGTTTGAGTCCCGCCGATCTCGGCGTGCTGGCGTCACTCGGCATTGCTCAGTTGCAGGTAAAACGTAAGCCGGTAGTCGCTTTCTTTTCCACCGGTGACGAACTGATGCCGGTCGGCGAACCGCTGGCGCCGGGAAAAATTTACGACAGCAATCGCTATTGCCTGCACGGTATGCTGTCGCGCATGGCGGTCGACATCGTCGACCTGGGCGTGGTGCGCGACGAACCACAGGCGATGCGCGAGGCATTGGAGAATGCCGCCGCCAAGGCCGATCTGATCCTGAGCACCGGCGGCGTTTCCGTCGGCGAGGCCGACTTCATCAAACCGGCGCTCGAGGAAATCGGCAGCACCGAGTTCTGGAAAATTGCGATTAAACCGGGTCGACCGTTAACCCTTGGCCAAATCGACGCCAGCATCTTCATCGGCCTGCCGGGCAATCCGGTTGCGGTGATGGTAACCTTCAGCCAGTTCGTCGTACCGGCGATCCAGGCACTGGCCGGCACCCGGCCGACAAGGCCCAAATTGTTCAAGGCACGCGCCGACGACAGGCTGCGCAAAAAACCCGGGCGTTACGAGTTTCAACGCGGCATCGCGACGCTGGACGAAACCGGTGAATGGCGGGTCGGCAAGACCGGCAAACAGGGTTCGGGCATCCTCACCTCGATGAGCCGGGCCAACTGCTTCATCGTATTGCCGGACGACAATGCCGGGGTCGAACCCGGCGACGAGGTCAGCATCCAGTTCTTCGACTGGTCGCTATAGCTCCATGGCCAATCTGCTTTACTTCGCCAGCCTGGCAGAAGATCTCGGCCTCAAATCCGAGGCGCTCGAGCTGCCCGCGGACTGCAATACCGTCGCAGACCTGGTCGGATTACTGCGCGCACGTGGCGAACCCTTCGACAGCGCATTCAACGGTGAAACCAGGATTCTCATCGCCGTAAACCAGGAAGTAAGCGAACCCGATGCCGGTATTGGCGACAGCGATGAAATCGCTTTTTTCCCGCCGGTGACCGGCGGTTGACAACGCGCTCGCGCCGGCACCGATTCTGTTATAAATCGAACGGCAGATACCGCTCGCAGACTTCTCTATAACTGGAAATTTCGGCATCACGGTTTGCCAGCGGTTTACTCAGAAGAAACCGGATCGAGTCACGTTTATAGCGGCAAACTTCCAGTTCGAGCTCCGCCTGTTGCGCCTGATTCAGAGATTTCAATTTTATCAGTTCCTGATATCGATCGGAGTATCGAACCTCGGCTGAATCCGAATCGGCCCCCTGCCTGTTCAGCTGGCGGGAGGCGAACAGCATAGCGATGAAAATCACGAGCAGCACAAGCGCGATCATAGGCCGTTTTTGAAATCCCGCTTCGAAATAAGCGAGTCGACTGCGGGATTTCAAGTTTATCCTTGCCTCGGTTGGCTGCACCGACCGATGGGCAGCATAATTATTTCGCCGGCGAAACAATAATTTCCTCCAGGGAACTTTCGTTTTTCAAGGGTTTACCTTTTTGCACCAGCAGCAGCGGCGGACAGGTATTCGCATCCGCGTAAATCGTCACGCAATCCAGGCACTGGAAGCATTCGTCGTAGGCGATTCGGCCCGAGGTTTCGATCGCATTGTACTGGCAGCGCATTGCGCATAGTTGACAGCGTGTACCGCACTCCTGGCGCCGCGGGATCCAGTCGCGCAATCGCAGCAGCCCACCGATCGCCATGAATGCGCCGAGCGGGCAGACATACCGACAAAAGCCACGAAACACGAACATACCGAGCAGCAACCACAGTAGCGCGTAGGTCACGAAGTACCATTCGCGCACGAAAAAAGTCGTCACCTCTGTCTTGAAGGGCTCGATCTCGATCCAGGTATCCAACGCCGCCGGCGCGAACAAGGTCATCGTCGCCAACAGTGCCAGAATCAGGTACTTGATTTTTTTAAGCCAGCGATCAGCGCCCCTGCGGATGCGCAACTGACGAAGACCGAGCTTTTGCGCAATGAAACCGGTGAATTCTTGCATCGCGCCATAGGGGCACAACCAGCCGCAGAAAAATCCGCGGCCCCAGTATAGGAAGGACAGTAGTACAAAGCCCCAGATAATCAGCGAAAAAGGATCGAACAGTAAAAAGCTGAGGCTCTGCGACGATAATAATGCGCGCAGGGTGCCGAGCACGGTGACCAGGGATAGCTGACCCTGCCCGTACCAGCCGATAAATATCGTCATGCCGACGAGAAACGCGATGCGCAGTTCGCGGTAGTGGCGCAGACCGGCGAGCCAGTCCTGGCGCCACCACAGCAGTAACGCCAGCAGCAGCACGAATCCACCCACCAGATACAGATCCTGCAGCCGACCCAGGATCGCGGCCTGCTGCGGCGTCAGCGGTTGGTCGAATGCGGCGGCGGTATAAAATCGCGCCGGCGATCGATGCTCGAAAACGAGATCCCTGACGCCGACGCTGGGCATGAAACTGCCGTGTTCACGCACCGCCTTTAGCGTCAATTGCCAGGGCCGCGTGGGGTCGAAACCGATCCGGCGATCGGTGCGCAGCACGATACGGCGGCCATCGGGCAGGCCGGGCAACAGGGTCAACTCGAGATCGGCGTCGCGCAGGGCCACCGGCAACCCATCCTGCACCGCAGCGATGAGATCGGGTTCGGTATTTCGCACGAACTCATCGCTGACTAGCCCGTGCCGGCCCTGGTCGATCAGTAGAATCGGTTCATCGTCCGGCGATATCGATAGAAAATAATCTAGCTGCTCGAGGCTCTCTCTATCGAATACGGCGCGTGCGATCGCCGGCGGGCCGACATCGATTACCCACAGATCGAGGTAGGATTCATCCGGTTCGGCCAGCGCAACCGGATCGTCATCCTGCCACTGGCTTTGGTGGAATAATTCCTGAATCTGCCGGTTGCTGATGCGATGGCGGCGCGCGATGCCCTGCGCGACCAGATCGTCGAAACTGAGGTTCTCGTCGTGCTTCATATTCGGCGCCGGCGCCGGCGCGACGGCAAGTCCACGCATTTTTTGGCGTGCGACCGCGTTGGCCGCGGCAAGTACCGTTTCGTGGGCGATGCGCACCGAGGCGGTCGCCTTGGTTACGCCGTCGAGATACAGCTGCGTGCTGGCGCCTTCGACTTTTCCGTAGGGCACTCCGACCGACATCGAGTCGTATATGCTGCGCCCGCGATACTGGGTCACGAACTCGTGAAACGGCGCCTGGCCGAGCCCGGACACGAAAATGGGCTCATTGTGATGGACGATTTCGACATTGAGCAGCCTGCCCTCCTTATCCATCGCCACCAGCAGGTTTATCGGCGCTCCGGAAAACCCCGGTATCGGCGCCAGCGGTTCGGATTCGAACAGAAATCCGGCCTCGGCGCCGTCGAGATTGACCAGAGTCCAAACATCGCTGTCGCCGACAGGCTCGCCGAGCTGATAAGCCGGCTCTACCCGGGCGGCCAAGCGCTCGGGGTCGAGTGTTGCGGCGCCCGCCGGGTTATACCACGGCAGGCAGAGCAACATTATCCAAATAAGGGGTCGAATCATTCGGCGGCATGTTCCGGGAAAATTTCCTAGCGACAGATGGTACCGAACTGCATCGCCCGTGACGAGCTGTGCAAACAGCAGCGGAATGTCACCGTGGCTGCCGCCCGTAGTTTCTGCGCCATGCTCAAGGCGCGCAGCCGGCGGCAACAGGGCGTTAGTGCGAACCTACTTCAGGCCGAGAATCCAGTGGGCAAGGGATTCGGCATCGGTGCGTACCAGACCGACGTTCGGCGGCATGAACTGCATGTTGACATGGGGCCAGATTTTGGTGGCGGACCGGGTACCGTGGATAATCGAGCGTATTATTTTTCGCTCGGCCTCGGCGTCGTCGCGGTAGCGCCGCGCGACTTCGCGGAAAGCCGGCGCCAGCGGCATCAGTCGGCTATCCGGGGATGCATCCATGAGATGGCAGGCGGGACAACCGCTGCGTGCACTGAGGATCAACATGCTTTCGTGATTCGCGAGTCGGTGGCGCAGTGCCTTGTCTTCGGGCAGTGTCAGAATCCAGTTGGCCAACTCGGCGGCTTCGACCCGGTCGACATTGACGTTTGGCGGCATGAAACGCATGCTGATGCCGCCAGACCAGTTTTGCTCGGTATAAAGCGTGCCGTGAAGAATGCGGTTAACCAGGTACTGGAAAGCCTGCTCGTCGTTACGGTATTGCTCCGCAATTTCCTGGTAGGAAGGCGCCAATGGCCGATCCACCGCGGGATCGACGTGAATCGTATGACAGATGAAACAACCGCGCTCGGTAGCAAGTTCCAGCGAGGACTCTTGCGCCATTAGGGCATCGCCGAAAAATATCACGGTTACTACCAGCAGGGTCGTTTTCAATTCCTTCATCACAGGCCTCGTTCAGCTTGGCGTCGAAAGTCGCTCGAATTTTATCCTATCCCGGCCGACTAGTACCCTCCCGGCGATCAAAGTTTAAAAAATGCAATAGAGTACATAAGTTATGATATCCCGTTTTATCGGATCGTGCTGCGAACCGGACGGCCGCCACCGGCAGCGTCTTTGCCGCTGCCCCGGTTGACTGGCGCCGACGCATCGCTATGCTTGAGCCGCCGATTGAAGCGCTGCGGCGCGAAATCATCGCGCCGCTGTCACAGCGGCATGCTCGACAGCTGTGGTCAGGATAATGAAAATTTCGATTCTAGCGCTACTCATGTTTTTGCTGGCAAGCGGCGACGCGCCGGCCGAGGATGAATTACCCGAGGGCTATCGGGGCTGGCCATACAAGGCGCCGACACCGTTATCCGTACCGGGCGCGACAACGCTGTTTTTTGCCGAGGACGTGCAGGCGCTGATGGCAAACCACGACATCTTGCTGGTCAACGTCGCGCCCATCACGCTGGGTCCGGCCGATACCACGGGTAAGCGCAGCTGGATCGCGCGGCGTGACAAGCCCAGCCAGCAGCTGCCGGGATCGATCTGGCTACCCAACGTTGGTTACCGCTCGCTGAATCCGCAGATGGAGGCCTATTTCCGTAAAAACCTGGCGTTTCACACCGCCGGCGATAAGTCCCATCTGCTACTGTTTTACTGCACTGCGGATTGCTGGATGTCATGGAACTCGGTCAAGCGCGCCCACCAGGAATACGGCTACCGCAACCTGTACTGGTATCCTTACGGCACCGACGGCTGGAAAGAACAGGAACTGGAACTGGAAGCGGCCGCGCCCGAGCCCTTCTCATCGCATCGCGATTTGCCCGATGCTGCCCGGGATTAAGTATCGAGATTTTCCAGGTCTTCGCAAAGGTCGGTAATCGATACCTGATATATATCTAACCATGCGCCGCAGAGACCGGTGAAGGATCGGACCAATCCAGCCGTCGGCAAATCGCGCGTGCTAGTGGTGAGCATCCTAGGGACCGTCCATCGGCGCCGGCTGCGCTTGGCATCGCCGGTGCTTGGTACTGCGGTGGATGCAGTTACTGCTCGACCAAGGGTCGGCCCCGAAGCCGAAGTTCCGGCCGCTGCCGCCTAACGTATAACGAGGCGTGGAAAACGCTCGGACTCGACTTCGATGAAGTCGAGTTCGGCTGCGGTTATCGGCCGTGTTACACCTTCTTCCGGGGGCGCCGCGAGAATATTCAGATCGACCGCCTTCGGCTCTCCCGCAAATACCCCGCCTTCGAAGCTTAATACGTAGTAACGACCGTTATATGGATCGATGCCGTATTCGGTGGGTGAACGCACGATAAACAGGAATTCGTACTCGAGGTTGACGAAATCCTGCTTTTTTATGGTTTTCGGCTTGCCGTAAGGATAAGCCAGATGGCAGGCGACTGCAGTCGCGCAGAGTTTAACGAAACCTCTTCGTTTCATGCTGGGCAATCTCCTCGGTAGCTGGCGCGGGATTAAAAAGTATAAATTATACATCGCGATTAAGCGAACTCCGCGCGGCCCCGATCTAGGATTTCCGCTGCCGGCTTCAGATTTCGCCGCGGCGGGCGATAACGGGTTCGACATCTTCAGTTGTAGAGACCCGGTTGAATCGAGTCCCGCTTTTTATTGTTCTGGCTTTATGCGCGAGCTTCTCCGCTGGCGCCAACGAATTACAGATGATCATCAGCGGCCGCAGCATCCATTTGGGCGGTAACGACTTGAATGAAAATAACTACGGCTTCGGACTGCAATACGATTTCGCTCCCCAGCGCCGCTGGATTCCACTGATTAACATGGCCTCACTCAAGGATAGCAACGGCAATACCTCGAAGTACATCGGCGCCGGGATGAAACGCCGTTTCAAGCTGAACTCGGGAGGTCAAAGACTCAGATTCGACCTGGGAGCGGCGGCGCTTGTCATGCGGCGACCCGACTATAACGACGATCAACCCTTCCTCGCCGCCCTACCGTTTGTCGCGTTAAGCAACGACTGGGGCGGCATCAATGTCACTTACGTTCCCCGCATCGAGGAAAACGCATTATCTTTTTGGTACCTCCAGTTCACTGTCAAACTGCTCGAGTTTTAACGAGACTTCTCCACCAACGACGGCATTGCCCGCCGCCCCGGATGTCCGATACACAACTATCCGCGGTAAACTTTCTATTCCAAGCTCCGCCGGTACCGATGACCGCTGTCAAACTAAGACTATTTAAAATCACCAGCCCGGCTATCGACTTTTAAAATCTACGGTTTTTTGGCGCAATCACCCGATCGCAGGCATATTGCCACCGATATGTCGAAATGCAGCGGAATGCAGTGAATTTTTTATTGTGCCGCCGCGACAAATTGCACAAAATCGACCCATGCCCGAACTCGAACGGATACTTGCGGAAATCAAGGCAAGCGAAACCAGCAAAGCCGCGAAGCGTGACTGGAACCCGAGCTATTCCGGCGAGATAGACATCCGCATCGCCGCCGACGGCAATTGGTACCACCAGGGCCGGCGATTCCAGCGCGATTCGTTGGTAATACTGTTTGCCAGCGTCCTGCGCCGCGAGCAAGACGACTACTTTCTGGTAACACCGGCGGAAAAATTGCGCATCGAGGTTGAAGACGCACCTTTTGTGGCAAACCTGGTCGAGCGGCTCGATGCCGGAAGTCAGCAGGCAATCGTGTTCACCACCAATATCGGGGAGCGCATCATAGTCAACGACAAACATCCGATTCGGGTCGAGTTCGACGCCGCAACCGACAGGCCGCGACCCTATGTGCATCTGCATGCCGGGATCGAGGCCCTGATCGGTCGCAACGCATTTTTCGAACTGGCTAATCTCGCCACGGAGCGCGTGCGCGACGGATCGAAGTACCTAACCGTTACCAGCCTCGGCCACCGCTTCGAACTGGGCACGACCGATGAGTAAAAAAGGCACGCACGAGTACCGGGACGATGCGCGCAACGCCGACATCGTCATCGATATCAATGGCGACTATTTCAAGCGCGACGAGGCCAGGGTATCGGTATTCGACAGCGGCTTCGTACTCGGTGACGGCGTCTGGGAAGGGTTGCGGGTGCACCGCGGCAAGATCGCATTTCTCGAACAGCACCTCGATCGATTATACGAAGGCGCCAAGGCGCTCGATATGGAAATGGCGATCGGCGCGCCCGAGCTGAGCGAGCGACTGTATCGCCTGCTGCAAAAAAACAATATGTCCGACGGCGTGCATATCCGGCTGATGGTTACGCGCGGCATCAAGGCGACGCCCTACCAGGATCCGCGCATTACGATTACGCCACCGACCATCGTCATCATTCCCGAATACAAACAAGCGCTGCCGGAAACCGCCGCCCGGGGAATGCGCCTGTTTACCGTACACGTGCGACGCGGTTATCCCGACGTGCAGGATCCCAAACTCAATAGCCATTCCAAACTGAATTGCATCACCGCCTGTATCCAGGCCGCCAAGGCCGGCGCCGACGAAGCCCTGATGCTCGATCCGCATGGATTTGTCGCAACCTGCAATTCGACGCATTTTTTTATCGCGCGCAAGGGTGAAGTCTGGACCTCGACGGGCGACTACTGCCTCGGCGGGATTACCCGCGGCCAGGTTATCGCGCTATGCGAACGGAATGATATCGTGCTGCGACAGAAAAATTTCAGCCTGACCGATGTCTATGGCGCCGACGAAGCCTTCGTCACCGGCACCTTTGCCGGACTCGCGCCGGTGCGGGAGATCGACGGGCGGACTATCGGTGACGGCGCGCGCGGACCGCTAGTGGAAAAACTGCAACAGCTTTATCTCGACCTGCTCGAGCGCGAGTGCAATTGAAGCCGCTGCGTATCGCGATGTGGTCCGGACCGCGCAACATCTCGACCGCGCTGATGCGCGCCTTTGAAAATCGGGACGATTGCCTGGTGTGGGATGAACCCCTCTACGGCTACTACCTGGATGCCACCGGAATCGCGCATCCGGGCACCGCCGAAGTCATCGCCGCCCAGGGCACCGACGCCGCAGCGATCATCGCCGCCTGCGCCGGCGGCAGCGCCGGCGGTAAATCGATTTTTTACCAGAAGCACATGACCCTGCACTTGTTGCCGCAACTCGATCGAGGCTGGCTCAAGTCGTTGCAAAACTGTTTCCTGATCCGCGAGCCCGAAGCCGTGATCGCGTCTTATGCGGCAGTGCGCAGCGACGCGACGCTGGATGACATTGGCTTTGTCCAGCAGGCGGCGTTGTTCGAAACCGTACGCAATCTGACCGGAGCGCTACCGATCGTGATCGACAGCCGCGAGTTTTTACTCGACCCTGAGGCCATGCTGCGCGCGATCTGTGCGCGTCTCGGGATCGGGTTTGTGCCGCAAATGCTTAGCTGGCCGGCCGGCCGGCGCGACAGCGACGGCGTCTGGGCCGAATACTGGTACGACTCAGTGTGGCGCTCTACCGGCTTCGCAGCCTATCGGGAAAAAACATATACACTGTCGGAGACAGCTAGTGAAATCGCGTCGCAGGCCCGGCCGTACTACGAATCGCTGTTCCAATACCGGCTACAGCCATAGCTTCTTTGCATGCCGGCGCAAGCCAAATTTGTGCAAACTATCTAACAGATATTTGCCTTTCACCCCCTTACCCGGCAGGGTACACTTGAGCGTTCGGCAAAAATTATTCTGAAAATGGCTGAACCGCAAATCCTAACACCCGCACCCGGCAGCAGAGTCGTCATGGATAAGGCTGAAACCATCCTCTTGGGCCAGCCTCCCGAGGTTTTAAAAGGTTTGCTGCGGGAAGGCGTTTCGAAATTCGACACCCTGGTATTGACCGACATTCGTGAAAAGACCTGTTCGCTGCTCAATAATCTAGAATTCCCGCTTTATTTCTTCCTGTTTTTTTCCAAGGGTCTGGCCGAAAAACGCAAGCTCAACCTGGTCGGCGATAGCGATTCGATCAGTCACGCCATGCGCCTGTTGCGTTTCACCCTGCTCGGCCCCACTCCGGAAGAACTCGATCACTGGAATACCGAGGAGGGCTTGAAGCATGGATGGCTCGGCGTGTCCGCCGCACTCGCGTTAAAAACCGACCAGGGAGACATGATTCAGGTCGCGGATTTTTTCAACCCGATACCCTTTGAAAATAATCTCGCCGTAGCCGGCGGCTTCACCATCGAGCATAAAGGGGTGGATCGCTACCTGGTAACCAATCCCGGTGGAGACGTTTTCGTCGACCTCAACGACGGCGCCGCAGTCCTGCCCCCTTACCCGGTGCCGATCGACTATGTGCCCGGCGGACTGACTAAAATGGGGATCGAAGTGCTCGGCGGCGCCTCGGGTTTTTCCACCTCCGAACCCTGCTCCGGGCTGGCGCTATGTTACAACGGCGACTATCTTTTGATCGACGCGATCCCGTTTCTCGATCAGCATTTGTTCGCGCGCGGTATTTCCAAAAACCAGGTGTCCGCCGTGTTTCTAACCCACCTACACGATGACCATTGCTCGATGTTCCCATTGATGGTCATGCCGCATCGCGTCGAAGTCATCACTACCCAGGAAATTTTCAATATGGCGATGGAAAAGCTCAGCTGCAGTCTCGGCTGGCAAGTCGACACGGTTACCGAGCACTTCCAGTTGATTCGGGTCAATCCAGGCGACACCATTAATTACTACGGGCTCAGCATTGAAGTGCACAATACGGTGCACAGCATTCCGACCATCGGCGCCACTTTTTCGACTATCCACAAAGGACAGTTTCGCGACGTCTGTATCGTCGGCGACAACCAGAATATGAGCGCCGTGCGCGAAATGGGCGAATCCGGCATCGTGCGCCCCGAAACGACTGCAAACCTGGAGCGACTCTATAAACAGGATTTCCATTTGCTGATAGCCGATGGCGGCGCGGGTGAAATTCACGGCGACCCGACCGATGCTCTCGAGTCGGAAGCGGAGCGCGTTGTTTTCGTGCATGTCGAGGAAGTGCCGGAAGCGCTGCAAACCACTTTTTCGCTCGCCAGCTCCGGCAAACGTTACACCCTGATCGAAGGTGACAGCACAATTTATACTTCGCAAATCAATCATTACCTGACCCTCTGGCTGGGACAACCCTTCCCCAACCGCTGGATGCGTAATCTGCTCGCCGAACAGCAAATCTACCGCTACAACACCGAGGACGTCATTATCGTCCAGGAAGCGGTGACGCACGGTTCGGTTTATCTGATTCTGACCGGCTATTGCGAAGTGGTGCGCGTCGAGCAAGGCAGCCGCGAAGCCGTGGCGATGTTGCAGGCCGGCGATGTCATCGGCGAAATGGCGATTCTGACCGGCTCCGGCATCCGCAACGCCAGTGTGGTCGCCAAAACTCCGGTTACCGTATGCGTATTCGCCGAGGAAACCTTCCGCAACTTCATCCGGCACAGCGGCTTGCAATCGATGCTGGAAAACCGCTGGCTGTTGCGCCCGATAGTGAAATTATTGCCGCAGTATGCCGAATTATCGTCTACCGTGACCGACAAGATTTCTCGCATTGCGCAATGGAAGGTGGTCGAGGGAGGTAATACCATGTCGCTGGATGAGGCGCATATGTACATCTTCGTCGAAGGTGACGGCTCGATCGTGCACGCCGACGCTAGCGAAGAGAAAATCGGCATCGGCGAGGAGCTCGGCTGGCGTGCCTACACCGACAATAAGTCCGTCGAAATGACCGCCGCCACCGATTGCGGCTTGATATCGATCGATGCCGTAGCTTACCAGGAATTACTCAAATCCACGCCCCAGCTCAATTACCATACGCGCAAGCGCCTGATACTGGAGAGTGAGCACAGAGTAGATTGGCTGCTCGGGGAAGTAGCGGTTTACTAAGCCGCATTCCGAATCGCGCGGGCGCTTAATGAGTTTACACTGGGTTACGCGGGCTAGTGCTCGACAAGGGATAACGATCGCGTTAGCATCGCGTTTCGAGCAAGCAGTTGCAAAAAAAGACTAAATAAATCCAATGCCGTTGTTAAGCATAAAAAATCTATCGATCGAGTTTCCCGGACGTTACGAAACCGATTACGCGGTGGAAGGCGTCAGCTTTGACCTCGCGGCGGGAGAGATACTGGGACTGGTAGGCGAATCCGGCGCCGGTAAATCCACGATCGGCAATGGTATCGTGCAATTGCTCAGCCCGCCGGGACGAGTATCGAAAGGCGACATCTATCTCAACGAGACCAAAATTTCGACTTTCACCGACAAAGAAATATTGAAGGTGCGCGGCTCGCGCGTCGGGTTTATCTTTCAGGACCCGATGACCTCGTTGAATCCGCTGTTCACGGTCGAAAATCAACTGGTCGAAACCATCACCACCAACCTGAAATTCGAGCCACGAGAAGCGCAGCGCATCGCCGTCGATCTGCTCGATCAAATCGGTATTCCGGAACCCGAGATCCGTATCAAGCAGTTTCCGCACCAGTTTTCAGGCGGCATGCGCCAGCGCGTCGTCATCGCGATCGCACTCGCGGGCGAGCCCGAACTGCTGATCGCCGACGAACCGACCACCGCGCTCGACGTCTCGGTGCAGGATCAAATCCTGTCGCTAATTCGCAAACTGTGCCGCGAACGTCAGGTGGGATGTTTGCTGGTGACGCACGATATGGGCGTTATCGCCAGCGTAACCGATCGGGTCGCGGTCATGTACATGGGCCGCCTGGTGGAAATCGGATCGACCAAACAGCTTCTGACGCAACCGCAACACGACTATACCAAGAGCCTGATCAGCGCGGTGCCGCGCGCCAACGTCAAGATCGACCGCTTCCCGCTGGTCGAGTATATCGAGACCACCGAGAAAGGCCTGAAGCACATCGACGTCTCGACCCACTGGCTGGGCCAGGGGCTGCGCCACGCGCATTCGGAAACCCTGCTGGAGATCACGGATCTCAACCTCAGCTTCATCACCCGCGACGCGCTGCTGGCTAAAAACCGCCGCTACCTGCAGGCCACCAGGGATGTCGACCTGGTGATCAAGGCCGGCGAATCGTTTGGGCTGGTGGGTGAGAGCGGATCCGGCAAATCCACTATCGCGCGCATGGTCGCCGGATTGCAGCAGCCCGATAGCGGTTCGATAAAATTCGATGGCGTCGAGCTGATAAACAACCCCGACCGCGCAGCAGTGCAGCAGGCGCGCCTGCAAATGCAAATGGTGTTCCAGAATCCCTATTCGTCGCTCAACGGGCGCATGAAGGTCAACGACATTATCGCCGAGCCGATTCTCTTCCACGACCTCGCGCCGGCGCGGGAAGTGATGCAACTAGTCGGAGATCTGCTCGACCATGTCGGCCTCGGCCGCCGTATGGGACGCCGTTACCCTCACGAATTTTCCGGCGGCCAGCGCCAGCGCATCTCGATTGCGCGCGCGCTCGCCAGCCGACCGCGTTTGCTGATCTGCGACGAACCCACCTCGGCGCTCGACGTCTCGGTGCAGGCGCAGATCCTGAACTTGCTGAAAGACTTGCAGGACGAGCTCGGGCTGACGATGTTGTTCATCAGCCACGATCTGCCCGTCATCCGGCAAATGTGCGACCAGGTTGCAATCATGCGCTATGGGCGCATACTTGAGACTGCGGAAACCGAAGCCTTCTTCGAACATCCGCAAAACGAATACAGTATCGAGTTACTCGACTTGATGCCGCGATTCGATAGCATTTACGATAACGAGGCTGCAAATTAGCCATATAAAAGCTTTTCCGGTTTTTGGGTAAAAACCGGTAAGACAATACAACGACTTGGAGACCCTAAAATGAAAAACCGTTTTCTACTCACAACCTGCCTGGCGATGT
>DS021198.1:35290-38873 GCA_001735895.1 Olavius algarvensis Gamma 3 endosymbiont | reverse complement strand
GATTCAGCTCAGGGACATGGATTGACTGGGCGAAGCCAGCGCGACTTCCCGTATCAGGGGGCTCAAGGTTCACCTGATGATTGAACAGCGGGGTCACACACCGGTTTATCTCAATATCACCTCACCGACAGTGAACGATGTCGTCGATGCCCGACACCTCCGATTGGAAGCGGATGCAACCTACGTCTTTGATAAGGGCTACTGCGACTATGGCTGGTGGCAACAGATTGATGAGGCCGGGGCGACTTTCGTGACCCGGTTTAAGCGCAATGCGGCGATCCAGGTAGTGGCACAGAATCCATGCGATGGCAAAGTCATCCTGTCTGACGAATGGGTCGAATTTCGCCACCGCAGTAACCGAGCAGGTCATAAAAATGGCTATCACGGCCTGCGGTTACGCCGCATCAGCGTGTATCGTGAAGGCAAGTCACCCCTCATCCTGGCGACCAACGATATGGACAGTTCAGCCAAGGATATTGCTGAACTTTATCGCAAGCGTTGGCAGATCGAGCTGTTTTTCAAGTGGCTCAAGCAAAACTTGAAGCTAAAGCGCTTTCTGGGCAAAAGCCAGAATGCAGTCAGCCTGCAAATTTACGCGGCCATTATCAGTTATCTGTTGTTATGGCTCTATCGATCACGTCGGTGTGCGCCGAATACATCGTTACACCTGCTGTTGGTGGAAATACGAGAAACCCTGTTTACTCGTTTACCAACCGGGGTACAGCAGATGTATCGACGAAGACGACGAGAACGCGCGGAACTGATCGAGAAAACACAGTATGTTCTTTCCTATTAACTTTCCCCGGACAGCTGTGCGCGCAAGCGGGGATCTCTTCATGGCTCCGCCATCGCATGATCCCGGCGGTCGGACGTTTCGGCAACCCCGCAGGGGTTGCCGGGGCGACTTCTTAGAATGTGACATGTTCAAGCAGTCTATATTTTGATCCAGTTTTTACTTAAAAGAGTCCTGCAGGCGGCGCTGGTGATGTTCATCATCTGCCTGTTTTGTTTTTCGATCCAGGACACGCTAGGCGACCCGACGCGCGAGCTGGCGGCGATGTCGATGTCCGCGGAAGAGCGCGGCAACCTGCGTGAATCGCTGGGGCTCAACGATCCGTTAGTAGTGCAGTTCGGCCGCTTTCTCAAACGCGCGCTGCAGGGAGACCTCGGTACTTCATACTTTTTCAAGGAACCTACGCTAGACGTCATCCTGAAAAAACTGCCGGCCACGCTGGAACTGACGTTCGCGGCGTCCCTGATCATAATCTTCGTTTCGATCCCGCTCGGGGTTTTCTGCGCGATCAAACCGCGCCACTGGTTCAGCCGTTTCACCATGGCGGTCAGTGTCATCGGCATTTCGATCCCGGTTTTTCTGACCGCGCTGGCGCTAATTTACATTTTCTCGATCACGCTCGGCTGGATGCCGTCCTTCGGGCGCGGCGAAGTGGTGCAGGTGTGGGCTTACTGGAGCACCAATTTCGCAAGCTGGGACGGTATCGTGCATATCATCATGCCGGCCGTTGCTCTATCGTCGATCATGCTGCCGCTGTTCATCCGTCTGGTACGCGCGGAGATGCTCGAAGTGCTGAGTTCTGAATACGTCAAATTCGCGCGCGCCAAGGGCTTGCCCGCGCTGCCGGTTTATCTCAAACACGCGCTTAAAAACACGATGCTGCCCGTAATTACCGTCGGCGGCGTACAAATCGGCATCATGGTCGCTTACACCATCCTGACCGAATCGGTATTTCAGTGGCCCGGCATGGGATTCATGTTTTTAGAGGCGGTTAATCGCTCCGATATTCCACTGATTACCGCCTATATCATGTTCGTCGGTTTCCTGTTCGTGGTCGTCAATACGCTGGTGGATTTACTCTACGGCGTCATCAACCCGATGGTTGACCTGGTGGGACGTCGCCAATGAACGGCACTTTCACCTTCTGGCAGCGCATGCAGCAATCCGACCTGCTGCACTATTACCGGCGCGACAAGGTCGCGATCGCGGCCAGCTCGATATTCCTGGTGCTAACCCTGATGGCGCTATTCTCGCCCTGGATAGCGCCCTTCGATCCCTACGACCTGACCCAGATCGATTTGATGGATTCGGAAATGCCGCCGTCCTGGCAGGAGGGCGCGGATCAACGCTTCTTCCTCGGCACCGATGACCAGGGACGCGATCTGTGGAGCACGATTCTCTACGGCATGCGGGTATCCCTGCTAATCGGTATTTGCGCGGTGCTGCTGCAGGCCGCTATCGGTATCGTCATCGGACTGGTCTCCGGTTATGTCGGCGGCCGGGTCGATAATATTCTGATGCGTATTGCCGACGTGCAATTGTCCTTTTCGACGCTGATGGTGGCGATCATCGTGCTGGCAATCGTCAAGAATGCCTTTGGCGGGGAAACCTACAGCAGTTGGGCGATGCTAATCCTGATCCTGGTTATCGGCATCGCCGAATGGCCGCAGATCGCGCGCACCGTACGCTCGTCGGTACTCGCCGAGAAGGAAAAGGAGTACGTCGACGCCGCTGTCGTCATGGGTTTCGGTGCGGTGCGTATCATGTTCAAACATATCCTGCCCAATTGCCTGTCGCCAATATTCGTGATCGCCACGGTGCAGATCGCCAACGCCATCATCACCGAGGCGGCACTGTCCTTTCTCGGCCTCGGCATGCCAGTAACCGAACCCAGCCTCGGTTCGCTGATCAGTATCGGCAAGGAGTATCTCTACTCGGGTTCGTGGTGGATCACGCTGATTCCGGGCTTCTTCCTGGTGGTCATCGTCATCGCGATCAACCTGATGGGCGACTTCCTGCGCGACGTTTTCAATCCGCGCCTATTCAAGGATTAACGCCTAATAACCATCCCCCAAACCCAGATTTTACTCTGAGTAAACTGACATGGTCCAATAGATTGATACCACCCAGTTAAGAGATAATGAAACTTAACTGAGGTAACGATAGATGACAACGAGAAAGAAATATACGAAAGAATTCAAACTGGATGCAGTGAGCCTGGTAACTGATCAGGGCTACAGCCGGGCGGAAGCAGCGCGAAGCCTGGGCATCAATGCCAATATGCTGTGCCGATGGGTGCAAGAGGAACAATCGGGTGATGGCCAGGCTTTCCGTGGGAACGGCAAGCTGACACCGGATCAGGAAGAGAACCGTCGACTTAAAGCTGAAATCAAACGCCTGAAGATGGAGAAAGAAATCTTAAAAAAGGCGACGGTATTCTTTGCAGCAGAAACGAAATGAAATACTCGTTTATCACCCAACACAAGAATACCTTTCCCGTTCGCCTGATGTGTCAGGTGCTGGGTGTGGACCGGTCATGTTATTACCACTACCGGCGCCAGATGGACACAAGACCGCCTGATCCCGAGCATGAGGAAATGCTGGAGTGGGTTCAGCGGGTTGATGATGCGAGTGATCATACCTACGGCAGCCGACGTATGAAACGGGCCCTGAACTGTCTGGGTTATCCGGTGAGCCGGAATAAGGCGCGGAATTTGATGCGGGAGGCCGGAGTTCAGGTACGTCATCGCAAGAAATTCAAGGTGACCACGAACAGCAATCACAAACAAC
>DS021198.1:20078-35240 GCA_001735895.1 Olavius algarvensis Gamma 3 endosymbiont | reverse complement strand
AAACGACTACTCGAAACGAAGCATGCCGCTTAACTGGGGTGTATCANAAAGTTTGACCACGTCAAACCACTCTCCAAGCCTAAATTTTACTCAGAGTAAAATTTACAAAGTCATTCCCTTGGATACGGGAGTCTTATACTAATTACTCCCCGGCACCAGATTTTACTCTGAGTAAAAGTACTCCCCGACCCCGACTTTTACTCTGAGTAAAATTTACGAAGTCATTCGCGCGGAGGTTGGAATCTTGTATAAACTGTGCGCCGTGTAGCTATAAAGTTTTCCCCGTTTTTGTAGAGATGAGATTCCTGGGTTTGGGTTAATGCCGAGAAACATTCTGTTCATCATGTGCGACCAGCTGCGCTGGGATTACCTTTCCTGCTACGGACATCTCAAGTTGCACACGCCGAACATCGACGCATTGGCGGCGCGCGGCGTGCGCTTCACTAACGCTTACTGCCAGGCGCCGCTGTGCGGGCCGTCGCGCGCCAGTTTTTACACCGGGCGCTACATGTCCAGCCACGGCGTAATGTCCAATACGGACGCGACCCGACTCGACGAACTCATGCTGGCCGACTATTTGCGGCCATCGGGATATCGCAGCGCCCTCGTCGGCAAGGCCGACAATCGCAAGGACCCCGAAATGTTACAGGTTTTCGGCATCGACTCCGGGTCCGGCTATGCACAGGCCGCAACCAGCGGCGGCTTCGAGCCCTTCGAAGTACACGAAGGCTTGCTGCCCGGCGCGTGCGCAAATAATTACACCGCCTACCTGAACCGAAACGGATACGAGGGCGACAACCCCTGGCAGGATTTTGCCGTCAGCACGGTGGGCAAGGATGGCTTGCCGCGCTCGGGCTGGAAAATGCGCAATTCGGCTTATCCGGCGCGTATCGCCGAGGCGCATTCGGAAACGACCTATACCACGACGCGCGCTATCGATTTCCTGGAACAGCAGGACGACGCCAATCCCTGGTGCCTGCACCTATCTTACATCAAGCCGCACTGGCCCTACATCGCTCCTAGCCCCTATCACGAGCTTTATGACATGGTCCAATAGATTGATACCACCCAGTTAAGAGATAATGAAACTTAACTGAGGTAACGATAGATGACAACGAGAAAGAAATATACGAAAGAATTCAAACTGGATGCAGTGAGCCTGGTAACTGATCAGGGCTACAGCCGGGCGGAAGCAGCGCGAAGCCTGGGCATCAATGCCAATATGCTGTGCCGATGGGTGCAAGAGGAACAATCGGGTGATGGCCAGGCTTTCCGTGGGAACGGCAAGCTGACACCGGATCAGGAAGAGAACCGTCGACTTAAAGCTGAAATCAAACGCCTGAAGATGGAGAAAGAAATCTTAAAAAAGGCGACGGTATTCTTTGCAGCAGAAACGAAATGAAATACTCGTTTATCACCCAACACAAGAATACCTTTCCCGTTCGCCTGATGTGTCAGGTGCTGGGTGTGGACCGGTCATGTTATTACCACTACCGGCGCCAGATGGACACAAGACCGCCTGATCCAAATGCTGGAGTGGGTTCAGCGGGTTGATGATGCGAGTGATCATACCTACGGCAGCCGACGTATGAAACGGGCCCTGAACTGTCTGGGTTATCCGGTGAGCCGGAATAAGGCGCGGAATTTGATGCGGGAGGCCGGAGTTCAGGTACGTCATCGCAAGAAATTCAAGGTGACCACGAACAGCAATCACAAACAACCGGTGTACGACAATCTGCTTCAGCGGCAATTTGATGTGCCCCAGCCTGATCAGGTCTACGCAGCGGATGTGACTTATGTATGGACCCAGGAGGGCTGGCTTTACCTGGCTGTCGTGATAGATCTGTGTTTGAGAAAGGTTGTGGGCTGGAGCATGAGCCCTCGGATGAAATCGCAGTTGGTCTGTGATGCCTTGAAGATGGCCGCCTGGCAGCGCCGACCCAATGCAGGTTTAATCCATCACTCGGATCGTGGGTCTCAGTATGCCAGCAAGGCATTCCGAAAATTACTCAGAATCAACGGGTTCCAGGGCAGCATGAGCCGTAAAGGTGACTGTTGGGATAATGCGGTGGTCGAGAGCTTCTTTGGCAGTCTGAAGCAGGAGCGGGTGCAATGGCGAAATTATCAGACTACAGCAGGATATTCTGCAGTACATATCCAGCTGGTATAACCCATATCGATTACATTCGACGCTGAATTATGTCAGCCCGAATGATTATGAAAAACGACTACTCGAAACGAAGCATGCCGCTTAACTGGGGTGTATCAAAAAGTTTGACCACGTCATTACTCGGCCGACGATGTCCAGGAAGCGGTGCGTTCCGAGCGTGAATTACAGAATCCACACCCGGTTTTTAGCGCTTTCATGGAACAGGAGTATAGCGAGAGTTTCGCACGCGATGACGTGCGGCTGCGCGTTATCCCGATCTACATGGGGCTGATCCGCCAGATCGACGATCAGCTCGGGCGCCTGTTCGATTACATGAAACAACGTGAGCTTTTCGATAACTGCATGATCGTGCTCACCAGCGATCACGGCGATTATCTCGGCGACCACTGGCTCGGCGAAAAGGATTTGTTTCACGAAGCGTCGGTCAAGATACCGATGATTATCGTCAATCCCAATTCCACCGCGGACGAAACCCGTGGCAGCGTTTGCGGGGAAATGGTCGAGGCGATCGACTTGCTGCCGACCTTCGTCGAATTCGCCGGCGGCAAGATCAACCACGAACGCGCCGAAGGTCATTCGTTGATACCTTTGCTGCGCTCACGCATCGCGCCCGGCGACTGGCGCCGCTACGCTGTCAGCGAAATCGACTATTCGGATCGCGGCCCGAGGACCCTGCTGAATCAGCCGCCTTATGACTGCCGCGCGGTCATGTTAAGAGCCCGGCGCTGGAAATATATCCACTACAACCTGTTTCGTCCGCAATTGTTCGATATGCAACACGATCCCAAGGAGTTAAACGATTTGGGCGACGACCCGGAATACCAAAATGTGCATGCCCAGATGCAGCAACTCCTGCTCGGCTGGCGGCGGCGGCTTAAACCGCGCGTCGGCATGGCTTACGACAAGCTGGCCGGCATGGGCCCCGAACGCGATGAATCCCTCGGTATAGTTATCGGTCGATGGTAGAATTATCGCGATGGTAGAGGACGGATCAGATCAATGTATCATGCTGGCAGGTACGGACTTCGACTAGCTAGACTGTTGCGCTGCCTCGCCCTAATATGGCTGGGATCGATACCCTTGGGCGCGGCGGCTACCGATATCCATTGGTTGTGGGATGATCGTTGCGCCGAATGCCACGGCCATTCGGCCGATTTCGCCCGCAGCTTTTTACGCATTACCGACAACCGGCTACTGGGCCGGCATCAATTCCGGGAACTGCACCTGTTCCTCGGCAATCACTACACCCCGGAGCGCGACGTCGACGCCGTTTACGATATGTTACAGGCCCAGGTGCTAACAGTGCCGCGCTATCGCGAAGAATGCAGCGCCTGCCACGGCGGCGCCGCGGAGTTCATACGCAATGCCATGCTGGTACAATCGGGTACGCTGACGAGTCGCGCGACGCGACAGCCGATCGACGAGTTCATGCAGTCTCATCGCCGCCTCGACCCGCAAAGCATCGAGTTTTACCTGCGATTGCTGAAGCGGGTGGCGAACGAGGTTTATGGCGAATAGGTGCAAATCCGCCGCGCTGGAATGGATTTTTCGCGAGATACTTTGGTGAAATTCCGCTCCCACGCCGGATGACATTGCGCAACGGCATCGAAAATCGGGCTACCGATAACCTGACTCGAAAATTCGCCCGGCGGCTGAATATCG
Organism: Olavius algarvensis Gamma 3 endosymbiont; assembly: GCA_001735895.1. Taxonomy (GTDB): domain Bacteria; phylum Pseudomonadota; class Gammaproteobacteria. The sequence continues at coordinate 31,408 of DS021198.1, read as the reverse complement.
ATTGACTCGGGTTCGAACGATACCGGAAAATTCCAGGCTGAAAATACCCGACCCGTTACCGAGCAAACTTATGACGCCCGAAGAATTCCGCCGCGCCGGACATCAACTGATCGACTGGATCGCCGACTACCGCAATAATCTCGAGCAGCGCCCGGTGCGCGCCCAGATCGAGCCTGGAGAAATCCGCCGCGCCCTGCCGCGGACGCCGCCCGAATCACCCGCCGGCGCCGAGCAACTGCTGGCCGAGCTCGAACAAGTCCTCGTGCCCGGAATTACCCAGGTGCAGCACCCGATGCACTTCGGCTGGTTTCCATCGAATGCATCATTGGCCTCCACGCTGGGCGACATTGCCAGTTCGGGACTCGGCTGTCTCGGCATTTCCTGGGAAAGCTGCCCGGCACTGACCGAACTGGAGGAAGTAGTTTGCGACTGGCTGCGTCAGCTCACCGGCCTGTCGCAAAACTGGGAAGGCTGCATCCAGGACACCGCGTCAACCTCTTGCCTGACCGCTTTGCTAATCGCACGCGAGCGCGCGAGCGATTATAGCGAGAGCCGAGGAGGATTACAGGCCGAAGACAAACCATTGATAGTCTATACCACCGAAGAAGCCCATTCATCGGTGATTAAAGCCGCTTTGTTAGCCGGCTTCGGGCGTGACAATTTGCGCCTGGTGGCAATGGATGGCGCCTCGCGCGCTATGTCGGCGACCGCGCTGGCGCGGCAAATCGAGGCCGATATCGCAGCCGGCTCCCTGCCTTGCGCCATCGTGGCATTGACGGGATCGACCGGGGTTGTCGCTTTCGACCCAATCGACCAAATAACAGCGATTGCGGCCAGGCATGCGATTTGGGTACATGTCGATGCGGCGATGGCCGGCAGCGCCATGCTGCTGCCTGAATACCGCCATCTGTGGGAGGGCGTCGAGGCGGCGGATTCGATTGCCTGGAACCCGCACAAGTGGATGGGAACAATCCTCGATTGCTCACTGTTTTACCTGCGCGACGTACAACACTTGGTGCGCGTGATGTCGACTAATCCAAGTTACCTGCGCTCCAATGTCGACCACGAGGTTCGTCAGTACCGCGACTGGGGCATACCGCTGGGGCGGCGTTTCCGCGCGCTGAAAATCTGGTATCACCTCGGGATCGACGGCATCGATGCGATCAGGGCGAGGCTGCGGCGCGACCTGGATAATGCTCAATGGTTTGCGCAACGGGTAAGCGCCAGCGAAAACTGGCAAGTACTGGCGCCGGTCAATTTGCAAACCGTTTGTATCCGCCATCAACCCGACGGATTCGAGGGCGAATCGCTGGACCGGCATACCCTGGCCTGGGTCAACGCCATCAACCAATCCGGCGCGGCTTTCATGAGCCCGGCGCAACTCGATGGCCGCTGGATGGCAAGGGTGTCGATCGGGGTCGAAGCAACGACGCGCGCCCACCTCGAAAAATTATGGCAACTGATACAACTCCATGCGAATGAAGTTACCGGCGAATCGAAGTTACCCTCAAATTCATAAGACATTGTTATAAAAAAAGGATACATTACGCGGTTTTTAGACTTCAATCGGTAGCGAACGACGATGGCGAATATCACCTGGAAAATGGAGGACGGCAGCGAAATCAGCGCCGACGTCAAAGACGGCCTGAACCTGATGGAAGCGGCCACTGCGAACAATGTTCCCCATATCGAGGGTGTGTGCGGCGGTTGTCTTTCCTGCGCCACCTGCCACGTCTTTGTCGACCCCGAATGGCTCGCCAGAACCGGTGAAATCGATGACATCGAGGACACCATGCTCGATATGACCGATGTCGAACGCGAGGACAATAGCCGACTCAGCTGCCAGATAATCGTAGCGCCCGAGCTCGACGGTCTGCTGCTGTACGTCCCGGAGCCGGAGTGATCCGATGTCCACGCCCGTCATAATCGTCGGCGCGGGCCAGGCCGCGGCCTCATTCATTTCGCGGCACAAGTCGCTGGGTAACTCCGCACCGCTGTTATTGATCGGAGCCGAGCCATACCCGCCTTACCAGCGTCCGCCGCTGTCGAAAAAGTATCTGCTCGGTGAACTGGCACGCGAACGCCTGTTCATCCGGCCGCCGCAATGGTATGTCGACCAAGGGGTCGCGACTCGATTCGAGACGCGCATCACCGAAATCAGGCGCGCCGACAAGCAGGTGATAACCGACAACGGCGAGGTAATCGACTACGACAAGCTAATCCTGTGCACCGGTTCGCATGCCCGCCGGCTACCCGCCGAGCTCGGCGGAAACCTGCCCGGGGTTTATACCCTGCGCAGTATCGCCGACATCGATCGCATGGCGCCCGAGTTTCAGGCCGGCCGTAAATTGCTGGTCGTTGGCGGTGGCTACATCGGCCTCGAAGCCGCAGCCGCCGCCCGTCAACTCGGGCTCGAAGTCACGCTGCTGGAAATGGCCGAGCGAATTCTACAGCGCGTTGCCGCCGCCGAAACTTCGCGTTACTTCCGCGAACTGCATGCGGGACACGGGGTCGACCTGCGCGAATCGGCACGGATATCGCGCCTGATAGAAGATGCCGGCAAGGTCTGCGGTGCAGAACTCGAATCTGGAGAAATCATCGCCGCCGATTTGGTGCTGGTCGGTATCGGCGGTAGCCCCAATATCGAGCTGGCGCTGGCGGCGGGGCTGGATTGCGACAATGGCATCCGGGTAAACCAGATTTGCCAGACTTCGGAGCCGGAGATTTACGCGGCCGGCGATTGCAGCAACTTTAGCCGTGGCGGGCAACGGATAAGACTCGAATCGGTTCAGAATGCAGCCGACCAGGGTGACCTGATCGCCCGGGTATTGGCGGGAGAAGACGTGCGCTATAATGCGCTGCCGTGGTTTTGGTCCGACCAGTACGACTGCAAGTTGCAAATCGTCGGGCTTAACCAGGGTCACGACCACTGCGTAATTCGCCCCGGCGCGAGTGCATCGAGCCTGTCGGTCTGGTACTACCGCGGCGCCCGACTGCTAGCAATCGACGCGATCAACGAACCCAAGTCCTACGCCTTCGGCAGAAAAATCATCGAGGCCGGAAAAAATCCCGCACCCGAGCTGGCGGCCGATCCCGCGACCGATCTCAAAGCCCTGGCGCTGGGCTAAAATCGACTATAGTCGGTTTTTACTCTGAGTCGGTTCTGCGACGAGAGCCACATTGCGGCTCAAATCGATATAGGCTTCGAAGCGCTGGCGAATATCGCGCACGTAGTTGACCGGTTCGCGGCCGTTGACATATCCGTAGCGCGCTTTTTTCGCGTATTGTTTCCGCGCCAGCAACAACATCGCTTCCTCGGTATGCCCGAACCATCGATCCGGATCGAGCCCGATCTGCCGGGCCAGGCGGCGCGCATCATGCACATGACCCGCGCCCGCGTTGTAAGCCGCGAGCGTAAACCAGAGTCGCTCCGAAAGCGGCAATTTCGCATCGAAGCGATCGCGCAGCCAGTCGAGATATTTTACCCCGCCACGGATGCTGCTGGCCGGGTCGGAGGTATTTTTCACACCCATGGCCTTGGCGGTGCGCGGCATTAGCTGCATCAGACCGCGCGCACCGACATGCGATTTTGCCTGCGGATCGAACCTGCTCTCCTGATACATCTGCGCGGTAACCAGGCGCCAGTCGAAGCCGTAGCGATCCGAATATTTTCGCACCAGTTTATCGTAGGGCGATATCTGCCCCTTGAGCGCATCGATCACACGCCCGCGCGCGAGGCGCTGCACCGAGCGTCGACTCTTGAAATATTTGATATAGGTGACATTGTAAAACTCGCTGCGGTAAACGCGTTTAATGAATTCATCGAGCGCCTGTTTGAGCTGGGAGTTGCGTTTACGCACGGCTACCGCGTGCGGGACCTTGTCTTCGAGAACCAGCGCGGAACGCACCGGCAAGCCCTTGGCGAGCTCGATATCGAGTAAATGTTCATCCGCCAGGGTGGCCTTGTATTTACCGCGCGAGACCATTTGTATCAGTTGCTCGGTCTCGACGGCATCGTCGGTGGCGCGCAGACTAAAGCGCGCACCCGCCTCTTGCAACTGCGCAAGCCGTTCCCAATAGCGACTGTGGTGGCGCACAAAAATGGTTCGATATTCCAAGTCTTGCAGGGATTCGGCCGGATCCGTCCGGTGCACCACGACATGCTGTTGCGCATAGTGATACGGCCGCGAAAACGCCACTCCCAGACGGCTTTGTTTTTGACTCGGCTCGATAAAACTCAGCGCCATATCCGCCCTGCCCTCGAGCAGCCAGGTTGTGATATCGCGGTGACTCGGCGGCACCACGACTTCGAGCCGCAGCCCGTGGTAGTCCGCAAATTCGCGCGCAAGCTCGTACTCGAAGCCCATCAATTCGCCGCGATAGAGAAAGTAAGAGGCCGCGTTATTGCGCAATAAAACGCGCAGCACGCGCCGCTGCTTGATCTGGTCGAGATCGCCGGTGTAACGTTTGTCACGATCTTCGGCGCTATGCTCCAGTTGCAGATAGCGATTGATTTCGCTGACCAGTTGCGGCGCAGTCTTGCGCACCCCCCAGCCGATATCCCGCTGTCCGCTGAAGTTGACCGCAACCCTGAAGTCATCGCGATACGATTGGTAGATTTCGACCAGATTGCTGTCCATGATGGTGGCATCGATTTTTCCGGCGGCCAGCAGATCGAGCACCGCTTCGGTTTGCACGCCGTCCGCGGTCTCGAGGATTTCTATGTCGGGATAACGCTTTTGCTTGAGCCACTTGAGTGCATGCCAGAAGGTAGAACCCCGATCCACCATGACCGACTTGCCGTCCAGATCGCGTACCCGCTGAATCGAATTATCGTTTTTTGGCACCAGTACCTGTTCGAAAACATGGTCTACGGGGACCGAAAACGAAATCTTTTCGAGGCGCGAATCGTTAATCGTCAAGTTGTCGATAACGATGTCGCCCTGTCCCGCTTGCAATGCCGGAATCAACTTGGAAAAATTTTCGACCAGCACTAGTTCGGGCATCAAACCGTGCGAAAGTGCGAATTCTTCGACGATACGCTGCTGCTCGGCCTGCGGCGAGCGCCCGCGCGGCAGGTAATCGGCGCTGGAATAGTCTCGGGTTAACAGGATGCGCAGTTTGCCCTGACGCAGGATATCGATAAAATCCCCTTGGAAGCTTTGCGCCTGTTCCAGCGATGAGTAACTGCGATTGATATACGCCTGGGAGGGGGCGATGAACAGCAGCGCCAGCCACAGCAGCAAGAACTGACCGGCGGATTTAGCGCTCATTTGTAATCCCGAATTTCCCCATAGACTGACACTAAAGCGTTTTATGACGCCCTTGTCAAAACTGCCGGGCGCCTGGGTAACAGGGAAACACGAACCTGGCAGCGCCGGATTACCTATTAATTGCCGCCCCTGGCGGCGGCGCCGCTCTACCCGGTCGGGCCAGCGAAACAAACCGTGTCCGGTGTTATTTTGAATGATCTGTCAGTTAGAGATACTCAATTGTCCGCGATATCTTCCGACCACAATTCGGGTTTCTCGACGATGAAGCGTTTCATCAAAGCGATACAGTCACCATCATCGGCGACTATTACTTCCACACCACGATCACGCAGAAAGTCCTCGTTGCCACCAAAATTTTCGTTCTCTCCGACCACGACACGTTTGATGCCAAACTGAACAATCGTTCCCGCGCACATCATGCAGGGAGATAACGAAGTATACAGCGACATATTACGGTAACTCTGCTGGCGCCCTGCTTTGCGAAGACAGTCCATTTCGCCATGCGCAATGGGATCGCCCTGCTGAACCCGTTGATTTCGCCCCTGAGCGACGAGTCGATCGCCCCTGGCCAATACGCTGCCGATAGGGCAACCTCCTTCATTAAATCCGGCCAGTGCCTCTTCATAGGCAATACGTAAATATTTTCTGTCGATCTCGCTTAGCATGGATCACCCTCGGCTTCGTTTAAGCGTCAATACCCTTTCACCCCGTCGAAAGGGTACCAGAAGTGCTTGCGGATACTGTGCCCGCCTGGCCATAACAATCATCGCGAGGATTGACATCAGGTAAGGCAACATAAGAAAGAACTGATAGGGAATAAATGCACCCGCTGTTTGTTGGGCCCGCACCTGCATGGCTTCCAGGCCGGCGAAAAGTATGGCGCCCAGCATAGCCTTACCCGGTTTCCAGGAAGCGAAAATAACCAGCGCTACGCAAATCCATCCCCGACCATTGACCATACCGAAGTAAAAGGCGTCAAACCAGGACATGGTAATAAAGGCGCCGCCAACGGCCATTAATGCGCTCCCGGCCATCACCGCGCCGGTTCGCACCGCAAGGACGTCGATTCCCTGAGCCTCTACGGCCACCGGGTTTTCACCCGCCATGCGTACCGCCAGTCCCAGCGGTGTTCTATGTAATACGTACCAGACCGCCGGAACGCTAAGCAGCGCGAGATAAGTTAGCGGCGATTGGTTAAACAGCGCTTCGCCAATGAGCGGGATATCGGACAAAAATGGAATCTCGATATTTTCAAACGGTATTATCTTGGGCGGCGTGGTGGCCGCCGGAAGCAACATTCGATAAACGAAATAACTCAGTGACGAAGCGAATAATGTAATGCCGATACCGGTTACATGCTGCGATAACCCGAGATAAACCGTAAACCCGGCATGCAATAGTCCAAACAAGGCGCCCATGCCGGCGGCGAAGATTACGCCGCCCCATAAATCCCCACCTTGATATACCCACATCCAGCCGGCCATCGCACCCACGGTCATGATGCCTTCTATACCCAGGTTGAGCACCCCGGCCCGCTCGCAGATGAGCTCGCCCAGGGTGCCGAAAATCAATGGGCTGACAATTCGCAGGGTGGCGGCCCAGAAGCCGGCGTTCAAAACAATATCGATTAATTCGGACATTACGGCCATTTAATCCGGTAGCGCGTCAACATAACACTGACGAGGATCGCGAGTACCGATACGCCAACCAGCACATCGGCAATATAGGTGGGAATATTGACCGCTCGACTCATCGAATCGGCACCGACATAAACCGCCGAAAGAAAAAGCGCGGCGGGAATAATAGCCAGCGGATGTAGCTGCGCCAGCATTGCCACCGCGATACCGGTGTAGCCAAATCCCGGTGACAGATCCAAGGTCAGATATCCTTTCAAGCCGGCTACTTCACTGGTTCCGGCCATGCCGGCCAGCCCGCCGGACAGCAGCGCGGTGATTACCACCGTACGGTTGATATTAACGCCGGAAAATTCCGCGGCTTTTGCATTAAAACCAACCGCTCTTATCTCGTAACCCAGCACCGTAAATCGCATCAGCAGCCATATCAGCAGCGCAGCCAGAAGCGTGACGATCAGGCCGGCATGCAAGCGGCCTTTAGACACCAGGGTCGGCAATACGCCCGCGTCGACAATCGAGGCAGTTTGCGGCCAGCCCATGGCCATGGGATCGCGCCACGGACCTTCAATCAAATAGCTCACCGCCAGCAGCACGACAAAGTTAAGCAACAGGGTGGTTACGACCTCGTCCACCTTCAAACGGGTTTTTAGCAACACCGGCACCAGTAACAATATACCGCCGGCCAGCGCACCCACCAGAAACAGGAACGGTAGCATCAGGTAAGCGGGTAAATTAACCAGCCCGGTGCCAAAAAATACGGTCGCCAAAGCGCCTGCGTAGAGTTGGCCTTCGGCGCCGATGTTGTAAAACTTCGAACGGAATGCGACCGCAACCGCAAGCCCGGTAAATATCAGCGGGATCGATCGCGTGAAGGTTTCCTTAAGCGCAAACAATGAACCAAATGCGCCTTTAAATAGTAAGGCATAAGCGTCAACTACCGAAACGCCGGCCCATAGAATCAATACAGAGCAAATAACCATAGTGGCCAATATGGCTAAAATCGGAGCCATCGATACTCGCATTAAGGAGACATGATCGCGCGCTTCAATTTGCACGGATTGCGCCTCTCGCATCCGCTTGTCCCGCCATCATAAGGCCGAGCTCGTCACTATGGTTCGCGCGGCCGGCGGCACCGCTTCGCTTAAACTGCCCTGATACATGACCGCGATCCGATCGCATAACGACAGCAGTTCATCGAGGTCTTCCGAAATCAGTAATATTGCCGCGCCCCGCTTACGCGCAGCGAACAATTGTTCCTGTACATAGGCAATCGCGCCCTCATCGAGGCCCCGTACCGGTTGATTGGCCAAAATGAAATCGGGTTTAGGTGACAACACGCGGGCCAGAATAAGTTTTTGGATATTACCGCCGGATAATAATTTGGTTTGCGCCAACGGCCCTTTACAGCGCAGGTCAAACTGCTCGATCAGGCGCTTGGCTCGTTTGACCGCGGCCGCTTTATCGACGAAGATTTGCCATTTTGAAACCTCGGCCGAGCGCAAATCCTCACTGATGACATTTTCCCAGATTGCCATGTCGCCAATCATCCCACGTGCATGGCGATCCTCGGGAATACGGCCGATGCCGCAGGCCACGAACTCGGCGGGGCCGGCGTCGATCAGCGATTTGCCGTGCAACTCGAGTCTACCGGAAATGTTTCGATTCAAACCGGATAGAACATCCGCCAATGCGGCCTGTCCGTTGCCCGCAACACCGGCAATTCCGACAATTTCATGTGCATAAACGGTTAAATCGACATTTTCCAATAGCGGCAATTTGTCACTGGAATAAGCATTCAACCCCTGCAGCGACAATATCGCTGCACCGGGCTCCATTGCCTCCAACTGTGGCCTGGTCACCGCCGCACCCAGCATTTTTTCAGCCAACTCGCTGCGACTAGCTTCACTCGCATTCAGGCTGGCAACAATTTTTCCTCGGCGTAATACCGATATACGATCGCTGATAGCGAGAATTTCGTGCAACTTATGCGATATGAAAATAACCGACAGGCCGCGGTCCGTGAGCGATCTAAGCGTGACAAATAGCGACTCTGTTTCCTGCGGCGTCAGCACCGCCGTGGGCTCGTCGAGAATTAAAATGCGGGCGTCACGATAAAGTGCTTTTAAAATTTCTACGCGCTGCCGCTCACCCACCGACAAGGACCCTATCAACGCATCCGGGTCGATAGCCAGCGAATAACTATCCGCCATCTCCGCCAATTTGCTGCGCGCCGCCGACCTCTCGTGCCGCCAGGACCACAGGCTCTCGGTGCCGAGAATAATATTCTCCAACACAGTTAAATTGTCGGCCAGCGTGAAATGTTGGTGAACCATGCCGATACCGGCCTGAATAGCAGCTTCCGTAGACCCCGGCGGCAGCAGCTTACCCTCGACTTCAATCGAACCTTCGTCGGCCTCATAGTGACCGAACAAAATATTCATCAGCGTGGTTTTGCCGGCGCCATTTTCGCCGAGCAAAGCCATAACCTCGCCCGCCTCCAATGACAGCGAAATACTGTCATTGGCGATCAGTGATCCGAAACGCTTGCTAATCCCCTTAAAAGAAAGTCTCGACATAGAACACTAAAGCATTTGCGAAACAGTGCTTAAAACGTCGATTTCGGTTCGGAGTCGATAATGTCTACAATAAACGACCCGCTGAGAATATCGGCCTGCAGTTGTGCGACCTTGGCCTTGACGGCGGCGGGGATGCGGTCTTCAAACTCGTAATAAGGCGCGAGACTGGCCCCGCCTTTTTGCATCATAGTCCAGTGTTTGTAATCCTCCGCCGCGAAACTGCCGGATTTCACTCGTGAAATAGCGTGTGCTATAGCTTCTTCCATATGCCAGAGCGCGGAGGTAACGACCACGTCTTTGCCATTTTCTTCCTTATTCATATCGTTCACGTTTCCAAAAGCGATAATACCTTTCTCCCTGGCTGCATCTACCACACCCTGACGTGGTCAAACTTTTTGATACACCCCAGTTAAGCGGCATGCTTCGTTTCGAGTAGTCGTTTTTCATAATCATTCGGGCTGACATAATTCAGCGTCGAATGTAATCGATATGGGTTATACCAGCTGGATATGTACTGCAGAATATCCTGCTGTGCTTCATATCGAGTCTGATAATTTCGCCATTGCACCCGCTCCTGCTTCAGACTGCCAAAGAAGCTCTCGACCACCGCATTATCCCAACAGTCACCTTTACGGCTCATGCTGCCCTGGAACCCGTTGATTCTGAGTAATTTTCGGAATGCCTTGCTGGCATACTGAGACCCACGATCCGAGTGATGGATTAAACCTGCCTTGGGTCGGCGCTGCCAGGCGGCCATCTTCAAGGCATCACAGACCAACTGCGATTTCATCCGAGGGCTCATGCTCCAGCCCACAACCTTTCTCAAACACAGATCTATCACGACAGCCAGGTAAAGCCAGCCCTCCTGGGTCCATACATAAGTCACATCCGCTGCGTAGACCTGATCAGGCTGGGGCACATCAAATTGCCGCTGAAGCAGATTGTCGTACACCGGTTGTTTGTGATTGCTGTTCGTGGTCACCTTGAATTTCTTGCGATGACGTACCTGAACTCCGGCCTCCCGCATCAAATTCCGCGCCATTCCGGCTCACCGGATAACCCAGACAGTTCAGGGCCCGTTTCATACGTCGGCTGCCGTAGGTATGATCACTCGCATCATCAACCCGCTGAACCCACTCCAGCATTTCCTCATGCTCGGGATCAGGCGGTCTTGTGTCCATCTGGCGCCGGTAGTGGTAATAACATGACCGGTCCACACCCAGCACCTGACACATCAGGCGAACGGGAAAGGTATTCTTGTGTTGGGTGATAAACGAGTATTTCATTTCGTTTCTGCTGCAAAGAATACCGTCGCCTTTTTTAAGATTTCTTTCTCCATCTTCAGGCGTTTGATTTCAGCTTTAAGTCGACGGTTCTCTTCCTGATCCGGTGTCAGCTTGCCGTTCCCACGGAAAGCCTGGCCATCACCCGATTGTTCCTCTTGCACCCATCGGCACAGCATATTGGCATTGATGCCCAGGCTTCGCGCTGCTTCCGCCCGGCTGTAGCCCTGATCAGTTACCAGGCTCACTGCATCCAGTTTGAATTCTTTCGTATATTTCTTTCTCGTTGTCATCTATCGTTACCTCAGTTAAGTTTCATTATCTCTTAACTGGGTGGTATCAATCTATTGGACCATGTCACCCGCACGTTCCGCATAGAGCACATCGACACCCGCTTCCACCTGCGCAAAGGCCGCTTCCTTTGCCTTGGGTGGGTCATACCAGGAGCCAATGAAGGTAACTTTAACTTCGACTTTGGGATTAACCGATTTAGCCCCATTGATAAACGCGTGAAACAACCGGTTCACTTCACCGATAGGGTAGCCGCCAACCATGCCTAATGTA
>DS021198.1:6159-14073 GCA_001735895.1 Olavius algarvensis Gamma 3 endosymbiont | reverse complement strand
CACCAGATTGAGTCTCCCAATAAACCCATCTAATTGACATAAGTCAAAAACTGATCGCGGGATACCCTTTAGTCTGCTTTCCGTCGGGGTCTGCGTGCCCCACGGTAGATACAAAAATAATTAGTCAAAATGGGGTAAGGATAATGAATACGATCTACAGATCCGTTGCTGTAATTCTTTGCTATTCAGCCTACCTGCTCGGCGTCAATCCAGCACTCGCGGCCGATTCTGGCTGCATCTCCTGCCACAACGGGATCGAGGACATCCGCGACGAAAACAGTACGATGATGATCATGATCAAGTCGATCAGCGCCTCCCATGGGGATCCGGATGGCTGTGTGTTATGCCACGGCGGCGATCCGACCGCCACCGCTGCCGACAAGGCTCATACGGGCTCGCCCCAGTCGCTGGTACAGTTTCGCGGTCCGCAAACCTTTTACCCCGACCCCGGCGCCATGGACGTAAACAAGTTCACCTGCGGACAGAGCGCTTGCCATGCCGGTTACGAGGAGCGGCTGGAAAAATCCTTGATGAACACCGAGGCCGGCAAGATTCAGGGCAATCTGCACACCTGGGGCATTCCCGAAGTACAAAACCACAAGGTGCCCTGGGGCAATTACGCCGTCAAGGACGGCGACGGACCGGTGCCGAGCGTCGGTACCGATGCCTATAAGGCTTACATGAAAGACATGATCTCGGCGCACCAGGACCAGTTTCCGACCGCGCTGGAACAGATTCCAAACCCGAGCGTCGACGAAATCGAAAAAGATCCGAAGCTCGCCGGCTTTACCTATCAGCGCCAGCAATGCCAGCGCTGTCACGTAACCGTCAAGGGTCGCGAAAAGCGCGGCGATTACCGCGGCCAGGGTTGTTCATCCTGCCACATTCCCTACGGCAACGAGGGCATTTACGAGGGCGGCGACCCGACTATCGATAAACAGCAGAAAGGGCACATGCTGACGCATCAGATCCAGGCGACCCGCAAGTCCCAGGTCACCGTCGGCGATACGACTTATTCCGGCATCCCGGTAGAAACCTGCAACTCCTGCCATAACCGCGGTAAGCGCATCGGGGTTACCTACCAGGGCTTGATGGAATTTCCTTACGGCTCGCCGTACAGCGAAACCGGACAAAAACAACCCAAGCTGCACACCAAGAAGTACCTGTTCATTTCCGACGATTTGCACCACCAGATCAAGAGCCGTCCGGAAAACCCCGAAGGCGGCTTGCTGTGCCAGGATTGCCATACCACCATCGATATGCACGGTGACGGCAATATTCCGGGCACCACGCTGGCGCAGGTCGAAATCGAATGCCAGGACTGCCACGGCACGCCCGAACAGTTTCCATGGGAGTTGCCGCTGGGTCACGGCGAAGAATTCGCGCAATCGATCGGCAATACGCCGCGGGGCATGGCCGACGGTTTGCTGCGGGAGACCGCCGCTTTCGCCACGACCTACGATAAAAAGGAAGGTTATCTGCTAAGCGCGCGCGGCAATCCCTTCGGCAATGTCGTCAAGGACGGCGACAAGGTCATCATGCACTCGGCCACCGGCAACGATTTTCAGGTGCCGCTATTGAAACAACTCAAGCAAGACGACGCCTGGCGCAATTCAAATGCATTGGTGGCGATGTCCAGCGTCAAGAAACATGCCGAGAGCCTGGAATGCTACGCCTGTCACGCGTCCTGGGTACCGCAGTGTTACGGTTGCCACGTCGATGTCGATTATGGCAAAGACAAGAATGGCAAGCCCAAGCACGACACCGACTGGATCGCATCCGGCACTGCGCGTAATGCCGACGGTTCTACCGCCGAATCGCCGCTTGCCACCAAGGGCATCCAGAGCCCGGGCAAGGTCAGTGAAACCCGCGCCTACCTGCGGTGGGAAGAGCCGGTGCTGGGCATCAACGGCGAAGGCCGCGTCACCCCGCTAATGCCGGGTTGCCAGGTGTTGTTCACGGTACGCGCCCGCGACGGCAGCACCGTGGCGCATAATCAGATTGCATTGTCCTATGACGAGCAGAAAGAACTGGGTCAGGAACGCACCCCGCTCGGCATCGACATGGCGCCGGTGCAGCCGCATTCGGCACAGCGCAAGGCGCGCACCTGCGAGAGCTGTCATAACAATCCGAAGGCCCAGGGCTATGGTATCTCGGGCGGCGTATATCAATTGCGTTATCCTGAAAATATCGTCGAGGATCTGATTGACCAGAAAACCGGCAAGGTCATTCCGAGCAACTTCAAGATTCAGATTCCGAAAATCGAGGCGCTCGATTTCGACTGGTCCACAATCATCAAGGATGGCCAGCAGGTTCAGACCGTGGGCACCCACTGGCCGTTGTCGCGCGCGCTGCCGAAAGAGATGCGCGATGCCATGGACCGTACCGGCCTATGCATGGGTTGTCACCGCGAAATGACTAACGCCGAACTGTGGTCTAAAGTGTCCGAACCGGGCCAGCTTACCGACGCGCAACACATCGAGTTGATGAACAAGATGTTGCAAGCCTACAGCAAGGACAAGCAGTAGGCGTGAAATCGAGGAGCTTTGCCTTGGCATCAGGGTGGCCGGCGGCAGCCTTGCTGTCGCTCGCCCTGATGACCGCCTGTGACAACGCTAACGTCGCCGTGGTCGACAGCCGCGAAGACAGCGACGCCATGGATAAATTTCTCGCTGCCCCGGCCCAACCCGCCGACTCGGGCGCGCATCGCGAAAACGATCCGCACGTCAATCTGAGTGCGGAGAAACTGGCACGGGTCGCGCTCCGGCATCTTGACGAAGCGCGCCAACAACTCGCTTTCGAAACCCTGAATGCCGCCGTCGGCAAGCACCCCGACAACGCGATGCTGTTAAGCCTGCGGGCCAGCCTGTTTTTGCAAAACCAGCAACCCAGCCTGGCGCTGGCCGACCTGAATCGGGCGGTCGGCCTCAATCCCCGAGATCCTATACTGCTGACCAACCGCGCGCAGGCGCTGCGGCAATTCGAGCGTAATGAAGACGCCAAACGCGACCTGGATCAGGCGATCGAACTCGACCGGAAGTTTGTTGCGGCCTATTTTAATCGCGGCAGCCTGCATTTCGAGGCGGAGAAATACGATTTAGCGCTGGTCGATTTCAATCGCTGCGTCGAACTCGACCCCGCGGCTGCGGCCGGCTACTTCAATCGCGCTTCGGCTTTTGAAGCCCTGGGCGAACGCGACCGCGCGATCGATGACCTGCAGCATTTCCTGTCACTGGCGCCGGAAGAAAATTGGGCCCAGGTCGCCAGAGATTTGTTAAAACAGTGGAATCCCGACCTGTCATGAAACCGATTATCCAGCTTATCCTCGGCTTAGTGGTTATCGGACTTTCCCATTCCGCCGCGTCGATTGACAAAACCTCTCGCCAGGCCTTCGATCAACTGCTGAACGAAGCCGGCCTGCGGCTCGACGAGCGGCAAAATTACAGCGATATCCCGATTCAAGCCAATCCGGTGCTGCCTTATGAACATGCGATGCTACACGCCTCCGGGGCGCTGGAGCTACGCTTTATCGTGCGACCGCTTAACCGGATCACAATCGAGTACAACGATCCGCACAACGCCTCTCCCGAGCCGAACCACCTGTTTCCACTGCTATTCGAATCGATTACCAACCGCCTGTCGGCGGGCAGCGATACCCCCAGCAGCGCCTTCTCCGAGTCCGAAGCGCGCACCAGTTTCAACGCCAGCTGGGCCGCGGCATCGGTGTTTGACGTACGCCCCGAGTTTGCCGATGATTACCGCAACGGCTTATTAATCGGCATGCATCGTAACGACATGGCCGATGCCTACACCGTTTTTTTGTACAACGACCACGAACTGGCAAAACCCTTGATCAACGAGGTTATTTCCATTATGTCGTTTACCCCGGAATCTAATTAGCGCCAGCCTGGAACGAACAACAGCTAAATGCATCTTGCTTGACTCGCGTCAAGCCGCTAGGGAGGTTTTTTGGAAACATTGTTTTGCAATGGCCCCATTAAACCGGCGCATGCAAAAAACTAGCGATATTATCTGGCAGGATACCCAGCATCAGATGTTGTTCGAGCTGATCGAACAAATCAAGATCGTGCCCTTCGATCCGGATATTCTGAGCCGGCTCAAGCTGTATGCGGAACATCATTTCATTCTCGAAGAAGCCTATATGCGAACCCTGAATTACCCGCTTATCGAAGCCCATCTCGAGGCGCACGACCGCTTCCGTGAAGAGCTCGAAGCGATGCTGGAAACCGACCCCACGATGCACGAGGCATTACAGATTTCGCTGTCCGACTTTCTCTACAAGTGGCTTAAGTTACACGTCCTCGGTATCGATAAAGAACTCGAAGAATTTGTGCTTGGTTCCGAACGCAAGTGATCCGGATCGGAGTGCCCGATTTTAAAGTCAAATCTATCGACGCGCCGCAATACCGGGTTTAAACTGTGCCAGACGGAGGTGGCGCATGAATATTTCCCGACTGAGCGGACACTGTTACTGCGGTGCGGTTCAATTCGAAGTGAGCGGCAAGTCTGACTGGGTCGGGCATTGTCATTGCGAATCCTGCCGCCGCGCGACTGGTTCGGTGATGACGACCTTTGCCGGCTTCAAGCCCAATCAGGTCGTGTTTACCGGGGCCATGCCGCGGCGCCACACCACGGCGGACGGCGTAAGCCGCAGCTTTTGCGGCCAGTGCGGATCGCCGGTTTCATTCGAAATCGACAATCGCCCGGATGAAATTCACCTGCATCTGGGCCTGTTCGACGACCTCGAACAAACGGTCCCGGAAACTCACAGCTTCATCGACGAAAAGCCCAGCTGGTTGCGTGCCGACGAACACTTGCCAAACGATAAATGAAATCCTGACGGAGAGGGACGCCCGGACGATTATTAACCCGGCTAATCGCTGAGCAGGTATTCGCCGCGGGTCTCGAGAATTTCGTTGCCGACAATCTTGGCGACATTGGCATTACGCCAGACATACTTGGTGGTGGCGCGCGAAATTACCCGGCCCGTGGTCCCGGCCACCAACGGAATACGCTCGACAAAGGCGGCCTCACCGTCGAGCCGGATCAGGTCGGCCACAGGATCGCCCTTGTTTACCTCGTCTCCCAGCTCGACCCGATAAGCCAGCAAACCCGCCTGCGGCGCGCGCAGCATTTCGGTGGCGCGAAAATCGGTCGGCGGGGGCGCCTTGCCTTTGCGGCCGGTCGTTGCGCCGCCGATCAGACCCTGGGCCTGGAAATAACCATATAGTTTTTCCGCGTCGGCACGATTCAAGGCGTCGAAGGTATCGGATAGCCCGCGATATTCCAGCGTGCAGGCCACCACCGGCAAGGGTAGCGGTTTATCGGGGTATTCGCGCGCGAGGCGCAGCCATATCGACGGCCATACTTCATCGAAGGATCCGCCGCCGCTATCTTCGGCCAACAAAGTAGCCGCGGCGCCGGTCCAGTCGGCCAGCTGCTGCATATTTTCCTGCAGCTGCGGGACCGTGAAAATGTGGGCCAGCGCGTCATCGTCACAGTGCAAATCGAACACATAATCCGCATCGCAAGCCTCACGCAGGATACATTGCCGCCATTGCTCGAAGGCGGTTACACAGGGCAATTGTTCGGCCCAGTCGCGCATTGCCGCGCGCACCAGCCGGATATTTTGCGCACCGTCGGTTCCCAGTTTAACGCCAAGTCCGGCGCCGATCGCATCGTAAATTACTGGCCAGCCACGATTGTGATTTACCCCGGTACTGCGGCTATAGCGCCCCTGATGTTGCCCAAACTCGATATCGCCCATGCCGAGCGGATTAACCATCGGGAATAGCACGAATTGCGCTTCGAGCTCGCCCGCGGCGTCGGCTTGATGCAACAATTGCAATAAATGATGCAACACCAGAATCCCCGGCTGCTCATCGGCATGCAGCGCCGCCTGCAGGTAGACCTTGTGCGATGCCTGTTCCGGCCCAATCCGAAAGTAATGTAGCTCGGTACTGCGCCCCGGGGAGTCGCCGACTAGCGTCTTGCTGATTTTTTCATAACTCATGTGACAATCGCACCCCCGTCGACATCGACTATCGTGCCGGTAACGAACTCGTTCTCAAGCAGGAAAATCGCAGCGCCGGCGCATTCTTCGGCGGTACCGGCGCGCGCTATCAAATGTTCCGCCGTCCCCTTGCCATAGTATTCCCTGCGCTCGTCTCCCTGCAGGGGCGACATCGGCGTATCGATCAGGCCCGGACACACGCCATTGATGCGTACCGGGGTGATTTCGTTTGCGACCAGATGGATAAATGCCTCTACCGAACCGCCGACGCTACCGATCGCGATCGTACCCGGGCGAAACTTGCGCGCGGGATAACCGCTGAACAATACCACGGCACCACCGGGCGACATCCGCGGCACACCGAGCCGCACGCTATTGACATAACCCCAGAGCTTGGCGAAAGAATTCTGATAACCGTCGAGGTCCATTTGCAGGAAGGGTCCGATGGCGCGCGCGCCGCCGGTAGCCGCGTTGACGAGGTAGTCGAAGCCATCGTTTTTCTCGAACAATTCGCCCAAGGCGGCGCGATCGAGCACATCCACCTGTACGCATTCGACGCCGTCGATGGCGCACTCGCGCCGGCTGCCGGCAATCACTTCCGCGCCGGCGTCGCGCAGCATCTCGGTCGTCGCCAAACCGATCCCGGAAGTGCCACCCAGGACGATTGCCTTTTTGCCACTGAAATTGGCCATATCGATTCCTCAATCGCTATCTTATGAAATCCGTTGCGCCGGACTGCCACGAAAACGGAAGTCTTGCAACCGAGACATGTTATAAGATTCCCGCTTGCGCGCATAGCTGTCCGGGGAAAAACTGAAGAAGGAAGTAAAGGTCTTGCTGTTCCTAATGTTTGGGGTTACAACCCCGAGTGCGAACTCAAAAACAAAAGGAACAACAAGGTGTACAGTAATACTCGATTTCATCAACTTTTAGAAGCCCTTCCGCGTAATTTGATTGATCGAATTTCGTCTAGCCTCCAGGCTGGCCGTTACGATAAATCCTTCAAGCCCTATGACCACCTATTGGCATTGTTATACGGCCAGATCTCAGGCGTCCGTAGCCTGAGAGAGCTCGAGACGGGTTTCAACGCCCAGGCAGCCCATCATTACCATTTAGGCACGGGGCCGATCCGGCGTTCCACCCTGTCGGATGCCAATCAACGCCGTAATCCGGTTTTGTTCAAGACGGTGACAGAACAATTGATGGCGTTTATGCATGGCAAACAGCGCCGCGAGCTAACTGAGCTAACCTATCTACTGGATTCCACCCCGATTCAGCTCCAGGGACATGGATTTGACTGGGCCGAAGCCAGCGCGACTTCCCGTAATCAGGGGCTCAAGGTTCACCTGATGATTGAACAGCGGGGTCACACACCGGTTTATCTCAATATCACCTCACCGACAGTGAACGATGTCGTCGATGCCCGACACCTCCGATTGGAAGCGGATGCAACCTACGTCTTTGATAAGGGCTACTGCGACTATGGCTGGTGGCAACAGATTGATGAGGCCGGGGCGACTTTCGTGACCCGGTTTAAGCGCAATGCGGCGATCCAGGTAGTGGCACAGAATCCATGCGATGGCAAAGTCATCCTGTCTGACGAATGGGTCGAATTTCGCCACCGCAGTAACCGAGCAGGTCATAAAAATGGCTATCACGGCCTGCGGTTACGCCGCATCAGCGTGTATCGTGAAGGCAAGTCACCCCTCATCCTGGCGACCAACGATATGGACAGTTCAGCCAAGGATATTGCTGAACTTTATCGCAAGCGTTGGCAGATCGAGCTGTTTTTCAAGTGGCTCAAGCAAAACTTGAAGCTAAAGCGCTTTCTGGGCAAAAGCCAGAATGCAGTCAGCCTGCAAATTTACGCGGCCATATCA
>DS021198.1:0-6109 GCA_001735895.1 Olavius algarvensis Gamma 3 endosymbiont | reverse complement strand
GAAAGTGGGACGAATGGTTACGCAAGTACGCACCACCCGGCGCGGCCAGCTATGATTTTTACCAGTCGCTGCCGGCGCTTTCTCAGGGTAATGTCGCCCAGCAAATTTTCTGGTACACCGCGTTCACCGCATCCATGGTGGCGCCAAAGAGCGCGGGCAACAACACCGTCGATGGCGACGGCAATCCACTCTGGCGCATGGCCCCTTCACCGCACGGACCCTATTGGGTAAAGGGTCAGAAACTCGGCTACCAGGACGCGGGTTCCTGGACCTTGTTCAATTCAACCCCGGTGGATCGCCGCAAGGCAGCATGGCTCTACGCCCAATTCGTGGTTTCGAAAACCGTCGACGTCAAGAAAAGTCATGTCGGCCTGACCTTTATCCGCGACAGTTCGATCAATCACGAGTCATTCACCAAGCGCGCGCCGAAACTGGGCGGGCTGGTCGAGTTTTATCGCTCACCGGATCGTGTACTGTGGTCGCCAACCGGCATCAACGTGCCCGATTATCCAAAGCTGGCGCAAATCTGGTGGCAGCAAATCGGCGACGTCAACTCGGGGGCTTTTACCCCGCAACAAGCCATGGACCGTCTCGCCGGTGAAATGGATCTAGTCATGTCGCGCATGCAGGCTGCCGATGAAAAAGCAGGTACCTACGGCGGTTGCGGGCCGCGTCTCAACGAGGAAAGGGAAGCTTCTTACTGGTTGCAGAAGGCAGGCTCGCCCAAGGCCAAGGTTAATGAAAAGCCCAATGGACAGACCGTCAATTACGACGAATTAATAAAACGCTGGACAAATTAGAGGCCGCCCAACCGGCCTGCCCAGGCTAGTTAGAGGCCGCCCAACCGGCCTGCCCAGGCTAGATTTCGCCGGGCCCCGGCTTAACCGGGGTCCGGCGCTGAAGTTTGCCTGACTGTTGCGAAAACGAGATGAACATTGATATCAGCAGACGTCATCACCTTATCCTGGAATATATTCGCGAGCACGGATCGGTTCAGGTGGATCAGTTATCCAACCACCTAGACGTCACGCCGCAAACCATTAGGCGCGACCTGAACCAATTGTACGAGCGGCAATTGCTGCAACGGGTGCACGGCGGCGCGGTAGTCAAGGATAGCGTAGAAAACCTTGGTTACGGCGCCCGGAAAATCCTCATGGCCGAAGAGAAGTCGGCTATTGCGCAACGCGCGGCTGAATTAATACCTGACAATTCCTCGCTATTTATCAATATTGGAACGACGACGGAACGCGTCGCGGAGTACATTTACCAACACCAGGGCCTGCTGGTCATAACCAACAATATCAACGTTGCCAGCATGCTGTGGCCGGCACCCGGGATCGAGGTCATGATCGCGGGGGGTGCAATTCGCCGCAGCGATGGCGGCATTGTCGGCCCCAGCGCCGAAGAGTTTATCGATAACTTCAAAGTTGACTATGCCATTATCAGTTGCTCGGCCATCGACAGTGACGGCGAAGTATATGATTACGACTTCAGAGAAGTCCGGGTGACGCGGGCGATTATCGAGCATGCGCGCTCGGTAATTCTGGTGACCGACTCGCTGAAATTCGAGCGCCGCGCGACTATACGAATCGGAAATCTGTCCAACCTCGGAATACTGGTAACCGATGCGGGCATACCGGAAGAAGCGATACAGCTTTGCCGACAGCTCAAGGTCAAACTCGAAATCGTCGCGCATGACGAGACCGACGAGCAAGCCGTCGGTAACGCATAAATGGCGGTCGAACTGCATCGGGTTTCGCTGCGGGTAGGCGCGGAAACGCATATTTACGAAACCGATTTATCGCTGCAGACCGGCCAGTTCAATATTCTGCTCGGCACCACGCTGAGCGGCAAAACCACGCTGATGCGATTAATGGCGGGCCTCGAAAAACCGACCACCGGCGAATTACGCGTCAATGGCGAAGACGTTACCGGTGTCCCGGTACAGCGACGCAGCGTCGCGATGGTTTACCAGGCTTTCATCAACTATCCAAGCTTCAGCGTTTACGACAATATCGCCTCACCGCTGAAGGTGGCCGGTCTGCCCAAAGCCGAGATTGACGAAAAAGTGAGCCGCTTCGCCGAATTGCTGAAGTTGACGCCGATGCTGAAGCGATTACCCAGCGAACTTTCGGGCGGGCAGCAGCAGCGCACCGCGCTGGCGCGAGCGCTGGTAAAAGGCGCCGAACTGGTATTACTCGACGAGCCGCTCGCCAACCTCGACTACAAGCTACGCGAAGAGTTGCGTGACGAGTTGCCGCGCATGTTTGCCGACAGTGGAGCGACCGTGGTCTACGCCACCAGCGAACCGCTGGAAGCCTTGATGCTGGGTGGTTACACGGCTACGCTTAGCCAGGGTCGCGTGATTCAGTTTGGACCGACCTCGGCTATCTATCGCCACCCCGAAAACCTGACCAGCGCGCAGGTTTTTTCGGACCCTCCGGTCAACATCGCGATGATAGAAAAACGCGGCGATAGCGCCTATTTAAACGACAGCGTCAGCTGGAATATTCCGCCGCAACTTGCCCGCTTGCCCGACGGAAAGTACCGGATCGGGCTGAGACCCCATCACCTGTCGCCAAATACCGGACAGGTCGAAGTCGAGGGCGAAGTTCAGATCGCCGAAATCAGCGGCTCCGAAAGCATCATTCGCGTCAATATCGAAGGCAATAACTGGGTCAGCGAGACTCACGGAATACACGGCTACGAATTTGGCCAACGCGCGAGTTTTTTCTTCGATGCCGAGCGCTGCCTCTATTTTGACGCCGACGAACGGCTAATCGATATCGGGGTTTGACATGTCTCGAATCGAATTCAAAAGTGTGCGCCATGCCTACCCGCAGCCTGCCGGACAGTCGCTGGAATATGCGCTCAAGGAAGTCAACCAGGTGTGGGAAGACGGTGGCGCTTATGCATTATTGGGCCCTTCCGGTTGCGGTAAAACCACCTTGCTAAATATCATCTCGGGTTTATTAACGCCTTCCGAGGGTTCGATCCAATTTGATCGCGACGACGTCACTCGGCTGCCAACCACCGAACGCCATATAGCGCAGGTTTTCCAGTTCCCCGTGGTGTATGACACCATGACCGTGTTCGACAATCTGGCTTTTCCGCTGCGCAATCGGGGCGTTCCCGAAGCCCGCGTCAGCGAAAGAGTTGGCAAAATCGCCGAAATGCTGGATTTATCGGATCGCCTGGGTCAGCGCGCGGCGGGTCTGACCGCCGACGGCAAACAGAAAATATCGCTGGGTCGCGGCCTGGTACGCGAAGACGTTAACGCGATTCTGTTCGACGAACCGCTCACGGTTATCGACCCGCACTTGAAATGGCAGCTGCGCTCCAAGTTAAAGGAACTGCACCAACAGATCGGCGTCACCATGATTTATGTCACCCATGACCAGGTCGAAGCGCTGACTTTTGCCGATCAGGTGGTTGTGATGCACGACGGCAGCGTGGTTCAGGTCGGCACTCCGGTGGAATTGTTCAGCCGGCCCAAACACACCTTCGTCGGCTACTTCATCGGTTCACCGGGGATGAATGTACTGCCTTGCAGTCTTGATAACGGTCAACCCGTTTTTGCGGATAACCCGCTCGCTTCGGCTTATCCGGTCGACGCCGCTCTAGACGGCAAACTCGAGATCGGTATTCGACCCGAATTTGTCAGTTTCAGCGACAGCGGCATTCCGGTTGCGATCGAAAAGGTCGAAGACCTCGGACGTTACCAGGTAGTGACCGTCCGGCACGAGTCCAACCAAATTAAAATGCTGGTCGGCGAAGATCAAGCCATTCCCGCGGAGAGCCCGACGATCAGTTTCGACCCGGCTAATCTGCGTTTGTATTGCGATGACTGGGCGGTGGAGACGGGTGATGCGTAAAACGACTAATAACAAAGCCTGGTGGCTGGTCGCACCGGTGTTGCTGCTGGTCGCGTTCAATGCCTTTATTCCGCTGATGACGGTGGTTAATTACTCGTTCCAGGAGACCTTCGGCGATAACGTATTTTTCTGGGAAGGCGTAACCTGGTTCGAGCAAGTATTGCGCTCCGAGCGCTTCCATGACGCCTTGTTACGACAGCTGTTGTTTACCGGCATGATTCTGGCGATCGAAGTCCCGCTCGGCATCTCGGTGGCCTTATCCATGCCGCGCAAGGGCCCGTGGGTTTCGGTTTGCCTGGTGTTAATGGCGCTGCCATTGTTGATTCCGTGGAACGTGGTCGGCGCGATGTGGAATATTTTTGCCCTGCCCGACATCGGCCTGCTCGGTTATACGCTGAACTCGATGGGATTTGACTACAATTTTACCCAGCAGCCCGTTTCCGCGTGGATGACGACCGTGGTGATGGATGTCTGGCACTGGACTTCGCTAGTGGTGCTTTTAAGTTACGCCGGCCTGTGCTCGATTCCCGACGCCTACTACCAGGCGGCGCGTATCGATGGCGCCAGCGCCTGGGCGGTGTTTCGCTATATCCAGTTACCGAAGATGAAACGCGTGCTGACCATCGCTATTCTGCTGCGTTTCATGGACAGCTTCATGATTTATACCGAACCTTTCGTCCTGACCGGCGGCGGTCCCGGAAATACCACCACCTTCCTGTCGATCGATCTGGTCAAGATCGCGCTCGGGCAGTTCGACCTTGGGCCCGCGGCGGCGATGTCATTGATTTACTTTCTGGTGGTGCTGCTGATTTGCTGGGCTTTTTACACCATTATGATGCGCAACGAGGCGCAATGATTCATGAATAAAAAATGGATTCTGCCGACCCTGTACATCTTGTTCCTGATGTTGCCGATCTACGGCCTGCTGACGATGTCCTTCAAAACCACCAACGAAATCCTGGGCGGCTTTTCCCTGTTTCCGCAACAATTCACGCTCGCCAATTACGTCAAGATATTCACCGATCCGACCTGGTATAACGGCTATATCAACTCGCTGATCTATGTGGTTATCAATACCGTGATTTCGGTCGCGGTGGCGCTACCGGCGGCTTATGCTTTTTCACGTTACCGTTTTCTCGGTGACAAACACCTGTTTTTCTGGCTGTTAACCAATCGGATGGCGCCGCCGGCGGTATTTGCACTACCTTTTTTCCAGCTTTACTCGGCAATCGAATTATTCGATACCCATATCGCGGTGGCGCTGGCACATTGCTTGTTCAATATCCCGCTCGCGGTTTGGATTCTCGAGGGGTTCATGTCAGGAATACCCAAAGAACTCGACGAAACCGCTTATCTCGACGGCTATTCGTTCTGGCGATTTTTCGTCCGTATTTTTATTCCCACCATTGCCGCCGGTATCGGCGTGGCCGCATTTTTCTGTTTCATGTATTCCTGGGTGGAACTGCTGCTGGCCAAAACCCTGACTTCGGTAAACGCCAAGCCGATTGCGGCAACCATGACACGAACGGCGAGCACCTCGGGTTACGAACTCGGGCTGCTGGCCGCCGCCGGTTCGCTGACAATCATACCCGGCGCGATCGTGATTTATTTCGTACGCAACTATATTGCCAAGGGTTTTGCCCTGGGGCGTGTTTGAGCCAATGGAAATAACATGATGGATTTATCGTGGATGGCGTGGACCTGGCCGACAGCCGCGTTTTTTGTCGTCATCGTCGCTTCGATCGTCGCCATGGGCCTGTGGGAAAAATACAGCCCAGGCGGCAATCCGCGACGCGGTGTGTTCGGCATCGATACCACGCGCGGCGATCGGCTTTTTATATCCTGGCTTGGAACCGGTTTCATCCATCTTGGCTGGCTGGCTTTTTTCGGTACGCCCCTATGGGGCGCCGTGGCGCTGGCAATCGGCTGGTTCGTGTTTGTTTTCAGGAAAGTCTGAAGCGGGATCGAATCCTGGAATATTGCGTAACCCGACAAGCTAATACATGGATTTGCGAAACAAGAATATAGCGCGACTCGAAAGCGAGGATTTCGACGCCCTGGTCATCGGTAGCGGCATCAATGGTTCGGTCTCGGCGGCGGCGCTGGCGGCACGCGGGTTGAAGGTTGCGTTAATCGACGCACGCGACTTCGCCGGATTCACCAGTCAACACTCCTCGAATCTGGTCTGGGGCGGGATCAAGTACATGGAGGGATACGAGTTCGGGCTGTGCGGA